>CAVYTP010000007.1:0-78617 GCA_963771455.1 uncultured Pseudomonadota bacterium
CGGCGCGGGCGGCTTCATCGGCCGCCCGGATCGTCGAAACCCTGAAGGCGGCCGGCGAAGAGGTGTTCGCCCCGGCCGCGAAGAGGACATGGCCGCCCGCGACCTGGGACGGCTGTTCTATTGCGCCGGGCTCACCGGCGATTACCGCACCCGGCCGTTCGCCACGGTGGAGGCGCATGTGAGCCTGTTGGCCCGCATCCTGGAACAGGGCCGGTTCGAGCGGCTGGTCTACCTCT
This sequence comes from uncultured Pseudomonadota bacterium, assembly GCA_963771455.1. Classification (GTDB taxonomy): domain Bacteria; phylum Pseudomonadota; class Alphaproteobacteria; order Rhizobiales; family Beijerinckiaceae; genus Roseiarcus. Next base: position 237 of record CAVYTP010000007.1, read on the forward strand.
CCTCCACCCGGGTCTATGATGGGAATCCGCAAGCGGAGGGCCGCGAGGACTCCCCCTTGAGCGTCGATCCCAACGACCCGGAACACCTCTACGAACTGACCGACTCACCGGTGAAAACCTGGCGGTGAACCGCTCGGACGGCCGGGGTGCGGCGGCCAGGCTCTCCTATGTGTTCGACTGGACGGCGGACGCCACCGGCTTCCTCTCCGAGTTGCTGCGCGAGGCCGCCCACAACCGCGCCCTGACCCGCACCTCCCGGCCCAGTGACGGAAGGGACTACATCCACCGTGACGACGCCGTGGCCGCCCTGCGCGCGATCCTCGACAGCGACGCCAACGCCGTCGTCAATGTCGCCGCCGGGCGGATCGTCACCAACGCCGAGCTGGCGGAAACCTTCGCCGCGGCCGGCTGGCAGGTGGCCTTCACCCGGCCGCCGGAGGCCACGCATCAACGCCCGCCGGACGTCGCGCGGCTCGCGGCCCTGGGCGAGGGTGCGCGGGACGTGCGGAGCCTGATCGCGGCCTATCTCGCGGGACTTCAACCCGCCACACTCTGACGCCACCTTCCCGGCATGACGCCACGAAGAACCCCAGGCGGCTGGCCTTCGCCATCCTGGCGCTGCTCGGCTCAGCCCTGGCCCTGCCCGGCGGAGCGGCCGCCGCCCCGCCGTCGCTCTCCCTGCCCATCGCCTGCGAGATCGGCCGGACCTGCGAGATCCAGCACTACGTCGACCGCGATCCGGGCCCCGGCGGTCCTGCGACTACCGCTGCGGCCACCGGACCTACGAGGACGCACAACGGCATCGATATCCGCCTGCTGGACATGGCCGCTGCAGCGCGCCGGCGTCGACGTGCTGGCCGCCGCGGCCGGGCCGGGTGATCGCGCCTGCGCGACGGCGTGCCCGACATCTCCATCCGCGCGCCGGGCGCGCCCTGCGTCGCCGGCCAGGAGTGCGGCAACGGCGTGGTGATCGACCACGGCGGCGGCTGGGAGACCCAGTACTGCCACCTGGCGCGGGGCAGCCTGAAGGTGAAGGTCGGCGACCAGGTCGTGCGGCGGGCCAGCCGATCGGCCGGGTCGGGCTGTCGGGCGACACGGAGTTCCCGCACCTGCACTTGACCGTGCGCCACGCCGGCGCAGGTCGTCGGATCCCTTCGCGCCCGACATGGCCGCAGCGGGGCTGCGCGCCCCAGGCCGGGCTGTGGGACGCCCGCCGCGGCCCGGCCGCTGGCCTACAAGCGCCGGCGCCGTGCTCAACGCCGGCTTCGCGGGGCGATCGGCTGACGCGGATCGTGAGAGCGGGGGCCGCGCCGCCCACGGCGCCGGTCGCCCTGGCTGGTGCCCTACGTCCGGCTGTGGGGCTGGAGGCCGGCGACCGGGTGGTGTTCACGCTCAGCGGTCCGGACGGCAAGCGCTGGCCCGGATCGCCGCCGCGCCGCTGGACCACGACAAGGCCGACTACGCGCCCATGGCCGGCCATAAGCAGCCGTCGTCGGGCTGGCCGCCCGGCGCCTACACCGCCGCGGTGACCGTCCAGCGGGGCGCGGCGCGGTGGCGGCCGGCGCCGGTTCCAGACGCTGATTCGTCTAGGCCGGCGCTGACGGTACGTGACCCCGCGGCCGCGGTTTTGCTTCCGTGGCAGGGCTTTGGACTAAGGTTCGGGTAAGAGCCTTGCTCTCCAGGGCTGTGTCGCTTTGGCCGGGTGGCGGGATCGCAAGATCCGTCGCCCGGCCTTTCGCATTCGGGGCGGATGCTGCCGCCCAGGGGCTTGAAGTTAGTCCGCTCATCCAGCGCGAAGCGCGATCTGGGGGACCTAGATCGGCGATCGCGCTGGCCGGAGGGGGTTTCAACCGGCTCCAGCTGCGATCTGCGCCGACCTCGGATGATCCTCTCAGTCAGCCTCGCGGAACTCGTATCCTCGAAGGGGAGCGACCAGGCCGGGGTGATCCCGATAACCCCGTAGCGGGCGATCCACAGGACGCCGCGCCAGATCAACGGCCGGCGGGCCTGCGGGAAGATCGCCAGCAGGTCACCGCAGGCGGGCGGCGGGCCGGTCGGCGAGCCAGGTGACGATCGCCTCGGTCTCGGCGTCGGACGGGCGGTGCAGGCCGCTGTACATGGCGATCGGGCGGGCCAGCATGGCCTTGGCGGCGGGCCAGTCGAAGCCCGGCTGCAGGGTCAGCCGGTCGTCGAGCTGTAGGTGCCGCGTGGGGTAGCCGGCGAACAGGGTGTAGGGGTCGGGCCGGAACGGATTGTCCGGGTCGAAGGGTCCGGGCGCGGCGGCGCGGCGCCGGGCGTCCTGATCGGCCCAAAGGGCCTGATATTGCGGGACGATCGCCGACCAGTCGAACACCGCGCGGGCCTGACGGCGCCTGCTGTCGCCCATGCGGCGGCGGAGGTCCGGATTGGTCGCGAGCGCGCAGATCGCCTATCTGCCGCCCTCGCTCAGCTCGCTGTCTTCCGCCGTGTCGTGCTGCTCCACGGCGGCAGTCTAGCGCGGCGGCTACGATTCTTCGCGCAGCCTCTCTCCTGCCGGAGCGTGCGCCGCCTCGAAGAGCTGGACAACAGTCCGATGCGCCGCCGGCCGAGGGCATCCGGGCGAGCCGATCAACTGCCGCTGCACCGCAGAGCCGAACGTGCAGGACGAGATCGACGCGCTCGCCGGCGACGGGGGCGATGATGAGGGCGGCGGAATCTTCTGGTGGTGGTGGCGGAGGCGGAGGCAGAGACGGGAACAAAAGCGCTCCGCGAGGGCGCGGCGGAAATGGAAATGGTGCTGGTCGAGGGCGCTTGAGATGAAAGCCTATTGGGTCGCCAACGTCGAAGTCACCGACGCCGAGGCCTACAAGGCCTATGTCGGCGCCAACGCCGTCGCCTTCGCCAAATATGGCGCACGTTTCCTGGTGCGCTCCGGCAAATATACCGTCGCCGAGGGCAAGTCGCGCTCCCGACAGGTCGTCATTGAATTCAAAGACTATGACACGGCGCTCGCCTGTTTCCACTCGCCCGAGTATCAGGCCGCCAAAGCGCTGCGAGCTACGGCCAGCGTGAGCGATCTGGTGATCGTCGAAGGCTACGAAGGTCCGCAGCCGAGTTGAATAGAGGCTCGTTCTCATGTCCGATATGCGGGTGATCGTCAACGGCGCGGCGGGCCGCATGGGTCGGACGGTCATCCGTACGATCCAGGAGACGCCGGGGCTTACCCTCGTCGGAGCGCTGGAGCGCGCGGACGCGCCGACGCTAGGCCTTGACGCCGGCGTGGTCGCCGGCCTCGCCGAGCCGATCGGCGTCGAGATCAAATCTGATCCGTTGTCCCTCATGCTGAAAGCGGAGGGCGTAATTGATTTCGCCGCGCCGGCGGCAACGGTTGAGCTGGCCGCGCTGGCCGCTCAGGCGCGCATCGCACATGTCATTGGCACCACGGGCCTTTCCGAGCCAGACCTGGCGAAGATCGCGGCGGCCGCGCGCCATGCTCCCATCGTGCGCTCAGGCAACATGAGCTTAGGCGTCAACCTACTCATCGGCCTGGTGCGCGCCGCAGCGAGTGCGCTCGATCCAGAATACGACGTCGAGATTTTAGAAATGCATCACCGCATGAAGGTCGATTCCCCCTCGGGCACGGCGCTCATGCTGGGCGAGGCGGCGGCCGAAGGCCGAAACGTCGAGCTTTCCACGCACTCAGCTCGCGGCCGCGACGGCATCAACGGCGCGCGCAAAAAGGGCGACATCGGCTTTGCCGCGCTGCGCGGTGGCTCGGTCATCGGCGAGCATAGTGTGATCTTTGCGAGCGCGGGCGAGCGCATCGTGCTCTCGCACCATGCCGAGGATCGCTCGCTGTTCGCGCGCGGCGCTATCACGGCCGCGCTCTGGGCCCGCGACCGCAAGCCCGGTCTATACGCCATGTCGGACGTGCTGGGACTATAGGTTTGGTTGAGGCGGCGCTCCTCAGCCGCTGTTTGCTCCCCCGCTTTCCCGAGTGCGGGATATGGCTGGGGTGAGCGCCGTTAACTTTGGAGCGTAGCTCAACGCGCCGCGCCGATTTCCAGATAGTCCCGCTCCGAAGTCTCATCGACGCCGCGCGGTCGAAACGCGACAGCAAGCATTGTGGCGACAACGATGTTCAAAATCAGCGCGGTCACGCCGTTGTAGACTGCAAAACTAAGGCCCGGGTCGAAGGTCCCGACAAGCGGAATATCCCATTTCAGGGCGTGTACCGGCGCCCACCCCTTATCTGTCCAAGATAAACCGGTTCCAGCAACCATACCGACTACCCAACCAAAGAGCAGCGCATAGCCGGAATACCAGCGCGTGAACAATCCAAGGACGATTGCGGGAAAGATCTGGATCATCCAGACGCCGCCCAAGAGCTGAAGGTCGAGCGCAAACTGGGTCGGCATCAGGAAGATGACGACCAGCGCGCCGATCTTCACCACCAGCGAAACCACCTTGGCGACAACGGCTTCTTCGCGGCCGTCCATTTTCGGATGGATGAACGGCTTCCAGATATTGCGCGTAAAGGTGTTGGCGGCGCCAATCGACATCACTGCAGCCGGAACCAGCGCCCCGAGCGCGATGGCCGCGAAAGAGAATCCGGCGAACCAGTCGGGAAACGCCCAGAGGATCAACTGCGGCACCGCATCCTGCGGCGAGCCGACTTTCACACCCGCAGCAATCGCCATCAGGCCCAGCAACGCGATCAGGCCCAGCGTCAGCGAATAGGCCGGCAACGTCATTGCGTTCAGGCGGATCGTGCGCCCGCTCGAGGCCGACAGCAGACCCGTCGCCGCATGCGGGTACATGAAAAGCGCCATCGCCGAACCAATCGACAGCGTGATGTAGGGGCCGATCTGGTTGGGGGCCAGCGTGACGCCAGCTGAGAGTTTCGGATTGGCCGCCACCTTGGCGGCAAAGGCCTTGCCCGCAGCCGCGAAGATCGCTTCGAAACCACCGAGTTCAAAAGGCACGATGATGATCGCGGCGAATACAAAAATGTAGATCATCGCGTCCTTGACGAACGCAATCATCGCCGGTGCGCGCAGCCCGCTCTTGTATGTGTAGACAGCAAGGATGATGAACGCCAAGGTTATCGGCAGATGCGCATAAACGCCTTGGCCCGAAAATCCCAGCGCGGAGATCACCTTCTCGAGCCCGACCAACTGAAGTGCGATATACGGCATCGTGGCGAGAATTCCGGTAGCCGCCACAGCAAGCTCAAGCCAGCGGTTGCCGTATCGTCCGAGCACAAAGTCACTCGCCGTGATGTAGCCATGCTTGTGAGACACGGCCCAGAGGCGCGGCATTGTGATATAAAGCAGCGGATAGATGAGGATCGTGTACGGCACCGCGAAAAAGCCATAGGCGCCTATTGAGTAAACCACTGCCGGCACAGCGATCACGGTGTAGGCGGTATAAAGATCGCCGCCGAGCAGGAACCAGGTGATCCACGGGCCGAACCGCCGGCCGCCCAGCCCCCATTCGCTGATGTGGTTGAGATCAGCGGCCTTCCATCGCGATGCGACAAAACCAAGCACCGTGACCAGGGCGAAAAAGAAGATGAAGACTGCCGAAGCGACGACGTTCAGGTGATCGAACATAGCTCAGGCCCGGCTCAGTCTGTCTGCGATGTAAATGCAGATCGCTGACATCGGCACCACCAGCATCTGAAACCAGTAGAAAAACGGAATGCCGAACAATGTCGGGTTTTCCATGTTGTACAGCGGCGTCGCGATGGCGAGCAGGCACGGCGCAAGCAAGACCAGATATTTCAAGCATTCCCCCCTGGACGGATCGGCAGAGTCGAAGCTGCGAATTTATGTTCTCTACGGCAGATTGCGACGTGCCTCGATGACTTCGATTTGGCCCCGAGGTCCGATGAAGCCATTGACGAGCCAGCCGGTTACGCTGACGATCAGCGCGGTTCCGATCGCGGGCCAAAGTCCGCCGACGAAGAAGCTGGGCAGCAGCCAACTGACCAGTTCTACCATCAGTCCGTTGATCACGAGCAGGAACAGGCCAAGCGTCAGCAAGGTGATCGGCAGGGTCAGGATGATGAGGATCGGGCGAACCACGGCATTGACGCAGGCGAGCAGCACGGCGGCCGCAACAAGTCCTCCGCCCGAGCGAATTTCGACGCCGGGGATAATCGAGGATGCGATCCAAAGGCCGATCGCGACAATCGCCGCGCGAATAACGAACCCACGCAAATGTCAGTCTCCGAGATTCGACCGCCGCGGGTCAGTTCGCCCCAACAATAGCCTTATGCGCCAAGTTTCAAGGGTTTTGTGAAACTGAACCGCGGCCGCCGAACGCGGTCCCATGGCCGACTCTGGACGCGGCGGAGGGATTCGCGCACAAGGCTAGGCAATTCTAACGACATTCATGGGACTCGACATGGCCGCACGGCTTGATCTCGGCGTGGACACTTTTGGCGATGTCATGAATGGCGTCGACGGCGTGCCCCTCTCGCATGCGCAGACGTTGCGCAACCTCGTGGAAGAGGGCGTGTTCGCCGATAGCGTCGGCATCGACTTCATCGGCGTCGGCGAGCACCATCGCCCCGATTTCGCGGTTTCGGCGCCCGAAATCGTTCTGGCTGCGATCGCCGCGCGCACGAAGCGAATCCATCTGGGATCGGCGGTCACGGTGCTGAGTTCCGACGATCCGATCCGCGTATTCCAGCGCTTCTCGACGATAGACGCCATTTCCGGAGGTCGCGCCGAGGTGATCCTCGGCCGCGGCTCGTTCACCGAATCCTTCCCTCTATTCGGCTACGACCTCAGCCAGTACGAGGTCCTGTTCGAGGAGAAACTGGAGCTGTTCGTCGAGTTGATCCGCAATGAGAAGATCAATTATTCTGGGCCGCTTCGGCCGCCTCTGGTCGATCAGGGCGTGTCGCCGAAGTTGGAACGGTCGGAGCTGACCACTTGGATCGGCGTCGGCGGCAGCCCGGAGTCGGTGGCGCGGGCGGCTCGTCACGGCCTGCCGCTGATGCTGGCAATCATCGGTGGAGACCCGCAGCGCTTCGCGCCCTACGTCGACCTCTATCATCGCGCCTGCAAACAGTTTGGAAATCCGCCGCGCGAAATTGGCGTTCATTCGCCGGGCTTTGTCGCGCGCACCGATGACGAGGCGCGCGCGGCGTTCTACGCCGACTACAAGCTGATGCGGGACCGGATCGGCGGCGAACGCGGCTGGCCGCCGATGCGCGAGTCCGAGTTCGAACAGGAAATCAAATATGGTTCGCTCTATGTCGGCTCGCCGGAGACGGTGGCGCAAAAGATCGCCGCTACGGCTCGCGCGCTGAGGATTTCCCGCTTCGATCTCAAATACAGCGCGGGAGGACTCGCCCATGAGAAGATCATGGACTGTCTCGCGCTGTACGGCGCCCAGGTAATTCCTCGCGTAAGGGAATTGCTGGGTCAGCAAGGCGAGCGAGCACTACAGCGCACCGAATAGTTGCTTGAAGAGGTTCTTGTCTTTCTGAACGGGCCCCACGTTGGGAATATCTGCAGGTGGGGTCAAGGGCGCGTCCGCCGGCACAGAGTGACGCGGCGCGACCGGCGCAGTCTGAGGCGCCGCCAAGAATACCGGCGCTGACCGGCCTTCGTGCAATTGCATTGGGCTGTTTGCCGCAGCCTCCGGAAACGACACCGGGGCTGCAGGTTCAGGCGATACGGGGTCACTTCCGCGCCAATCACCGAGCGGCAGACCTGTTGGCGTAACCCCCACGTGGGCGTCCTTCATGAAGCGGCTCCAGATCTCGACCGGTAGGTTGCCGCCTGAAACTTTTTTCGTTGGCGTGCCGTCATCATTCCCCAGCCAGACGCCGGCGACGAGATAAGACGTGTAGCCGACAAACCAAGCATCCCGCCATTCCTGACTGGTCCCTGTCTTGCCGGCCGCCTGCCAGCCCGGCAACTCCGCTTTGTGCGCAGTGCCGGTAAGAAGCGTCTCCTCCATCATCGAATTCATCATCGCCACATATTGCGGCTCGACTACGCGGCCATTGTTGGCGTTGCGGCGCTGATAAAGCAGCTTGCCCTCGGCCGTGCGAACCCTCACGATCACATGCGGTTGGACGCCGATCCCACCATTGGCGAACGCAGCGTAAGCGCTGACCAACTCGAGCGGCGATACCTCTGACGTGCCAAGCGCGATGGAGGCATTGGGTTCGAGGTCGCTGTTGATCCCTAGCCTGTGGGCAGTGCGCACCACGGCTTTGGGACCAACCTCGAGGCCAAGTCGCACCGCCACAGTGTTGAGCGACAGCGCGAGGGCCTTGGTGAGCGTGACCGGCCCGAAATATTCCCGCGAGTAATTTTCCGGATTCCAGCCCTTGATGGAAATCGGCGCGTCTTCACGCACGGTGTCGGGCCTGAGACCCCTCTCCAAAGCGGTGAGGTAGACAAATGGCTTGAAAGAAGATCCGGGTTGTCGTTTGGCCGCGATCACGCGGTTGAACTGGCTGTCGGCATAGTTGCGGCCGCCGACCAAGGCTTTGACGCCGCCGTCGGTGTCGAGCGCAACCAGCGCCCCCTGCTCGACGCCGAATTTTACCCCTTTTGCGTTGAGCTCGTCAGTGAGGGCTCGCTCGCCCGCGGCTTGCATTTTGGTATCGAGGGTCGTCGTTACGACGATGTCCGCGTCGATAGCGCCGACAGTGTCGTCGAGCATGTCCATGACGTAGTCGGCGGCATAGTTGATCGATCCGGCGCCCTTCTCGTTTGAAGACTTGGGCGGGATTTGCGAGAGCCATTTGAGCCATCGCCTCGGTAATGTGACCCTGCTCAGCCATGGCGGTGATGACTTGCGAGGCCCGCTCAACTGCACCTTTCGGGTTACGATTTGGCGCGAGCTTGGTCGGTGATTTCATTAGGCCGGCGAGCAACGCGGCCTCCGAAAGCGATACCAACTTGGCGCTCTTGCCGAAATATTTTTGCGCCGCGGCCTCTACGCCGTAGGCTCCCGAACCAAAATAGACGCGGTTGAGATAGAGTTCGAGAATCTGGTCTTTCGAATATTTGCGCTCGAGCCAGACCGCAAGGATTGCCTCCTGAATTTTGCGAGAAACGGTGCGTTCCTGGGTCAAGAAGAGGTTTTTGGCGAGTTGCTGGGTCAGCGTCGACCCCCCTGCATGCCGCCGCCGCCCGCAACGTCGCGCACGATTGCGCGCAAAATGCCGACTGGGTCGATACCATAGTGTTCGTAGAAGCGCCGATCCTCGATTGCGACAAAGGCCTTGGGCAGATAGGGCGGCAGCTCCGCAAGGCGAACGGCCGCGCCCCCTGTGTCGCCTCGATTGGCGAGCAGTGTCCCGTCGGATGCGAGCACGGCGATATTGGGGGGGCGCTTTGGGATGGCGAGCTGATCTATTGGCGGTAGCTGGCTACCGTAATAGCATGCGAGCCCAGCCGAGCCGACGATCCCCCAAATTCCAAGCACGAACGTCCAGTAAATGACGCGCTGGAGCAGGGACTGTCGCCTAATCTTGCGCTTGCCCGACGCTTTCTTTGCTCGGGAGATTGGCAGGTCCTCAGGATCGACGCGAAGTTCATTGTCTGCCCGCGGCGAGTCGTCGAAGCGAGGCTCAATCCTCCTCGCCTTGCGTTTGCCGCTCGTGCCGAACATGAATTTTCAGTCCCAAATTTAAGTCTGACGAGGCGCAAGCCTCACAGACCCTCGGACGGGGTGCAGGCTAACGACGGCGATTTAAGGGCCGGTTAAGCGCGCGAAATCCCGCTGCGGGTCTTGCGCCAAGGCCTCTCCCTTGGCACAGTCTGCGCCCCGTTTGGGGCAATTTCACCTAGCCCGGAAGCGACGACGCCTGTCGGCGCGCGCATCGGGCTCAACGCGAAACTTCCCCGTCTGGGGAGCTGGGTCAAGAGTATGAAAGTCACCCTTGAGCGGACCGCACTTCTAAAGGCGCTGGGCCACGTTCACCGCATCGTGGAACGCCGCAACACGATCCCGATCTTGTCGAACGTCCTGCTTGATGCAGCCGATGGTCACTTGGCGCTAAAAGCGACAGATCTTGATCTCGAAGCGACGAAGTCGGCGCCGGCCGAGGTTCTTGAGGCCGGATCAATCACAGTGCCCGCGCATGTGATATACGATATTACTCGCAAATTGCCCGAGGGCGCTCAAGTCAGCCTTGAGTTGACTGGTGAAACAGGGCAGATGCTGCTCCAATCGGGCAGGTCCAAGTTTTATTTGCAAGCTTTGCCAGCCGCCGATTTCCCCGATCTTACACTAGGTGAATTCGCGCACCGGTTTACACTGCCGGCGATCGAGTTGAAGCGCTTGATCGACAATTCGCAGTTTGCGATTTCGACTGAAGAGACGCGCTACTATCTGAATGGAATATTCTTCCACAGCGTCGAAGTCGATGGGAAGGCGATGTTGCGCGCTGCCGCGACGGATGGCCACCGCCTCGCCCGAGTGGAAACGCCTGCGCCAGAAGGTTCGGCGGGGATGGCCGGCGTCATCGCGCCCCGCAAGGCTGTAAGCGAAGTGCAGAAGCTACTAGAGGACCTGACGCAAGAGGTCGTAATCGAGATTTCGCCGTCGAAGGCGCGCTTCCAGTTTGGCGACGTCACTCTGACGACCAAGCTGATCGACGGTACTTTCCCAGACTACGCCCGCGTTATCCCTCAGCACAACGACAAGCGGCTCGTCGTGGACAAGGATGCCTTTCAGCGTGCAGTTGACCGCGTCTCTACGATTTCTTCGGATCGTGGTCGCGCGATAAAGCTGTCGATCTCGGAGAGCCGAATGGTGCTTTCGGTGAACAATCCAGATTCGGGGTCTGCCAGCGAAGAGCTTGAAGTCGACTACGATTCGGCGCCGATCGACATCGGTTTCAATGCGCGATATCTCCTCGACATTGCGCAGCAGCTTTCCGGCGACACCGCTCTGATCAAGCTTTCAGACCCCGGCTCGCCGACCATAATCCAGGATCGCGACGGCTCGTCGGCGATCTACGTACTGATGCCGTTGCGGGTTTGACGCAGAAGGTCAGGACTTCTGCGTCACGTTGTTCGACTCCATCGCGATATGATGGCGACCGAAATCGGGTGCGTTCGTCTCCTGACCCCCTTCCACGATTCCACGCCGGATGGCGCGGGTTCGGCTAAAAAGATCGAACAGGCCGTCGCCGTCGCCGCGTCTGATCATGCGTTGAAGCGCAGTCAGATCCTCTGTGAAACGGCCCAGCATCTCTAACACAGCCTCCTTATTGTTGAGAAAGACGTCGCGCCACATCGTCGGGTCTGAAGCGGCGATGCGGGTAAAATCGCGGAAGCCGCCGGCCGAGAATTTGATGACTTCGGAGCGCGTGACCGCCTCGAGGTCCGCGGCGGTGCCTACGATATTGTATGCGATCAGGTGCGGCACATGGCTGGTGATGGCGAGCACGAGATCGTGGTGCTCCGGAGTCATCGTTTCAACATTGGCTCCGAACGCGGCCCATAGCGCCACGATCCTTGCCGACCGCGGTCTCGTCCGCGCCCTGCGGCGGCGTCAGTATACACCAGCGGTTGATGAACAGGCTTGCGAAGCCGGCTTCCGGGCCAGATTGCTCGGTTCCCGCGACGGGATGGGCGGGTACGAGATGGACATGGTCGGGAAGATTCGATGACAGGCTGGCGATCACCGCGCCCTTGACCGAGCCAACATCGGAGACGATCGCGCCTCTCACGAGCGCCGGCGCGATGTGTTTGGCGACCTCCGCGTAGGCACCTACCGGAACGCAAAAAATAATCAAATCGGCGGCCTGCGCCGCAGTGCGCGCGTCGAGCTGATAGGCGTCGCCGAGTTGCAGAGCCTCGGCACGCGCCAAAACGTCTGCGGACGAGTCGGCTATGACGATGGACTTAGCGGCCCCGGCTTTGCGGATCGCGCGCGCGATCGACGAACCGATCAGACCGGCGCCTAGTATCGCAATACGTTCGAATAGCGGCGCCTCGAGAGCGCCGCCTAAATTACGGTGCGGCATGATGAACCTTCACAACGGCGTCGAGCGCGGCGCCATGAACCGCTGCGCATGTGCGCCGACTTCCGCGCAACGCACGTCGGCGGCGCCCGCCGCAAGCAAAGCTTCCGAGACGGCGCGACTTTCCAGTGAGCCAGGACGCGCGACCAGGAGCGCGAGCCCGGCGCTATGCGCCGCAGCGCCCATCACTTCGCCGCCAATGTCGACGACGGCCTGAACGAACGCTTCGCGCCAACGGTCGACCCGCACCGATTCAAGCACGATGTCCCGCGCGCCGCCATCAGCGAGCGGCTTGGAAACCACCATCACGGGCATGCCGGCGGGGTGATCGGCGCGTTCGACGAACGGCAGCCGCGCGATCACCTTCGGCGTCGTCGGCCCGACGAGTTGCAGCCACCACGGACCCGCGTTGGGGCCCGCATCTACGGCCAGCAGCCCTAGATCGCCGTCGCTTTGCTGCACGGCTTCGACGACCGCGCGCGGGCTCATATGCGGTACGAACGGGACCGTGAAGCCGAAATGAAAGCGCGCCGAATCGCGGATTGCGGAATCGCCGCGCGAGATGTCGACATGCACGGAATAAGGCGACTGCACATAGGTGAAGGTCGAGATGATGACCCGCCAGATCCCCTCGACAGTATCGAGCGGCAACAGCCCCTTGTGCCGCGAAACCAGCGCGCGCATCATCGAGGCTTCCCGAGCCGGACGAAACGCCGACCCGCCGCCCTGACGCGCCTTGATGGCGATCAATGTGTCGATCACCTGCCCGCGCTCCATCAGCAACCGGTGCATATCCGAGTCAATCCGGTCGATTTCGACGCGGAGCCTGGCCAGTTCGTCGCTGGGCGGAGAAGACACGGATAGAGCCTCGAACTCAGGTATTCATGGAATCAAAGAAATTTGCGTTGGTCTTGCTCTCACGGAGCTTGCCGAGCAGGAACTCGATCGCGTCAACCGTGCCCATCGGGTTGAGGATGCGACGCAGCACGTACATCTTCTTGAGGATGTCGGGCGGCACGAGCAGTTCTTCCTTTCGGGTTCCGGAGCGGGTGATGTCCATCGACGGGAAGGTGCGCTTGTCGGCGACCTTGCGGTCGAGGATGATTTCCGAATTGCCGGTCCCTTTGAATTCTTCGAAGATCACTTCGTCCATGCGCGAGCCGGTGTCGATAAGCGCCGTCGCGATAATGGTCAGCGAGCCGCCCTCTTCGATATTGCGCGCCGCGCCGAAGAAGCGCTTCGGACGCTGCAAAGCGTTGGCGTCGACGCCGCCAGTTAACACTTTGCCGGACGAGGGCACGACCGTGTTGTAGGCGCGGCCGAGTCGGGTAATCGAATCCAGCAGGATGACGACGTCGCGGCGATGCTCCACGAGGCGCTTTGCCTTCTCGATCACCATTTCGGCGACCTGGACGTGGCGAACGGCGGGCTCGTCGAAGGTCGAAGACACGACCTCCCCCTTCACCGAACGCTGCATGTCGGTCACTTCTTCCGGACGCTCATCGATCAGCAGCACGATCAGATAGCACTCGGGGTGATTTGCGGTGACCGACTGCGCGATGTTCTGCAGCAACACGGTCTTGCCGGTGCGCGGCGGCGCGACGATCAGGGCGCGCTGGCCCATGCCGATCGGCGAGACGATATCGATGACGCGCGACGACGCGTCCTTGCGAGTCGGATCGTCGACCTCGAGCTTCAGCCGCCGATTTGGGTAGAGTGGAGTCAAATTGTCGAAATGTACTTTGTGACGAGTTTTTTCGGGATCTTCAAAATTGATCGCATTGCACTTCAGAAGAGCGAAATAGCGCTCCCCCTCTTTCGGACTGCGGATCACGCCCTCGACCGTATCCCCGGTTCGCAAACCGAGCTTTCGTATCTGAGATGGCGAAACGTAAATATCATCTGGGCCGGGCAGGTAGTTGGCGTCCGCAGAACGCAGGAAGCCGAAACCATCCTGCAATATCTCGACCACGCCCTCACCGATGATCTCGACTTCTCGGCTAGCTAGCTGCTTTAGAATCGCAAACATCAATTCCTGCTTGCGCATAGTCGAGGCGTTCTCGACCTCATGCTCCTCGGCGAACGAAACCAGTTCGGTCGGAGACTTCTTCTTCAATTCTTTGAGTTTGATTTCCCGCATCGGGGCATCCTGATGAGCCATTCGCGCGGAAGGGCAATGTTCCGCAAACTAGGCAGGGTTGATTTTGTCACCACTCCGAATCGGGCGTCACCATGAGGGGAACCACAGAAGTGATTCGAGGCTGCCGTTCTCGGTTTTGGGATAACAGGGAAGGAGAGGCGGCCTACATAGACGTGTTTCGTGGGCGTTTCAATGGCGCATCGACGGATTCAAATGGACCGCCCTCACTCCCGCCCTTTCCCGTGAGCGGGGAGGGGGCGCTTCCCTACTCCTATCTGGGGAAGAAGCTTGCCGCAGAGCGGCCGGATGAGAGCCGCTCAGCTTACCGTCGTCGCCGCCCCTTTCCTCCGCCGCCCTTCGGCCGAGCCTCCCCGCCGCCCCAATTGTGCGGCCCCATGTCCGCGTCGGTCGGCTTGTGCGCCCGGCTCTTGGGCGTGTTCGCGGCGGAGCCGAACGGCCGCTCGCCGGCGTAGGCGCCCGCCGCCGCCTCGACCTCCGACTGGCGCGCCAGCGGGTCGTCGCCGACCGCGAGTTCGACCGCCTGCAGGCGCTTGATCTCGTCGCGCAGGCGCGCCGCTTCCTCGAATTCAAGATTCGCCGCGGCATCCTTCATTCGCTTTTCGAACTCTGCGATCGTTGCGCGGAAATTGTGCCCGATCGATGTACTCCCGTCGCGCGCCAGCCCGAGGTCGACGGTGACATGATCCTGCTCGTAGACCGAGCCCAGAATGTCGGCGATCCCGCGCTTGATGGTCGCCGGCGTAATGCCGTTGGCTTCGTTGTAGGCCTGCTGCTTGGAGCGGCGGCGATCGGTTTCGCCCATCGCGCGTTCCATCGAGCCAGTGATCGTGTCGGCATACAGGATGACGCGGCCGTCGACGTTGCGCGCGGCTCGACCGATGGTCTGGATCAGCGACGTTTCCGAGCGCAGAAACCCTTCCTTGTCGGCGTCGAGAATCGCCACCAGCGCGCATTCGGGAATGTCGAGACCTTCGCGCAGCAGATTGATGCCAACCAAGACGTCGAACGCGCCAAGGCGAAGATCGCGCAGGATTTCGATGCGTTCGATTGTGTCGATGTCGGAGTGCATGTAACGCACCCGTACGCCATGCTCGTGCAGATATTCGGTCAGGTCCTCGGCCATGCGTTTGGTCAGCGTAGTGGCGAGCACGCGATACCCTGCCAGCGCGACCTTCTTCACCTCGCCGAGCAGATCGTCGACCTGATTGCGCGCCGGCCGTACTTCGACGGGCGGATCGATGAGCCCCGTCGGGCGGATGACCTGCTCAACGAACACGCCTGCGACGCGATCCATTTCCCACGCGCTCGGCGTCGCAGAGACATGGATCGTCTGTGGCCGCATCGCCTCCCACTCCTCGAACCGCAGCGGTCGGTTGTCCATGCAGGAAGGCAGGCGGAAACCGTATTCGGCGAGCGTCACCTTGCGCCGATAGTCGCCGCGATACATGCCGCCGATCTGCGGCACCGTGACGTGGCTCTCGTCGGTGAACACCAGCGCATTGTCGGGCAGATATTCGAAGAGAGTCGGCGGCGGCTCGCCGGGGTTGCGGCCGGTCAGATAGCGCGAATAATTCTCGATTCCGGCGCAGGAGCCGGTCGCTTCCAGCATTTCGAGATCAAACAAAGTCCGTTGCTCGAGCCGTTGCGCTTCGAGCAGGCGGTTCTGTCGATAAAGAAAATCGAGGCGGTCCTTCAGTTCGTCTTTGATCGCCTTTACCGACTGCAGCAGCGTCGGCCTCGGCGTGACATAGTGGCTGTTGGCATAGACCTTTACGAATTCGAGTTCCTGCGTCTTGTGGCCAGTGAGCGGGTCGAACTCGACGATCGACTCGATCTCGTCGCCAAACAGGCCGATACGCCAAGCGCGATCCTCGTAGTGCGCGGGAAATAGTTCAAAAGTGTCGCCGCGGACACGGAAGACACCGCGCGAAAACTCGCCCATCGAGCGGCGATATTGAAGCGCGACCAGATCAGCGATGAGCTGGCGCTGATCGATCTTGTCGCCTACCTGCAACGAGAAGGTCATCGCGGTGTAGGTCTCCACCGAGCCGATGCCGTAGATGCACGAGACGGAGGCGACGATGATCACGTCGTCGCGTTCCAGGACCGCGCGCGTCGCGGCGTGGCGCATACGGTCTATCTGCTCGTTGATCGAGGATTCTTTTTCGATGTAGGTGTCGGTGCGCGCGACATAGGCCTCGGGCTGATAATAATCGTAATAGGAAACGAAATACTCGACCGCATTGTCGGGAAAGAAGCTCTTGAACTCGCCATAGAGCTGCGCGGCAAGGGTCTTGTTGGGCGCCAGAATCAAGGCCGGGCGCTGCGTCGCTTCGATGACCTTCGCCATCGTGAACGTCTTTCCGGAGCCGGTGACGCCGAGCAGCACCTGATCGCGCTCGCGCGCGCCGACGCCTTCGACCAGTTGGCGGATCGCTTCCGGCTGATCGCCCTTGGGTTCGAATTCACTGACGATCCTGAATTTTCGACCGCCTTCGGACTTGGGTGGTCGCGGCGGCCGATGCGGCATCCACGCCGGGCGGTTGCGGATATTGGGGTCGCCTTGTTCGAGCAGCTCGTTCAGCGCCTCCGTCGTCGCGGTTGCGCCGGTCATGCCGCGCGGATGCGACTCCACCTCAGCCACAAATTTGGGCTGGGGGGATTCCGCAAAGCCCGCGGGTTTCTCGTTAAGCGCGGGGTTCAGGAGGGCGGCGAGGTGCTCGCCGAGCGGATAAAGCTCCGGCTTCGAAGCCTTGGCGCGGCTCGATTTGGGTTTGGCGGTCGGCGATTTCGACATGGCGCTAATATGAGGGCGAAACAGGAACAAGAAAAGGGGCGGCGCGTATCGGAAACGGATCCAGGCTGGGTCGACAGCGCCGCCGGCAGTGCTAAACAGCGCAGGGAGAGGAGTTGGCGCGTCTCATGATCATCGCCATTGACGGACCGGCGGCGTCAGGCAAGGGAACGCTGGCGAAACGGCTCGCGGAGCATTTTCACCTCCCCCATCTGGACACGGGCCTCCTCTACCGCGCCACCGCGGCGAGCCTGCTCCATGGCGACAGGGACATTCACGACGTCCAGGCGGCAGTGGCGGCGGCGCGCGGCCTGAGCCTCACTGAGTTCGATGCCCAACACTTGCGCGGGCGCGCGATGGGCGAGGCCGCGTCGATTGTGGCGGCGATGCCGGCCGTGCGCGCCAGCCTCATCCGCTTGCAGCGCGATTTTGCCGCCAAGCCTGGTGGCGCGGTGCTCGATGGACGCGACATCGGCACGGTGATCTGTCCGAACGCCGACGTAAAAATCTATGTCACCGCCAGCGCGGCTACGAGAGCCCAGCGGCGTGCGCTCGAACTCGTCAAACGCGGCGAGAAGACGAATTATTCTGAAGTGCTCGCCGACATCCTTAAACGCGACCAACGCGACACATCGCGCAGCGACGCACCGATGACGGCAGCCGCGGATTCGACGCAGCTCGACACGACTTACCTTGGCATAAATGCAGCTTTTATCGCCGCGGTCGATATCGTCGAAGAGAAGCTCCGCGGGCGAAGCTAGGCCCCAGGCCGCGCGCGCGTCATTGCGTGCGGAAGCGAAGCGATCACCGTGCGGTTGCCGATATTCTGGTTTTTGTTCGCAAATGCTCGCCGCAGACGAAGCGTAGATTGCTTTGCCGCTGCGCTCCTCGCAATGACAGCTCTCGCCTGCGCTCTTATCCCTTGCTCTTCTGGTAGACGTCGACATAGACGGCCGCTAGCAACACGACGCCCTTGACGACTTGTTGCCAGAAAATACCAAGGCCGAACAGCGACATACCGTTGTTCATGACACCCATGAAGAGAGCGCCGATCACGACATTCATTACCTTGCCGACGCCGCCCGAGGCCGATACGCCGCCGATGAAGCAGGCCGCGATCACGTCGAGTTCGAACGAATTGCCGGCACTTGGCGTCGCTGAATTCAACCTCGCCGCCACTACCAGGCCAGCGAATGCGGCGAGGACACCCATGTTTACGAAGGTGAAGAAGGTCAGGCGCTCGGTCTTGACGCCGGAAAGCTGGGCCGCGAGCCGATTGCCGCCGATTGCGTATATCCGTCGCCCGATAACGGTGCGCGTCGTCACGAAAGCATAGAGCAGCGTCAGGCAGGCCATGATGACGAGAATGACCGGGAGGCCCTTGTAAAGCGCGAGGTCCCAGGAAATGCCGACGATGATCGCTGCGAACACCAGATTTTTTACAATCAGTAGCGCCAGCGGCTCGGCTTCGGTCCCCTCTATCCGCGATTGGCGCCACCGCCGCACCGCCAACACGAACATCGTCAGCGCGCCTATCACACCAATGATCAACGAAACCCATTTGAGATGCGCCCACTCGGGTAGCGAGTTTGCAATCGCAGGGAAGTCGGTGACATCGGGAATGAAGCCCGAGGCAATGTTCTGAAACCCTCTGGCAAACGGGCCGACGAACTGGCCGAGCAGCATGTTGCCAGTCAGGCCACGGAAGATCAGCATGCCGCCGAGCGTCACGATGAACGACGGGATTTTCGCATAGGCGACGAGATAGCCCTGCGCGCCGCCAATCAAGCCGCCTATCAGAAGGGCGACCACGATCACTATCGGATACGGGACGCCATAGGTCACCATCAGAGTGCCTGCGGCTCCGCCGACAAAGCCGACAATGGCGCCGACAGAGAGATCGATGTGGCCGGCGACTATCACCAACAGCATCCCCAGCGCCATGATGACCACGTAGGAATTCTGCATCACCAAATTGGTGACATTGACCGGGGCGACCGATGCGTGATCCTGGGTGATCAGGTAAAAGAACAGGACGATCAGCAGCAGCGAGCCCAGCAAGCCGTAGTCGCGCAGATTGTCTTTCCACAATTGCGCGCGCATCTCATTGACGGCCGCGGCTGTCGCGGCGGGGGCGGGGGCGTTGGTCTGTACGGTCATTGCAGGGTCCCGTATTGGCGCATGATCGACGCCATGATCTTTTCCTGAGTAGCGTCCTTGGCCGGCATTTCGTCGATGAACTTGCCTTCGTTCATCACGTAGATGCGGTCGCAGACGCCAAGCAGTTCCGCCATTTCGGAGGAAATGACGATGACGCCTTTGCCCTGCGAGGCTAGGTCATTGATGATGCCGTAGATCTCGTATTTGGCGCCGACGTCGATGCCGCGGGTCGGCTCGTCAAGGATCAGCACTTTTGGGCCGGTGAACAGCCATTTGCTGAGGACAACCTTCTGCTGATTGCCGCCGGAAAGATTCATCGCGCGCTGATGGATGCTGGGGGTCCGGATCCGCAGCGCCTGCCGGTATTGCTGCGCGACCGCGTCTTCTCTGCCGTCGTTGATGACGCCGTTCGTCGACACGCCCTTGAGATTGGCCAGCGTGATGTTGGTCTTGATCTCCTCGGAGAGCACTAGGCCCAGGGTCTTGCGGTCCTCGGTGACATAGGCGAGGCCGGCGTCGATGGCGTGCTCGATCGTCGAGACGTCGATCGACTTGCCTTCGAGCAGCGCATTGCCGCGGATATTGCGGCCGTAGGCGTGGCCGAAAACGCTCATCGCGAGTTCGGTCCGTCCCGCGCCCATCAAACCAGCGATGCCAACGACTTCGCCGCGCTTGACGTTGAGGTTGACGCCTTTGACGACAACGCGCCCCGCATGTTGCGGATGCTCGACATACCAGTCTTCGAGGCGAAACAGCTCTTCGCCGATCTCGACGTCGCGGGGCGGGTAACGCTCCGCCATCTCGCGGCCCACCATGCCCTTGATGATTCGGTTCTCGCTGATCGTCTCCGCGTGGCAATCGATCGTCTCGACGGTCGACCCGTCGCGGATGACGGTGATCTTGTCGGCGACGCGAGCGATCTCGTTGAGCTTGTGCGAGATGATAATCGCCGTCATGCCCTGCGCCTTGAACTGAAGCAGGAGATTCAACAGGGCGGCGCTATCGGTCTCGTTGAGGCTCGCGGTCGGCTCGTCGAGAATGAGCAACTGGACCTTTTTGGCGAGCGCCTTGGCGATTTCGACCAGTTGCTGCTTGCCGACGCCGATGTTGGTGATCAGCGTTCCTGGCGGCTCCTTGAGGCCGACGGTCTTCAGGAGATCGCGGGCGCGGCGATACGCCTCGTTCCAGTCAATGACGCCGAATTTGGCCGGCTCGTTGCCGAGAAACAGGTTTTCGGTGATCGAGAGCAGCGGCGCGAGGGCCAGCTCCTGATGGATGATGATGATGCCGAGATGCTCGCTATCGCGGATCGAGGCGAATTGCCGCTCCTCGCCCTTGTAGACGATCTGGCCCTCGTAGGAGCCGTGCGGGTAAACGCCGCTGAGCACCTTCATCAAGGTCGACTTGCCGGCGCCGTTTTCGCCGCAGATCGCGTGAATCTGGCCCTGTTCCACTGATAGATTGACGTCGCGCAACGCGATCACGCCGGGGAATTTCTTAGTTATTCCCTGCATTTCCAGGATTGCGGTCATGCGCAAGCTCTATCGGCGTTGAGTTGGACACCTTGCCGCAATCCGAGCGTCGGCGCCATAGGCAAAAAGCCTCCGCGCCGAAGTCGGCGCGGAGGCGTTCTGGTTTAAAGCTTACTGAAGCTGATCGAGCTTGTAGTAGCCGGAGTCGACCAGCACGGGCTTCCAGTTCGAGGCGTCAACCGCAACGGGCTTCAGCAGGTACGAGGGAACGATCTTGACCTTGTTGTTGTAGGTCTTGGTGTCGTTGACCTCGGGGGTCTTGCCCTGACAGCACCGCGTCAGTCATGCCAGCGGCGACCTTGGCGAGTTCGCGCGTGTCCTTGAAGATCGACGAATACTGCTCGTGCGCAATAATCGACTTGATCGAGGGAATTTCGCTGTCCTGGCCGGAGATGATCGGCATCGGCGTATCGGACGAGCCGTAGCCGACGCCCTTCAGAGCCGAGATGATGCCGATCGACAGGCCGTCATAGGGCGACAGCACGGCGTCCACATGCTTCTTGGTGTAGAAGGCCGAGAGGATGTTTTCCATGCGGGACTGGGCGGTGGCGGCGTCCCAGCGCAGGGTGGCGACCTTGTCCATGCCCATCTGCTTCGACTGAACGACCAGGCGCCCTTGTCGATCAGCGGCTGCAGGACGCTCATCGCGCCGTTGTAGAAGAAGAACGCGTTGTTGTCGTCGGCCGAGCCGCCGAACAATTCGATGTTGAACGGGCCCGTCTTGCCCTCGTCGATGCCGAGGCCGTGCAGCAGCGAGTTCGCCTGCTCGACGCCGACCTGGAAGTTGTCGAAGGTCGCGTAATAGTCGACGTTCGGCGAACCGACGATCAGGCGGTCATAGGAAATGACCTTGATGCCGGCGTCGGCGGCCTTCTGCAGCGCGTCGGAAAGCGTGGTGCCGTCGATCGCCGCGATCACAAGGACTTTCTCCTTCTTGGTGATCATGTTCTCGATCTGGGCGAGCTGGGTCGGAATGTCGTTGTCGGCGTACTGCAGGTCGGTGTCGTAACCCTTCGCCTTCAACGCCTTGACCATGTTGTCGCCGTCGGCGATCCAACGCGCCGAGGATTTGGTCGGCATCGAGATGCCGATCGTGCCTTTGTCAGCGGCTTGAGCGGTGCCGGCGAAATGCAAAAACGCCGAGCGCAAGCGCCGCGGCGAAACTCTTGATACCCATGTTGTTTCCTCCCTGAGCAACTAAGCTGGCACGCGCATCGAAAGCGCGAAGCTGCGGCCGTGTCGGTCGTTGGCCGGCGTTTGGCCGACCCCCTCTCCCGTTCGCCTTACTAGAAAGAGAATGATATGACAGTCAAATGCGTTGAGTGTCGCCTGCTATCCACTATCTGGTATGGATCGCGCTAAACGTTTTGGCTGAGACTGGCTAACCGGTCCACATCGGGCCGCGCCGATTCCCGCCGCAGACGCGGCTCAAATTGCCGCATCTGCGCCTCATCGCGGCGCTCGACGAAACCGGCGTGGTCAGCGCCGCGGCGCAGGCGCTTAACATGTCGCAGCCAGCCGCCTCGCGGATGATCGGCGAGATGGAGGCGCTGCTGGAGGCGCCGCTGTGCGAGCGCCTCGCGCGCGGCGTGCGGCTGACGCCGCTCGGGGCATTCGCTGGCGCGGCGGGCGCGCTCGGTCTTGCAACAACTCGCGGAAGCGGAACGGGAATTCGCCGAAGTGAAGGCGGGCCGGCGTGGCGCGGTGACGTTCGGCGCCGTTTCGGCGCCGGCGTTCGATCTGGCGGCGCCGGCGTTGGCGACGATCCGCAGCCTGGCGCCGCAGATCGAGATCGAGGTCGCCATCGACAGCTCGATCGCACTGGCGCGCGATCTGATCGCCGCGCGCCACGATTTCATCATCGGCCGGGTGCCCGACGATCTCGACGCCCGGCTGTTCGAAACCCTTACGATCGGCGTCGAGCGGGCGAACCTGATCGTCAGGCGCGATCATCCGTTGATTCTGGGCGCGCCGGTGACCATCGAGGCGCTCGGCGCCTACGACTGGGTGACCCAACCGCGCGGCACGCCTCTGCGCCGAACCATCGACAATCTGTTCCTATCCGCCAATGTCGCGCCGCCAGAACGCTACATCAATACGACGTCGCTGACGCTGTCGATGATGCTGGTCGCCCGCTCCGACGCCATCACCGCCGTCGCTGTCGAAGCGGCGCGCTTCGCCTGCGATGGCGTGGCGCCCGGCGCCCTCGCCCGCCTGCCGACGCCGTTTCCGATCATCGTGCAGCCTTACAGCCTGATCACGATGCGCAACCGCCTGCTCTCGCCGGCGGCGCAGACGGTCTACGAAGTGATGCGCGCGCAGGCGACCCGGCGCACGCGATCATCAGACGCGTGACGCGGTCGCCTCAGGTGAATCCGGCAGCGATCTCTGCGACGATCGCGTCGCCCATCGCGCTCGTCGACACCACCGAAGATCGCGGCGATTTGATGTCCTTAGTTCGCAAGCCGTTCTCAAGCACTCTTGCGATTGCGGCGTCGATGCGGGTCGCAAGGTCCTGCAGGTTGAAGGAATAGCGCAGCGCCATCGCGAAGGAATTGATCATCGCGATTGGGTTCGCGAGCTCCTTGCCAGCAATGTCGGGCGCCGAGCCATGTACCGGTTCGTAGAGCGCCTTGCGCTTGCCCGTCTTCGGATCGGTATCGCCGAGCGAAGCCGACGGCAGCATGCCGAGCGAGCCGGTCAACATGGAAGCGACGTCGGAGAGCATGTCGCCAAATAGATTGTCGGTAACGATCACGTCGAATTGTTTGGGCCAACGCACGAGCTGCATGCCGAGGGCGTCCGCGAGTTGATGTTCCAGCATCACGTCCGGAAACTCGCGGCGATGGAGGTCGGTGATCACCTCTTTCCAAAGCACTCCGGATTTCATGACGTTGTGTTTTTCGGACGAAGTCACCTTGTTGCCACGCTTGCGCGCGAGGTCGAAGGCGACGCGGCCGATGCGTTCAATCTCATAGGTGTCATAAACCTGCGTGTCGATGCCGCGCTTCTGGCCGTTGCCCAGATCGATGATGTCTTTCGGTTCGCCGAAATAGACGCCGCCAGTAAGTTCGCGCACGATCATGATATCGAGGTTTTCAACGACCTCGCGTTTCAACGAGGATGCTTCGGCTAGCGCTGAATAGCACTGAGCTGGGCGCAGATTGGCGTAGAGCGACATGTCTTTTCGTAGGCGTAGTAGGCCCGCCTCGGGACGCACGTCATAGGGCACACCCGCCCATTTCGGGCCGCCTACCGCCGCCAACATCACTGCATCCGCTGATTGTGCACGCGCCATGTCCGCGTCGCTTATCGCCTTGCCGTGCGCGTCGTAAGCGCAGCCGCCGACCAGACCCCTCTCAAACTCGAAGTTGGCGAGACCCTGCGTCGAAAGGAATGCGGCGACTTTCTCCACTTCAGCCATTACTTCAGGGCCGATACCGTCGCCAGGGAGCAGGAAAAGGTTGTAGGCGGTCATCTTGCGGCGTTTCCTCTGAAAGAGCGCCCGCTAGTATCCGATTTTGTTTCGGCGGCAAAGTGTGACTTCGCCTGGCTTTGAAGGCGTGACTTTTAGGCGCTCGACCAACATCGCGGGCACGGAAGAATGACGGCGCAACAGTGTTCGCGGGCGAAATCACCCAAGGGTTTTGGCGCCGATGCGAACCCTGAAATCTGGTCGTGCTGCCGGCGTGCTGAAATGCGTGCTCCACCAGCGTCCGGTATTGGTCGGCTAGCGGGAGCGAACAGGCTCCCCCAACACGATTAAGACGGCTCCGACGTCGGCCGAGGTTCACGCCGAAGCCGTCGCTCCAAATTCGCTTCGGGCGCTGGAGGGCGCGGCGCGGCGAAGCCTATCGCGCGCACGGAGATATTCGCCGCGTACAAGGTCAACTCCGTAGCGCCGCTCGAGGCGACGGACGATGAAATGGCCGCGCGCCATCGACTGGAAGTGGTCCGCGAACGCTGCGTTGATAGCGGCGCCGCCCACTGCGCCAAGGATCGGCGCACTCTGTGCGACGACCTTCTCGCTGACCGCTACTCCGAAGCGCGCGCCAATCTTTGAAAGCAGCTTCACCATCACGGGCGGGGTTCCAGCGCCTACGCTCGAGCGCAACAGAAACCGCGCGCTTTCGGTTACCGACTGCGCAAGCAGCGTCCGCGACGCGAGATAGCCGCTCTCAATGCCGGCCTCCTCGTCGCCGCTCTCGCCGCCCAGCGCAAACACCTCCAGACACGCCAGTCCCGCCGCCGGATCGGTAAGGTCTTCGCCCTCCGCGCGGGCGATTTCGGCAATCGAGCGCAACAGGATTGTGGTCGAGACAGGAAGTTCGACCGCGAGCGCGGCTAGCCCGAAAGCGCCGCCGATCGCGCCGCTCGCCGCCGCGGCGGTTCTGTGCCAACGGTCCGACGAGCGCGCGCCAACGTCGCCGGCTCTTAGCGTTTTGAGCGATACTCGCAGCGCGGCCTTCAACGCGTTTTCAGTCGCGAAGGCAACCACCTGCTGGGCTCGCGCGGGCAACAGCCGGCGCAGCGCATCGACGTGACCGCCGAGAACGCGAGTAAAGCGAGTGGCGAGCGTGTCTGCTTCCAGAAGCCCAACCGCATTTTTCAGCGCGAACTCGTCGGCAGACGCGAGCCGCCCGGGAAGTACAAGCTCGACTTCGGTCATGGAAAAGGCTCCGGAACGACGGCGGACCCAATGCACATGGTGTATGCGAGGCCCGGCGCCAAGGCCGACGATCCTATCGCGCCGCCAAATCGCGCTCGAGAAAGGCCCGCACGTCCGCTTCGGGCACGTCTTTGGCGATGAATGTCTCCCCGATGGCGCGGGCGAGAATGAAAGTAAGGCGGCCGCGTTCGACCTTCTTGTCTTGCCGCATTGCGCCGAGGATCGCTTCAGGGTCGGAATCGAAGCCGGGAATTTCATGCATGCGGGTGGGCAGGCCGACCGCGCGCAAATGCCGCTCGACGCGGGTCGCGTCTTGGCCTGACGCCAGGCCCAGGTCACGCGAGAAACGAAACGCACACGACATTCCGACCGCGACGCCCTCGCCGTGCACTAGCCTGGAGCCATCAAAGTGGGTCAGGGCTTCAAAGGCGTGGCCGAACGTATGGCCGAGGTTCAACAAGGCGCGGGCGCCCTGTTCGGTTTCGTCCGACGCGACGACGCGGGCCTTGGCCGCGCAGCACCGCGCGACGGCGCGCCGACGAGCTGGTCCGCCCGCGAACACGTCGCGCCATTTCGCCTCGAGCCAGTCAAAGAAATGACGGTCGTCGATGAGGCCATATTTGACGACTTCGGCGTAGCCGGCGCGAAATTCGCGTTCACTCAGGGTGTCGAGCGCTGTCTGGTCGGCGAGGACAAGCGAGGGCTGATAAAAGGCGCCGATCAAGTTCTTGCCGAGTGGCGAGTTGATCGCGGTCTTACCACCGACGCTGGAATCAACCTGCGCCAGCAGGCTCGTCGGGATCTGTACGTATCGCACACCGCGGCGGAGCGTTGCGGCGCAAAATCCGGCGAGGTCGCCGATGACGCCGCCGCCGAAAGCGATCACCAGGTCGCGGCGCTCGATATGCGCCTGCGATCAACCCGTCGCTGACCCGCTCGAACTGGGTGTAGGATTTTGTAGCCTCGCCCGGCGGCAACACGATCGTGGTGGTCTTAAGCCCTGCGTGCTCAAGGCTTTCGGTAAGCGTTTCCAGGTGAAGCCTTGCAACATTCTCGTCTGTGACGATCGCCGTCCGGGCGCCTGGGGCAATCCTGGCGATCTCTTCGCCCGCGCGCGCCAGCAGACCGTCACCGATAAGTATCTGATACGAGCGTTCGCCGAGCGTCACCTCGACGCTTTCGATCTCCGCCGATTCCGGTTTCGGCGCGCTGAATTTTTGGCGCAAAGCCTCAAGGATCGCGTCGACGACGGTTTCATGCGGCCCGTCGAGCGATGCGATCGTGAGATCCGCCTGGGCATAAACCGGCGAGCGCTCGTCGAGTAGCCGGCGCAGCGTCGCTTCGGGATTGGGAGTCTGCAGCAACGGCCGATTGGAGCGCTTGCGCACCCGCCGCATTAGCACGTCAAAGTCGGGCTTCAGCCAAATCGAAACGCCTTTGTGGGCGATCCGTTCCCGGGTGACGGGATTCATGAAGGCACCGCCGCCTGTCGCCAGAACCTTTTGGCCGTCGTCAAGCAACCGAGCGATTACCTTGCGCTCGCCATCGCGGAAATAGGCCTCGCCGAAACGCTCGAATATCTCGGGGATCGACATCCGGGCGCCCGCCTCGATCTCGGCGTCGGCGTCGACGAACGGCAGGCGCAGACGCTGCGCGATGCGCCTGCCGACGGCTGTTTTGCCTGCGCCCATCATGCCGACCAGCACGATCGACTTGCCCGCCAGGGCGGTCACGATCGGGTCGAAATATACTGTGTTGGTTTCCTGCATATTCCCGATGGCGATCGAACGCCTCCTCTGCCGCCCGTCCTATAACAGCGCGGTCGTGCCCGCCACTGTCGGATCGCCCGAAACATTGCGGAGCAAGCGCTTGCGCTCCGACAATTTCAGCGCGACGATGCCGAATACGGTCCGGATGCAGGGGGAGACGCGCCGGCCGCCAGGGAGGAACGCCATGCTGGGCAGGGCAGTATCAGGCGACCACAGGATCGCTGGGCCACGGCTGATCGCGATTGTCGGTCCGTTCCAGAGCGGCAAAACCAGTCTACTTGAGGGCCTCCTCGCGCGTGGCGGCGCCACGGCTCGACAGGGTTCGGTTCGCGATGGCACCACGGTCGGCGATGCGAGCCCTGAGGCTCGCGCGCATCAGATGAGCGTCGAGCCGAATTGTGCCCATGTCGATTTCATGGGCGACCGCATGACCTTCGTCGATTGCCCTGGCTCGGTCGAATTCGCCCAGGCGATGCGACATGTTCTGCCGGTCTGCGATGTCGCCGTCGTGGTTTGCGAGGCAGATCCGCGAAAAGTCCCCGCGTTGCAAGTGATCATGCGAGAACTCGAGGAGCTGCGCATTCCGCGCCTGGTATTTCTCAACAAGGTTGATCTAGCCGGCGGCGGAGTGCGCGAAGCTTTGGCGCTCCTGCAACCGGCTTCCCGAACTCCGCTTCTGCTCCGTCAAATCCCGCTTTGGGAGAACGGTGTCGCGACGGGATTTATTGACCTCGCGCTCGAGCGCGCCTTCGTCTACCGCGAAGCGTCTCCCTCAGAAATGATCGAAATGCCGGCCGGCATCGCGGCCGACGAGAAAAAAGCGCGCTATTCGATGCTCGAGCGGCTCGCCGACTACGACGACGCGCTGATGGAAGAACTCCTCAGCGACATCGAGCCGCCTCGCGACCAAATATTCGACGACCTCGCGCGCGAGTTGCGCGAGGGGCACGTTGTGCCGCTTTTGATCGGATCTGCCACAGGCGGCCATGGGGTGACGCGGCTGCTGAAGGCGCTGCGCCACGAGGCGCCGGGCGTGGGGCAGACACGCAAGCGGCTTGGCATCGAAGACATGGGGCCGCCGCTCGCTCAGATCCTGCGCACGATGCACACGGCTCACGGCGGCAAATTGTCGATTGCGCGAGTGTTGCGGGGGACGTTCGGAGACGGGTCCCAGGTTTCAGGATCCGCAGGCGGCGACGAGCGAGTCGCCGGCCTTGTCCGGCTGATGGGTGCGTCGTCGATCAAGGTTCCGCGCGCGGAGGAGGGAGACACTTTGGCCTTCCAGCGGCTCGAAAGCTTCTCGACGGGCGATCGCTTCGCGGAAGGGAAAAATGCGCCGCCGCGCTGCAGCAAATGTCGAGCCGCCGCCGCCGACCCAGGCGATCGCGATCCACGTGAAGGATCGCAAGGACGAGGTGCGGCTGGCCGCTGCGCTCGCAAAGCTGACCGAGGAAGATACTGCGCTGAAGTCCCTGCATGACGCTGAATCTGGCGAACTGAAATTGTGTGGGCAGGGCGAAATGCATCTGCGCGTAACCATCGAGCGGCTCACCGATCGGTTTGGCGTGCAGGTCGATACCGTCAAGCCAACGGTCGCCTATCGGGAAACGATCCGCGACGGCGTGACCGTGCGTGGCCGTCACAAGAAGCAGTCGGGCGGCCACGGCCAGTTCGGCGATGTTCTCGTTGAAGTCGCGCCGCGCGAACGTGGCGAGGGTTTCGCCTTCGCGGAGCGCGTGCATGGCGGCACGGTTCCGAGGCAATACTTTTCGTCCGTGGAGCACGGCGCAAAGGACGCACTGTGCCGCGGCCCGCTCGGATTTCCAGTCGTCGATGTCGCAGTCACGCTGATCGACGGCTCCTATCACACCGTCGATTCGTCAGACATGGCGTTTCGGGCGGCGGCCAAGCTCGCGCTGGCCGATGCGCTGCCCAAGGCGCGTCCGGTACTGCTCGAACCCATTCAGGCGGTCTCCCTTTTCGTGCCATCAGAATCCTTGGCGCGCGCGAGCGCGCTCGCGACCGCGCGGCGCGGCCAGATTCTCGGGCTTCGAAAGCCGGCCGGGTTGGGCGGGATGGGAAGTGCTGCGCGCCCTGATCCCGGAAGCCGAGATCGGCGACCTCATTGTCGAACTCCGCAGCGCGACTTCGGGCGTCGGCGCATTCGAGAGCCAGTTCGATCACCTTGCCGAGCTCTCCGGGCGCTCCGCGGAACTCGTAATTGCAGCTCGGAAACGCGCGCTCGGATAGCCGGTGCGGAATGCGCTCGAGCACTCGCCGCGCCCTATCCGGCCCGCGTGCGTTGCAGGGCGGCCTGCGCTATCGCGTCGTCTGTACACGACTTCCGCCTTCGCTTATGCAGGGGCCGAACCCGTCCTGTTCACAGGTGATTGCGAATGGCCGACATTCTGGATCCGAGCGAAAAACTGGTCACTGTCTTCGGCGGTTCGGGATTCGTGGGCCGTTACATCGTGCGGGCGTTCGCGCGCCGCGGCTGGCGCGTCCGGGCAGCCGTCAGGCGTCCGGATCTCGCCCATTTCCTCTCGCCGATCGGCGGCGTCGGCCAGGTTCAGGCGGTGCAGGCCAACGTGCGATATCCGGAGTCCGTGGCGGCGGCGGTCGCCGGCGCGCGCATCGTCGTCAACGCCTCGGGAGTGAAGACGGAAAGCGGACGGCAGAGCTTTGAGGCCGTGCACAATTTTGGCTCGGGGGAAATCGCCTCGGCGGCGAAAGCCGCGGGTGCAGAAACTCTGATCCACATTTCGGGCATCGGCGCAGACTCGGCTTCTCCAAACGCTTACGTCGCCAGCAAGGGTCGGGCGGAAGAGGCGGTGCGCGCAGCCTTCCCGGAAGCGATCGTTATTCGGCCCTCGATCGTCTTTGGCCCCGAAGACGAGTTCTTCAACCGTTTCGCAGAACTGGCGCGAATTCTGCCGGTGTTGCCGGTGTTCGGTGGCGGCGACGCCAAGTTGCAGCCGGTCTACTCGGGCGACGTCGGCGCGGCGGTAGCCAGCGTAATCGATGGCTTGGCGGAGCCCGGCAAGACCTACGAGGTCGGCGGTCCCGAAGTGATGACGGTCCGCGAAGCGACGGAGCGCGTGCTCACGATCGTCGACCGCCGTCGCAGTCTCGTTTCGCTGCCAATTGGAGTTTCGAAACGCCTGGCCAGACTGACAGAATTCGCCAGCGCCGCGACGCTCGGCAAATTTCCGGCCGTGCTGACCACGACGAAAGACCAAATCGATTTGCTGTCCTTTGACAATGTGGTTTCACCGGCGGCGATTGCCGAGGGACGCACGCTCGGAGGCCTAGGCGTGCTTCCGCAGGGTTTCGAAGCCTTAGCGGCCAGTTATCTGGTGCGATTCCGCAAATCGGGTCAGTTCGAGCCCAGCCGTTTCGCCTGATTTGGGCCGCGGGCTTGGCGCCGTGAGCGCGTAAGGTTAGGCTTTCAGGACTTTCGCGAGCGAGCGCGCGTCATGCGGCGCGCTTCCTGTGGAGCCAGGTTTGACAAACATTTCAGCCGACTATCTCTTCGACAGGCGGCGATTGAGTCGCAAGGTCACGATGTGGCGGGTGATCGCTTTCGCCGCGGTGGTGGTGGCGATTTTGATCGCCGCGTTGCGCGGTGGCGACTACTTTTCCGCCGCGAGTCCCCACATCGCCAAGTTGCAATTGTCTGGCATCATAACCGGCGACGAAGAGACGTTGAAGCGTCTGCGCGAGATCGGCGAGTCGCAGGCCGCCGCGGTCATCCTCGAGATCAACAGCCCCGGCGGCACGACCGAAGGGTCCGAAGCGCTGTACGAGGAAATTCGGCGTCTCGAAGCCAAGAAGCCTGTAGTCGCTGTCGTCGGAGGGGTGGCGGCTTCGGGCGCTTACATCGCGGCGCTGGGCGCCGATCGCATTTTTGCGCGCGGCAATTCCATAGTCGGGTCGATCGGCGTGCTCGTGCAATTTCCGAATTTTTCGGGATTGATGGACAAGGTCGGGGTTAAATACGAGTCGATCAAGTCCTCCCCTCTGAAAGCTGCGCCGAACGGATTTGAGCCCACCAGCGACGCCGCCAGGGACGCGATCGCCTCGCTGATCGCCGATTCCTATGTGTGGTTCAAGGATCTGGTGCGCGATCGGCGTGGAATGAGCGAAGAAGAGCTCGCCAAGATCTCTGACGGTCGCGTGTTCAATGGCCGCCAGGGTCTGCCGCTAAAGCTGATTGACGCGATTGGCAGCGACCGCGAAGCCATCGCCTGGTTGGAAAGCGCCAAGAGCGTCAAAAAAGATTTGCCGGTTCGCGACGTAAGTGACAAGCCGACGTTTGCCGGCATTCGCATCTTCAGCCTCGCGTCCCACGCGCTGACCGCCCTCGGCTGGGCCGATCTTGCCGGAATGCTCAAGCGAAGCGGCGATTCGGAAGCGGGCTCAGTTGACGGGCTAATGTCAATTTGGCAATTGTAATCGGCATTTACGGCGCTGAGGCCGAGCGTCGAACGTAACGCAGCGGGGACGTCTACGTGATCAAATCTGAACTCGTGCAAAGGCTCGCTGCGCGCAACCCGCATCTTTTTCAGCGCGACGTCGAAAACATTGTCGACGCGATTTTCGGCGAGATCACACAGGCGCTTGCTCGCGGCGACCGTGTCGAATTGCGCGGCTTCGGCGCTTTTTCGACCAAACAGCGGCAGGCGCGGACCGGGCGCAACCCTCGCACCGGCGACAAAGTGCCTGTCACGGAAAAGTCCGTCCCGTTCTTTAAGACGGGCAAGGAAATGCGTGAGCGGCTCAACAAGTGACGACTCAGGCATTCGATCGCCGCGCTGGATAATAACGCCAGACATGCG
The DNA here is from genome assembly GCA_963771455.1 of uncultured Pseudomonadota bacterium. GTDB lineage: Bacteria > Pseudomonadota > Alphaproteobacteria > Rhizobiales > Beijerinckiaceae > Roseiarcus. The sequence continues at coordinate 32,149 of CAVYTP010000007.1, forward strand.
CAGGAAAGCGTGAATTCGAGATGCTCAGATTTCTCAAATTGCTCATCTACATTCCCATCGCGGTGCTGCTCGTCGCGTTCGCAGTGGCCAACCATGAATTCGTCACGGTGTCGCTCGATCCGTTTTCGAACCGCGCCGACGCGGCGTTAAGTTTTGACGCCCCGATGTTTGTCGTCATCATAGTGTCCGTTATGATCGGCGTATTCGCCGGCGGACTTGCGGTTTGGTTCGGCCAAGGTCGGCATAGGCGCGCCGCGCGAGCGTTACGGGCGGAGACCGAGAAGTTGCGAGCGAACCGACAGGCCATCGAGCCTCCGGCCTCAACAAAGCTGGCTCGGCGCGCCTAGGGCCGGGGATCGGGGACTTATGCGCTTCTTCACGGCGGCGGAAATCGACGCGAGCTTGACATTTCCTTTGCTCGTCGACGCGCTCGCCGACGCCTTCGGCGGGGTTTTTGTTGCGCCTGGCCGCCACCATCACGCCGTCGGCTTGCCCGGAGGCAAAGAGGCGACCCAACTGCTGATGCCGGCCTGGATGACGACGGGCGAATTTCTCGGCGTCAAGATCGTCAATGTATTTCCGGACAACGGACAGTTGGGGTTGCCGGCGGTGCAGGGAGTCTACGTGTTGCAGTCTGGCCGGACCGGCGAGACGCTGGCGCTGTTTGACGGTCTTCGACTTACGACATGGCGAACCGCGGCGGCATCGGCGCTCGCGGCGCGCTACCTGGCTCGAAAAGATGCGCGGAAGTTGCTGATAGTCGGCTCTGGCGCTTTGGCGCCGTTTTTGGCCCGCGCTCACGCCGCGCCAGCGCCCAATCGATTCCATCACCATTTGGAACCACCGTCGCGAGGGCGCAGAAAAGCTAGGCGAGGCGCTTGGCGCCGAAGGATACAAAACGATCACGGCAAACCGGCTTGAAGACGCCGTGCACGAGGCTGATATCATCTCCTGCGCTACGCTTTCTCACGCACCGCTGATTTCAGGCGCGTGGCTTAGGCCCGGACAGCATGTCGATCTTGTCGGCGCTTTCAATATGCAAATGCGGGAAGCCGACGACAGCGCGATCAAACGCTCCCGCATCTACGTCGACACGCCTTCCGCTTTAAGTGAAGGCGGCGATATTGCGCAGGCGCTGCAAGCGGGGGTGATTGTCAAAACCGACATTGCAGGGGACCTCGCCGCGCTTGTCGGCGGCACGCCGGGGCGCCGCGACGATCAGGAAATCACGCTGTTCAAGTCCGTCGGCGCCTCGATCGAGGACCTTGCGGCCGCGGCGCTCGTATATCGGACAGCAAAATAAAAGCGAAAAAACGGATCGCCCGAGTCAAGTCGGCCAGCAATTTACGTCTGGCTTACGGACTTACTTCTTCTTCCCGAGGCCGATGGCGGCAAAACGGTTGTTGAACTTGGACAGACGACCGCCGCGATCGGTCAGCTGCTGTGAGCCGCCTGTCCAGGCGGGATGGGTGTTCGGGTCAATGTCGAGGTTCAGCGTCGCGCCCTCTTCGCCGTAGGTCGAGCGCGTGTAGAATTCCGTGCCGTTGGTCATGACGACCTTGATCACGTGATATTCCGGATGGATGTCGGCCTTCATGATGCAACCCTAGCGCAATAAAATAAGAGCCGCCGGGCGATCCGGAGGCTCTCTGAGGTGGCGCGCTCTATAATATAGCGAAGCGCCCGGCGCAAGCCGACTTCTGCTCCGGCTATTGCGCCCGCCGAATTTAGAATTCGACCTCTAATTCCTCGATTTCTTCCTTCTCTTCCTCGGCCGCGGCGCACCACTCCTTCATAGCCGGCAGGTTCCAGATCCTGTCGGCATAGGCGCTCAAGCCCGGCTCAAGCTCGACGCCGTAAGTTCGAAACCGACTGACCACCGGCGCATACATGGCGTCCGCCAAGGATATCTCCCCGAATAGGAACGGGCCGCCGTACGCGCCCAGACACTCGCGCCAGATCTGCGTGATGCGGTCAATATCGGCGCGCGCCTTCGACCAGATCTTGAAGTTGGGGAAATGCGCCTTGATATTCATAGGCAGCGCTTGGCGCAGTGAGACGAACCCGGAATGCATTTCGCCGCAGATCGAGCGGCAATGCGCTCGTCTCGCCTTATCTTTAGGCAACAAAGCCTTCTTTGGCGCAGTTTCGTTCAGGAGTTCCGCGATCGCGAGCGTATCCCAGACCTTGATGCCGTCATGGGTGAGGCAAGGCACGAGGATCGAAGGCGATAGCAACAGAATTTCGGCGCGCGCGTCCGCATCGTTTGGTTCGACGACGATCTCGTCGAATTCGATGCCCGCGAGCTTACACATCAGCCATCCGCGCAGCGACCAGGACGAATAATTCTTGCTGCTTATTGTCAGCGTCGCCCTTGCCATGGATTTATCTCCTCCGTCCGCCGCGCGATCGGTCCAACGGCGGACTTGCTTTCTGTGAGCAAACCCTATGCCATGGCATATCGTTTGCACGATGGCACAACAAGTCCGCGGGCCGCGTAATGTTTTATGACGCATATCAAATTTTGGCCGACATCGGTGAAAACGTCCGAGGTCTGGCGGCCAACACGCAGGCGTTACTGAGCCCGTGGAGTGATAAAGCTTACGCCTCCCCCTTGAAGCGCATGGCCGCCTTCAACGAAGTCGTCGCGCTGGCGGGGTTCACACACAAGAGGCCGGACTACGGCATCAAGACTGTCGAGGTCGGCGGAAACAGTTGGGCAGTGACCGAACAGGTCGCCCTACACACGCCGTTTTGCGACCTGCTGCATTTCGTAAAAGAAGGCGGCGCCGAGGACCCAAAGGTGCTGCTCGTCGCGCCGATGTCCGGACACTTCGCGACTTTGCTTCGCGGCACCTTAAAGACTTTGTTGCGGGACCACCAAGTCTATATCACGGATTGGATCAATCCGCGTGGCGTGCAACTTGAGCACGGGCGTTTCGGGCTCGAGGAATATACGAAGCACGTGATCGATTTCGTCAGCCATATCGGCGACGGATGTCACGTGGTGGCGGTTTGTCAGCCTTGCGTGTCGGCGCTGGCCGCGACGGCGATCATGGCGTCGGAGGGGCACAATGTGCAACCAGCCAGTCTAACGCTGATGGCCGGTCCGATCGACGTTCGCGTAGCACCAAACGCCGTTAACAAGCTTGCCAACGAGAAGCCGCTGTCGTGGTTCGAGGAAACCCTCATCGGCGTCGTGCCTTGGAAACACCCCGGCCGGGGCCGGCGCGTCTACCCCGGCTTCGTCCAACTTTCCGCCTTCATGAACATGAACATGGACCGCCATTCCAAGGCGATGGTCGATTTGTTCAATGCGCGCGTCGACGGCGACGACGCCAAAGCCGAGTCGATCAAGGAATTCTACAACGAATATTTCGCGATCATGGACATGACCGCCGATTTTTACCTCGAAACTATTGATCAGGTGTTTCAGCGCTGCCTTCTGCCCAAAGGCGAACTGATGTATCGGGGCGCTATAAGTCGACCCGCGCGCCATCAAGCGCACGTTCCTGCTGACAGTCGAGGGTGAGAAGGACGATATCTGCTCCGTCGGGCAGACGCTGGCAGCTCAAGACTTGTGTTCGGGACTGCGCCCCTACATGAAGACCCATCATCTTCAGGCCGGGGTCGGCCACTACGGTGTATTCAATGGGCGCCGTTGGGATACGCAGGTTTATCCGGTAGTCCGCAACCACATTCAGGCAAGCCAATTTTCGTGAAGGGCCGGAGGTTGGCGCGTCGCGCCGGTTATGGCTTCTTGAGTCCTAAAATGGCGCGCCAGAACCCGTTCCCCGTCATCTCGATTCCCACCACCCATAGCTTGGCGCGCACGCCATCGAGCCTCTCGTAAGCGCTATTGCAGCAGATTGCAGTCAGCGCGAACCCGTCGGGTGACAGGAATTCGTCGACACGATGGGCGAAATGGGCAAGCAATTCGCCGCCGGGATCGCACATCGTGTCCTTGTCCCATCCGAGTTCGGGCAGCGCGTCGATCAAGGGCGTGTTGAACACAATAAGATCAAATTCTCGCTCCTCGACGCCCTCATACATGTCGGCGAACTGGGCGCGCACGCCGACTTTGTTGCGGGTGGCGTTCGCCCGCGTTGCCGCCAGCGCGAGCGCCGAAATGTCGGTGGCGAGCGCGTCTGCGCCGAAGCGCTTGGCGAGAAAGAGCGCGACAGCGCCGCTGCCACAACCAAGATCCCAGACTTTATCGAGCTTGGCGGGCGCCAGATCGATGATGTTGTGGATGAATAGCAACGAACTCGAACCCGGTTGCGGATGGTACACGCCGGGCGGCGTCTCGATCGTGAGGCCTTCGACGTCGAAGGTCTTCGGCGCCGCCTGTTCCAGGGCGTGAGCCCTATGGCCGGCCGCAATGTCAAGCATTTCGTGGGTAACGAGACGCTCAAGGCCGAGCCGGGTCAGTACGCGCGCCCGCGCTGCGGCGTGCGGCAGGGAAGCCTCGCTCATCGGAACCCCTTCTCTCAAGCGTGTCGAACCCACCGCGTCATCGTGACGTCATTGCGGGCGTCGAGCGTCACGGCCGGTTCGGCCACCATATTGTGGCGCTTCAGCACGTCCTGCGGCGTTTCCCCCTGCGCGACCGCGGAAAAAACAGGGGTGCCCCCGGGAATTCGAGCGTTGCCCGCCCGCGACAAATGGAAGATGTCGTAGTTCGGCAGGAAAATATCGTAGACCGACGTCCCGCCGAGGATGGCGACAATGCCGCTGTCCAATCCGATCGAGGGACCCGCCTCCTCCAGCGAGATTCCTGCCGGGTTCCAGAGCCATTGAGAATCGCCTGCGGGATCGGGCTCGAGTTTCGCAACCGAATGTGTCAGCCAGAAACGCCGACGCAGGGACGATTCCGTGTGGCCTTCATGCGATTGGCGGCCATGCAGGATGAGGTCCGCCTCTGCCAACGCCTTCTCGAAAAACAGGTGATCCGCCTCGTACTTCAGGCTCTGCGGCATGACTTGATTAGCGTCCGCGATCATGCCATCGGCCGAAACGATGGCGAACCCGTAAATCAGGAAGGGTGGCTTCATAGAGGACCTCCGCCTCCGATACGCCGGAAACGGCCTCCGCGGTCAAGACGCCGGGCCCTTGCGAACAAATCAGGAAACATGATTTTTGGGATTTATGTCTCAGGTAGCGATTCGCAAGGTCCCGACGGGCGATCTCAACGCGGGCCTCAACGAGGCGCAGCGTGCGGCCGCCGAACACGGCGCAGGTGACGCAGACGGCCCAGCGCCGTTGCTCGTGATCGCAGGCGCTGGCGCCGGCAAGACCAGCATGCTCGCCCATCGCGTCGCGCATCTCATCCTGAATGGCGCCGACCCGAAGCGGATCATGCTCGCGACCTTCTCGCGCCGCGCCGCTGCCGAACTCAATCGCCGCGTTCAGCGCCTCCTGCAGAAACGGATGACGGCCGAACTCGCCGCGTTGGCGACGCCCGCCTATGCCGGCACGTTTCATTCGATCGGCGCGCGTCTGTTGCGTGAATACGCCGAGCGCATCGGCCTCGACCGGAACTTCACCATCCACGATCGCGAGGATTCAGGCGATCTGATGAATTGGGCGCGCCATTCCTCCGGCCTTTCCGACCGCAACGACCGCTTTCCAACCAAAGCGACCTGCGTTGCGATCTATTCGCGCGTCGTCAATGCGCGCGAGCCGCTGGAGGCGACGCTCGCCAAGCGCTTCCCCTGGGTCGCCAAACACGAGGAGGCGTTGCGCACGTTGTTTGCGGCCTATGTCGAGGCCAAGCAACGCCACAGCGTGCTCGATTACGATGACCTACTGCTGTACTTCGCCCAGATGCTCGCCGAGCCTGCAATCGCGGCCGAGATCGCCGCACGTTTCGATCATCTGCTGGTCGACGAATATCAGGACACAAACACGCTGCAGGCCGAGATTGCGCTCGCTTTGAGGCCCCGCGGACGCGGTCTGACCGTGGTCGGCGACGACGCGCAGTCGATTTATTCGTTTCGCGCCGCGACCGTTCGCAACATTCTGGATTTTCCGACAAGCTTCGATCCGCCGGCGCGCGTGGTGACGCTCGAGCGCAATTATCGCTCGACGCAGCCGATCCTCAACGCGTCCAACGCGGTCATCGCGCTCGCAACTGAGCGCTACGCCAAACAACTCTGGACCGATCGCGCCGCAGGTGGAAAACCTCAACTCGTCAATGTCGCCGATGAGAACGAACAAGCTCGCTTCATCGTGGCGCGCGTGCTGGAGAACCGTGAAGCCGGCGAGGCGCTCAAGTCACAGGCTGTGCTGTTCCGCGCTGCCCACCACAGCGCTGCGCTGGAACTCGAATTGACGCGGCGCGACATTCCGTTCGTCAAATTCGGAGGTCTCAAATTCCTCGACGCCGCGCACATCAAGGACACGCTCGCGCTGTTGCGCTTCGCTGAAAACCCCCGAGATCGCATTGCCGGATTCCGCGTCGCCCAATTGTTGCCGGGCGTTGGCCCGGCGAGTGCGGAAAAGATCGTCGCGGCATCAGGATCAGAGAACCCGTTCGAGGCGCTGCGCGCCTATCAGCCGCCTGCTAAGGCGCGCGAGGCCTACATCGAATTCGTCGATGTGCTCGAACGCGTGCGGTGCGGCGCGCCGTGGCCGAGCGATCTTGGCGAAGCGATAGCCTGGCGCCGCGAACATCTCGAAGAGTCTTACGACAATTTCGTCACTCGCGCGGCCGACCTCGATGCGCTCGAGCGGATCGCGGCGACCTATTCCTCACGCGAGCGTTTCCTGAGCGATCTCACGCTCGACCCGCCGGACGCCACGAGCGACGAAGCCGGGCCGCCGCTGAAGGACGAGGATTATCTGATCCTGTCGACAATCCATTCCGCTAAAGGTCAGGAATGGCGATCGGTGTTCGTGCTCAATTGCGTCGACGGCTGCATCCCGTCCGACCTCGCAACGGGCTCCAGCGACGAGATCGAAGAGGAGCGAAGATTGCTGTATGTCGCGATGACGCGCGCCAAGCAGGAGCTCAACCTTATCGCACCGATGCGCTTCTACGTGCACGGCCAGGCGAGGGGCGGCGACCGTCACGTGCTCGCCGCGCGCAGCCGCTTCTTGCCGCCCGCTGTGTTGCAGCATTTCGAACGCACATCGTGGCCGCCCCCAGTTGCCGATGCGCCCCCAGTTCCGCATGACGGCCCCAGAGTGGACATCGCATCGCGAATGCGAGCGATGTGGAAGTGAAAAGGGCTTGCGAAGCTGTCGAGCTTGACACCCCGTCCTTCCTTCCTAGTGTGCGCCGCTCTTTTGTGCCGTGAAAACCGAGTTCTTAAAATGTTCGACGAAGCCCTGCTCGCGGCTGCGGCAGTATCCAAAGCGTGGCCTTTCGAGGAGGCCCGCAAGCTGATCCAGCGCGTCGAGCGCACCGGGCAAAAGGAAGTGCTGTTCGAGACAGGCTACGGCCCGTCAGGCTTGCCGCATATCGGCACGTTCGGCGAAGTGGCGCGCACAACCATGGTCCGGCACGCTTTTCGGGTGTTGACCGGAGACTCGATCGCGACACGGCTGCTGGCGTTCTCGGACGACATGGACGGACTGCGAAAGGCGCCCGACAACATCCCGAACCGTGAAATCGTCGCCGCCAATCTCGGCAAGCCGTTGACCGAGGTGCCGGACCCGTTTGGCGAATACGACAGTTTCGCCGCCCACAACAACGCGATGCTGCGCCGATTTCTCGACGGCTTCGGGTTCGACTACGAGTTCGCCTCTTCCACGTTCTACTACAAGTCCGGCCGTTTCGACGCGGCTTTGCTGCACATGCTGAAGCGTTTCGACTCCATTCAGGAGATCATGCTGCCCTCGTTGCGCGAGGAGCGCGCCGCGACCTATTCGCCCTTCCTGCCGATCCACCCTTTCACCCGTATCGTGATGCAGGTTCCGCTCGCGGGGATCGATGCGGAGAAGGGCACGATCAGTTGGGTTGATCCCGCCACGAGCGAGGCCTTCGAGACGCCGGTTACTGGCGGCCATTGCAAGCTGCAATGGAAGCCCGACTGGGCGATGCGCTGGTATGCACTGAGCGTCGATTACGAGATGGCCGGCAAGGATTTGATCGACAGCGTCAAGCTGTCGTCGCAGATCGTGCGCGCACTCGGCGCCGAGCCCCCGGCCGGCTTCAACTACGAGCTCTTCCTCGACGAAAAGGGCCAAAAGATTTCCAAGTCGAAGGGCAATGGCCTGACGATCGATGCGTGGCTTACGTATGCGAGCCCGGAGAGTCTGTCGCTATTCATGTTTCAGAAGCCGATGGCGGCCAAGCGGCTGCACTTCGACGTCATCCCGCGCACTGTCGACGATTACCTAGGTTTCATCGATGCGTATCCTCGCCAGGAATGGAAGGAACGGCTCGGCAACCCCGCCTGGCACATCCATTCCGGAAATCCGCCGGCAGCCGAGACGTTGACTCACGGCGAGGGCGCGCAGACCACTGTGTCGTTTGCGATGCTGCTCAACCTCGCCGCGGTCGCCAATAGCGACAATCCCGCTGTGCTTTGGGGTTTTCTCAACCGTTACGCCCCGGGGTCGTCGCCCGACAATCATCCGCGGCTCGACAAGTTGGTACATTACGCCGTCGCATATTTCCGCGATTTTGTGCTGCCAAAGAAAGTTTATCGCGCCGCCGACGAGGTAGAGCGCGCAGCACTGCAGGGCATCTCGGCAAAACTGGACGAATTAGGACCGAGCGCAAGCGCCGAGGAAATCCAGCACGCGCTTTACGACGTCGCGCGGCCGATCCCGCGCTACCAGGACCTGAAGGCAAAAGGCGCGACGCCGGAACGGCCCGGGCGTCTCCAACGACTTTTTCAACATGGTCTATAGCGTGTTGCTTGGCGAGGAGAAGGGCCCGCGGCTAGGGTCGTTCATCGCGCTCTACGGCGTTGCCGAGACGCGGGCGTTGATCGAAAAGGCGGTGTCGGGGGCATTGCTTAAATCGACATAACGCTGCTGTCGTCGCCTCGAAGGCGGGGACCAAAAGCGCGCTACGATTTGAAAATTACAGCGGTTTATGACCTCTGGATTCCCAACCTCGCGGGAATGACAGAGTGCCTACGCCGCCCCGCTCGCGGCCAGCCAAAGCGCGAGCCCGAACGCCAGCACGCCGAGCGCGGCGAGCAGCTCGAAGCTGCGTGCGATGAGCGTCACTCGGGTATCTTCGCCCGCGGCGAAACGCATCGACAGCGATTTCGCGAACACCGCGGCGAAGGCGAGCGCGCCAGTCGTGATCGCTGTGCCCAGCGAGATCGCGAAGGTCGCCGCCACGCCGTAGGCAAACACTTGCTGCGATAGCGCGAACACCAATACCAGGATTGCGCCAGAACAAGGCCGTGACCCTGCCGCGATCACCGTCGCCGCCGCGCCGCGCCATGAAAATCCGTCGCCGAGCGTGGATGGGTCAGGCGCATGACTGTGGCCGCAATCCTCTTCGCCCTGGATTTTCGCGCCGGGCGCCTCGACTCGAAACGCGCCCGGCATCGCCACCGGCGCCGCCTGCCACGGCGCGCCGGCAAACAGCATGGCGCCCGCGACCGCACGGCGGCGCTCGTAAAAGCGGGCGTAAGCAACTGCGAATGAGCGGCCCTTGCGCCAGACGAGCCAGGCGCCGATCGCGACTATGCCGGCGTAGCTCAGCGTCGCCAGCCCATCGGCGATGGCATTCATCTGCTTCGCAGTCGCATTGAAAATCAGCGCCGCGACGCCGACCAGCGTCACGGCCACGACGCCTTGCAGCAACGCCGACAGGAACGCGAGCACAATGCCGCGCTTCAACGCACGATCGTTGGCCATCATATAGGAAGCGATGACCGCCTTTCCGTGCCCGGGGCCGGCTGCATGGAAGACCCCATAGGCGAGGCCCAGGCCGGCGAGGCTCCAGAATGCGCTGGGATCGGCGCCGAGCGCGTGGATGCGCGCCGACATCAAATGAGTAAGTTGCGATTGCTCGGAAAGAAGCCAGCCGGTGACGCCTGTACTGGGTCCGCCGCCCTCATAGCCTCCGACTGCGAACGGGCGATTTGTCATGGCGGCAATGGCGGGGGAGGAGGCGAGGAGCCATGCCGACACTGCGACGACGGGGCCTCCCACGGGCCAATGATGGCCGGGAGTATCCCGGCACTCCAAGCCGTTGTGTCGAGCGGCGCTCTCCATTGAACCGTGCGGTCGCCCGGGACGAGCCCAGGTATGACAATATTCGCGCACTTCCGGCGCCCTCACGGACAGGCAAGAATGATTCGGCTCGCCATCTTGAAGCCGAAATTCGAGCCGGGGGCGAGGCCGCTGAAGAAAGACTCGTCGAGTTTCTGTCTTGTCGCCGCTATCCAGCGACTTTGGCTTGGAGAAAGAAGTCGAGCAGCCCTTAGGCGCCGAGGCGAGCTTTATGGCGTCGGTGTCGTCGAATTCGAAATCGATGAAGAACTCGGGGTCGGCGACGAACAGCGAGCCGAACCGGCCGACGCCGGTCGGGGTCTTTAGCGGCAGGCGGACATGGAACTGCACGAGATGGTCGGGCCGCTCCTCCATCCAGTAGTCGGTGACGTTGCCGAACTCGACCGCCTTGCCGTCGAGCTTAAGCGTGGTGAAATAGCCGATGTCGGCGAGATTCTTGGCGTTGTCCTGGGCGAGTGGGGCAAATATCTCACGCTTGACGAGTTCGCCGGGCTTGGCGAGCCCTTGGGTCGCGAACGAGGAATACATCTCGTCGAACACCCAATCGTGCACCACCGCATCGACCTTGCCGTCGGCGTTGAATTCAACCTGACTGCGCACTGTCACCCAGACATGGGGATGCGCAGCGGCGGCGGTCGCGAAGCCTATCAGCATGCCGAGCGTGCCTACCAGCGCTGAGATGATCCGCATCGCCAAGTTCAAACACGCTCCCACTTCGGCGCTCGCCTTGCCCGCCAATCTGGGCGCCAGCGTGACCGCACGTTCAAGGTTCAGCGAAGATTAAGGAAACGACTCTAGCTTGAGGGAATGGCGCGTAGCGTAGGGCCAGTTTTCGTCTGCGGGATCGTCCTGCTGTTGCTTGGCGGCTGCGGGTGGTCGGAGCGCGCCGAGCGTCCCGCGTGGCGCGCCCAGGCCGAGGAATATTGCCTGTCGCGCGGCTATGTCAAAGCCTCGCAATATCTGGAGCCGTTGCCGGAAATCAGCGGCCCGGGCATTTGCGGCATGACTCATCCCTTCAAGGTTTACGCCCTGATGAACGGGACGATCCCGCTCTCGAAACCAGTCGTTCTCGACTGTCCGATGATTCCGACGCTCGAGGCGTGGATCGCCAACTCGGTGCAGCCGCTCGCCATCGCGCGCTTCAATTCGCCGGTGGCGGAGTTCGAGGTGTTCGGCGCCTACAGCTGCCGCAATGTTGATAACGCCTCGTTCGGCAAGCTTTCCGAGCACGCGTTCGGTAATGCGATCGACGTTTCCGGATTCAAGCTCGCCGACGGCCGAGAGATCTCGATCGTGCGCGACTGGAAGAGGGCTGACACGCAGGAGGCCGCCTTTCTGCATGAGTCCCACGCGGCGGCCTGTCAGGATTTCACCACTGTGCTCGGACCGGGTTCGGACTCGTTTCACTACAATCACTTCCACCTCGATCTCGCCAACCACGGCTCGACCAACACGGGGCCGCGGCGTTATTGTCGCCCGACGCCCGCGCCAGGGCTTCTGCCGGCGCCCGCAAAGCCGGATGGGCTGCCTCCCGCGCCCGAAATCGACGAACAGATGGATGTGTCGCGCGTCAAGCCGCCGGCGCCGATGCCGCAATTTGCGCAGGCGCCGTTGGATTTGAATGGCTTCACGGCATCTGCGCCGCCGCCGGTGGTCACATATCAGGCGCCGTCCTACGCGCCCACTTTGCCGAGCGAGGACGTTGACGGCATGCCCACCTCTTCCGTTGCCGACCATGATGACTGAAGCCTTGCGCAAGCGGGCCGCAAGCTTAAACAGGAGCGCGCACCAGCCGGAGCCTTTACGCCATGACGGAACCCGCGATCGCCCACCTCGCCGCGACTTTGTTGATGGTGCGCGACGGCGCGGAAGGTCTAGAAGTTTTCATGGTCGTGCGCCATCGGCAGATCGATTTCGCCTCGGGCGCGCTGGTCTTTCCCGGCGGCCGGATCGAACCCGGGGACGAGTCGCTGGGCGGCGGAGAATTTAGTGCGCGCGAGCGGGCGCTCAGGGTAGGCGCGATACGGGAAACCTTCGAGGAATGCGGGGTGCTCCTGGCGCGCGCGTCGGGCGGGGGAGGCTGGCTAGATGCGGGTCGCGTCGCCGAGATTGGGCGCCAAGCAAAGGGCATCAGCTTTGGCGAGCTTGTCGCGCGCGAAGAGATTGAACTTGGTCTCAATGCGCTGACGCCATTTGCGCATTGGATCACGCCGGCTTGGATGCCCAAGCGCTTCGATACGGCGTTCTATATCGCCGAAGCGCCGATGGGTCAGATAGCGTTGCATGACGGATCGAAGTCGGTCGACTCCGTTTGGATTTCGCCGCGGCGCGCGATCGAGCAGGCGGCATTGGGTGTCTACACCCTAGTGCCAGCGACCCGGCTCAATCTCCAAATGCTCGCGCGAAAGCGACACTGCCGCAAGCGCGCTGAAGGCCGCGCAAGAACGTCACATCGTGACCGTCGAACCGATCGCAGAGGCGACGGCAACCGGCGTCAGGCTGCGCATCCCGATCGAGGCCGGCTACGGCGTCGATTTCTTCGAGCTCTAAGGCCGAGCGGTGACACAAGCCTGCCGGGCGAGTCACGCAGGCGATGGATCAAAGGGAGATGTCATTCTCGAATGCGAGAAACCGGTTTCGTAGAGCACTCAGATGTCAAGCAAATCAGCCAGTTCTTGCGGGTGCGCAATGCATACAGGGTCCAGTGTTTGTCGGAATGACACAGGATTTTGAAGGCTGTTGAGGGCGTGGCGGCTGCCAGCTATTCCGCCATCGCGGGTTTGCGGCCGAGCGACACGCTTGGGATCAGCAAATTCACCAGCACTATGACAAGGCCCACTGCGAACATCGTGATGAACGTCAGGTGCAGCGCACCCTGCAGCGCCGCACGCAACGCCTCGGCTGTGTCGCCGCCTGACGTAGTCGCGACCAGTGATCGCAAATCATCGGCGGAGACCGAACCGAAGCCGGAGGACGCGAGGCCGAAATTCAGCATGGCGCCGAACGCGGTCGCGCCAAATGTGCTGCCGAGGCTGCGCGCGAACAGATAGGCGGCCGTCGCGCTGCCGCGCTGGTTCCAGTCGACGATTTCCTGGATCAGCACGATCGAGGGCGTCGACAGCAGGCCCATGCCGAGGCCGACAAGTGCGGAGCCAGCGCCGGCTAGCCAGGGCGAGGATTGGCTGTCGAGCAGCAGCAACAGCCCCACGCCGGCCGGGATCAGCACGCCGCCAACGCGAATGACCGTGCGGATGCCGAAGCGTTTGGCAAACCGCATCGCAAACGTCGCCCCGACCGGCCAACCCATCACCATCGCCGAAAGCGCGAAGCCGGCGGCGAGAGGGCTGCGCCCCATCACGCCTTGCACGTAGACGGGCACGAAGGTGGTGAGCCCGATCATCACCATGCCAGTCAGCAGCGAGGCGGCGTTGGCGGCGGCGATTGCGCGTCGGCCCCAGATCTTCAGCGAAATCATCGGCTCCGGCGAACGCCGCTCCTGCCAGACGAACAGCGCGGTCGCGACGACGGCGATGAAAGTGAGCGCGGTGATTTCGCGCGCGCTGGAGGTCGACATCGCAGTCAGATCGGCCATGATCGCTGCGATCGCCAGCGCGAAAATGGCGGCGCTCAGGTGGTCGACGCGGCCGCCCTTGTTGCGCGATCTTTTCGTGCAGGAAACGCCACAGCAGGAAGCTGACCAGCGCGCCGAGCGGCAGGTTGATCCAGAAGATCCAGGCCCAGGACGCGTGCTGAATGATGAGGCCGCCGGCCAGGGGGCCGGCGACGGCCGATATCGCCCAGACGCTGGCGAGATAGCCCTGGATCTTGCCGCGCTCCTCGGCGGTGTAGAGATCGCCGACGATCGTCATCGAGGTAGGCATGATGGCGCCGGCGCCGACGCCCTGAACAAGCCGGAACAGCGATCAGCGAAGGCAGCGACCAGGCAAGCCCGCACAGCAGCGAGCCCGACAGAAAGATCGCCAAGGCCCCAGAACATCACAGTCTTGCGGCCGATCCGGTCGGAGAGTTTGCCAAACACCACAGTCGTCGCCGTCTGGGTCAGCAGGAACGCCGAGAACACCCAGCTATAGAGCTGCAACTGCCCGAGTTGACTGACGATCTGCGGCATCGCGGTCGAGACGATCGTCGCCTCGATCGCGATCATGAAATTCGAGACGACGACGGCGGCGAGCGCCATCGCCCGATGGGTGGTTCGGTCTGTCATGGCTCGGGAATTTGTTATGGGGTTGGAACTTGTATACGCCGCTGTCGGCGCCGGAAACGCACGTTGAACTTCGCTTCAACAAATCGTCAACGCCGCGCGCTCCTGACGAAACGCCAGCGCCGCGATCGCGAGCGCCGCAACGATCAGCATCGCGAAAGCCGCGCGCAACGACGCCGCCGAGGCGACGAAGCCGAACAGCGGCGGCCCCATCAGATAGGAGGCGTAGGCGACCGTCGCCGTCATCGCGACGCCGATCGAGGGCGTCGGCGCCGCGGCGGCGCTGGCGCTGAAGGCGGCCGGGATCATGTTGGCGACGCCGAGGCCGACGAGGCAGAAGCCGATCACTGCCGGCCAAGGTGTGGCCGGGCGCGACGGCCAGCGCCGCGCCGACGAAAATGATCGCCGCGCCGATCAGAGATGGTCTGCGAGCGGCCGAGGCGGCGCACCACGCCGTCGCCGAGCGCGCGGGCGACGAACATCATGCCGGCATAGGCCGAAAAGCCCCACGCCGCGGCGCCCGGCAGTCCAGCCGAGTTCGCGGTTGAGATAGAGCGCGCTCCAGTCGGTGACGGAGGCCTCCGAGAACACCGCGAGCAGGGCGATGATTCCGAGCGCGATCAGCTTGCCTTCCGGCAGCACGAAGGATTTCTCGGCGGCATGGGTGTCGCCGACGCCGATGCGGCGCGTCGCCCAGAGCATGATGACGAGGCCGATCGCGGCCTCGATGCCGAGTTGCAGCAGCGACGGAGGCGCCGCGCAGCGATCAGGAGGCCGCCGAGCGCCGAGCCGACGAGGCCGCCGCCGCTCCAGGCGGCATGGAACGACGACATGATCGCGCGTGCCCCAGCGGCGCTCGACGACGCTCGCATGGGCGTTCATCGGCACGTCGACGAGAATGTTGAACACGCCGAACAGAAAGGCGGCGGCCATCAGCCAGCCGAAAGCCGAGCGGCAGGCCGGACAGCAACGGCAGCAAGCGCCGAGCAAGAGGGCGGAGATCGGGGCGGTGATTTTCAGCGTCGCGCCGGTGCCGCCGAGTTTCGGCGGCAGCAGTCCCGCGATCGGCATTGCGGCGAGCGCTCCGACGCCGGCGGCGAGCAGCGCGATCGAGAGCTGGCCGTCGGTCAGGTCGATAGAGCGTCTTGACCAGCGGAATCGCGACCGCCCAGGCGCCGATCGAGAGACCGTTGGCGAAGAAGATGGCGGTGACGCCGACGCGGGCGGCGAGGTTTTCGTTTGCCGACAAGGCGAATGTTCCTGAGGAAGACGCTTCTCCCGACTGCGGGAGAAGGTGGCGCGAAGCGCCGGATGAGGGGAGTTCCGCTGCCGCGCTCCCCTCATCCCCCTTCGGGGACCTTCTCCCGCAAGCGTGAGAAGGGGGAACCCACAAACAAATCCCCCCGCCGTGGCGGGGGGATGAAAGAGAATAACCTGAAATCAGGTCTGCGGCTGCGGCGACAAATTGCCCGTCGGGCCGTAGCCGCGCGGCTTGCCGGCCGCGGGCACCGCGGCGCGGGGCGGCGGCGGCGCTTCCTTGTTGTCCGTACCGGTGTCGCGCACCGGACGAACGCCCTGCAGCAGGCCGACGATTTCGTCGCCGCTCAGCGTCTCGAACTCCATCAGGCCGTTGGCGAGCGTCTCGAGATCGGCGCGGCGTTCGGTGAGGACGCGGCGCGCCGCGTCGTTGGCCTCGTGCACCAGCCGGCGCACTTCCTCGTCGATCGTCTTGGCGGTCTCTTCGGAGATGTTCTGCTGCCTGCCGAGCGAATAGCCGAGGAACACCTCGTCCTGGTTGTCGCCGTACATGACCGTGCCGAGCTTCTCGGAGAAGCCGGCGCGGGTCACCATCGCGCGGGCGATCTTGGTCACCTGCTGGATGTCGCTGGACGGCGCCGGTCGTCACCTTGTCCTTGCCGAACACGATTTCTTCGGCGATGCGGCCGCCCATCGCCATGGCCAGCTTCGAGATGAGCTGCTGGTAGCTCTCGCTGAGCATGTCGCGTTCGGGCAGGGTCTGCACCATGCCGAGCGCGCGGCCGCGCGGAATGATCGTCGCCTTGTGGATCGGGATCGAGTCCGGCATCGAGATCGAGACGAGCGCATGGCCGGCCTCGTGATAGGCGGTCAGCTTCTTCTCTTCTTCCGTCATGATCATGGTCTTGCGCTCGGCGCCCATCATGATCTTGTCGCGCGAATCCTCGAACTCCTGTCGGGTGACGACGCGCTTGCCGCGTCGCGCCGCGAGCAGCGCCGATTCGTTGACGAGGTTCATCAGATCGGCGCCCGAGAAGCCGGGCGTGCCGCGCGCGACCACCTTGAGGTCGACGTCGGGCGCGAGCGGCACCTTGCGGACGTGGACGCGCAGGATCTTCTCGCGGCCGACGAAGTCGGGGTTCGGGATCACGATCTGGCGGTCGAAACGGCCCGGGCGCAGCAGCGCGGGATCGAGCACGTCGGGCCGGTTGGTCGCGGCGATGATGATGATGCCTTCGTTCTGCTCGAAGCCGTCCATCTCGACCAGCAACTGGTTCAGCGTCTGCTCGCGCTCGTCGTTGCCGCCGCCGAGGCCGGCGCCGCGATGGCGGCCGACCGCGTCGATTTCGTCGATGAAGATGATGCAGGGCGCGTTCTTCTTGGCCTGCTCGAACATGTCGCGCACGCGGCTCGCGCCGACGCCGACGAACATTTCGACGAAGTCAGAACCGGAGATGGTGAAGAACGGCACGTTGGCTTCGCCCGCCACCGCGCGAGCGGTCAGCGTCTTACCGGTGCCGGGAGGGCCGACCAGCAGCACGCCGCGCGGGATACGCCCGCCGAGCTTCTGGAATTTTTGCGGATCGCGCAGGAACTCGACGATCTCCTGCAGATCTTCCTTGGCCTCGTCGACGCCGGCGACGTCCTCGAAGGTGACGCGGCCCTGCGCCTCGGTCAGCAACTTGGCTTTCGACTTGCCAAATCCCATCGCCTTGCCGGCGCCGCCCTGCATCTGGCGCGACATATAGATCCACACGCCGAGGAACAGCAGCAGAGGCAGACCATTGATAAGCAGGGTCAGCATCCAGGAATTGCCATCGGACGGCGGCTTGGCCGTGATCGCAACGCCCTTGTTATAGAGGTTCTGCACCAGCATCGGATCGCTCGGCGCGTAGGTCTGGAACGCGCGGCCATCCTTGTAGTGGCCGGAAATGTCCGGACCCGCGATGGTGACGTCGCGAATGTGGCCGCCATCGACCTCGGTCAGCAACTGGCTGAACACGATTTCGCTGCTGGGCGACTTTTGCGCCGGGCTCTGGAACAGAGTAACCAGCGCCAGAACCAGCAGGAAGATGATCACCCAGAGGGCGAAATTTCGCAGATTGGCGTTCATCGCATTCCTATCGGCAGAGACAGCGGGCGCAACTTTCAACGCTCGACCGCACCGTCCCGATCCCTCATTTAAGCGCACCCGCGGCTGTTGCCAAGGGAAGCCCGAACCACCATTGGACGTACAGACCCTGAATTTCCCGTGAATCGCGACTCTTCCGGCGATTCCTTTAGCGTCACGGCGCCCGCAAAGCTGTCGCCGGCGGCATGCCCAGAATGCTCCAGACGCTCGCCATTCCCAGCCCGACCGTCAAAACCAGACCGCCAATCGCCGACCCGATGGCCGGCCCCCAATCGAACTGAAAGTCGAAGCCCATCACTTTGGCGACGATCACATATGCCGCCAGGCCGCCTGCGCCGACCCCGAACACAGCGGTCGCCGCTCCAAGCGTTAAGTACTCGAGCAGGAATATGGCCATCAGACGGCGGCGGGTCGCGCCCAGCACCTTGAGAATCACCGCATCGGCGATGCGGGCGCGGCGATTGGTCGCCAGCGCGCCGGCCAGCGTCAGGATCGACGTAGCGAGCGCGACGCTCGCCGCCCAGCGGATCGCCGTGTTGAGCTTGGCGACGAGGGTCTCGATCGCATCGAGGGCCTCGCGGACGCGGATCGTCGAAATGGTCGGGAAACTCGAACTTGTCGCCTTCATCAGCGCGAGTTCCTGTGGGCCGTTCGCCTTGCCGTCGAGCACGGCGGAGACCAGCAGCGAATAGGGCGCGCCCTTGAAGGTCGACGGGCGAAAACACCAGCACGAAATTGATCGCGAAGCTGCGCCAGTTGACCTTGCGAATGTTGGCGATCTTCGCCGTCACGTTGCGGCCGAGCACATTGACGGTGAGGTCGTCGCCGATCTTCAGCCCGAGCCCGTCGGCGATGTCGGATTCGAGCGAGACGAGCGGCGGCCCGTTGTAATCCTTGTCCCACCAGGCGCCCGCGACGACCGTCGAGCCCGGCGGCGGCGCATCGGCGAAGGTCACGCCGCGATCGCCCTCCAGCGCCCATTGCGCGCTCTCCTTGGCGTGGAAGTCGGCCGCCGCGACGTCGCCGATCTTGACGATCCGGCCGCGCATCATCGGCGCCTCGACGATCTTCGCGCCGGGCGCTGCGTGCTCCAGAAATGCGCGGAACGGCGCGGCGTCGGTGTTGCGCACGTCGACGAAATAGAAATTCGGCGTCTGCGCCGTCGGCGAGCGGATGCAACTGGTCGCGCATGTTGACATCGACCAGCGCCAGCGCGACGATCACGGCGAGCCCGAGGCCGAGCGAGATCACGACCGAGGGCGTCGGCGCGCCGGGCCGATGCAGATTGGCGAGCGCCAGCCGCGCCTCGACCTGCGGCGGTCGCGGCGCGCGGCGCGCGAGCGCCATCGCGCCGACCGCGACGAAGCGCAGCGCCACCAGCGCCACCGCGGTGGACGACGACGACCGTCACCGCCACGGACTTCTGCGGGCTGGCGACGATCGCAAGGCCGGCGAGCGCCGCGGCAGCGACCAGCGCGAAGCCGAGATAGCGCCAACGCGGCCGCGCGCGATCCTCGGCGACGAGATCGCGAAACAAAGCCGAGACCGGCAGATCGTGGGCGCGGCCGAGCGGCGCGATCGAGAACGCCAGCGCGGTCAGCAGGCCATAGAGCGCGCCGAGCGCGAGTTCGCGCGGATAGATCGTCGGGCGCGATCGGATAGGGCAGCGAAGCCGCGGCGATCGCCGCGACGAGAAACGGCGCCGCCGCGCCGACCACCAGCCCGATCGCCACGCCGATCAGCGCGACGACCAGGAACTCCACTAGCGCGAGGATCACGGCCTCTCCGCCCGTCGCGCCGAGCGCCTTCAGGATCGCCAGCGAGGCGCGCTTGCGCTCGATAAAGCCCTGCGCCGCATTGGCGACGCCGACGCCGCCGACCACCAGCGAAATCAGCCCGACCAGCGCCAGAAACTCGCCGAACCGGTCGAGCGTGCGCGAAATGTCGGGCGAGACAGCGCCGCGCGTGCGCGTCTCCCAGCCCGCCTCGGGAAATTTCGCTTTCGCCGCCGCGACGAAGGCTTTGACCTCCGCATCGCTCCGGCGGCGCTTGCGGGCTTCCCATCATCACGCGGGTCGTCCAGCGAATCAGCGCGCCCGGCTGCACGAGCCCGCTTGCCACGCAACGCCTCCAGCGAAATGAGCGCGCGCGCGCCAAAACCGATGCCGGTGCCGAGCCGGTCCGGTTCGGAGACGAGGCGGGCGCGAATGTCGAACTCGCTTTCGCCGATCGAAACCCGATCGCCGACTTTCACCTGCAGCTTGTCGAGCAGCGCGTCATCGACCAGCACGCCAAACCGCCCGTCGCGCTTTTCGAGCGCCGCGGCGACGGCCAGCGGCGGATTGAGTTCGACCGCGCCGAGCGTCGGCCAATCTGGCCCGACCGCCTTCAGGTCGACCAGCGTCGCGTCGCCCGCGGCGTTGCGCGCCATCGCGCGCGTCGTCGCGAGATCGGACAAGGTCGCCATTCGAGGCGAGGAAGTCGCGCTCCTCGGGCGAAAGCTCCCGGTGGATCAGCGAAAACGCGGCGTCGCCGCCGAGCAAGGTGCGGCCATCGCGGGCAAGCCCATCTTCCAGCGAACGGGCCAGCGAATTGACCGCGACGATCGCCGCGACGCCGATCGCGATGCAGGCCAAGAAAATGCGCAGGCCCTCGAAGCCGCCGCGCAGGTCGCGAACCGCAAAACGCAGCAAAGCGGCACCGACCTGAAGGCGCTCAAGCCGCGAGGCTCCCGGTGTCGATTATGCCGGAGCGCAATGCGCACCACCCGGTCGCAGCGCGCGGCGAGGCCGGCGTCATGCGTCACCAGCGCCAGCGTCGCGCCGCGCTCGCGCGGCAGCTTGAACAGCAGTTCGAAAATCGTCCGGCCGGTCGCCTCGTCGAGGTTGCCGGTCGGCTCGTCGGCGATCAGCAGCGATGGCCGCGGCGCCAGCGCGCGGGCGAGCGCGACGCGCTGCTGCTCGCCGCCGGAAAGCTGGGCCGGATAATGGCTCAGCCGCTCGGCGAGCCCGACGGCGGCGAGTTCGTCCCGCGCCCGCTTCAACGCGTCGCGCGCGCCCGCGAGTTCCAGCGGCGCCGCGACGTTCTCGAGCGCCGTCATGGTCGGGATGAGCTGGAACGACTGGAACACGATGCCGATTCTGCGCGCCGCGGAAGCGCGCCAGCCGGTCCTCGCTCATGCGCGTGGATCGGCTCGCCGTCGATGTAGATCTCGCCGCTGTCGGGGCGCTCGAGCCCCGCCATCGTCATCAGCAGCGTCGATTTGCCCGAGCCTGAGGGCCCTATCAGGCCGACCGCCTCGCCGCTGCGCGATTGTAAGGCTGATGCGGTGCAATATATGAACGCGGGCGGCGCCGGCCCCCAGACTCAGGTCGACGTCGCGCATGTCCACGGCGGGAAGGGTCATCCATGTCTCTGTCTGTGACTGGGAACGCCTCATATAGGCGCGTTTGGCTATACGTACAGGCGCTTGCGGCGGTTTGTTGTCTCTGGCCAGTCGCCCGCGGAGGCGCGCATGATCAAACTGGTGGCGTTCGGCGACAGCCTCACCGCCGGCTTTGGCCTGGCGCCCGGGCAGGCGTTTCCCGAGGTATTGCAGCGGGTGTTGCGTGCGCGCGGCTATGACGTAGAAGTGATCAACGCCGGCGTTTCCGGGGAGACCGCCGAGGACGGCCTGGAGCGCTTCGACTGGAGCGTTCCTGCGGGCACCGACGCGATGATCATGGAATTGGGCGCGAACGACATGCTGCGGGCATGCCGCCGGGCGGCGCGAAGGCGGCGCTGTCGACAATGCTCGCCAAGGCGAAGGCGGCGAAGGTCGCGACGCTGCTGACCGGCATGCAAGCCGCGCCCAATCTCGGCGCCGCGTACCAGAAGTCCTTCGACGCGATCTTTCCCGATCTCGCAGCGCAATACCACGTCGATCTCTACCCGTTCTTCCTCGAAGCCGTCGCCGCCGACCCGAAGCTCAACCAGCAGGACGGCCTGCACCCGAACAAGGACGGCGTGGAAAAAATCGTCGCGGCGATTTTGCCAGCCGTGGAAAAGCTGCTCGCGGAAGTCCCGCAGTGAGCGTTTCCGATATGGCCGCTCGCAAAATTGAGAGGCGGTTATCACCCGCATTGCGCGTCGATGGCGCTTTCTCTAGAGCAGATTAAAGCCGTCATTGCGAGCGTAGCGAAGCAATCCACGGTTCGGCCGCCGCGGTCCCCGCAGTGCGGCAGCCGAACTGCGGATTGCTTCGTCGCGCTGCTCCTCGCAATGACGGGATTCGCCGTTGAATAGAGGCGCCTTCAAATGTCGTCGACGCGTCACGTCCTCACTCTGTCCTGCGTCAACCGGCCCGGGCATCGTCGCACGCGTCTCGACCGCGCTGTTCGAAGCCGGCTTCAACATTCTCGACGCCCAGCAATTCGACGACACCGAGACCGGCAACTTCTTCATGCGGGTCGATTTCAACGCCGCGGCGGAGACTTCCGACGCCGACGCCGATGCGCGAACGCTTCGCGACCATCGCGAAAGAATTCGGCATGGAGTGGACGCTGCGCGCCAACGACGCGCGCAAGAAGGTCGCGCTGCTCGTTTCGCGCTTCGACCATTGCCTCGTCGATCTACTCTATCGCTGGCGCAACGGCGAACTGCCGATGGAGATCGTCGCGATCATCGCCAACTATCCGCGCGAAACCTACGAGCACCTCGACCTCGAGGACATCCCGTTCCACTACCTGCCCGTCACCAAACAAACAAAAATGGAACAGGAGGCGCGACTCTGGGAGACAGTGCGCGAATCGAAGGCAGACGTGATCGTGCTGGCGCGCTACATGCAGATTCTGTCCGACGGGCTCGCCGCCAAACTGTCGGGCCGCTGCATCAACATCCACCACTCGTTCCTGCCCGGATTCAAGGGCGCCAAGCCCTATCATCAGGCGCATTAGCGTGGCGTAAAACTGATCGGCGCCACGGCGCATTTCGTGACATCGGATCTCGATGAAGGCCCGATCATCGAGCAGGACGTCGAGCGCATTTCCCATCGCGACACGCCCGAAGACCTGGTGCGCAAGGGCCGCGACATCGAACGCCGCGTGCTGGCGCGCGCTCTGAGCTATCATCTGGAAGACCGCGTGCTTGTAAACGGCGGCAAGACGGTGGTGTTCACGAGGTGAGCCGCGCCACTTCTCGGTACGCGGGACACGGAGACGCGAAGCCCGCGGCGCGGGACCCAAGTTTACACCGATCGCATCAGCCCGCCATCGACTTTAAGGCTCTGTCCAGTGATGTAGGCGGCGCCCTCCGAAACGAGGAACGCGATCGTCGCTGCGATCTCCTCGCTCGTCCCGTAGCGGCCCATGGGTACGCTCTGCTGGCGCTCTTCCGTCTTCGGAAGGCTGTCGATCCAGCCCGGCAGCACGTTGTTCATCCTCACATTGTCGGCCGCATATTGATCAGCAAACAGTTTGGTGAAGGCCGCGAGACCGGCGCGCATCACAGCGGAAGTCGGAAACATCGGGCTTGGCTCGAATACCCAGGCGGTCGAGATATTGACGATCACACCGGATTTCTGCGCCTTCATGATGGGTGTGACGAGGCGCGTCGGGCGGATCACATTGAGCAGATAGACGTCCATGCCTGTGCGCCATTGCTCGTCGGTGATTTCCAGCAGAGACGCGCGCGGGCCGTGGCCCGCACTGTTGACGAGGGCATCGATGCGGCCCCATTTCCCCATTGCCGCGTCGACTAGCCGCTGAAGGTCTTCGACTGACTGGTTGGAGCCCGTGACGCCTATTCCGCCGAGTTGCTTGGCGAGCGCTTCGCCCTTGCCTGAAGAGGAGAGAATCGCGATCTTGAAGCCGTCGGCAGCCAGCTTTTTTGCGGCCGCCGCGCCCATGCCGCTGCCGCCCGCTGTGATCACCGCCACTTTGTCCGTCGCCATCCTGGCCCCCTACCTCGTTTCACGTTGGAAACTTACTCTAGGACCTAGCGGGCGACCGTGTCGATCATCGCGACTTCAATCTCGAACGAGCCGTCGGGCTCAATCGCGAAAAATGCCGACGTCTCGGTCGATGCGGAACGTTGCAGGTCGCGAATGGCCCGGGCGAGGGGTTCGGGCGTGGCAATGCGCGCAATCCAGGTCGGAAATTCCATCTTGAGCCGCCACGTGTGCATGCCGCGCAGCGAGAACCCGGCACGTCCGAGCGTCTTAATCCACTGCGATAGCGAGTGATCGCGCACATGCGAAACGTCGCGCAGCAATTCGACCGCCTGCAGGTGGGTGTCAAACAGCGAGACCTCCGACGCGAAGCAGTCAACGAACACTGCGCGCGCCCCCGGCTTCGCAACCCTGCGCGCCTCTGCAATTCCGCCCTCGAAATCGCGCCAGTGATGGGCCGAGAAACGGCTCGCCACCATGTCGAACGATTGGTTGGGAAACGGCAGTTTTTCTACCGACGCTTCTGCGGTCTCGATATTGTTGAGATCTTTGGCGCGCGCAGTCGCTGCGACTGCCGCTAGCATTTCGGCGCTGAGATCGCAGGCAACCACAGCGCCCGCGTGGCGCGCCAGCGCATAGCTGACGTGGCCGCCGCCGGCGCCGAGATCGAGCGCGCGCTGCGGGCGCACCTCAGCGGCGATCTTCTCGATCGTCTTCAAATCCTCGCCCTGCGAATGAACCGCGCTCGCCACATAGGCCTGAGCGCGTGGGCCGAATTGCGCCTCGACACGCTTGTCATGGATATCGGTCATTGCCCTGATCCTCTTTTCTTGGTCGCGACAGGGTGGCGCAACCCCTAACCTAGTACAATCGCGAATTTTATCCTATTATCAAAATCGCCATGCTCGACGATCAACAGCGCCGCCTGCTCGGGGAATTCGTGCGCGTTCATCGCGAGCGAGTCAGGCCCCGCGGCGTCGCAGGGCGCCGGCGCACGCCTGGGCTGCGGCGCGAGGAGCTGGCGGCTGCCGCCGGCATAAGCGTAACCTGGTGCGCTTGGATCGAGCAGGGCCGGCCTGTGCAGCCCTCGCCCGAGGCGCTGGCGCGGCTTGCAATGGCGCTGGAGCTGACGCGCAGCGGAGCGCGCCTATCTGTTCAAGCTCTCCGGGCGCATCGACCGCTCCGAACTTGGCCTCGACGATGGGGCGGCGCCGGAAGCGATTCGCGTCATCGTCGATGCTCTTTCGAGCCCAGCCTATGGGCTGGACCGGCTCTGGAACGCGCGCTGCTGGAACGAGGCGGCGGCGCATCTGTTTCGCGGCTGGCTCGATGGCTCGGCGGATCGCAATCTGCTGCGCTTCGTGTTCTTGAGCGATGAGGCGAAAGAGTTGATCCCTGACTGGCGCGTGCGCGCGCTGCGCTTGCTCTCCGAATTCCGCTCCGATTACGGCGGACATTTTCGGGACACTGGCGTGCGAGCTCTGGTCGCCTCGCTTAGCGAAGCGAGCCCGCTGTTCGCAAGCGCCTGGGAGGCGCAGGACGTGCTGCCTCGCGCCGGCGGGCTGCGCAGCTTCCGCCATCCCTCCGATGGCGCGCTCGAATACCGCCAGTTCAGCTACGCGCCGCTCGAGCATCCCGATTTCAAGCTCGTCGTGCTCATTCCCGTCACTGCAGCAGTTTGAATGCATGCGGCGTCCAGTTGTTGCGCGGCAGTCCTGGAATGCACCATAACATGCACAAAGGCTCAATCGCCCGCGGCCTCCGCAGGCCCCATGTCCCCAGAGTCCCAACCGAGCTGATCGCAGATTTTCGTGGCCGTCGAACTCGCCGCAGCATTATTGCCGCAGACGAACACTGTCGGGCGACCGCCCGCAAACGGCGGATTGACCATCTGGCCCGCGCCGACGCTGTTGAAAGCCTTTACGAGATGCCAATTCAGCCGTCCCGTCTCAGCTTGCCGTAGAGTCCAGTCGGCGCGAAATAGACGGCGAGGATGAACATCAGGCCGAGCCACATCAGCCAGCGGTCGGGATGCAGCACCTGCGCGAGCAAGCGGCAGGCCGAGGTCGCCCGCGCCCTGCGAGAGCCGACCAATCAGCGCCTGCAGATAGTTCTCCGCGATGACGAACAGCGCCGCGCCGAGGATCGCGCCATAGAGCGTGCCCATGCCGCCGATCACGACGATGACCAGCACGTCGATCTGGATCGAGAAGCTGAGCGCCGTGTCGGGGCCGACATAGCGCAGCCAGATCGCATTGAGCGCGCCCGCCGCCGCCGCGAGCGCCGCCGCCAGGCAGGTCGCGAGCGTGCGGTGGAACACGATGCGATAGCCGAGCGCCTCGGCGCGGAACGGATTTTCGCGGATCGCCTGCAGCACGCGGCCGAACGGCGAATTGACGACGCGCAGCAGCACCAGGAACAGCGCGCACAGCAGACGAAGAACACGAGATAATAGGCTAGCGTGCGCCCGTTGATCGCGACGCCGCAGACACTTCGCCGACGCTTGAAGCCCGGCTTCAGCACTTCCGGGACCTGGAACGAGCGCCCATCCTCGCCGCCGGTGATGTTGGAGAGCTGCGAGGCGAGCACGTTGAAGGCGTAGGCGACCGCCAGCGTCACCATCGCGAAGAAGATCGCCTGCACGCGCAGCGACAACAGGCCGATGACGCAGCGCCAGCAACGAGGCGAGCGCAAGCCCGCAAAGCGACGCCGAGCGCGATCGGCCCCCAGCCGGCGCCGAGCGCGTAGAGCGCGAGCCCGACGCCATAGGAGCCGATGCCGAAGAACATCACATGCGCGAACGAGACGATGCCGGCATAGCCGAGCAGCAGATCGTAGGACGCCGCGAGCAGGGCCATCACGCAGATCTTTTCGGCGACGCTGAGCGCCTTGGCGCCCGGGAACAGGAACGGCGCGAGCGCGAGCGCGAGTACGACGAGCGCGATGAGAACCCTCAGCGGCCAGCCGCGCGGCGCGTCGCCGGAAAGCAGGTTCATCGCCCGCTCACCGGATAGAGCCCGCGCGGCCGCCACAGCAGCACGACGACCATCGCGAGGATGTTGGAGACCAGCGCGAGCTTCGGCGCGAGGAAGCCGGCGTAATTGGCGATCAGCGCGACCAGGATCGAGGCGACGAAGCAGCCGCCGACCGAGCCGAGGCCGCCGATGATGATGACGATGAACACAGCACCAGCAACTCGCCGCCCATCGAGGCCTGCACCTGCCCGCGATAGAGCGCCCACATCGCGCCGCCGAGCCCGGCCAGCGCCGCGCCCGCCATGAACACGCCGACGAACAGCCGGTCGATGCGATAGCCGAGCGCCTCGACCATCTCGCGGTTCTCGACGCCGGCGCGGATCAGGAGGCCGATCTTGGTGCGGTTGAGCACCAGCATCTGGCCGACGAAGACCGCGAAGCCGACGACGATCGCGAGCGCGCGATATTTCTCGATCGCCGATCTCGCCGAACGACGAACGAGCCGTGAAACGTCGCCGGCGGCGAGATCGGGATCTGCGCCGGGCCGAACAGCGCGTAGAGCAATTGCTCGGCGACGATCGAGCCGCCGATCGTGACCAGGATCTGCTTCAGGTGCTGGCCATAGACCGGCACGATCAGCACGCGCTCGAACACGAAGCCGACGAGCCGCCGAGACGACCGCCGCCGCGACCAGCACGCGCGAAGAACGCCGCGAGGTTGAGCCCGAGCGAGTCGGACTGCGCCCAGGCCGTCAGCGGCAGGAAGACGAGCGTCGCGACATAGGCGCCGAGCGCGATGAAGGCGCCGTGGCCGAAATTCGAGCACGTCCATCATGCCGAAGACGAGCGTCAGGCCCGACGCCATGGTGAAGATCATCATGCCCATGGCGAGGCCCGCGAGCGTCAGCGTCACGAAAGTCGAGAACGAGCCGACGAACGGCGCGGCGACCGCCGCGACGAGGATCGGCGTCAGCGCCGGCAGGAGTTCGAGGCGCGCCCGCGGCAGCGCGGCGCCGGCGTCGGGTGCGCTCATTGGTGCGAATCCAGGGAGAGGCCGAGCAGGCGGTTCTGCAAGGCTCGGGTCGGCGGCGAGCTCGGCCATCTCGCCGCGATGGACGATGCGGCCATTGTCCATCACGCGCACCTGGTCGCCGACCTCGCGCGCGACGCGAAAATTCTGCTCGACCAGCAGGATCGTGACGTCCGCCGCGCTTGATCTCTTTCAGGCACTCGATCAGGTTGCCGATGATCGCCGGCGCGAGGCCCTTGGTCGGCTCGTCGATCAGCAGCAGTCGGCGCGGCTCGACGATCGCGCGCGCGATCGACACCATCTGCTTCTGCCCGCCCGACAGCGAGCCGGCGCGCGACAGCCAGAATTTCTTCAGCGCCGGAAAGAAGCCGAAGATCCATTGCAGCCGCGCGTCGTCGAGCGGCCGCCTCGCGCGCGCCGAGCACCAGGTTTTCCTTCACGCTGAGATCGGAGAAGACCGCCATCGTCTCCGGCACATAGGCGACGCCGGCGCGCGCGACCTCGCTGGCGGGCAAGCGCCGCGATCGGCGCGGTCGCCGAGCCTGATCGCGCCCTTGCGAGGCGCGCCACAGGCCCATGATGGTGCGCAGGCACGTCGTCTTGCCGGCGCCGTTGCGGCCGAGCAGCATCGTCGTCTGGCCCGCCGGCGCGTCGAAATCGACGCCCTGCAGGATGTGATAGCGGCCGATATGGGTGTGCACGCCTTGCGAGGACGAGAGCGCTCGCTCACGCTGCCGTCTCCCGGCGCGATGCCGAGATAGGCCTCCTGCACGATCGGCGAGGCGATCACTTCCGCCGGCGGTCGCCGTCGGCCGACGAGGCGGCCGTTGATGCAGCACGATGATGCGGTCGGCGAGCGAGCGCACGACGTCCATCTTGTGCTCGACCAGCAGGATCGTCTTCGTCTTGTCCTGTTTGAGCCGCGCGATGAGATCGAGCACGACGGGCACCTCGTCGACGCTCATGCCCGCGGTCGGCTCGTCGAACATGAGGATGTCGGGCTCGAGCGCCATCATCATCGCGACTTCGAGCTTGCGCTGGTCGCCATGCGAGAGCGAGGCGGCGCGCTGCGCCGCGCGGCCGCTCGAGGCCGACGATCGTCGAGCGTCGGCTTCGCGCTTGTCGATGAGATCGCGCGCGATCGAGCCAGGTGCCGCAGCATGTCGTAGTGCACGCCGGCGCGCGCCTGGGTCGCGAGGCGCACGTTCTCGGCGACGCTGAGGTCGGGAAAGAGATTGGTGAGCTGGAACGCGCGGCCGATGCCGAGCCGCGCGCGCTGCGGCGCGCCGAGGCGCGTGACGTCGCGGCCGTTGACGAGCACCGCGCCGCGAGCTCGCGCGCAACTGCCCCGACATGAGGTTGAAATAGGTCGTCTTGCCGGCGCCGTTCGGGCCGACGATCGCGGTCAGTTCGCCGGGCCGGAACGCGCAGGTGACGCTGTCGACCGCGACATGGCCGCCGAAGCGGATCGTCAGGTCGCGCGTTTCGAGCGAGGGGTCATAGAGATGGGCTCGCGGCTACCCTTCTCCCGCTTGCGGGAGAAGGTCCCCGAAGGGCGGATGAGGGGAGGGGGCCGAGCCTGAAACACCCTCATCCCCGCGACAAGCGAGCTTGTCGCTGAGCGCATCGCGCCACCTTCTCCCGCCGCGGAGAAGAACGAGCTCAGCGCTTGTTGCGGATCGGCACGTCCATGTCCTCGATCTTGACTTCGTGGACGAGTTCGGGGATCGCCCAGGCGACGTTCGGGTCGACCTTGATCTTGAAGTGATACATCGACTGCAGCGCCTGATGGTCTTCCTTGCGGAAGATCATCTTGCCCTTGGGCGTGTCGAACTGCCATGCCTTCCATCGCCGCGATCAGCTTTTCGGTGTCGGTCGAGCCGCCGGTCTTTTCGAGCGCGGTCGACCACCGCCATCGCCGCGGCGAAGCCGCCGGCGGTGAAGAAGTCCGGCGGCGCGTTGAAGCGCTTCTTGTGCTCGGCGACCAGCCAGTCGTTGACCGGGTTCTTCGGGATCTCGTAATAGTAATAGGCCGCGCCTTCGAGGCCGGGGAAGCGCTTGTAGGACGCGAGCGCCGGCAGGATGTTGCCGGCGGCGGCGAAGCCGATGCCGTAGCGGCCGGGGTCGAGGTCGGCGAGCTTGTCGAGCGGATTGGTCGGCGCCGGCCCAGATCGATCCAGATCAGCTTCTTGCCCGGCTTGTCCTTCAGCGCGTCGAACAGGCGCTGGCCGACCGCGGTGAAGTCGGTCGTGTTCGCCGGCGCGTATTCCTCGGCGACGAGGGTCGCGCCGGTCTTGGCGAGCGCCGCCTTGAACGCGGCGACGCCGTCGCGGCCGAACGCGTTGTCGCGCCGAGCGTCGCGATATTGACGCCGGGCGCGCCGATCGCCACCGCGTTGGAGATCGCGTCCTGCGAGGAGTTGCGCGCCGGTGCGGAAGATGTAGCGGTTCCACTTGTCGCCGGTGATCTGGTCGGCGACGGCGGGCTCGACGATCAGGATCTTCTTGTGCTCCTCGGCGACCGGCAGCATCGCGATCGCCGCGGGCGACGAGGTCGTGCCGATGGCGATGTCGGCGCCGTCGTCCTCATAGGCCTCGGTGAGCGCGCTCTTGGCGAGGTCGGGCTTGCCCTGATCGTCCTTCGGGATGACGCACGATCTTGCGGCCGTCGACCGTCATCGTGCCCTTGGTCGCGTATTCGAGGCCGAGCATGCAGGCCGGTTTCGGTCTGCTTGGCGTAGGCCTCGAGCGGGCCGGTGCGGCCGTAGATCAGCGCGATCTTCAGATCGTCGGCGCGCGCGGCGGATGCGGCGGCGAACACACTCGCCAAAGCCGCAAACGCGATCAAACTCTTCCGCATTCCATCCTCCCCAGCCTCGCACGCGCGGACTTTTGCGCGCCGATGCGGCGCGCGGCGTGACTGTACCGTCCGCCATTTCGGGCGAGGCAAGCCAAGATCGAGGAATTCGCGGCAACTCACAGGGACTTGCGCACCCCGTCGGGCAGCGTCATAAGGCCGGCCGACTTTTCCCCATTCACTCGGCCCCGCGAGGCGCATGATGACCACCTTCACCGAACGCGTGTTCTCCGGGGTCCAGCCGACCGGCAACCTCCATCTCGGCAACTACCTAGGCGCCTTGAAACGCTTCGTCGAAATGCAGGCGACGCACCCTTGCATCTATTGCGTGGTCGACCTGCACGCGATGACGATGCCGCACGATCCGACCGGCCTGGCGCGCTCGACGCGCGAAGTGACCGCCGCGTTCCTCGCCTGCGGCATCGATCCGGAAAAGAACATCGTCTTCAATCAGAGCCGCGTGCCTGAGCACGCCGAGCTCGCCTGGGTGCTCGACTGCGTCGCCCGCATCGGCTGGCTGAACCGGATGACCCAGTTCAAGGAGAAGGCGGGCAAGGATCGCGAGAACGCGTCCGTCGGGCTCTACAATTACCCGGTCCTGATGGCCGCCGACATTCTGGTCTACAAGGCGACCCACGTGCCGGTCGGCGACGACCAGAAGCAGCATCTCGAACTCGCCCGCGACATCGCCCAAAAGTTCAATAACGATTTTGCGGCGCAGATCGCGGCGACCGGCCATGGCGATGCGTTCTTCCCGCAGCCCGAGCCGCTGATTCAGGGCCCGGCCACCCGGGTGATGAGCTTGCGTGACGGATCGAAGAAGATGTCGAAGTCGGACGCTTCGGAATATTCGCTGATCGCGTTGACCGATGATCCCGACCTGATCGCGCAAAAAATCCGCCGCGCCAAGACCGATCCGGATGCGCTGCCGAGCGAGGTCGAGGGTCTCGCCGGGCGTCCCGAAGCCGACAACCTCGTCGGCATCTTCGCCGCGCTCAACGACGAGACGAAGGCGTCGGTGCTCAAGACATTTGGCGGCTCGCAGTTTTCGACCTTCAAGGGCGCGCTCGTCGAACTCGCGGTCGCGAAACTCTCCCCCATCCGCGCCGAGATCGTCAGGCTCAACGAAGATCCTGCCCACGTCGATCGAGTTCTCGCCGGCGGCGCGGCGCGCGCGCGAGAGATTGCGGCGCCTGTCATGAATGCGGTCAAGGACATCGTCGGTCTGATACACTGAGCTAGGAAAAGCGTTCGGCTCGGGAATAAAAATAATTGTGACGGCTGCAGGCTCCAACGCCGCCCTCACTGCAACATGTTGCGGCCTAATCCTGAGTGACCCGCTATTAGTTGTCGGGTGGCCTGCTTTTCGAATTTTCAAGAGGCGTTACGGTTAACGACTTCTTGCGGGCCTTTGGGTAAGCCTGAGAACAGGTGATTCGGGCCTTCTTGGCGGGAGAAACCCGAATTGGGAAGGGCGCAAGTTGGCGAGGGGTTCGCAGTGCCTCGGAAAGCCACCGCGTCCGCGTTTGGGGGCCCTTTGCTTTGCACGTACGCACAGAGCCGACGCTCCCTGTATCGAAACGTCGCCTGCGCTGCCGTTGCGCACCTTGGACCCGCGCTGACTGCGGGACTTGTACTTTCCGGTAAAGCCCGCGCGATCGATATCGCCAACGTCACTATTGCGGATTCCGATACGAGCACGCTGCTTTTGCTGCTGCTGTTGATGTTCGGCGTGCTGACCGCCGTGCTGCACCTTGCGGGTCGCCATCGCTGGACCCGGCGCGAACGCGAACTCGCCAACGAGCTCGTTCGGACCCACGCCCAGCTCGAACGCGCCAATCTGTTTCTCGCCAGCGAACCGCAGATCGTCGTCGCCTGGGACGGTCCCAACGCCAAACCGCGCTTTGAGGGCGATCTTGCGCTGATCGGCGATGCGCCGAGCCCCGAGCGCACGCTCGACT
This sequence comes from uncultured Pseudomonadota bacterium, assembly GCA_963771455.1. Lineage (GTDB taxonomy): Bacteria > Pseudomonadota > Alphaproteobacteria > Rhizobiales > Beijerinckiaceae > Roseiarcus. Next base: position 64,712 of record CAVYTP010000007.1, read on the forward strand.
TTCTCGGCGTGGCTGGAGCCTGTCGCGGCGGCAAAGGCCGAAGAGACCGTGCGGAAGCTGCTCGAGCGCGGCGAATCCTTCTCGCTTGCCGCGGCGGGCATAAAAGGCCGGCACTTCGAAATCATCGGACGCGCGATCGCCGGCGACGCCGTGATTCGAGTGCGCGACGTCTCCGGCGACCGCCTGCAATTGATGCGTCTGACCGAGGCTCACACTGCGGCGGTCGGCTTCACTCGAGAATTCGAAGAAGCTGCTCGACCTGCAGCCAAACCCCGCCTGGATGCGCGCCCGCGACGGCATGATCGGATGGGTCAACACGGCCTATGCCCGCGCCGTCGAGGCGGCAGACCCGATCAGCGCGATCGATCTCAGAACTCGAGCTGTTCGATACGGTTGCGCGCACCGACGCGAAGCGCGCGCGCGCGCAGCGCGAACTTTGGCGCGTGCGCGCGCCCGCCACCGTGAATGGCCAGCGCCGCATGTTCGAAGCCTACGAGCTGACGGCTGAGCAAGGTTCCGTGGGCCTCGCGCTCGACGTCTCCGAGGCGGAGACCTTGCGGCAGGAAGCCGACCGCAATCGTCGAAGCCTATCGACGCATCTTCGACAAACTCTCGACTGCGGTCGCGATATTCGACCGCGTCCAAGCACCTGACGTTCTACAACGCCGCCTATTGCCAGATCTGGGGCCTCGACCCCGCCTATCTCGACCAGCACCCTGCCGACAACGAGATCCTCGACCGGCTCAGGGCGAAGCGTCAGCTCCCGGAACAGGCAGATTTCCGATCCTGGAAGGCGCAGATGCTTGCGGCCTATCAGGCGATGGATCCGATCGAGACGGTTTGGCACCTGCCGGATGGACGCGCGCTGCGTGTCTCGATCAGCCAGAACCCGCAGGGCGGCGTCACCTATCTGTTTGACGACGCCACGCAGAGCTTCGCGCTCGCCTCCCAAGTCAACGCGATGACGCGCGTGCAGGGTGAAACGCTCGATGCGCTCAAGGAAGGCGTCGCCGTGTTTGGCGCGGATGGACGGCTGAAGTTCTCAAACCCTGCGTTTCTCGACCTCTGGCGGCTTGATCCCGAGCGCGCTTCGGCGCGCCCGCACATCGACGAGATCACCCGGCAGGCTCTCCCGATGCTCGGCGAAGCAGAGGCCTGGAAACATCTGTGTGGGGCCGTCGTCGGCCTCTCCGAAGCACGCAATAGCCTTGAGCAGCGTCTGCATCGCACCGACGGTCGGGTGCTTGAAAGTGCGGCGTTGCCGCTGCCCGACGGCGCGACCCTGCTGACGTTCTTCGACACCACCGCCACCGCCAATGTCGAGCGCGCGCTCACAGAGCGCAACGAAGCGTTGATGAGCGCCGAAAAGTTGCGCAACGATTTCGTCAACCACGTTTCCTACGAGCTGCGCACACCGCTCACCAACATCATCGGCTTCACGCAATTGCTCGCCGATGGCGGCGCCGGCCCGTTGAACACCAAGCAGATCGAGTATGCCGGCTACATCAGGTCATCGTCCTCTGCGCTGCTGGCAATCATCAACGACATTCTCGATATCGCTTCGATCGACGCCGGCGCGCTCGAGCTGAGGCTCGAAGACGTCGACGTCGAGGAGACGATGCGCGCAGGCCGCGGAAGGCGTTCAGGATCGGCTGAGCGAGAACAACATCGATCTGCGCATCGTCGCAACGGGGGATGTCGGCGCTTTCGAGGCCGACGGCCGGCGTGTTCGGCAGGTGCTGTTCAATCTCTTGTCCAACGCGATCAGTTTCTCGGAAGCAGGCCAGACGGTTACGCTGGCGGCGATGCGGCGCGGCCCGGAGGTCGTGTTCAAGGTTTCGGACCGCGGGCGCGGTATACCTCCCGAAGCGCTGGAGCGGGTTTTCGGGCGGTTTGAAAGCCTCCCCAATGGCGTTCGTCATCGGGGACCCGGCCTTGGTCTGTCGATCGTCAAGGCGCTGGTCGAGTTGCACGGAGGCCAAGTGACAATTGAATCTGTCGTCGGCGAAGGCACGCTGGTCACATGTTTCTTCCCTGTGAAACCGCGCAAGGCCGTTGGCAGACTCGCGCAGCCGGCGGCCTGAGATGACCGAAACGCGCGAAAGCCTCGAACTCGAAGACGAAGCGGCGACGATTGCGCTCGCGCGTTGGCTCGCCGGCTATATCCGTCCTGGCGATTTCATTGCGCTCGCCGGTGACCTTGGGGCTGGGAAGACCAGCTTCGCCCGCGCATTCCTGCGCGAACTGACTGACGAACCCACTCTCGAGGCGCCGAGCCCGACTTTCACGCTGGTGCAGACATACGACGGACCCGGCTACCCGATCGTACACGCAGATTTCTACCGATTGCGCGGACCGGAGGAATTGCAGCCGCTCGGTTGGGACGAATTGATTGATGGCGCAGTGACGCTCGTCGAGTGGTCAGAACGGGCCGCGAGCGCATTGCCGGCCGACCGGCTGGAGATATTGTTCCGTTTCGATCTGAAGCGCAGTGACACGTTCAGGCATGTGGAACTCACAGCGCGCGGAGCTGCTGCGGAACGGTTCGGCCGGGCGCGCGCCGTCGAGCAACTGCTGGGCGCCGCCGGTTGGTCGAAGGCGGCCCGCGCGCCGGTGCACGGGGACGCCTCGACGCGGGCCTACGAGCGCCTGACCCACGCCGACGGGCGCACCGCGATCCTGATGATCTCGCCGCCGCGACCACTCGGTCCGGTATTGCGGTTCGGCAAGACCTATCCGGAAATCGCGAAGCTCTCGCTCGACATCCGCGCCTTCATCGCCGTCGCGGAGGGCTTGCGCGCCGCTGGTTTCTCGACGCCCCAGATCTACGCCCAGCGCATGGACGACGGCCTGGCGTTGCTGGAAGATTTCGGCGACGAGACGATTGCCGGGCCCGATGGCCCCAACACTTCACGTTTCACCGAGGCGACGTCGCTGCTCGGACAGTTGCATTCGCGTTCGTTGCCGACCGAGCTTCCTGTCGGCGACGAGACGTATCAGATCCCGACCTACGACCTCGAGGCGATGCTGATCGAAGTTGAACTCGCGCTTGACTGGTACGCTCCCGTCGTCGCGCGCGGCGCGCCGTCTTCCGGCGCGCGCGTTCAGTTTATCGGTATGTGGCGCGAAGCGCTGGCGCCCGTCCTCGCCGGTCCAACGACCTGGACCCTGCGGGACTTCCATTCGCCAAACCTGCACTGGCTCGCGGCGCGCGAAGGCGTGAAGCGGCTCGGACTGATTGATTTTCAGGACGCGGTTCTGGGGCCGGCCGCGTATGACGTCGCTTCGCTTCTGCAAGACGCGCGCATAGAAATGCCCGCCGACCTCGAGATGCGTTTGATGGCTTTCTATGTGCGGCTGCGCGCCGAAAAAGATCCCGGCTTCGACGTAGCTGCATTCGGTGAGGCCTACGCGTTGATGGGCGCGCAGCGCGCCACCAAGATTCTCGGCCTGTTCACCCGCCTCGATCGACGCGACGGGAAGCCGCAATACCTGCGTCACCTGCCAAGGATAGAGCGCACCCTCGCCAAAAACTTGTCGCATCCAAGCCTGCAGCCTCTGCGCCGCTGGTTCGAAACCCAACTGCCGCGCGCGCTCGGCGCCGCGGAAACGTCGCACTGAAGGAGCTTAGCTTGTCCGCGGGCTCAATCCCCAAGACGGCGATGGTGTTCGCCGCCGGGCGCGGCGAGCGCATGCGTCCAATTACCGAAACGTTGCCGAAACCTCTGGTTCAGGTCGGCGGCAAGGCGTTGATCGACCATAATCTCGACCGCTTCGCGGCCGACGGGATCGAACGGGCGGTCGTCAATGTGCATTGGCTCGCCGACCAGATCGAAGCCCACCTCGCCGAACGACGCAAACCGCAGATCATCATCTCCGACGAACGCGAAAAACTACTCGATCAAGGCGGCGGGATCCGACGCGCGGCGGAATGGCTGGGCCGCGAGCCGTTTTTCGTCTGCAACACCGACGCCTTCTGGATCGAAGGCCCGCGCTCGAATCTTCGTCGCCTGGCGGAAAGTTTCGACTCTGAACGGATGGACGCCATTCTGTTGGTCGCGGCGACGCCCGGCGCGGTCGGCGTCGATTGGCCGGGCGATTTCTACATGGATGCGGAAGGGCGTCTCAGCCAGCGCGAGGCGCGCAGCGTCGCGCCGTTTGTCTATACCGGGATCGGCATCCTGAAACCGGAGTTGTTTGACGGCGTCCGAGGACGAAGCGTTCCGGCTTGCACCGTTCTTTTTTCGTGCGGCCGAACGCGGACGGCTGTTCGGTCTACGCCTCGACGGGCTCTGGCTTCATGTCGGCCGTCCCGAAGCGATTGAGGAAGCGGAATTGGCGATCGAGAATTCTGTGGTTTGAGACCGCTCGCGGTCAGCGACTGCGACTGCAGAAATCTCCGCGCTCCTTGACGCGATCAAAGCAAATGCCATGTGTTTCACAAACAGAAAAGCGACGCTCCGAGACCGCCGCATTTCTCATAACTGGTAAGTTGTGTTCGCCGCGCTCAGAACAGATGGCGGAAGATGAAGAACAGCGTGCCGGACAGCAGGATCGCGGCCGGCAGGGTCAGGATCCAGCCGAGCGCGATGTTGCGCAGCGTCGACCACTGCATGCCCGAGCCGTTGGCGAGCATCGTGCCGGCGACGCCCGACGACAGCACGTGGGTCGTGGAGACCGGCAGGCCGAGGCCGTCGGCGGCGCCGATCGTGGCGGCAGCGACGATTTCCGCCGCCGCGCCCTGGCCGTAGGTCAGGTGCGTCTTGCCGATCTTCTCGCCGACCGTGACGACGATGCGCTTCCAGCCGACCATCGTGCCGAGGCCGAGCGCGATCGCGACGACGATCTTGACCCAGGTCGGGATGAACTTGGTCGAGGTGTCGAGCTCCTTCTTGTAGGCGGCGAGCGTCGCGGCGTCGCCGGCCTTGAGCTCGTTTTCCTTGTCCTTGCCGAGAATGCGGATCGACTTCCGAGGCGAGATACATGTCGTTGCGGATGTTCTGCACCTTGTCGAGCGGCGTCTTGGCGAGCGAGCCGTAATCCTTCACGTGGTCGGCGATGTCCTTGATGAGCACGGACAGCGCGGGATAGGTGCCTTCGCTGATCTTGTGCTCGTGGATGTATTCGGTGACGACCGGGCGAGGATCGCCGATCACCGCGAAGCCGGCGCGCATGCGCGTCGACCACCTTCGAGGCGGCGTCCGAGGCCTGCGACGAACGCCGGCGTGTAGCTGTCGGGCAGGGCGCGGTTCAGCGCATAGGCGGTCGGCGCGACGCCGATCAGGATCAGCATGATGAGGCCCATGCCCTTCTGACCGTCGTTGGAGCCGTGGAAGAACGAAACGCGCGGTGCAGGTCAGGATCAGCAGGCCGCGAATCCAGACCGGGGGCGGCGCGTCGCGACTCGGCGCCTTGATAGAGCGCTGGCGCCGGAATCAGGGCCTTGGCGATCAGCACGCAGCAGGCCCGCGAACACGAAGCCGAACAGCGGCGAAAGCAGCAGCGCATAGCCGATCTCGGTGACCTTGCTCCAGTCGACGCCCGGCGGTGCCGTCCTGGCCGCGCATCATCGCGTTGGCGACGCCGACGCCGACGATCGAGCCGATCAGCGTATGCGAGCTGGAGGCCGGAAGCCCGAGCCACCAGGTGCCGAGGTTCCAGATGATGGCGGAGATCAGCAGCGCGAACACCATCGCGTAGCCGGCGCTCGAGCCGACCTGCAGGATCAGTTCGACCGGCAGCAGCGAGACGATGCCGAACGCGACGGCGCCGGTCGAGGTCAGAACGCCGATCAGGTTCCAGCAGCCCGACCAGACGACGGCGATCTGCGGCTTCAGCGCGTGAGTGTAGATGACGGTCGCGACCGCGTTGGCGGTGTCGTGGAAGCCGTTGACGAACTCGAAGCCGAGCGCGATCAGCATCGCGACGCCGAGCAGCAGGAACGGCAGCAACGACTTCGGGCCGCCGCCAACGGCGGCTATGTCGGAGTAGATCGAATAGGCCATGAAGAACAGGCCGCCGGCGATCACGGCCAGGAAAATCAAGCACCATGCGGATGTCGACGGGCTGATTCGAGATTTGGCCGCGTGTGCGGCCTGTTCGACCGCGGGCGCGTGGATGTCGGTTATGGCGGACATGTTAGACGGCTCCCCTTGTGCTCGCCTTCCTATCGCGACCGCATGTGACGCTTGTGTGACAATATGCGCGAACTCAGCTCTTTTCGTTTAGCAATTCGCTCTGACCGGCTTCGGCGTCGAGATCGGCCAGCGGGGTCGGGTAGTCGCCGGTGAAACAATGGTCGGTGAATTGCGGCCGCGCATTGTCGCGTCCCGCATAGCCCATGGCGCGATAGATGCCGTCGACCGAGAGGAACGCGAGGCTGTCGACGCCGATATAGGCGCGCATCTCTTCGAGCGACATGCGCGCGGCGAGCAGCGCGTCGCGTTCGGGCGTGTCGATGCCGTAGAAGTCGGGATGGGTGATCGGCGGCGAGGAAATGCGGAAATGCACTTCGCGCGCGCCCGCGTCGCGCATCATCTGCACGATCTTCACGCTGGTGGTGCCGCGCACGATGGAATCGTCGATCAGCACGATGCGCTTGCCCTCGACCACCGCGCGATTGGCGTTGTGCTTGAGCCTCACGCCGCTCTCGCGGATCGCCTGGGTCGGCTGGATGAAGGTGCGCCCGACATAGTGGTTGCGGATGATGCCGAGTTCGAACGGCAGTCCGCACGCCTGCGCGAAGCCGAGCGCGGCGGGCACGCCGGAATCCGGCACCGGCACGACGAGATCGGCGATCGGCCGGGGCCTCGCGCGCCAGCTCGGCGCCCATCGCCTTGCGCGCCTCGTAGACGCTGCGGCCATGCACGATCGAGTCCGGCCGCGCGAAATAGATGTATTCGAAGATGCAGGGCCGCATCCGCTGCGGCGGGAACGGCTTCAGGCTCGTCACGCCGTCGGCGTCGATGACGATCACCTCGCCGTTCTCGATGTCGCGCACGAATTTCGCGCCGATGATGTCGAGCGCGACGGTCTCCGAAGTCAGGATCGGACAGCCGTCGAGTTCGCCCAGCACGAGCGGGCGAATGCCGAGCGGATCGCGCGCGCCGATCAGCTTCTTGTTGGTGAGCGCGACCAGCGCATAGGCGCCCTCGATCCGGCCGAGCGCCTCGACGAAGCGGTCGACGATCTTTGGCTTTGCGCGAAGCCGCGGTCAGCAACAGCACGACTTCGGTGTCCGAGGTCGACTGGCAGATCGCGCCGCGCTCGATCAGTTCGCGCCGGAGCGTCAGGCCGTTGGTGAGGTTGCCGTTATGGGCGACCGCGAGGCCGCCGGAGGCGAGCTCGGCGAACAGCGGCTGCACGTTGCGCAGGATGGCGCCGCCGGTCGTCGCATAGCGCACATGGCCGATCGCGGCGGAGCCCGGCAGCCGCTCGATCGTCGCCGCGCTGGAGAAATGGTCGCCGACCAGCCCGAGCCGCTTCTCCGAATGGAACCGCTGGCCGTCGAAGGCGACGATGCCGGCCGCTTCCTGGCCGCGATGCTGCAGCGCGTGCAGGCCGAGCGCGGTGATCGCGGCGGCGTCCGGGTGGCCGAAAATGCCGAACACCCCGCATTCCTCGCGCAGGCGGTCGGCTTCGGGGTCGAACGGGAGCGGCGAAGCGGCTAAGTGAATGTCTGTATCACTCCTTGCGCGGCTACAGGCTTCAGGCCGGCAGGCTGCTTGATGATCGCGTCGAGCTTCTGCTTGTCGCCGCTGATCCCGCGCCGGATTTGCAGGCGCGGGGCGTGGCCGCCGGGGTCGCGTTGGCGTCGGCGAAATCGTCGGCGGCGACGTCGTGCCTTCGTCCGGCGGGATTTCGTTGACGACCGGCAGGTCTTCGACTTGACCCAGCCTTCGAGCGTCGTGGCCGCGTCTTCCGGCAGCAGCGCGATGATGCGGTTGGCCGGTCTCGGTCAGCGCGGGCCGGGTCTTGGCGGTGCGCACCCAATCCGGCTGCTGCTTGTCGCCGACCAGCCAGTTGAAGATCCAGAACGCGACGACCGCGAGCAGGAAACCCGCGCACCGCGCCGAACACGAAGCCGAGCGAGCGGTCGAGCGCGCCGATCTTGGAATCGAGGATCGCGTCCGAAACCCTGACCGTGAACAGCGAAACGACGATCAGCGTCACGAAGAACACCGACGCCGCCGCTGCCGCCTGCGCGAAAATCGGCTTGCTGATGAACGGCGTGAGATGCGGAAGCACCATCGGATAGAAGTAATAGGCCGCCGCCGCCGCCGCCGCCCAGGACCCGATCGCCAGAACTTCGCGGGTAAAACCTCTGAGCATCGACAGCAGCGCCGACACGAAGACGACGCCGAGGACGCCGAGATCGAGATAGGAAGGCATTCTTGAGAGTCCTGTCCTCGCGCGAGAATCTGGTCTACGCCGCGAGGCCCGCCCGCCGCGACCGCGCCGCCTTATAGCGAAGGCGGTTCACTTCGTCACCTTGGCAGATACGCCTGCGGCGGCGATATCCGCAACCAAACTGGCGACCGACGAAATCGTCGAAACGGCAAGCCTGCCTGCGTCTTCGCTTTCGCGCGGCGCGGGCGGCAGGGTGGCGCGAGTGAAGCCGAGCTTGGCCGCCTCCTTCAGGCGCAGACCCGCGTGGCCGACGGCGCGCACCGCGCCCGGAAAGCGCGATCTCGCCGAAATAAACGCTGTCGTGCGGCAGCGCGACGCCGACCAGCGAGGAGACCAGCGCCGCCGCCGCCGCGAGATCGGCCGCCGGTTCGTAGATGCGCAGGCCGCCCGCGACATTGAGATAGACGTCGTGCTGGCCGAGTTTCAGCCCGCCATGCGCCTCCAGCACGGCGAGCACCATCGCCAGCCGGCTCGAATCCCAGCCGACGACCGCGCGGCGCGGCGTGCCGAGCGTGGACGGCGCGACCAGCGCCTGGATCTCGACCAGCACCGGCCGCGCGCCCTCGACGCCCGCGAACACCGCCGCGCCCGGCGCCGCGCCGTCGCGACCGGCCAGGAACAGCGCCGAGGGGTTGATGACCTCCGACAGGCCGGCGCCGGTCATCTCGAACACGCCGATCTCGTCGGTCGCGCCGAAGCGGTTCTTCGATGCGCGCAGGATGCGGAATGCATGCGCGCCTTCGCCCTCGAACGACATGACCGCATCGACCATGTGCTCGACGACGCGCGGGCCGGCGATCTGCCCGTCCTTGGTGACGTGGCCGACCAGGATCACCGCCGCGCCGCTGGTCTTGGCGAACCGGATCAGCGCCTGCGCCGAGGCGCGCACCTGGCTGACCGTGCCCGGCGACGATTCGATCGAATCGGTCCACATGGTCTGGATCGAATCGATGATCACGAACCGGGGCGCATCGCCGGACCCGAGCGTCGCGACGATGTCCTCGATCAGGGTCTGCGCCGCGAGTTGCACGGGCGCGCTGGCGAGCCCGAGCCGCTGCGCGCGCAGGCGCACCTGCTCGGTCGATTCCTCGCCCGAGACGTAGACGACCCGGCCGCCGCGTCGCGCCAGCGCCGCGCAGGCCTGGATCAGCAGCGTGGACTTGCCGATTCCCGGCTCGCCGCCGATCAGCGTCGCCGAGCCCGGCACGAAGCCGCCGCCGGCGACCCGGTCGAGTTCGCTGATTCCCGTGACGATGCGGGCGATCGGGGCAGAATTGCCGGACAGGTCCTCGAGCGGAAACGGCCGGCCGCCCGTGCTGCGACGGGCCGCCGCGGCGCCGATGCCGAGCGCCGCGGCCTCCTCGACGATCGTGTTCCACTCGCCGCAGGACTTCGCACTTTCCCTGCCAGCGCTGGGTGATCGCGCCGCAGTTCTGGCAGACATAAGAGGTGCGCGCTTTCGCCATTCGCAACCTGATGCGCCGCCCGGGATGGGTGGCAGCCAGCGCTTATCCGCGAAGGCGCGGCCGCTGTCGAGCACGCGCGTCCGTTCAGCTGCCGGTGGCGTCCTTGACGCATTTTTTGGTGAACGAGGTCTTGGCGGCGCCGGCGAGCTTCTTGTCGGCCGCCTGCTGATCGCAGGCGGCTGTGGCGTCCTTGCCGCACTTGGTCAGGAAGCTGGTCTTGGCGGCGCCGGCGAGCTTTTTGTCGGTGGCCTGCATGGCGCAGCTGGAATCTGCGAGCGCAAAAGTAGGCGCGGCGACGGCGCCGAGGACGAAGGCGAACATGGCGATCTTGAGCATGAGCGTTTCCCGTCAGACTGGAGTGCCCTGCACCCTTAGCGAATGCGCCGGGAAGGTGCAAAATCGGAAAGCGGCCGCTTGCCATGGGGAGGGCAAATCGCCATGAACGTGGCATGGCTAGAAAGTTCGTCATCGCCGACGACCACGCTCTCTTCCGCACCGGCCTGCGCCTTTTGCTGCTCGACGGCTGCGGTCCTGCGTGCGTGCTGGAAGCCGCCAATGTCCACGAATTGCGCCACCTGCTGGCGTCCGAGCCGAATCCCGATCTGGTGATGATGGACCTGTTCATGCCGGGCATGAATGGCGGCGCGACGATCCGGGAGCTTCGGCAGGTCTACCCGGGCTTGCGCCTCGCGGTGATGTCGGCCTCGGAAGAGCGAAAGCACGTGCTCGACGCGCTAGGCGCCGGCGCTTTCGGCTACATTCCGAAATCGCTGGAGCCCGCCGCGATGGTCGCGGCCTTTCTGCAGATCTTGAATGGCGGGATCTATGCGCCGACGCTGCTGCTGACGGAAACCGCGTCCGCCGCCGAGCCCTCGCCCACAGGACTCGATCCTCAAATCATAGAGACCTTGACGCCTCGCCAATGTGAGGTGTTGCGGTTGCTCGGCAAAGGCCAGGCGAACAAGGAAATCGCGCGCGCGCTCGATATCTCCGAAGGGACGGTCAAGATCCACCTCGCCGCTATCTTCCGACTGCTCGACGTGCGGAACCGCACTGAGGCAGTACTGAAAGCAAGCGCACTCGACCTATAACGTGCTTGGGCCGCGCCAGAACTGCGGCTTGACCTCAGCCACGACGCTTGTCGCATTCGTAGCTGGGCCAAAGTTCATTCCCTGATATCCGCGCCAAGCGCCGCCATAAGAGCGCGGAAGTTTGGAAAGCTGGTGGCGATCATAGCGCCGTCGTCGACCTGCATGGGCTTGGCGGTCGCAAGCCCCATGACAAGAAAGCTCATCGCGATGCGGTGATCGAGGTGGGTTTCAACCCGGCCGCCGCCGGTCGCGCCGCCACCCTCGACGATAAGGTCGTCACCCTCGATCAGCGGCGCCATCCCCGACTGGCGCAGACCCGCTGCGACGGCCGCGAGCCGGTCGCTCTCCTTGACCCGCAATTCGTGCAGGCCCCGCATGCGCGTAACGCCTGAGGCGAACGAGGCGGCGACCGCGAGAATCGGATATTCGTCGATCATCGATGGCGCGCGGGCCGCGGGCACATCGACGCCAATCAGTTCACTCGCGCGCACACGCAGGTCGGCGACTTCCTCGCCCCCTTCAAGCCGAACGTCCAGTTTCTCGATGCTCGCCCCCATCTCGATCAACGTGGTCAACAGCCCGGAGCGTAACGGGTTGATCATCACCCCTTCGACGACGATGTCTGAACCGGGCATAATCAGAGCTGCGACAATCGGGAATGCGGCGGAGGACGGGTCGGCGGGCACACTGACAGCGTTCGGCTTGAGTTCCGGACGGCCCTGCAAGGTGATCCTGCGCCCCTCCCCCTCGACTTCGACGAGGACGTCGGCGCCGAAGTGGGCGAGCATCTTCTCGGTATGGTCTCTCGACGCCTCGCCCTCGATAACGGTCGTGGCGCCGCGTGCGTTCAGTCCCGCGAGCAGCACCGCGGACTTGATCTGCGCCGAGGCTACGGGGGTTCGGTAGACGATCGGCGCGGCCTCGTCGGCGCCCTTCAGGGTGATCGGAAAACGGCCGCCCTCAGCCTCCTGGACCACCTGCGCGCCCATCAGCTTCAGCGGATCGAGGATTCGGCGCATCGGCCGTTTGCGCAGCGAAGCGTCGCCATCAAATGTCGCCGAGATTGGATGACCGCCGACGACCCCCATCATCAGCCGCGAGCCGGTGCCCGCATTTCCGAAGTCGAGTGTCCGCCGAGGCGCCAGCAACGAGCCGAGCCCGGGGCCCTGTACGGTCCAGCGGCCGGGCGCCTGGCGCTCGATTGTAGCGCCCAGCGCCTTGCACGCCTCGCCGGTGCGCAGGACGTCGTCGCCTTCGAGAAGGCCATCGATACGCGTAACGCCTCGCGTGAGGAGCCCGAACAGGAACGCCCGGTGGGAGATCGACTTGTCGCCCGGCGGCCGTACGCGGCCCTTCAGAGCGCCGGCGCGGTGGGCGGTAAGAGGATGTGCGGCGGTATCGGACATGGGCTTTGTACGCACAGGTTTCGAGCGGGAAGGGCGCTCCTTAACCGCGAATGCGCGCTCTGTCGATGCGCGGCGCGTCGGAAGCAATTGACACCATCGCCTGCGCCGACTAACCGGAGCGCCCAAATCAGCCGCTCGATCATTTAGGGAAACGATATCGTGGCAAAACCCGAGCTCGGAACCAAACGCCAATGCCAATCTTGCGGCGCCAAGTTCTTTGACCTCAACAAGGATCCGATCATCTGCCCGAAATGCGGGACCGCGTTTCAGGGGGCCGTGATCCGCGCCGAACGCGCGACCGTCAAAGACGAAGAGGACGAAGTCGAAGCGGTCGTTCCGCCGGGCGTCGAATTGGTTTCCCTCGACGAAGTTGAGGCGACGGAGGAGAAAGCCGCCGACGTCAGCGTCGACGACATCGACGTGGATGACGACGCGCGAAGAGGACGACACGTTCCTCGAAGAGGAAGAAGAAGACGAGGACGACGTTACGTCGCTGATCGACGGCGAAATCGCGCCAGACGAAGAAGGCTGACGCGACGTCTGAAAAAAACCGCTGGCGCGCCCTTGTCGGGCGCCCGCATCGGCGGCTATAGACCCGCACCGCCGCAAGGCGAGCCCTCAGGTCCCAACCCGGAGGGCGCAGAAAATCGAGAAAATTGGGGCCATAGCTCAGTTGGGAGAGCGCTTCAATGGCATTGAAGAGGTCGTCGGTTCGATTCCGTCTGGCTCCACCATCTAGTCCCTTGATTCTGCTGGTTTTTCCGATCTTTTGAATGTCTCCGACACTTCCGTGGCTTGTGCGCCGGGAGTGCAGATTTTCGCCCGCGGAGACGCGAGAATTGGAGACTTTCGCCCGCTTGCCGGGGCCGGTCTCCGCGAGAAAAATTCCTCTTCCGTGGAAAGTTGCATAGGCTCTTTGAGAGACCGGTTCGCATAGACGCGGAGACCGGTTCGAGAGGGCGACGGCGCGCGATAGAGGTCGCGTTCAAATCGAAGTCGGGTCGAGACGCACGGCTAGAGCAACAAAAGCAGAAGGGCGATCACGCCGTTTGCGAGATCGCCCTTGATTGTCATAGATCCTGATTGTGTTGCTCAGGGCGAGAGGCAAGTGCAGCCGCCCGTCGCTGCTTCGCCGAACTTACCGGCATGTCGATCAAACGGGAAACCCGAAGCCTCGCGGTAATGTTCCATCTACCGCCGCCTTGACGATGTCAGGAGCCAAGAACGCCAGCGACAATGTCATGCGCGCCGATCGTTCGTTAAGTCCTTCGCGAGCCGCGATGGCTTCGATGCCTGTGGCCTTGCCTGACACGATCTCATCGAGCCATCGCCGCGAGCGAGCAATCGCCGAACTAGGCGACGTCGTGGTGTAGCGTGCGATCAATAGCGATAGCGGGGAGGGCGTTTCGAACTCTAGTTTAATCGGTGGACCCACCTGACTTAATGGCTGGCAGCCGGCGCCCATTCACTCTTGAATTAAAGCATGCACGCCCGCGACGATGAATTTACACATGCTTTCGTAGGCGACGCGTGG
>CAVYTP010000008.1:0-7603 GCA_963771455.1 uncultured Pseudomonadota bacterium
GGGAGGGTTAGGGAGGGGCGCCGCCGCGCTCTACGCAAACCCCTTCGCCATCGCCGCGTGCTCGGCCATCAGCTCGCCGAGGTCGAGCCCTCCGGCTGGCCGCCGATCACGCGCCAGCGGCCGGCGATCATCACGCGGTCGGCGCGATGGGCGCCGCACAGCGGCAGCGCCGCGATCGGATCCTGAGCGCCGCTGAAGCGCGGCTCGTCGAGCTTGAAGAGCGCGAGATCGGCCTGCCGTCCGGGTTCGATGCGGCCGATGTCGTCGCGGCCGAGGCAGGCGGCGGAGCCTTCGGTCGCCCAGCGCAGCACGTCGCGCGGCGAGACCCGCGATGGCCCATATTTGAGCTTGGCGAGCATCAGCGAATGGCGCACCGCCTCCATCATGTTGGAGGAATCGTTGGAGGCCGAGCCGTCGACGCCGAGGCCGATCGGCGAGCCCGCGGCTTCGAGATCCAGCGTCGGGCAGATGCCGACGCCGAACGACATGTCGGCCGCCGCGGTATGGCAGACGCCGACGCCGCGCCTGGCCGATGCGCGCGATCTCCTCTTCGTTGAAATGGATGCCGTGCGCGACCCAGGTGCGCGACGTCATCCAGCCCGCCTCTTCGAGCAGATCGACCGAGCGCATGCCGAACGCTTGCACGCTGTATTCGTCCTCTTCCGTCGACTGGACGAGATGGGTGTGCAGCCGGCAATCGTAGCGATCGGCGAGCGAAGCCGAGCCGGTCATCACCTCTTTCGGCACCGCCAGCGGCGAGCAGGGCGCGAGCGCGATGCGGATCATCGAGCCGGGGCGCGGGTCGTGATAGAGCCTCAGCACGCGCTCGCTATCCGCGAGGATGGTGTCCGTGTCCTGCACGATGCTGTCAGGCTGCAATCCGCCGTCTTTCTCCGAAATCCCCATCGAGCCGCGCGTCGCGGTCATCCGAATGCCGAGACGGCGCGCCTCCTCGACCTCGATGTCGATGGCGTTCTCGAGCCCGCGCGGGAAAAGATTGTGGTGGTCCGCCATCGGTCGTGCAGCCCGACAGCATCAATTCGACCATCGCCATCCGCACCGCGATGCGCAGCGCCGCCGGCGTCATGCGCGCCCAGACATGCTCCATCGTCTTGAGCCACGGCACCAGCTCCATGTGCATGGCGACGGGATGGGCGCGGGTCAGCGTCTGATAGAAATGGTGGTGCGCGTTGACGAGCCCCGGCAGGATGACATGACGCGAAGCGTCGAATGTCAGTTCGCAGGGCTTTGACGGCGATTGTCCGCGCGGCACGCATTCCGCGATCTCCGCGCCTTCAACGACAATTCCGCGCGCCGCGTCGCTCGGCGAAAATGGCGAGTGGGTCCTTGATCCAAAGCCGCATGGGCGAGCGTGTCCTTCTGGCCATCTGGCGTTCGACGGGCTCTTATCCCGTGGCGCGAGCTTGCGTGGTCCGCTTCGTGCACGGCAATTTGGGCCGGGACGGGGCCGAGTCGACGTGTCAGAAGGGTTTGTCTATGTTGCCGGACCACAGGGAGGCAAGGCTCGCAAAGAGCCGGACGGGCATGGAGGGGAATTGATGCGCAAGGCTTTATGGGTGGCGGCGGCATGGCTGGCAATGTCGGCGCCGGCGTTCGCAGCGGACAAGGTGACGCTGGCGCTCGACTGGCTCGCCGATCCGCAGTTCGGCGGATATTATCAGGCGCTGGTCGACGGCACCTACGCGAAATACGGGCTCGACGTGACGCTCATGCCGGGAGGTCCGCAGGTCAACGGCGGCATGCTGCTGATCGCCGGCAAGATCGAGTTCGCGATCGGCGGCGACATGATCGGCGACTTCCTCGCCGCCCACAACGATCTGCCGACGGTCGCTGTCGCGGCTGATTTCCAGAAGAATCCGCAAGTGTTCATGTCGCATCCCGACGTCGGGCTCGACAAGTTCGAGGATCTGAAAAAGGCCCAGACTGCGTTCGTCAGCGCAGGCGCGCTCAACACGTTTTACGCCTGGATGAAGCTCGCCTACGGCTTCACGGACGAGATCACCAAGCCCTACAACTACAATTCCGCGCCCTTCATCTCCGACAAGCATTCAATCCAGCAGGGCTATGTGACCTCGGAGCCGCATGACGTCGAGAAGATGGGCGGCTTCAAACCGAACGTGTTCCTGCTCGCGGACCATGGCTATTCGACCTACGCCACGTTGCTCGAGACGCGCCGGGATATCGTCGAGAAGAACCCCGATCTGGTTCAGCGCTTCGTCGACGCCTCGACGATCGGCTGGTACCACTATCTCTATGGCGACAATACCGCTGCGAACGCGATGATCCGCAAGGAGAACCCCGATCTCACCGACGAGGAGATCAAGTTCGCTGTCGATAAGATCAAGGAATACGGCATCGTCGATTCCGGCGACACGCTGAAGCTCGGCATCGGCGCGATGACCGACGAGCACTGGAAGGACTTTTTCGACAAGATGGTGAAGATCGGCATCGTGCCGGCCGACACCGACTTCAAGAAGATCTACACGACGAAATTCGTCAACAAGGGCGTCGGCCTCGACCAGCGGCCGAAGTAGGACGCTGCATCTGTAGCCGAGTTCGCTGAACTCGGCTCACACCCCCTCCGGTCCGATGATTGTGACGCCGGCGAGGTGATCGGGCATTTCCCAGACTGTCTGCTCGGGATCTGCCCGGTGCGCGACGGGCTTGATGTCGCCGCGCCACGCGACGCCCATCATCTGCGCCGTCTGATAGGCGGCGATGTTCCAGCCGCGCTTGCCGAGCGTCAGCAGCCCGGCGGCGACATACGGCGAAACAAGATCATGAAAGACGACCATCGCGGTCGGTTCCAGATAGGGCTCGACAACGAGCGCGTCGCGGGTCGGCGCTTCGCCATCGTGGTCGCCGTCGATGAATGCGAACGACCAGCGCGAGCCCGCGTCGCCGAGCGCGACAACGCCATCCGGGCTTGGCGCCGGCGTCGAGATTGGCGCGATCATAGCCGCCGGACCCCTTCAGCGTCGCAACGAATTCGCGGTTCCATTCGGGGTCGGCAAGCAGCGGCTCGACGACGTCGAGCGAAGCGACGCCGGACGCCAGCAAGTGGACTGTCGACCAACCGCGCAGCGCGCCGATCTCGATCGCGCGCCGGCCTGAGAAGAGCTTCGCGCTGCTGTAGAGCACCGCCGCCTCGTCGCGGCTGATGAAGCCGACGATCGGATTGCGCCGGTCGACGCGCCAGACATGATCGACCGACTTTCGGAACCATGGCCAGCTCGACAGGCTCTTGTCGGCCTCGATCATTTCGGGGAACAGATGGTCGAAGCGCGGCGCATCCAGGTTGTCGGAAACGTAATCGCGGGGCTTTGGGGGCACTTGTGACATTCCGCTGCAATGCGGCATCGAAGCCGCGGCTGGCGCGGCAGCGATGCGCATGGCCTTGGAGGGGCGTCAACGGGCCGAAAACATGAGGCGCGCGACGCCGTTTGACCGTCTGTTCAAAGCTTGTTAGCGATGGCGCCATAATAGCAAAGCCAAACTAATAAACGGCGAAAAGGCATGACGGAAACGACAGGGCGGACATCGGAGAAGTTGCCGGTGTCCGAGCGGGGCTTAGGCGACACATTGGTGTCGTTGCGGGGCGTCGACAAGACGTTCGCCAATTCCGTCCTGGCGCTGTCGGGGCTCAATCTCGATATCAAGGATGGCGAGTTCCTGACGCTGCTCGGGCCTTCGGGGTGCGGCAAGTCGACGGTGCTGCGGCTACTGGCCGGCCTCATGTCGCCGTCGAATGGCGAGATCTGCTGGAACGTAGAGCGGCCCGAACTC
This sequence comes from uncultured Pseudomonadota bacterium, assembly GCA_963771455.1. Taxonomy (GTDB): domain Bacteria; phylum Pseudomonadota; class Alphaproteobacteria; order Rhizobiales; family Beijerinckiaceae; genus Roseiarcus. The sequence continues at coordinate 3,808 of CAVYTP010000008.1, forward strand.
GGCTTCGTTTTCCAGGACGCGACGCTGACGCCGTGGTCCGACGTGTTCACCAATGTCTGGCTACCGTTGCGGCTCACAGGGGTCAGCAAGGCGGACGCCAAGGTCAGGGTCGAGGAGGCGCTCGCCCAGGTCGGTCTCTCCGGATTCGAGAAGTCCTATCCGCGCCAGCTCTCGGGCGGCATGAAGATGCGCGTTTCGATCGCCCGCGCGTTGGTGACGCGCCCCACGATGCTGCTGATGGACGAGCCGTTCGCGGCGCTCGACGAAATCACCCGCGTAAAACTCAACGACGATCTCGCCGAATTGCAGGCTTCGCTGGGCGCCAGCGTGGTGTTCGTCACCCACTCGGTGTTCGAGAGCGTGTATCTTTCGCACCGCATCGTCGTCATGGCCGCCCGGCCGGGCAGGGCGGTGGCCGAGATCGAAGTCGATGCGCCCAATCCGCGCCGTGAGGATTTCCGCCTCACCGAGACATTTGCGGCGACCTGCCGTCGCGCCTCACAGGCGTTGCACGAGGCGATGGGCGACGTAGCCTCAAAGTTCGGGCCGACGAATTGATGCTTACCGACAAGACGTTCGATCGCGTCATCCCCGCCGTGACGTTCCTGTTGGGACTGGGCCTATGGGAAGGCCTGGTGCGCTACAATCACGTGCCGATCTACATCCTTCCGCCGCCGAGTCTGGTTCTTTACACGCTCTATCAGGATTGGCCGACCCTTTCGGGGTCACTGTGGGTCACTTTGACGATCATGGGCGAAGCCCTGTTCATGTCCGTCAGTCGGGATCGCTCGCGCTGGCCGTCGTGTTTTCGCAGTCGCGGCTCGCCGAACGCGCTTTCTATCCGTTTGCCGTCGCGCTTCAGGTGACGCCGGTCGTCTCGATCGCGCCGCTGCTGCTTGTCTATTTGAGCGGACCGGAAGCCGTGCTGGTGTGCGCGTTCCTGGTGTCGTTTTTCCCGCTGCTCGCCAATACCACGCTCGGGCTGAATTCGGCCGACCACAACCTGGTCGATCTGTTCAAGCTCTACCGCGCGACGCGGTTTCAGGAGCTCTGGTTGTTGCGGCTGCCTTCGGCGCTGCCGTATTTTCTCGCCGGCTTGCGCATCAGCGGCGGCCTCGCGCTGATCGGCGCGATCGTAGCGGAGATCGCGGCGGGCACGGCGGGCCGTTCGGCGGGACTGGCGTTCCGCATCGTCGAATCAGGCTTTCGTCTCAACATCGCGCGCATGTTCGCCGCGCTGCTGCTGATCGCGCTCGTCGGCGTGCTGATCCACCTGATCCTCACCGCGCTGACCCATTGGTTGCTGCACGATTGGCACGACAGCGCGAGCACGCGGGAGTCCTGAGGCCGGCTGCGCTTTCGCGCCGCCCCCTCCCCGCCCTCCCCCATGAAGGGGGAGGGAGAAGAACCGCCTGTTTCCTGTCCCCTCCCCAATTGTGGGGGAGGGCTGGGGGGGGGCCGCCTGCTGCCCCGATCTCAGCGCCTCAAGCGCCCGCTGGCGCCCACACCGAGAGGCTCACTTCCTCGTCTAGCGGCCGCGATTCCGCCAGCTTGAGGCCGGCGCTTTTGAGCACTTGCTCCGCCGTGCGGCCGTCGCGCATTTCCGCGAATACGGGAACGCCGCCCGGAAGCGTCACCTTGACCGCGTGGCAGAGAACGAACTTGTCGTAGCCAATTGGCAGAAAGTGGCTGTAGACGTCGGGACCGCCGAGGATCGCGACCAATCCCCCCACACAGCCTACGGCGGCAAGGGCCTCCTCGAGAGACGTCGTCGCAGGATTCCAGTGTCGCGCCCTCGGATTGTCCTCGAAGATCTCCAGCGAGCTCACTTTGCGCGTCATGACGAGGCGGCGGCGATCGTGCGAATCGGGCTGCCTCTCATGCGACACGCGGCCATGAATGACGACATCGGACTTTTCCAGCGCCGCCTTGAACAGCGCCTGATCGGCATCGAGCTTGAGCGAGTTCGGCATCATTCCGGTATGGTCGGCGATATTGCCGTCCGCAGAGACGATGGCGAGACCTTCGATGCGAAAAGGGCCGTGCATTAAGTTCTCCTGAGCTGGCGGCACTCTATTGCGCGCTGCGGTGAATCGCCAACGTCATTCCGATACGCTCATGGCTCGCGGGAAGATCAACAAGTAGCGTTTGTCGCCCCGGACGCCCTCTGTTAGTCAGGCGAGCCCCGCGCCCGGGGCAGCAGGATCAAGGACCCAGGTCAGCCATGTACGGCCGCAGGCTCATTCCCGGCAAACCCTTGCCTCCATCGGAAGTCCCCGACTACGACGTACGTCGCGACACGCTGGAGGAGATCCTGTCGCCGCGGTTTCTCGGACGACTTCGCCGCCTCAACGAAATCGTTCTCGCTTCCGCCGAGACGCCCGAAGGCAACATCTTCTATCCCGACCAGGAGGCGATCGAGGTCGCGCGGCTCCCTGTGGAGGCGCTGGCGCCGGCCCGTCGCAACGCCTGGCGCGCCGCCCGATTCAAGCGCCGGTTTCTTGAGGTCGGCGTCAATGCCGGCCATAGCGCGCTGCTCGCGCTGTCCTGCAACTCGAGCCTCGTCTACTACGGCGTCGATCTCAACGAGCACGCCTACACCGTCCCTTGCGTCGATTATCTGAAGGCCGAGTTTCCCGGCCGCGTGCATTTCTTTCCGGGCAATTCGCTGGCGGTTCTGCCTGACCTGGTGGCGCGGCGGGCAGAGTTCGATTTCGACCTGTTCCATGTCGATGGCGGGCATACCAGCGAGGTCTGCGAATCCGACGTGACGCATTGCATCCGGCTCGCCGAAGGCGCGCGCGGCCGCCATCTGATGATTGACGACACGCATGCGAGCTGGATTTTCGACATCGTCTGCGAGCACCTCGCGCGCGGCGAACTGACGGTCGAAACGCTGTTCGACGACTGGGAGGACGCGGGCCGCAACCTGTTGGCGCGCATCCTGTGAGCAGGCCGTCCGACGCCGGCTTCGCCTCGTTCTGGCACGGCCCCCTCAATCCGTTCGCGTTCGGATGCCTCGCCTCGTTTGGAAAGTTGGGCGCGCCGCTCGTCGTCTATAGTTTCGACCCCGCGCTTGAACTGCCCGCCGGCGTTCAGCGTCTCGACGCTCGCGAAATCTGCCCCGATCCCGCAATGGTTGAGCGTTATCGAGTCGACGGCAAGCCTTCGCTCGCGACGTTTGCCGACATGTTCCGCTACCACATGATCCGTAAGACAGGACGTTGCTGGGTCGATGCGGACATCTTCTGCCTGACCCGGCCCGAACTCGGCGGTGAACCTTACGTCTACGCCCGACAGGCCGATGCGGTGAGCGAGGAGCTCGTCAACAACGCGGTGTTGCGCTTGCCAGCAGACCATCCCGCGCTCACCGAGTTGATTGCGACGGCGGACGCAGCGCGCGACCGCGACGTCAAATGGGGCGCGCTAGGCCCGTTTCTTCTGACGCCTGTGTTGCAGCGCCTGGGCGGCTACGAGCGCGCCCGAGTCCCGCAGCAGTTTTATCCCGTCGAGCCCGAGCAGTTCTGGAAACTGTTCATCCCGGCGCGGCGCGAGGAGGTCGAGACCAAGATCAGCGGCGCGACCTTTGTTCATCTCTGGAGCGAGGCGATCAAATGGAGCAGCTGGGATTTCCGCGTCGCGCCACCGGTCGGATCGTGGCTGCATCAGGCGTTTCAGTCCACCGGGACGATAGGACGATTTGCGCGCGTCGCCGAGCCCGGCGAGGCGGAGGCGGCGTTTGCGCGGCTGAGCTGACGGCAGTTGAAGCGCCCTCACCCCAGCCCTCTCCCGCAAG
>CAVYTP010000009.1:0-107007 GCA_963771455.1 uncultured Pseudomonadota bacterium
GCCGATCGCCGTCGCACTGGCTTGCCCTGTGTTGCCGCCGCCTGCGTTGGCGTAGACGTTTCCGGCCGTGACATTTCCGCCGCTCGATAGTCCCGATAGAGGCGTTACCGCCGGCCCCGCCCGTGGCGCCCGAGCCATAAGCGCGTCCCCCCGCTCCGCCTGTCGCCGATCCATACGCGGTCGCCGCGCCCGTGGCGTTGACGTCACTCGCGGACGCCGCCGCTTTTCCGCCGGCGCCTCCCTTGACGCCCGCCCCTGATCCCCCAGATCCGACTGTGCCGACATAACCGCCCGCGCCGCCGAAGGCGTTCGATGTGGCCGTCGTCCTGTAGGCGTACGATAGCGTTGTGTCGACCGCTGACGAGGCCGCGCCGCCCGCGCCGCCCGCGCCCGGCGCGCCGCCTGAACCGCCGGCGCCCCGAGCCCGCCGGCGCCGCCTGTCGCCCTAAGATAGTTTGTCGAGTCCGTCGCGACGCCGTAGGCCGAGTAATATAGCGACTGCCCGGGATTGCCTTTACCTCCAGGCTGTCCAGAGCCGCCATCCGCGCCAGCCGTTCCTGCCGTGCGGTAACAGTCTTCGTGCCCATGACGCCCCCAAAATAGAATTGGGCCGCGCAAAGCGCTTCGCGGCTCAGCGGAATAAACGACAGTTCAAACAGGGATTAAGTCCTGCTCGCGAACGCGACACTTAATTTGTCGCAACGCGAGTCGAGAGTTCGTCAAATCGAGTACTGCGGCGTGCTAGCTTTCCCGCGTGCCAGAAAGCACGAGGGAAATCCCGGTTTCGAGCGCTATAGAGGCCCGACGTTAAAACGCGTTGCTGCGGAGCCCCTTGCCGTGGTCATGCCGCCCCCCCCCCAAAAGGAACAAATCCATTAACGTTACTGCCGCGGCTTGAAATTAGGCAGATTTTGGGCAAACGTAAACAAATAATTTATAGACAGGCGCATGGATTGACGGGTGGTTCGGGAGTCGATAGCAAATGCGTGCGGCGTTCACCCCCCTTGGGTTGTGAATGGAGGGGCAAATGAAGCACCGGATCGCGTTTTCGCGGGGGTGTATTTGGCGATAACCGGCGGGGCCGGCGCCACAGAATTGTTAAATAACGGAAATTTCGAGTCCGGGGACTTCACCGGATGGACGCTTAGCGATCCTTCAGGATGGACGTCATCGAACCCAGCAGCGTCGGCTATGGGGCGGAAAGTGGGTCCTACTACGTCTACGCCGGACCGCCTTCCTTGGCGCCTGGAACGTTGAGCGAGACGTTCAGCGATATCTCGGGAGCCACGCTCACCATCTCCGGATGGGCGATTGGCGATGACACGGCCGTGCCAGGCGCGGACGGCTCTAGTACCTACCCCAACCTCGGGCAGGTTTCGTATTATTTCGACGGGACGCAGCTGGGGTCGCCGGACCTTTCGAGCGGCGCGTGGATAAACTCGTCGTTCACCTATGTCGCGACCGGAAGCGACACCTTTACTGTCCAATTCTCAAACGATAACAGTTACAACGGGTTGGATAATTTTTCCGTGACGGAAGCGACATCCAGCGTTCCGGAACTGCCGACATGGGCCCTGCTTTTCCTCGGCTTCGTTTCGAGCGCCGCCTGGGGGCTGCGGGGCCGCACCGCTTCGGCTTGAGGCCATACGCGGTGGGCGAATTGCCGAGGTTTTAGTTATCGGCAACGAAAAAAGCAGCGAGCATTCGCACGACAATGACCTCGCCGCGCCCTCCGCTCAACACTCTGTTCTAATTTACGATTCGTGCCTCTTTCTGAGCACCCGGTCCCTAGGCGCTTCCTTTGCCGGCTTGGAAAGGCCGGCCGTTGGATCGGTCGAAGCGACAAGTCCCCAACCGCGCCCGAGCTTAAACATGCGTCGCGCAACCGCGAGCAGCTTGCTCGCGTTGGTGCCGTTCGATCTTCCTTCGGATCGCAGCCTCGTGGCGTAGTCGGAGACAGTCTTGCCGAAGTCGAGCGGCTCCAAATCGGAAAGCAACCGATCGCCCAGTGCAGGCGCGAGCACGCACTCAAGGAGGTCGCGGTCTAGCTTGAGTGTTTTCGGCGCCACCTGGCCATCCCGCCGCTCGAGATATTCGCGATGAGCTCGCGGAGCGTCCCGGGCGCGCCAATGCGCGCCTTAGCCATGCGCGCCTCGAGGGCGGGGTCGCGTCCCTCGCGAATGACTGATTTGGCGTCAAGCAGCTTTTGACTGGCGTCGGCGACGCTGACAGCGGGAAGGGGCGCCAATCTGCATACGCCGAGCATTCTTGTCTCCAGTGCGTCGGACCCGCGCCTAGAAGGTCTTTGCCCCGCTCGGCTCAAGGCAAACTGTCAAACCGTCGCCAAGCGCGTGCCAGACCCGACCGGCAGGCGCACGCACGTTCGAAAGATAGGCCTGCCAACCCCGATCAGTTTCGGGGAGTTTCTTTTCGCCCGCCGTCATCTTCCCCCCGGAGATCCGAGACACGCCACAAGACACAAAAAACCCGAATGGCTGTGTCTCGTGGCGAACCTCTAGATACTCCGCGAACACACCTGAGCAAGAGGCAACGAGACACGAACTTTACGGAGGTGTTGATATTCAGGTTTTTGCGTGCTGGAGCTTTGGCTTTGGGTTGGCGACTCCGGAAGGGCTCGAACCTTCGACCTGCCGCTTAGAAGGCGGCTGCTCTATCCAGCTGAGCTACGGAGCCCGATGCCCATCGCTTGGGCCCTCAATGGGTCCAGGCGCCGACGCGGTTGTGGCGGAAATTGTCGGAATAGGAAACGATCTTGCGGGTCGTCGGCTTCGGCTCTTCGACCCGGAACGGAACGCCGTTGCGCTGGGCGTAGGCGATCGCCTCTTCCTTGCTGTCGAACTTGAGCTTCACCTGGGACTTCATATCGCCCGATGAGGTCCACCCCATCAGCGGCTCGATCTGGCGCGGCGATTCGGGCTCGTATTCGAGCACCCACTTGTCCTTGGCCTGTCCGGACTGCATGGCGTTTCGGGCCGGCTGATAGATTCGTGCAGTCATCTTCCCACCTGTTGAGCCAGATAACGTGGTCGGGGCAGGAGGATTCGAACCTCCGACCTGAAGTACCCAAAACTTCCGCGCTACCGGGCTGCGCTATGCCCCGAACATGCGTGCGGTGGCTAACATGCGCCGCGTCGACGGACAAGGCCGCACATCGATCCCAATCAGGCGCGTCTCGACGGCGGGGCGGCGGGCATGATAGCTGCCCCGTTGCCCGAGATTGCGGACCGAAGGACGTATTCTGTTGTCAGACCCGAATTCCTTAGAATGGCGCCAGGCGGAGAACAAACTGCGCAAGGCGTTGCGCGAGCATCCCCGCGAGCCCCGTCTGCTGTACGATTACGCGCGGCTGCTTTCCAGCGGGGGACACGCCGCCAAGGCCGAGGCGGCCGCCCGGCAACTCGCCGAAGTCGCTCCGCACGTCGCCGAGGCGCAGTTCATCCATGGGCTGACGTTGCGGGATTTGGGGCGTCGGGCCGAGGCGGAGGTCGCGTTGAGCCGCGCGGTGGCGCTGGAGCCGGGCGTTGGGACAGGATGGCTGGCGCGCGCGACGACGCGAATGGAACTCGGCAAACTCGAGGAGGCGGTCAAGGATTTCGAGCGCGCGGAAAGACTGTTTCCCGATCCGTTCGATGCGGTGGCCCTGAAGAGCAACGCGCTGGCGCAGCTCGCGCGTCATGCCGAAGCGCTCGCCACCATGGACAGAGCGCTCGCGCTTCGATCGGACGCGGTGGGTGTTTGGCGCGCGCGCGCCATGCTGCTCGCAGACATGGGCAGACGCGAAGAGTCGGATCGGTCGATCGACCAGGGGCTCGCGATAAACCCGAGCGACGTCGACGCCTGGGTCGCAAAAGGCGAGCTCAGCGCTAGGGCCAATCGCCATGTGGCGGCGATCGACGCTTTCGAGCGTGCGCTCGCGCTGGCGCCAGAGCGCAAAGAGATTGAGGAGCTTCTCATCGCCACGCGCAAGAGCGCCTGCGACTGGCGGCATTTCGACGCCGATCAGCGGCGCATGCGGACTTTGGCGCGCGACCCGTCCTACCCCGTCCGCCCGTTCAGCCTGCTCGGCTTCGACACGAGCCCGGCGGACCATCTGTTCGCGGCGCGAAAATATGTCGCGGCTTTTGCGCCGCCCCTGCCCGCTCAGCCTTTCGCGACGCCTGCCTCCGGGCAGCGCATTCGCGTCGCCTACCTCTCGTCCGATTTCCGCGCGCACGCGGCGGCCTATTTGAATCTCGGCGTCATCGAGCATCATGATCGCCAAAAATTCGAGGTAGCGGCGTTTTCGGTCGGCCCCGACGACCGCTCGGAGATTCGTGGTCGAGTGGCGGCGGCTTTCGACGACTTCGTCGACGCATCGAAATGGAGCGACGAAAAGCTTGCCGCCGAGATTTCGCGAGCGGGGCATCGACTTGCTCGTCGATCTCAATGGCCTGACCAAGGAAGCAAGGCTTGGCGCCCTCGCGCGGCGCCCGGCGCCAGTGCAGGTCTCATTCGAGGGTTACCCCTCGACGACCGGCGCGCCGTATATCGACTATCTGATCGCCGACCGCTGGGTGATCCCGGAAGCCGAACGCGCGGATTTCTCGGAACAGGTCGTCTACCTGCCCGACGCGTACCTGCCGGCCGACAACCGCCGGCGGATCGCCGAACGCATCCCGAGTCGCGCTGAACTCGGGCTGCCGGAGCAGGGCTTCGTCTTCTCGTCTTTCAACGCCGCATTCAAACTGACGCCCGCCGTCTTCCGGCTCTGGATGCGCATTCTCGCCGCGACGCCGGGCTCGACGCTCTGGCTGCGCGAGGAGAACGCCGCCTTAGTCGCCAACTTGCGCGCTGAGGCGGAAGCGTGCGGCGTCGCGCCGGAGCGGTGCGTGTTCGCCCCCTTCGTCGACCGCGATGAGGACTATCTCGCGCGGCTTGGCTGCGCGGACCTCATGCTCGATTGCCATCCCTACAGCGCCCGCGCCACCGCGATCGATTCGCTGTGGGCGGGGACGCCGGTTCTGACCCGTCCCGGCTCGACCTTCGCGGGCCGCGTCGCCGGCAGCGTATTGCGGGCCGCAGGCCTCCCGGAGCTGATCGTCGAAAGCGACGAGGCGTACTTCGCCACGGCGGTCGCGTTAGCGCAGGACCGCGCCAGCGTCTTGCGGCGCTGCGCGGCAAAATCGCCGAGCGAGGTAAAAACCAGCGCGCTGTTCGACACCGAGCGCTTCACCCGCAACCTCGAGCGCGCCTTCGAGGCGATGCATGCGCGACGCCTTGCCGGGAAAGCGCCGGCCGCCATCGATCTCGCTTAGATCAGGCGCGGCGAGATATTCGCCGCCGCCTTACTTCTCCTGCACGTTGGTGCGGATATGCAGCTCGCGCAACTGCTTCGGCGTCGCCGGCGCTCGGCGCGCCCATCAGCAGGTCCTCCGCGCGCTGGTTCATCGGGAACAGCGCGACCTCGCGCAGGTTCTGCTCGCCCGCCAGCAGCATCACGATGCGGTCGACGCCGGCCGCCATGCCGCCGTGCGGCGGCGCGCCGTACTGGAAGGCGCGATACATGCCGCCGAAGCGCTCGACCACCGTCTCCTCGCCGTAGCCGGCGATCTCGAACGCCTTCACCATCGCCTCGGGCCGGTGGTTGCGGATGCCGCCCGAGGCGAGCTCGTAGCCGTTGCAGGCGATGTCGTACTGGAACGCCTTGATCGTCAGCGGGTCCTGCGTTTGCAGCGCCTCGAGGCCGCCCTGCGGCATCGAGAACGGGTTGTGCGAGAAGTCGACCTTCTTGTCTTCCTCGTTCCACTCGAACATCGGGAAGTCGACGATCCAGGCGAACTCGAAGCGCGCCTCGTCGACCAGCTTCAGCTCCTGCCCGACCTTGGTGCGCGCCAGCCCGGCGAACTTGGCGAACTTCTCCGGATCGCCCGCGACGAAGAACGCGGCGTCGCCGGCCGTCAGGCCGAGCTGCTGGCGGACCGCCTCGACGCGCTCGGGGCCGATGTTGTTGGCGAGCGGGCCGCGGCCCGCGACGCCGGTCGCGCCCGGCGTCTGCTGCTGGGTCGTCTCGTCCTTGGCGCGGTCGAAGAACAGGATGTAGCCGAGGCCCGGCTGGCCCTCGCCCTGCGCCCAGCCGTTCATGCGGTCGGCGAAGGTGCGCTGGCCGCCGGCCGGCGCGGGGATCGCCCAGACCTGGTTCTTCGGCGTCTCGAGCAGGCGCGCGAACACCTTGAAGCCCGAGCCGCGGAAATGCTCGGAGACGTCCTGCATGACGATCGGGTTGCGCAGGTCCGGCTTGTCGGAGCCGTATTTGCGCATCGCCTCGGCGTAGGGGATGCGCGGCCACGGCGACGGGGTCACCGGCTTGCCGTTCGGCGAACTCCTCGAACACGCCGCGGATGACCGGCTCCATCGCCGCGAACACGTCGTCCTGCTCGACGAAGCTCATCTCGATGTCGAGCTGGTAGAACTCGCCGGGCAGACGGTCGGCGCGCGGGTCCTCGTCGCGGAAGCACGGCGCGATCTGGAAATAGCGGTCGAAGCCCGCCATCATCAGCAGCTGCTTGTACTGCTGCGGCGCCTGCGGCAGCGCGTAGAACTTGCCGGGATGGATGCGCGACGGCACCAGGAAGTCGCGCGCGCCCTCCGGCGACGAGGCGGTCAGGATCGGCGTCTGGAACTCGGAGAACCCCTGCCCCTTCATGCGCGTGCGCATCGAATCGACGACCTTGCCGCGCAGCACGATGTTCTTGTGCAGCTTCTCGCGGCGCAGGTCGAGGAAGCGGTATTTCAGCCGCGTGTCCTCGGGATAAGGCAGATCGCCGAACACCGGCAGCGGCAGATCGCCGGCCGGGCCGAGCACTTCGAGCTCGCGGACGTAGAGCTCGATCGGCGCCCGTCGGCATGTCAGCGTTTTCCGTGCCTTCCGGGCGCTTGCGCACCTTGCCGTCGAACCGGACGACGAATTCGGAGCGCAGCTTTTCGGCGCCCTTGAAGGCGGGCGAATCCGGATCGACGACGCACTGGGTCATGCCGTAATGGTCGCGCAGGTCGATGAACAGCACGCCGCCGTGGTCGCGGATGCGGTGGCACCAGCCGGAAAGGCGGACATCCTGGCCGGCCTCGGCGAGCGTCAGAGCGCCGCAGGTGTGCGTGCGGTAGCGGTGCATGGTCAAAACCGTTTCGTGTCGTAGGAATTTCGGCGCCGCTGCCTAGCGGAAAACGCCGCCGGGGGGAAGCGCGGCCGGCGGATAGGCAAAGACGCGCCTCACGCGCGGGGTGTGGAGACGGCGCTGGGCCAGCTCAGGCAAGCCGGATCGCACTTCCGTCATGGCCTTGCGCGTATGGCCAGGAGCCGACGGGCATGACACAAAGACCTGTCAGGCGGTCAACAACAAGCCCGGGCGCGCTCCGCCGTCATGCGCGGGCTCGTCCCGCGTATCCACGCTGTTCGGTTGCCGGAATGGGTTAAGGTTGGCATACGCTACCACCCGTCAAGGCTTCGCGCCTTGCGTGGCGGCGTAGATGGCCGTGACGAGCACGGCCATGACGGAAAGCGCGATGCCGGCGCCTTTCCTTGCTTAATGCGGTCGCTTAATTAATGACTGTATATGCGACAGTCGCTATAGGCGCTTACTTCGCTGATCCACCACTCAGATTTGCTAATAATGTCAAAGCCGTCGCGCAACTCATGGTATTGTTTTACAATTTTGGACACACGCTATATTAACAGTACGATCTTGGTGTATTTCCACCGTGATTGTTAAGTAGTATAAATTAACAAATTGTTAAATTATAACGTGAATGCGGCGTCGAGTAAGGGGAATATACACATGATTAGTGGGCTTAAATGGCTAGCTTCCGCGGCAACTATTGTTGGCTTCGTGGCTTCAGCGCACGCAGCAAGTGTAACGGTGGACGTGTACAGTGGCTTCACCGACACCGGTTCGGACATCACGTTCTCGGGTTTGGAGGACACTGGGATCTTTGACGTCGACCGCGTTGGGCTTTACCGTCAATATGGATGCAGGCACTCCCACGCCGCTGCTTGGCGTCTATGACGCGAACCAGTCCTTTGGCGCCTCGTTCAGCGGAACGCTCATCGCTTCTACTGCTGGCACGTACACAGGAAATATATCGTCGGACGATGGCAGCTATCTGTTCATCGACGGCGCGCTAGTCGCGAGCGACGGCGGCACCCACGGCTATCAGACGGTCGACTTCAGCGATGTGCTAACCGCCGGAACGCACACGTTCGAGGTCGATTACTACAATGGTCCGTGCTGCGGGGCGGGGGTCGGGTTCGCGTTGACCTCTGATGGCATCGCGGTCGGCGGAGTGCCAGAGCCGTCAACTTGGGCGCTTTTGCTTTTGGGCTTTGGTGGCATCGGTTTTGCGGGTTACCGTCAGCATCGCGCTTACAAAGTCGCCTGACGCAATCAGGGGAGACGTGAGAAGCCGCGCCGGTTGCGCGGCTTCTTTCACATCTGAAACCATCCAACTTGTCGTCAGCCAGTTGACGCATGCAGTGCCGCTACCCCCAGCGCGGCTGTTCGCCGAGGTCGATGCCGAGCGCCGTCTTGGCGACGATCTCGTGGGTCAGGAACGTGTTCGCGGGATGGAAGCGGCCGCAGCGGGCGTCGCGGAACAGGCGCTCCAGCTCGTTGCCGCGGAACATGCCGGCGCCGCCGGAAACCTCCATCGCCATGTCGACGATCTTCCACGCCGCCTCGACGGCATGATGCTTGGCCGAGACGATCTTCGACGGGCCACGTGGCGCCGTGATCGACGCCGTTCGACCAATCCTCGGCGATCTGATCGAGATGCGGGCCGATCGGATCGAAGGCCAGCATCATCTCGGCGACCATGTGCTGGATTTCCGGGTGATAGGCCATGGTGCGGCTGACCGCGAGCGAGGTCTTGCCCTTGATCGCCGGCAGCGCCAGATCGATCGCGCGTTGCGCGACCCCGTGATAGACGTTGGCGAACCCCAGCAGCGCCCAGGCGAAGATGCCGAGCACGAAGGCGTCGGCCGTGCCCGCCGGCACGATGCGGGCGACGTAGCGATCCGGCACGAAGGCGCCGTCCAGCACGACGTCGTCGCTGCGCGTCGCGCGCATGCCCATCGTGTCCCAGGTCTCCACGATCCTGTAGCCCGGGGTTTCCCGCGGCATGAAGGCGTGGACGATCTTCGGGCCGCCCTCGGCGTCCGCCCACATCGCGTGCAATCCGTAGCGGGTGAACACCGGCGCAAGGCTGCCGAACATCTTGTGCCCGGTGATGCGGAAGCCGCCGTCGACGCGCTCGGCCTTGCTGGTGGACAGCAGCACGGGCAGATCGTTGCCGCGTTCGGAGTGGCCGGCGCTGAACACCTCGCCGGCCATCGCTTCCTTGCAGCAGCCATTCCAGCGATTTGTCGCCCTGCCGCCAGAGATCGGCGGCCAGACCGACCCAGTAGACATGCATGTTGACGCCGAGCGCGGTCGCGGGCGCGTGATAGGCCAGCCGGCGCTGCTCCCGGCAGCTCTGCGCCAGGGTGAAGCCCGCGCCGCCGAGTTCGCGCGGCACCGCCATGGTCAGATAGCCGGCCGCTTTCAGATCGGCGAAATCCTCGTCGAAGAAGCGGTTGTCGCGGTCGTAGCCGGCGCAACGTTCGGCGCAGCGGCGCAACAGCTCGTCGGACAGAACCGTATGGGACGCGTCAAGCATTTCGCCCTCCGTTCGACCGCCGGGATCTGTCATTCCGGCAGACGTAACGTGCGATATTTCAGCAGCCGGAAAAATCGACAGGACGAACGAGGCTCGCATCGAGCACGGTCGCGCGTCGCCCTACACAGAATTGTGGAGGCGCGCGTCAGCTTGCGTGCAGCCCGTGCCGCGCTGCGTAAGCCGCGGCCTCGGTCCGGTTCGCGCAGCCGGTCTTGGCGAGAATGCTATGGACGTGCGTCGCCACCGTGCTCGGGCCGATCGCCAGGCGAGGCCGATGTCGGCATTGCTCCGGCCGATCGCGAGCAACCGCAACACGCCGAGTTCGCGGGCGGTCAGATTGTCGGGCGCGCTTGGTTTCTGAGGGGAAACGGCGATGCGCTCCCGCCGCGCGGCGACGCGCGCGGCGAGCATGGCCAGTCCGAGTCTGGTCGCATGTCCGTCCGGCCTCGCCGAGATGCGCAGCCGCTCTCGTCAGGTCGCCGGGATAGCCGCGCCTCAGCAGCATATCGGCGAGATCGCAATGCGTATGCGCCAAGGGCGCGAGGGCGCCGATGCGCGCGTTCAGGGCCAGCGCTTCGGCGAAGTGCCGCTCCGCGTCCTGCCAGCGGCCTTCGATCGTCGCCAGCATGCCGAGGAAACGGTCGCCAGAGCCCCAGAATCCGGTCCCGCCGCCCATGACGATGTTTCGGCCTTTCCAGGGCGTCAGCAATCGATACAGCACCGCGGCGTTGGCCCGGTCGTCGAACGCGACGCAAACCTCGGCCAGATACATGATGCAGGTCGCCCATCGGCCGTCGCGGGGCAGAGAGGCGAAATCGTCCCGCGGCGAGGTCGGCGAACACGCCGCGCGCCGCGGCGAGATCGCCGACTTCGACATACAGCAGCGCCAGTCCGGGCCGCCAGATCTGCGCCTCGGCGCTCTGGCGCACGAACATCGCAACGATCGGCGCGAGATCCCGCAGCCGGCCCTGCTCCCGCCGCAGCGTGAAAATCAGCAGGGAGACCGGGTCGGTGATCCGCGTCTTCAGCGGCAATCTGGGTTCGCAGCGTCTGAAGGATCAGACGCTCGGCTTCGTCGAGCGCGCCGCGCATCAGCGCCATCGTCGCTCTCGAGCCGAGTTCCCACTGCGTGAAGAACGGCTGCCGCAGTCGCGCATTGAGATCGCCCATGCGGTCGATGGCCGCGACGGCGCCTTCCATGTCGCCCAGTTCCAGCAGCAATCCCGAACAGCCGAAAATGCCCGCGCATCGCGACTTCGAGATCGTTGGCGCGCTCCCCCATCTCCGCCATTTCGCCTGGCGTCGGGGAGCATCTGCTCGGTTTCGTGCGGCAGCCATGGAAAATCGGCGAGCGCGCCGAGACTTGTCGCCAGCGCCGCCGGATCGCCGAGCTTGCGCGCCATCGTCGATCGCCTCGCGACGCCAGCGCTTTCGCCTCGATCCACTCTGCCGGTGTGCAGCCGATCGCGCGCCAGCGACCCCATGAGCTTGATCCGCAGCCGGACGTCGGTTTCGGGCAAGCCGGCGAGGGCCTCTTCGAGCAGCAGGCCCGATCGCGAGTCCACGTGCGCGGAGTGGCGCCAGGCGGCGTCGGCGTAGGCGTAGGCGGCCTCGGAGAACACGCGTCCACAATGCCTCGCGAACGCGCGATGTCGGCGGCGGCGCGCAAGGTTTCCAGCGCCTGCGAGTAGTCGTTCGCCTTGCGCTGCGCGTCGCCCAGCAACAAGCAGCAGACATGCAGCGCCGTTCCTGATCGTCGGCGCTGAGCGTGTCGAGCATATCGAGCGCGTTCTGGAACAGGTTGATCGCCTCCTCGAAGGCCAAGCGCGGCGTCGGCGCTCTGGCCAGCGCGGGTCGTGTAGTCGATCGCCCGTTCGACGTCGCCGGCCATGCCGGTGGCGCGGAAATGATGCGCGAGGTCGGCGAGAACCGGCTTCGAGGTCGCGCCGATGCGCGGCCTCGATCGCCTCGCCCACCATATGATGCAGGCGCCGACGCTGGCCGGTCGCGCAGCTCGTCGTAGAGCGTGATCCGCACCAGCGTATGCGTGAACTGGAAGGACCCCGGACTGGTCTCCTCGACGATGTGCGCCGCGATCGCTTCGTCCAGCGCTTCCAGCACCGCTTCTTCGGTTCGCGGCTGGCTGGCGCGCAGCAGGACGTCGAGCGCGAATTCCCGGCCGATCACCGCGGCGATCGCCAGCATTTCGTTGCAGATCGGCGACAACAGGTTGAGGCGGCGGCCGATCACTTCGCGCACGCCTTCGGGCAGCCGGATCGCAGGGCGGCGTCGCCATGGCGAGCGCGCCCGATTGAAATGCCCGTCCTGCGGCCAGCAAGCGCACGACCTCGCGCACGAACAGCGGATTGCCTTCGGTCTGGCTGTGGATCGCGCTGGTCAGCCAGGCGGGCGGCAGCACGCCCGCGGCGGTGGCGACGAACCGGCGCACGTCGTCGGCGTCCAGGCCGGACAGATGCAGGCGCACCACATGCGGCGACCGCGCCAAGCGCGCCCAGCGTGTCGGACAGCCGATGGCGGCGAGACAGCTCGGTTTCCCGATAGGTGCCGACGATCAGCAACCGGCTGTCCGCCATCTCCTGCGCGAGGAATTCCAGCAGGCGCAGCGAGGGCACGTCCGCCCAGTGCAGGTCGTCGAGCACCAGCACCAGGCACTGGCGGCGCGAGGCGTTGATCAGGAACCGCGCGATCGAGCCGAACAGACGAAACCGCGTGCCGGACGGGATCGCTGAGAGTCGCGGGCGGATCGAGATCCGGCAGGCGCGCGCGGATCTCCGGCACGATATCGGCGATGTCGCTGGCGCCGGCGCCGAGGTCGGCCCGCAACTCGTCGGCATTCCGCGACGGCCGCCACGGCCCGCAGGATCTGCATCCATGGCCAGTGCGGCGGCGCGCCCGCCTCCTCGTGGCAGCGTCCCCAGACGATCCGGGCGTCGCGATCTGTGGCGTGGCTCGTCAGTTCGAGCGCGGTGCGGGTCTTGCCGATGCCGGGTTCGCCGGCCAGCAGCACAAGGCGGCCGCTTCCTGCGCAGGCGGCGTCCAACGCCGCGCGCAGCTCTTCGACTTCGTGGTGCCGCCCCACGAAGAGCTCGGCCCCACCGCCCATGGAAACGCCTCCTTCGCGCCGTGGCGTAATTTCTCCGAGTATGGCACAAGTCAGGGATATCGCGAGGGCGCGCCATCGCCGCCCTTCGCCACGAATATTGCTGCGCATCGATCAAACGAAGGAGGCTGTTATGCCGCTATTCCTGATTGAAAGGAACTTTGCCGAGGAGCTCGTTCTCGATGAAGCCGGCGTCGCGGAAATTCAGCACATCAACGACGAGATCGGCGTTCAGTGGCTGTACTCGTTTCTGAGCGCGGACAAACGCAAGACCTATTGCCTGTACGAAGCGCCGAGCGCGGAAGCGATCCGGCTGGCGGCGCGACGGCTCGATATTCCCGCAGACGTCATCATTGCGGTGAGCGAGGTGCGGCCCGAGTTTTACGCCGCAACCCAATTGTCACAATAGCGCGGCGGCCGACATGCGTTTCCCCGCCCCGCCGTGCGACGGCGGGGCGGAATGCTCCTCGCGGACGCGCTACGCCGCTTGGGGAATGAGATCGAGGAAGCCGATCACCTCGGCGATCCTGCCATCTTCGACGCGCACGATGTCGGTCCCCTTGGCGACCGGCTCGCCGCCTTCTGGGCCGAGGCCCCAGGAGAACCGGACGAATTCGCCGTGGCCGTCCGCTACGCCGAGCGGCTGAAAGCGGAAGCCAGGAAACTGCGCCTGCACGGCGCCAATCAAGCCGGCGAGTTCGTCGCGCCCAGCGACGCGCGCCAACGGGTCGACGTAGGTGGCTTCCGCGCTCCAACCAGCGGCCAGCTTTTCGGCGCGGCGCCCGCCGTCGCGTTCGTTCCAAAGCGCGACATAGTCGGCGGCGATATCAGAAGGATTGTTCATTTCGGATCTCCGTGTCCGTCTCGATCGTCGAGACAGGGCGAGATTGACGCGTCGCTGTCCTCGAAGCGATGACCTGGCAGGTCATCGTTCCGCGGAATGTTTTGCAGTCTATGACGTCGCAGGTAATGGACGCGCGGCTGAAGTTGCCGCTACGCTCCCTCCATGACCCTTGCTCTCGCCCCCTTCGGCGAACTCGTGCGCGATTGGCGCGAGCAGCGCCGTATGAGCCAGCTCGACCTAGCCTGCGAGGCGGACGTCTCGCAGCGGCACCTGTCGTTCATCGAAAGCGGGCGCGCGTCGCCGTCGCGCGAGATGGTG
Organism: uncultured Pseudomonadota bacterium; assembly: GCA_963771455.1. Classification (GTDB taxonomy): domain Bacteria; phylum Pseudomonadota; class Alphaproteobacteria; order Rhizobiales; family Beijerinckiaceae; genus Roseiarcus. Next base: position 13,992 of record CAVYTP010000009.1, read on the forward strand.
CTGCATCTCGCCGATCGCCTCGACGTCCCGCTGCGCGAGCGCAACGCCATGCTGCTTGCGGCGGGCTTTGCTCCGGTGTTCCGGGACCGTCCGCTCGATGATCCCGCACTGGCGCCGGCGCTGGCGACCATCGAGCGGCTGCTGAAGGCGCATGAGCCCTACCCTGCGCTCACCCTCGATCGACATTGGACTATGGTTTCGGCCAATGCGGGAATCCTCCCCCTGCTGGCGGGCGTCGATCCCGAATTGATGAAGCCGCCGATCAACGTGATGCGCTTGAGCCTGCACCCGCGAGGCTTGGCGCCGCTGATCCTCAACTTTTCGCAGTGGCGCGAACATTTGCTCGATCGGCTCCGTCGACAGGGTCGGATCAGTAAGGATCCGGAATTGGCGAAGCTGCTGGCCGAGGTCTCGAGCTATCGCTCCGATTTCGGGGCCTCGAAAGAGCGGCCTGTCGCGCCGGATGAAATTGCGGTTCCACTGCGGTTGCGCACCCAGCGCGGCGTGCTCAGCTTCCTCAGTACGGTGACGACTTTCGGGACGGCGATGGATGTCAGCCTGTCCGAGATCACGCTCGAGGCGTTCTATCCGCTCGATGAAGCGACGGCGGCGGCGCTTCGGAGCCCCGCGCCGGCCTGACGCAACTTTGATGGCGGCGCCTCGCGATCGCTCAATCGCGCTCGTCATGACTTTGAGCTAGGAGACGGAGCCGCCGCTGCGCGGCGCCATGCAGCACGGGACACGAAGCGAATGCTGACGATCCACGATTTCGCCAACGCGACCTTTCAGCCCTGGCCCGGCTCAGCGCATCTGCCCGACGAGGCGACGTGGATCGACGCCAACGCGCCGACTGCCGACGAGATCGCCTTTTTGCAGCGCTCGCTCGGCATCACGCCGCCCACGCTCGAGAAAATGTCCGAGATCGAGCATTCGAGCCGCTACTACAAAATGGGCGACGCGATCTGCGTGACCATACCCCTGCCGGTGCGCGAACAGGCAGGCGAAGGCGTTCAGCACCCCCTCGCTCTCATCCTTACGCCGAAGGCGCTGGCGACGGTCCGCTACGACCACCTGAAACCCTGCGATCCCCAGTACCTCGATGAAATCGGCATCGATCGCAGCACGCCTACTGCGCCAGGCGCGCTGATCGCGGTGCTGGAGGGCATCGTCGACCACCTCTCCGACGAACTCGAGCTGCTGACCTCGCGGCTCGACGGCTATTCGCACATGATCTTTTTTGCGCCGGACAAGGGTCCTCGCGCAGGTCTGCGGGGCGCCGACTCTGAGAGCGGCGCTTTCGGACATCGGACGCCAGCGGCAGTTCCACTCGCTGGTTGAGGAGACTTTGCTGACGCTCGCCCGCGCCATACCTTTCCTGCAGAACCAGCTCGACGCCAAGCTCACCCCGGAAATCAAGGCGCGGCTGGATCGGATCGGAAAGGATGTGGAATCGCTGAGCGCGCATGAGACCCGGCTCTCGGACAAGATCCAGTTCCTGCTCGACGCAAGCCTGGGGCTTATCAGCGTCGAGCAGAACGACATCTTCAAGGTGCTGACCATCGTCTCCGTGATCGGCATTCCGCCGACGCTGATCGCCAGCATGTACGGGATGAATTTCAAGAACATGCCCGAGCTCGAATGGACCTACGGCTACCCCTACGGGTTGGCGTTGATCGTGTTCAGCGGCCTGCTGCCGCTGCTGTGGTTCCGCTACAGGAGATGGTTGTGAGCGAGGGCTTATTCTCGGCCGAGGAGATTTCGCGGGCCGCAGCGTTGCTGGACGCTTTCCGCCGCCGCGGCCTGAAAGTGGCGACGGCGAGAATCCTGCACGGGCGGTCTCGTCGCGGCGCTGCTGACTGAGATTCCGGGCTCGTCCGACGTCGTCGATCGGGGCTTCGTGACCTACTCCAACGCGGCCAAACAGGAGTTGCTCGGCGTGCCCGAAGCGACGCTCGCCGCGCATGGCGCGGTCAGCGAGCCGACGGCGCGCGCGATGGCGCTCGGCGCGCTTGAAGGCTTCGCGCGCCGACGTCGCCGTCAGCATCACCGGAGTGGCCGGCCCCGGCGGCGGCAGCGCGGAAAAGCCTGTCGGGCTGGTGCATTTCGGCGTCGCGGGGCCGGGCGACCGGCTGACGACCCTGGAACGGAGATTTGGCGACATCGGCCGCGGCGGCGTGCGGCGCGCGGCGCTGGCCCAGGCGCTGGCGATGCTCGAGCAGGCCGTCGCACAACCGAACCTTGTCGAAAGGAGCGAGCGCATCCTGCTCGAATCGGCTCGGAGGAGCGCCCAGCCAAAGACGATGACAATCGAAGAATTCGTCGCCTGGGAAGAGCGGCAGGAGCTTCGCTACGAGTTCGACGGCTACGCCGCCCGCGCGATGACGGGCGGGACGTACGCACACTCAGTTCTACAGACCAATCTACTGTGCTCCCTAAGCAACGCTTTGAGGGGCGGGCCGCGCCGCGCTCTTGGAAACAATCTTAAAGTGCGCACGAACATCGGTGTGCGATACCCGGACGCCTTGATAACCTGCTCGCGTGCGGACCCATTGTCTACGTTCGCCCCCGATCCTGTCGTGATCTTCGAAATTCGTAGACTTCAGGAACTCGGGATCAAGAACGCGGAATATCAGGCGTTGCCGTCGCTCTCGCGCTACGTCGTTTTGCAACAGACCGCCGCCGCCGCGGAGGTATTCCAGCGCGATCCGGAGGGCGAATGGACGCACACGTTCGTATCGGCGCAAGGCGAGCTGGAGATGCCCGAAGTCGGGATCACAATCCCGCTGTCCGATATTTACGCGGAAGTCGAATTCGCGGCGTAAACGAGCCGCGCTGACCGTGTCTGTGATTTTTGCAACAAACCGCGATCTCCTTTGGCGGCTCCGGTATGAGGGCCGCCCTCAACCTGTCTTCGCGCCATAAATCTTGTCCGCCCGCGCGACGAACGCATCCGAAAACTTGCGGAATGCGGCGTCGAACATCGCGCCCATCAGCGCCGCAAGCAGGCGGCTGTTGAACGCGTAGTCGATGAAAAACTCGACCTTGCAGGCGGCCGCGTTCTGGTCCTCGCCGTCGGGCGAGAACAGCCAGACGTTCTCCAGATGGCTGAACGGCCCCTCTACATATTCGACCAGGATCTTGAACTTGGCCCGATCGAGCGTCACGCGGCTGACGAGGCTCTCGCGGATCGCCTTGTAGCCGACGCGCATGTCGCAGGTCAGCACCGTGCGTCCGTTAGCGTCCTCGTGCCGCTTGCGGACGGACGAGCGTCTGGCAAAGCGGCACGAATTGCGGATATTGCTCGACGTCGGCGACAAGATCGAACATGTCGGCGGCGCGATGGCCGACCCGCCGCGTGGTCCGGAACGAGGGCAACCTAATTGCCTGAATAGTAGACGTAGGCGTCGAGCGCGGCGAACAGGATCGCGGCGACTAGAGTGGTCGCCAGCGCCTTCCTGGCCAGATGCGGCACGACGGGCGCGCCGCGATCCACGCCGGTCGGCGTGTCCGTCTCGCCTGCCTCGGCGACCGAGCGCACGCCGAAAGGCAGCACGGCGAACAGCGTCACCCACCAGATCGTGAAGTAGACCGCAATCGAGAGCGGCGCGGACATGATTTACTTCGGCGCGTCGGTCGCGGGCGCGGCGGGCGTAGCCGGCGCCGCGTCATTGCCCCTGAGCTGATCGAGAATGTTGCCGGCCGGCGCGGCGGGCGCCGCGGGCTTGCCGGGCGTCGCCTGGCCGGCCGTCGGAGGCCGGGGCCGAATTGAGGATCGAGCTGCGGCGCCCGGGTCCAGCCGGCGATCGCCGACATCAGCAGCGCGGTCGCGAAATAGAGCGCGCCGAGAATCGCGGTCGCGCGCGAAAGCGCATTGGCCTGACCGCGGCCGGTCATGAATCCGCCGCCGCCGCCGGTGCCGAGCGCGCCGCCTTCGGAGCGCTGCAGGAGAACAACGGCGATTAGCGCTATCACCACAAGGAGGTGAATGACGATCAGGACGGACTGCATGAAAAAACCCTTGGCCTCGAGCGCCCTCTAGATCGGCGCGGGCGGCTATGTATTCAAGGCGCGGCGTCTAGCACGGGTCCGCTGGCGCGTCCATAATCGAGTTCGCTCGTCGAGGATTGCGCGGGCACGATTTCCCGCGGATGTCGCGACGTTGGCTGCGGTTCGGCGTACTATCGCTTCGCCTTGACCGCCGCCGCGCGGCGCGCCGCCCCGAGCCCGAGCGCCGCCCAGCGCTTCAGTTCGTCTTCGTCGTCGTAGGCGCTGGCGACGAGGCGCCAGAACGACACCTGCACCGGCCTGCCCTTCGCTTCGTAGACGAACGGCGCCGAGCCGGCGGCGGCGAATTCGGCGCGATTTTCGTCGTCGGCCTTGATGTAGATTTCGCCGCCGAGATGCAGCGCAAAGCAGAGGCCGTCGGCGTAGACGCCGTGGCCGCTGAACATGCGCTTGACGGTGACCGGGCCGAACGGCGCGAACAGCTCTTTCAAGCCGTCAGCGTCCATGAACTCACGCCTGGGCTTGCAGCGCCTCGGGCGAGGCCGGCGTGATCGCGACGCTTTCGCCGCAACCGCAGGCCGACGTCTCGTTCGGGTTCTTGAACTGGAAAGTCGCCGACAGCCGGTCGGCCTTGAAATCCATCTCGGAGCCGAGCAGGAACAGCACCGCCTTCGGGTCGATCAGCACCTTGACGCCCTTGTCCTCGATCACCTCATCGAGCGGCTGAACACTTTCGGCGAGTTCCATCGTGTAGGACATACCTGCACAGCCGCCGTTGCGGATGCCGACGCGCAGGCCCACCGTCGGTTTGTCCGCGGTGGACATGATCTGTTTTACGCGCTCGGCCGCAGCGTCGGTGAGCGTCATAACTTTGAAGCGCGAGAGTCTCGCCATGTTTTTCTCCGTACTCCGGGTTCAAGGCCCGGAGACGAGTTGAATATAGCAAGCCTTTCCCCGATTTCCCAGAGCTTCCGAGGTCAGCCTGAAAGTAGCTCGGACCGGAGAGGTCGGCGAGCAGATCGGGCTCGGTAGGCGTCCAACCCAGCGACTGACGGGTCTTGGCGCTGAGGCCGCGCACGCCGATCGCCGCGAAATGGGCGAAGCCGCCGAAATACCCAGCCGCGTCCGCCTTTGTGAGGCTGACGGTCTGGACGCCGAGGCCCTTGCCGATCGCGGTCGCAATCTCGCGGAAGGGAATGCCCTCCTCGGCGATCGCATGATAGCGCGCGCCGGCCGCGCCCTTTTCGAGGGCAAGACAATATACCTTGGCGGCGTCGAATCGGTGCACCGCGGGCCAGAGGTTGTCGCCCGCTTCGACGTAAGCGGCGATGCCCTTGGCGCGGGCGATCGACACCAGTTGTGGCACAAAACCGCGGTCGCCCACGCCATGGGTCGTGGGCGGCAGTCGGACGATCGAGATGCGGACGCCGCGCTCGGCGAGCGCCTTGACCTCGAGCTCCGAATAGATGCGCGGAAACGCTTCCGGGCTCGGCTTCGGCCAAACGTCCTCGTCAACGGCTTCAACTCCGCGCAGCACGCCGACGCCCGAGCTGATCAGCATCGGCTTTTCCGTGCCTTCGAGGGCGCCGCCCATCGCCTTGATGGCGCGGAGGTCCATTTCGCAATTGGCGACAAATTTCGTGAAGTCGTGGTTGAACGCGCAATGCACGACGCCGTCGGCCGCTTTGGCGCCGGCGACGAGGCTGTCGACATCCTCCAGCGAGCCGCGATGCACGGCCGCGCCCGCCGCCGTGATCGCGGCCGCATTGGCGTCGGAACGCGCGAGTCCAATCGGCTGATGGCCGCGCGCCAGCAATTCCTTGACGACCGCCGAGCCGACCCAGCCGGCGGCCCCCGTGACGAATACACGCATGTGAGTGCTCCAAATGTTGCGTTGCCGTGTCTTTCGGCCTAACCTCTATCCGGGTAAAGTAGTGACCTTATACAGGTATAAAGACCAACAGGATGAGCCTTTCCCCTTCCGACCCCAATCGGCTCGGCGCCTACCTCAAGGACCGGCGCGCCAAGCTCGACCCCGCCTCGTTCGGCCTGCCGCTCGCCCGCCGGCGCACGCCGGGCTTGCGGCGCGAGGAGGTCGCGCAGCGCGCCCACGTCAGCGCGACCTGGTACACCTGGCTCGAACAGGGCCGCGGCGGCGCGCCGTCGGCCGACGTGCTCGATCGTATCGCGCGCGCGCTGATGCTGACCGACGTCGAGCGCGAGCACCTGTTTCTGATCGGCCTCGGCCGGCCGCCAGAGGTGCGATATCAGCCGCAGGGCGGCATTACGCCGCGGCTGCAGCGCGTGCTCGATTCGCTGGAGACCAGCCCCGCCTATATCCGCAACTCCGGCTGGGACATTCTGGCCTGGAACCGCGCCGCGGCGGTGGTCCTCACCGACTACCGGGAAATTCCGCCCGGCGAGCGCAACCTGCTGCGCCTGATATTCTCCAGTCCCGGCGTTCGCGAGAAGAACAAGCATTGGGAGCCGGTCGCCCGCTGGGCGGTCGCTTCGTTCCGCGCCGACGTGGCGCGGGCCGGCGCAACGGAAAGCGTTGCCGGCCTGGTGGACGAACTTCGCCGCGCCAGCCCCGAGTTCGAGGCGATCTGGCGCGACAATGACGTGCAGAATTCCTATGGCGAGGTGTCGAAGACGTTCCAGTTTCCGCTGGTCGGCGCAATCACGCTGGACTACTCGGCCTTCGCGGTCGACGGCCGCCCGGATCTGAGCCTCGTCACGTTCACCCCCTCGACGCCCGAGGATTCCTCGAAGGTGCGACGATTGATGGACGCCCAACAGGCGGAGGATCAGGTTAGCGTCTCGTAGAAGGTCACCGCCCAGGCGCACTCGTAGAGGAACGCCGCTAGGGCGAAGCCAACCTGGAAGCGCACATTGCTGATCGCGATCGCCGCAATACTGCCCGCTACATAGAAGGCGAACCTCAGCCAGTACGCGAACCCGAACGATTGAAAGTACGCTGGACTCTTGATGTAGACGTCGAAAACGTCGAGCACAAAGGCGCCGATCAGGATGCCGAAAAACCATCCTCTGCGGGACATGAAATAATCGGAATATCCTTTGTATTCCTGCATCGTGTCGGGAAACAGCAGCGTGCACAGGAAGAAAAACGTGCTCGAGTAAACCACCACGAAAACAATAGACCGGGAATGTCCACTGAACATTGCTCAGCCGGAATTCCCACCACCAGAAGTGCACGATGTACAGAAACATGAAGCAGGTCCACACGAGGTGCGGAACAAATATCCTCTGCTGCAGGGGATGCTGAACAAATCGGGCCAGCCCAGTGAGCAGACGGCTCAGGCTGATCCCGACGATGATGCTGATGGCTGTTCGAACATAGAGAAAGACGGCGGGATCGGCTGCGGGGACGGTGTTCGTCAAAACGCTTTCCCTCGACGATCCGCATGACGATTCGGCGCATCGCGACGCGGAGGCCGAGGCGCTGTCGGCAATGTTTAGCGCGATCCGCTGCGAGGCGTCGACTGTCCTGGATTGAGCGCGTGGTTTCAGTTGGCGCCGGCGCGAAGCACGGGCCGCGCGTCAATCCATCGCGCGCGGTCTTGCGTCGGTGAAGTCAGGCCGCCGCGCGCCTTGGGGGCGCGCGATGCTCGGCCTGGATACGAAAGGAACCGACGATGCGACCCAGTTCCTCTGTTTGCTGGAACAGCGCGTGGCTCGCCGCGCGCCCCTCTTCGGAGAGCGCCGCATTCTGTTGCGTCGAGCGATCCATCTCCGCGACGGACGCATTGACGCCGTCGAGACCGTTCGCCTGTTCCGCGGCCGACGCGGCGATCGCATTCACGATCTGATCGATTTCGCCGACTTCAGATACGATCTGTTGCAACGTGCGGCCGGTGTCGGCGACCAGCGAGACGCCACGCGAAACATGACGGTTCAATTCCGAGATCAGTTCCTTGATCTCCTTGGCTGCGGCGGCCGATCGCTGAGCGAGCGCGCGCACCTCCGAGGCGACGACGGCGAACCCACGACCCGAATCGCCGGCTCGCGCCGCCTCAACTCCCGCATTGAGAGCGAGCAGGTTTGTTTGAAACGCGATCTCGTCGATGACTCCGATGATGCGGCTCATTTGGCCCGATGAGGTCTCGATGTCGCTCATTGCGCGGACCGTGTCCTCAACAATCGCGCCGGACTTTTCGGCCCCCAATCTGGCCGCCTGGACAACGCCGCGCGCCTGCGCGACGCCTCCGCTCGTCGAGCGCACCGTCGCGTTGATCGCATTCAGAGAGGCGGCCGCCTCCTCAAGACTTGCCGCCTGGTGCTCGGCCCGCTGGGACTGAGTATCCGCCGAACCCGAGATTTCGCCCGCTCCGTCGCGGATTGCGTTTGCGCTCGCCGCCACTGCGTTCATCGCCTCGAGCAATTTCGCGGCGGCTTCGTTGAAATCCGCCTTCAGCTTGCGGTAGGCGTCCGGGAGTTCGGCTGTCACGCGGTGGGTGAGGTCGCGGGCGGCGAGCTGGCTGAGGGCCGAACCGATCGAAGAAACCACGATCTCGCGCTCCCCCTCCAGCGCGAGGGCCTGGGCGCGCGCGTTGCGCTCGCGCTCGCGCTCGATTTCCAGGCGTTGGGCTTCCCCTGTCTTCTCCAGTCGAGCATTCTCGATTGCCGTTTTCTGAAAGACGAGCAGGCTGCGCGCCATGTCGCCGATTTCGTCGAGCCTCTGCACGTAGGGAATGGGAGATTGCTCATCGCCGGCCGCCAGGCGGTCCATAGCTTCAACGAGGCGCTTTATCGGCGAGATCACACGGATGGAACTGATGTAGATCGCGGCGAGTATCGCCAACGCCGCAATGCCTGATGCAATCCCCGCAACGTTGCGGTCGGCGAGCACTGCGCCTCGACTTTCCGCGACCTCATCGTGGACGTTGCCGGAGATGTCGTCGACGGCCTTCTGGATGGCTGTGCCGGCGGCGTCGAAAGCGATCTTGGACGGGCCGAGGTAGAGCTCTGCCGCCTTAGCGGATTGCCCAGCCTCGATGGCGGCGTCCACTTCCTTCCACTGAGCGTCGGAGGCAGCCCAGCGGTCCTCGAAAATCTTGAAGAGCTCGCGATCGCCGTCGTCGATCATGGTGTCCCTATAGAGGGCGCGATTGTCGAGGATTCGCTTGGAGGCCGCGGCGAGATCGCCTCGCGCCTGCGCGCGCTGCGCGGCCAAACCGTAAAGGAATTCGAGACTCGGCGTCGCGCGCGTCGTCGATGGCGTTATTTATCAGTCCGAGGCTTATGATCGCCGGAGTGCGTTTCTCCAGGAGCTGGGCCAAGCCGCCATCGATCTTCTTCAACGCCAAGGTCCCGTAGATTGCCGTGGCGCCGGTCAGCGTCAGGATGACTACGAACAGCGACAGCAACAGGCGTTTAATCGTCAGGCGCATCGAACCCCTCCGGCAAAGTTCGACCGTTCTGGATGCAAATGGTTTAGAGAGACTTATACCCAGGGTTGTGTGAACGATATCAGGTTGTATTTCTGCGTTGCGACTCTGTTGCGGGGTTCCAATCACCGCGCTGGCGCTTGACCCTCCTGTATGGCAAACCGCGCGCCCTAAACTTCCGAAAGTCGCCACTTTGACGCCTGACGCCACCGCCCTGCTCGTCCGCATCGCCGAAGCGCTGGAGCGCCTGGCGCCAGCTCCGCCCGCCAAGCCGGATTTCCAGGCCGCCGACGCGTTCATCTGGCACGCCGACCGCAGCCAGTTGCAGCCCGTCCCCAAGGTCAACCGGGTCGAGATCGCGCTGCTGCGCGGCGTCGACCGCGTTCGCGACGCTTTGATCGAAAACACGACGCGGTTCGCGCGCGGCCTGCCCGCCAACAATGCGCTGCTGTGGGGCGCGCGAGGCATGGGCAAGTCGTCGCTGGTCAAGGCGGCGCATGCCGCGATCAACCAGGATCTGACTCTGCCGCTGCCGCTCAAGCTGATCGAGATCCACCGCGAGGACATCGAGAGCCTGCCGGCGCTGATGGCGCTGCTGCGCGCCGATCCCCATCCGTTCATCGTGTTCTGCGACGACCTCTCGTTCGACCACGATGACACCTCCTACAAGTCGCTGAAGGCGGCGCTGGATGGCGGCGTCGAGGGACGGCCTCCCAACGTCGTGTTCTACGCGACCTCCAATCGCCGCCATCTGCTGCCGCGCGACATGATGGAGAACGAGCGGTCGACGGCGATCAATCCCGGCGAGGCGGTTGAGGAGAAGGTCTCGCTTTCCGACCGCTTCGGGCTCTGGCTCGGCTTCCACCGCTGCAGCCAGGACGAATATCTCGAGATGGTGTTCGGCTACGCCAAGCGATTCGGTCTCGACGCGCCAGCCGCGGAGATCGAGCGCGACGCGCTCGAATGGGCGACGACCCGCGGCGCCCGCTCAGGCCGGACCGCGTGGCAATATATTCAGGAGCTGGCGGGCCGGCTCGGCAAGACGATTGAGCTGTGACGAACACCCGGCGGTCATGCGCAGGCTTGTCTCGCGTATTCCCGGCCGCTCCGCCGCATCGCTTCGCTGAAGGCCCCACCAATTCTCTGCGATGGATCGTTGTTGACCCCGCCGCGTCGATACGCGGGACAAGCCGCGCGTGACGAGAGTGGCGGCGCTAAGCCTAAGCCGGCTTCGTCGGCCAGTTGATGATCAGAATGCCCGCCGCGACGAGCGCGACCGCGAGCAGAAAACCCGTCGTCAGTTGATCGCCAAGCACCAGCCAGCCGGCGAACACGCCGACGATCGGCGAGGTGAAGGTGAATGCCGAGAGTTCTGCGGCGCGATAGTTGCGCAGCAACCAGAACCAGGTCAGATAGGTGAATCCGACGATGTAGATCGATTGGTAGGCGAGGCTCAGCGCCGGGATCAGCCCGACGTGCGTTGGCAGAGGCTCGCCGACCGCAAACGCGTAGACGCCGCGCTGACAATCGCGCCCGTGACCGTCTGGTACAGCAGCACTTTGGTCGGATCGATGGCGCGCAGCTGGTCGCCTTCAGGACGACTGTCGTCGCGCCCCAGAACCCGCCCGCCGCCAGCGCGAGCAGATCGCCCGTGAGTGTGGCGCCCTGCGTCGAGCGATAGAGGCCGACCGCGACGCCGAGGAACGCGAGCCCCATGCCGGCCCATTGCAGCGGCCTCAGCCGCTCGGCTGGCAAGGCGATCAACGCGCCGAGCCCGACGAAGAACGGCGCCGTGAACAGGAACACCACCGCGCTGGAGGCGCTGGTATATTTCAGCGAAAGAAACAGCGTGATGAACTCGGCGGCGAACAGCAGGCCGATCACCAGGCCCGCAAGCAGCGTTCCGTCCTGCCGGAATATCCGCCGCCCGGTCGACGAACGCGTAGATCAGCAGGACGAGCGAGCCGATTCCGGCCCGCAAGCGCCGACTGGGTGACGGGCGCGAAATCGACCAACGCGAGTTTGGCCGCGACCTGGTTGAGCCCCCAGCTCGCGCACAGCAGCGACATGACGAGGATAGCGAATCGGTCGAACGGGCGTGGCGGGGCTGACATGGCGCCGCAAAGCCATGGGGACGCGCGCCGCGCAAGATCAAAAAAAGCCGGGGGACAGGCCTTTCGTGGGACCTGTCCCCCTTTGGCGCCGCGGCGGGTCCCGCAAATCTCATATCGATGTTTGCGAGCGCGGCGTTCCCGTGGGCCGGCGTCACGCGCCGGCCGAATGGCTTCAGATGCCGGCGAGATAGCTGGTCGGGTCGACCGGCTGGCCGGCCTTGTCGCGCAGTTCGAAGTGGAGCTGCGGCGTGCTGACGTTGCCGCTCTCGCCGGACTTGGCGATCACCTGGCCGCGCTTGACCTGTTCGCCGCGCTTGACGCCGATCTCGCCGTTGTTGGCGTAGGCGGTGACGAAGCCGTTGGGATGGCGGATCAGGATCAGGTTGCCGTAGCCCTTGAGCTCGCTGCCGGCATAGGCGACGACGCCGCTCTCGGCCGCGCGCACCGAAGTGCCCTCGGGCACGGCGATGTTGATGCCGTCATTGCCGCCGGACTTGAAGCCCTGGATGATGCGGCCGCGCGCCGGCCAGCGGAACTCGGGGTTGGCGCCGTCGGCGTCGGCCTCTGCGGCGGTCTTGACCGGTTCGGTCGAGGCCGGCGGGGCGGTGCGCGCGGTCGGCGTCTTGTCGACCTGCGCGGTCTTCACGTCAGGCTTCCCGCCCACGACTTTGGTGGTCTCCGGCAGGAACAGTCTTGTCGGCTTTCGCGACCTGCTTGTCGGTCTTCTTGTCCGCCTTGGCGTCGGCGGTCTTGGTTTCCGCCTTGTCCTTCGACTTCAGATCGGCAGTCTTGGCGTCGGCCTTGTCCTTCGATTTGGACTTGAGGTCGGCGACCTTGGCGTCGGCCTTGTCTTTGCCCTTGGCGGGCGCCGCGTCGGCGGTCTTGTCCTCGTGCTTCGACTTCTTGCCCTTGGCCGGCGTAGCGTCGGCGTCGTCGTTCGTGTGTTTCTTGCCCTTCGCCTTGCCCTTGGACAGCTTGTCGTCGGAAGCATCGGCGGTCGCGACGTTGTGGCGGGCGGGCTCGCTGGCGGTCGGGATCGGCGCCGGATCCTTCGAGCTGACGGCGTGGGCGTTGTAGACGGGCATGATGACGTGCATGCCCGGATGCACCTGCGAGGCCGAACTCAGGCCGTTGGCGCCGAGCAGCGCCTGCGGCGGGACGCCGTAGCGACGCGCCAGGCTATCGGCGGTGTCGCCCTGGATGACCATCACAGGCGAACCGCCGACGGCCGACCAGCCGCCTGCGCCGCCGCTGACGGTGGGGCCGGAGGGGGCGCGGATCGAGCCGGTGGCGACGGGCGCCGGTTCGGCGATCGGCGCGCTGGCGACCGGGCTCGGATGGGCCGGGAGCCTGATAGCCGGAATTTGCGGCGCAAGCGGCTGCGACGACACCGAAGGCGTCGGCGCCGCGCCGGAAGCCGGCGCCGTGCCGGCGAAAGGATTGGTGAAGGGTTGGTTCATCGCTTCGGTGAACCGCGAGGCATCTGAGGAGCAGCCCGTGAGCCACAATCCCGAGACGGCGATAAGCACGAAACGCACCACGTTGCGGCTTTCGTGAAGCTTGGCGCTCCTAATCATGAACGTAGTTACCTCAACGCAGAACCCGGACACGCAACACCTTGCAACAAGCGGGTTAACGCGCGGTTTAAGATGAATTTTAAGCGAGAAAAGGGCGCTTTAAAGTGCGCGAGCGAGCCCTGACGCAACGGCGGTGAGGGTGCGGATGGGTCCCAGGGTCCGGGCCTCGACGCCGCCGTTAGGGTGTCTGACGACCCTGAGAATGCGCTGTTCGCCTTTTGTGTCGCCGGCGATGCCCGCGACCAGCACCCCGCCCGGCGCTATGATTCGGGTGAGCTCCTCGAGCGGCGGCTCGATCAGTCCGTGGACCAGGATGCGATCGAAAGTCCCGGCCTCTCGCAGCGCCAGCCCGTCGGCGCACTGGACCGCAACGCCCTCCACGCCAAAGGCGGCTGAGCCGCGCGCCGGCTTCGACCGCGAGCGTGCGGAAGCGCTCGACGGTCAGGATGTGCGCGCCCATGTGGCTGAGCAGCGCGGTCGCGTAGCCCGAGCCGGTCCCGACCTCGAGGGTTACGGCCCTCTCTTTCATCTGCAGCGCTTCAATCATCAGCGCGAGCGTCGAAGGCGGCGTCGAGGTCTGGCCGCAGCCGATCGGCAACGCGATGTCGCGCGCGGCGATGTCGGCGAAGCGTTGCGGCAGGAACAGCGAGCGCGGCGTCAGCTCCATCGCCCGCAACAAAGGAAGATCGCCGACGCCCCGGGCGCGCAGCCTCAACAGGAACTGCGCGCGTTCTTCCGCTTCCTTGGCCGAGCCGCGTGCGCTCATTCTGCGATATGATCCCCCCGGTGTGTTGGCCGACTTCGCGGCGTCAGGCGAAACCCTGCGCGTAGCGCAGGCGCACCGCTTCGTCCGTCAGGTCGAGCTTCAGCGGCGTGATCGACACCTTGCCCGCCGCGAGCGCTTCGAGATCGCTGCCGTCCGCCGGCGTGTAGACCGGCTTCTGGAACATCAGCCAGTAATACGGGATTGCCCGCCCGTCCCGGCGCTGCTCGACCCGAATCAGATTCGGCGTCGCGCCGGCCCTGCGAGGTGACCGCGTAGCCCTTCACCTCGGCGGCCGGGCAATCGGGGAAATTGACGTTGATCAGCACGCCCTCGGGAATGCCGAGCGCCAGGATTTTCTCGATCACCTCGGGCGCATGCGCCTCGGCACTCTCCCAATGCGGATCGTTCGCGCGTCTCGACGCCGCCATAGGCCTGCGACAGCGCGATCGAGGGGACGCCGAGCAGCGTGCCCTCCATCGCCGCCGCGATCGTGCCCGAATAGGTCACGTCCTCGGCGACGTTCTGGCCGCGGTTGACGCCGGACAGCACGAGGTCCGGCCGCTTGTCGGCCATCACGGTGCGCAGCGCCCATGATGACGCAATCGGTCGGCGTGCCCTGCACGGCGAAATGGCGCGGCGTGATCTCGCGCAGCCGCAGCGGATTGGTCAGCGAGAGCGAATGCGCGACGCCGGACTGGTCGGTCTCCGGCGCGACGATCCAGACGTCGTCGGAGAGCTGCGCCGCGATCTTCTCCAGCAGCTTCAGGCCGGGCGCGTGGATGCCGTCGTCATTGGTGAGCAGAATGCGCATCAGGAGTTCCGGCTCGGACGTTTCGGAAGGACGCCGCGTTGTAGCGCGCCCTTCGGCCGTTACGAAACCCTTTTCGAGCTCAGCGAACCGGCTCGATCTTGGTCAGCCCGCCCATGTAGGGCCACAGCGCCTCCGGGATCGTGATCGTGCCGTCGGCGTTCTGATAGTTCTCCAGCACGGCGACCAGCGCGCGGCCGACCGCGACGCCGGAGCCGTTCAGCGTGTGGACGAAGCGCGTCGCCTTGGCGTCGGCCGCCTTGGAGCGCGCGTTCATCCGCCGCGCCTGGAAATCGCCGCAGACCGAGCAGGACGAGATCTCGCGGAAGCGCCCCTGCCCCGGCAGCCAGACCTCGATGTCGTAGGTCTTGCGCGAGCGCGAAGCCCATGTCGCCGGTGCAGAGCAGCATGGTGCGGAAATGCAGGTCGAGGCGCTTCAGCACCTCCTCGGCGCAGGCCGTCATGCGCTCGTGCTCCTCGGCGCCTGCTCGGGCGTGGTGATCGAGACGAGCTCGACCTTCTCGAACTGGTGCTGGCGGATCATGCCGCGCGTGTCGCGCCCCGCCGCGCCGGCCTCGGCGCGGAAGCACAGCGTGCCGGCGGTGAAGCGCAGCGGCAGCCGCTTCTCGTCGACGATGCTCTCGCGCACGAGGTTGGTCAGCGGCACTTCGGCGGTCGGGATCAGCCAGAAGCCGTCGCCGGCGGCGAACTGGTCGTCGCGGAACTTCGGCAGTTGCGCGGTGCCGAACATCGCGGCGTCGCGCACCAGCACCGGCGGGTTGATCTCGGTATAGCCGTGCTCGCTGCGTGTGCAGATCGAGCATGAACTGCATCAGCGCGCGCTCGAGCCGCGCCAGCGCGCCCTTCAGCACGACGAAGCGCGCGCCGGAAAGCTTCGCCGCCGCCTCGAAATCCATCAGGCCGAGCGCCTCGCCGAGCTCGAAATGCTCCTTCGGCTTGAAGCCGTCGGGAAAATGCGGCGGCGCGCCGACGCGGCGCACTTCGACATTGTCGTGTCTCGTCCTTGCCGTCGGGCGTCTCGTCGAGCGGGAGGTTGGGGATCGCCGGCGAGCGCCGTCGTCGAGTTCGGCCGCCGCCGCCTTCTCCGTCGCCTCGAGCTCCGGCAGCGCGGCCTTGAGCTCGGCGACCTCCTCCTTCAGCGCCTCGGCGGCGGCGGCGTCCTTCGCGCCATCGCCGCGCCGATCTCCTTCGAGGCGGCGTTGCGGCGCTCCTGCGCGCGCTGCAATTCGGCGATCGCGGCCTTGCGGCGGTCGTCGAGCGCGAGCAGTTCCGCCGCGCGCGGCTCCAGCGACGCGACGCGCCAGGCCGCGGTCGAAGGCTTCGGGATTGTCGCGGATCAGGCTGATGTCGTGCATGGGAGGTCCTATCGGCGCCGGCTCAGGGCAGGCAGCCGGTCGCCTAGCACATTGAAAGCGAGGCCCGCCATTACCAGAACCGCGCCCGCCCCACTCAATCGCGCGCGGCGTCTCGCCGAAAAGCGAGCCAGGCCGACGCCATGCCGACGACCGGCACCAGCAGCGCGAACGGCGCCGACGTCCGCGGCCGGATAGCGCGCGAGCAGCCGGCTCCAGATGCCGAAGCTGAAGCAGCGTGCCGCCATAGGCGAGCGCCGCGACGCGAAAGCGCCAGCGACGAGCGTCGGATGCAGCAGCGCGTGCAGCGTCGCCCCGGCTCGAGCAGAAGCGACAGCGCGAGCATCGGCACCGGCGCGACGAGGCTCGACCAGACGACGAACGCGAACGCGTCGATCTTGCCGGCCAGCTTGCTGACAAGGTTGCCGAGCGCCCAGCAGAAGCCGACGGCGATCAGCGTCAGCGCGAAAGGCAGCAGCTCGCGCCGCCAAGCCGCGCCGAGCCGATCACGACGACGCCCGCAAACGCGATCGCCGCGGCGATGGCCTTGCGTCCGGGTCGGGCGTTCGCCGAGCACGACCCAGGCGAGCCCGATCGTGATGAAGGCCTGCAACTGCATCAGCAGCGAAGCGAGGCCGACCGGCATGCCGAGCCGAATGGCGAGGAACAGCAGCCCGAACTGGCCGACGCCGATGAGCAGGCCGTAGAGGACGACGAGCGGACCGGCGCGCCTGCGGGCGGCGTATGAAGAAGATCGCCGGAACAGGCCGCGAAGGCGAACGCAGCGCCGGTGAGCAGGAACGGCGGCGCCTCGCGCGACGCCGAACTTGATCGCGACGAAGACGAGGCCCCAGACGATAGCGGCCAGCACGGCGAGCCCGATGTCGCCGAGGCGCATGATTCCTCCCTGTGCCGACGTTCAGTCCGGCTTGGCTGTCTTTGGCGCGCCGCCGCTCGATCATCTTCACGGCGATGACGGCGCCCTCGTAGAGCAGCAGCATCGGCAGCGCGAGCGAGCACATGCTGATCAGGTCCGGCGGCGTCAGGATCGCCGGCGACGCCGACCACGGCGACGATCGCGTAGCGCCGCATCTTGGACAGATAGGTGGAATCGATGATGCCGACCTGGCCGAGCAGGGTCAGGATGACCGGCAGCTGGAACGCGATGCCGAAGGCGAAGATCAGCGTCATGATCAGCGAAAGATATTCGTTGACCTTCGGCAGCAGCTCGATCGTCGCCTCGCCCGGCTGGTTGACCTGCTGCAGCGAAACCGAGAACCGGATCAGCAGCGGCATCACGCCGAAATAGACCAGCAGCGCGCCCAGCAGGAAGAACACCGGCGTCGCGATCAGATAGGGCAGGAACGCCTGCTCGCTCGTGCTTGTAGAGGCCGGGCGCGACGAAGCGGTAGATCTGCGTCGCGATGACCGGAAACGCGATGACGCCCGCGCCGAACATGCTGAGCCGCACGTTGGTGTAGAACTGCTCGAGGAAGTGGGTCGCGATCAGCGTCGCCTTCTCCGCCCCCACCACCCGCACGTAGGGCTAGGTCAGGATGTTGTAGATCGTCGCGCGAAAAATAGAAGCAGACGAGGAACGCCGCGAAGAACGCGTAGAGCGCGCGGATCAGCCGCTGCCGCAGCTCGATGATGTGGTCCATCAACGGGGCCTTGGTGGCCTCGATATCCGCGTCCGTCATGGAGCGGGGCTCGCCGCGCGCGCTCTCGGATCTTCGTTCAGGCGTACGGCTCGGCGCGTCGATCGCGACCGCGACAGGCTCGGCGTCCGGCTCGCGGCAGCAGGGGCGACGCGACCACTTCCTGCAGGAACGGCTCAGCGGCGTCGCGCTCCCGCGGCGATCGATGTTCGGGTTCGACCGAAATCGTCGACGGTTTCGACCGGCGGCGTCGGGCTCCTCGACCGCCTTGGTCATCTCGGAGCGCATCGCCATCACCGGATCGAACGAGGAATCGATCTTGGCGGCGCTGCGATCGCCTCGAATTCCTTCTTGACGCTCGTCGACGTCGGCCTCCTTCATCGCGTCCATGAACTGGCCCTGGAAGTCGGAGGCCATGCGCCGCATCTGGCCGACGTATTTGCCGACCGTGCGCATCACGCGCGGCAAATCCTTCGGCGGAATCACCGCGAGCGCGACGATGCCGAACACCAGCATCTTACCGACGTCGAGATCGAACATGGACGGTCAATCAGCCGCAAGACCAAGCGCGCAGCGACCGCGTCACGGCGCTTGTCGCCGCGCGACAAGCGCGTCCCGGCGGTCAGCCTCAGCCGACCTTCTCGCGTCCTTGCTGGCGTCGACAGTCGGGCGGCTCTCGAGCGAGCGTACGGCCGACGGCGCGGGCTTCTCTTCCTCGGTGTCGTCCGGCCATGCCTTTCTTGAAGGATTTGATGCCCTTGGCGACATCGCCCATGATGTCGGAAATCTTGCCCTTGCCGCCGAACAGCAGCAACGCGACCGCTCCGAAGAGCATCCAATGCCAAATGCTGAAGCTACCCATGGCGTCACCCTAGAGATACCGAGACGCGCCTCGACCGAGAGGCGCAAACGCTTTCGCCGGAACCTAAGCTCTGAGGGCGCGCAAAAACAAGCGGCAAGCCGCGCACGCTTATTGATGGACCGGTGGCGCGCTGCCCGTCGGCCTCGCTTCAGTTCTGCGCGCTGGTAAACAGCTTGCCGTCCTCACAGGAGACGACGTCATGAGTGACATCGCCAAACGCCTCGAAGCCCTGGGGATCGCGCTGCCCCGCCCCGCGGCGCCGGTCGCCAATTACGTGCCCGGCGGTGCGGACCGGCAATCTCGTGTTCGTCTCCGGCCAGCTGCCGCTCGGCGCCGACGGCAAGCTCGATCCCGCCCACATCGGCAAGCTCGGCGCCGGCTCGGCGAGTCGAAGCGGCGCGCGAGGCGGCGCGGCGGGCGGCGATCAACGTGCTCGCCCAGGTGCAGGCGGAGATCGGCGATCTCGACCGCGTCTCGCGCGTCGTGCGGCTCGGCGGCTTTTTCGCGGTCGACGGCGAGTTCGGCCCGCTCGCCCAGGCGATGAACGGCGCCTCCGACCTGATCGCCGAGCGTGTTCGAGGCGCGCGGCCGGCACGCGCGCACGACGATCGGCGTCTCCTACCTGCCGCTGAACGCGATCTGCGAGGTGGAGGGACTGTTCGAGATCGCGCCTTGAACGCGCCGGACTGGCTGGTTGCGCGGCCGATCGCGCATCGCGGCCTGCACGACGCCGCGCAAGGACATCGTCGAGAACAGCCGCGCGGCGGCGCGCGCCGCGATCGCGCGCGGCTTCGCGATCGAATGCGACGTCGAGATTTCGTCGGACGGCGAGGCGTTCGTCTTCCACGACGCCAGAGCTCGACCGGCTGACGGAGACGCAAGGGCCGCTCGCCGACTCGAAGCGCGGCGCAGCTCGCCGCGACGCGGTTCAAGGTCGGCGGCGAGACGATGCCGCATTTCGCCGAGTTTCTGGCGACGATCATCAGGCGCGGTCCCGCTGATCTGCGAGATCAAGAGCCATTTCGACGGCGATTTCCGGCTCGCCGACCGGGTCGTCGGGCTCTCGGGCGGCGTACGCAGGGCCGCTCGCCTTCAAGAGTTTCGATCCCGGAAGTGATCGCTCATCTGCGCGGCCGCGGGCATCGCGCGCCCGCTCGGCATTGTCGCCGAGGCGAGCTACGACGACCCCTATTTCGCAGCCATGAGCGCGGCGCCAAAAGCAGAGCGCCGCGGCGTTCCTGCATCTCGGCGCGACACGTCCGGATTTTCTGTCCTGGTCGGTCGAGGACCTGCCCCACGCCACGCCGAGCCTGCTGCGCGCGCTGGCCCAAATGCCGGTCATGGCCTGGACGGTGCGCACACTGCAGCAAAAGCGAACGCGCAAGAATATTCGCGGATCAGATCGTGTTCGAAGGCGATCCCGCTGAGCTGACCAGGCAGATACGGGCCCAGAAAGAAAAGGGGCGCCGAAGCGCCCCTTTCTCGAAATCTACGTTCGACCGGAATGAAGGATCAGAACTTGTAGTTGACGCCGACGCGGGCGATCGAGCCCTCCGGGTTAACCTTGGCGTTGAACGACGGTTCGACGCCAGCCGGGCACGATTCGGCGTCGTGGTAGTAGTTGTAGGTGCCCAGATTGTAGTAGAGATATTCGGCCTTGATCGTCCAGTTGTTGGTGAGCGCGTATTCGGCGCCGCCGCCGAGCGTCCAGCCGACCTGGGTCGTGCCATTCGAGCCGTACCAGGCGTTGCCGTTCGGACCGACCGAGTTGATCGAAGCCGAGCCGCCGCCGTAAGCGAGACCGCCCGTCACGTAGAGCAGCAGGCGATTGTCGGCCATCGGTCGCGAAGCCGAGGCGGGCGCGGGTCGTGCCGAGCCAGTTCAGGCGGGTCGAAAGCGTCGTCGTCAGATTGCCGCCGAGCGGCGGGCACGGTCGCGCCGGTAAAGGTGGCCGACTTGCTGTTGGTCACCCACTGCAGGTCGTCTTCGACGCCGAGGACCGCGCTGCCGATCTGATAGTTGTAGCCGACTTCGCCGCCGCCTTCGCCAGCCGCTGGTGCCGGAGCCGAGCGAGGTCGGAATGTAGAGCGCTGCCGAGCATGTTGCCGTTGTAATTGCGTCCGCCGACGCGTGTTGCCCGACCCCAGATGCCGCCGGCCGTGGCGCCGACGTAGAAGCCGGTCCAGCTGTAAGGGCGGCGCCATAGGCACCATCGGAGCCGGAGGAGCCTTCCGGGTCGGAAGGTCAGCGGCGCTAGCCATCGTTGCGAATGCCACCGCGGCCATCGCCACGCCCGACATCCATCCCAGTCTCTGCATGCGCATCATATTCGATTCCCTATCTAGAAAATAACAGTCACAACGTAATGGCGCCCCCAACGACCCTCCGTTTGTGCCAGGTTTCATTCGAGAAACCCACCCCTACCGGAAGTCATCGTATCCTCCCCGATCCGCCATCAAGCCGCGTTTGTTGCCGCCTATGCCATAATCTTCGTAAACCAAAGGTTATCCGGAACTCATCGCTAGCATGCAATTTGTTCTGAAATCCTTTACGATTCCTTTTTGTTGGGTCCGCGTTCGACCGTGTGTCCAAAGCGCCAACTCCGGCGCTCCAAATCTAGCGTCTTAGGAAATCCCGACAGCCCCTGCGAGAACAACTCGTCCCCTAAGATACTGACCGGATTCCCAAATCCCCGCGCCATCGCTTAACGACATTCGCGTGGACCCGCACCCATCGAGGGGCAATTACCCCAGAAACGCAGGCAAAATTATGACGTCCGCCACAATGTCGGCGCCATTGCCGATTTCGCAGGCTCATGTGGCCTTTAAGCAACAGATTAGCTCAGTAATGCGTAAGACTACGAGGCAAATCGCAGAGTCAATTGTTGAGAACGCAGTCCGTCATGGTCGCCGTGGCCTGCTCGCGGGCTCAGCTTCCCACCCAAGCCGGCCAACGTCTTCCCCCCGCTCGCCACCTATCGCCCTGAACTCGACGGAAGGCGATGAGCTCCAAAGGCAAAGCATCAGCACATCAGGGGAACACAGAGAATCCCGTCGCACCTCTTGTATAGCCAGGAGAGTCCTTGGATGAACTTGGACGGGCGCCACGCAGCGAAGCGGTCCAGGCGCCGGGCTTACATCGGCCTACAAGCCGCAGAAACGCCGGGCGAGTGGTCAGGAACCAACTCACCCGGCGTCACGGACTCGGCCAGACCTCAGTTTACGACTTGGACGATCCGACCCGTTTGCGCGTCGACGAGAACAGTCTGATCGTTGACGATCGCGTACCGATAGCCATGGACGCCATACTCTACCGGCACGTCGTAATACTGAACGCCATCCGGAGGGAGGACAGCGCCCATCCGCACTTCCTGATCGTAGTGATAGGAAGGATGGTGTTCGCGGACGACGTATTCATGAAATCGTGGGCGCTGATCGACGCCGAGCAGACCGTCGATGCCGCCTGTCACGCCGCCGACAACACCGCCGACAACGCCCCCAACCACGCCGCCGACCGGGCCAGCCACGGCTGCGCCATTGTCGGCGCCCTCTTTCGCGCCGCCGGATACACCCTGAGCACAGGCGGCGCCGGATGTGGCGATCAGAAGGGCGAGCGAGGCGGAGGAGAGAAAATGACGTGTCATGAGCATAATCCTGTTGGATCGCTCCGCGCGCGTTCCGTTCGTTCGTTTCTAGGATCAAACGCACAGATGTCGCGGCGGCTGCAAAAAGTTAATGGCCTCCTCTTTCTGGAGGTAGCCTCGGATAATACTCACGGAGGCTCGGCAATGTTCCCTCGCATTGCGGACCTTTACTCGCTGTCACCGTTTCGTCTTTTTGGAGTTGCTGCCGACCTCGCCTCCTTGATGGCGTCAATCACCGATTGCGGGTCGGTGGGCCGCGCCATCGCATCCGCCTGACCATCGATGCGATTTTGAATGGCTGGGCTGTCCCGGCGCAACTCCTCGAGTAGCCCGACGACCTTAGTGATTTTCTGCTCGCTGAGGATCATCAGTTCCAGCGACAGCAGTTCACGACGACGGCTCAGACTTTCCGCACGCCTTTGCGTGGTGAGGACGAGGATCACGAAATAGAGCGATGACAACGAGGCCACGCACGACAGTCCGGCATAGGGCGCGGGGTCTGGCGCGCGGAAGCCCCACAGCGGCGCCTCCAGGTTAAGGAGCATCCACGCCGCAACAAAAACCGAGAGACTGGCCAGGAAGCTCGGACGCCCCAGCAAAGACGTAACGCTGTCGACGACCCGCTCGTGACGGGTCGCGCTCGCACGATGATCCGCGTGCAAGCGCGAGATCGCCTCGATCGTTTCTTCGGTCGCAATAGGTTGTGCAGGCGGCGCGCTGTCAAACTCCATACTGGGGGCGTCCGACGCCCCCGATTAGCGGCCCACGAGCCATAACACGACGAGAACGATCACGACGATACCGAGCACGCCGCCGAGGCCGCGCGAGCCATAGTTGCTGTGAGCATAGTAGCCGCCGCCGCCGCCAAATACCAAAATGAGAAGAATGACGATGAGAATCAAGCTCATGAAGTTGTGTCCCGGTTCAAAATCTAGATGGCCCCGGGCCGGCGAATCGTTTTTTTCGCTTGAAGGCGATCAGGGCTCACCGCTCTAGCACGTAAGTGGCGATAGTATTGGCCGCACAAATCAAGGCGTCCCTCTTCGAGGATAGACCAGACGTGACGACAGCCTTGGAGCACCGGGATGGTCAGTGCGTCGCCTTGAAGGGCGTCCGTGTTTTAAGGAACGACAGGCGCGGGCACGCCCTAAAGGCGATTTGGGAAATATCGATACGCCAATAAGCTGGAATTGGCTGGGGGACCTGGATTCGAACCAAGATTGACGGAGTCAGAGTCCGTTTTGACCACGTAATTACACTTAACTTGCTGTGCCTACGTCTAATTATTTCAACATCTTAGATCGAATTTATGTAAGCTGATGGCGTTGGAAATCACTTGATGTAACCGCCGCAAGGTGACATGGTGGTGACACGAGGCAGCGTTTCGCCTCACGAGCAAATCTCGTGTCACCGCTCGAAATTACGGAGCTGCCTATGAGGCTCACTCAAAAAGTTATAAACTCGATCCGTCCCGGCGAACGCCGCTTCACTTGGGATGATTCGCTGCCGGGCTTCGGAGTTCGAGTGACAGAGGGCTCAGTGTCCTATGTCGTTGACTTCCGTTTGGGTGCGCGCCGACGGCGGGTCGCACTAGACCCGGTTTCCCAAACGACCCTTGTGGCTGCCCGGGAACGGGCGCGAGAGATTCTCGTTGGGGCCAGACGTGGCGACGACCTGACCGCGAACCCACGCAAGGGGATGCCGACGTTTCAGGATGTCTGGCGCACGATGATCGACGAAGTCGATAAACCAAAGTTGGCCGTCGCCACGATTGCTGACTACGAGGATCGCGCCAACCGTCTCATTCTTCCCCGCCTCGGGAACAAGCTCATCGGCGACGTCACGGCCGCCGACGTAGACAAGGCGGTCGCCGCGGCAACGGGCGCGCGGAACCGCGCCTATGTCGCTACTCTAATCAAAAAGACCATCAACCACGCGAAGCGCGCGCGCATTCTGCCCGAGGGGCATCGCAATCCCGCAGCCGACATCGCGATTAAACGGTCGGCCCGCAAGGGCAAGGCTCTGGAGCCGGGAAGACATCGCAAAATTTGGCGCTGCCCTTGCGGCCATGGAAAAGGAACGAAATGTTTCACCGTGGCTCGCTAATCTGTTGCGGTTATCGCTCGTTTCGGCCTGCGCCCCGGAGAAGTCCGCACCTTTGAATGGTCGCGCGTCAACCTGTCCCGCCGCAAAATGACCGTCGTCGGCAAGACCGGCGCGCGTGAGGTCGACCTAACCGACGCCGCGGTCGGAATTCTGGAATCGACGCCGCGTGTTCAGAGCTGTGAATTCGTGTTCGTCGGTAGACGGTTCGGAATGCCGATCGTCGCCGTCTACAAAGTGCTAGCGGCCGTTCAGAAGCGCGCGGGCGTCGAGGCCTTCCGTCCTTACGATTTGCGGCACAGCGCTGCGACGGGGGCCCTTGCGGCTGGCGCAGACGTTCGCGCCGTGCAGGCGCTGCTTGGCCATGCAGATCTTGCGACCACGGCTGGATATCTACATTCGTCAGAGAAGCGCCGTCGAGGCGCAGCGGAGTTGGCGGCCGGGTTCGGAGCGCGGTGTATGACGTGACGCCGAATGAACGACGACGCTTTGATGGCATCGAGCACAAGATGCTCGCTTTGAGAATTGATTCTATTGCTCGGGACACAATCTGATGAGGCTGCAGCGAACACTTGGGCTGCAATTGGTCGCGAGCCAGATCGAGATGGCGTTCATACGGCGGCTCGAGACGTTCCCCGAACGCGGGAAGAGCAAAAAGACGCTTTACCACGATCAGCAATGCCGCGAAGAATTTGGCAATTCACCTAGGACAGGAACTTTTGCGGCGCGGTTATTCGAGCGGCGATGAAGAGTGCAAGATTTCTGCTTTCGGCGGAGGAATGGCATGTCTGGGCATCAGCCGCCAAACTCGCTCGATTCGACTGCTCAACGAGATCGCTGACATCTGCATATTGATATGCTACAGATAAGCACAAATTTCGGAGAGAATTGCAGGCTGCTAGATTTGACTGGCCCAAATGGCAACGTCTGTATTCAAATAAAACTTATGGCCTCGCATCTTTCATCTTTGGACTTGGATGGGCAGAACTCTGTAGCTACACGCCCGAAGGCCCCTTGCACCGGCTTTTGAAGTTCGTTCATCGGGAATTTAATTTAGCCGATCCCAACGCTAACCGACCCTCAAGACGCCATCAAGCGACACAGGTCGGGTTGATCGCAAAGTTTGCTTTCAACCCACGATATCGCCAGGATGAGAATTCAATTACATGAGGTGGCACCGATGCAAAAATAGGTGCCTCCATGGTCCATATCGAGCCCCTGTTGACCGAACGCGATGCGGCAGCGTACTTAGCACGTTGTCTGGCACCTGAGAAACTGGCGGTCGCAAGGCAAAGGGCCGCCCCTTCGTCAAAATCTGCAGCTCTGTGCGTTACTCGCAGGAGGCGTTGCGGCGCTACGTGTATGGCACAGACGCGCTGCCCGGTCACGACTTCGCGCCTGGCGTATTAGCGTATGGCGAAAAGGAAAAACCCGACCGCTTGCGACGGCCGGGTGGAGGTGGAATTCAAGAAATTGCCTGCGCTCGATAGCGCGTCCACTTGTCAATTGCAACCTCAAGACCTCAGGATTTCCAGGCTTCGTGCGCACTTCGCAATGACCGATTTGCTAGCGACTTGCATCGCTGCACTCGCTTACGGGGAGGCGCGCCGATGAGCGTGCGGCCCGTGAACATTCTCAACGTCGCAAATCGACTCGAGCAAAGCTCAAGCGGATCGGCGCAGTCGAGTTTGCCGGCCCATGTCCCTGTTGTGGCGGACGGGACCGCTTCAGCGTCAACGTGTTGAAGAATCTGTTCAACTGCAGGGGCTGTGGCATCGGCGGCGACGATGTCGAGCTGGCGCGCAATATCGGCGGCAGGAAATATGGGGACGCGCACCGTTTCGCCCGCGGTTCCGATCCGGAAGTCGACGCGGCCTCCCGCGAGACTCTCGGGGCCATCTACGTTGCCCATCTCGAGCCAGCCACATCTCGATGAGCAAAAAGTCGCTGATGCTCTCGGACCTATGGAACGCAGGCGCAGCTCCGCGTGGTTCGCCTATCGAGAATTACTTTGCAAGTCGCGCGCTTAGTGCTCGACGCGTCCGTGGTTGAACGATTCGCTGGCATGAACCCACCGGGGCAATGCTCGCATTATTCCGCTCAATTTCTACAGGCGCGCCTCAAGCGGTGAGCAGGACTTTTCTCACGGCCGACGGGCGCAAGATCCGCCGAAAGTTTCTTGGCCCTGTACGCGGCGCCGCGATCATGCTGGACGCTTTCAGCGACGTGTCCCACGGGTCTGCATATCGGAGAGGGCGTCGAGACCTGCCAGTCGGCGCGGCAGTTGGGCCTGAGTCCAACTTGGGCCCTTGGTTCGGCCGGTGCGGTGCGCGTCGTTTCCGGTGCTAGGAGGCGTCGAGACTCTGACAATTCTTGCCGAACATGACGAGGCAAGCACTAAAGCCGTTCTCGCCATGTGCCGCGCGCTGGCACGACGAGGGCGTGAGGTTTGATCAATAAGTCCGACGATCGGGAAAGGATCTCAACGACGCGATTCGGGGTGTAAAGTGAGCTCCCAACCACCCTTCACGACCCAGCGCTATACGCCATCGAGCGACGCCTCTTCGGATGGTTCGACGCCTTCGAAGCATCGTCGGCGAAGGAAGTCGCAGGTTCCCACGTGGCTTGAAAAGGCGATCCGCGACGACCGCGGTCGCGTTGTCTCCGATCATGCCAACATCATGATTGCGCTTCGCAACGCGCCTGAGTTAGCCGAAGCGATCGCTTTCGACGAGATGGCGCACTACACAATCCTTCGCCAACCGCTTCCACCGCCCCCGGCGTTGCGGCCGATGACGGACAACTTCCGCGGCCCTTGCGCGATTGCGACATCGCGCAAATCCAGGAGTGGCTTCAACACAAGGGTCTTCCGAAAATTGGATTTGATCTTACTGCGACTGCGCTCGCCCAGCGATCGCAGGAGCGTGTGATTCATCCGGTGCGAGACTATCTCGGAAATGTCGACTGGGACGGCAAGCCCCAGAATCGAAGGTTGGCTCAGCGACTACCTGGGCGTTGCGCGAACCCCATACTCACAACAAGTTGGGCAACTGTTCTTAATTGCAATGGTTGCCCGAGTATTCCGGCCTGGTTGCAAGTGCGACTACGTGCTGGTCTTGGAGGGACCCCAGGGCGCGGGCAAGTCGACCGCTTGCCGAGTGCTTGCTGGCCAGTGGTTCAGCGATCAGATGCCCGACATACATTCGAAGGACGCGTCCCAACATTTGCGGGGGAAGTGGCTCATCGAGATTTCCGAGTTCGAAGCGTTTGGAAAGGCTGCAACGGAAGCATTGAAAGCGTTCGTTTCCCGCAACGAAGAGCGCTTCCGGCCCTCCTATGGACGAATGGAATCGGTCGAGCCACGACAGTGTGTTTTTGTTGGTTCAACGAATAGAAGCACCTACCTTCGCGACGAGACGGGAGCGCGTCGTTTTTGGCCAGTTAAGGTTGGCCGAATCGACCTCGCTGGTTTGAGGACCGATCGAGATCAGCTCTTTGCAGAGGCCTATGAAGCCTACCGCCGTGGCGCTCCTTGGTGGCCGTCCCCTGGTTTCGAGGCGCAATACATCCGGAGCGAGCAAGACGCTCGGTACGAATGCGATGTTTGGCGTCAGCCGATAGCCGGCTACTTGACAGGAAAGTCCCAGGTGCGCCTGATTCAAGTCGCTAACGATGCGCTTGGCTTGGTCACGGCGAAAATCGGAACCCAAGATTTACGGCGTATAGCAGCCGTGCTCTGTACTCTCGGATGGGCTTGGCTGAAAAAAGACCAGCACGGGGCGATATACGGACCGATCTCGAACCCTGACGCCTGACACATATTGACGCATATTCCGATACAGTCGCATGCCTGCGCGCGCAGCTTACCCTTACGGAATATGCGTCAGGTGGGTCATTTGTCTGAAAATGTGGCTGTCATATTGTACAATGGGGAGGGGGTTTAAGTCCTGCGAACTTTTCTGGCAGCTACCGCATCCATAGCCACGCGCAGATTTTACGGTTACTTTGGATTTTTTGATATATAATCATATACGCTTCAATCATTTCATACAGATACCTACGCGATATCCTGCTCGCCGTTTGGAGTTATTTTTTCAATCGCAAACACCTCATCGCGCACTGTTTTGACCAGAGGTCGGCATTGCGATGATCTACGTGAGTTTAATCCATATTGTACTAAGAGAGAGTGCGGCCACGTGTGCTTTTCGAGCTTAGGATTTCGCGTCGTTCCGTAAACGAGCCAGTAGCCGGCATCAGGCTGAACTCCTACCAGCTTGTGCCGCTCGCTAAGGCGCTTGATCTTCCCCGCGTCAATTTGCTGATCGCCGACGACGTCGGCCTCGGAAAGACCGTCGAAGCGGGGCTGATCGTTCGGGAGCTGCTGCTACGGCGCCGCCTGGAGATGATCGTCGTCGCGGCGCCGGCATCGATGCTGCTGCAATGGCAGGACGAACTGGCGCAGAAATTCGGTCTCGATTTCACAATCGTCGACCGCGAGCACCTGCTCGAAACGCGTCGTACGCGCGGTTTCTCCGCAAATCCCTGGAGCGTCGGCTCGCGCTTTATCGTCTCGCACAGCGTTCTCGCCGACGAAACCTACATGAGCGGCCTGCGCGAGCTGCTCGCGCCGTTCAGGCCCGGTTCGATGCTAATTCTCGACGAGGCCCACCATGCCGCGCCTTCCTCCGGCGCGACCTGGGCGGTGGAAAGCCAGCTGACGCGGTCGGTGCGCGAAATCGCGGCTTTGTTCGAACACCGGCTCTTCCTTTCGGCGACGCCGCACAACGGCCATTCGAATTCCTTCGCGACGCTGCTCGAAATCCTGGACCCGCAGCGCTTTACGCGTGGCATCGACGTCGAAGCGAAGGAGCTCGAGCCGGTCATGGTGCGCCGCCTCAAGGAGGACCTGCGGCAGCCTCGGCCAGGCGTTTCCCGAGCGCATCGTCGAGCCGATCCGGATCTCGGGGCTGCCGCCCGACGCTCCTGAACTTCGGCTAGCGGCGATGCTCGACGATTATCGCCAATCGTCTGCCGGCGGCGCCCGGGCGCGCTTCTTGTTTGCCAACCTGCAGCAGCGCCTGTTCTCGTCGATCGCAGCGTTCCACCGGACACTGACGACCCACCGGAAGACGCTTCTACGCAAAGGCCGCGAGGCTGCGGCCGAGGCGTCGAAGCGGATGCTGGAGCTGCTCGAGGACAACGATCTCATCGAAGCGGCGACGGATCGGGCAAAGGCCGAACTCGGAGATCTCGCCGCCGCCGTCGCATTTGTCGACCGGATGCTCGCCATCAGCGGCGCCGTGCGCGACCTACCGGACGCGCGCGTTGAGCGCGATCCTCGATTGGATTCAGGCCGAGATGCTGGACGCCTCCAACGGCTGGAAAGACCGTCGCCTCATCCTGTTCACCGAATGGGACGACACGCGACGATGGCTCGTCGAGCGCTTGAAGGAAGGCCTGCTGCAGCGCAGCCGAAGCCGCGTCGACCTCGACGGCCGCATCCTCGTCTTCACCGGACAGACCAGCCTTGTGGAGCGCGACCGGATCAAGATCGCCTTCAACTGCGCCCTTCGACAAGGAGCCCGTGCGCATTCTCGTCTGCACAGACGCGGCGCGCGAAGGCCTCAACCTTCAGGCCCGCTGCCACGACCTCATCCATGTCGACCTGCCCTGGAACCCATCCCGCCTCGAACAGCGCAACGGCCGCATCGATCGCAAGCTTGCAGCCCTCGAAGGTCGTGACCTGCCGATATTTCTTCTACGAGCAGCGCGAGGAAGACCGGGTGCTGGACGCGCTCGTCCGGAAGACCGAGGTGATCCGCCGCCAGCTCGGCGCCTCAGGCGAGGTCCTGCGGATGCAGATGGAGAGGACGCTGTCCCATGGCGGCATCAAGCGCAGCGACGCCGCTCAGCTGGCGATCGCAATCGCTAAGCGACGGTTCCGAGCGCGTCGACATCTCCCAGCGCGAACTCGGCCTCCAGTCGGATCGCCGAATCGCGCGGCTCAAAGAGGAGCAGGACCGTCTGCAACGCGCCCTAGAACGCGCGCGCCGACGCGTCGGCGTGAAGGGCGCCGATATCAGGCACGTCGTCGATATCGCCCTCGCGGACGACGGCGCCGCCTTGAAGACCGGGCCATTTAGCGTGCCCGAAGCCCTGTGGCTCGATCCCGACACGCCGGGCTTCGCCAAAGATCCGAGCTGGGCGTCGCTATTCGACGAACTGCGGGCCGGCCGGCCAGCGACCCCGCGCGAGCTCACGCAATGGCGGCGCGAGACGCCCGTCCGCGGGCTTGTCTTCGAACCGCCGAAGATCGCGGAGGGGGAACCCGAGCCGCAAGATATCGTTCAGCTTCACCTCGAGCATCGTCTCATCAAACGGCTGCTCTCGCGCTTCGTTAGTCAGGGATTTCGCGCCACTGTTGGCCGCGTTACGGCGATCGTCAGCCGCAACCCGACACCCCGGGTCGTGTTGCTCGGCCGGCTGTCGCTGTTTGGTCCGGGCGCTCGCCGCTTGCACGAAGAAATCATCGTGATCGCTGCGGCGTGGCGCGACATCCGGCGCGACGAAAGCCCCCTCGCTTCGTTCGCCGAGGTCGGCGAGGCGACCACCGTGGAGGCTTTGCACGAGGCCCTTCAAGACGGCCAGCTGCCGGGAGAACGCGCCTCCGCTCGATCGCAGCAAACCGTCGAGCGTGACATCGCGGACCTCCGCCCGCATCTCGAAACCCGCACCGCCGACTTTGAGGCTCCAAAGCACCATCGGCGGATCCAGCGAAACCGAGTTGAAGCTGCTTGCGGTCATGCCGACTGGTTTGCCGTTGCTGTCTAAAGTCGTGACGACGGTTACGCCGGTGGCGAACGCGCCGAGCGCATTTCGGAAGTGGGTGCTACGGGAAGTCATCGAGGCTCTTCCGATGGCTGTCGTCAACCCGCGGTCTTGAGCATGAGGCTCCAGTCGCTCACCATTACGTCTTCACCGTTCTGATTGCACGCAGTGCGACGAATTGAGACTGTGCCGCGGTCGGACTTGGGGCCCGGTTGTTTGTCGGTAATTTCGGCTACAACATGCAGGGTGTCGCCGATTTCGGGTCGGCCTGCGCCATCGCACTTGCAGGTTCGTGAGACCAATCAGCGTGCGTTCCATCGCGCGCATGACCGGAAGCCTGGAACTCAGCCCCGAAACGATCGCAAGCACGAGGAGGCCGTGAGCGATCCGCTCGCCGTGTGAAGTCTCTGCTGCGTGAATCGCATCCATGTGCAGAGCGTTGTAGTCGCCGGAGAGTCCGGCAAAGTTCACGATGTCGGTTTCCGTCACGGTGCGACGTTGACTTACGAAGCGTTGCCCAACCTCCAGCGTCTCAAAGAACACCTCAAAGCGATCGATCTCGTCCAACGTGATCATGGTCTGACCTCGTCATCTAAGCCGGGCCTTGCGACTGCACTGATCGTTCCTCCCAGACCCGTTGCGCCTTCTCGAAAATGCTCGGTCGCCTCGGCTTCCGTGCGCAGCCAGATGTCCTGGGCGATCGGATTGCGGGTTTCCTCAAGTATGTGGCCCACCAGACCAACCGCCCGCGCCATCACGCCGAGGCCGCGACAAATCCGCCAGTCAAAGCCCATCTCACAGCAAAGAGCGCCGAGAATGCCAGTGGCGTTGCACGGCAGCGGACGTTTCTTGCGCCGCTCCGCCTCAGCCGCGACTTCCTGAACGAGGCGCACGTAGGGACCTTCAAAACCAGTTTCCTGCGCCAAGGCAATCAGACGGGGCGTTCGCGGGTCGATTGGTTTGTGGAACGGGTGGCCGATGCCCGGCACAATCGCTCGGCGTTCCTCGAAGCTGTCGACCACGCGGCGGGCAAGCGTCGCAAGATCGGTGGCGGCGGCGGGTTTCGGCATAGTCTCGTAGAGCATCTTGGCCGACCCCTCGACACTGCCCACAAAAACGCTGCCCAGACCACAAAGGCCGGCCGCGACGGCGGCCTGCATCGCCTCGGGGGCGCCGAGATAAGTGAGTCGCGCCACCAGGGTGCTTGGCGTAAGTCCGTGCTCGACTAGGGTCACCAGCATCGCGTTGAACATGCGCGATTCGTTGGGCTGCGGGATTTTTCGGGTGAGCTCGAGGTACGCCATGTCCCCAAAACTGAGCTTGCCGAGGATGTCGTCGGGAAGGCTAAGACCGAAAAGTGTAATCGACTCCGGCGAACTCCAGCCTATTTCGGTATGGTACTTGGGCAAGTGCTCCTCCGGAAAAAGCGTCCGTCGTGCTCGGCATCGCCGGCCGGGGCAATTCTTGAACTGGCTCTTTTGGCAAGACAAACGCAAAAGCGCGACGCATTCTTCAGGTTTTTGCATTGATGGCGCACGAAGGTGCATTCTCCGTGGTCCTTGTCCGAGGTCGCGCGCATGCACTTAAACCTTAAATCCCTGCACATATTTCTTGCTGTCGCGGAGACCAAAAGTTTTCGAAAGGCGGCCGACTTGGTTCACAGATCGCAATCGGCCGTCAGCATGCAAATCAAGCAGCTCGAGGATCAAGTTGGATTGGCCCTTTTCCATCGTACGACGCGCAACATCCGTTTGACGGCAGAAGGGGAGTTGCTGCTAGTCGCGGGTCGCCGCGCGATGGCAGAGCTGGATTCCGGGCTGGACCGCATTCGGGAGTCCCTCGACATGCAGACTGGCCGGCTATCGCTCGGTTGCGCGCCGACGCTCGCCGCCTCAGTGCTGCCCGCGATTCTCGCGACTTATCAACGGGACTTTCCCGGCATCGTTATCAATCTGCGTGAATTGCCGGCGACCGAGCTCGTTCAGGCCGTGGTGCGACAGGACGTCGAGTTTGGGCTCGGACCGGCCATTTCCTGGGCAAGCGACATTGCGTTCCAGCAAGTAGCGACGGACCCGATCTATGCGCTCGTGCCCACCCACTTCACCGAGAGCGGGAGCACCACCATAACCCTCGAAGCTCTCTCGCGGCTTCCGCTATTGATGTACGCGGCCGCCGCTTCGTTGCGCGGAAACCTCGAGCAGGAACTCGCCGCGCGAAACCTGAAATTCGACATCAGATGCGAGATCTTGCACGCAAACACGCTGGTCGCCTTTGCGCGCGCCGGCCTCGGCGCCGCGATCCTGCCTAAGGTGGCGATTCCCAACCGGCTCGGCCAACGGCTTCGCGCTCTCGAAATTGTCGAGCCCTCGCTCAAACGCTCTCTTGGTGTGATCAAACTACGAGGACAAGCTCTATCGCCGGCCTCGCAACGGCTCGCCGACATGATCGCGGCTCACTTCGCCAAAGGCGGGCGTGAGACGTGAGCTTTCGAATATTGTTCTGTTTTTCTGATATATCGCTGAGATAAATCAATTTGTCGGCTGGCTTCGCGCTCGTGTACGTTTCAGGGGCTCCAATTGAGGACAGTCTCTGAGGATGACAACGGCAGCGCCCGGGAGGGGCAAGACCCGCTTGCAGCGGTCAGAGTTGGCCGTGCCGGCAACTTCGCCGCGTTTCTTCGAGAAAGCGGCGGCGAGCGCTGCCGATGTCATCTTTCTCGATCTCGAGGATGCAGTCGCGCCCGCCAAGAAGACCGAGGCGCGTGAGGCCGCCATCGCCGCCTTGGCGAATGTCGACTGGGGTCGCAAGACCATGGCTGTCCGGGTCAACGGGCTCGATACCCCCTGGGGCGTGTCGGATTTGTACGAGGTGGTGAGCCGGGCCCCAAGGCTCGACCTGGTGCTACTTCCCAAGGCGGGTACGCCGGCCGACGTCGGATTCGTCGATACGCTGATCGCTGGCATCGAGCGCGAGCAGCAGCGACAGAAGTCGCTCGGCATCGAAGTGCTCATCGAGACCGCGCTAGGCATCGCCAATGTAGAGGCGATCGCCGCTTCGTCGTCCCGTCTCGAGGCGATGATCTTCGGCATTGGCGACTATTCTGTCGATCTCGGCACGTGCGGCGAACAGATCGGCGCCTCTGATCCTCGCTATATCGTTCTTGCCGATGCAGACGCGAATGGCCGACGGGCCGTACATTGGAACGACCAATGGCACTATCCGTTGGCCCGCATGGCCAATGCCTGCAAAGCCCACGGATTGCGGGCCATCGACGGTCCATTCGCCCATTTCGGCGACCCGGAGGGCTACCGGGTCAGCGCGGGACGCGGCGCAGCGCTGGGGTGCGAGGGCAAGTGGTGCATCCATCCGTCCCAGATCGAACTCGCCAATGAAATCTTCACCCCTGCCCGGGCGCGCGTGTCCTGGGCGCGCGAGATACTGGCCGAGCTAGCAAGCGCAAACGCCGAAGGCGCTGGCGCCTACGGCCGAAAAGGCGTCCTGATTGACATGGCGGTCCAGAAGATCGCCTCGAGCATCGTCGCCAGAGCCGAAATGATTGCGGGAGCTGCGCGATGACCGCTGCCGCGCCTCTCGCGGGGATGAGGGTTCTCGACGCCGCGACTTTCATCGCCGCTCCCTTCTGCGGCACAATCCTCGCGGATTTCGGCGCAGAAGTGATCAAGGTCGAGCAGCCGGGACTTGGCGACCCCCTGCGCAAGTTCGGCACTGTAACGGAATGCGGCGACAGCCTCGTATGGCTGAGCGAGTCCCGCAACAAGAAGTCGCTGACCTTGGACCTCCGAAATTCCCGGGGCGCGGAGATATTCCGTCAGCTCGCCGCCAAATCGGATATTGTGCTGGAGAATTTCCGGCCGGGCACGATGGAGAAGTGGGGCCTCGGCTACGACGATCTGCGAGCGGTCAACCCGAAGTTGATCCTGCTCAGGATCAGCGCCTACGGGCAAACGGGACCCTATAGCCACAAGCCCGGCTTCGCGCGAATAGCGCACGCTTTCAGCGGCCTCTCGTATCTCGCGGGCGAGCAAGGCCGCATTCCGGTTATGCCGGGATCTACATCGCTTGCCGATTACATGTCCGGCATGTGGGGCGCGATCGGGGTGATGATGGCGCTGCGGACCGTCGAACAGACGGGGCTGGGCCAGGTCATCGATCTTGGACTGTATGAATCGATCTTCCGTGTTCTCGACGAAATCGCGCCCGCCTTTGACAAGTACGGTATCGTGCGCGAGCGCCTGGGTCCTGACACAGTCAACGTCGTCCCGCACAGCCATTACCCAACCAAGACGGGCTGGGTGGCTCTCGCCTGCTCGAGCGAGAAGATGTTTCAGCGTCTAGCAGACATCATGGGCCGGTCGGAACTCGCCACCAGCCCAGAATACGGCACTATGGTCGCGCGTATCGAGCGCCGCGACGAGGTCAACGCGCTCGTGACGGCCTGGACGAGCGAGCGGACGACCGCCGAGGTCATGGCGGCCTGTGAAGCCGGCGAGCTTCCCTGTGGCCCGCTGAATTCGATCGCCGATGTCTTTGCAGATCCTCAATATGCAGCGCGCGAAAATCTTGCGCGCGTGTCTTCCCGGGCAGGCGACATCGTCATCCCGACAGCGGTGCCCAAAATGTCGGAAACGCCACCGGTATTTGCTCATGCAGGTCCTGCGCTCGGCGAACACTCGGCGGAAGTGCTTCGGGACGTGCTCGGATTGAACGAATGCGAAGTTGCGGATTTACGAGCGGCCGGGGCGGTATGAGCCTCATACATCGAGATCAGCAAGTGGGGAGACGACATCAATGAGCCGGCAAATGAAGCTGATAGCCTTCATGCAGGCGCAGAACTGTTCGAACTATCCGGGTTCGTGGCGGCATCCTTCTTCGATGACCGACTGGAACACCGCGGAATATTACCGAAGAATCGGCCGGATCCTTGAGCACGGTAAGTTCCACCTCGCCTTTTTCGATGATCGTTTGGCTATTCCCGACCGCTTCGGCGACGATTTCGCGTTGACGGTTGCGAACGGAATCCGCGCGGCGAAGCTCGATCCGATGATGACCGCAATGGCCATGGGCATGGCGACGGAGAAACTTGGCATCGGCGCCACCTATTCGACCACCTATTATGAGCCCTTCCACGTCGCCCGCATTTTCGCCTCGCTGGATCTGATGCTCGGTGGGCGTGCAGCCTGGAACGTCGTCACCTCGCTCAACGATTCCGAGGCCGCCAACTTTGGGCGTGGTGAGCATCTCGCCCACGACCTCCGTTACGATCGCGCCGACGAATTCATGGAAGTCGTGCTCGGCCACTGGGACACTTGGGAGGATGACGCCGTCGAGTTCGACCAAGCTACGGGCCGCTTCGCGGACCCCGCAAAGGTGCACCGGCTTGATCACAAGGGAAAGTTTTTCTCATCGCGCGGGCCATTCACTGTGCCGCGCTCCCCTCAGGGTCATCCGGTTCTGATCCAGGCGGGCGCCAGCGGACGGGGACGCGAATTCGCCTCTCGCTGGGCGGAATTGATCTTCGTGATCTACCCCAATCTTGCGATCGGAAAAGCGTCCTACGAGGAGATGAAACGGGTTTTGGCGAACGTCGGCCGCAATTCGACTTCGATCACGCCAGCGGTCTACCCAATTGTTGGCGAGACGCAGGCGATGGCCGAAGACAAGTATGCGATGATTGACAAATTGGCTCGACCCGAAGACTCAACGGCGCTGCTCTCGGAAGTCTTGAACTACGACTTTTCAAAGAAGAAGCCGGACGAGGCCTTCACCGACGCGGAGCTCGACAGCATCGGCGGGCTGAAGGCGATACGGGACCGGGCTGTGAAGATGAGCGGCAAATCAAATCCGACTGTCGATGAATTCGTGCGCGCGAGCGGGCGCGGAACGCTAAGCGAGCTGCCCGTCTTCGTGGGAACGCCCAAGGCGGTCGCCGACCAGATGGAAGAATGGTTCGCCACCGCATGCGACGGCTTCGTCGTTTCGGCTACCCACATGCCTGGCTCCTACGAGGACTTCGTCCGACTGGTCGTGCCGGAGTTGCAGAGGCGCGGACTCTTCCGCACAGAATATTCGGGGTCCACGCTCCGAGAGAACCTTGAGTTGCCTGCGACCACACGCGGTTGGTGGCGGGGACGCTCGCAAAGCAACGATATCGTCGCGGCCTGATTGGGCGATAGCAGAGAGGTCTCGATGCTCGAGGGAAAGGTCATCGTCGTTACTGGCGCCGGGCGCGGAATTGGAAGGGATTTCGCGCTGGCTATGGCGAGAGCGGGCGCACGAGTCGTCGTCAACGATATTGGCGCTTCGATCGCTGGCGAAGGCTTTGATGGAACGCCCGCTGAAGAGGTTGCGAGTGAGATCAGGGCCGCTGGCGGCGAAGCGGTGGCGAATACCGACAGCGTCGCGGAATGGTCCTCAGCGCAACGCATCATCGCGACCGCCATGGAAACCTATGGTCGTCTCGACGGCGTCGTGAACAACGCCGGCTTTCTGCGCGACCGGTTCTTCTTCAATATGGACCCGGAAGAGTGGCTGGCGGTCGTCAATGTCCACCTGAACGGCAGCTTTTTTGTCGCCCGCGCAGCGGCTCCCATCTTCCGCCAGGCCAATGCTGGCGCTTACGTTCACATTGTGTCGACGTCGGGCCTAATCGGTAATCTCGGTCAGGCGAACTATTCTGCGGCGAAGATGGGGGTCGTCGCGCTCTCGAAGTCGATCGCGATGGACATGAAGAAATTCAACGTCCGATCCAACTGCATCTCGCCATTCGCTTTCAGCCGCATGATAGGATCGATCCCTACTGAGACCGAAGAGCAAAAGCAGCGCGTCGAACGATTGAAGGCAATGGAGACGAGCAAGATCGCCCCGCTCGCCGTCTGTCTGTTGAGCGACGCGGGCGCTGATGTGACGGGCCAGATATTTGCTGTCCGGGCCAATGAGATCTTTCTAATGTCGCAGAGCCGCCCGATCCGCTCGGTGCATACCGCCGAAGGATGGACGCCTACGACCGTCGCAGAACGCGTACTTCCCGCGCTACGAGGAAGCTTCTACCCACTCGATAGATCTCAGGACGTATTCACTTGGGACCCGGTCTAAATCAGCGAATGGCGCGCGTGGGCGGTCGGGCGACTGGCGTTGTCTGCGCTCGGTTGATCGCGGGCCGTCAAGACGTCGTGCGGGTCTCCACAACGCAATCGGGAGGCGCGCATGACCGCGAATTCTGAATTCGACGTCATTGTCATCGGCGCCGGGGTCGGCGGCATCTATCAGATCAAGCGCCTTACGGACCTGGGCTTCAACGCGATCTTGCTGGAGGGCGCGCCCGACCTCGGCGGGACCTGGTACCAGAACCGTTATCCGGGCTGCCGTTTCGACTCCGAGAGTTACACCTACGGCTATTCGTTCTCCAAGGAATTGCTGAACGAGTGGCATTGGAGCGAGCGCTTCTCCGGCCAGCCAGAGAATCTGACGATACCTGAACTATGTCGCCGACAAATTCGATCTGCGGAAGTACATGCGCTTCAATTGCCGCGTAGCGCGCGCTGCCTTCGACGAAGGCAGCGAGATTTGGCGCTTAGGGATCGAGGGCGGCCCCGAACTGACGTGCAGGTTCCTGGTCACGGCGCTTGGGCCGCTATCGGCGCCCACGCTTCCCAAATATGAGGGAATGCGAAGCTTCAAGGGCCTCTCATTTCACACGGCGCACTGGCCGCACGAACCTCCCGATCTGACGGGCAAAAAGGTCGCCGTGATCGGTACCGGCGCGACCGGAATCCAGGTGATCGCGGCTATTGCTGACAAGGTGGAAGAGTTGACCGTATTTCAGCGACGGCCGAATTGGAGCGCGCCGTTGAACAACGGACCTGATCTCTGCCGAGGAAATGGCGGATATCCGCTCGCGCTACGACGAAATATTCGCGGCCTGCGCAGTGAGCCCGGCCGCGTTCGAGCACACGCCGCACGCGCGCAGTTTCCATGAGGTCACGCGGGAGGAGAGGCAAGCGACCTGGGACCGGCTTTACGCCGGAAGCGGGTTCGGGATCTGGTTGGCGAACTTCCGCGAAATCTTCACCGACGAGGCCGCCAACGCGGAGTTCTCCGAGTATATCGCCAACCGCATTCGCGAGCGCGTGCAAGATCCGGGAATTGCCGAAAAGTTGATCCCCAGGGACCACGGCTTTGGCATCCAGCGGCTGCCGATGGAAACGAATTATTTCGAGGTCTACAATCGGAACAATGTAAAGCTTGTTCAACTCAATGAGACGCCAATCGAACGGATTACTCCAAACGGACTGCGGACTACTGAGCGCGAGTACGAATTCGATATCATCGTCTACGCGACCGGTTTCGACGCCTTCACCGGAGCCTATGACAAGATGGACATACGCGGCGTCGGCGGCTTGAGCCTGGGCGACAAATGGAAAGACGGGCCCGTCACCTACCTCGGCATGCTGGTCCACGATTTCCCGAACATGCTGATGATTGCCGGCCCGCAAAGCGGCGGATCATCAGGAAATTTTCCTAGGGCCATCGAAGCCGGGGTCAGCTGGTGCACCGATTTGCTGAAGTTCATCAGAGACCGAGGCTACTCGCGCGCCGAGGCGACTCCTGAGGCGGAGCAGCAATGGCTCGAGCACGTGACGAAGATGTATTCCAAAATGCTGAACCGCAAGGCGAGATCCTGGATCACCGGATACAACTCCAACGTCGAAGGTCACGCGGGCGGTCAAATTCGCTACAACGTCTACAATGGCGGGTTCCCTCGCTACTGTTCAATCGTCAGCGGCGTCGCCGAGCGAAACTACGAGGGCATCGCGTTTAGCAGCCCCAACGATTTAAACCTCCCATCAGCTGTCGCAGGCGAGCCGCACAAGACGAGCGCCGCCTGATGCCGCCTCGCACCGCAAGTCTGAGGGGCCCCAATGCCCGTGCTTGAAACCCACCTAGATCGACGCTCGGAAGCTTTCCAGCGAAACCGCGCCGACATGGTTGAGATGCTGGACGTGATCGACGGGTTGATGGCCGAGGCTGCAGCGGGCGGCGGCAAACTGGAGCACGCACGCTTGCGGGCGCTTGGCAAAATGCCACTTCGCGAACGCATTGCGATGGCGCTCGACCGGGATACCGCCTTCCTCGAGATCTCTCCTCTGGCGGGATGGCGATCGAATTTTCATGTCGGATCAGGTTTCGTTGTCGGTATCGGAATTATATCGGGCATCGAATGCGTGATCCTCGGTCACGACCCCTCCGTCCGGGCGGGCGCGTTCAACGCGTTCAACTCCAAAAAGCTTATGCGTGGGCTTGAGATCGCCCGCACGAACCGCATGCCCTACGTTCAGTTCGTCGAGTTCCGCCGGCGCCGATCTCAGAGGCAGCGGCGGCGACGATGATCCTGAAGCGGCGATACGGCGCGAAGTCGCACATTTCGGCGAGACGGGGCGACTGTTCTACGAGATTTCCGAGTTGTCGAAACTCGGCATTCCCACGATTTCGATCGTTTTCGGCGCCTCAACCGCGGGCGGCGCCTACCAACCAGGAATGAGCGACTACAACATTCTCGTCCGAGGAAAGTCGCGAGTCTTCCTCGGCGGGCCGCCCCTCGTGAAGATGGCAACCGGAGAGGATGCCGACGAGGAGAAGTCTCGGCGGAGCGGAGATGCACTGCACAACTTCGGGCCTTGGCGATTACCTTGCAGAAAATGAGCTTGATGGCATCAGGATCTGCCGCGACGTCGTTGGCCATCTGAACTGGCGAAAGCTGGGCCCCGGTCCGTCCCTGCCCCCCGACCACCCGGTTCATGATCCCGAGGACCTCCTTGGCATCGTAGCGAAAGATCTGCGGCAGCCCGTCGACATC
Organism: uncultured Pseudomonadota bacterium; assembly: GCA_963771455.1. Classification (GTDB taxonomy): domain Bacteria; phylum Pseudomonadota; class Alphaproteobacteria; order Rhizobiales; family Beijerinckiaceae; genus Roseiarcus. Next base: position 55,011 of record CAVYTP010000009.1, read on the forward strand.
CGCGAGGTTGTCGCACGGATCGTCGACGGCTCCAGGTTCGAGGAGTTCAAGCCGCTTTACGGCCCGACGCTTGTGACAGGTTGGGCGTCGATTCACGGCTTCCCCATTGGCATTCTGGGCAACAACGGCGCCCTTCTCTCGGAATCATCGGAAAAGGCGGCCCAGTTCATCCAGCTTTGCAACCAGATCGACGTCCCCCTCGTATTTCTCAACAACATTACCGGGTTCATTGTCGGAACGGACTTCGAGCAACGCGGCATCACCAAGAACGGCTCGAAGATGATCAACGCGGTCGCCAATTCGACGGTGCCGCACCTGACCGTCATCGTGGGGGCCTCCTACGGCGCAGGTCACTACGCCATGGGCGGGCGCGCCTTCGGCACGCGGATGACCTTCACCTGGCCGACGGCGAAGATCGCCGTGATGGGCGGCAAGCAGATGGCTGGGGTGATGACACTCATACAGCGCGCCGCCAAGGAGCGTCGCGGCGAGACGTTCGACGAGGCGGCAAACACAAAGCGTGTGGAAGCTGTCGAGCACTGGGCCGACGAGCGGGCCAAGGGTCTGTTTGCGACGTCGCGCGTCTCCGACGACGGCATGATTGATCCACGCGACACGCGAACCGTTCTCGGCATCGCCCTCTCGGCCTGCCACAGCAATATCGTGGCGGGAACCAAGGAGTACGGCACATGGCGGATGTAGTGCCGATCCGCCGGCTCCTGATCGCCAATCGCGGCGAGATCGCCCGGCGCATCCTGCGCACGGCTCACAAGATGGGCAATCGGCACGGTCGCCGTCTATTCCGATGGCGATCGCGACGCGCCATTCGTGCGCGAGGCAGACAGCGCGATCGCGCTCGGCGGACGCACCGCCACCGAAAGCTATCTCGATATCGCCAAAGTCATTGCGGCCGCGAAGGCGTCTGGCGCCGACGCCGTTCATCCTGGCTACGGCTTCCTGTCGGAGAACGCCTCCTTTGCCGAGACGGTGATTGAGAGCGGCCTGGTATGGGTCGGCCCGTCGCCCGCGGCGATCCGCTCGATCGGCGACAAGCTGGCGGCCAAGCGCCTGCTGAAACCGCTCGGCGTGCCATTGCTTGATGCTGTCGAGCTTTCCGAATCCGCCAATCCTGCAAGAGCCGCGGAACAGATCGGCTACCCGGTTCTGATCAAGGCGGCGGCCGGCGGGGGCGGACGCGGCATGCGTATCGTGGAGTCGCCATCCGAGCTCGAGCAGGCGATCGTGAGCGCGCGTCGCGAGGCAGCCGCATCGTTCGGAGACGGAACCGTGTTCCTCGAGCGTTGGCTCACCAAATCGCGCCATGTGGAGATCCAGATCCTCGGCGATCACCACGGCAACCTGGTTCATCTCTTCGAACGGGAATGCTCGATTCAGCGTCGTCACCAGAAAATCATCGAAGAGGCGCCATCGTCGGCGGTCGACCCTGAGTTGCGCCGCCGCATGGGTGAGGCTGCGCTCGCAGCCGCGCGCGCGATTGGATATTCCTCGCTCGGCACAGCGGAGTTCCTGGTCAGCGGGCGCGACTTCTTCTTCCTGGAAGTAAATACCCGTCTCCAGGTTGAGCATCCCGTGACGGAAGCCATCACCGGCCTCGACCTTGTGCGCGAACAAATCAGGGTCGCGGAAGGCGAGCCGCTCGGTTACTCGCAGGCGGATTTGCGGATCGACGGCCACGCTATCGAAGCGCGGCTGTGCGCCGAAGACCCTGCACGTGGTTTTCTCCCCGCGCCTGGGAAAGTGAGGGTCTGGAAGGAGCCTTCGGGCGCCGACATTCGCGTCGATTCCGGCATCGAAGCCGGCAGCGAGATCGGGGTCGAGTTTGACCCGATGATCGCAAAAATAATTGTCAAGGCTCCCACCCGAAGAGAGGCTGCGGCGAAGCTTGCGCGAGCGCTCGAGCAGACACAGATACAGGGGATCACGAGCAATCGAGATTATCTGGTCTCCATACTCCGGACGCCAGAGTTCCTTGCGGGCGACACAACCACCGATTTTCTGGAGCGGGTCCGACCGCAGCCCAGCCGCGCGATTGCGGAGGACGAGTTGCACGCGGCGGCGATTGTCGCTGCCTTGGCTGATCGACACGAACGTCGCCTCAAGGCAAAAGTCCAGGCCTCCATACCCCCGGGCTTTCGCAACTCGAAGATGCCGGCGGAAACTGTCACATACCAATTCCGCGATCAATCACTGGCACTCGGATATTGGGCCGATAGCGGCGGCAGCCTCGCAGTTCGGGTGAACGATAGATTGCATAGGGTCGTAGAGTGCGGCTCCGACGGCGCCGGGATTGAGGTGGAGATAGATGGTCGCCGCCGGACTTTCTCTGTCAGCGCTGCGGAAGCCAATCGGTACGTCCACGGTTCAAGCGGAGATCTCGAATTCACCGAGGCGCCCCGCTTTCCCGAGACCGCGCGATCCGAGGCCCACCGCGGGCTGACGGCGCCGATGCCCGGCACCATCATCTCAGTGATGGTCGCAGAAGGCGATCGGGTCGAGCGCGGACAATTGTTGCTCGTCCTCGAAGCGATGAAGATGGAGCACCGCGTCGACGCGCCCTGGGCCGGCACGGTCACCAAGCTCAGCGTCGCGAAAGGTCAGCAGGTCAGCAACGGCGCCGTCCTCGTCGCGGTCGAGCAGGCGGAGAACGAAGCATGAGGGCGACAGAAGCGACGCTGTACGACATCCGAGCCGGGGCAGCATGGATCACCCTCAACCGCCCTGAAAGCCGAAACGCTCTCTCTCCTCTGCTGATGACGGAACTCGAGGCGCATCTTCGTGAAGCCAACGACGACCCGGAAGTGCGCTGCATTGTGATCACCGGATCGGGCGCGGCATTTTGTGTCGGCGCGGACCTGAAGAACTACGATGTCTCAAAGCCTCGCGCAGGGCCAACGTTTCCTGAGATACTCACCTTGATAGTCGATAGCCCAAAGCCCGTTATCGCCGCCGTCAACGGCGCGGCCTTCGGCGGAGGGCTGGGTCTTGTCGGCGCGGCCGACATCGTGGTCGCGGCGACCGACGCCGTTTTCAGCTTCTCCGAGGTGCGGGTTGGCGTCATACCGGCGATCATTTCGGTCGTTTGTGTTCCGAAGCTCGGCGTCAATCAAGCCACGAAGCTCTTCCTCACCGGCGAGCGATTCAACGGCGCGCGCGCGGTCGAATTGGGCTTAGCGCATCGCGCTGTCGATGCGGTCGAGCTTCACACGGCGGTCCAGGAGCAAGTCGACGCCATCAAACTCGGCTCTCCTAAGCGCTATTTCGCGAGTGCAAGGCGCTGGCGCGACGCGCGGCGGAGCCTGGACCCCTCGCAGAGGCCTTCAGGGAAATGGAAGATTGGAGCCGGCGAATGTTCGCCGGTCCCGATGGTCAAGAAGGAATGGCCGCGTTTCGTGAGAAGCGTCGGCCGTCATGGACCGCTTAGCCCGGATATCTAAATGGCCTTCTTCAGAACTGACGACAGAGAGGGGATGACGACTTGATCGTCCTGTACCATTGCGAACGGGCGCGTTCATTCAGGCCTCTCTGGATGCTCGAAGAGCTTGGCCTCGCCTATGAGCTCAGGATGTTGCCGTTCCCGCCGCGCGTCGTTGCGCGGGAGTATCTGTCGATCAACCCGCTTGGTACAATTCCGTTCATGATCGACGGCGATACTCGGATGACTGAGTTGAGCGGCATCTGCCACTACCTGGGCACTCGATATGGCCCGTCGGATCTGATTGTCGACGTGCACGAGAAGGATTACGGCGCCTTCCTCAACTGGATGTATTTCAGCGACGCGACGCTGACGTTTCCGCAGACGCTCGTTCTCCGCTACACGGAACAAGAGCCCGCAGAGCGGAAGAACCCGCAAGTCGCCGGCGACTACTCCAAATGGTTTCTCGGTCGCTTGAGAGCGGTTGAGGCGGCTGCGGCCGGATCGGAATATCTCTGCGCAGGCCGCTTCACCGCCGCTGACATAGCGATTGGCTATGCCTTGCGGCTCGCCGAAAGAGTTGGCCTCGCCGAAAAATTTGGCCCAAACGTCAAAGCCTACTGGGCGGCTCTCCAACGTCGCCCCGTCTACCAAAGAGCGGTGGCGGCCGAACGCGCCGCCGCGCAGGAACAACTCGCTGGCGGCCGAACGTCACGGTCTTCAAGTTCCAGCGTCTTGTCAGGGAGCGATTGAACCCATTATGGATGCGTTGCCCAAATCCGTCGTCATCACCGACGACACCATGCGGGAAGGCCTGCAGATCGAGAGCGCTTCGATTGCCGTGGAGGCGAAGCTGAGGCTTCTCGACGCGCTCGGAGAGACGGGCGCGAAAGTGATCTCTATCGGCTCGTTCGCCCACCCCAAGTGGACGCCCCAGATGGCCTGCATAGACGAGATCGCCCAGCGCTTCACCCCCAAGCCGGGCATCGTCTACACAGCCGCCGTGTTTAACCAACAAGGATTTGAGCGTGCAGACCGCTACTATCCGAAACTCGACGTCCGCACGCGACGCTCGCGCTTCGCAACCCATGTCGAGCTCTGCGACACGTTTGCCCGGCGCAATTACAACAGATCGCAGGCCCAGCAGATTGCTTCGATCGACGCGACTGTCGCGGCTGCAAGAGCGGCCGGCGCATTGGAGGCGAGCGTCTCGATCGGCAATCCGTTCGGCTCGAATTTCGAAGGCCCCTTTAACCTTGAACAGCGCATGGCGCTGCTCGAACTGATGATCGGCAAGTGGAATGTGGCCGGCGTTACAGTCAAACGCGTCTCACTGCTCGAGGCGATGGGTTGGAACCTGCCTCATCTGGTCCGCGAGACGATCCTCGCGATCCGCGAACGATGGCCGGAAGTCGAAGTCTTCCACATGCACCTGCACAATCAGCGCGGCGCGGCGATCGCCAGCTACTATGAAGCGCTGCGGCTCGGAGCGACGGAATTCGATACCTCGCTCGGCGGGATGGGCGGCTGTCCCTATTGCGGCAACGGCAGAGCCGCCGGCCATGTGCCGACCGAGGATTTTGTCGACCTTTGCCACGAGATGGGCGTTGAGACCGGCTACAACCTGGAAAAGTTGATTGAAGCAACGGCGATCGCCGAAGAGGTGGTCGGGCATCCACTTTGGGGTCACATATCGAAGTCGGGACCACGTCCGCGCGGCGCTGATCTCTACCCCCGCGACCTACCCTTCATCGAGACGCTCGAGGAAGCGGCGCATTTTCGCAAAGGACCCGAAGTGTATGCCGGTCAGAGATCGCCTTGGCGGAAAGACGATCCCTTGCTTCGGCCCTAAGCCAAACACAATTCGCCGAGCGCGTCGCGAGCCGCGCGTATCAATCCCGGGAGGTTTCGAAAGTGTTGACCTATCCGCATTTTGAGCCCCGCTTTCCGCGCAGCAAGTGGTCATTGCCGACTGTGCTCGAGCATCAGGCCGTGGCGAGGGGAGAACGTCCGTTCCTGCAATGGACGCATGAGGGGAAGGCGCTTTCCTTTGACGAGGTCAACCGACGCGTGAACCGGTTAGCCCGCGGGTTTCAGGAAATCGGCGTGCGCCGCGGCGATCGGGTCGTGCTTTTCATGCCCAACAGCCTCGAGCTGGTGTTTTCCTGGTTCGCGGCAAACAAGCTTGGCGCTGTGGAAGCGCCCATTAATCCCGCCTATCGCGGAACTTTCCTCGAACACCAGATCAATATTTGTGGAAGCGACACCGTCGTAGTCTCCGACGACCTGTTGGGGCGTGTGATCGAAAGTCTGCCGCGGTTGCCGGCGGTGAAGCGGGTGATCGTCGCCCCTGGGGATAGGCAGACATCCGCGCTCCCGGAGTTGCCCGGACGAGAGGTCTACGATCTCAATTCCTTGTTCCTGGAGCGCGATGACAACCTCGGCATCGTGGTCAAACCACACGAAATCGGGGCGATCATCTATACGTCGGGGACTACAGGGCTATCGAAGGGCGTGCTGATGCCGCACGCACAGCTCTACATTTTTGCTCAGGAAACCGCTTTCACGATGGGTCTGACCGAAGACGACACCCATATGAACGGCTTTCCCTTGTTTCACGCCAATTGCCAGTTGAACGCCGTCTATCCCTGTTTGATCGCTGGCGCGCGTTCCGTCCTTTACGAGCGCTTCAGCGGTACGGAATGGCTGGAGCGCGTTCACGGCTCTGGTCGCGACGATGATCCAATTTTCTTGGCGGAACGTTGCAGTTACTTCTTAGCCAGCCGCCGACGTCGCGCGACAAGGCTCACAAGCTGACGCGGTTTTTCGGCGGCCCTGTCGCCAATCATCTACTTGGCGACTTCAAGGAACGCTATGGCGTCGAACGAATTCTTACCGCCTATGGAATGACGGAAATCTGCATGCCGTTTCTATCGCCATCGAACCTGCTCGGTCACGAACTCCCGATCGGCGCCAGCGGGGTCTTGCTCGACCAATGGTTCGACGTTCGCTTGGTCAATCCAGAGACGGATGAAGAAGTGCCCGTTGGCGAAGTCGGGGAGCTCGTCATTCGCTCCCACGAGCCTTGGACCCTGAATGCCGGCTACGTGAACATGCCGGACAAGACTGCCGAGGCATTCCGCAATCTGTGGTTTCATACCGGCGATGCGATGCGCCGAGAAAAGGACGGCTGGTATTATTTCGTCGACAGGTACAAGGACGCATTGCGCCGGCGAGGAGAAAACATTTCCTCTTTCGAAGTCGAGCAGCCGATCCGAATCCATCCTGCTGTTCTCGATGTGGCGGTCATCGGAGTTCCCGCCGACGAAGCCGCCGGCGAGGACGAGGTCAAGGCGTGCATTGTCCTGCGCGAAGGCCAGAGCCTCAGCGCGCCGGAGGTCGTCGATTGGTGCGAGCAGCGAATGCCCGCCTTCGTAGTTCCCCGGTACATCGAGTTCATGGCCCAGCTACCCAAGACGCCGACAGAAAGAATCCAGAAGGCCGAACTCCGCGCAAAGCGGGATGGCGAGGTCTGGGACCGCGTGGCGGCCGGCCACAGGCTCAAAGAGGAGATTGGTCGCGAAAATAGGAAGCGCGGCTGAATAGCACGGAGAGATCTGCTCGATGAAGGCGAGTCGCCGCGCTTGCGAACGAGAAGAGACAGAAAACAGTCCATTGGGAGGTTCACAGTGTCAAATAATTCGGTTCTAAAGGGCGTACTGTTGTCGATAGGCGTGGCGATCGTCACGCCAGCCTTCGCACAAAATGCGGCGTTCTCTGATGGCGTCATCAAGATCGGCGTAATGAGCGATCGGAGCGGCGCGTATGGCCGATTCCGACGGCGAAGGGGCCGCCGTCGCCGCAAGGCTCGCCGTCGAGGATTTCGGCGGCAACATCGCCGGCGTTCCCGGTTGAGATCGTCGTTGGCGACCATCTGAACAAGCCGGACATCGGGGCGTATATCGCCAGGAACTGGTTCGACAACGAGCACGTTGACGTCATCGCCGATATGGGGACGTCGAGCGTGGGACTTGCGGTCGTTTCGCTCGCCAAGGAGCGTGGAAAAATTTTGCTGAACACCGGGGCAGCGGACGACTTTACAGGGGTGGCTTGCGGTCCGCTCACGACGCAGTGGAACTTCAACGCCTACGCGACAACCAACGCAATGGTGAGCGCAACCATGGCGACGCCGGGCCACGACACCTGGTTCATCATTGCTCAGAACTACGCATTCGGCAAAGCTCAGGTCGCCGACCTCCACAAAGAGGTGGAGGCGAAGGGCGGAAAGATTGTCGGCGAGGTGCTGCATCCGATCGGAGCGCTAGACTACAGCTCGTTCCTTCTTCAGGCGCAATCCTCGGGCGCCAAAGTAATTGCGATCGGAGACGTGGGTGGCGATCAAGCAAACATTTTGAAGCAGGCGAAGGAGTTCGGTCTGGAGAAGGGCGGCGCCGAAGTCGCGGCCGTCGGGGCGTCAAATCTCCCGGACATGCAAGCGCTCGGCGTCGAGGCCGCCAGCGGCATCTTGTTTGTTTCGACATTCGAGTGGAGCCGAACCCCTGAAACGCGCGCCTGGACCGAGCGTTTCGTGGCGAAGATGAAGAGACTGCCTTCGCAGAGTCAGGTCTCCGTTTATTCCGCTGTCCGGCACTACCTGCAGGCCGTCAAGGATGCAGGAACCGATGATTCCACGAAGGTCATGGCGCAGATGAAGTCCTCCCCGGTCCAGGACATGTTCGCGTCCAACGGCAAGCTTCGCGAAGATGGGCAGATGGTTCACGACATTTTCATCATCAAGCCGAAACGCCCTGAGGACGTGAAGGTGACTGGTGATCTATTTGATATCGTCCAAACGGTGCCCGGCGACCAAACCTACCAGAGCCTGGCCAGTAGCGCCTGCCCGCTCGTCAAGAAATAGGCTCGGATAGAGCCGTCGCTGAATCGGCGGCGTTGAAATAAACGCGGCGACCCTGTGGGCCGCCGAAAGGTGAACTGCGGAGACCCCATGTCGAAGATCATCCTCACCTGCGCGGTGACCGGCGCCGCCGAGATCCGGAGCCCTCACGTCCCCATCACGCCGCGTCAGATCGCGACTTCTGCGATCGAAGCTGCAGAGGCGGGCGCGAGTGTGGTTCACCTGCACGTGAGGAACCCGGAAACAGGCGTCGCCTCTATGGACGAGCGACTATACACCGACGTCGTCGAGCAGATCCGCGCCTCACGCACCGACGTCGTCCTGAACCTCACCGGTGGCCCGGGCGCGCGGTACGTGCCCGGCGCGCAAATGGCGGAGGTTGGGGCGCCGGGAACTTCGTTGCGCCATCCATCGGCGCGGCTGGGCCACATCGTCGCGCTGAAGCCGGAGATCGCAACGCTCGATGTGGCGACGCTCAACATGGGCGAAAGCGCCATCGTCAATACCCCCGTCCATTTGCGCGAGATGGCGAAGATCATTCGCGACGCCGGGGCGAAGCCAGAGCTCGAAATCTTTGATACGGGCGGCGTAAGCCTCGCAAAGAAGTTGATCGAAGAAGGACACATTGACGCGCCGGCGTTGTTCCAGATCGTGCTCGGGGTCGCCTACGGCCTGGTCTCAACCGCGGACACGATGCAATATGTCGCGCGGCAATTGCCGCCCGATTGCGAGTGGGCCGCATTTGGCATTTCGCGCATGCAATTCCCGATGCTGGCGCAGGCATTGATCCTTGGAGGGCATGTTCGAGTCGGGATGGAAGACAACGTGTATTTGGAACACGGCGTTCTAGCCCGATCCAATGCCCAACTGGTCGAAAAGGCCGTCAAGCTGATACGCCTGCTCGGCTTCGACCTCGCGAGCCCCGACGAAGCTCGTCAAATGCTCAAACTCAAGAACTCCGTCGCGTCCTCCGCGAAGTCGTGACCGCCCATCGCGACTAGGGCCAGCAAAGCTGCAAGGACAAACAAGTGTCAGCAACAAATGAGATCGCGAACGAAACAGGAGCCGGGCGCGCCGAGATGCTCGATAGCGCTCATCGCTTCCTGTCAAGGGTCGTGGATCCGCACATCGCCGAGGCGGAGCGTACGGGCGTGTTCCCGTGGTCGATTTGGCCCGAAGTGGCAGCGTACGGCTATATCGGCATCCGGCTCCCCGGCGCGATGGGCGGCCAGGACCTGACATTCGCAGACCTAGCCGCATTGATGGAGGCGGCGGGTTATCACTGGCTCGGCTTCCGGGCCTTGCTGAATGTTCATAACATGGTGGCCGGCGTGCTCGGCCGACACGGCACGCAAGAGCAGAAGCAGTCGCACCTGGGCCCATTGTTGCGCGGCGAAAAGCGGGTCTGGGTTGGCATAACCGAGCCGAATGTCGGCTCGGACGTCAAGGCAGTCGAAACCAAGGCGCGGCGTCGGGGCGATGGTTTCGTCGTGTCGGGAACTAAGCAGTGGATCACTAACGGGGGCGGCGACTTCGGGATCCTGCTTGCTCGCACGCTGTCCGAGGCCGACGAAGATCTCGGGCTATCGACTTTCCTCATCGACCGCGCGGAGGTCGCATATGGCGTGCGCCCTCTCTCGACCATGATCCTGCGCTCGACCGGCACATCAGAGCTTGTTTTTGAAGACCTCTTCCTTCCCGCCAATCGCCTTGTTGGCGGGATTGGCGACGGGCTGAAGACAATCCTCACGACGTTGAATGAGGGTCGGCTCAGCGTCGCCTCCGGCGCCGTCGGCGCCGCGCAATGCGCGTTCGACCTGTCGCTCAAATATGCGACCTCCCGCACCCAGTTCGGCAAAATTATCGGCCGATACCAGCTCGTCCAGGAACATCTGGTCGAACAGGCGACTCTGGTGCGCGCGTCTCGCCTGCTGGTGCAGGACGCGGCTCGCGGGCTCGATGGCGGCCAACCTTCGCGACTTGAATGCTCAATCGCCAAGAAGTTCGCCACAGAGAGCGCCTTTCGCGTCGCAGACCTGGCGCTGCAGGTCCATGGCGGGATTGGCTACAGCACTGATCTTCCGCTCGAGCGCATATTTCGCGACACGCGCGGCGGCATCATCCCCGAAGGAACGCCGGAAGTTCAGACACTGATCATCGGGCGCGAGCTGACAGGTCTGTCGGCTTTTTAGCGAACTCCTGGTATGCGAGGTATGGGCGAAACGAGCGTGCATAAGACTGCGCAATTCGATGGCGCAGGGGGTCGCGGGCCTCTAGCCGGCGTTCGCATCGTCGAGTTCGGCGCTATCGGGCCCGTTCCGTTCGCGGGAATGTTGCTGGCGGACATGGGCGCGGACATCGTTCGGATCGAACGACCGGGCGGTTGGGCGGCGAAGTCCAAAGTGATCGATCGAGGTCGCCGTATCGTCGAACTTGACTTGAAAGCTACCGAGAGCGTCAACCAGGTTTTAAACCTGATTGACGGCGCGGATGCGCTGCTGGAAGGGTTTCGTCCCGGCGTCATGGAGCGCCTAGGTTTGGGGCCTGATATCGCACGAGCTCGCAATCCTAAGCTCGTGTATGGGCGCATGACGGGGTGGGGTCAGACGGGGCCCCACGCGCAGGCCCCCGGCCGCGACATCAACTACATCGCCATTACCGGGGCGCTCGCGGCGATGGGACCAAGGGAACGGGCCCCGTTGCCGCCGCTCAATCTGGTCGGCGACTACGGCGGCGGCGCGCTCTATCTCGCGATGGGCGTCCTGGCTGCATTGCTGGCGGCCCGAGAGATCGGAATCGGCCAGGTCATCGATTGCGCAATGTGCGATGGCGCCGCCTCGCTGATGTCAATGTTCTACGAATGGGGCCCCCGCGGCGAATGGAGCGACCGCAGGGAGGCCAACATCATCGACGGCGGAGCGCCGTTCTACGGCTGTTACGCATGCGCGGACGGCCGGTATTTGTCCATTGCGCTGATGGATGCGGCGATCTACCGACGCTTCTGTGAGGAGTTCGGGCTGGCCGAGCAGGACATCCAACTTCGCGACGATCAGAAGAGCTGGCCAGCTATACGGGCTCGGTTCGCGGCCGTCTTCGCTCAGCGGACGCGCGCCCAATGGTGCGAAGCGCTTGAAGGCGGCGCCTATTGTTTCGCGCCGGTTCTCACGATGGCGGAGGCGCCGCATCATCCGCACCTTGTGGCCAGATCGACCTTCATCGAAAGAGAGGGAATAACGCAGCCTGCCCCAGTCCCCCGGTTTTCTGAAACGCCATCGAATCCTCGGGACTCCCAACGGGAGCCCTCGATCGCTGGCGCGTCGGCCCGGTGGCGACCGGGCCGATGATCGCCATGGCTGTCCGACAAACCCGCGTCCAGTAGGAGACGAGCATGCAGGAACTCGTAAGGCGGGTCGCCATCATAACAGGAGCCGGCAGCGGCATCGGTAGAGCCGCTGTGCGGCTGTTCCGGCAAGCCGGCGCGTCTGTGCTGGCAATAGACCGCAGCGATGAAGGCCTGCGCGAGACCCGGGACGGCCTGGATCGGGTTGAGACGCTGGTGGCCGACGCCGGAGATGAGAAAGAGGTCGCGGCCGCAGTAGCTCGCGCTGTCAACGCGTTCGGAAGGCTGGATGCCGTATTCGCCAATGCAGGCATCAGCGGCGCCTACGTACCGGTCATCGAAGATACAATCGAGCAATGGCAGGAAGTTCTGCGAGTAAATTTGCTGGGACCGTTCCTGCTCATCAAACACGCGGCGCCCGTGCTCGTCGCGCGCGGCAAGGGCGCGATCGTGTGCACGGCGTCTGTTGCGGGCGTGAGAGCGACAACCGCCGGCGCTCCGTACAGCGCAAGCAAGGCGGGGGTCATCAGCCTTGTCCAGACCGCCGCAAATTCACTTGCCGGGACGGGTGTGCGCGTGAATGCGGTTTGCCCGGGCTTGATAGAAACCGGCATGACGAAGCCGATCTTCGAGAACGCTCGCACGCGCGAGGACGGAAGATCGGATTGGACAGCTCAACCCGCAAAGGCGTGCGGGGCAGCCAAATGAAGTTGCCTCCGCTGCGCTTTTCCTGGTGAGCGATGCCGCGTCCTACGTGAATGGGCAGGCGATTGCGGTCGACGGCGGACTGTCAAGCGCGCTGCCGTTTGCATCACCAAGGCGATAGCGGTCGCAGTCGAGAAGCGAACGTTTCACTCGAATACGCGGCAACGCCGATTAGGCGTACTTCCGGCATTCGGGCTCGGATCAGCCGTTGCCGATGATTTCTGCTGCAATGGCGACTGCTGGAACTCGCGACAATGATCAAACCAGCCACGGCGAAACGGTAAAAAATTATCGACATGACGCAGCCCTCCAAGGACTTTCATGTTGGGATGCGGTCAGGATTGTTCAAGATGAAGCCGCCGAGCGTAGCGATCCGGTTTCGGGCGAGAGACTTCATTCCGCTCGTTGAAGCCGTGGCAAATATTCAGATTGGGCGAGTGTCTGAGCGCCTTCGGACGGTTCTCTGTTGAGCAGCACCTTGGTAGCCCCGCGGTCGCCGGCCTGCAGGGCATCTTGCTTCTTGCAACCTAAAGTGTTGAAAAGATTGGCTGGGGGACCTGGATTCGAACCAAGATTGACGGAGTCAGAAGTCGGTAGCGGCTTAGAGGATTGACGGCAAATTGATGTAGTGTCAGTTCGGCGACAACGGCGACGTCCTTCACTGTGAGAGCGCCACCGGACTTCTCCGACGGCGTAAGTAGTTTCCGAGGGCGCCTGAAGATTTCGAGGAATGGTATTTGGAGCGCTAAGGGACAGGCGCCAAATTCGCCAAAATGACTGACGGCCTTGCCGCCACGCGTAGCCGTTCGGCCAATGTCCCTGAGAGAGCTACGCAGGTTAGACCACCGTCGAACTCCTTTTCGGTCTGATAGCGCATGCGACACGCGCAGGAGATCGAACGTGCCGGACCAAAGCTCAGCCATCGCAACGAACTGGGTTCATCGCCGGCTAACGTCACACTTCAAGAAGTCTTCGCGTTGGGATGACGAAACCCCGATCCGCGAGGAATTGTTCAGTGTCGAGCGGCTGGAAATGCACGCGCGAAGCCTCGCCGAGGCCCAGACCGTGGCGCCTAAAATGGCTGCCGGGCTGCCCCTGGCGCCCCGTCTGGCCGACAACGGCAAGGTCCTTCTATCTGCCTATCGATCGATCGTCGCTGCGATCGAGGACAATCGCGCCATCACTCCCGCCGCCGAATGGCTGATCGACAATTATCATGTCGTCGAGCGACAGATCCGCGAAATCACCACCAATTTGCCGCCGGGGTACTACCGACAGCTCCCGAAACTGATCACCGGGCCGTTCGCCGGATATCCTCGCATATTCGGGATCGCCTGGGCGTTTGTCGCGCACACCGACAGCAGCTTCGAGTCCGACGTCTTCTTCAGCTTTGTCAAAGCCTATCAGGAAGTTCAGCCGCTGACGATCGGCGAGCTTTGGGCGATATCGATCACGCTGCAAATCGTAATGATCGAAAACCTCAGGCGGCTTGCTCAACAGATCACGCGCGGCCGGACCGCCCGAGATGAAGCCGACGGGATGGCGGATCGCCTGCTGGGCGTTGGCGGCCGGATGGCCGAGGCCGCGTCGGTCGTGTTCGCGCGGCGGCGACCTGATGCGCTCGCCCCGGCTTTCGCGGTGCAGCTCGTGCATCGTTTGCGAGATCAGGATCCAACCCTCACGCCTGCCCTGACTTGGCTCGACGAACGTCTGTCGGAGCAGCACACCACCGCCGACGCTTCGGTTCGCGAGGTCCATCGCAACCAGGGCGCGGCGAACGTGACGGTCCGCAATCTCATGACGAGCCTTAGGGTGATCGGCGAGGTGGATTGGACGGAGCTGTTCGAGCGCCTGTGTCTGGTTGATGGCGTGCTGGCCGTCGACAGCCGTTTCATGGAAATGGATTTCCCGACTCGCAACCTCTATCGCAGCGCGATCGAAGAACTGGCGCGGGGCTCTCGCCATAGCGAACTCGAAATTGCCCGACTCGCTTCGGCCGAAGCTCAGAAATCTCACATAGAGCACTCGGCGCTGGAACAGCTTCGACGCGGCGACGCGGGCTATTATCTGATTAGTCTCGGGCGTCGTGAGTTCGAGAGATCCTTGGGGTATCGTCTGCAATGCGGTTTTGCTATCCGATGGGCCCCACGCTTCAACTTCGATATTTACGCCGCCGCTATCCTGACGACGTCAGCGCTCTTGCTCGCGGCGCCATTGATCGCCTTGGCCGATATGGGCGTCGACGCCGCCCTGCTCGGCGGCCTCGCGCTGCTGGGGGCCGTCCCGGCTATGGAGTCGGGCGTGGCCCTGGCGAACCGTCTCGTTACGCGGTTCGTCCGCGCCCACGCGTTGCCCGGCCTCGAGCTTCGCTCGGGCGTTACCGAAGCGCTACGCAGCATTGTCGTCGTTCCAACCCTTCTCACGAGCCGCGATGAAATAACCGAGCTGGTCGACCGCCTGGAGATTCATCATCTGGCCAGCCCGGAGGGCGATTTGCATTTCGCATTGTTATCGGATTGGACCGACGCGGTCCACGAGCACGAAGAAGGCGACGCCGACCTGACCGTATTCGCGCGCGTCGCCATTGAGGCTCTCAACCAACGCTACGGATCCAATGCGGCGGGACCCAGGTTCCTGCTGTTGCATCGGCGGCGCGTCTGGAGCGAGAGCGAGCAGCGCTGGATGGGATGGGAGCGCAAACGCGGCAAGCTGCATGAATTGAACCGTCTCCTGCGGGGCGCGACTGACACTACGTTCATCGACGCAACCGGCAACGTCGCCGACACATCCCGAGGGTGTGAAATATGTCGTCACTCTGGATTCGGATACGCGCCTGCCGCGCGACGCCGTGCAACGCCTCATCGGCAAGATGGCCCATCCGCTCAATCAGCCTCGCGTCGACGCCGAAGCGGCGAGGATTGTCGAAGGCTACGCGGTCCTTCAACCGCGTGTGACGCCCTCGCTTCCGAGCGGCGGCGAGGGCTCTCTGTTCCAACGGGTGTTTTCGAGTTCCAGCGGCATCGACCCCTATGCCGCGGCCGTGTCGGATGTTTATCAGGACATGTTCGGCGAGGGGTCCTACGCCGGCAAGGGCGTATACGACATCGACGCCTTTGAAACGGCCCTGGCCGGCCGCGCGCCTGACTCCACGCTGTTGAGCCACGACCTGTTCGAAGGCGTATTCGCGCGCGCCGGCCTCGCCTCCGACATCGAAGTCGTGGAGGAATTTCCGGCCCGTTATGACGTGAGCGCGCGCCGGCATCATCGCTGGGCTCGCGGCGATTGGCAGCTGCTGCCGTGGATTCTCGGTTTCGCGAACAGGCCGCGGTGCGCGACGCGCGCCGGAAGCGAACTGCCCCGGATAGGAAGATGGAAAATGGTCGACAACCTGCGCCGGACCGTCACCGCGCCGGCGGCCATCGTCGCGCTGCTGTTCGGTTGGACCCTGCCCCTTTCCGCCGCCGCAGTCTGGACGGGGTTCATTGTGTTCGCGCTTGGCCTTCCCGCCTTCATTCCCCTGTTTTCCTCAGTCATGGCGCGCCGTCTCGGAGTTTCGCTGTCGAGCCACATCCGCGCCCTCGGCGTGGATCTCCGACTGGCCGTGATGCTCTTCGTGCTCAACTTCGCGTTTCTCGCCGATCAGGCGTATTTGATGACCGACGCCATCTTGCGCACGCTTTGGCGCATTTTCGTCAGCCATCGATATCTGCTGGAATGGACGACCGCCGCACAGGCCTCCGCTGACGACCATCTCGATGTCAGGGGTTTTTTCGTTCGCATGTCGGGCGCCGTTTTCGTGGCCGCCGTCGCGATGCTGACCGCGCTCGTATTTGGACATCATACCTGGACTCTGGCGGCGCCGTTCGCAGCTCTGTGGGCGCTATCGCCAGCAATCGCCCGCTATTCTAGCCTGCCTCCAGGCGTCGCCGGCGTTGCCCCGATTTCCGGATGCCGAAACGCTGGCGCTGCGGCGAACCGGCCGCCTGACATGGCGCTACTTCGAGACCTTCGTCACCGCGGAAGACAGCATGCTGCCTCCCGACAATTTCCAGGAGGACCCTACCCCGGTCGTGGCGCACCGCACGTCGCCGACCAATATCGGCCTATATCTGCTCGCCGTGGTTAGCGCCCGCGACTTCGGCTGGATCGGCGCGGCGCAAGCCATCGAGCGTCTCGAAGCCACGCTTGCGACGATGACGCGCATGTCGCGATTTCGGGGGCACTTCTACAATTGGTACGACACGCGCAGTCTCGCCGTGCTCGAACCAAGATACGTGTCTTCCGTCGATAGCGGCAATCTCGCAGGGCACCTCATTGCACTCGCAAACGCTTGTCGAGAATGGAGAGAGACGCCGACAGACGCGGCTTCGCGCCGGGCCGGCATCGGCGACATGCTCGCGCTCGCCGCAGAGAGCGCCGTTCATCTCCGTCTGGGCCGCAGGACCCAAACCGTGACGCCACGCCAGCTCGATGAATGCCTGGCTACCCTGATGCAGGCAGTCGCAGGCAACTCCAAGTCCGACGAAGCGATTTCCTCACAATTCAAGGAACTCGCGGGAGAATGCGAAGTCCTCGCCGACATCGCGCGCGCCATCGCCCTCGAGCGCAGCGATGGAACGGGAGCAGATCTCCTGTTCTGGTCGCGCGCAAGCCTATCTGCGATCGGCGCGCATCGTTTCGACATGAGCGCGGCCGTCGCAGAGTCAGCCGCGCTTGACGCGCGTTTGCAGGCCCTCGAGACGCGCTCTCGAGCCATGGCGATGGAGATGGAATTTGGTTTCCTGTTCGACGCCGATCGACAGCTGCTTTCCATCGGCTACTTGAACTCGGAAGGCGCGCTGGACTCCAATTGCTATGACCTTCTGGCTTCAGAAGCGCGGCTGGCGAGCTTCTTCGCCATTGCGAAGGGCGACATACCGGCGAGGCACTGGTTTCGGCTCGGGCGCGCCGCGACGCCTGTCGCTCGCGGCGCTGCGCTTGATCTCTTGGTCCGGTTCGATGTTTGAATATCTGATGCCGCCGCTGGTCATGCGCGCGCCGCGGGGAAGCCTGCTCGAACAGACGGATCGGCTGATTGTGCGCCGGCAGATCGAATATGCCGCGGCTCTGGGATTGCCGTGGGGCATTTCCGAGTCGGCCTACAACGCCCGCGATCTGGAACTCACCTATCAATATTCGAATTTTGGCGTTCCCGGGCTCGGCATCAAGCGCGGCCTCGGCGAAAACAGCGTCATTGCGCCCTACGCGACCGGATTGGCGACGATGGTCGATCCGGCCGCCTGCGTCGCAAACTGGAAGCGACTCGAGGCGATGGGCGCGCGCGGCCGCTACGGATTTTACGAGGCGGTGGATTTTACGCCGACACGCATTCAGGAGGGCGAAACCTTCGCGCTCGTGCGCACCTACATGGCGCACCACCAGGGCATGACGATCGTCGCGATCGCCAACGCGCTGCTGGACGGCGTGATGCGGGCGCGCTTTCACGCCGAGCCGATTGTTCAGGCGACGGAGTTGCTGTTGCAGGAGCGCGTGCCGCGTGAGGTCCCGACGACTCGGCCCTGGGCGGCGGAAGTCAAAGCCGCGGCGCGCGCCGGCGATGAAGACCCCTCGAGTGGCCGAAATATCATTTCGCCGCATCTTTCATCGCCCGCGACATTGCTGCTCTCGAACAGTCGTTACGCCGTCATGTTGACCGCCGCCGGGTCGGGATACAGCCGATGGGGCGATGTCGCGATCACGCGGTGGCGTGAAGACGCGACCCGCGACGACAGCGGTTCCTACATCTTCCTCCGCGATAGTCTCAGCGGAGCGGTCTGGTCGGCCGGCTATCAACCAACCGGGGCTGAGCCCAATGAGTATGCGATCCATTTCAATGAGGGTCGGGCGCAGATCATCCGTCGGGACGGCGCTCTGACGACGTCGCTCGAAGTGCTAGTTTCCGCCGAAGACGACGCCGAGGTCCGGCGGATTTCCCTCACCAACACGGGCGCCCGCGCCCGCGAGATCGAGATCACGTCCTACTCGGAACTCGCCCTGGGTCCACAGAGCGCCGATGTCGCCCATCCGGCCTTCGCGAAACTGTTTGTCGAAACCGAGTATCTCGTCGAACTCGGCGCGATCATCGCTCACCGTCGGCGGCGCACGCCGACCGAGCCAGAGATCTGGGCTGCTCACCTGAGCGTCGCCGACGTTGAGGCGATCGATAAACCGGAATTCGAGACCGACCGGGCGCGATTTCTGGGACGAGGACATAATGTCGCGTCCCCAATCGCGATGCTCGATGCAGGGCCTTTGATGAACTCGGCAGGCGCGGTTCTCGATCCCATCTTCTCCCTACGCCGCCGCGTAAAGGTCGCGCCAGGCGCCACGATCCGTGTCAGTTTCTGGACGATGGCGGCGGCGTCGCGCGAGGCCCTGCTGGATTGTGTGGATAAACACCGCGACAATTCGGCCTACGAGCGCGCGACGACGCTCGCGTGGACGCAAGGCCAGGTCCAACTGCATCATCTCGGCGTCAAGCCAAGCGAGGCCAACCTGTTCCAGCGATTGGCGGGTCACGTTATCTTTTCGGGCCGCGCGCTGCGTCCTTCCTCCGACATCATCCGCCAAGGTTCTGGGCCGCAGTCCGGGCTCTGGGCCCAGGGCGTGTCCGGAGATCTGCCGATCGTGCTGCTGCGGATCTCGGACTCGGACAATCTCGAATTCGTACGTCAAATTCTGAAAGCGCACGAATATTGGCGGATAAAGCAGTTTGCCGTTGACCTCGTGATTTTAAACGAGCGGCGATCATCATATGTTCAGGACCTGCAGATCGCCATCGAGTCGCTGGTCCGGGTTAGTCAATCAAGGCCCGCGCCCGGCGGCGAGCTTCAGGCGGGCCGGATATTCGTGCTCAGGTCGGATCTGATCTCGACGCAAACCCGTTCGCTCCTGATCTCCACCGCTCGCGTCGTTCTCGCCGCGCAGCATGGGCGGCTGACCGATCAGCTCGAGCGCGTCGCCGATGCCGCGGCGCCAGTCCGGTTGTTCGCCAAGCCCCCGCCGGCGCGGCTGCAGCTAGCAGCTGCGGTCCGTCAGCCGGAACTCGAATTTTTCAACGGGCTCGGCGGGTTTGCCGCCGGCGGGCAAGAATATGTGACCCTCCTCGGCCCCGGTCAGTCCACTCCAGCGCCGTGGATAAACGTTATTGCCAACTCAACCTTCGGCTTTCAGACAGCTACGGAGGGTGGCGGCTATACCTGGTCCGGCAACAGTCGCGAGAACCAGCTCACGCCCTGGTCGAACGACCCGGTCTGCGATCCCCCCGGCGAGGCGTTCTATCTCAGGGACGAAGAGTCCGGCGAGTTCTGGAGCCCGACCGCGCTGCCGATACGAGACCCCAAGGCCACCTATGTAGCGCGCCACGGGCGCGGTTACAGCCGCTTTACGCTTGGCCGGAACGGGATCGCTTCGGACCTGTTGCAATTTGTGCCCGTGGCAGGCTCGATCAAGATATCGCGCCTGCGGCTGACCAACCTGAGCCATCGCCCGCGCTCGCTCAGCGTAGCCGCCTATGTCGAGTGGGTGCTCGCCGCCGCGCGGGCGGCATCCCTCACTTTCATCGAGACCGAGATCGATGCAGCCACAGGTTCGATGTTCGCGCGCAACCCCTGGAACATGGCTTTCGGCTCTCGTGTCGCCTTCGCGGACATGCGCGGGGCCCAGACGGAATGACCGGCGACCGCCGCGAATTCATTGGCCGCAATGGAACGCTGGCCAGCCCTGCTGCGATGGTGAGCCCGACCGCCCTGTCCAACAAGGTCGGCGCGGCGCTGGACCCCTGCGCGGCGATGCGCACCGGTCTTGAAGTCCCAGTGGGCGAGACCGTGGAGGTCATTTTCCTGCTCGGCCAGGCCGAAACGCGGGAGGAGGCACGCGCTCTCGTGCAGCGCTATCGTACGATCGATCTTGACGGGTGCCTTGCCGAAGTCGCCGCGCAATGGAAGGAGATACTCGGCGCCATAGAGGTCAAGACACCCGACCGGAGCATGGACATCATGCTCAATGGCTGGTTGCTCTATCAGACGCTCGCTTGCCGTGTATGGGCGCGTTCCGCCTTCTACCAGGCCAGCGGCGCCTACGGATTTCGGGACCAGTTGCAAGACGGTATGGCGCTCGCCACAACGCGGCCAGATCTGACGCGCGCGCATCTTCTACGGGCAGCGGGCCGCCAATTTGTCGAGGGCGACGTTCAACATTGGTGGCTGCCGCATTCGGGGCAGGGGGTACGCACGCGAATATCCGACGACCGCGCCTGGCTTGCCTATTCGGTTGCCCATTATGTCGAAGCCACGCAGGACGACTCCGTACTAGACGAGCGCGTTCCGTTTCTCGAAAGCGCTTTGCTGACAGAAGGCGAAACGGACAATTTCTCACTTCCCAATATCTCGGAACGCGACGCGAACTCTGTTTGAGCATTGCGCGCTGGCGCTGGATCACAGTCTGCCTGTCGGTCCGCACGGGCTGCCTCTGATGGGCTCCGGCGATTGGAACGACGGCATGAACCGCGTCGGCGAAAAGGGCGTCGGCGAGAGCGTTTGGCTCGGCTGGTTCCTTCACGCCGCGTTGGTCGCCTTCGCGCCGATCGCGACGCGCCGTGGGCGAAAGCGCTCGCGCCGAGCAGTGGACGATGCACGCCAACGCCCTCAAAGTGGCTCTTGAGCGCGAAGCCTGGGATGGCGACTGGTATCTGCAGAGGATTTTTCGATGACGGAACGGCGCTCGGCTCGGCCCGCAGCGACGAGTGCCGGATCAACTCCATCGCGCAATCCTGGGCGGTTCTGTCCGGCGCCGCGACGCCGGGACGGGCTTCCCGCGCAATGGCTTCACTCGACCGCGAATTGATCCGCCGCAAAGACGGGCTCGCTTTGCTGTTCGCGCCGCCGTTCGATCAAACTCCGCTCGATCCCGGCTATATCAAGGGCTATCCTCCGGGTGTCCGGGAAAATGGCGGCCAGTATACCCACGCTGCGACCTGGACGGTGATGGCGTTCGCGGCCCTGGGCGACGGCGACAAGGCGGCAGAACTGTTCGCCATGCTCAACCCCATCAACCATTCGCGAACCCGCACCGACACGCACCGCTACAAAGTCGAGCCGTACGTTGTCGCCGCGGATATCTATTCGCAGGACCCTCATGTCGGGCGCGGCGGCTGGACCTGGTACACCGGATCGGCCGGCTGGCTGCAGCGCGCCGGCGTCGAGAGCATCCTCGGACTGCGGCTGCGCGGCGCTTCACTTTATATCGATCCCTGCATACCCAAGGCGTGGGGACAATTCGAGGCCGCGATCAAATACCGCTCGTCAAGCTATCACGTCCATGTGGACAACCCCGAAGCGGTCAACCGGGGGGTCGTCTTCGCTTCCGTCGACGGCGTCGAAATCGGCGAGCGGCCGCTACGCGTATCGTTGCTGGACGATGGCGCGCTCCATCAGGTCAGAGTGCGTCTGGCCTGACGAAGCTGCATCTGAAGTTGATCGATCGCCGCGCCTGGCTTGAGTACTTTCCAAGAGTCTGAGTTCGGGCGTCGGCGCCGGCTATAAGGATTGGGACAGTCAAAAGCGGCAAATTGAGATTGCGCGCCGCCACGATCCATTCCTCGCGCAACAACGTATGGAGTATCTCCATGAGTCGCGCCGCCTTCGCGTTCAGTCTCGAGCCTGAATATGGCCCCTTCCTGTTCGCCGCCATAGGCAAAGAATCAAACGGAATGCTGCTGAGCGTATTGTCGGCGTTCGCGCGGACGACGATCGACCCGTGGCAGGAAGCAGCCAGGTTGGCGGGCATGTCGCGATCCTCAGCGACTGCCCGTTTGACTGAATTCATTTCCGGGCTGCCCGATCGTCCCACGGACTCGGTCCCGGCGGAGGCCAAAGCAAGCGAACTCATCGCATTGCTGCCCCGTGCGGCGAGTTTGGCGACCAAAACGCCAGACAAGGCCTCCACGTTCTGGAGCCTCACCACGGAGCCGTTCCGGTGGGCCTTCGTCGCGGTCGCGCTCGTCAACTTGATTGTATTTTTGACATTGAGCGTTCCCGCGCCCAAGTCAGAAGGGGTCGCGAACCTATCGCCACGCCACGCCGCGATTTCGATTCGAGTATCGCCATAGCTTTGGCGTAATGAGGCCGGTTCATCGCGAGCGCAGCGCGGCAATCGAAGCCGAAGTCGCTGACTTCTGTCAGCTCAACCGCGTTCCATTTCTGCCAACCTACTCCAGACGGAACCCTCGCGGTCGCTGACCGCGACTACAGAAGCGCTCGCGCATCTGGTCTGGTGGGCCGAACCAAGTGTAATCGCCAACGAAGCCTATGGCTCCTCAGAGAAGCGCGTCCATCGCATATTTGATCGGGGTGTCGACCGCGCGCTAAATCGCGGCGACCATATCCGCGTCCCTAAACGGCTTCTGTATAAGAATCGCTCCTGGACCGAGCCCAAGATTTCGCAAAGCATCGCCAGTCACGAACACAAAAGGCACGAATCCTCCGGTGAGGATCTCCTTGACAGCAGCGACGCCGCTCGCATCCCCCAATCCAACATCAACAATCATGAGATCGGGCCGACATCGCGACGCAGCCGCTACGGCATTTGCGAGGTTGACCTCGACAGCGCAAACGACGTGCCCAAGGTCCTCGAGCATCTCGGCGAGCAAGGGGCCAATCATGAGATCGTCCTCGACGACTAGTATGCGCTGCGATTTCACCACTCCCCTGCGCCCCCGACGTTGCATCAAGTGAATGTCCGGTGATCTCTGCGTTTTGCCACGACCGGTTACTCAGTTGCTCTGCCTGACCTCCCGCATCGTTGCTGAAGATGGACTCAAAGCAAACGGCGCGGTGGTCAACATGCCCAATTTGCGCTCGCCCGCAAAGGTTCGGGTTCTACTCACGGCGCCGCTGCAGAAGGAAGTACAGCGGCCCTCCCGCAATACAATTTGATCGTCATCATCGCCCGACCGTGTTAGAGGTCTCATTACAGGAAGAAGAGCCATGTCTCTCCGAGAAACATAGCAAAATGCCCAAGAGTGGTTCCCATCCCGAGATGGCGGAACCGCGCCAGCGGATGCCCCTACCCCCATTCGGCCAAGATCGCGAGGAATTCCCCATCGTCGCGATTGGCGCTTCGGCCGGCGGTCTCGAGGCATGCAAGAAATTACTGAGCGCCCTACCGCGATCCACCGGTATGGCCTTCGTCATTGTTCAGCATCTCGATCCGGGCCACGAAAGTCTGCTCGTCGATCTGCTGGCGGTGCATACCTCGATGCGGGTCGCGCAAGCCTCGGACGGAATGCCGATCGAACGCGAAACCGTCTACGTCATACCGCCGGGCGTCTATCTCTCGGTCGATGACAAGCGCGTATTGCAGCTTACGAGACCCACCGAGAGGCATGGCGCGCGTCTGCCCTTCGACTTCCTGTTGAAGTCACTCGCGGCGGCGTTTGGCGAACGCGTCGTCGCCATCGTCATGTCCGGGACAGGAGCGGATGGAAGCGACGGTCTGAGAGCGGTCAAGAGCGCCGGCGGCCGCACAATAGCGCAGGTCATCGCCGAGGCGGACTATGACGGCATGCCGCGCAGCGCCATCGCGACGGGCGCCGTCGATCTCGTGGCGCCCGCAGCCAGGATCGCTTCCGAGTTGATCGAACGCGAGCGCCGCGGCGTAGAGACGCCGAGGCGTGACCCATCCCATCCCCTGAGCTCGATCGCCGATCTGCTGCCCGAGATCATAACTCTGCTGCGCACGAAAACGGTTCACGACTTCAGCTTCTACAAGCACGGCACGCTCGAGCGCCGCGTCGAGCGGCGCATGGCGATGGCCGCGGTTTCGTCCGCGGACGGCTATCTCGCGCTACTGCAACGCGACGCCCGCGAACTCGACGAACTCTCCCGTGACTTGCTGATCAACGTCACTTCGTTTTTTCGCGATGCGCAAGTGTTTGAACATCTGGCGACGAACGTCCTTCCGAATCTTATCCAGGACCACCCACCGGGCCGGCCCTTGCGGGTTTGGGTTGCGGGATGCAGTTCGGGCGAGGAAACCTATTCGCTGGCAATCCTGTTTCGTGAGCAGATCATCGTCTCGAAACGCGAAATCAAATTGCAGATCTTCGCCAGCGACGTCGACCCTGATGCCGTGGCGAGTGCGCGCGACGGACTTTATCCTTCAGCCATCGAGGCCAGCGTATCGGCCGCCAGGCTGGCTCAGTTTTTCACCCGTGAGGATCGCTCGTATCGGGTCTCTCCTGATCTCCGCGCCAACGTCGTCTGCACGGTGCAGGATCTTCTCGCGGACCCGCCCTTCGCACATCTTGACTTCGTCTCCTGCCGCAATCTGCTGATCTATCTCAAGCCAGAAGCCCAGGCCAAAGCCATCGCGATCTTCCATTTCGCCCTACGGGAGGGCGGGCTCCTGCTAGTGGGCAACGCAGAAACAGTGGGGTTGACCGATGGCCAATTCGACGTCGTCTCCAAACCCGAGCGCATTTACCGCCGGATCGGCGGAAACCGTCCCGGCGAGTTCTCGCTGTCCACAATCGTCGGAGAAAGCCAGCGCGCGCGGCCTCGGATGGACGTGCTCTCAGCGCCGTCTCGGCAAGCCGCCTTGGCGGAGCTCTGTCGGCGACACGTTCAGGACTCCTACGGACCCGCTGCGGTGTCTGGTCAATTCGAAGCTGGAATGCCTCCATTTTCTCGGCCCAACGGACAAGTATCTGAAAGTCGCCTCGGGCCGGCCGACACTCGACTTGATGGCCAAGGCGCGCGAGGGGGTACGGACCAAACTCAGGGCGGCCATCCAGGGTGCGCAGAGAAGCGGAGCGCGCTTCACTGTAACGGGCGGATCGATCACTGTTGGCGCCGAGACCAGTACTTTCAACATCGTGGTCGAGCCGATCGCCGCCGATGGGCAGGATCTGCTGCTGGTGTGCTTCGTTGAGACTTCCGCGCCGAAACATGTCGGCAATGCGTCCTCGTCGGCCGATGCGTTGCCCCGCGTCGCCGAACTCGAACGGGAGCTGCACACCACCAAGCTCGAACTTCAGAGCGCCGTCCGCACGCTCGAGACATCGAGCGAGGAGCACATGGCGATCAACGAAGAGGCGCTTTCGGTCAATGAGGAATATCAGTCGACCAACGAAGAGCTGCTCGCCTCCAAGGAGGAGTTGCAGTCTCTCAACGAGGAATTGAACGCGCTCAATGGTCAGTTGCAGGAGACGCTGGAGCGGCAGCGGACGACAGCGGACGATCTTCAAAACGTACTCTACAGCACGGATGTCGCGACCATCTTCCTCGACACGCGCTTCAATATCCGGTTCTTCACCCCCGCTACCAGGGCGTTGTTCAACGTCATCCCCGGCGATATCGGCCGTCCGTTGGCGGACTTGAAATCGCTCGCCGTCGACGACGATTTGCTGCCCGACGCTCGTCGCGTTCTCGAAACCCACGACCCCGTCGAGCGCGAGGTTCAAGGGCAGTCCGGCGTCTGGTTCACTCGGCGGACATGGCCCTATCGCACCCGCGACAAGCAGATCGAAGGGGTAGTGATCACCTTCGAGAACATCACGGAGCGGCGCGGCGCCGCAGAAGAGCTTTCCCGCGCCAAACTGCAGGCAGAAGCGGCGAATCTCGCGAAATCGCGGTTTCTTGCGGCGGCGAGCCACGACTTGCGCCAGCCCCTGCAAACACTCGCCCTGCTGCAAGGCTTGCTCGCCAAGAAGGTCGAAGGCGAAAAGGCCCAAAAGCTCGTCGGTCGGATCGACGAGGCGCTCAACGCCATGACCGCGATGCTGAACACGTTGCTCGATATCAATCAAATCGAGGTTGGCGCTGTCAAGGCGGAGCTCGTTGACTTTCCGATCGACCAATTGCTCGATCAGATTCGCAGCGAATTGACCTATCATGCCCAGGCTGCGGGCCTGGAATTGCGCGTGATGCCCTGCGCGTCCGCAGTGCGAACCGACCCACGTCTGCTCGAGCAAATGATCCGCAATCTGCTTTCGAATGCGCTCAAATACACCCAGCGGGGCCGTGTGCTCGTCGGCTGTCGCCGACACGCAGGCCTGTTGCGCGTGGAGATCTGGGACACGGGGCTCGGCATCGCAAAGTCCGAATTGCAGGCGATCTTCGAGGAATACCACCAAGTCGACAATGCGGCCCGCCAACGAACCCGAGGCCTGGGTCTTGGGCTTTCCATCGTCAAGAGCCTTGGCGACCTGCTAGGTCACCCGGTGCGAGTCCGATCCACACCCGGCAAGGGATCGGTATTCTCTGTCGATATTCCGATAGCGTCCGGCTCTGCCGCCTCGACTGCGCGTGTCGCTCACCTCGACGAAACAGCTTCGGCGGCGGCGGTTCGCCATTCCGGATCGATCTTGATCATTGAGGACGATCCCGAAGTGCGTGACCATCTCGAAATCTTTCTCAACGGGGAGGGCTATTCCGCCGCGACCGCAATCGATGGCATTGCCGCCTTGAGCTGGTTGGCGACACTCGGCCGGGCCACCTGACCTCGTCCTCGCCGACTACAATCTGCCCAACGGCATGAACGGCGTTGACATTGCAAAGCGTTTCGTAAGCGAACTCAATCGGCAAATTCCGTTCGTAATTCTCACCGGGGACATCACCACCGACGCGATGCGCAATATCGCGCTCCACGACTGCGTCCAATACAACAAACCCGTCAAGCTGCGGGAGCTGACCCAGGCGATTGATAAGCTACTGATCCTGAAGCCAGCGGCCTTGAGATCGTTCGGCCGCTTCGCGTAGTCGAGACGCCAGCGGCTGCCGAAGGCCCGACGATTTACGTTGTCGACGACGATGACCAGGTCAGGCAGGCGATCCGCGTCGTGCTGGAGGATGACGGCCGGGTGGTCGAGGATTTTCCGAGCTGCGAGGCTTTCCTTCGAGCGTTTCAGCCGGGCAAGTCGGCTTGCCTGCTCGTCGACGCCTACCTGCCCGGGATGAGCGGACTCGAATTGCTGGAGACAGCTTCGGGCCGGCGGGCACGGCTTGCCGACGATCATGATCACCGGCGACAGCGACGTCTCCATGGCGGTACGGGCG
The DNA here is from genome assembly GCA_963771455.1 of uncultured Pseudomonadota bacterium. GTDB lineage: Bacteria > Pseudomonadota > Alphaproteobacteria > Rhizobiales > Beijerinckiaceae > Roseiarcus. Next base: position 82,499 of record CAVYTP010000009.1, read on the forward strand.
ATGAAAGCGGGCGCCTCGGACTTTATCGAAAAGCCGATCGGACGCGACGAACTGCTGCGCAGCATCGACCGGGCGCTCGAGCTGGCAGCGGATTCCAACAAGCTTGGCGAGTGGCGAGACGCGGCGGTAGGCCATCTCGCCGGACTCACGCCCCGCCAGCGCGACGTGATGGAGCGGGTCCTGGCCGGCCATCCCAGCAAGAATATCGCGGCGGATCTCGGCATCAGCCAGCGCACGGTCGAGAACCATCGTGCGTCGATCATGAAAAGGACGGGATCGAAGTCGCTGCCCGCCCTGGCGCGGCTGGCGCTGGTGGCCGCGGGCGGCGACGCCAAGCCGCTCGCCGACGATTAGAGCGCTCTGCAGTTGGGAAGAAGCTGAGCCAGCGCTCATCCCATGAGAGGCGAGCTTGTCGCCGAGGGCTGTCGGCAATGCGCGCCGTCGAGTGGATCTAGCGGCCCACAAGCCACAGCACGACGAGAACGATTACGACAATTCCGAGCACGCCGCCGAGCCCGCGTGAGCCGTAGTTGCTGTGGGCATAATAGCCGCCGCCTCCACCAAATACCAATATCAGAAGGATGATGATTAGAATCATGCTCATGGCGACACTTTCTGGAGTGACTGTGTTTATCGTATCTTGGCGACGGCCGGTCATGGCTTGGTCGCCGCATTCAGGTTCCTAAGATCCCGTGCACAATTCGCGGGGCTAGCTCAGCCCGCCACTTCCCGGGAGACCTTGGGACGCAAGGGGCGGACGTCGTGCGCTAAGTCAGTCTGACGGGATGGGCGACTAGCGCGGTCCCGTTGACGCTCCTCTGCGCTCCCTGGCCGATCGTCAAATGCGCGGCAAGACGAGGCGCGGAAACCGTCATCGCTCGAATGATCGCATTTCGGCCAGCAATGGCCTGCTTATCGACCTGGAGGCGAGGCCCCGACGAAAGCGCCGCTACCGCGACAACGACGGCGATCGTTACTATGGTCACGCAAGTGCGCATCAAAGTCGCTGGAGTGTTGCGCATGCTCGGCCTTTCGAGATCCTGAGGCGCCGGAATCGAAATTGCGTATTTCGTCCGGCCCGTACGCTTACGCGACAACCAGATCTCCACGACAGCCTCGGAACATACGCGTCGCACTCGCGCTGATGAGTCCGGCCGCGCCGTCGCGGGCCGCGCGGCGAACGCGGGCCTGAGTAGATTCCGAACCCCTGTAGAGACATCGCAGGCGCGAAACGTTGAACGCCGCGTTCAGCGCCGACGGGCATCGAATTCTTTGTTGCCCTTGCCCTCCCGGCGCGCCGAATTGAGTAAATTCCGAGGCTGCTCGGCCAGGAGCTTTGCCGCTAGAGCCTTTCAGGCGCGGCGAGCTTGTCAGCGCGCGACAGTTCCCGGGCAGACCGGATGGCGCCGACAACGACCGGATTCACGCGGCCCTGGCCGATGAGTTCAGGCGGCTCATGCGCGTTGCGACAGAGGCAAACAACACAATGAACATTCCCGTCTCAAATCGAGAATTACGACTGGTCAAGGACACCCCCGACCTCGCCGAGGCGAGAGCCCCTCTGAGTTCGCAGGAATGGCTGCAACTAGACGCCTATTGGCGCGCCGCCAACTATCTGTCGGTCGGCCAGATCTACCTTTACGAAAATCCGATGCTGCGGGAAGCGCTGACGCTGGCGCACGTCAAGCCGCTCGTGGTCGGGCATTGGGGCACCACGCCGGGGCAGAACTTCATTTACGTCCATTTGAACCGGGCGATCAAACAGCACGACCTCGACATGATCTACATCGCCGGTCCCGGTCACGGCGGCCCGGCGCTGGTCGCCAACACCTATCTCGAGGGCAGCTATAGCGAGATCTATCCCGACATCAGCCAGGATGAGGCGGGAATGAAAAGGCTGTTCAAGCAGTTCTCGTTTCCCGGTGGCATTTCCAGCCACGTTGCGCCCTCGACGCCGGGTTCCATTCACGAGGGCGGCGAACTTGGCTATTCGCTCAGCCATGCCTTCGGCGCCGCGTTCGACAATCCCGAGCTGATCGTCGCCTGCATCGTCGGCGACGGCGAAGCCGAAACAGGGCCCTTGGCGACGGCCTGGCAGTCCAACAAGTTTCTCAATCCGATCTCCGACGGCGCGGTGCTGCCGATCCTGCATCTGAACGGCTTCAAGATCAGCAACCCGACGATCCTCGCGCGCATCGAACACGAGGAACTGGAGAAGTTCTTCGAGGGTTGCGGCTGGACGCCGCTGTTCGTCGAGGGCGACGATCCGGAGGCGATGCATCAGCTGATGGCGGCGACGCTCGAAGCAGGCCATCGGTCAGATCCGCGCAATTCAGAAGCAACGCGCGCGACAACAACGATGCCACGCGGCCTCGCTGGCCGATGATCGTGCTGAGATCGCCCAAAGGGCTGGACCGGCCCCAAGGTCGTCGATGGACTGAAGATCGAGGGCACGTTCCGGGCGCATCAGGTGCCGATTCTCGTCGACGGCAAGCATCCGGATCACGTGAAGCTGCTGGAAAGCTGGATGCGGAGCTACAAGGCGGAGGAGCTTTTCGACGCCAACGGGACCTTGAAAGCCGAGCTGGCCGAACTGGCGCCCGAAGGGCGCGCGCCGCATGGGCGCCAACCCCCACGCCAACGGCGGCATGCTGCTGCGCGATCTCAGAATGCCGGACTTTCGAGATCACGCGGTGCAGGTTCCCGCGCCGGGCGCGGTGTTCGCGCAGGATACGATGGTGCTCGGCAAATTCTTGCGCGACGTCACGCGGCTCAACGAGGACAAGCGCAATTTCCGCATCTTCGGTCCCGACGAGACGCTGTCAAATCTGCTCGGCGACGTGTTCGAAGTCACCAATCGCCAATGGGACGCGCGCACCGTCGACGACGACGAGTTTCTTGCGCCGAACGGCCGGGTGCTCGAACTCGCAGCTCAGCGAACATCAATGCGAGGGCTGGTTGGAGGGCTATCTTCTGACCGGCCGGCACGGCCTGTTCAACAGCTACGAGGCCTTCATCCGCATCGTCGATTCGATGTTCAGTCAGCACGCCAAATGGCTGAAGGTCACGCTGGAATTGCCGTGGCGGCGAAAGATCGCGTCGCTGAACTATCTGCTCGCCTCGCATGTCTGGCAGCAGGACCATAACGGCTTTACTCATCAGGACCCCGGATTCCTCGATCATGTGATCAACAAGAAGGCGGATGTGGTCAGGGTCTATCTGCCGCCGGACGCCAATTGCCTGCTTTCAGTTTTCGACCATTGCCTGCGAAGCCGACACTATGTGAACGTCGTCGTCGCCGGCAAGCACGCCCTTCCGCAATGGCTTTCGATGGACCAGGCCATCGTTCATTGCACCGAGGGCATCGGGATCTGGCAATGGGCGAGCAACGATCAGGGCGTCGAACCCGATGTCGTGATGGCGTGTTGCGGCGACACGCCGACTCTGGAGGTGCTCGCCGCCGTGTCCATCCTGCGCGAGAATCTGCCGGAAGTGAAGATTCGCGTCATCAACGTCGTCGACTTGATGCGGCTTCAGCCCAGTTCTGAGCATCCGCACGGCCTCAGCGACGTCGACTACAACTCGTTATTCACGACCGACAAGCCGATCATTTTCGGTTTCCACGGTTATGCCTCGCTGGTGCACGGACTGACCTATCGACGCTACAACCGACGGCTCCACGTCCGGGGATACAAGGAAGAAGGCACCATCACCACGGCGTTCGACATGCGGGTGCAAAACGACATCGACCGCTTCCACCTGGTGCAGGACGTCGTCGACAATTTGCAGCATCTGGGCAGTCGGGGCGCCTATCTCAAGCAGAAAATGCGCGACAAGCTGATCGAGCACAAACACTTCATCGACGCGCACGGCGAAGATCTGCCGGAGATTCGCAACTGGACCTGGACCCACGCAAATTGAGCCTGGGCGCTACACAGTATCCGTCGACGGCGCATGTCGCGCCGCCACGGCTATTCTATTTTCGGCACGGAGAAACGCTATGGTCGCTGTCGGGCCAGTATACCGGAGTGACCGACCTTCCGCTGACCGCCAACGGCGAGACCCAGGCTCGGGCGCTCAAGCCCTGGGTCGGCGCCATCGCGTTCACCCATGTGCTGACCAGCCCACGTCTGCGGGCCCGCGCAACGTGCGAATTCGCCGGCCTTGGCGACCGCGCGGCTCTCGAACCCGATCTCGCGGAGTGGAACTACGGCGACTATGAGGGCCGGCGATCGATCGAAATACACGAGGAGCGACCGGGTTGGAATATCTTTCAGGAGGGTTGCCCGAACGGCGAATCGCCCTCTGAGGTCAGCGACCGGAGCGATCGTCTGATCGAGCGGATTCGCAAGCTGGACGGGAACGTTGCGCTGTTCTCGCACGGTCAGTTCGGGAAAGTATTCTGCGCGCGCTGGATCGGGCTGTCCGTGCTTCAGGCGCAGCACTTCGATCTCGCCCCTGCGTCGATGAGCATTCTGGGCGCCGACCGGGATCATCCTGAAATTCCCGTGCTGGCGCTCTGGAACGCCGTCCCGGGCCCTCGGCCCTAGAGGCGCCGCCTTTCTGGATTACGTCGCCGGCAGCCGCGCGCGCGAGCGGCCCCTAGGAGAAAGCAAGACATGTTACAGGTTATTTCGCCGCTCAAGGGTTTCGCCATTGACGCGACAGATGGTCGGATCGGGAACGTCGTCGATTTTCTTTTCGACGATGCCTCATGGCGACTGCGTTGGTTGGTCGTAGATTGCGGAACCTGGCTGGAGGGGCGAAAGGTACTGATCCATCCTCCCGCTATTTCCTTTTCGGACCTCGAAGATCAGCAATTCGGCGTCGAGCTCACGAAAGCTCGAATTATGGCCAGCCCCGAATGGCTCAAAGATCAGCCCGTCTCGCAGCAGATGCAAGAGCAGCTTTATGAGCACTACGGCTGGGACCCCGCCTACAGTGGCGGCTCAGGCGCAATGGCGTCGCCAATGCTGGCGCCTCCCTATCTCGGATTCGGCATTCAGCCCGAACCGCGCACCGATGCCGAAGTTACGGACGGCGACCCCCGTCTTCGCAGCGCCTTCGAGGTGATTGGATATCATGCCCACGCTGTGGATGGCGAGATCGGCCATATCGAAGACCTCATGTTCGACAGCGAGACCTGGAGCCTTCATTATTTCATCGTGAACACCAGCAACTGGTGGATGGGCAAACGGGTCCTGATGGCCGCGAGCGCCGTGACCGCGATCGACTGGTCCGTCGAGCAGGTCCAGTTCGACGCGACGCGGGAGAAGATAAAGACCTCCCCCGTTTGGGACCCGCTCGTGGCCTTTAACGAGACTTACAAGACACATCTTCACGAGCATTATGGCTGGCCGCAGTTGTTGGCGTAGCTGCGCGGCGTGGGTAGAATCCGAGGCTGTTGCGCGGTGGCGATCGGGACTTGAGTCAAGCGGCCGAGGTCAGGGCGTTTGCTTGGTGATGTCCTCATGAGGGCGGCGGCCTCGGATGGTTTCAAGCAGGCCGGTCAGGCGTCTCAGGTGGCTCGAGAAGGACTTTTTGAGACATGGCAACTCCTAGCAACACTCTAAAGGTCCCCGGTGGAGAGCCGGTCGCCCGGGATGATCTTCAGATTTTGCCGCTCGCCGAAGTAGAAAAGAGACTTGGTTCTTCGCTGGATGGCCTGACCGCGACCGAAGCCTCGAAGCGGCTCGCAAAATACGGCCCGAACGAAATCGCGGAGAAGAAGACCAACCCGCTGCTGAAATTCCTCAGCTACTTCTGGGGCCCGATTCCCTGGATGATTGAAATCGCTGTGGTGCTGTCCGGCCTGGTTGGCCATTGGCCCGATTTCTTCATCATTCTCGTCCTGCTGCTCGCCAATGCGACCATCGGCTTCTGGGAGGAGCGGGAGGCCGGAAACGCCATCGAGGCGCTGAAGGCTCGGCTCGCGGTCAACGCGCGCGTCAAGCGCGATGGAAAATGGACGACGACGCCGGCGAAGGATCTGGTTCCCGGCGATGCGATCCGCCTGCGCCTCGGCGACATCGTGCCCGCGGATGCGCGTCTGTTGGGCAGCGAAGAGATCTCCGTGGATCAGTCGGCGCTAACGGGAGAGTCGCTGCCAGCTACGCGCAAGGCGGGCGAGGCCGTGTTTTCGGGTTCGATCGTTCGGCGCGGCGAAGTCGGCGCCCTGGTCTATGCGACCGGCGGCAAAACCTATTTCGGCAAGACCGCGGAATTGGTGGAAACGGCCGTCACCGTCAGCCACTTCCAAAGGGCCGTGCTGAAGATTGGCGACTACCTCATCGTTCTCGCGTTGATCATGGTGGCGGTGATCGTCGGCCTTTCGATCTATCGGGGCGAACCGATTCTCACTACGCTGCAATTTGCGCTGGTCCTCACCGTAGCCGCCATTCCCGTGGCGATGCCGACGGTGCTGTCGGTGACGATGGCGGTCGGCGCGCGAAAACTCGCCCGCAAACAGGCGATCGTCAGCAAGCTGGTCGCCATCGAGGAATTGGCGGGCGTCGACGTGCTCTGCGCCGATAAGACCGGCACACTGACGCAAAACAAGTTGACGCTTGGCGAGCCGTTCTGTCTCGACTCGGTCACACCGGCCGAACTGATCCTCGCCGGCGCGCTCGCCTCCCGACAAGACAACGACGATACGATCGATGTCGCGGTGCTCGGCGGCCTGAAAGACAAACTGGCGCTGAAACCCTATCAGGTGATGCATTTCACGCCGTTCGACCCCGTACACAAGCGCACCGAGTCGACGGTGAGAGGCGCGGACGGCAAGGAATTCAAGGTAACCAAGGGGCGCCGCAAGTCATTCAGGCCTTGGCCGCCGACGCCGCCGTGAAAGAGGTCGTCGACAAAGCCGTCGACGGTTTTGCGGCCCGAGGCTTTCGCGCCCTCGGCGTGGCGCGGACAGATGGCCAGGGCCATTGGCGACTGCTCGGCGTCTTGCCGTTGTTCGACCCTCCCCGCGACGACGCCAAGGCGACCATTGCGACCGCAGCCGCCATGGGCGTGAAGATCAAGATGGTGACGGGCGATGCGCTGGCGATCGCGCGGGAGACGGCCAAGGCGCTCGGCATGGGCGACAATATCCTCGACGGCGCGTCACTCGGCAATTCCAAAGCCGAAGAAAGCCCCGATACCGCCCGTTCAATCGAGAACGCCGACGGCTTCGCTCAGGTCTTTCCCGAGCACAAGTTTCATATCGTGGACGTTTTGCAGAAGCGCGGCCACATCGTCGGCATGACCGGCGATGGCGTCAACGATGCGCCTGCCTTGAAGAAAGCCGACTGCGGCTTTGCGGTCTCCGGCGCGACCGACGCCGCGCGCGCGGCCGCCTCGATCGTGCTGGTGACGCCCGGCCTATCGGTGATCATCGACGCGATCAAGGAGAGCCGCGAGATATTTCAGCGTATGAACTCTTATGCGATGTACCGCATCGCCGAGACGTTGCGCGTGCTGCTATTCATGACCCTCGCGATCGTCGTCTTCAACTTCTATCCGGTGACCGCGATCATGATCGTGATGCTCGCCCTGCTCAACGACGGCGCGATTCTATCGATTGCCTATGACAACGTTCGCTATCGCAATCAGCCCGAAGTCTGGGACATGCGCACGGTTTTGACGATCGCCACCGTGCTCGGGCTGGTCGGACCGATCGCCGCGTTCGCGCTATTTGCGTTCGGCGACCGCGTGCTTCACATCGACCGCCCGCAATTACAGACCATGATGTATCTGCTGCTATCGGTGGCGGGACATCTGACGATCTTCCAGACGCGAACGCGCGGCCCGTGGTGGTCGATCCGCCCGGCCCGGATTGTCCTGTTCGCCGTTTTCGGCACGCAGGCGTTGGCGACGGCGATTGCCCTCTTCGGGGTCCTTGTCACGCCGCTGTGGTGGGGCTGGACGCTGCTCGTGTGGGGCTACGCCGTGGGTTGCTTCCTGGTCACCGATCCATTGAAGCTGCTCGTCTACCGCTTTCTCGCCGCCTCAGCCCCTGCGGCGCTCAAACCGCGGGACGCGCCCGCGGTCCCCCTCGCAGCTGTTCCTACGGCCCCGGCGACCTGACGCGCGCCGAAACCCCGCGCCATCACAAAGGCCTCAGGCGCCGTCGAGCCAGCCGCCCTTAAAGCCGGCTCTGCGGAGCCCGGTGAGGATAGGGGGACAGCGGCGCATCAGCCGCCAGATCAACTCGGTTCGGAAATTCTCGATCATCAGGACGAGAGGTCCCTGGTTGATGCCGAAGTGAAACGGGGAACTCCATCTTTCCGGACGGCCCGGTCTCTCGCCCATCGTGTCGTTGAAGGTCGCCTTGAATCCGTAGCGGTTGCTATCTCGCAGGTTCAGCGTCTCGAAATATCGCAGCGCCGGAACGACGATTTCGGGTGCGAATGGCAAGGAAGCGGCGACCGCCCACGGCGCCAGGCTCCCGTCGTCAGGCCCTTCCGGCGCACCGCGAGCCATGTAGTCGAAGTAGCGCCGCCTTATTCCCTTGAAAGTATAGGACGAAGGTCCTGGCCCATCGCTGGCTGTCAGCCCCCAGGCGTTTTCGCCGTAGCCTAAGAATCCCGAGGGATTGGCGATGGAATATTGCCGATGGAGGTGCGTCGCGCGCCGGCTGTTCTCGAAATAGTCGCTGCCCTTCCCGCGCATGAAATCGTCCTGCACGCCCCTAAGGTCGACCCACACATGAGGGAATTGATGAATGAACAGTGGTCCGGCGTAGAGAAGCTCGAGATCGTAGAATTTGCGCCACTGGTAGGTGGCCGTCCATTGCGGATAGCTTTCGTCCGGCAAAGGGTGGGTCGGCGAACCCAGACCCAGCAGATAAAGGATGAGCGCCTCGTTGTACCCTTGCCAGCGATAGCGAAGGAAGCCGCGTTCGGGTCGCCATCCGAGCGATACCGTCGCGCCGCCGTTGCACGCCCAGTTCCAATCGACGCGGCGGTACAAAGCGTCGGTGAGTTCGCGGATCTCTCGTTCGTCGGCATTGTCGCCTGAGAAATATTCGGCGGCGGTCAGCATTCCGGCCAGAAGAAGCGCGGTGTCGATCGTCGATAGCTCGCAATTCCAGGCGCGCTTGCCGGTGACCATGTCGAGAAAATGATAGTAGAAGCCCCGATAGCCTGTCGCGTCAGCGTTGATGCTTTGCGCGCTCTCATGAAAGAAACGCAAAGTCGCGAGTGTTCTTTGCACAGCGTCTGCGCGAGTTACGAAACCGCGCTCCACGCCGACGGGATAGCAGGTCAAGGCGAATCCGATGGCGGCGATACTGGCGGGCGAACCGGCCTGGGTCTTGTCGGCGATCAGCCCTTTGAATCGGTTAGCTTCGTGGACGAAGTAGGAAAAGGCCTCGAGTTGCAGGGCCTCCAGAAATTCCGAATCAAGGGGGTCCGCAATCATGCGTCAAACTTTCTGGCGCCCGATGCGCGCCTCTCGGCTGCTGGTGCAGGACGCGGCTCGCGGGCTCGATGGCGGCCAACCTTCGCGACTTGAATGCTCAATCGCCAAGAAGTTCGCCACAGAGAGCGCCTTTCGCGTCGCAGACCTGGCGCTGCAGGTCCACGGCGGGATTGGCTACAGCACTGATCTTCCGCTCGAGCGCATATTTCGCGACACGCGCGGCGGCATCATCCCCGAAGGAACGCCGGAAGTTCAGACACTGATCATCGGGCGCGAGCTGACAGGTCTGTCGGCTTTTTAGCGAGACTCCTGGTATGCGAAGTATGGGCGAAACGAGCGTGCATAAGACTGCGCAATTCGATGGCGCAGGGGGTCGCGGGCCTCTAGCCGGCGTTCGCATCGTCGAGTTCGGCGCCATCGGGCCCGTTCCGTTCGCGGGAATGTTGCTGGCGGACATGGGCGCGGACATCGTTCGGATCGAACGACCGGGCGGTTGGGCGGCGAAGTCCAAAGTGATCGATCGAGGTCGCCGTATCGTCGAACTTGACCTGAAAGCTACCGAGAGCGTCAACCAGGTTTTAAACCTGATTGACGGCGCGGATGCGCTGCTGGAAGGGTTTCGTCCCGGCGTCATGGAGCGCCTAGGTTTGGGGCCTGATATCGCACGAGCTCGCAATCCTAAGCTCGTGTATGGGCGCATGACGGGGTGGGGTCAGACGGGGCCCCACGCGCAGGCCCCCGGCCGCGACATCAACTACATCGCCATTACCGGGGCGCTCGCGGCGATGGGACCAAGGGAACGGGCCCCGTTGCCGCCGCTCAATCTGGTCGGCGACTACGGCGGCGGCGCGCTCTATCTCGCGATGGGCGTCCTGGCTGCATTGCTGGCGGCCCGAGAGATCGGAATCGGCCAGGTCATCGATTGCGCAATGTGCGATGGCGCCGCCTCGCTGATGTCAATGTTCTACGAATGGGGCCCCCGCGGCGAATGGAGCGACCGCAGGGAGGCCAACATCATCGACGGCGGAGCGCCGTTCTACGGCTGTTACGCATGCGCGGACGGCCGGTATTTGTCCATTGCGCTGATGGATGCGGCGATCTACCGACGCTTCTGTGAGGAGTTCGGGCTGGCCGAGCAGGACATCCAACTTCGCGACGATCAGAAGAGCTGGCCAGCTATACGGGCTCGGTTCGCGGCCGTCTTCGCTCAGCGGACGCGCGCCCAATGGTGCGAAGCGCTTGAAGGCGGCGCCTATTGTTTCGCGCCGGTTCTCACGATGGCGGAGGCGCCGCATCATCCGCACCTTGTGGCCAGATCGACCTTCATCGAAAGAGAGGGAATAACGCAGCCTGCCCCAGTCCCCCGGTTTTCTGAAACGCCATCGAATTCCTCGGGACTCCCAACGGGAGCCCTCGATCGCTGGCGCGTCGGCCCGGTGGCGACCGGGCCGATGATCGCCATGGCTGTCCGACAAACCCGCGTCCAGTAGGAGACGAGCATGCAGGAACTCGTAAGGCGGGTCGCCATCATAACAGGAGCCGGCAGCGGCATCGGTAGAGCCGCTGTGCGGCTCGTTCCGGAAGCCGGCGCGTCCGTGCTGGCAATAGACCGCAGCGATGAAGGCCTGCGCGAGACCCGGGACGGCCTGGATCGGGTTGAGACGATGGTGGCCGACGCCGGAGATGAGAATTAGGTCGCAGCTGCGGTGGCTCGAGCCGTGAAGGCGTTCGGAAGGCTGGACGCCGTATTCGCCAATGCAGGCATCAGCGGCGCCTACGTACCGGTCATCGAAGATACGATCGAGCAATGGCAGGAAGTTTTGCGCGTAAATCTGCTAGGACCGTTCCTCCTCATTACACACGCGGCGCCTGTGCTCGCAGCGCGCAGCAAGGGCGGATCGTGTGGACCGCGTCCATCACCGGCTGGAGAGCGACAACCGCCCGCGCTCCGTACAGCGCGAGCAAGGCGGGGATCATCAGCCTTGTTCAGACCGCCGCAAATTCATTCGCCGGGACGGGTGTGCGAGTGAATACGGTTTGCCCGGGCCTGATAGAAACCAGCATGACGAAGCCGATCTTCGACGACGCTCGCACTCGTGAGACGCAACAACGGATCGGCCAGCTAAACCCACAAAAGCGGGCGGGTCAGCCAAATGAGGTTGCTTCGACTGCGCTTTTCCTGGTGAGCGACGCCGCGTCCTACGTGAATGGGCAGGCGATTGCGGTCGACGGCGGACTTTCAAGCGCGCTGCCGTCTACACTACCAAGGCGGTAGCGGTCGCAGTCGAGAAGCGGACGTTTCACTCGAATGCGCGGCGACGCCGATTAAATGCACAACCGAGTTTCGACGATTCTGAGCTAAGCGGCCGCCGACATGGCTCGCCTCCCTGCCCTATGCCCAAAGAAGAATCGAACCAATTTTCGCAATCCCGTGACACGCGAGTGACACAGAAACAGATCGTGGTGACACGGAGAAAAATATTATGCTATTTCAATGATTTAATTGGCTGGGGGACCTGGATTCGAACCAAGATTGACGGAGTCAGAGTCCGCAGTTCTACCGTTGAACTATCCCCCAAGGGGCGCAGGGCGCGGGCGGGTAAATAGCGAAGCGATCCGCAGGACGCAAGCGCGCGGGCCGCTTTTTTCACTCGACCCGTTCCTCACTGGCTTTCGTTCACTTCAGAACGTATTGCGTTTGAAGTCACAATGACCACACTATGGGCAACATGGTAAGTGCACAAGAAGTAGGCGAAGTCCGCCGGGGCGGTTTTTCGATCGGGCGCGTCGCAATTCCCGGGGCCGCGTTTTTGGCGCCGATGGCGGGCGTAACCGATGTCGGCATGCGCAGGTCGGCCAGCCGTCGGGGCGCGCCACTCGCCTTTTCGGAAATGGTGGCGGCGAACTTCTTTCTGGCCGGCGAAGCGGAAGCGCGGCTGCGCTCGGAACGCGCCGGCGTCGGCGTCAATGCGGTGCAAATCGTCGGCTGCGACGCGGAAAGCATCGCGCTCACGGCTCGCGCGCTCGAGGGTTCAGGCGCAGAGCTTATCGACATCAACATGGGCTGCCCGGCCAAGCGCGTCTCCGGACGGCTCGCGGGGTCGGCGCTGATGCGCGATCTCGACGCGGCCGAGCGCATCATCGAGATGACGGCGAGAGCCGTCAGCGTTCCCGTGACGGTCAAGACCCGGCTCGGATGGGACGAAGCTTCCGTCAACGTCATCGACCTCGCGCAACGGGCCGAACAGGCGGGCGCCGCGATGATCACCGTGCACGGCCGGACGCGCCAGCAATTCTACAAAGGCGACGCGAACTGGGCGGCGGTGCGCCCGGTCGTCGAGGCGGTGCAGATCCCTGTCATCGTCAATGGCGACTGCCGCAGCCTCGTCGACGCGCGGGCGATGTTGGCGGCGTCGGGCGCCCGCGGCGTCATGATCGGCCGCGGCGCGATCGGCGCGCCGTGGCTGGTCGGCGCCATCTCCCGCTCGCTTGCCTCCGGCGAGCCGATAAATCCTCCTGCCCGCGACGCGCGGCGGGACGATGCGCTCGAGCACCTTCATGCGCTGCTGACCCAGATGGGACGATCCGCCGGCCTGCGCCATGCGCGCAAGCATCTCGCCGCCTATGCCGAAGCGGAGGGCGCGGACGACGCGCTGCGGCGCACGTTGGTGACGTCCGACGACGCCGAGATCGCACTCGACGCCCTGGCCCGGGTGTTCGAGCGCGACGACCACAGAGCGGCGGCATGAGTCACGTGATGTCGCCGCTCCCCTCCAGCCCGCGCAAGAAGCCGGATCCGGCCCGTCTGCTCAACGCCCTGCCCCAACCCGTGCTGGCGATCGACGCCAGCGGCGCGGTGCTCGAAGTGAACACGGCGGCGGAGAATTTCTTCGATATCGGCCGCTCTTCCCTGCTGCGCTCCCGCCTCAGCGACCTGTTGCCGTTCGGCTCGCCGTTGTTCGAGCTGGTCGCCGACGCGATGGAGACCCAGTCGACCGTCAACGGCTACAAGCTCGACCTCTCCACCCCGCGCACGGGCGCCGGCCGTCTCGTGGACGTATTCGTGGCGCCGCTGCCCGGAAATGAGGGCGGCGTCACATTATTGCTGCAAGAACGATCAATTGCTGAAAAAATGGACAGGCAATTGACGCATAGAAGTGCAGCCCGCTCAGTAACCGCGCTCGGCGCGATGCTCGCCCACGAGATCAAGAACCCGTTGTCCGGGATTCGCGGCGCCGCGCAGTTGCTCGAGACGTCAGTCGACGACGACGACAGGGCGCTGACCCGGCTCATTTGCGAAGAGACCGACCGGATCGTCAAGCTCGTGGATCGCATGGAGGCGTTCTCCGACGAGCGCCCGGTGCCGACCGACAGCCTCAACATTCACGCGGTGCTGGACCATGTGCGCAGGCTCGCCCAGGCGGGCTTTGCGAAACATATCCGGGTGGAGGCCGTATACGATCCATCGCTGCCCAACGTGCTGGGATCGCGCGACCAACTGGTGCAGGTGTTCCTCAACCTCGTCAAGAATGCCGCGGAAGCGATCGGCGTTGAGGCGATCGATGGCGAGATCACCATCACCACGGCCTACCGCGCCGGCGTGCGGATCAAGACCGCGGCGAACGCCGATCCGGTCAGCCTGCCGCTGGAAATCTGCATTCGCGACAACGGTCCCGGCGTTCCCGCCGACCTCGCGGCCAATTTGTTCGACCCGTTCGTCACTACCAAGGCCTCCGGGTCTGGCCTGGGACTTGCACTTGTAGCGAAGGTCATTCGAGATCACGGCGGTATCGTGGAATGTAAATCTTTGCCCCGACGAACGACATTCCGCGTCCTGATGCCTCTGGACACCGGTCGGGCTCAGGGCGTGCCGAAAAAGTGACGAGACCGCGGCTGTGCGGCTCGATGTTGGCGTCAGCGGTCGAATGCGCCGCCCGCCCTGTCTACTGGAGTGAATGACCATGCCGTCCGGGCAGATTCTCGTCGCCGACGACGACGCGGCGATCAGAACCGTCCTCAATCAAGCGCTGTCGCGCGCCGGCTATGAGGTGCGTGCGACCGGAACCGTTGCCGGTCTCTGGCGGTGGGTCGCGGCGGGCGAAGGCGATCTCGTCATTACCGACGTCGTGATGCCCGACGACAACGCGTTCGAGCTTCTCCCGCGCATCCGCCGCGTCCGGCCGGAACTGCCGATCATCGTGATGAGCGCGCAGAACACGTTCATGACCGCCATCAAGGCGAGCGAACGCGGCGCCTACGAATATCTGCCAAAGCCCTTCGACCTGAAGGAGCTGGTGTCGATTGTCGGCCGCGCGCTGTCGGAGCCGAAGCGCCGGCGCGAAGGCGTCGAGGAGCCGCAGCAGGAGCAGATGCCGCTGGTCGGCCGCTCGCCGGCGATGCAGGACATTTTCCGGTCGCTGGCGCGGCTGATGCAGACCGACCTCACGGTGATGATCTCGGGCGAGTCGGGCACCGGCAAGGAACTGGTGGCGCGCGCGCTGCACGACTACGGCAAGCGAAAGACCGGGCCGTTCGTCGCCATCAATGTCGCCGCCATTCCCCGCGACCTGATCGAGAGCGAACTGTTCGGTCACGAGAAGGGCGCCTTCACGGGCGCCAATCAACGCTCGATCGGGCGCTTCGAACAGGCCGAGGGCGGCACGCTGTTCCTCGACGAAATCGGCGACATGCCGATGGAGGCGCAGACGCGCCTGCTGCGCGTGCTGCAGCAGGGCGAATACACCACCGTCGGCGGCCGCACCCCCATCAAGACCAACGTCAGGATCGTGGCGGCGACCAACAAGGACCTGCGCAACGCCGTCCAGCAGGGACTGTTTCGCGAGGATCTGTTCTTCCGTCTCAACGTCGTGCCGTTGCGCCTTCCGCCGCTGCGCGAGCGCGCGGAAGATATTCCCGACCTCGTGCGTCATTTCTTTCAGCGCGGCGTCAGCGAGGGTCTGCCGCCGAAATCGCTGGAGTCGACGGCTCTGGATCGGTTGAAGCGCTACAATTGGCCGGGCAACATCCGCGAACTCGAGAACCTTACCCGCAGGCTGGCCGCCCTGTATCCGCAGGAAGTGATCGCCGATTCGGTGATCGAGAACGAATTGTCGCTCTCTGGCCCGATGCAGAGCATGATGACGAGCGCGCAGGAGGTTGCGCCGATGCCGCGCGCCGTCTCGGGCGCCGCGCATGAACATTTTTCCAACGGTCTCGAAAGCCACGTCGCGCAACTTTTCCGTTCCTTTGGGGAAAGCCTGCCGCCAGTCGGTCTCTACCACCGCATTCTCAGGGAATTGGAAGCGCCGCTGATCGCCGCGACGCTCGCCACCACGCGCGGCAATCAGATCAAGGCCGCGGAGATTCTCGGCCTCAATCGCAACACGTTGCGGAAGAAGATCCGGGATCTGGATCTGAAGCCGTTGCGCGGATTGAAGTAGCGCCGTCGTTAAGTCACAATTTAGCAACATCGTTGCAAGAGAGCCACATTTGCTCCGTGACGGAGGTTGGCTCCAGGCAGGATGATGACGACAACGGAAGGCGCCGGATCAGAACTGAAGGCGCGCGCTCAAGCTTATTCCGAGCCCCGGCGGGACAGCGTGATGTATCGCCGTTTTGGCCCGGTCGCGGTTGGGGCCGGGATCCTGCTGGCGCTGGCGACGTTTGTCATCTTCGCCGGCTTCACCCCGCTCATTCCAACGACCGGGGTGGTGCTCACGCTGCTGCTCGGCGACGTGATCGTCGTGGCGATCGTGCTCTCGCTGATCATCGTCGAACTCGCCAGCCTGCGCGCCGCCAGGCGCGCATCCCGAGCCGGGGCGCGCCTCCATACCCGACTGATCGCGTTGTTTTCGCTGGTGGCGGCGACGCCGGCGCTGGTGACCGCGGTCGTGGCGACGGTTTCAGTCGAATGGGCGATCAATCCGGCGTTCATGCGCGGTCTTGGCGACTTCGTGAACGAGGCGAGCCGCACCTCGCATGCCTATCGCGAGTCTCAATGCCAATCGCTGCTGCGGGATGCGGACCTCACGGCGGGCGACCTGTCTCGCAGCGCGGCGCTGTTGAAATCCGATCCCGCGTTGTTTCAGTCCTATCTCGATCAGCGCGCCCAGGCGCTCGGGTTCAACGTCGCGGCGATCGTGACGCCCGACGGAAAGATCACCGCGACGTCGACCGGATCGGACACGCGTCTGATCGCGCATCCCCAGGCCTCCGACTTTGCCGATTCGGATGTCCGGCAGCCATTTTGCGCGCTGCTCAATGCCGGCGGCGCTTTCATCGCGCTCAGGCCGATCGACGGCCTCGAACACAGTTATTTGTACGCGGGACGGGCGCTCGACCAGATCGACGAGCACTTCGCTTCCGACGCCCGCGCCTTCTCGGACACGTTCAACATATTCCTGACCCACCGCCGCAACATCGAACTCGGCTTCGGCATGGTGTTCCTGATGCTTGCGCTGACGCTGCTGATTTCGGCCGTCTGGATGGGGCTGACGTTCGCCAATCAGCTCGTTGGCCCGATCCGCCGCCTGATCCGCGCCACTGACGAAGTGGCGAGCAGGCAACCTCTATGTGCAGGTGCCGACCCAGAAGTCGGAAGGCGACCTCGCCCATCTCGGCGAGACCTTCAACAAGATGACCGCGGAACTGCGCCAGCAGCATCGCTCGCTGACCGCCGCCAACGATCTGCTCGAAGAGCGCCGCGCCTTCATCGAGGCCGCGCTCTCGGGCGTGCCGGCGGGCGTCATCGGCGTCGACAGCGAAGGCGTGGTCGGCGTCTGCAACGCCGCCGCGGAACGATTGCTGAGCGCGGCGCCCGGCGCCCTGCGCGGCAAGCGGATCGCGGAGGTCGCAGATCGCGCTCGGCGAGATCCTCGCCGAGGCGCGCTCCGGCCGCTCGAAGCTGACACCAGGGCCAGGCGACCTTGCGCGTAAATGGCCGGGAGAGGCTGATCAACGTCCGCGTGACCGGCGATCCGAGCAAGCCCGACCAGGGCATGGTCATCACGCTCGACGACATCAGCGACCTCGTCGTCGGCGCAGCGCAGCGCCGCATGGGCCGATGTCGCGCGCCGCATCGCCCACGAGATCAAGAACCCGCTGACCCCGATCCAGCTCTCCGCCGAGCGCCTGAAACGCCGCTATGGCCGCAACATCGTCGAGGGCAAGGAAATATTCGACCAGTGCACGGACACGATCATCCGGCAGGTCGACGACATCAAGCGGATGGTCGACGAGTTCTCGAACTTTGCGCGCATGCCCAAGGCGCGCATGGCGCGCGACGACCTCTCCGATTGCGCGCGCCAGGCGCTGTTCCTGGCCCGAGTCGGACGCGCCGACATCACCTTCGAGGATGAGCTGCCGAACGAGCCGGTCTGGGCGGAATTCGACCGCCGGCTCATTTCGCAGGCGCTGACCAACGTGCTGAAGAATGCCGGCGAAGGCATCGACGCCAGGGCGAACTCCGGCGAACCCGGCCGCGTAAGACTGAGCCTGAGCGTCGACAGCGAGGCATCTGGCGCGGATCGCGGTCAGCGACAACGGCAAGGGCTTTCCGAAAGAGGATCGCCTGAAGCTGCTCGAGCCCTATGTCACGACCCGCGCCGAAGGCACCGGCCTCGGCCTGCCGATCGTCATCAAGATATTCGAGGACCATGGCGGCGGCGTCGAATTGCTCGACGGCCTGCAGCGCGCCGACGGCGGATACGGCGCCGAAGTCCTCATGACCTTCCCGCTCAGGGTCGCGGCTCGCACCGTCGCGCCCGCCGAAACCTCCGCCGCGAGTTAAGCATGGCTTCAGATATCCTGATCGTCGACGACGAAGACGACATTCGCGAACTCGTCTCCGGCATCCTCGAGGACGAGGGCCACACGACGCGGCTCGCGCGCAACTCCGACGAAGCGATCGCCGCCATCGAGTCGCGCCGGCCGCAGCTCGCGCTGCTCGACATCTGGATGCAGGGCTCGCGGCTCGACGGCCTGAAGCTGCTGGAGGTGATCAAACAGCAGCACGCCAGCGTGCCGGTCGTGATGATATCCGGCCACGGCAACATCGAGACGGCGGTGACCGCGATCAAGCTCGGCGCCTATGACTTCATCGAAAAGCCGTTCAAGGCCGACCGTCTGATCCTGGTGGTCGAGCGCGCGCTCGAAACCTGGCGCCTGCGCCGCGAAGTTTCGGAACTGCGCGCCCGTTCCGGCGCCTCGAATCGGATCGTCGGCTCGTCGTCGGCGGTGGTGAGCCTGAGCCGGGTGATCGAGCGCGTCGGTCCCGCCAATTCGCGGGTGTTGATTTCCGGCCCGTCCGGGCTCGGGCAAGGAGCTCGCGGCGCGACTGATTCACACGACGTCGGCGCGCGCCGAAGGGCCGTTCGTAGTCGTCAACGCGCCGACCATCACGCCCGACAACATGGAAAGCGAATTGTTCGGCGTCGAGGCCGGCGGCGGACGCACCCGTCGCGTCGGCGCGATGGAGGAGGCGCACGGCGGCACGCTCTACCTCGACGAAGTCGCCGACATGCCGCTCGAGACCCAGGCAAAAATCCTGCGCGTGCTGGTCGAGCAGAGTTTTCGGCGCGTCGGCGGCGCGTCGCCCGTCCACGTCGACGTCCGCGTGATTTCCTCGACGAGCCGCGACCTCGCGCAGGCGATCACCGACGGGCTGTTCCGCGAGGATCTGTTTCACCGTCTCTCGGTCGTGCCGATCCGCTCGCCCTCGCTCGCCGAACGGCGCGACGACATCCCCGAATTGACGACCCATTTCATGGAGCAGATCGCCGCTGGCATGGGCGTGCCGCCGCGCCCGATCGCCGCCGACGCGATGGCGGTGCTGCAGGCGCACGACTGGCCGGGCAACATCCGGCAATTGCGCAACAACATCGAGCGGCTGATGATCCTCGCCTCCGGCGCGGAGGAGAGCGAGATCAACGCCGCGATGCTGCCGGCCGAAATCGGCGCTCTCGCCCCGCCGGTGCCCTCGGGCGTCGGCGGCGAGAAGCTGATGAGCCTGCCGCTCCGCGAGGCGCGCGAGGTGTTCGAGCGCGAATACCTGATCGCGCAGATCAACCGGTTCGGCGGCAATATTTCCCGCACGGCGGAATTCATCGGCATGGAGCGGTCGGCGCTGCACCGGAAGCTGAAGTCGCTCGGCGTGGATTAATTTCCCCCATACTTGACAGCCCGGGCGCCCTCGCCCATTTCCCCGCGCCCGAAACCATTGAAGGAAAGCTGGATTGCCTGCCTGGCTCACGCAATTGCGCGAGAGGATCGAATACGTTGCGTTCCGGTTCGTCGCCGCCGTCTTCACCGCATTGCCGATGGAAGTCTCGGCTGAGTTCTCGGGCTGGTGGTGGGGCCTGATCGCGCCGCTGCTGCCGCGCCACAGGCGCGCGCTCGACAACCTCGCCCACGCCTTCCCGGACATGCCTCTCGACGAGCGCGAACGCATCGCCAGGGAGATGTGGAAGCATCTCGGCCGCACGTTCGGGGAATTTTTCCACCTGCCGCAGATCCTCGCCGAGCAGCGGATCGACCTGACGCCGCTCGAAACCTTCGCTGAGGTCGCCAGCACGGCGCCGTTCGTGGTCTGCGTTCCCCACATGGGCAACTGGGAGATCGCCTCTCAGGCCGGCATGCGCTTTGGCGTGCCGATCGCCGGCACTTATCAGGCGCTCACCAATCCGCTTGTCGACCGCTGGCTGCTCGAAAAGCGCAAGA
This sequence comes from uncultured Pseudomonadota bacterium, assembly GCA_963771455.1. Lineage (GTDB taxonomy): Bacteria > Pseudomonadota > Alphaproteobacteria > Rhizobiales > Beijerinckiaceae > Roseiarcus. The sequence goes on from CAVYTP010000009.1 coordinate 102,623, forward strand.
TCATGTACGCCGGCGGCCTGTTCGCGAAATCTGCATCGACAGCGCAGGGCGCTGTTGAAGCTGCCCCGGAGCGGCGCCTGTCCCGCTTTCGTCGCTGACCTGCGCGAACGCAACGGCGTGCCGATCACCTTTTTCGGCCAGACCGCCATGGCGACGCCCTTCCCGGCGCTCATCGCGCGCACGCTCGGGCTGCCGATCTATGCGACTTGCGTCATTCGCACCGGCCGGGCGCGATTTGAGATGCATATTGCGAAAGTCCAGGTCCCGCGCACCGCAGACCGCGACGCCGACGTGCTTGCGACCACCCAAGGGGTGCAATCGGCGTTCGAAACCTTCGTTCGCCAGCGCCCCGAGCAGTGGATGTGGGCGCATCGACGCTGGGGCTGAAATGGCAGGCGGCCGCAGTTCCTCTCCCTTAATTCCGAATTCAAGGGTTTGCCGCTAGGCTCGTCGCCGTCTCCGAGCCGAAGGCCCCCATGTCCTCCCCCGCCCTCGAAATCCGCGCCTTGTGCAAGAGCTTCGGCCGCAAGGTGGTCGACCGGCTCGATCTCACCGTCAATGCCGGCGAGTTCTACGCCCTGCTGGGTCCGAACGGCGCCGGCAAGACCACGACGCTTGCGGATGGTCGCCGGCCTGCTGCCCGCGGACTCCGGCGAGATCCGGATCTACGGCGTCGATGCGCGCCGGCAGGCGGTCGAGGCCAAGCGGATCGTCGCCTGGCTGCCCGACGAGCCGATGCTCTACGACAAGCTCGACCCGCTCGAATACCTGGAATTCGTCGCCGGCCTGTGGAGCGTCGACCCCAAGCTCGCAGAGGGGCGCGCGGAACAGTTGCTGACGACGCTCGGCCTGTGGCGGCATCGGCGCGAGCGCTGCGAAGGTTTTTCGCGCGGCATGAAGCAGAAGGTCGCGCTGGCCGGCGCGCTGATCCACGAACCCAAACTCCTGATGCTCGACGAACCGCTGACCGGGCTCGACGCGGGCTCGGCGCGCCAGGTCAAGGATCTGCTCGCCGAGCGCGTCGCCGCAGGCGCGACCGTCATCCTGACCACCCACATCCTCGAAGTCGCCGAGCGGATCGCCAACCGGATCGGCATCCTGTCCGGCGGCCGGCTGATCGCGGAAGGCACCCTGGAGCAATTGCGCGGCGAGAACGGCGCCTCGGACGCCACGCTCGAAGACGTGTTCCTCACCCTGACCTCGAACGACGAGCGCGCCGCGTGATCCGCATCGTCCGGCTCGACGCCAAGATCGCCCTGCGCTCGCTCTCCGACATGCTGGGCGAGCGACCGGCCCGCACGAAAGTCTTCATCCTCATCGCGATCGTCGCGCTGCTGCACGCGATCGCCGGCTACGTGGTCGTGCATTTCGCGCCCGACGAATCCGACGCCGGCGGGCGCGCATCAGGCGCAGATCGCGGCGCGCGATGGCGACCTTGCTGCTGCTGCCGTGGAGCCTTGCCGCGACCATGACGACGGTGACGCGCTGGCTCTATCAGCGCGGCGATCTCGACCTGCTGCTGAGATCGCCGCTGCCGCCGCGCCAGCTGGTCGCGGCGCGCATTCTGGGGCAGGCGTTCGAAGTCGATCGCGGCCGTCGCGATCCTGCTGCTGCCGTTCGTCGACGTCAGCGCCCTGCTCGGCCGCCCGCACTGGCTCGCAGTCTATCCCGTGCTCGCCGCGGACCGGGCTGATCGGCGCCGCGCTAGGCTTTTGGGTCGCGCTCAGGTTGTTCGCGTGGTTCGGCGCGCGTCGCGCCCGGCTGGTCTCGCAGATCGTGGCGACGCTGGTCGCCGCTTCGCCGGTGCTCGTCGCGCAAATCCTCGCCGTCTTGCCGGATGACTGGCGCGACGTTGTCTACGCCGCGTTCTCGGCCGACGCCGGCGCTGGCGACATGCTTGGCCGGTTGCTCGAAATCCCCGAACGCGCTGCGCTCGGGCAATGTCGGCGCGATCGTCGCCTGGCTCGGCGCGGCGCTGGCGATCGCGGCGGTCGTCGTCCTGCTGAAGAGCGACGCATTCGTCGCCGCCGCCCTCGCCTCGGCGGGGGCATCGTCGCCGGCGGCCGCGAGGGCGTTCGCGCGCGCTTCCCGTCGAACCTGCGCTCGGCGTTGCGGGTCAAGGAGCACCGGCTGCTGTGGCGCGACCCGTGGCTGCTGTCGCAGATGGTGATGCAGGCGCTCTACACGGCGCCGGTCGGCATCGTGCTGTGGCGGCATGGCGGCGCGATCGGCCAGCCCGGCGTCGCATTCGGTCCGATGATCGTCGTCATCGCCGGCCAGTTCGCGGGCTCGCTCGCCTGGCTCGCCCTCTCGGCCGAGGACGCGCCCGACACCTTGCGCGCCGCGCCCGCGACGCGCGGCGAGATCGAGCGCGCCAAACTGTCGGCGATCCTGCAGCCGGTCGCGATGACGCTGGCTCCGGTTCTGATCGCGCTGGCGCTCGTCTCGCCGTGGGGGGCGCTCTGCGCGGCGCTTTGCGCGGTGGGCGCCAGCGTCTCCGGCGCGCTTGCTGATGCTGTGGACCCAGCAGCCCGCCCGCCGCGGCATGGTGCTGCGCCGCCACAGCCAGTCGAAGCTGCTCGCGCTCGGCGAGCACTGGCTGTCGCTGCTGTGGGCGTCCGTCAACGCGATCGCCGCGTTCGGAAGCGTCGGCTTCGTGCTTCCGCTTGCGCTGGTCGGCCTGACGTTGTGGTTGATCCGGCCCGCGAAGCCGAAGCTGTCGGGCGTCGCCTCCGCCGCCTGAAGCTGGGGCGGCGATGCGCGGGTTCGGGAAACGCGCTAAAGCCTCGATATGGCCGCGACCCCGATTCTGCTCGTCGAAAACCTCGCGAAATCGTTCGGCGCGCTGCAGGCCGTCGCTGGGGTGAGCTTTTCGGTCGCGCCCGGCGAGATCGTCGGCCTGCTCGGTCCCAACGGCGCCGGCAAGACCACGACGATCAACATGGTGCTCGGCGTGCTGCAGCCGAGCGCGGGCCGGATCGAGATCGAGGGCGTCGACCTGATCGGCGACCGTGGGAGGGCCCTCGCGCGGGCCAATTTCGCCGCCGTCAACTGCCCCCTGCCCGGAAACCTCACCGTCGAGCAGAATTTGCGCGTGTTCGGCATGATCTACAGCGTCGCGAAGCTCACGGCGCGCATCGAGACGCTGCTCGAGGAGTTCGACCTGCGCCATCTGCGCAAAGCCAAGGCCGGCGTGCTTTCGTCCGGCGAGTCGACGCGGCTGACGCTCGCCAAGGCGATGCTGAACCGGCCTCGCCTGCTGCTGCTCGACGAGCCGACGGCGTCGGTCGACCCGTCCGGCGCGCGCGACATCCGCGCCATGATCTCCGGTCTCGTCGACAACGGTCACTGCGGCGTGCTGTGGACGAGCCACAACATGCAGGAGGTCGAGGCCGTGTGCGACCGCGTGCTGTTCCTGTCGCGCGGCCGGATCGTGCTCGAAGGCGACCCCAAGACATTGCCCGGGCAGAACGGCTCGGCGACGCTGGAGGACCTGTTCGTTTCGGTCGCCAAGGAACATCTGCACGCCGGGAACGCGGCATGAACCTCAACCGCGTGCTGGCGATCGCGCTGCGCATCTTCTACCTGTATCGCGGCAGTCCCGCGCGGCTCGCGCCGATGCTGATCTGGGTCGTCGTCGACATCCTGATGTGGGGATTGCTGACGCGCTATCTCGACACGGTCGCCAAGGCGACGTTCGATTTCACGCCGGCGCTGCTGGGCGCCGTGCTGCTATGGGATTTCCTGACCCGCGTCATGCAGGGCGTGACGATGGCGTTCTTCGAGGATGTCTGGTCGCGAAATTTCCTGAACCTGTTCGCGACGCCGCTGTCGATCAGCGAATATCTGACCGGCCTCATCCTGTGCGCGATCGCCACCAGCGCGATCAGCATGGTCGCGATGCTGGTGTTCTCGCGCGTGTTCTTCGGGTTGTCGCTGATCGATTTCGGCCTGCCGCTAGCGCCGTTTCTGGTGACCTTGTTTGTGACCGGCATCGCGCTCGGCGTCGCCGCCGCCGCGCTGGTGCTGCGGCTCGGCCCTGCCGCCGAATGGCTCGTCTGGCCGATCCCGATGGTGCTGGCGCCGTTCGCCGGCGTCTTCTATCCGGTCTCTTCGCTGCCGCCGGCGATGCAGATGATCGCCCGGGTGCTGCCGCCGAGCTACGTGTTCGAGGGCATGCGCGCGGTGGTGCTCGGTCAAACGCCCGCGGCTGGCGCCATGCTGGCAGGCATCGGGCTCAGCCTGGTCTATCTCGTGCTCGCCGCCTGGTTCTTCGCGCGCGTCTACGCGCACGTGATCAAGAACGGCCTGCTGGCCCGCTACAGCGCGGAGTCGGTGAGCTGAACTTCCCTTCTCCCCTTGCGGGAGAAGGCGCACACCTCAAT
>CAVYTP010000010.1:0-146978 GCA_963771455.1 uncultured Pseudomonadota bacterium
ACGTCCTGCTTGCCGGTCTCGGCGACCAGGATCGCGTGGCGCGAAGTCGGATCGGTCGGCGGAAAGCCGAGCCGCGCCGCGAAGTCGACGATCGGCAGCACCACGCCGCGCAGGTTGATCATGCCGACCACATAGCTCGGCGCGTGGGCGATCGGCGTCGCCGGCGTCCAGACCCTGATCTCGCTCACCGACATCACGTCGATGCCGAATTCCTGGCCGCCGACCAGAAAGGTGATCATTTCGCGCACGGTCTTGTGCCGCCGCGTTCGTCCTTGAGAAACATCGCTCGCCCTCTGCTCTGTTCGTAGCGCTCGCTCGAATGCTGTGACCGTGCGCCTAGAACTCGCTCCAGCCATCCGCGCGAGCCGCCGGCCGCCGCCTTGGCCCGCTTGGCGCGAGGCCGCCGCCGCCTGGCACGACCTTTGGTTCAGGACGCGTCGAGGGCGGCGCGGATTTGGCGCCGCGGCGGGGGCGGCGGCGGCCTTGGCGAATGCGTGCGGCGCGGCCTTTTCGAGTTCGCGGCCGCAAGTTCGCCTGGGCGTCGTCGCCGACCCGGAACTGCTCGACCAGACTTGGCGAGTTGCGAGGTCTCCTGCGAGAGCGAATGGCTCGCCGCCGTCGATTCCTCGACCATGGTGGCGTTCTGCTGCGTCGACTGATCCATCTGGTTGATCGCGGTGTTGACCTGCAGCAGGCCGGTCGCCTGCTCCTGCGCGCCGGCGGCGATGTCGGCGACGACGCTGTTGATCTCGGTGACCTGGGCGATGATGCGCTCCAGCGCCTTGCCGGTTTCGGCGACCAGCTCGACGCCCGATTTCGACCTGCGTGGTCGAGGTCGAAATGAGGCCCTTGATCTCCTTGGCCGCATCGGCCGAGCGCTGCGCGAGCGCGCGCACTTCCGAGGCGACCACCGCAAAGCCGCTGCCCGCGTCGCCGGCGCGCGCCGCCTCGACGCCGGCGTTGAGGGCGAGCAGATTGGTCTGGAACGCGATCTCGTCGATCACGCCGATGATCTGGCCGATCTGCTCCGAGGATTCGGCGATCGCGTCCATCGCCTCGACCGCCTGTTTGACGACGACGGCGCCCTTCTTGGCGTCCTCGTCGGCATTCGCGACGACGTCGGCGGCGTGTTTCGCGCCTTCCGCGGACTTTTTCACGCGTTTGGGTGATTTCTTCGAGCGCCGCCGCGGTTTCCTCCAGGCTCGCCGCCTGCTGCTCGGTGCGGTGCGAGAGATCGTCCGAGCGCCGAAGAGATTTCCTGCGTGCCGGAGCGGATCGCGTTGGTGGAGGTCGACGACCGCGCGCAGCGTTTCGGCGAGTTTTTCGGCGGCGAGCGTTGAAATCGTCGCGGATGCGGCAGCGAGGTCGCCGGCGAAACCCCTGCTCGAGCCTGGTGGTCAGATCGCCGGCGGCGAGCTTGCGCAGGCCGTCGCCGAGCGTCTGCATCGCAGACCCGAGCATCTCCGAGGTGCGCGTCCGCTCCTGCGTCGAACGTTCGCGCTCGGAGTCCGCCGCGGCGCGGCTTGCCGCCGCCGAGGCTTCGACGCGCGCCCGGTCGATCGCGTTCTGTTTGAACACCTCGTACCGCCTTGGCCATCTCGCCGACTTCGTCGCGTCGCTCGAGCCCCTCGACGACGACCGAGACGTCGCCGGCGGCGAGCGCCTTCATGCGCGCAGACAGCGCTCCCAGCGGACGCGCAATCTTGGCGCTCGCCATCCAGAGCGCGAAACCGCCGGCGATCAGGAACGCGAGGCCGCCGATGACGATCAGTTCGATCACGGCCTGATCGGAGTCGGCGCGCGAGTTCGGGTCGCCGCCTCGGCGTTTTCCTTGAGCAATCCGTCGTTGAAAGCTTTGAGGTCTGTAACGAGGGCGCGGGACTGGATGTCAACGTCTTGAGCCAGTTTTGTGGCCTTGGCCATCGCATCCAGCTGTTCGGGAGTCAGATCGCGGCCGTGATCAACGCCCGGCGCCGCTTCGGCGATCTCATAAGCGGGTTTGGCCTGCGCCAGCAGCGCCAGGAAGCGCGATTTGAACTTCCCGATCTCTCCGGCCTTTTCGGGCAACAGCGAGCCGGCCTCATCGAGGATCGTCGAGACGTCCGCGCCAATCCCGGCGAAGTCCTTGGCGGCGGCCTTGCCGCCCGGCGCATCGTTGTCGTAAACGATCGCGCCGAACAACGAATAGGGCAGATGACGTCATCAACCGAGTCGAGCGAGCGAGATCGATCGAAGAGCGATCGCGCTTGCCGATGATGTCCGCGGCGGTGGACGAGAGCGTCGTCATCCTCGACGCGCCGAGACCAACCATGCCGATCACCATCAGCCCCATCAGGCAAACCGGGATAACGGTTTTGGTTCGAAGCCTGAGATCGTCGAAACGCATGGTGATATCGCCCTGATCGTCCGGCGAGGCCGCATTCGCGCGGCTACGTCCGCTGTTTGAGGAATAGGTAGATGGGCGCCCGGAGCGCTTCATGCCGGCTTGGAACCAGCGCGGACAGTCGGCTTCATGCCGGCGCGGCTGCGCGAAGCAGCGTGCGCCATGTCGCAGGTTCAACCTAGACGTGTTGCGTTAAGCGAGGCTTAATCGCGCTCGTGCTGTAGGCGCGGTCGCTGACCGCGCAGGTTCCGCTTGGCGAAGACTGGAGAGATGAGGCGCTCACGCGCCGGCCGAGGTCAGCGACCTCGGCTAGTTACAAGATTCGGAGCTTTCCGTCAGGCCCGCGCACACCGTAGGCGCGGTCGCTGACCGCGCGCGGATGCGACTTGGCGAAGGCTGGCTGAAGAGCGTGGAACGCTGGACAGCCCGCGCCGGCCGAAGGTCAGCGACCGCGGCTACAAAACGGCGTCGTCAGATCAGACTGCCCTGCCCGTCTTCCTCCGCGCTTTTCGATGACTTGCGGCGCGCAGCCGGCCGCTGCGACGCCGATCTCGGCGCGGATCGTGGCGTCGGCGAATTCGATCTGCAGGGCGCCGGATTTCGGCGCTTCCGCCGCGCGGCGAATTGGCTGCCCGTCGCCGTCGCGCACCAGCGCGAAGCCGCGCGCCGAGCACGTTGCGATAGCCGACCGCCTCCAGCAGTTTTACGCGCGCGCCAAGCCGCTCGCGCGCGCGCCGCAAGGCCGCGCGCGAAAGCGCGCGTCGAGCCGCTGCGCCGGCGGCGTCGAGCCGCTCCAGCAGTTCGCCTGCGAGCTGCGCGCTGCCGCGCGCCAGCGCGTCGCAGACGCCGGGCGAGCGCGGCGAACGCCTCGCGCGCGGCGCGCGCCATTGCGCGCGACTTCGCGCGGCTCGCGCTTCGCCGAGGCGCGCCGACCGTCTCGGCGAGCCGCCGAAGGCTTTCGCGCGTCGCGCGCATAAGCCGGTCGCCCAGCGCGCGCGCCCGCTCGCCCGCCGCCGCCGCGCGCGCGGTCGGGCGATTGCGCCGTGCAGCCGGCGCGAGGCGCGCTCCAGCCTCAGGCGGCGGGCGTCGAAGCCGGCGCGGCTCGACGGCGCGCATCGCGCTGGCGGCGAGATCGAGCCGCTGCCGCGCCGCCGCAATCAGCGCCTCGCCGCTCGGCAGGGCGCGCGCCAGCGCGCGCAGATCGGTGCGGCGGCGCTGGCTCAGGCGCAGGATCGCGCCCTTGCCGCGCGCCTCGAGACCGGCGATTCGGGCCAGCAGTTCGGCGCGCACCGGCGCGACCAGTTCCGCCGCCGCGGTCGGCGTCGGCGCGCGCAGATCGGCGGCGTGGTCGATCAGCGTCCAGTCGGTCTCGTGGCCGACGGCGGAGATCAGCGGGATCGCGCTCGCCGCCGCGGCGCGCACGACGATCTCCTCGTTGAAGCTCCAGAGGTCTTCCAGCGAGCCGCCGCCGCGCGCGACGATCAGCACGTCCGGCCGCGGGATCGGCGCCGTCGGCGGACAGCGCGTTGAAGCCGTCGATCGCGGCGGCGACTTCCGCCGCCGCCGTCTCGCCCTGCACGCGCACCGGCCAGACCAGCACATGCGAGCGGAAAGCGCTCGGCGAGCCGGTGCAGGATGTCGCGAATGACGGCGCCGGTCGGCGAGGTGACGACGCCGATCGACGCGCGGCAGGATAGGGCAGCGGCCGCTTGCGCTCGCGCGCGAACAGGCCCTCGGCCTCGAGCGCCTTGCGGCGCGCCTCCAGCAGCGCCATCAGCGCGCCGACGCCCGCCGGCTCGATCTGCTCGACGATGATCTGGTAGGACGACTTGCCCGGGAAAGGTGGTGATCTTGCCGGTCGCGACGACTTCCAGCCCCTCCTGCGGCTTGACGCGCATGCGCTGGAAGATGCTGCGCCAGATCACCGCGTCGAGCTGCGCGTTGGCGTCCTTCAGCGAGAAATAGACGTGTCCCGAAGGATGCGGGCCCGCGATAGCCGGAGATTTCGCCGCGCACCCTGACAAAGCCGAACCGGTCTTCGAGCGTGCGCTTCGAGCGCGTTGGACAGCTCGGAGACGGAAATCTCGGTCGCGTTGGATACGGCGGGCGCTCGTCGGAATCGACATGCGGACATCGGCCGACTATGCCCGACCGGCGTCGCTCGCTCCAGCCTCGCCTTGATGCCGCCGCCTTGCGCCGGCACCTCGGCGGCGATAAGCGAACCACGCCCCGGCGAGGGGCGCAGTCTCAGAGGATCATCGACCGGGCATGAAGAACAGTTTTGTCAAAGCGCGCGCCGGACGCATCGCGGCGCTGTCTGGCTCTCGGCGCTCGCGCTCGTCGTCGGCCTCGCCGCGGCGCTGGTCTTTTCCGGCCCCGCGCTGTCGCAGAGCGCCGATTGCGACCGGCTGCGCCAGCAGATCGCCGGATGCCGGTTCGGCGGCGGCGGCCAATATGCGGCTGCGGCCGAGCGGCAGGCGGCGGAAATCGAGCGCATGTCGGCCTATGCGCGCTCGATCGGCTGCGAAAACCGCAAATTCCTGTTCTTCGGCTCCGAGCCGCCGGCCCAATGCGCGCAGATCAATGCGCCAGCTCGATCGCATGCGCGCCAATCTCTGCGACCTGCGCGCGCGCTCCGGCGGCGGGCGCGCACGAACTCGTCGCGCGCTACAATCAGCAATGCGTGACCCAGCCCGCGCAGCGCAACGGCGGCGGCGGCCTGTTCGACGCCCTGTTCGGCAACCACGACAATCGGCGGCGCCAGCGCCACGTACACGCAGGACGTGACGGTCGAGCCGCTGACGCCGGACGGCCAGCTCGCCAATCCCCCGGCGGAGGCGCGCGCGGGCTCGCTCGCGGTCTGCGTCAGAAGCCTGCGACGGCAGCTTCTTCCCGGTCTCCTATTCGGCGAGCGGCGGCCGGCTCGACGACCTCGACGCGATGTGCCACGCGCTGTGCCCGCAACGCCGACGTTTCGGTCTTCACCTATCCGGCCGGGCGGCGAAATCGAACAGGCGGTATCGCCGACCGGGCAGCGCTACATGGACAGCCCCAACGCGCTGAAATTCCGCTCGAGCTACGATTCCACCTGCACCTGCCGCCGGCGCGGCCAGAGCTGGGCGGAAGCGCTCGCCGGCGCCGAGGCGCGGCTCGGCCCGGAGAACAAGGGCGACATCATCGTCACGCCGCAGAAATCGCTCGAGCTTTCGCGCGCCGAAGGCGGATCCGACGACCGCCGCCAAGACCGATCCGAAAGCGAAGAACGGCCAAGAACGCCAAGGCGACGCCAGCGCCGACGCCAACCCCGACGGTCGCGCCCGCCGCGGCCGGCGGCACCGACATCAATGGCGTCGACACCGACGCTGAGCGCCGCAGGCCGCGACCATCAGCCACGAGACGACCGGCATCGCCGGCGGCGTCGACGTGTCCGGCGCAGCCGGTCGCCAAGGATCAGGGCCAGACGGTCGAGGAGGCCGGCCCCGACGGCGTCAAGCGGCGCGTCCGGATAATCGATCCAGCGCTTTGAGCCTGCCGATCAGCGGCAGCAGCGCGGCGAGCTCCGGCCCCTGATTCGCGCGCCGGTCAGCGCGAGCCGCAGCGGATGGAACAGCTCGCGGCCCTTGCGGCCCGTCGCGCGCTTGACTGCCGCGGTCCAGGCGGCTCCAGACGGCCTGATCCCACGGCTCGTCGGCGGCAGTTCGGCCGCCGCGCGTCCAGGAACTCGCCGTCCTCGACGAGCGGCTCGACCGGGCCGTGGACGACATCGCCACCAGTCCTCGGCGTCCGCGAGCATGGCGAGATTGCCGCGCACGGCGAGCCAGAACGGCTTCCGCCTTGTCGCCCGCGATCCCGAGCGCCGCGAGCCGATCCGCGACTTGCGCGAAAGGCGTCTCGTGCAGGGTGCGCGCGGACAGCGCCGCAAGCTCGGCCGCGTCGAAGCGCGCCGGCGGCGTGCGAAAGCGGCTGAGATCGAAGCTAGCGGCGAGTCCGTCGAGCGAGGCGATCGGCCGCACCGCCTCGGCCGAGCCGACCAGCACGGCGAGCGCGGCGACCGCGCAGCGCCTCGAGCCCCGCTTCGCGCAGGCTCGCAGATCGACAGCGCGCCGGTGCGCTTGGACAGGCCCTCGCCGCTCGCGTCGGTGAGCAGGTTGTGGTGGCCGAACGCCGGCGTCGGGCCGCCGAGCGCCTCGAAAATCTGGATCTGCACGGCCGTGTTGGTGACGTGATCCTCGCCGCGGATCACATGGGTGACGCCGAGGTCGATGTCGTCGACGACCGAGGGCAGCGTGTAGAGATAGCTGCCGTCCTCGCGCACCAGCACGGGATCGGACAGCGAAGCGCAGTCGATGTGGCTTTCGCCGCGCACCAGGTCGGTCCAGCGCACGGTTCGCTCCTCGAGCCGGAAGCGCCAGTGCGGCCGGCGGCCCTGCGCCTCCAGCGCGGCGCGCTCGTCCGCCGTCAGCTTCAGCGCGGCGCGGTCGTAGATCGGCGGGCGGCCGAGCGCCTGCTGGCGCTTGCGGCGGCGGTCGAGTTCCTCGGCCGTCTCGTAGCAGGGATAGAGCCGGCCCGGCGGCGCGCAGCCTTTCCGCCGCGGCGTCGTAGAGCGCGACGCGCTCGGACTGGCGGCGCGACGAGGTCGGGCGTCACGCCGAGCCAGGCGAGATCGGCCGCGATCGCGTCGGCGATATTCCTCGCGCGAACGCTCGCGGTCGGTGTCGTCGAAGCGCAGGATGAACTGTCCGCCGATGGCGTAAGCGCGAACAGCCAGTTGAGTAGCGCGGTTCTTGCGTTGCCGATATGGATGCGGCCCGGTCGGCGAGGGCGCGAAGCGGACTATGTCGGCGAGTTGGACATCGGGCCATGGCGGCCTTCATAGAAGCGTCGCTGGCGGCGCCGCAATATGGCGCGACCGGCGCGAATTCCAACGGGGTGGCAGAGGGCGATTGCGATGACCCTATCCCGCCTTGCGCGGCCGGCCTTGCGACCTCGGGACTTTCGATTCAGCGCTCAGCGCGGCTGCTCGCCGTTTCCCGCTGCCGGCCAGCAAGCCGCCGGCGCCGCCGCAAGCCGGATGCGCCGCCGGTCTCGATCGTCCAGCCGCTGCGCGGCGTCGAATCCTTCTCGCGCGATACGCTGACCTCGATCTTCGCGCTCGACTATCCCGACTACGAGATCCTGTTCTGCGTCGCCGACGGCGACGATCCGATCGTCCCGCTGGTCCGCGGCTTCATCGCCGCGCAACCCGCACATTCCCGCCCGCCTGCTGATCGGCGACGACAAGGTCAGCGCCAACCCAAACTCAACAATTGCGTCAAGGGATGGAAGGCCGCGCGGCACGACTGGATCGTCATCGCCGATTCCAACGTGCTGATGCCGCCGGACTACATCCACCGCCTGCTGTCGCGCTGGCGCGACGACACCGGCATCGTCTGCTCGCCGCCGATCGGCTCGGCGCCGGAGGGCTTCGCCGCCGAGACTCGAATGCGCGTTCCTCAACACCTACGAGGCGCGCTGGCAATATGCGGGCGAGCGCGTCGGCTACGGCTTCGCGCAGGGCAAGACGATGCTGTGGCGGCGCGAGGTGCTGGAGCGCGGCGGCGGCATCGAGGCGCTGGGCGCCGAGATCGCCGAGGACGCCGCCTCGACCAAGCTGGTCCACCGCGCAGGGCCTGCGCGCCCATCTCGTCGACCGCCCGTTCGCCCAGCCGCTCGGCGTCCGCGGCATTTCGCGAGGTCTGGAGGCGGCAATTGCGCTGGGCGCGGCTGCGGCGGGCGACGTTCCCGCACTATTACACGCCCGAGATCGTCACCTCCGAGCGTCGTTCTTCCTGGTCGCCGCGATGATCGGCGCGCCGGAGGTGCACTCTGACCGCGTTCGAGGCGCTGATCGCCGCGCTGGTCGATCTGGTACGCGCTCGAGGCGGCCCTCGCCTGGATCGCCGGCTGGCCGCTGAGCTGGCGCTCGCCCCTCGCCTGGCTCGCGCGCGACCTGATGCTGCCCTGGCTCTGGGTGCAGGGCTGGGCGGGCGACAGTTTTGAGTGGCGCGGCAACGCGATGACGCGTCGCCGAGGAGCAGCTCGCGGACGCGAGCTGAGGGCGGCGAAGGACAAGCAGGAGACTGTCATGCGACTTCCCCTAATCCCGCCGGAAACGCTGAAGGGCGACCAGCGCGCCCTCTACGACGACATGAAGAACGGCATCGAGACCAGCTTCAAAGGTTTCAAGGCGATCGACGACAGCGGCGCGCTGATCGGACCGTGGAACCCCTGGTTGACCTTTCCGCAGTTCGGCGGCGCGGTCTGGAACTACACCAAGGCGATGGCCGGCGATCCAAAGCTGCCGAAGAGCGTGCGCGAGGTCGCCATCCTGGTCACCGGCACGCATTTTCACTCCGGCTACGAACTCTACGCCCACATCCTGGTCGGCGAGGCGCGGGGCCTCTCGGACGAAACGATAGCGACGATCGTTTCGGGCCAGAAGCCCGCGAGCCTGAGCCCGCCGGAGTCGATGGCCTACGATTTCACCTCCGCGCTGGTTGACGGCCGGATCGTCCCCAAACTGCTCTACGATCAGGCGGTGAAGACGTTCACGCAGAACGGCGTCGCCGAACTGATCTATCTGGTCGGGCTCTATTGCGCCGTTTCGGTGGTGCTGAACGGGTTTGACGTGCCGGTGCCGGAGTGAGGGGTAGCGTTTCACAGCGCTTTCGTCATTTCGCCTTGTCGCCATCATGATCCAGCCGTCATGGCCGGGCTCGTCCCGGCCATCCACGCCATTCGGCCGTACGTAAGCCAAGAGATTGCATTCGCTGCGAAGTTCGACGAATGAGATTGGTCTCGTGCCCGCCGGCGTGGATGGCCGGGACGAGCCCGGCTATGACGGTAAGGGACCGTGCCAGAGACTCAATTTACGCGATGTCCGGAGCAAGAACACCGGCCGTGGCAAAAAATTTGGTCTAGCGCCTATATTTGACCTGCATACCCTCCGACACATCTCTCATCAAGCAGGGGCCGTCTGACATGAAACTGACAATTCTCGGTTCCCTCATTATCCTCCTATCCACATCCTGCTTCGCGCACGCCGACGGCGTGCAATCCGCGTTCGGCGTCGTTGGCGGCAGGCTGCAATCGCATGGCGGCGGGCTTGCGCCGCTGCTCGGCGCGTGCCCCCAAAGCAATAACGACAATTGGCAGTATGTCGGGTCGGCGCTATTCGTGCCGATCAGCGCGACGGACAGCGCCGTCGTCGTCAATACCGGGCAATGCGACGGAGGCAATGGGTCGGGGCAATATCTGGTCATCAACCACGGCGGCGCAGCGCGCATCATCAACGACGCAACGATCGGCGACATGAGTTTTCTGGCGACGGGCGCCTACTTCATTGATGGCGTATTGACGCTCTACGGCAACCGGTGGCTGCCGAACGACGCGCACTGCTGCCCGTCGAAGAAGGCCAATCTGGAGTTCAATCTTGCGACCGGCAGCCGCAAGCTCACCATTCTCAACGACAACAACTGACGCAGTCTGAGCAATGGGCGGCCGGAAACCTCGCTACTACGCTGCTGGCGGCGTTCACCAGCAGGCCGAAAATCACCTGGCCGCCGGCCGCGCTCGCGCCGGCAAAGTTGCCATCGAGCCTCAGAACATCCTGATTGATCGTCGTAAGCCCTACGCCCAGCGCTCTGCCGGGAGCTGCGTCGTCAGTCTGAACGGCGGGCAGCAGCAATCCGATATCCGTCGACAGAACGCCGAAATTTCTCGCCATGTTGTGCAGCTTGAGGCTCAGCGTGTCGTAGGCCACTTCGAGCGGCGTGGACCCATCGCCAGCCAAATTGAGCGCGTCTGCGCTCAGCGCCTTGACGGCGGCTTTGTCAGCCATCGTATCGGTCTGAAGCTTCAGTAGGTCGGCCCCGAGCGCCTCAAATCTTGCAGCGAATCTCTTCGAACTGACATCGTCGACGTTGAGCAGGCTCTCGAACGCCGAGCCGAGCGTGTCGAAATCGGCGCCCGTCGTGGCAAGGGCCGTATCGAGACTGAGGAAGTCCGCTTGCGGGCCGGATGGCGCCGAAACGCCCGTAACTACAGGACTCAAAATGTTGGAAATGTACCCGTCAAGTTTGAGGGCGGTCGACGAAATCGAGTTGAAATCGCCCCCCAGCTTGAGAAAATAGTCGCCGACCGTTTGGAACGCGGGAGCAAATTCGACTTTCAGCGCGTCGAAGGCCGTCGCGCCCAGGTCCGGGTTGGACAGATGCCGGACATCATGGTCCATCTCCAGGAAGGCGGCTTCCGCCGCCGTCTGTTCAGCAAGGCTGTCAATATCGCTGAAGCCGAGAAACCCGCGCTCAACGGCAGTAGGCATAGCGTCCTCCCTAAGGGAACAGAACTACGGCGTCTCAATACAACTTTTAAGTGTTACGGCATTCCGCAAAGGGAGTCAAAAGGGCTCGCCTGTAATGTAGTTTAGCTCATACGCCAGCACGGCCCGTCGACCCGGCGGGGCCGCCTCTCGATCAGGCGCCCTTCAACCAACGCGCCGCGGCGTCGGCGGTGTCTTCCGGGCGGGTATTGAACGCGATGGCCGCATGGGGCGCGGCCTTGTGGACAGCGTTGATGACGGCCTCGAACAACCACAGGCTTTTGGGCGGCAGCCGCAGGCCGGCTCCGATGACCACGCAATCGTAATGTGCGCTCGCCAGTTTCTGCTCGATCATCGGGCCCGCTGTGGCGTCCGGAGGAATCATGAAGGGGTCGGCCTGCCATCCCCTCTCGGTCATCTTTGCGACGCCGACGGCGATGCCTGCTTCGATCTTCTCGGCATTAAATCCGGGCGGCAGCGAGGGATCCGAGAAGTCGACCGTTTCCGGTTTTTGACCGACGAACAGTACTCGCGTCATAAGATGAACTCCCTTGATGGCAGCCAAAACAGTCTGCGCGGCGCGCCTGCTGCCGCGAGATGGATGTCTACCGCAAGAGAGGCGGAAATACGTGCACTTCTGTAGCCGCGGTCGTTGACTTCCGCCAGTAATCGGCGGGGTCAACGACTCTGGCTACAAATGGCGTCACGCGGTTTCAGTCACCGGCGTGGCTGATTCCGCGCTGCTCGTTGATCTGCTGGATCACCTGATCGAGGTTGTAGGTCTCCGGGTCCTGCATCGGGGGGAACTGTCGGTAGCTCTCCAGCTCCTTCAGCCAGAGGTGCTGGCCGATCGGCAGGATGTTCCAATCGTAGATATAGGACGTGACCGGACCGGCGAGCGCGCCGCCTTCCCCCGTCAGGGTCTTGGCTTCGTCGCCGACGGCGCCTTCGAACGGGTCGCGCTTGAGGTTGTCAACCAGCGGCCAGTGGTAGGTTTCCGCGCCCATCAGGCCGCAACTCGCGCAGGCGCCAGCCATCGTGTAGTAGATCTTCCAGTTCTTGTAGCGCACCGCCGAAGGCTTCGAGCCGGTGTAGTAGAAGAACGTGTCGCGCGCCGATTTTTCGGACTTGCCTTCGAGGTAGTCGCGCTGGTCGACGCCGTCGAGCGTCGTCTTGACGATGCCGGGATAGCTGCCGGCTTCGATCTGCTTCTTCAGGCCGTCGCCCTGCGGGCCGCCGGCGATATCAACCAACGTCGGCAACCAGTCGAGCGACGCGAAGATATCGCTCTTCACAGTGCCGGGCTTGATGTGTCCCGGCCAGCGAATGACCAGCGGGGCGCGCATGCCGCCTTCCCAGGTCGTCAGCTTGCCGCCCTTGAACGGCGTGTTGCCGCCGTCGGGGAAGGTGATCACTTCGGCGCCGTTGTCCGTGGTGAACACGATGATCGTGTTGTCGAGCTGGCCGATGTCCTCGAGCTTCTTGATGACATAGCCGATGTTGTCGTCCATTTGCTTCATGCCGGCTTCGTTGACGCCCCAGTCCTTGCCTCCGGGCTCGCCAACCATCGCCATATATTTGTCCGACAGCACGGTCGTGATGTGCATGCGGGCAGGATTGTACCAGACGAAGAACGGCTTGTTGGTCTTCTTGGGATCGTTGCGGTCGATGAAGTCGACGACTTTCGAGGAAATTTCCTCGTCCACGGTCTTCGAACGCTCCAGCGTCAGCGGCCCTTCGTCCTTGCAGGATTGGTTGGCCTCCGTGCCGTCGTTCGACGCGCAGGCGATCACCGGCCGCGGCGGCGTCATGCAGAGCCCATCCCTGGGATCGATGGCGCCGACGGGATCGGCAAGCCCTTTCACGGGCGTGTTCTTGCAGGGCGGCACGATCGACTGATTGGTTGGAGACTTGTTGATGTCGGGGAAGCTCACCCCTTCCATCGCATCCAGATGATAAAGGTAGCCCCAGAACTCCTGGAACCCGTGCGCCGTCGGCAGCGCCGCCGAGTGGTCGCCCAGATGGTTCTTGCCGAATTCGCCGGTGTTATAGCCGAGATCGAGCAGGAACTTCGCCAGCGCCGGCGTTCCGGGCCGTAGATAGCTCGGGCTGCCCGGCAATTGCGGGGGGATCATGCCGGTGCGCAGCGGATGCATGCCGGTGAAGAACGCGTTGCGTCCGGCGGTGCAGCTTTGCTCGGCGTAATAGGTCATGAACTTCGCGCCCTCATGGCCGATGCGGTCGATGTTGGGCGTTTCGCCGACCATCAATCCTTCATGGTAGATGCTCGGCTGCATCCAGCCGATGTCGTCGCCCATGATGAAGACGATGTTGGGTTTGTCCGGCGCCGCGCGCGCTCGGCGTCGGCAGTGCCGCCAGTCCGAGGCCAACGCAGAGCCCCGCCGCCAGCGATCCAATTGTTTGTTTCATTGTCCCCTCCATGCATGAATTACGTCGCAAACTCGCGTTTTGTTCGCGTCGTCATCTGATTGTACGCCATGGCTCGATCGTAGATACGAACTTCGCCCGCAAGCGGTCCGTCGGCGTCGGCCCGGGTCTAGAAATCCGTTTCATCTGCCGGAAAGCGGAAATTCCAAACAGCGTCCTCGCAGCGCGCCATTCATAGCCGGTTGCAAATTGCCGTCCATTGTCATTTCGCGCCACTTGCTGATAGGGTCGAACCGCCGCCCATGAGCCGCCGGAGCGCGTATGGCAACGCCGCTATTCAGCCGAGCCTCAGGGTTCGGCAATCTGTTTGCGATGGTTGAATTGGAGTTGGGGCCTGAAGCCGTGCGGCAGTTGCGTCGTCAATCAGGCTTTGGCCTAGACGCCTATCCGTCCTCGCTGATTGTTCCTTTCCCGATTATGAACCGCGCCTACAATCTCGCGGCTCGAATGAGCGGCGACGATCAATTTGGCGCGCGAGTTGGCGCCGACCTTCGCATCGAGGCGTTGGGACCGTTCGTGGAATATTCGCTGCGCGGGGAAACGCTCGCCGAGGTGATCGCGCGCACCAATTCCAGCCAGCGATTGCACACCAATGCGCTTGCGTTGGATCTGAGTGTCGCCGATGGCAGGGCGCGCTGGCGGCTTCGTTGCAAAAGCAGGCTTGAAACTTCGGTGGAGTCTCTCGCCCAGCGCAGCCTGATGCTGATGTTCCAGCCGGTCCGCCGGATGTCTGGCGCGGGAGAAATCGAGTTCCATGTCGCCGAGCCTTACTCGTCGCAGGCGCGCAAGCTCGAGGGTTGGCTAGGCCTCAAGGTGCACGCACGCGCCGACGACTATGGAATAACCTTTCCGGCGCCCTGGCTCGGCAACCGGGCGCCTCTCGCCGATCGACTCGCCGAGGTTTCGATGGACGCACTTGCGTCGTATGGCAATCAACAATTGCCCAGAGCCGTAGCGGAATCAGTGCTCGTCGCGCTTGCGCTGCACGAGGATCTGCCGGCCGGCGGCCTTGACGCCACCGCCGACGAACTGGGCCTGGCGCCGCGCACCTTGCAGCGCGCTCTTCGGCGCGAGGGCGTCACCTACCGCCAGATCGTTCTCGGCGCGGCTGTGAAGCGCGCTGAGGAACTTCTCGCGACTTCCGACAAGCCGCTGACGGAAGTCGCGCTGCGAGCGGGCTACTCCGATCCCTCCAATTTCCATCGTGCGTTCCGATCGCAGACGGGCGTTACTCCAGGCCGCTTCCGTGAGGCCATGCGGCGCCGCGCGCATTCCCTGTCTTGAGTCGAAGCCCGTACGGCGCCATTGAGAGGGCGCTTACGGGAGGTCCGCTCATGCCGCATATCGTTTCCGCGTTTTCCCGCATCGGCGAGGAAAACGCCTTCGCCGTGCTCGCCAAGGCGGCGGAGCTGCAACGGCAGGGTCGCGACATCATCAACCTCGGCATCGGCCAGCCCGACTTCAAGACGCCGCCCCACATCGTCGAGGCCGCCATCAAGGCCCTGCGCGACGGCGAACACGGATATACGCCGGCGACCGGCATCCTGCCGCTGCGCGAAGCGGTCGCCGCCGATCTCCACAAGCGCTTCAAGGTCGAGGTCTCGCCGGACTACGTGACGATCGTGCCGGGCGGCAAGGTCACGATGTTCATGGCGATCCTGATGTTCGGCGAGCCGGGCGCGGACATCCTCTACCCCGATCCCGGCTTCCCGATCTATCGCTCGATGATCGAGTTCACCGGCGCGCGGCCCGTGCCGATCCCGATGCGCGAAGAAAACGGGTTCGCCTTTTCGGCCGAGGAGACCTTGGGCCTGATCACGCCGCAGACGCGGCTGATCATCCTCAATTCGCCCGCCAATCCCACCGGCGGCGTGACCCCGAAAGGCGAGATCGACAAACTCGTCGCCGGCCTGGCGCGCTTCCCGGAGGTCGCGATCCTGTCCGACGAGATCTACGCGCAGATGACCTACGATGGGCTCGCCCACCAGACGCTGCTCGCCTACCCCGAGATCCGCGACAGGCTCATCCTGCTCGACGGCTGGTCGAAGACCTACGCGATGACGGGTTGGCGGCTTGGCTACTCGGTATGGCCGAAGGCGTTCTTCGAGGCGGCGCGCAAGCTCGCGGTCAATTCCTATTCGTGCGTCAACGCGCCGACCCAGTACGCGGGCTTGGCGGCGCTGACCGGGCCGCAGGACGCGGCGCACGCCATGGTCGCCGAGTTCGACAAGCGCCGCAAAATCGTGGTCGAAGGGCTGAACCAGCTGCCAGGCGTGCGCTCGGCGACGCCGAAGGGCGCGTTCTATGCGTTCCCCAACGTCGCTGCGACCGGCTGGAAGGCGAAGCCGCTCGCCAATGCGTTGCTGGAGCGGGCCGGCGTGGCGACGATCGGCGGTCCCGATTTCGGCGTCCACGGCGAGGGCTATCTACGCTTGTCGTACGCCAATTCGAGCGAGAATATCCGCCGCGCGCTGGCGCGGATTGGTGATTTTCTGGCCACAGAGCGGCCGAATTCGTGAAACCGCCACGAAACTTTGGCGGTATTTGCGTGGTTTTTGCGGTGATGACGTAGCGGGAGCGTGCTGCAAGGCGTAGTTGCGTTCTTGGGTGCGTTGCACAAGTTCGGGGTTGGGGAACGATGCGAAGTCTGTTCGGTATTGTGGTGCTCGGAACGCTCGCCTGGGCGGCGCCGGCCGTGGCCGAGGATGCGCGCCCTCCGTGACCGCGTGCGACATCCGCAAGCTCGGCTCGCGCGAGCTCGCAGAATGCCTGCGCGTCGCCTCCGACAAATCCGACAAGGAACTGATTGAGGTGGTCGCCGCGGCGGTGAAGTCGATCGACGGCCGCGCCGGCCTGTTGTCGGGCCAGAAGTCGCGCTGGAAGCGCTCGCTGAACGACGCCGAAGCGCAATGGCTCGCCTGGCGCGACACCGAGTGTCAGGACGTGGCCCCGTTCGAAGCGGGCATGGCGTCAAAAGGCGGCGACCCGCGACTGGCCTGCATGATCGACCAGAACGCCCTGCGCCTTGCCGAGCTGAAGTCGCGCTATCCCTGAAGCGGCTTCGGCGTCACTATTTCGAAACGCCTGAGGGCTCAAGCCGGCTCGTGGATCTCGTACACTTCGTACGCGTCGCTGACGCCCCTCAGCGTAACGGAGCGCGAATTTGTCTGATAGACGCCCTCGGTGATCCAGGCGGCGACGGCAGAATCCGCGACAATCGGTTTGGTCGCCAGCACGGCGCCGGGATCGGCCAGGCGCTGGACCCGGGACGCGATGTTGACGGCCTGCCCGAAGAAATCCGAGCGCTCATCGAACGTCACCGCAAGGCATGGACCCTCGTGAAGCCCGATGTTCAACTCGAGGTCTTCCCCTCCGCTCTGCCGGTTCATCGTCCGGATCGCCTCGCGCATCCGCATGGCGGCGCGAACGCCGCGAACGGGTGACGGAAACGTCGCCATGACGGCGTCGCCGATCGTCTTGACGACCGCGCCGCCCTCGGCCGACACCGCCTTCAGCAACTCGACGAAATGGCTGCGCACCAGATCGAACGCCGCCAGATCGCCGACCCGGTCATACAACGCCGTCGAGCTTTTGAGGTCGGTGAACAATATGGTCAGGTTGGTGATCTTGAAGCGTTGTTCCGGATCGAGCGTCGCATTGCGATACACGTCGCGAAACGTCTGGTTGCTCATCAGCCGCAGCGCGGTCAGAAACGGTCGGCGGCGGTTGAAGAGCTGATCCAGGTGCTCGTTATGCACCCAGAGGCCGGGCAGCGCGCGCCGAGCGGACTTGTTCTCAATCGTGATCCTCACCGGGCCCGGCCGCAACTCGACTTTGCCGTTTTGCGAATGGGATTCGTTGAGAATGAACAGCACGTTTCTGCGCTCGCGGGTCTCTTCTCCGCTCACTTCGAGAAACAATGTCGTGTGGGTGACGGGGTCCAACACCATGGCGAAGTGCGCCGGCAGCGTCAGCGACATCGTGGCCTTTTCGCCCGGCCCCAATTCGAAGGATTCCAGAACGACGTGCTCGATTTCGCTCTCGAGGTCGTCGGGAAGGTCGAGCCCCGAGCTCCAGAACACTTGTCGAAGGTATTCGGTATGCGGCAATCCGTCTGGATCGTGGGCCGCGATGCGCCTGATGCGCGGGTTCACCGTAAAGGTCGCTTCCACCAGTTCGTCGAGCGTCGGCTTGTAGTCGGCCGCGCACATCGAGCAGAAAAATTCTTCGCGACTGAGCGTCTTGAGCGCGCCGCCGGTTTCGAGCACGCCCCCGCAGCCGGGACACAGCATGTTCCACGAAAGATCGAACAACCCGAGCCGCGTCGCATGCACGAGGGCGGTGATCATCTCGTCTTCGTCGAAGTGATGGCGGGTGGCGAGCGCGATTGGATTTATGCGCGTGAGCCGATTGTCGGGCGCAGAGGCGACTTCGCGTTCCAGCGCCGCCGCGATCGCCGGATTCGCGTTTTCTTTCAGCATGCTCCAGAGCGCCGCCGCTTCAGCCATCGCGCGCTCCCCGCGGTTTCATGCACTTACGATTTCGACCGACGCTTTCGAAGTTCTGAGAGCGCCTGCCAGCGAACGCCATCATTCGCGGTGCAGGGGCGAGCGTCAAGCATCCTCTGGATTACGCGGGCGGCCGGCGCCGCTTCGGAACGCCCGCCCAGTTCAGAAACTCGGAGCGTTGGCGGAACAACTTCGCCACAATTTAGTTTCGCCATATGTAACCTGGGAAACAGACAGCTGCGCCCGGTTCGTCCATAAAACTTGGTTTGAACTTGGTTGAGGGAGCAGAAGGTATGTCGTTGTCATGTTACACAGCCAGGTAACATAGCGCTTTAACCTGAAACAAGTCAATGGCATACAACAGAAGTTGCAGACATGGATTATGAAGCGCCAGAGGTTGGTGTTGGAGACGAGGACGTTCTCTCAGTCCTCAGTTCGGTGCTGGCGCTTAGCCGTCGGTTGCGCGCCCAGCGCATTGCCGGGGCGGCGACGCTGGCGGGGATCAGCATTCTCGGCGCCTTGTATCGGGCGGGACCCATGGCCTCCAACCGGCTGGCCGAAGCGGAACGCCTCGAGCCCCAGTCTCTGACACGTTTGCTTGCCGACCTTGAGCGCCGAGGATACGTCGCACGGGAACGCAGCGATCGGGATCGGCGCGAAGTACAGGTTTCCCTAACTCGCGAAGGGCGCAAAGCCCTGTTGGAGGAACTTGGACGCCGGAGGGGTTGGCTCGAAGGGGCGATAGCCACATCGCTCGACGAAGAGGAACGGCGCTCGCTGTTTGCCGCCGCTCAAGTGATGCAGAAACTGGCCCGAATTGAAAGCGCTCCGCCCGTCCCGGCCTGAGCTATTTCTTGTGCTGCGGGCTTTCCAAATAGGCCTCCATACGTCGCGCAAATGCGCCGGGCCGTTCCGCGAACGCCCGCGCGAATTGCCCTCTCGCCGTCCGTTCCAGCGGGCGACGGCGTCGCTGCACCGCTTCCACGAAGGACTCTGCGGGCGCCCCGTCCAGTTCGTGACGGGCAAGCGCGAATTCGCCGAGCATTGTCAGATCATTGAAGTCCCCGAGCGTCTGGCGCAGCTTTCGAAGCTCATCGCATTGAGCCTCGACGAGCGCGGGCCAGGCTGGCTGCAAGACTTCCAGCAAATGGCCGACGTCGATGACGCCGCCGCGTAGCTGATGGAGGTCGTCGGCGTCGCCGCTCGCGAACGCCGAAGCGCCACGCCGCTTGGCGGTTTTGTAAGTCTGACGGAGCATGAGCCCGACTGCAGACCCGTCGAAAGCGCTCAGATTCCACTGTCCGACGACATCCGCGGCCGCATTCAATTTGCCCGAGAGGACGCTGCCCTCGGGGCGGTCCTCCCCCAATGCGGCGCCGCGCTGCAACGCGATCGAACGCGTCAGGATGGCGCGAGTCTCCGGCGTGCATTTCACCCGATCGAGCGCCAGCGGCAGAACATCGAGATCGCGGGCGCGGCCGAACGCCCGCCGCGCCAGATTGGCGGCCTCGATGGCGGCATAGGCGTCGGCGCCCATCAGATGTCCAAACGCGCGCGCCAGCGACGCCGACCGCTTGAGTTCCTTACGGGCGTCGTGGATCGTATTTGATCCGCCCTTGCCGGCCTCCGGAAACGAAGCTGCAGCGAGCCGCAGCGATGAGGCGAGCGCTTCGCGTATCCGCTCTAGCCAGTTCGTCCGGTGTCCTTTCATGATGGTGTCGCCGCGCGTGTCGGCCGGACGCCTGTCAATTCGCGGGCGCGCCTTGACGGCGAGCGGAGGTCGGAAACGTCCTCCGGATCTCCGGGCGAACAGACACCCACCCACGCCCTCCCCGTCGATGCAACCTGACAAGCGTTCGCAGCGCCGCAAAAATATAAGGTTTCCTGTTGTGACGCGCCGATGACGGGCGTCCGTCGGCGAACGGGCGCGAAGGAATTTTCGACCAAATCGCGCAACATGCGGGTGTGACGCGACGGCGGCTGAGCTAGAGTGTCGGCGCTCAATACGGGAAAGCCTCGATGCCGAAGATCAAAGTTACCGCCGGTCCGTTCACCTTCGATGCGAAACTCGAGGAAGGCAATGCGCCCAAGACCTGCGCCTCGTTCCTGAAGCGCCTGCCGTTCAAAAGCCAGATCGTCCACGTGCGCTGGAGCGGCGAAGGCGTCTGGATCCCGCTCGGCGATTACAATTTCGAGGTCGACTACGAGAATGCGACCAGCTTCCCTTCGCCCGGCCAGTTCATCCTCTATCCCGGCGGCGTCAGCGAGACCGAAATCCTGCTCGCCTACGGCGGCGTGCGGTTCGCCTCGAAGGCGGGACAGCTTGCAGGCAACCATTTCCTCACCCTGACCTCGGGGCTCGAAAACCTCTATGCGCTTGGGCGCAAGACGCTTTACGAGGGCGCCATGCCGATCCTTTTCGAGGTCGCCTGAGCCCAAATTTTTCTTGCGCGCGCGCAGGCAGGCTGACATGCTAGTTGAATGACAGCCCCTCCCTCGCCAAGATTCCGCTGGGCCGCACCGGCCTTCAAGTCTCGCCGATCTGCTTCGGCACATCGGGGCTGGGCGACATGCCCGGCACCTACGGCTATTCGGTCAGCGTCGACCGCGCGCTCGCCACGGTGCGCGCGATCTTCGACGGGCCCATCAATTTCCTCGACTCCTCGCGCATCTATGGCCTTGGCCGCAGCGAGGAGCGCATCGGCGCGGTCATCCGCGAGCGCGGCGGTCTTCCGCCCGGCTTCGTCATTTCAACCAAGCTCGACCGCGACCCCGACAGCAACGTGTTTGACGCCTCGCAAGCGCGCCGCTCGCTCGAACAGAGCCTGAAGGCGCTGGGCGTCGACCACATCCCGCTGCTCCATCTGCACGACCCCGAGCACGCCAGCGATTTTGCCCAGTCGACTTCGCGCGAGGGCGCGCTCGGCGAGCTGTTTCGGATGCGCGACGAAGGTCTCGTCACGGCGGTCGGCCTCGCCGCCGGCCTGTCCGACATGATGATCCCGCTGATCCGCGACTGGGATTTCGACGCGATCATCACCCATAACCGCTACACGATCGTCAATCGCAACGCCGACGAAATGCTCAATGTATGCGCCGCCAAGGGCGTGGCGGTGCTCAACGCCGCGCCTTACGCCGGCGGCGTGCTCGCCAAGGGAACCGTGGAATATCCGCGCTATGTCTACCAGGCGTCGGGCGGCGAAGCGTTGACGCCGATCAAGCGCGTCGAGGAAATTTGCGCGCGCCATAAGGTCCCGCCCGGCGCGGCGGCTTTGCAGTTCTCGATGCGCGATCGCCGCATCGCCTCGACCATCTGCGGCGTCAGCAAGCCCGAGCGCGTGGCGGAAACGATCGGCTGGGCCGAGTTCCCGATTCCCGCCGCGTTGTGGGAAGAACTCGCGACGCTGACGCCTGCCTATGACGATCCCGAGGCGTCGCGGGTCTACTCGACCGGCTAGCGTTTGGCGGCGAAGGCGCTAGAGCGTTGCTCGGCCTGATTGATCCGTCATTGCGAGCGCAGCGAAGCAATCCATGCCTTGTCTGCCGCTCGATTTACGCTTTATCCGCAACGGCTCGCGGCAGACGAAGCATGGATTGCTTCGTCGCTGCGCTCCTCGCAATGACGATTTAAAGTAAGCGCGAAACGCTCTAACTCTCATCGAGCGTCTCGCCAACTACGTCCCTCGTACTGAGCTTGTCGAAGCATGGATGGCCCGTCGCCGCGCTCCTCGCGATGACGGGTCCAATCAAACGCGCAGGGCGCTAATACGTCAGCTCCGCGATCGTGATGTGCCCATCCTTCGCCGGCCAGGGCCGGACGACGATCCGTTCCAGATTGTACTCGGCGACAATCGGCCGGTCATCGGCTGACGCCAGCTTCAGCTTCGTCGACCAGACGGCCGGCACGCCGGGCGGGATGTCGCCGGGGGTCTTGCCGTCAATCAGGACGATGTCGCGCGGCAGGCCGAAATAGCCGCGCGGCCGTTTCATCAGAACGACGGCTGCGGCGTCGGCGTCCGGCGCGACGATCGACGGCCGCAAGTCGAACGCGTCGAACGAGCGCGGGATCGGCGAACGGTAGATATGGGTCGTCGGCTGCCCTTCGGCCGCGACTGACGAATTCGAGCGTGGTCGCGCTGTCGGTCTTCAGCGGACCCCAGACGCCGTCGGCGCCGACCGTCTTCGTCAGCAGCGCCGCGCCTTTGCGCGCGCCCGTGTCGGGGTCGGTCGCATAGACCTCCACCTTGGCGCCTTCGATGGGTCGATTGGTCGTCGTGCCGCCGACGACGCCGGTGACGCGTCCGTTGAGCGTCACTTCGCTCTCGGGAACGATGGCGATGCGGCTCGGCGCGGCGCCGGTGATAAAGGCGTAGATTTCCTCGAACGCGCGCGGGCTCAGCGCGGTCTCGCGATGGTCGACGCGGTCGAGCACGAGGTTCGTGGCGCCCTTCAGCTCGGGCCGTCCGACGTCGACGCCGGTCGGCATGCCCGCAAAGCCGATGATAGGCGCCGTCGGGCTGCGCGTAGAGATCATAGCCGTCGCTGCGCAGCGTGAGGAAGGCGACGCCATCGGTGACTTCCGTCGCGCCGCCGTTGAGTTTCGACAGGAACGGCGCCCTTGCCGTTGTATTCGCTGCCGAGCAGCGCATCGATCGCGAACACGCCATGATTGGGCGTGCCGCCCAGCACCGCCTTGGCGACATGGGCTGCGCCGCCGTTGGCGATGTAGTTCCGCGTCGAATATCCGCCGCGGGATGAGCGCGACGATCGCAAACTTCTCGGCGCCCGTCTGCTTCAACACCTTGTCGATGAATGCCGACAGTTCTTTCAACTCGTCGTCGGTAGAGGAGCGATTCGGCTGCGCGGCCGTGTTGTCGTCGCGCGCCTGCGGATCGGTGAAGCTGATGGCGAACAGCCGGTCGCGGGGATAGCCGTTGCTCTCGAACCGCCAGATCATGGTCTCCCAGGTCGCCGCGTAATCGCTGTCGCCGTGCACGAACACGATCGGGATCGGCGCTGCGTCGGCGCGCAGCGCTCCAGCGTAACCAAGCAACGTGACGACGGCTGTCCCTTGCAGAAATCTGCGACGGCTGAGCATGTGATTTTCCTCCCGCGAATTTCGCGCCCCGTTGCCTCGCTTTGTTCAAGCGGAACTGAAGGCCGGACCCTTGCCGCCTAGGTGCCCAGCGAATGGTTCGCTTGTCAACCTTCGCGGTCGCAATCCGTTGGCGCGCGGCGAACGTAACGTTAGCGTAGTTTTCAGCGAAGCTCCGGAAGGAGGTCCCCATGATCGCCCGCCGCACCTTTATCGCCGCCGCAGCTCTCGCGCTTGTTGCGCCCGCCTATGGGTTCGAGATCGCGCCCTATGTCCCGGCCAACGTTCAGAAGGCGATCGCCTCGGGCAAGCCGGTCGTCGTTCATGTCTACGCGCCATGGTGCCTGCAATGCCACATGCAGGCTTCCATTCTCGACGGCCTGAAGGGCGATAAGCGTTACGACGGCGTCGCGTTCTATCGCGTCGATTACGACAACCAGAAAGACATTGTCGGCAAGCTCGATTGCCCGCGCTCGACCGTCATCGCCTACAAGGGCGGCAAGGAAGTGGCGCGCATGTCCTGGGGCATGACGAAATCCTCCGTGACCGACGTCCTCGACAAGGCGCTTTGAGGCGATGACCGCCACGCTGGCGCTCGCCTTCCTCGCCGGCGTCATGACGATCCTGAGCCCCTGCGTGCTGCCGCTGGCGCCGATCGTGATCGCCGGCGCGCGCTCCGACGGGCCGGCGGCGCCGATCGCGCTCGCCGCGGGGCTCGCGGTAACCTTCGGCATCGTCGGCGGCGCTGCTCGCCAGCGCCGGCATCGAACTCGGCGGGTCCGACGCCATGCGGATGGTCTCCGCGGCGCTGATGCTGGCGATCGGCGTCGCATGCTGATCCCCGCCGTGACTCTCGCCGCCGAGCGCGCGCTGCGAACCGCTGGCGCGGCTCGCCGAACGCTTTCGCGGCTGGGGCGGCGGCGGCGCTGCTCGGGTCGTTTGCGCTTGGCGCCGTGCTCGCGCTCGCCTGGGCGCCGTGCGCAGGGCCGACGCTCGGCGCCGCGTTCACGCTCGCTGCGAGCGGCGGCTCGCTGCCCGCGGCGAGCCTCACGCTCGCCGTGTTCGCGCTCGGCGCCGCAGGCGCGCTGATCGCCGCCGGCTACGGCCTCGGCCGCCTCGCCGGCGCCGCGCGCGGCCGCGTAGGCCGCGCCGCCGAGATCGGCCGCTATGCGTTCGCGCTCGTGCTGGCGGTAACCGGCGCGCTGGTGCTGACCGGCCTCGACCACAGCCTCGAAGCCGTGCTGGTCGCCGCCAGCCCCGGACTGGCTGACCGAATTCGCGACGCGGCTTTGAGGCTACGCTCTTCTCGCCGCTAGCGGCGAAGGAGCAAACAGTATGCATTGTCACGACAATCTGTGAGTACACCCTTCGCCCCGCTTGCGGGGAGAAGGTCCGCGAAGCGGGGATGAGGGGGAGCCGCGGGCGAGAGCGCAGGCGTGTGCTAAGGGCGCAGGCGGACGCCCAGCGCCGAAGCCGCACGACCCTGCCCCGCCCCTCATCCGGCCTTCGGCCACCTTCTCCCCGCAAGCGGGGCGAAGGGCGAACTCACCGCGGTCACGCGCCTTACAACTCCACCACGTCCGCTCCTGCCGCCCGCGCCAACTCGGCGACATGGTTGTGATGCGTGAACACGATCGTCTGCGACTTGGCGCCGAAATCGATCAGCAACCGCAGCATCCGTTTTGTCCGCTCATCGTCGAAACTGGCGAGGATGTCGTCGCCGACGAACGGCAGCGGCTCGCCGGCGCGGCGCTCGATCAGCGCCAGCCGCAGCGATAGGAACAGCTGATCGCGCGCGCCCTCGCTCAGTGCCTCGACCTTGACCCGCTCGCCGCTCGCCCGCGCCGCGACCAGCACCGGGCGGTCGGCGGAATCGTAGTCGGTCGCCAGCCCGGAATAGGTCTCGCCGGTCGCGATGCGAAACAGCGCGCCGGCGCGACCAACCAGCGGGTCCTGCATCGCGGCGCGGTGGCGCTCGATGACGCGGTCCGCGAGCTGACGCGCGCCCTGACGCAGCAGCCAACGCTCGGCGTTGTCGAGGATGTCGCCGCGCGCCTCCATGCGCTCGCGCGCCGCGCCCGCGGCGTCGCGGCCGCGCGACAGCGCTTCGAGCTCCGCCTCGGCGTCGCGCACCGCCCGCGCCGCTTCCCGCCTTTGCGCGTCGAGCGCTTCGCGGCGTTGTTTGAAGTCGGCGATTTCGTCGGCGAGCCGATCGAAATCGAGCCCTTCCTGTTCGGCGCGCAACTCGGCCTCCGAGTGTCCGTCGCCGATCTGGCCGAGCTGCTGGACGAGCCGCTGGCGCTCGTCCTCGCCGGCGCGCCTCGCCTCGCAGCGCTCCAGCGCCAGAGCCAGCGCGTCGTCGTCGTCGACGCCGAGACGCTGGCGCGCGGCGGCGAGCGCTGGCGCGAGCGCCTGCCGCCGGGCTTCCTCCGCACGACGGCGGCTCGCGCGCTGCTCGGCTGGATTGTTCGAGCTGAGCTTTCTTTGCCGCCGCCTGCCGGGCGGCGACCAATCGCTCGGCGAGCCGCGCCAGCGTCGCCTCGGCAGTGGGTTGATCAACCCCGGCGCCGACGCGCGCGGCGACGGCGGCGACGCCGGCGCGGAATTCCTCGAGGTCGCGCTCGATGCCTTCGATCGAGCGCGCCTCGCGCGCCCGCTTCTGCTTCGGCAATTCCACTTCGCCCCAGGCCGCAAGCGCAGCTTCCGCCTCAGGCGGCGACGCATCCTCGGCGAGCCGCAAGCCGCGCATCGCTTTCGGCCAATCCGCGGCCAGGTCCGCGAGTTCGCGTTCCCGGCGCGAGGCCTCGGCCTCGGCTTCGCTCGCGGCGCGGCTGGCCGCGGCGCGCGCTTCCTTCGCCTTGCGCGCGGCCTCCCACGCCGACTGCCTCGCTTCCAACTCCGTGCGCGCTTCCTTGTAGGCGAGGTCGAAGGCGGGCGGCGCGGCCAGGTTCAGCGCCTCGAACCACTGCCGCAAGCTCGCCTCGGCGTCTTGAAGCCGCGCCGCCAACATGTCTGCATCCGAGCGCCGCTCGGCGAGCTCAGCACGCCGCTTGCGCAGCGCCTCGACGCTTGATCGGCCCACGCGCGCCATCGTCGCCGGCGCCCGCGGGACGACGCCCGAGCGCGACCAAAGCGCCCGCCATTCCGCCTCCGCGGCCTCGCGCTCGACCGCCAGCCGCTGCGTCTCCGCCTGAGCGCGGGCGAGCGTTTCGCGACGGGCCGCCAAATCTTCGCGCGCGCTCTGCAGGCGAGAGGCGCGTTCGGTGTCGTCGATCACGCGCTCGCCGACAGAATCGGTCAGCGAAACCAGCGCGACGGAAGCGTCGAACGCCTCGCGCCGCCGCGCCGGCGTCGCCATCGAGCGCCTGCTCGAGCCCATCGAGCGCGGCGTCGCGGCGCTCGCGGGCGGCGAGCCAATCGGCGCGCGTGGCGCCCTTCGCCTCCCCTTCCCGCTTGAGCATCGTCGCTTCGGCGGTCGCGGCTTCGCGCACCGCCTTTTCGAGCTCGCGCTCCGCCAGCTGCCGCGCCTTGGCGCGCTGCTGGTCGGCTTCGGCGAAGACAGCGACCTCCGACCGATCCGGCAACGATGCGCGCGCCAGCGCATCGAAATCGCTCGACCGCGGGTTCGAGCCGCCCGGCATCTTCAGCCAGCGCGCGGGCCTGCGTCTCGATCGTCGCGCGCTCGCGGCGCAGCCGCTCCACGTCAGCGACGCCGCTCGGCTATGGCGTCGAGACGGCGGCGCAGCGGCTCAGGATCGGCAAGCGACGCGTCGGCTGTCGGCCGGCCCGAGCTGATCCCGCCGCGCCGCCTGCTCGCGGGCGCGATCCCGCTGTTCCTCGAGCCGGCGCGTCGCGTCGCGCCTCGCCTCGAGCGCGCGGCGGGCGAAGGCGAGTTCGGCGTCGCTCGGCGGCGCGGCGAGCAACGCTTCGGGATCGGCGAGCCCGAGCCGGCGCGCGATGTCGTCGAGTTCGGCCGATCGCCTGGGCGCGCGCCTCGAGCCGGCGCGGCAGGTCGTCGGCGGCTTTGCGCACCGCGCCGAGTTTTTCGCGCAGCGCGTCGATCTCGGCGCCCGTCGTCAATCAGCGCCTGATCGACGACCAGCGCGTCGATTTCAGCTCTTGCTCCGTCTGCGCTTCGGCCGCGAGCCGCGCAAGTTCGACGCCTGTGCGCGCGGTCGGCGTCCAGCGCCTGGCGCGCGGCGACGAGCGAGGCCGCGTCGATCGCGGGCAGATCCAGCGAAAGTCTTCCGCGTCGCGCGACGCAGCGCGGCGAGTTGGGCGAGCATCGCATGGGTGCGGCTTGCGCGCTCGCGCTGCGCCAGCGCGCGGCCGGCTTCCTCGAATTCCTCGCGCAGCCGCTGTTCCGCGTTGAGCGCGTCGGCG
Source organism: uncultured Pseudomonadota bacterium (assembly GCA_963771455.1). GTDB lineage: Bacteria > Pseudomonadota > Alphaproteobacteria > Rhizobiales > Beijerinckiaceae > Roseiarcus. The sequence continues at coordinate 27,177 of CAVYTP010000010.1, forward strand.
CGCTTCTGTTCCGCCGCCTTCAAGCGCGTCGGCGGTGACGACCGCGTCGCGCAGTTTCCGGTCGGCGGTCTCATAGGCGTCGAGCGCGACATAGAACAGCCTTGCCGGCGGAGCGGCGCGGCGTGAACAAATCGCTCGGCCTCGTCGCCGAGCCTGTCGCGCAGTTTGACCAGCGCGCTCAGATTGGCGGAGCCGGCGGCGAGCGTCTCGGCAAGCGCGCCGCCCGCCTGCAGCAGAGCCTCGCCGCCTTCGCGCAGCGCGCTGCGCGGTGAGGCCGAATTCGGATTCGAACGTATCGCGATCGACCGCCGCCTAGCGCCGCGAGCAGTCGCGCGTCCGATATCGGCTTGTCGTCGCCGTCAACCAGCGTATTGCCGCGCCCCTTGCGCCGGCGCGCCTCCAACAGCGAGCCATCGGCGAAGCGCAACAGCGCCGCCGACCCTCAGCGCCGTCATGTCGAAGCGCCAGCCGTGATCGGTGCGCTGCGGGAAGCCGAAGAGCAGATCGCCGATCGCGGAAAGCGCCGTCGTCTTGCCGGCCTCGTTGGGGCCGACGCACGACATGCAGCGGCGCGTCGGGCGCGAAGCATCAGCGTGCGGTCCTCGAAGCGGCCGTAAGGCGTAAGGGTGAGTCGCTCAAGCCGCATCAGCGTTCGCCGTTCAGCAGGTCGCGCGCCCGCGCTCCGGCAGTCCTCGATCCGGAATTTATCGCGCAGCGCGGGCGGCAGTTTTTCGGCGACCTGCCGCTGGCGATTGGCGAGCGTCGGCGGCGAATTCGGGGTCGTCCGCGGCGGCGGCGATCAGCGCGTCGACATCGAGCGCGTCGGGCTCCCCGATGGGCGCGCGCGTGCGGCTCAGGCGACGTGGCGATCTTCAGCCGCTCGACCCAGCAATCCGCGCCAATCTCAAAACCCCTCGCGCGCAAATCGCCTCGAGCGTGTCGCGATGGGCGACCAGCCTTGAGTGCGCGCTTCGTCACGCCGGTCAGAGTCAGCCGCACGGCGAGGGGTCGCCCCCGCGCCGTCGCCATAGGCGCGCTCCAGCGCGGCGAGCGCGAGCGACGAGGGCCTGCGTCATCGTCGTCGGCGCCGGCGACGTCGACGAACTCGATGCGCCCAGCGCGCCGCGTCGAAGCGCGACGGGCTCGACGGAGACGATGCGGCCGTCCTCGACGGTCACGCGCATCGCGCCCTTCGCGCCCGTCTCGCGCGGGCGAGCGGCCCTGCAGATTGCCGGGATAGACGACCCAGGGATCGCGCGCGACGATCTCCGCGGCGATGGATGTGGCCGAGCGCCCAATAGTCGTAGCCGAACGCCCTGAGTTCGGCGACCGTGCAGGGCGCGTAGGGGTCGTGGCCGCGCGTCCCCTCCAGGCTGGTGTGCAGCACGCCGATGTTGAGCCAGGCCCTCGCGCCGCGCCGGATAGCCGGACAGGAAATCGTCCGTCGCGCCGCGCTGCCGCGAAGCTGCGGCCGTGCAGCGCGACCTGCAAGTCCTCGATGAACTTCGTCTCCGCCGCGTGCCGAAAATTCGTGGACGTTGTCCGGATAAGCGCAGCCCGCGCGACATCACGACTGAGGGCGTCGTGGTTGCCGCGGATCAGATAGACGGGAATTTGCGCGCGAAACAGTTCGCCGAGCTGGCGCGCGAAAAACAGTCCGGTCGAGACGTCGCGCCAGTCGCCATCAAAGATGTCGCCGGCGATGATGAGAAACTTCGCCTGCGAGTCTCGATCGTCTCGCGGATCAGCGCCGTCACCGCCGCGCGGCCCGCGGCGGCGAAGCGCGCGGCGACTTCGGGGTCCTTCGCGCCGAGGCTTTCGAGCGGGCTGTCGATATGCAGGTCGGCGGCGTGGATGAAGGTGAACGCCATGGTGCTCCGTTCAGTCGACGAGCGCGCGGGCGATGCGGCCGAGCGAATCCGCGCGCATGCCGTTGAGGCCTTGCGGGTCGTAGCGGCGGACCAGCTCGTCCGTGCCGATGATCCTCGACGAGATTCGAGGCCGCAGTCGGCAAGTTCGCCGGCGATGTCGCGGGATCGAAGCCGCTGACAAACGGCTCGCCGACCGACTTCACCATTTCGCGCATCCGCTCGATAGCGCGGCGAGACGCTCCGCCGACCTCATCGAAGCGCTGGATGTGCGCGTAGCTGAACACGAGTTCGCTGTCCTTGCCGCCCGACCTGCGCGATCTCGCGGAAGGTCGCGAGATTGGCCTCGCGCGGCAGATACATGGTCACGCCGAGCCAGGCGAAGAACGCGGGTTCGCCGCTGCGGAAGGGCGAGCGTTTCAACGCGTGCGCCCAGCGCTCCGCGCCGAGATCGGCGGCGACATAAGCTCGCGCCCTGTGGCGAGCGACGCCGCACGCCGCCGAGGCGTTCGAGCTTGTAGGTCTGCGTCGCGGGATGATCGACTTCGATGATCGCGAGCATCGCCGCCCAATCGGGGCGGCGCAGCGCGAAGGAGTCGAAGCCGGCGCCGACGATCACATATTGTCTGACGCCGCGCGCGACCGCCGCTTCGCAGCGCGTCTTCGCAGAAGCGCGCGCGCACGATCACGTTGGGATAGGCGGCGCCGGCGCGCATCTGCGCGTCGGCGTCGTCGCCCGGATGCAGCTCGCGCATCCGCGCCTCGAAGACCGCGCGCGCCGGCTCGAGCAGCCGTTCGCCCCAGGGATCGTCGATCAGAGGCAGCGGATCGGCGCGCGTGTGCAGCGCGCGCATCAGCGCCGTGCCCATCGCGGTGCGGCTAGGCGTTGCTGCTTCCATTGCATGCCTCCTTGGCCTCAGTGCTGAAGCGCCTCCAGCACCTTCTTCGACGCGCGGCCGTCCGACCGTCATGCCGTGCTTGCCCTGAAGTCGGCGATCGCGGACTTGGTCTTGGCGCCGATCGCGCCGTCGGGCGCGCCGACGTCGTAGCCGGCCTTGGTCAGCAGCTCCTGCAGCTCGCGCCGCTCCTTTGCGCGACAGGCCCGGATCGTCGGTCGGCCACGGCGTCTCGATGTCCGGGCCGCCGGCAAGCCGCTGGGCGAGGATGGCGACCGCCAGCGCGTAGGAGTCGGACGGGTTGTAGGAATAGATCGCATCGAAATTGTGCGTGACCAGAAAGGCCGGCCCGTCGGCGCCGGCCGGCAGCAGCAGCCCCGCCTCGCCTTCGCCGAGCGCGCCGCCGTCGATGCGGCGGATGCCCTTGCCCGCCCAGAACGACATCGGATGCTTGTCCTTCCGGCCCGAAGGGCCCGAATAGCCGCTGGGCAGCTTGACCTCGAAGACCCCAGGGCTCGCCGGTGCGCCAGCCGGATTTCTTCATGTAATTGGCGGTCGAGCCCAGCGCGGCGGCGGCGTTGGTCACGATGTCGCGGCCGGAGCCGTCGAGATCGACGGCGAGGCTCAGAAAGCGTCGAGGGCATGAACTGGGTCTGCCCGAACGCGCCCGCCCACGAACCCTTCAGTTCCGTCGAGCGGCACGTCGCCGCGGTCGGCGATCTTCAGCGTCGCGATCAGTTCGCCGCTTGATAGAAGTCGGGACGGCGCGAAGGCTCGCAGGCGAGCGTGGCGAGCGACGCGCACCAGCGGACGGTCGCCCATCGACTCGCCGAAATTCGAACTCGACGCCCCAGATCGCCGCGATCACGTGGCGGTCGACGCCGAACTTGCTTTCCGCCAGCTTGAGCGCGGCCGCATGTTCGGCCATCGCCTTCTTGCCGTCGGCGACGCGCTCGTCGTCGACCAGCCCGGCCATGTAGTCCCAGATCGGCGTCTTGAATTCGGGCTGGGTGTTTTCGAGCTCGATGACCTTCATGTCGGGCTCGACGCCGGAGAAGGCGGCGCGAAAGGGTTGCCGAGGAAACGCCCTGCCGCGCGGCGTCGGCCTTGATGCCCGCGACACAGGACGAGAAATCGGCGTGCGCCGGGGCGGAGAGGGCGGCGATCACGCTCGCGATCAGGGCAATGCGAATCATGGCGGCATCATCGCCAATGCGGGCGTGGGCGTCGAGGGCGGTTATCGACGGCAACGTCGCGGCGCGCCCCTCCCCGGCCCTCCCCCATGAAGGGGGCGCGGATGAGCCCCGTTCCGTGTTCCTCCCCTCGTGGGGGAGGGTTAGGGAGGGGCTCGACGCTGCCTCTCACGCCCAGGGGCGCGCCGCCGTCGACTTCTTCTCGAACGCGTCGATCGCCGGCGCTTCGACCAGCGTCAGGCCGATGTCGTCGAGGCCTTCGAGCAGGCTGTGCTTGCGGAACGCGTCGATCTCGAACCTGACGACGCCGCCGTCGGGGCCGCGGATTTCCTGGTTCGGCAGATCGATCGTCAGCGTCGAATTCGCGCCGCGCTCGGCGTCGTCCATCAGCTTGGGCAGGTCTTCCGCGCTGACCTTGATCGGCAGGATGCCGTTCTTGAAGCAGTTGTTGTAGAAAATGTCGGCGAAGTCGGTCGAGATCACGCAGCGGATGCCGAAGTCGAGCAGCGCCCAGGGCGCATGCTCGCGCGACGAGCCGCAGCCGAAATTGTCGCCGGCGACGAGGATTTTGGCGCTCTTGTAGGCGGGCTTGTTGAGCACGAAATCCGGGTTCGGCGAGCCGTCGTCCTTGTAGCGCATCTCCGAGAACAGGCCCGCGCCGAGGCCGGTGCGCTTGATCGTCTTCAGGTACTGCTTCGGGATGATCATGTCGGTGTCGACATTGTCGATCGGCAGCGGCGCCGCGACGCCCGTCAGTGTCGTGAATTTGTCCATTCGTCGGAGGCCCTGCTAAAGCTTTGCGCCTGCCTCTAGCAAATGCCGGGGCGGCGGAGCAAACGCGAAGGGCTGATCGTGCCGTCTGGCAGACCGTTCCCTCCGACTGCGACCGGCGTGCTGACGATCGACCTCGAGCGCGCTCGCCGACAACTGGCGCCTGCTCAACGCGCAGGCCGCGCCGGCGCGCGCCGCCGCCGTCATCAAGGCCAACGGCTACGGGCTCGGCATAGAGCGCGTCGGGCGAAAGCTGTTCGACGCCGGCTGCCGAATGTTCTTCGTCGCCCATCTGAGCGAAGGCGTGCGCGCCCGCGCCGTGCTGCCGGCGGATGTGCCGATCTACATCCTGAACGGGCTGCAGGCGAACGCCGATCCGCAGCGCGACTATCTCGACCACGGCCTCACCCCCGTCATCGGCGGCGAGAGCGAGTGGGAGCGCTGGCGGACGCTCCCTGCGCCGCGCGCCGTTCGCGCTGCATATCGACACCGGCATGAACCGGCTCGGGTTCGAATCCGCGCAGGCGCTCAGCGCGGCGATCCAGCGCTTCGGCGCCGACGGCGCCAACCTGCTGATCAGCCATTTCGTCTCCGCCGAGGAGCAGGACAACCCGCTCAACGCGTCGCAACTCGCGCGCTTCATCGACGCGCGCAAGCTGCTGCCCGACGTGCCGGCCTCGCTCGCCAATTCGTCGGGCGTTTTCCTGCCCGGCATCGATTGCGACTGGGTCAGGCCCGGCTATGCGCTCTACGGCGGCAACCCGACGCCGGGCCGGCCCAACCCGATGCGCGCGGTCGCGACGCTCGACATCGTGATCCAGCAGACGCGCTGGATCGAGCCCGGCGAGACCTGCGGCTACAACGGGCAATGGACGGCGCGCCGCCGCACCCGGCTCGCCACCCTGCTCGCCGGCTATGCCGACGGCCTGCCGTTCGGCCTCGGCGGCACGGACATCAGGCCCGGCGCCAGCGCGTTCATCGCGGGCGTCGAATGCCCGCTCGTCGGCCGCGTCTCGATGGACCTGACGATCGCCGACGTGACCGATGTCCCGGAAGCGGAGGCCGGCCCCGGCGCCTAGGCGCGGCTGTTTGGTCCCGATGTTTCGTTCGAGGACTTTGCGCGACGCTCCGGCGTCATCGGCTATCAGGTGCTGACCAACCTCGGGCCGCGCTATGCGCGGGTCATCAAGGGCTGAGCGGCTTCTCCATCACCGCGAAGGTGGGCTCGTCGTAGCCGGGATGGGCGCGCCGCGCGACTTCGCGATAGCCGCTGCGCTCGAAGAGGCGCCGGTTGTCGTCGAGATCGAGCCGAACCCGCAGCCGCGTCCTCGTCAGTCCCTGCCGCATCGCCTCGGCCTCGGCGAGCGCCAGCAGCCGCTGCGCGAACCCCTGCCCGCGCCCCGATGGCGCAACCGCGAGCCTGCCCAGATAGAGCGCGTCGCCGTCGGGTTGAAACAACACCAGAGCGATCAGGCGCCCATCGGTTTCGGCAGCGAACCCGCCGCCCTCGGCGAGCTTATGCGCCACGATTTCTGCCGTTTCGTTGAGTGCTGACGACGGCGGATCGGTGACCGCGCCCTGGTCGGCGAAAGCGCGGCGGATCAGCGCCGCAGCGGCCTCAGCGTCAGACGCCACGAGCGGGCGAAAGGTCGGGCTCATGGCGATGGTTGGCATGGACCTCGAGGAAGCGGAAACCCCTTCTCCCGCTTGCGGGAAAAGGGGACCAATATCAGCCGACGATCTCGTTGCCGGCGAACCACTGGGCGATTTCCTGCGCGGCGGTTTCCGGCGCGTCGGAACCGTGCACGGAGTTCTCGCCCATCGACAGCGCGAAATCCTTGCGGATGGTGCCGGCGGCCGCCTTCTCCGGGTTGGTGGCGCCCATCACTTCGCGATAGCGCGCGATCGCGTTCTCGCCCTCGAGCACCTGTACGACCACCGGGGCCGCCGTCATCATCTCGACGAGTTCGCCGAAGAACGGCCGCTCGCGGTGTACGCCGTAGAAACGTCTCGGCCTGCGAGCGCGACATATGGACGCGCTTCTGCGCGATGATGCGCAGGCCGGCGGCCTCGATGCGCGCATTGACGGCGCCGGTGAGGTTGCGGCGGGCGACGTCGGGCTTCAGAATGGAGAACGTGCGTTCGAGGGCCATGGGCGCCTTCTTTGAGCTGGAGAATTTGCGATGCGCGCGGCTTATAGCGACGCCCCGGCGCGACGACAAGGCGGCTGAGCATGGCGGTTTCGATCGAGGTCCGCCCCGACGGCGAGGCCTTTGAAGTCACTGTCACGGAAGGCGCAAGCCAGACGCGGCATCGGGTGACCGCCAGCTGCGCGCGACCTCGCGCCGGGCGTCGCGCGCGAACGCGTCGTCGAGGCCGCGTTCCGCTTCCTGCTCGACCGCGAGCCGAAAGAATCTATCCTGTCGCGCTTCGACCTCAGCGTGATCTCGCGCTACTTTCCGGAATTCGAGCGCGAGCTCGCCGACTACCTGCGATAACGCTCGCTGCGTCGCACGAGCTTCGGGATGCCGCATGACTGATACGCCGACCCATCTCTCCTACTTCTCCGGCCTGCTGCAAAGCGTCGCCGAGCGCGGCCGCGCGCTGGTGCGCAGCCGCAAGGCGGAGCCGCTCGGCGTCGACGCGCTGCTCGCCCAATGCCAGAAACTGCTGAGGGGCCGCGGCGAAGCCTCGGGCGCCGCCAACGCCTCCGTGATCCTCGAAGGCTATGCGGCGCTGACCTCCGCCGAGCGGCGCGCATTCCTGATCGGCGTCGCCGAACGGTTTGGGCCGGACCTGAAGGCGCTCAGCGAAATGGCGCGCGCCTTCGCCGACGATCCGACGCCCGAAGGCGCCGCGGAGCTTGCCGAACGCGCCGAACCCGTTCGGCAGGAACTGATCCGCCGCCTCAACTACGCCCCCGGCGGCACGCTCGCGCTGGTGCGGTTGCGCGAGGATCTGCTCGACGCGGCGCGCGACGACGCGCGCCTGAAACCGTTCGACCGCGATTTCCTGCATCTGTTCGCGTCGTGGTTCAATCGCGGCTTCCTGACGCTGCAGGCGCATCGACTGGACGACGCCCGCCAACATCCTCGAAAAGATCATCCGCTACGAGGCGGTGCACGCGATCAGCGACTGGGCGGATCTGCGCCGCCGGCTCGAGCCGCCGGACCGGCGGCTGTACGCGTTCTTCCATCCCGCGCTCGGCGACGAGCCGCTGATCTTCGTCGAAGTCGCGCTGACGCCCGCGATCCCCGACGCGATCGACGCCGCTGCTGGCTCACAACCGCGGCGCCGCTCGCGCCGGGCGCGGCGACAACAGCCGTGTTCTATTCGATCTCCAATGCGCAGCGCGGCCTCGCCGGCGTCAGCTTCGGCAACTTTCTGATCAAACAGGTGGTCGAGGATCTGACGGCGCGAATGGCCGAAGCTGCAGACGTTTCGTCACGCTCTCGCCTGTGCCGGGCTTCGCGGCCTGGTTGACGCGCGAGCGCGCCAAAGAGGGCTCCGAGCTGATCGACAAAGCGGCGCGGCGCGCGCTGGCGCTGACCGACGAGCCGGGTTGGGAGAGCAAGGCGGCCACGGCGCGACGCGGTCGCCAAGGCGCTGACGCCGCTCGCCGCGCATTATTTCCTCGAGGCGCGCGACGGTCAGCGCCGAGCGATCGATCCTGTCGCGCGCTTCCATCTCGGCAATGGCGCGCGGCTCGAGCGGATCAACCCGCACGCCGATCTCTCGGAACGCGGCGTCGCGCAATCGCTGGGGTTGATGGTCAACTATCTCTACGATCTCGACCTGATCGAGGCGAACCACGAGGCCTACGCCAACCGCGGCGAGATCGCCGCGGCGCCGGCGGTGAGGAAACTCGTCGCGGCCGCTGCAAAGGCCGAGACGGCGCGGAAGAAGTCAGCCGAAACGGCGGAGTAGGACGCTAGGGGTCGAAGCCTGACAATTTGTACCGACGACAATTGGCCGCAAAGGACCCGGAGCGGGCTTAGCCAGCGGCGCATAATTCATGAGTCATGCATCAGCGGTTTTCGCCTGAAAATCAGGCGTGTTTAGAGAGGTCATCACCTTTCAAAACGAGCGGTCGGGGCTTTTGGTCAAAGCGACAGTGCCAATTCATGGCTTACGCCAAGCTTATTTCTCAAAGCTTCGAACGGCCATCGAACCCGCATCCGTGCGAATCATATTCGCCTTCTTTCCGTCAGCAGTTACAAATATATCCCAATGAGTTTGCAGGTGCGGAAGCGCAAGCAAATCCATAATGATTTCTCCCGAACAGTCCGCGCTTAGAGCGTATGTTCCTTTTAGCGTCTGTCCACCCGCAATTGTTCCCCCGCGACTGGACGTCTCTTTACCGGCAAGATTTCTTGCGCCATCAAATACGAAGTAGCCAGAATGAACTCGTTGCACGGTCGGTGCTAGAGGTTCGATGAACCCTCGGCCAGAAAATATGTACTGGCCTTGCAATGTTCCGGGCGAACATTCGGCGTGTGCCGATGCCAAATTGGTAGTCCAGCAAAGCGCCAGCGTACAGGCCACAAGGCTATTGCGCATTAACGTCTCCGTTTGGTCGCGGAATCGAAACCTACCGTCGCCGGACTTCGCCGACAAATCAGCGTGGCAGTGCAAAACTCATGATTGCCGCACTCGCCATTTCGGGCTGAAAATGGAGGCGTTTTGAGATTGCGAGGCAGACGAACGGCCTAGGTATTGATTTGCGACTGGGTGACCGGCAATCGATTGTCGACTGGCTCCATTAGGCGGACGGAGAGACGCGCGTTGCCAGAGATAATCCACTCTGCCGCCCCTGTGTGAACTGTGAGTTCCCATCATATTCTTGTTGGAGTGCGTATGGATATCGTTGTCGTTGTAAGTTCACGCGCAAGGTCGTCCTCCATTGGCTCGTCGATCTTATATCCTTCAGCGCTGACATTGACGGTCGCCGTGCTAAGATCAAAGGTAGCCCCCGGCGGTGCCTCAATACAGCTTCTTGTCGAAGTGGTCCCCCGCCATTGCGGGTCGCCGTTATCGGCGCAGAAACATACTCTTTTGTTTCAAGCCTGCCGATGCTTGTATTAATATTATTTGATACGATGTCTAAGAACCATGGAATCTTGATTATTCAATAAGCCAATAGGGCGACAGATAATGTAACTAACACAGGAGCAACCCGACCGGAAATTTTACTTGCGTATATAAATCGCTCCTTTTGCATGTCAGCGACATTTCAGCGACATTTATAATGGGGCGTATCTTTTGGTATAATCTTGATGCGCTGTCTTGTGATTTTGCTTCAACTTTTGCTAACTCGCGTAACGCCTTTGATTTAAATTCATCCGTCGAAAATAAGTTTCAAAATGCGTATAAACTGCTCCGGTGTGAAAGGATTGGAACCCTCGATCGCTTCACGAAGCGGTCGGTTATTTGCTAAGTCGAGAGATTTTATTGTAGAAAAGAGGTATAGATACGCAACTACGCCCAGCGCTCCGGTCAAGCCAGAAATGCCTGCCAACGCGGCTATCAGTGTTGGACTTAAAAACACCAGTGCGCCCCTCCGCGCTGTCACCTCGTAACCCAAGTAAATCAAATTTGCGAGGACTCCACGCGCATGCTCACAGTGCAGAAATAATGAAATCGGCCCCACGGCTTTTTGCTCGAAAACCGAGGCCTTCTGAGAGATTGCGCCCGACGCGGTAAAGCGGTTGGTTCAACAGCGCGAGGTATGGCGTGGCAGAGCGTTCTCGATGAAGAGATACCTGAAATTCGTGGCCGTTCTCATAGCGGCATTTTTTGTGACTGCCGTAGTCGCCATCCCATTCTATTTCATACCAGTCGCATTGCTTCCGGCGTTAGCAAATGTTTGGGTTGCCGTGAGTTGGGCAGCGACGGTGTTTTTCGGGGGCTTTTCGCTACGTGCGCTCGCCGGTCGCTTTCTTTTCGATAAAAACAACAAGGCCGCTGTGCAAATTCTTGGCGGAGTGAAACTTGAAAGAGATTTGCCCGCCATGTTCACAGGCACGGGCGCAACTTGGCCGTTCGCGAAGCTTTCTGCATCCCTCGAAAGCCTTCAGCTTGAGACACCTTTCGGCAAAAATGTTTGGCGGCGACAAGATGTGCGCCTAACCGGCGGGATGCTTGGGCGATGGCAAATCGAAACCCCCAATGAGCCGATAGCAATCACATTTTACGCCCCTCCGTGGGTTGCGCGAAGAGCGAAATTTCAACTCGCGGCGCTCGGTTACTTGACGTGACAACCGCGACGTTAGAAAGCGTGCAGAAGTCATAACTGTTGCACCACGGCGCAACCGCGAAAAGCCTGCGAGGCCGAGCCGGTCAAGACGAGCGCCGGAATCGACCCGAAGCAAATTATGCGGACGTCAGTTGCTGAGGTTGCGAATTGTGCATCCGTCGCGAGCGTCACCGGCAGGCGATCGCTTTTCGCACGCGAGGCAGCAGAAATCGCGCCATTGCCAGATGACCTGCCGCATCAAAATGCTGACGGTCTGGTTCTCTATGCTCAATTCCGGCTACGCTGAGCCAGTTACCGAGGGGGACGACCGTAATGCCGTGGGCCTGAGCGTACGCCTTTATCGACGCGACATTTTCGGAGGTATTCGTGACGTTCTTACGCTGGTCGTTGCCGAGTGGAATCTCAAGGATCAGCACCTTCGTATCGGCGGACACAACTCCCGGCAGGCGCTGATTTAGCCCGTAAGTCGTATCGCCGGGAACTCCAGCGTTCAGCACGGAGGTATTGCAGTTTCGCTCCTTCAGCAGCAGCTCAAGCTGGGCAGGAAACGCTTGACCGGTATCGACACCGTCCGCCGTGTGGCCAATCCCACGTCCAGCCGTGTTGCTTGCGCCGAGCGCCACAATTTCCGCGGCCCCAGCCGTCTGTCCCAACCCGATCAGCGCGAATAAAGTAAGAACCAGTTTCATGCGCCCCTCCACGCTGCCCAAACGATCTCGAACTATTGCGCTTCGGTCCGTCGCGGCAAGGGAAGTTTCGAGGCCTTGCACCTGCGGGACGACGTCGTCGCGCAAGATTATAAATCCGCTCTCGGTCCAATGCGGGCGCTCACACCGTGCGTCTCTCGAGAAGGAAGGTTTTGAGAGAAGCCTGCGCTGAATGTCGGCGCCCCGCCCAAAATGGTCCTTCGAGGTTAGTCGCCGAGAGTTTCATTTCGACCGCCAGCAACTCAGTGCCCGCCCTCGAACATGCTGGGTCCGGCGGCGACGCTGATGCCGCCGTCGAGCGGGATGATCGCCCCGGTCGTGTAGGCGCTGGCGCGGCCGGTCAGATAGAGGACCGTGCCGGCCATATCGTCGGCGCGGCCGACGCGGCCTGACGGGACCGTCGATTGCGCGCGCGCCAGCCCTGCTTCGTCGCCGATTGCAAACTTCGTCATGTTGGTTGGAAAGGGTCCGGGCGCGATCGCATTGACGTTGACGTGCCTCGCCGCGAATTCTGCGGCGAGGATGCGCGTCAGGTGATGAACCGCCGCCTTCGACGCCGAATAGGAATAGGCGGTCTCCGACTGCGTGACCGTTCCCATGACGGAGCCGAGGTTGATGACGCTGGCCGGATGCGCCTCGGTTCCCGCCGCGATCAGCATCGGCATCAATTCCCGCGTCAGCATGAACAGGCCCGAGACGTTGACGGCGAGCACGCGCTCCCAGGCCTTCCATGGAAATTTCTCGTAAGCCGTGCCCCAGGTCAGGCCCGCATTGTTGATCAGGATGTGAAGCTCGCCGGTGCGCCGGCGCGTCTCTTCGGCAAGTTCGATGCACGCCCGCCTCGGTCGCGACCGTGCCGCCAAAGCCCTCGCAGGGGCCGATCGCGGAAAGCTCGCGCGCCGCCTCCTCGCAGGCCTCCGCCTTGCGGGACGCGATCAGCACGCGCGCCCCGGCGCTGAGCAGCGCCTCCGCCGCAACCCGCCCGAGCCCGGTCGCGCCGCCGGTCACCAGCGCGGTGCGGCCTTTGAGGGAGAACAGATCGGCAAGCGAGTACATGCGGCGTAACCTCCGGTATGGGCTTTGGCTTTGGCCTCGCTATAGCAGGCGAACGCCCGCCCGGAAACGCGACTTGCTACCGACGCCCTGAGAGACTAAACTAACCGGACTTAGTTTAACTGCGGGAGCTCAGATTGGAGACCTTCAACATCCACCACGCCAAGACCCACTTGTCACGATTGGTCGAGCGTGCGGCGAAGGGAGAGGCGTTTGTGATCGCCAAGGCCGGCAAGCCGCTGGTCAAGGTCGTGCCGCTTGGAGGAGCCGCCGGCAGGGGAGCGGCAGATCATCGGCTGCATGAAAGGGCAAATTCAGGTGCCAGAGGATTTCGACAGTATGTTCCAGGAGGAGATTGAAGATCTGTTCGGCGTCTCATGATGCGGTTCCTGCTGGACACTCACTTACTGCTCTGGACAGTTGCTGATTCGCCATTGCTGCCGCTGGCGGCTCGCGCCCTGATTGGTTCGAAAGACAACGAGATTGTGTTCAGCGTCGCAAGCCTATGGGAAGTCGCCATTAAGTCCAATCGAAATCGGGCCGATTTCGCCGTCGACGCCGCGGCGTTGAGATGGCATTTGCTTTCCAATGGCTGCCAGGATTTACCGGTCCTGTCTTCCCACGTGCTGTTCACTTCGAAGTTGCCTGCAATCCACAAGGACCCTTTCGACCGATTGTTGGTTGCGCAAGCACTCGTGGAAGAACTCATTCTGGTGACCTGCGATCCCGTAGTCGCAAGCTATTCAGCGGCAATCGTTCGGGTTTGAAAAGCAGCGCCGCTTGACGCGCCCAGGACCGCACGCGCCAGATAAGCCCCTACCCTCCAGGATACGCCCATGAAAGTCTCGCTCATCCAGATGAACTCGATCGCGGACAAGGCCGCCAATCTCGCGCAGGCGAAGTCGCTGGTCGAGCGCGCGGTCGCCGAGGAAAAGCCGGATTGGATTCTGTTGCCTGAGCAGTTCGACTGGGCCGGCGGCGTCAAGGGCGACAAGGCGCGCAATGCCGAGACGTTGCCCGGCGGCCCCGCCTACGCGCTGATGCAGGAGCTTGCCGCTGAGCACAAAGTCTTCATCCACGCCGGCTCGATCATGGAGCGGATCGAGGGCGACGACCGCATCCACAACACGACAGTCGTGTTCAACCGCGAAGGCCGCGAAGTCGCGCGCTATCGCAAGATCCACCTGTTCGACGTGACGACGCCGGACGGCGCGTCCTATCGCGAAAGCGCGACGGTGAAGGCCGGCGAGCTCGTCGAGACCTACGATTGCGAGGGCGTCACGGTGGGCTGCGCGATCTGCTACGATCTGCGCTTTCCCGGCCTGTTCCAGGCGCTCGCCGACAAGGGCGCCGCCGTCATCGCCCTGCCCTCGGCGTTCACGATGCAGACCGGCAAGGACCATTGGGAAGTGCTGATCCGCGCCCGCGCGATCGAGACGGAAACCTATGTCTGCGCGGCGGCGCAGACCGGATCGTTCACCGTCAACAACGAGACGCGCCAGACCTACGGCAACTCACTGGTCGCCGACCCCTGGGGGCTCGTGGTGGCGAAAGCGTCGGAAGGCATCGGCGTCGTCTCCGCGCGGCTCGACCCGGCGCAAGTGAAGCGCGTGCGCGGGCTGATCCCGGTCGCACAGCATCGACGGAAGTTCGAGGGCGATCGGGTGGTTGAGGGGTAGCAGGCTTTGCCAGTGTCGAGAGCGCAAGCTGATGCAAGGGAGATGGATAAAATCAATCTCCGGCAGTGTTTGTGCGACGAGAAAATCCCGCAAGGTTCCGCCTCGCGGGTTTCCAGTCAAATACCTTGCCTATCTATTCGTATCTCAGACGTTCAGTGCGGCGTTCTTCCGTGACGATCGGTACCCGACAAAGCCCAGACCGGCGAAACCCAACAGCATCATCGCCCAAGTCGACACTTCTGGCGCCGCCGCGACATTCCCGACGAGATTGAAGTCCAGCGCGACGTCTTCTCCCGACATATAATCATCGTTCATTGTTGAGATGGTGGTGACATTAGTCATCGAAATGGTAACTGGCGACCGGGGCGCTAAAGCCCCTACCCACGCCGATTATATCAAGATCCCCGGGCGCAGTTCCGAGTTTCGTCCAATCTTCCAGAACGTGCACGTACACATAGTAATAGATGCCAATTGCGTCGTCGCCGCTGATGGAGCCTCCTCCATTGAAATTGAGCGACTTATATCCGCCGACGTTGGTGAGCGACAGAAGTCCGTCGCCGACGCCGGTGTTGTAGCTCCATCCCCAATATCCTGCAGTCCCGTTGCCCGATATGGGTACTGTAATCGGAGAAACTGTACCCAAATTAGAAGGAACAGAAATACCGCCTCCTTGTTGGTATTTTAATCCGCTTGCATTGTTTAATAAAGTGAGCGTGAAGTTACTGTTTGAAAAAGCCGCTTGGTCTGGATATGCTACCGAACCGGTATATACGCCGGTGGCGGCCGCGAAGTTGCTCGGATCCACCGAAAGCGTAACATCGGTCGTTCTACTCACTAACTGCTGAGCCTGCGCAGCTACAGGAACCAAAACTAACGCTGCCAAGCTTGCGAATATACAGAAATCTAGCCTCATTCTCATGTCTGTGCTCCTTTGAACTTTACAATACTAGTTGCATTCAAAGTAGCCCCCGGTGGCCTAGACGTGGGCCCCGTATTGGTATGTCAATAGTTAATTTGTGTCAACATTTGGCGCCAGGTATACTTGCCGCAATTTCGAGATCGAGCATCAAACAACGTCTCGGCGCTCCCTCTACACGGGTTCAGCGCGAACCGCCGAAGTTACGGACAGAACCAGTTCTGCGACCAATTCGGGGGCGTCGTACATGGGAATATGCCCGCAGCCCGGCAAAGTCGCCGTCGCGGCGCCCGGGACGGCGGCGATCAGAGGCGCGCCGTAGGTCTCGAACGGAATGACCTTGTCATGCTCGCCCCAGGCAATCGTGATCGGGGGATGGGGCGCCAGCAGCGGCTTGATCGGCCCGGTTCGCTCCATCGTCGTCAGAAGTCGAGGCATTATCTTGGCGCCGCCTAGCGAGCGCATCGCGTCGAGCATCTCGTCGCGGGGCACGCGCTCGCCATGCTCCATGCCCTGGGCGTTCAGCGAACGGCGCACGGAAGCAAAACCGAGCAACGGGTCCCGGCGCCGCAGGCAGGCGCCCTGGCCGGCCTCATCGCGGCTGCAGGTCAGCTGGGCGCCGCAGGCAGGCGCCCTGGCCGGCCTCATCGCGGCTGCAGGTCAGCTGGGCGACGAGACAGAAGCGACGAAGGCTCGCGCCGCCCTCATCGCCAAGGCGCCCGACTTCTCGGTGGAGCGCTTCCTCGCAAGTCGGCCGCACCAGTTCGAAGAGGATCGCGAACATTGGCGCGACGGACTGCAGAAGGGAGGCCTGCGTTAGCGCGGCGCCGGCATGAAACGAGTCCTAGCCATCGTCACAAGAGTTGCGGCGTCCCGGGCAAGATGCTTACGCGACGATAACAGAGACGTTCTTCTTCGTTCGGCAATAGCCTGCAACGCCAATGCCGGCAAAGCCCAGCAGCAGCATCGCCCACGTCGCCGGTTCGGGCACGCTAGTCGTCAGCTGGAATCCCAGCAACTCGTTCGGCTCCGCGTTAAAGGATCCGAACTGCACGTATCCCAGGCCGGAACCGCCTGAATAACCGACCACTCCCAATCTATTCGTGTTGTAAAACGAGATGAAGTAGGCGCCCGCGTCGAGGTCGAGCGAAATTGGCGCCGTCACTGTGTCCACCGTTCTTTCGCCAAACACCGTATTCACTTGGGAGGCGGCGGTCGGCGTGTCCGTGAACGATTGGATCAAGGCGCCGGGTTTGCCGCCGGTGTCCGCAAAAAATCCGATCTGCAAACTGCTGGGAATTTCGGCGTCATCATCGTTTTCGACGTTGAACGTCACGCCTGAGATGTCCGACATTTTACTCAACGTGAACGTATCATACTGGCGTTGCGGCAAGAAGCTGCTGCAAGTCGAGCAGAAGAATTGGTTCGGCGTCGCCGTCAGGCTTGAGATCGATTGATACACCACTGCAGAATGCGCCGATATCGATCCCAACGACATCGCGGAGAAAGCAATAATTCCGGGCAAGAGCTTTCTAAGACTGACCATCGCGCGCGCTCCACTCGTCCGGCATCATTAACGGACGTTCATGTTTACGGCGGAGTAGTCGGGCAGTTTCAACTTCGCGGAATTATATTCGCAGCCGGCGCCGCAATCGGATTTACGAGTCACAACTCGGGCGGCCCGGGGGGCGGCCGATCGTCTCCGCAGCGCGCAACGCTGCGGCGTCATGATCAGATGGACATGATTGGGCATCAGACAATAGCTCCCTATTTCGACTCCCTCGCGCGTGCAGGCCTCGCGCAACAGGTCTCGATAGAGACGATGTCGTCTTCGTCGAAGAACACGGGTTCGCGCCGAGTTGCCGCGTTGCGTGACGTGATGCGGTAAGTTCGGCACGACGAAGCGTCCGATGCGCGCCATAGCCGATGTCCCCCGCCGGTCCGGGCGGGGAACATGGCTTGATGGGGAACATGCAAGTGTCACCGTAATCGATTGGCGATCGGAAGGCCAAACTGCGGCATGTCCTCAGTCTGCTTCCCTCTCCGCATCACTTTCGCTTTCCCCCTGTAGCTCGTCAAACTTCAGAGCGTCCTCGTCGATCTCGTACACAAACGTGTTGGGGCCGGTCTGTCGTACGCGCGCGCCATTGGGTCCCGGGGCAGGTCCATCGCGGGACCCCGTCATACGAATTGCATTCCTTGCCGCGCTAGCGTTTATCAAGATTGCCGCCTGAATTTTTTGAGCTTCGGCTTCGGCGTCCGAACGTGTCTTTTTCCATTGCGCCACAAGCTTGAGCATGTCGACTAGCATTTGCGCCGCGATTTCCATTCCATGGATATTGTGCGCCGCTCTTGCCGCTAAGTATTTGCTATTTATCGCAGCAGCTTGGTTGAGCAGGGCGTCGCTGTCGTCAGGAAAGTCCGCTTGATAGGAAGTGGGAAGATGTGAAGGAATTCCCTTCCCTCCCGGTCCATTGAGAAAGTTGGTCAGCGGAGTAAAATCTGGAGTTTGCGCCTTAAGCGGCTTTTCGAATTGTTCCCCTGACAAATCAATGGCTCTAGCGATGTCGCTATCTGATACGCCAGATGACCTAAGGTAACGATTTATTACGTTCCAGACAGAGATGGATTGTTTTACGCCGGTCCTGACGCACGGCACGACGCTGCTTATCCAGACTGCAATCAATCTTGGATCGCGGATCCAATTTCGCGGCAGCGGAACCTTCGAAATCGCCTCTTCAGTGGGATCGAGAAAGGGCATGGGAATACTCCTGTATCGACGCCCCCCAAGCGAATTACGGGATGACCGAAGGCTAGCCGATTACGGTGACCCCGACATTTTTCGCCACGCGCCGCGTTTCCTCCAACCGCCTGCCCTTCACCCCCCGCTCACCAGCGGGGCCGGTGAACCGCAATCGCGCGTTGATAAATGAAGTATGCCGCCGATGCGCGTTGCCCAGCGCGCGTCAAAACCCCTCAGGCGTCCGCGGCGTCAGGATCAGATGGACATGATTGGGCATCAGACAACAGCTCCCTCTCTCGGCCCCCTCGCGCGTGCAGACCTCGCGCAACTGAAGGCCAGCGCTAGGCCGCTTTGTGCTCGCGAAGGTTTGGCAAGAGCGATGTGAGCAGGCCGAGCGCCGGCAGGAACGAACAAAGTTCGAATACGAACTGAATCCCCCGCCAGTCAGCGAGCGCGCCAAGCGCCGCCGCACCGATACCGCCAATTCCGAAGATGAAGCCGAAAAATAGGCCCGACACCATGCCAACGCGACCCGGCATCAACTCCTGCCCGAAGACCACAATGGCCGGGAAGGCCGAGGCGATCACAAAGCCGATAAGGACGCTCAGCGCCGCCGTCAGCACCAATCCGGCGTGGGGCAGTAGGAGCGTGAAGGGAAGGACGCCGAGGATCGAAACCCAAATTACGAGCTTCCGGCCCATTCTGTCTCCGATTGGACCGCCAGCGACCGTTCCCGCTGCAACCGCCGCGAAGAACAGGAACTGGTAAATCTGCGCGTCCTTTGTCGAGAGGCCGAATTTATCAATCAGGTAGAAGGTGTAGTAACTCGTGAAGCTCGCGAGATAAATATACTTTGAGAAAAGCAATGCGATCAGAACCGCCATTGCTTTCGCCACCTGCCCGCGCGTCAGCGTGGGATGGCCGGTCGGCTGTTGGCTTGACGGTCGCTTTGCATGCCCATTGAGCCGGTACCAATGACCAAGCCCGGTCAAGATAATGATGCCTCCGAGAGCTGCGAAAGCGAACCATGCAAGGCTCGTTTGCCCCCGCGGCAGGACGATGAAGGCTGCGGCCAGAGGACCGAGCGCCGAGCCGAAGTTGCCGCCAACCTGAAATAGCGCCTGCGCAAGGCCGTGCGATCCGCCGGAAGCGAGCCGCGCAATCCGCGAGGACTCCGGGTGGAAGATTGAAGAGCCTAGACCGAGCAGCTGCGCGCCGACGAGCAGCACGCCATAGCTGGGTGCGAAGGCGAGCGTCAGCAGCCCGGCCATCGACGACGCCATGCCGAAGGGCAGCGAATAGGGCATAGGCCGTCGATCGGTGTAATGACCGATAAGGGGCTGAAATAGCGATGCGGTGATTTGATAAACGAAGGTAAGGAAACCGACCTGTGCAAAGCTGAGTTCAAGATTGCCGCGAAGGATCGGATAAACGGCAGGCAGAAGCGCCTGCATCATATCGTTGAGCAGATGACAGAAGCTCGCGGCCAATAAAACCGGAAATACCGTCTTTGACGTTGATTTCGTTGCGGTCATAGCCTGAGTTGCGTGAATCGACATGATGTCCCGGCTGGTAAATTCTTGGCGTTCGTCAGCCTGTAGGGTACCTAGCCGGAGTTCGGCCTGCCACCGATGTCGGGCCGAATTATTATCCGAGTGGGCCAATGGCGGTGAAAATTCATATCGACAAGGTCGATGACACGCCCCGGCCTGTGGTTGCGATCGGCAACGACTACCCGGATGGCCACTCGATTGGAATTACGGTGACACCTGCATATTTGCCGAATACTAAGGGTGGGCTGGGTTCCGTGAAAATGCACGTTCTTCAAATTCCGACCTTCGCCATTCTCTTTTCGGAACCGCTCTTTTTGCGCCCGCGCTTGCCCGGCCGGGGATCGCGGCCCGTCCGCGCGGCGAGCCGGTCGAGGAAGGCGGGCGAGCCGAGCGGGCGGCCGAGCGTCTCGGCGGCGCGCAGCGCCGTCAGCGTTGCCGGATTCGGCTCGTCGTCCAGAAGATCGGCGAAGCGGTCCGGCGCATCGGTCGAGCAGCGGCGCCACGGTGACAAGCCCGTCGTCGCGGCCCGGCCAGATGCGCCCGCACGCTCGACCAGCGCCAGTCCCGCGCCCGCGCGACCAGCTGCGCCCGCACCGGGTTCAGCGCGACATAGCGCGCCGCCGCCATCAGATGCGCTTCGTCCATCGCGACCGAGGCGAAGCGCGCCTGGAACAGATGGCCCGTCACCCGCAGCCGCGCGTTGACGAACGCCGAATAGCGCCGATGCGCCTTGCCGAGCGCCCGCCCCAGCCCCTCGGGCGTCCGGGCGTCAGGATCAGATGGACGTGGTTGGGCATCAGGCAATAGCTCCACACCGCGACCCCCTCGCGCGCGCAGGCCTCGGCAAGCAGATCGCGATAGAGCGCGTAGTCGTCGTCGCCGAAGAACACCCGCTCGCGCCGGTTGCCGCGCTGGGTGACATGATGCGGCAGGCCGGGAACGACAAAACGGCCGATGCGCGCCATGGGCGGGCTCCGCGGGGTCGGAGACGAGGCGAGTATCGCGTCGATTATGGGGAAAGATGCAAGTGTCACCGTAATCCCCAAAAAAAGTCGCCATATAGATTGCTCCTAAGCTAACGCAGGCGCTCGCTTTTGCCGTTTCACTTGTTACCACGACGTTCGTCTCGCTTTTGGCCGCTCCGCCACGCCGTCGCCACTCGCTCGAAGCCCCGCTTTTCTGCCGAGGACCGCTGTTTCTTTGAGTTACGAGGCTCTCGACCGATCGGTGATTTCACTCGTCTCTCAGAACTCGATCGTTTTTCCAACTCGCCGCCTTTTCGCGTTTCTCAAAAGCAATTTCGAGAGAGCCTTTTGGATACCTGGAAATCCTTCGTTTTTCAGAGATGCTGCTGCTGGCGATGTCGGCGCTCGGCCGCTCCCGTTCTAACTCGGCTCCATATCGGAGTCGCGCAATTTGGTTAGCACCGCGAGCAGCTGATCCCGCCATTCAGGATCTCGCCCATGGAGTTCTACACAAAGACGAACACAGTCTCGACAGATGAACACGTTTGGCCCGCTCACGGTCAGCGCTGTCTGCCCTTTGGCCTGGGGCAAGTCGTGTCGCAGAACGAGCACTGATAAACTTCGAATTCTACACCTGTAACTTGCAAGCGAGGTATCCTATGGTTAGTGGGGCCGGGCAATGCGCAACTCTCTCAAAGCAATTTCGGAGAGCCATTTTGGATGCCTCAGGAATCCTTCCTTTTTGAAAAGGCCAAATTGTGTAAACTCAGCAGTCAACGGAAACGCGTGATGCTGGTCATGTGGACGAACAACATTACATTAGCCCGGACGGGCAACTTCGCCCTCTTGGTAACCGTCCCGGACGGCGACATGACCGTCGGTTTCGACGGCTGCCCCGCTCACACGCACGGCAGCATCCTCGCTGAGCTGTTCGGATGCGATGAAGAGACGGCAGTCGCGCGATTTGTTGCAGAAATAGTCGAAAGCAAACAGGTCATCGCGATCTGGCGCGTAGCAGGTCGTCGGACGGACGCCTGGCTGCCCCGGCACGAGGGACGCAGTCTACGAGATGAGATTGCCGGTCTCCTGCAATACGGCGAGACGAACGAAACGGTAGAATTTCGCTTGTGGGATGGCACGACGGTAGAACAGTCTGACGCGTGACTGGATACCTCGGAATCCCTTCCTATTTAAGTGACATCTTGATTTTGGCCCCTTCTAAGGGTTACGCCTTGTAAAGCTCACGCTTCGCAAGTCACTGTTCCCCGCGCTCAGCAGCCTCGGGAGTGTCGTAGATACCGCCAAACTCGCTGGTCACCCAGACCATGTCGTAATCCTCAAGTTGCTCGCGAAGCTCTTCGTCGTAATGATAAATAAGCTTGTCCACGGCGAACGTGAACAAAGCGTCAGACCTTTTTCAACTAAAACACGGCGCTTGCCGTCTGCGTGAACGTAGGATTTCACGAGTTGTTGCACTTTCTTCGTACCCTCACCCAGCATTCTTGATTACTTGAGCGTTTCAAACCAAGCTCCAATTTTAACAACATTTAGCAAGCGGCGGACACCCGATGGCGTTCTAATGCGGAGACCATATCCAAAAGCGGCGTCATTTGCCGAGCTGCGTACTTGTTCGCTGTCATTTTGAAGCTCAACTCCATCCGGCGGGTCGCGGGTAGACCTAGGCTAGTCGGGCTTAGCCAAAGCCACGCGAGCCGCTCTGTACAAGTCGCGTTGCGCCTGACTGATCTGACTTTCGGCCCTATCTATCTCCCGCTTTGATCGTGGAAGGTGATGGCGCTTTTCATAATAGCCATAAAACAACGTTCCATGAATACCGTTCACTTCAGATTTCAGTATCGGACGGTTCCCAATTGATGCGAACAATGTTGCTGTTTTCTCTCGCCTTAGTCGCTTAGCCATCACCTCCGCAATCTCCTAAATCCTGTGCTTTTACGAGGGAATATCAACCGAAATTCCTCGTCCGTAGCCTGAAACACGCTGTATGTAGCGTTATCAGCCCCATCAATAAATTGAATGTTTTTCACTGTTGGGTGCCCTCCGTGCGAGCCAATAGCGGTTTATCGGTGATCTCTTGAAACTCGACCTTTTTCGGCGACCGCACTTTACCGGATTTCTCTCAAAAGCAATTCGAGAGAGCCTTTTTGAATACCTCAAAAGCCTTCCTTTTCGAGAGACGGCTCCGCAGAACGCGTACTTAGTTCGGCACCTGATTTCGGTTCTGTCCGAATATTCCAACCCTGTTTTCGTGTAATACTTCAGACACCGCACTTGGCTATGCTGTAGAAATAGTGCCGAGGCACCTTTGCTTGCAGTTTGAGGAAGCGAAATGCGTAGTTTACGCAAATTGACATATCGTATAATATCTGTGCAATCGGCGATTGGGGCATTGATCTTGATCCACACGGCCTCCAGGCGCCGCTGAGGAAAATCTGAAGGCGGCGCTGCAGATACGTTACAACGCCATGAAGGTTGCCATGGCCGCCCATGACGGCTCGGCGATCAGGAGCCCTACTTGCTCCAGACTTTACGAGCATCGACGTATCAGGCGAGTCCGAGACGGCCTCGCAGATGATTGCTGAAGTTAATGGCCTGAAAACCGACCCTAACAAGGTCAGCGCAACACGCCGTGTCTGTCAGCCCCGCAGGCAGCAAAGTCACAGTAGAGCAACAATACGACATGAAGACTTTGCGTGTCGGAACCGATGGCATTGCGCATCCGGTTAAGCTGATGACGCTCTCCACGGATACGTGGGTGAATTCGGGCACTCTTCGCTCTGCAGGAAACAGTCACTAAAGAAATGTCCCTGTTCAGGGACGACCGACTGGTTGTCCGTAAGGTCAAACCTTAGCAATTCGTATTTTGATCGAGCTGCGCTTGTCCGCTGATCGACAGATATCGATCGGTGCATCTCCGTCAGAATTCGACCGCGTTTCGGAAAGCCTCATTTCCGCGCGTCTCTCGAAAGCAATTTCGAGGGAGCGTTTTTGGATACCTCGGAATCCTTCGTTTTGAGAGAGGCGGACTAGCGAGGCGGACGATCAAATTAGCGATGAATTTTGTGCTGTCGTTTTAGGGGATCAATCCGAGCGCCGGTTGCGTTCAATTTTTGGGGAATTACGGTGACACATGCACATTTCCCCATGCGCCGCGCTTTCCATCCGCCCCCCCTCAACCCCCGCTCACCGCCGTCAGCACAAACACATCCGCCCCGGCGATCGCGCCGTCTCCAGCTTCGCCCGCTTGCCGTCGACGAACACGTTGATATGCCGCCGCACCGCCGGGCTGGTGTCGCAGAGCCGGTCGCGCATGCCCGGCCAGCGCGCGTCAAGTTCGTCCATCAGCTGCATCGCACCGTCTCGGCCTCCAGCGAAACAACCCGCTCGGCATCGGGAAACAGCTGCACGAGCAGCGCCGGCAGGCGCACGAGCACGGCTCACGCGTCAGACAACATGGTCTCGACCGACGAGATCGCCGGCAGGTCGCTGACGATCGCGCGCTCCAGCTCTCGCCCTCGTCGCGGCTGGCGTAACAGCGAGCCGTTGCTGGCGCCGAAATAGACGCCCGCGGGCTCCAGCGCATCGGTCGCCATCGCCTGCCGCATAACGCCGAAATAGGCGCCGCCTGCGGCAGGCCCTCGCGCTTGTCGCGCCAGTGCGCGCCGCCGTCGTCGCTGCGCCAGACCGCGGCTTTGGCGTCAGGCGGATAGCGGCCAGCTTCGGCGCCGTTGAGCGGCGCGAAGAACAGTTTGTCGGGGTCGCGCGGATGCGCGGCGACGGGGAAGCCAAAACTCGACGGCAGGCCCGCCTCGATGCTCTCCCAGTTCGCGCCGCCGTCGTCGCTGCGATACATGCCGCAATGGTTCTGCTGATAGAGCCGGCCGCGCTTGCCGGGCGCCAGCGTCATGCCGTGCACGCATTGCCCGAATTCGGGATAGCGCATGCCCTCGGGCATGTAGTCGGCGCGCGTGCCCTTGTTGCGCGTCGTCCAGGTCGCGCCGCCATCGGCGCGTGTAGAAACACGCCGACCGAGGAAATGCCGACCCAGATCTGCTTCGCGTTTGCGGGGTCGACGAGGATCGAGTGCAGGATCAGCCCGGCTCCGCCCGGCTGCCATTCGCGGCGCGTCGGGTGCCGGGTCAGCGCCTCGACGTGGCGGAACGTCGCGCCGCCGTCGTCGCTGACGAACAGCCCCGCGGGCTCGACGCCGGCATAGATGCGTGCCGTGCGCGGCGCAGACGCTCCAGGCGTTCTTCACCGGCGCGTCGCCCTCGGGGTAGGCGAGGCCCTGGCTGGAATGGGTCCAGGTCTCGCCGAAGTCGTCGGAACGCCAGATCGCCGGGCCGAACCATTCGCTGCCGCCCGCGGCGTAAATTCGTCCCGGTCGCGGCATCGCCGATCGCATGCTGGATCGGCCAATGCTCGCAGAACGGCCCGCGCGTCGTCCACGTCGCGGCGGGCGGAATTGCTCTCCAGAATGAAAACGCCCTTCTTGGTTCCGACAATCACCCGCAAGGTCTTCATGGGCGCTCCTCAATTTTGGCCGGCATTTCCTCTCAGCCTGCCCCCTTGCGTCAAGAGTTACGGAGGGGAATAACGGGCAGGCGCGGGCGCGCCCGCCGCGCAACGGAAAATTGGTTTGCGCTGACCGTTTATTGCGCTTTCCGCTGGCCCGTTTCGCCCGAATAGTGCGCTTGAAATCAGAACGCCCGGAATCCGCTCATGGCCGAAGACGATCTCGATCTTTCCAAGCTCGACGACGCCGAACTCGTCAAGCAGATGCACGACGACCTCTACGACGGCCTCAAGGAGGAGATCGAGGAGGGGGTGCGGCATCCTGCTCGTCGCGCGGCTGGACGCCCTACAAGGTGCTGACCGAGGCGCTGGTCGAGGGCATGCGGATCGTCGGCATCGACTTCCGCGACGGCATCCTGTTCGTGCCCGAGGTGCTGATGAGCGCCAACGCGATGAAGGCGGGCATGTTCATCCTGCGCCCGCTGCTGGCCGCCACCGGCGCGCCGCGGATGGGCAAGATGGTGATCGGCACCGTCAAGGGCGACATCCACGACATCGGCAAGAACCTGGTCTCGATGATGATGGAGGGCGCCGGCTTCGAGGTGATCGACATCGGCATCAACAACGGCGTCGAGAAATATCTGGACGCGATCGAGAAGCATCAGCCCGAAATTCTCGGCATGTCGGCGCTGCTGACCACCACCATGCCCTACATGAAGGTCGTCATCGACACCCTGAAGGAAAAGGGCATGCGCAACGACTACATCGTGCTGGTCGGCGGCGCGCCCGCTCAACGAGGCGTTCGCCGATGCGATCGGCGCCGACGCCTATTGCCGCGACGCCGCGGTCGCGGTCGAGACGGCCAAGGCGATGATGGCGCGCCGCCAGGGTTCCGCGCAATCGCGCGGCGCCTGACGGCGCTTGGAAACATGAGCGCCGGCGCGGAGGAAACGGATAGCGAGCGGACGCTCCCGCACAATGCGGCGGCGAAGCGCCGGGTGCTGGTGATCGCCTGCGGCGCGCTGGCCCGCGAAATCCTCGCGCTGTCGGAGCGCACGGGCCAGCGCGTTCGACGTCACCTGCCTGCCGGCGCAATTGCACAATCGCCCCGAACGCATCCCCGAAGCGGTGCGCGGAAAAATCCGCGCCAACCGGGCGCGCTACGACGAGATCCTCTGCCTCTACGGCGATTGCGGCACCGGCGGCGGGCTCGACGCGCGTGCTGGCGGAGGAAGGCGTCGAGCGCATCGACGGGCCGCATTGCTATTCTTTCTTCGCCGGCGCGCCGACCTTCGACGCGCTGATGGAGGAGGAGCCCGGCACGTTCTTCCTGACCGATTTTCTCGCCCGCCATTTCGAGCGGCTGGTGATCGAAGGCCTCGGCCTCGACCGTTTCCCGCAATTGCGCGACGATTATTTCGGCGCCTATTCGCGGCTGGTCTATCTCGCGCAGACCGACGATGCCGGCCTCGACGCGAAGGCGGAAGCCGCGGCGCAGCGCCTCGGCCTCGCCTATCGAGCGGCGCTTCACCGGCTACGGCGGCCTCGCCGCCTTTCTTGCCAGAACCGCAGATGCCGCCGAGGGCGCATGGGCCAGCTGACGATCATCTATTGGCGCGACATTCCGAGCCAGGTCATCGCCAAGGCCGGGCGCAAGAGCGCCAAGCGCGAACTTTCCGAGCGCTTCATCCGCGCCATCGACGCGGCGGCGATGCGCGCCGGCGCCTCGAGCACGGACGCCTATCTCGAAGACTGGCGGCGCGTCGACGCCGGCCCCTGCGGCGACGACCTCGAGGCCGCCGCAGCCGAGGCGGCCGAAGGTCTCGAGGCTGACTACGACAACAGCCGGCTCGCCGACGCTCGCCAAGCACGAAGGGCGCAAGGCCTGACATGGCGCTGCCGCTGACGCCCTCCGCCTTCGAGCCGCGCGGCCCGCGCCCGCCGCCCTATCGCGGCGTCTCGCTGCGGCTATGGAGCGTGCGCAACGCGGCGTCGCTCGCCTGGGTCTATGCCGCGTTCGAGAGCCTGCTCGCCGCCGCCGCGCCGCTGATGGCGCGCATCGGCTTCGAGCGCCTCGAACGCCCGGTCGCGTTCGTCGAGCGCCACGTCAAAGGCGCGCTGTTCGATTGCCGGATGTGCGGCGATTGCGCTCTGTCGAGCACCGGCCTGTCCTGCCCGATGAACTGCCCGAAGGGGCTTGCGCAACGGCCCCTGCGGCGGCGTGCGCGCCAACGGCCATTGCGAGGTCTACGCAGACATGCCCTGCGTCTGGGTGCAGGCGTTCGAGGGCAGCCTGCGGATGAAGGACGGCGCGCGGATCGCCGAGATCCTGCCCGCCGTCGACCATCGCCTGAAGGGCGGCTCGTCCTGGATCGCCCGGATGCGGAAATTCGCGGGCGCGGCATGAGCGACCCGCTGCCGCAGCCGCATCCCCACGACATCGGTCACGACCCCGGCGCGCCGCTCGTCGACCTGCCGGGCCACAGCTCGCGCGGGCGGCTGGAGCGCGTGCTGCAGGCGCGGCGAATTCGCCATCACCGCCGAATTGAACCCGCCCGATAGCGCCAATCCCGAGGACGTCTACGAACGCGCCCGCATCTTCGAGGGCTGGGTCGACGGCATCAACGCGACGGACGGCTCGGGCGCGCATTGCCACATGTCGAGCGTCGCGATCTGCGCGCTGCTGACGCGCGTCGGCTATTCGCCGGTGCTGCAGATCTCCTGTCGCGACTACAACCGCATCGCCATCCAGGGCAACGTGCTCGGCGCCGCCGCGCTCGAAGTCGGCAACATCCTTTGCCTGACCGGCGACGGCGTGCAGGCCGGCGATCATCCCGAGGCGAAGCCGGTGTTCGACCTCGACTCGACTTCGCTGCTCGGCGTCATCAAGCGCATGCGCGACGAGGGCAAGTTTCTGTCGGGCCGCAAGATCACCGACGCCGCCGCGCGTGTTCGTCGGCGCGGCCGAGAACCCGTTCGCGCCGCCCTACGATTTCCGCCCGCTGCGGCTGGCCAAGAAGATCGCGGCCGGCGCGCAATTCGTGCCAGACCCAATATTGCTTCGACCTGCCGAGGCTGCAAAGTTTCATGGCGAAGTCGCGCGACATGGGGCTGACCGAGAAATGCTTCATCCTGGTCGGCGTCGGCCCGCTCGCCTCCGCCAAGACCGCGCGCTGGATGCGCGCCCATGTGCGCCGGCGTCCACATCCCGGACGAAGTGGTGGCGCGGCTCGACGGCGCGAAGGACCAGAAGGCCGAGGGCAAGCAGATCTGCGTCGAGATGATCCAGCAATTGCGCGAGGAGAAGGGCGTCGCCGGCGTGCATGTGATGGCCTACCGGCAGGAGCAATACGTCTCCGAGATCGTCCACGAGAGCGGCGTGCTGAAGGGCCGCGCGCCCTGGCGGCGCGAATTCACCGCGATGCTGCAGGCGAGCGAAAGGCTGGAGGGGTGATGGGCCGCTTCGCCGCAAGGCCGCCGGGCGTCCCCTTCTCCCGCTTGCGGGAGAAGGCGACGCGAAGCGCCGGATGAGGGCGCTCGCGGCAGCAACGCCATGTTGGCCGTCATGGCCTCGACCTCGCCCCAACCAGCCCTCATCCGCGCTTCGCGCACCTTCTCCCGCAAGCGGGAGAAGGGGCTAATCACCTTCGATTCGATCAAACAAACAAGAAGCCATTACGGGGAACGCCATGACTGACACCCGCATCTCCTCAGACAAACAGGAAGTCGTCATCGGCTTCGAGCGCCGCTTCGTCATCATCGGCGAGCGCATCAATCCGACCGGGCCGCAAGCTGCTCGCCGCCGCGATGGCGGCCGGCGACTATTCCGGCGTGGTCGCCGATGCGCTGGCGCAGGTGCAGGCGGGCGCGCATATGCTCGACGTCAACGCCGGCATTCCGCTCGCCGACGAGCCGCGCATCCTCGCCGAATGCGTGAAGCTCGTGCAGGACACGGTCGACGTGCCGCTGTCGATCGATTCCTCCATCGTCGCGGCGCTCGAGGCGGGGCTCGCGGTCTACAAGGGCAAGCCGCTGGTCAATTCGGTGACCGGCGAGGAGGAGCGGCTCGAGGTCGTGCTGCCGCTGGTGAAGAAATACAACGCCGCCGTCATCGCGATCTCCAACGACGAGACCGGCATCTCCGAAGACCCCGACGTTCGCTACGCGGTCGCCAAGAAGATCGTCGAGCGCGCCGCCGATTTCGGCATCCCGCGCGAGGACGTGGTCGTCGATCCGCTCGTCATGCCGGTCGGCGCGATCAACGACGCGGGCGCGCGGCTGATGTATCTGATCCGCCGCCTGCGCGACGAACTGAAGGTCAACACCAGCTGCGGCGCCTCCAACTTCTCGTTCGGCCTGCCGAACCGGCGCGGCCTCAACGCCGGCTTCCTGCCGATGATGATCGGCGCCGGCATGACCTCGGCGATCATGAACCCGCTGCATCCCGAGGATCGCCAGGCGATCCTCGGCGCCGACGTCGTGATGGGCCACGATCCCAATTGCACGTCCTGGATCAAGGCCTATCGCGAGCCGCCGGCCGAGGGCGAAGGCGGACGCGGGCGCGAGGGGCGCCGTCGCGCGCGCGTGGCGCCTGATCGTCGCACCGGATTGTTTTCACGCCATCGGGCAAGCGCGGCGACGTCGAAGACGGCACGAGCGTGCTGGAGGCGGCGCGCAAGCTCGGCGTCGATCTCGATTCAGCGTCTGCGGCGGCCGCGGCATCTGCGGGCGCTGCCAGGTCGACGTGCAGGAGGGCGAGTTTCCCAAGCATCGGGCTCGAGCTCGGCGCAGGATCACGTCACCGCGTTCGGCGCGGTCGAAGCAGCGCTATTCCGACAAGCGCGGCGCCTTCGCCGAGGGCCGGCGGCTCGGCTGTCAGGCGCAGGATCTGCGGCGATCTCGTCGTCGACGTGCCGCCCGAGAGTCCAGGTGCATCGGCAGGTGGTGCGCAAGCGCGCCGAGACCCATCCGATCGAAGTCGATCCGGTCGTGCGGCTCTATTACGTCGAGGTCGCCGAGCCCGACATGCACGACCCGTCGAGCGACTTGCGCCGCCTGCAGATCGCGCTGCACGCGCAATGGGGCGTCGAGGACGCGCACGCCAGCCTCGCCGTGCTCAGGGGCTTGCAGAAGACCCTGCGCAAGGGCGAGTGGAAGGTGACGGCGGCGGTGCGCAAGCGGGCGCGAGATCGTCGCGCTCTATCCCGGCTTCACCGAGCGCGCCTTCGGCGTCGCGGTCGATATCGGCTCGACCACGATCGCCGCGCATCTCTGCGATCTCGTCAGCGGCGACGTCGTCGCCTCGGTCGGCCAGATGAACCCGCAGATCCGCTTCGGCGAGGATCTGATGAGCCGCGTCTCCTATGTGATGATGAACCCCGGCGGCGACGTGGAACTGACGCGCGTCGTGCGCGAGGCGGTCGACGCGCTGATCGGCGAGGCCGCGGCGGAGGCGAAGGTCGAGCGCGCCGAAGTGCTGGAGGTGACGATCGCCGGCAACCCGATCATGCACCATCTGTTTCTCGGCCTCGATCCGACCGAGCTCGGCGGCGCGCCGTTCGCGCTGACGGTCGACGCCGGCATGGACGCCTACGCGAGCCGACTGCGGCCTCGAGATCGCGCCCGGCGGCTACGTCTACGCCCTGCCCTGCATCGCCGGCCATGTCGGCGCCGACGCCGCCGGCGTCGCGCTCGCCGAGGCGCCTTATCTGAGGGACGAGCTGACGCTGATCGCCGACGTCGGCACCAATGCGGAGATCCTGTTCGGCAACAAGGACGGCCTGCTCGCCTGCTCGTCGCCGACCGGGCCGGCCTTCGAGGGCGCGCAGATCTCCTGCGGCCAGCGCGCCGCGCCCGGCGCGATCGAGCGCGTGCGGATCGACCGCGAGACGCTGGAGCCGCGCTTCAAGGTGATCGGCTCGCGACCTCTGGTCGGACGAACCCGGCTTCGACGAGGTCGCGCAAACGCTCGGCGTCACCGGCGTTTGCGGCTCGGGCATCATCGAGGCGATCGCCGAGCTGTATCTGTCCGGGCGTCATCAACCAGGACGGCGCGATCGAGGGCTCGCTGGTCGAGAAGACCAAGCGCGTCGAGGTGGTCGGGCGCTCGTTCTGCTACGTGCTCAACGAGGGCGAGCCGCGGTTGCTGATCTATCAGACCGACGTCCGCGCCATCCAGCTCGCCAAGGCCGCGCTCTATGCCGGCGCCAAACTGCTGATCGACAAGCGCGGCGCGGGCTGGCCGCAGCGCGTGACGCTGGTCGGCGCATTCGGCAGCCACATCGATCCGATCTATGCGATGGCGCTGGGCCTGATCCCCGATTGCGAGCTCGACCATGTCGCGGCCGGCGGCAACGCGGCCGGCACCGGCGCGCGCATCGCGCTGCTCAATCAGGCGAGCCGCGCCGAACTCGAAGACGTCGTGCGCAACATCGAGAAGATCGAGACCGCGATCGAGCCGAATTTCCAGGCCGAATTCATCGCCGCGATGGCGTTCCCGCACGCCAGCGACCCATTCGAGCATCTGGCCGCGGCGATCAAACTGCCCGAACGCAAGGCCGCGGAAGCGCCAAGGCGAAGGCGCCGCGAGGGCCGGTGATTGACCCCTTCTCCCGCTTGCGGGAGAAGGTGGCCGAAGGCCCGATGAGGGCGGGCCGCAATGCGCCGCGCTCTATCCTGAAGCACCCCTCATCCGCGCTTCGCGCACCTTCTCCCGCTCGCGGGAGAAGGGCTTTATCCGGCGAGCGTGGCGGCGGCGCCCTCGTGCGTCGAGACGTCGATCTTGCGCTTGTGGAACTGTCCCAGCGTCGAGCGATGGCCGATCGAGACCAGCGTCGCGTTCGGCAGCGCCTCGGCCATCGCCTTGTACAGGTTGGCTTCGCTGAGTTCGTCGAGCGAGGCGGTCGCCTCGTCGAGAAACAACCAATCGGGCTTGGCGAGCAGCGCGCGCGCCACGGCGAGCCGCTGCTGTTCGCCGCCCGACAGGCGCATCTGCCAATTGTCTTCCTGGTCGAGCCGCTCGATCAGGTTCGGCAGACCCACGCGCTTCAGCGCGCCGAGAAGTTCGTCGTTCGTGAATGCATCGCTGCGCGCGGGATAGGCGAGCGCATCGCGAAGCGGTCCGATCGGCAGATAGGGTCGCTGCGGCAACAGCATCAGCTTGGCGTGCGCCGGCTGCAGGATCTCGCCCTTGCCGAACGGCCAGAGGCCGGCGATGGCGCGGAACAAGGTCGACTTGCCGGACCCGCTGGGACCGCTGACCAGCGTCGATTCCTGCGGGATCAGCGCGAGATCGGCGACGTGGACGAGTTTGCGGCCATCCGGCAATTCGAGATCGAGGTTGGGGATGGAAAGGATCGGATTGTTGGCGGTCGCTTCCGACAATTTCAGCGTGCCGCGCTCGTTGGCCTGGGCGCGCGCAAAGGCTTCGTCGAACGACGTCAGACGGTCGATGGCGGCGCGAAACGAGGCGAGGCCGGTGTAACGGTCGACGAAGAAGTTCATCGCCGAGTTGACATTGCCGAACGCGTCAGCGGCCTGGTTGAACTTTCCGAAATCGACCTTCTTCAGATAGTAGAACGGCGCGACGACGACATAGGGGATGATCGCCGAGATCTGCGCATAGAATTGCAGAAACGCGTTCAGCCAGGTGCGGACCAGGATGATGCGCTGCACGGTCGTGAACACGTCGCTGAACACCCGCCCGGCGCGGTCGATCTCGCGCTGTTCGCCCTTCAGCAGCGCGATCTGCTCGCTGTATTCGCGCACGCGGGCGAGGTCGAAACGGAAGTTCGCCTCCACCGCCTGCTGACGGAAGAACAGTTTGGCGAGCGAACGGCCGATCAGGTGCATGACGCCGGTGGCGAAGCAGGCGTACAGGATCGCCACCCAGAACAGGAAGCCGGGAATTTCGATCCCGAACACCGAGCAGATTCATGCGTCGAAGAGATCGTCCACAGGATGATCGAGAACGACACCAGGTTCGTCGCGGTCGAGATCAACTGGATCGTGTAATTGTAGAACCCGACGTTGCCGACGGCGCCGGCGCCGCCCGAGCCGCTGATGAAGCCGCCGATGTCTTCGGAAATACGCTGATCGGGGTTGTCGGTCGTCCCTCCTGAAAGCGCGAGCTTGTAGTGCATCGAGTTCAACAGCCAGCGCGCCGTGTAGGATGCGGTCATCCACCGGCGCCATTGCAGCACGAAATTCTGCGCGACGAAGAATTCGATCAGAAACGACAGGATCGCCAGCGTCGCCAGCGGAACGAAAATGGAGATCAGCTGGAACCAGAACTGGTCGCGGTGCGCGTCGTCGGCGACCTGGATCGCGTTGCCGAAATCGCGCTGGAAGAAATTGAAGCGGACGTTGATCGCGACCTGAACCTGATTGATGATGATCAGGAAATACAGGCAGAGGCGCGTATAGCGGCTCTGAATCATCGTTATCCTGCGCAGCGGCCAGGGACGGATGACGATCGGCGTTCGGGCGTCGAAGAACGGGTCGGCGATCGTCATCATCTTGCGGACGGTGGGGATATAGGAGACCACCCAGATCGTGATGACGAAGGCGGCGGTGGCGATCGGCAGATAGCGCGGCAGCGCAAAATCCTCGTAGGCTTTCGGCCAGTAGCCCGCGACATCGGTGAGCACGCACAACCCGAACAGCAGCGTCTCGGCCGCGAACAATTCGGACATCATGCGCAGGAACACCGACAGCCTCAGCATCGGCAGCGAGGCGAGCGCGGCGAGAAACGCCGTGACGCCGAGCCCAATCGCCATCCCGTCGGATTTCTCGATCCCCACGGCGAGCGCGAGGATGGCCACGATGGTCAGGCAGATGACGCGCATGTAGGGGAACCTGGGGGGAAGCGAAAGGACTGAGGCCGCACTACCAGACCGGAAAGCGCAAATGAAGGCGCAGGCGGCTACGTTTGGGTGAAATCTGGGTAATGTTCGCGCGCGTCGGATCGCCAAACCAGGCCAGCCCGGCTAGTTTGGCGCATCAAGCCTAGGGAGTCGGACATTGGCGATCACGGGAGGATGCTTGTGCGGAGCGGCGCGATTTTCGATCGACGCTGAGGCGCCCCTCGTGGTCCGGCAGTGCTGGTGCCGCGTGTGCCAGTATTTCGCGGCCGGCAACGCGACCGTGAACGCGGCCTTTCACGCCGAGGCCGTGACGATATCCGGCGACGTCAGGGATTACGTCAGCGCGGCCGATAGCGGCGCCGTCATGCATCGGCGATTTTGCCCAACCTGCGGCGTGCACCTTTTCAGCGCATCGGAATCGCGCCCGCATCTGCTGATCGTGCGCGTCGGCGCGCTCGACGATCCCGACGCCGTCGCGCCGCAGGGATTGATATGGACCAAATCCGCGCCGCGCTGGGCCTGCTTCGACCCGGACTTGACACAGTTCGAGGGGCAGCCTCCGCCACCGGCGACGAAGGGGTGATCGCACTCGCGCTACAGGTCAGGTTCCGGAGAACTGGCGACGGGAAGGGTTCGCAGAAGCTCCGGCAGGTACTGCGTAACCGTGCGCCATACGATGGCAAAGTCCAGCTCGTCGTAACCGTGAGCGATCCGATTGCGCATTCCGACAGCCTGAGACCACGGAGTTTCAGGGTGGGCCGCCACGAAATCGGGATAGCGCTTGACCAGACGAGCGGCGTTTTCCCCGACGATCAGAAGGCACATCGCGACGGCGTAGCGACACATCGGATCATTCAGAAAGTCCTCCAGGGACAGACCTTCAACAAAGATCAGAGCGTTCTCGGCAAATTCGCGGATGAGGTCCAGCGGGAGGTCCGTACGGTCGAACGTCAAACCGGCTTCGCTTCCTCGAGAACCTTTCCCCGGATGCGCCTATGCAGGCCCGTCGACGTGACAACATCGACCTCGACGCCCAATAGCCGCTTCAACTCTTCGGTCAGACCGCCAAGGTCAATTAACGTCGTGCGCTCGCCGGGATCGACAAGCAAATCCAAGTCGGAAGCTTCCGTATCCTCGCCCCGGACCGCCGAGCCGAACACCCGCGGGTTCGCGACGCCGTAGCGCTTGGCCGCGCCGCGAATGGCTTCCCGATTTCGTTCCAGCGCCTCAGAAGGTTTCATGCGGCCAGAATATCATGTCAGCGCCCTCAAAACAAAAAGGGCGGCGCGAAGGCCGCCTTTTCCGCATGAAAATCAAGCCCGCAGGCAACCCTAAAAGTGGCGCCTCAGGCCGCACCCCAAGGATTGAGCAACGCGACGGCGACGCTTTCGAAATCGGCGACATTGCGCGTCACCAAAGTCATGCCGTGCACGATCGCCGTCGCCGCAATGAAAGAATCCAACTGAGGCCGCGGATTTGGGATGTGAAGCGTTGCGGCGATTTCCGCTACCGCTTCGTCTACTGGCAGGACGCGCCCGCGAAACGCTTCCGTCACCGTATGCAACTTCCAGCGCCTGAGGATCGCGCCTTGCGGCGGATCGCTGCGCTCGACCCGGCGGATCCCAACCTCGATCTCGAACAGCGAGATCGCCGATAGAAAGCACTGCGACCCGGGAAGCTCGGCCAGGCGCCGGAGCACCCGATCGGGAAGGCGCTGGCTTCGCCGCGCTTCGGAGACGACGTTGGTGTCGAGAAGGTAGTTCAATCGGTCTCGATCTCGAGCGTGGGTTCGATGCGGCGCTCGGGCAATGGCAGGTCGATGTCCGCAGCGTCCGTCGCCGCCAGCAGCTCGAGAATATTGGGCTCCGCCCCCGTGAGACGGCGATAGTGTTCGTAGGAGATCAGCACCTGCGAGGGTCGACCGCGCTCGGTGATGATGACGGGTCCATCTTTGACGGCTCGCTTGGCGCGGCTGAAATCCTGGTTCGCCTCGCGACTGGACATGCGCGTTTCGGACATGCGCGACCTCGCTTGCCGGATAATTGTAGCTACGTAGGCACAAGCGTGGGATAAATCAAGGAAACAAAAAGGGCGGCCCGAAGGCCGCCCTTTCCGTATTCATTCGGCTGAGCCGGACTTAGAAGTCCATGCCGCCCATGCCGCCGCCGCCGCCACCGCCCATCGGCATGGCGGGCTTGTCCTTCGGCAGCTCGGCGATCATCGCTTCGGTGGTGATCAGCAGGCCGGCGACCGAGGCCGCGTCCTGCAGCGCGGTGCGCACGACCTTGGCCGGATCGACGATGCCGGCCTCGATCATGTCGACGTACTCCTCGGTCTGGGCGTTGAAGCCGAAGGTCTGCGAGGCGTTCTCGAGGATCTTGCCGACCACGATCGAGCCTTCGACGCCGGCGTTCTCGACGATCTGACGGATCGGCGCTTCGAGGGCCTTCAGCACGATGTTGATGCCGGCCTGCTCGTCGGCGATTGTCGCTCTTCAGCTTGGCGACCGCCGCCTTGGCGCGCAGCAGCGCGACGCCGCCGCCGGGGACGATGCCTTCTTCGACCGCCGCGCGGGTGGCGTTGAGGGCGTCGTCGACGCGGTCCTTCTTCTCCTTGACTTCGACTTCGGTCGCGCCGCCGACGCGGATCACCGCGACGCCGCCCGCGAGCTTGGCGAGACGCTCCTGCAGCTTCTCACGGTCGTAGTCCGAGGTGGTCTCCTCGATCTGCGCCTTGATCTGCGCGACGCGGCCTTCGATGTCGGCCTTCTCGCCGGCGCCGTCGATGATCGTGGTGTTTTCCTTCTCGATGCGGATCCGCTTGGCGCGGCCGAGCATCTGGAGGGTCACGTTCTCGAGCTTGATGCCGAGGTCTTCGGCGATCATCTGGCCGCCGGTGAGGATCGCGATGTCCTCGAGCATCGCCTTGCGGCGATCGCCGAAGCCCGGCGCCTTGACGGCCGCGACCTTCAGGCCGCCGCGCAGCTTGTTGACGACGAGGGTGGCGAGCGCTTCGCCTTCGATGTCCTCGGCGATGATGACGAGCGGCTTGCCGGTCTGCACGACGGCCTCGAGCACCGGCAGCATCGGCTGCAGCGACGAGAGCTTCTTCTCGTGGATGAGGATGTAGGGGTCCTCGAGCTCGGCGACCATCTTCTCGGCGTTGGTGATGAAGTAGGGCGAGAGGTAGCCGCGGTCGAACTGCATGCCCTCGACGACGTCGAGTTCGGTCTCGAGGCTCTTGGCCTCTTCGACCGTGATGACGCCCTCGTTGCCGACCTTCTGCATCGCCTTGGCGATCATCTCGCCGATCGACTTGTCGCCGTTCGACGAGATCGTGCCGACCTGGGCGACTTCGCGAGGAGTCCTTGATCTTCTTGGAGCGGGCGGCGATGTCCTTGACGGCTTCGGCGACGGCGAGGTCGACGCCGCGCTTCAGATCCATCGGGTTCATGCCGGCGGCGACCGACTTGGCGCCTTCGC
Organism: uncultured Pseudomonadota bacterium; assembly: GCA_963771455.1. Taxonomy (GTDB): domain Bacteria; phylum Pseudomonadota; class Alphaproteobacteria; order Rhizobiales; family Beijerinckiaceae; genus Roseiarcus. The sequence goes on from CAVYTP010000010.1 coordinate 64,656, forward strand.
GGACGATCGCCTGGGCGAGCACGGTCGCGGTCGTGGTGCCGTCGCCGGCGGTGTCGTTGGTCTTCGAGGCGACTTCGCGCACCATCTGGGCGCCCATGTTCTCGAACTTGTCGTCGAGCTCGATTTCCTTGGCGACGGTGACGCCGTCCTTGGTGATGCGGGGAGCGCCGAAGGACTTGTCGATGACGACGTTGCGGCCCTTGGGGCCGAGCGTCACCTTGACGGCGTTGGCGAGAATGTCGACGCCGCGCAGCATCTTGTCGCGGGCATCGGTGGAAAAGCGTACGTCTTTGGCAGCCATGGATGAGTTCCTTTGGTTGGGTTTAGGCAGTCGGCAATCGGCAGTCGGCAGTCGGAGGCTTTTGGCGCGCGGCTCGGGATAACCCGACTGCCGACTGCCGAATGCCTACTGCCGTCCGCAATCAGCCGATCACGCCCATGATGTCGGATTCCTTCATGATCAGGAGGTCCTGACCGTCGATCTTGACTTCGGTGCCGGACCACTTGCCGAACAGCACGCGGTCGCCGGCCTTGACGTCGAGCGGGATGAGCTTGCCGGCTTCGTCGCGGCCGCCGGGGCCGACGGCGACGATCTCGCCTTCCTGCGGCTTCTCCTTGGCGGTGTCCGGGATGATGATGCCGCCCTTCGTCTTCTCTTCGCCTTCGATGCGCTTGACGACGACGCGGTCATGCAGGGGACGGAATTTCATGGATTACGACTTCCTGTCTCGAGTTCCCCGGCGCCTTGGCGCCGGCCCTTGGGCAGTGGCTCGTTAGCACTCGCAGAACGTGAGTGCTAACGACCGCCGCTCAGATAGGCGGCTGCCCGTGCTCCGTCAAGGGCGCCGGTTTCGCCCTCAGTGCGAAATGGCGGGCTCTGTAGCCGCGGTCGCTGACCGCGGAGGTCCCGCTTGGTGAGAACTCAAGCAATTGCGCGCCTGCGCGCCGGCCGAGGTCGGCGACCCATGGGCGCTGGGTTAAGCCATATTGGGTCGACATCCCGCTTTCCGTCATGGCCGTGCTCGTCACGGCCATCCACGCCGTCATGCAAGGCGCGAAGCCTCGACAGGTGGAGCGCCCGGAAAATGCGAAACCTTAAGCCGCCGCGGCGGCTGAACAGCGTGGATACGCGGGACAAGCCCGCGCATGACAGCCGGGAGGCCTCAATCGCCTCAACCTAGCGCCCATGGGTCGGCGACCTCGGCTACAAGGGGGGCGTCGCGTTAACCGTGCTCATGGCAGGAAGCCGCCATGTAGCGATTTCACGGGGGTCTCGATGACGCTTGTTATGGAACACCGCCTCGACCGGCTCCGCGCCCGGCTCGCCGAGCTCCTGCAATGGCGCGTCGTCGAGACGATGCGCGATCGGCGGCTGGACCTGCGATGGCCAGCCGATCGAGGTCGGCGCCCCTGGCCGACGGCCGAAGGCGTTGTCCATTTCGCCGCAAGCGCGGAAGCCCCTTCCGACTGGCCGCTGGAGGATATCCGGCTCAGCCTCGACGCCGGCGGCGAGAGCCTTGTCGAGGTCCGTTACCCCGACGGGACGCGCGACCATTTCGGGCTCGACCCCAACCATGAGGAATTCCGGCTCAAGCATCGCGCGGTGACGCTCGCGATCGAGAGCGTGGCGCGGCGGCAGTTCGGCCAGCCGGTGCGCGACCCGCGTCTGTCGCGCGCGGCGCTGCTGCGGATCGACCGTCCGGTCGAGCTGTTGCATCTGCTGGTCACCCAGATCATCGAGGTCGCGCAGGCGCTGGGCGACGACGAAGCCGCGCCGCCAATGGTTGAAGCCGCCGAGGTCGCGCTGCGCTCGCTCGATTGGCCCTCGCACACGCCCGATTACATCGCGCGGATCGCGCAGCTCGCGCATGTCGCAGACGATCTGGCGGCTGCCGGAGGTCGACCCCGCCCCGCCGGGCCTCGACGCCTCTGCCCGCGCCAGCGTCGCGGCGCGCCCACGACCAGCTCGTCGCGGCGCTGCGCGAGCTGCAGCGCCGCTATCCGCCGCGCGGCGCGCTGCTGCTGACCGGCCATGCCCATATCGACCTCGCGTGGCTCTGGCCCTATGCCGAGACGCGCCGCAAGCTGCGCCGCACGTTCCACACCGCGCTGAGCCTGATGGAGCACGCCCCGGAGTTCCGCTTCAACCAGTCGACCGCGCATTATTATTGGCAGCTCGAGCAGGACGATCCCGAATTACTCTCGCGCGATCCGTGAACGGGCGCCAGAGCGGCGCCTGGGAGCCGATGGGCGCCATGTGGGTCGAACCCGACACCAACATGCCGACCGGCGAGAGCCTCGCGCGTCAGTTGCTCTACGGACAGCGATATTTCGAGCGGACGTTCGGCGCGCGTTCGCGCGTCTGCTGGCTGCCCGATTGCTTCGGCTTCTCGCCGGCGATGCCGCAATTGCTGCAGCAGGCCGGCGTCGACTCGTTCTTCACGATCAAAGTCAACTGGTCGGAGACCAACAAATTTCCCTACGACCTGTTCTGGTGGGAGGGGCTCGATGGCTCGCGCGTGCTCGCGCACACGTTCGACAATCCGCTCGGCGGCTACAACGGGCGCATCTCGGTCGAGGCCTATCTGCCGACCTGGAAGAATTTCCGCGGCAAGGCCGACCACGACGAGACATTGCTCGCGGTCGGCTTCGGCGACGGCGGCGGCGGCGTCACGCCCGAGATGATCGAACGGCAGCGCCAGCTCGAGGATTTTCCGGTGCTGCCGCGCGCCCGCTGGGGCGGCGTCGGCGAGTTTTTTGCGCGCGCCCACGAGCGGGGAAAGCAACGCGAGTTTCCCATACTGGTCCGGCGAGATCTATCTGGAGCTGCATCGCGCGACGCTGACGACCCAGAACGCAGTGAAGAAACTCCATCGCCGCGCCGAGCGCGCGCTCATCACGGCGGAAACCGTGGCGAGCCTCGCGCATCTGATCGGCGCGGCTCAACCGCAAAGCCTGGAGCCGATCTGGCGGAGCGTTCTCAAGAATGAGTTCCACGACATTCTGCCCGGTTCCGGCATCCGCGAAATCTACGAGGACGCCGCGGCGGAGCTCACCGAGTCGATCGCCGCGGCGAAGGCCGAGCAGGACCACGCTTTGCAGAGCATCGCGGAACTATGTCCGCGCGGTGCGATCAACCAGGCGCTCGTCATCGTCAATCCCTCGCTGCACGAGCGGTCGATTTCCCTGATCCTCGGCGACCAGCAAATCTCGAGTGACGAAACCGTCCCACCGCTCGGCGTTCGCGTTATCGATCCCGCCAAGCTGAAAGCCGCCGAGGGTCTGACGGCAACCCGTCGCCGTCTCGAAAACAAGCATCTGATTGTGGAGATCGGCGACGATGGCGCGGTCAGCCGGCTCGTCCACAAGGCGACCGGACGCGAAGCGCTCGCCGGCCGCGGCAACCAGATCTGGGCCTACCCGCGCGACGTGCCCCGAAGCTGGGACGCCTGGGACATCGACGAGGATTACGAGCAGCGCGGCGAGGAAGTTTTCGCCAGCGCGCCGCCCGAGCTGTTGGCCTCGGACGCGCACAGCGCGGCGATCCGCGTCGAGCGGCGATATCCACAACACGCGCATCACGCAGGTCTATCGGCTCGGCGCGAACGCGCGCCGGTTGGACATCGAGACCAACATCGACTGCCATGACCGCCGCGTGCTGTTTCGCACCCTGACGCCCGTCGCGGCGCGCGCCCGGCACGCCACGCGCGGAATGCGCGTTCGGCGTGATCGAGCGGCCAACCCATCGCAACACCACCTGGGAACAGGCGATGTTCGAGGCGGTCGCGCATCGCTTTCTCGATCTCAGCGAGCCCGGCTTCGGCGTCGCGCTGCTCAACGACGCCAAATACGGTCATAGCGCTAAGGGCAACGTTCTCGGGCTCAGCCTGGCGCGCGGCGCGACCTACCCGGATGTCGCCGCCGATGAAGGCGAGCAGAGTTTTGTTTATTCACTCTTCCCGCACGAGGGCGGCTGGCATGAAGGCGGCGTGCGCGAACAGGCCGAAGACCTCAACCAGCCGCTCGTGTTCGCGCGCGCCGACGGCGTTGCCGAAGCCACTCTCGAACCGCTGCGCGCCGCGGGATTGCGGGCGGCCCTGGCGGGCTTCAAGGCGGCGGAAGATGGGCGCGGGCTGATCCTGCGCGTCTACGAACCCGCCGGCGCGCGCGGTCCGTTTACGCTTGCGCCGCCGAATGGTTGGGAGATCAGCGGCCCGTTGAACCTGATGGAGGAGCCCTGCGAACGCAAGAGTGCGGACGGCCTCGCGCCGTTCGAAGTCCGGACCTGGCGATTGACGAAGAACATCTGAAACGCCTCGCCCTCTCACATTGCTGACGCTGTCGCGAGCGGCGCGTGCGCGCCGGGAACATGACGCAAGCTGATCGGGCCGAGCGGGGCAGCAGCCCGCGCGTCCTCTTTAGGCCGATAGTCGCGCGCAACCCAAGCGTCGGCGTCGGCCGCCGACATCGGCTTGCTGAACAGATAGCCCTGCCCTTCGACGCAGCCCGCCTTGGCGAGAAACGTCATCTGATCCTCGGTCTCGATGCCTTCCGCGACCGTGCCGATTCCCAGCGCTTCGGCGAGCGCGATCGCGGCGCGCGCGATGGTCGCCGCGGAGGGATCGGCGCCGAGGCCGCCGACGAACGACTTGTCGATCTTGATCTTGTCGAACGGAAATTTACGCAGGTAGCTCAGGCTGGAATAGCCGGTGCCGAAATCGTCGAGCGCAATCGCGACGCCGAGTTTCTTTATTTCCTGCAGCACCGCGTTCGCTTGCAAAGCATCTTTGATGAGCACGTTTTCCGTGATCTCGGCGACGAGGCGCGATCCCGCGAGTCCAGCCTGCGAAAGCGCTGACGCCACCGCCGCCGAGAAGCCCGGCGAACGGATCTGCAGCGGCGAAACGTTGACCGCAATGGTGAGACCTTCGGGCCAGGACGCCGCCTTGCGGCAGGCCTCGCGCAACGCCCAGTCGCCGATCTCGACGATGAGCCCGATTTCCTCGGCGCACGGTATGAAATCCACTGGCGGGACAAGCCCGCGCTCAGGGTGGCGCCAGCGGATCAGCGCCTCGAAGCCGGCAAGGCGCTGGTCTTTGAGCGAGACGATCGGCTGATAGTGGAGTTCGAACTGGCGCCCGGCGATCGCGATGCGAAGGTCGCTCTCCAGCTTCAGCCGCGCGGTGATCTCATCGCGCATGGCGCGCGCGAAGAACGCATAACGGCCGCGCCCGCCTTGCTTGGCGTCGTCGAGCGCGAGTTCGGCGTTGCGCATCAGAGTTTCCGCGTCGACGCCATCGGCCGGGACCAGCGTGATGCCGGCGCTGGCGCTGGATTTCAGCTCTGCGCCGCGGATGCGGAACGGTTCGCCGAGCGCGGTGATCACGCGGTGGGCGAGGCCGGCCGCATCGCGAGGTCCGTTCTCGATCCGCTCGATGACGGCGAAAGTGTCGCCGCCCAGCCGAAACACGCCTTCGTCCGATCCGACGGCTTTGGTGAGCCGACCCGCCGCCTGACGCAGCGCCTCGTCGCCACCGTGCGGGCCGCACTGATCGTTGACGGCCTTGAAGCGGTCGAGATCGATGTGCAACAGCGCGAATGGAACGCCATGGTTGTGGTGATCGGCCAGCCGCTTCTTGAGTTGCTCGCCGAACTCGGCCCGATTGAACAGTCCCGTCAGGACGTCGTATGCGGCGAGCTCGTGAATGCGGGTTTCGGCGGCGCGCCGGTCGGTGACGTCCTCATGGGTCGAAACCCAGCCGCCGTCGGGCAAGCCCTTTTTGCGCTGCGCGATGATGCGCCCGTTCTGCAAATGATTGTAGCTGAGCACGCCGTCCTCGGCGCCCTTGGCCGCACGCTCGAACGCCTTGGCGCGGCCGTTGCGCCGCAGGCGCGACTGCAGTTCCTCATGCGCGACGCCACGGATCAGTTCATGTTCAGGCAGTCCGTACATTTCGGCGTAGCGCTTGTTGTAGATCACCAGCGCGCCGCTGCGGTCAAACATCGCGAGACCCTGTTCGATGTTGTCGATCGCCGAGTTCAGGATCGCCTCCTGCTCGGCGTTGCTTTCGTCAATCAGGCGCCGCTCTCGCCGTTCCGCGAAGCGCTCGAGCCCTAAGGCAAGCCGCGCGGCGCCGAGCCATATCGCCAGGATCACCAGCCCGCTGGCGCGCGTCAGCCAGCTCGTTTCGCTGGACCATTCCGCGATGACGTCGGGCATGCCGGTCGCGACCATGACGGAGACCGGAAAGTCCGGCGCGCTGGCGATCGCGAGCAGCCGCTCGGTGTCGTCGTAGGGGCTGATGGCGCGGGTCACGCCGTCGCGACGCGGCGCAATGAATCTATCGTAGACGTCGGTGCCGACCAGCGTCGGGCCAAACGGGATCTCCGCCTGCGGCGCCCAGGACAGCAGGTCGCCGCTGGCGGCGTACATCGCCATCGAGCCCTTTGATTGTAGGTTGACCTTGTCGAACAGGTCGCTGAACGACGACAGTTTGACGATCCCTGCTACAGCGCCGAGAAACCCGCCGTCCACGCGCGACACCCGGCGCGAATAGTTCATCATCCAGGTATGGAACTGGTAGCTCTCGAACGGCGCCGACAGGACAAAGGCGCCCGGCCGCGCGTTCTTCAGGGATTTCATGTAGTCGGTGCCAACGATCAGATCGGCGGGAATCAGGCCGGCGCGCGAGCGTTGATCGACGCGTCCGTCCGCATCGATGACAAACACACTGTCGAGAAAGGGATTGTCGACGACGATTTCGTCGAGCTTCGCGCGCAATTCCGGCCCATCGGCGAGCGCGTCCAGCGCGGCGACGCTATCAGGCTTTTGCGACTGCAGCGCGTCGACGACCTTCGACACCGATTGATTGACCGCGAGCATCGAGCGGTTGGCGTGATCGGAGATCACGAACGACAGATTCTTCAGCCCGTCCGACGCCGCTTCGACGTGGCGATCATAAAGGTAGTTGGCGAGACCGAACGCCGCGCCCGCCACGCCCGCCGACAGCACCAGAGCGCCGACAAACAACGGCGCCTGCCGGGACAGCAGACTGATGAGGATTCCCGGGAACGCCGCAATCGCACGCCACACTGCCGCACATCCAGAACAAGCTAAGCGTCAGGAATAGCTGGGGGTGGTTAATGGAATGGCAAAATCTGTAAGTATTTTTGGCTGCGTATACTTACGTAAGTGGAGTTTATAGCAAGAAGATTCGCTTACATTCGTTTCAAAGCATATCCTTATATTGGATTATATTGCCAATACATCTGCAATGTAACCGCACGCGGCTTCCGTAACGCAAATTTCCTTTGCCCGCGCGGGCGACGTCTCACTGGGACGGGACCCGCCGCCATGCGAAAGAACTTCTCGCTCGCTGTCGTCGCCACGAGCGAATCCTGTTAACGACCACGCTCGTAAATGTCTGTCGAGCGGGGGGCTCTCCATGTTCAGAAGCGCGATCGTCGCCGTCGTCGTCATGACGTGCGGCGCGGCTTTCGGGGGAACGATGCCGCTCACGGAGCAGCCCGCGGTTTCAGCGGGGCCGCCCCTGACCCTGTCGAAGCCACGCCCGGCGAAAAGTTCGATCGCGGTTTGCGGCCCGTTCTCCCAACATCGGTCCGAATGTAGGCCCGCTACATCGCCGTACCGCCACGTTCATGGACATTGTTACTGGTCGGCCGGCGTCCGGCGCTGCATGTGACTTGAGCCCCCTGGCTTCGCCTCAACGCGACAGGAAAAGCGGCAGCGTCTGGCTCGATAGCAAGCGTGCGGGTGACGCCGCCGAACAGCGCCTCGCGCAGCCGCGAGTGGCCGTAGCCGCCGGCGACGAGAATGTCGGCGTTCATATCGGCGAAGTAGGACAGCAGCGCGTTGGCGACGTCATCGTCGCGTCGGCACGCGACGGAAGGCGGCGCTGACGCTGCTCCTTGCGAGCCGCGCCGCGAGCCGCTCGCCCGTCTGCGCAACCGCCGGCGGCGTGTGGGCGGACGCGATCGAAACGATCTCCACCTTTTCGGCGCGCTTGAGCAGGGGCATCGCGTCGCCGAACGCGCGCGCGGCGGCGGCGCTGCCATCCCATGCGACGCCGACGACGTCGAACCGAGCGGCGCTGCGCTGAATGGCCGGCGCCACGAGTACGGGACGGCCGCTGTCGCTCGAGCAACAGCCCCACGAGATCGTCGTGCTGCGGCGGCCGGCCCGGCTCGGATTGACCGACGATCGTGAAATCGAACGCGCGCGCGAAGGCGGCGACCTGCTCGCGACGCGGGTCGGCGCCGCCGTCCGGGAATAGCGCCTCGACATCGACGCCGGCGGTGATCGCCGCCTTGGCGAAGTTCTGGACGGCGGCCGTCGCCTGCGCCTTGCGGCTTTCCGCGTCTCCGCGCGCCGCATCCAGCCGCGCCTCGACCGATCCGTCGGCGAATCCAAGTCCGTCCCGGCGCGGGCGGATAATTGTCACGCGCGCTTCGAGCCGTTTGGCGAGCGAAATCGCGTAGGCCCCAACGGGCTCGGGCCGATCTTCCAGCACGACGAGCAAGTTCTTGAACATCGCAGCCCCCGCTTTTTCTCGCTTTTGCGTACTTATCCCACCTGGGGCGACCCTGGGATTTGATCTGGCGCAATTATGCCGGGCTTCCTCCGTGTGGTCCCTGAGCCCGTCGAAGGACTTCTCCGTTCGCAGTCCGTTGGCCGCGGAAGCGCAGCCTGCTTCGCAAGCTCAGCATGAGGGTTAAGTCCCGCCTCAGCCGACCTGCCCGCGATGGCGCAAGAAAGCGTCCGCCAGCACGCAAGCCATCATCGCCTCGCCGACCGGCACGGCGCGGATGCCGACGCAGGGGTCGTGCCGGCCTTTGGTGACGATTTCGGCTTCCGCCCCGTCACGCGTAATCGTGCTGCGCGGCGCCAGGATCGAGGAGGTCGGCTTGACGGCGAAACGGGCCACGATCGCCTGCCCGGTCGAAATGCCGCCGAGCACGCCGCCGGCGTGATTGGACAGGAACAGCGGCGCGCCGTCGTTGCCCATCCGGATCTCGTCGGCATTGTCTTCGCCGCGCAATTCCGCCGCCGCGAACCCGTCGCCGATCTCGACGCCTTTCACCGCGTTGATGCTCATCAGCGCGCTGGCGAGTTCGCTGTCGAGCTTGCCGTAGATCGGCGCGCCCCAGCCCGCCGGAACCCCCTCGGCGATCACCTCGATGACGGCCCCGACCGAGGAGCCGTCGCGGCGGATCGCGTCGAGATAATGCGTGAACTTGCCGACCGCATTCGGGGTCGGGCGAAAAGAACGGATTGCGGCCTACCTCGTCCCACTCCCAGCGCGAGCGGTTGATCTCCAGCCTGCCCATCTTGACGAGCGCGCCGCGGATAGTGACGCCCGGTATGACCTTCCGCGCAATGGCGCCGGCGGCGACCCGCGAGGCGGTCTCGCGCGCGCTGGAGCGACCGCCGCCGCGGTAGTCGCGGATGCCGTATTTCGCGTCGTAGGTGAAGTCGGCGTGGCCGGGCCGAAACTTGTCCTTGATGTCGGAATAGTCCTTCGAGCGCTGGTCGACGTTCTCGATCATCACGGCGATCGGCGTGCCCGTCGTGACCTGCCGCCCCGTGCGTTCGTCGAACATGACGCCCGGACAGGATTTTGGCTTCGTCAGGCTCGCGCCGCTGGGTGGTGAAGCGCGAGGTTCCCGGCCGGCGACGATCGAGATCGGCCTGGATGTCGGCGGCTTCCAGCGGGATCAGCGGCGGGCAGCCGTCGACCACGCAGCCGATGGCCGGACCGTGGCTCTCGCCGAACGTCGTGACCCTGAACAGATGGCCGAAACGTGTTGTGCGACATGAGCGAACTCCAAGCCCACATAAGGCGCGGCCCCGGCCAGCGTCAAACGGCCTTCAGGAGCCTCCGCGCATGGTTCATGCCGGGTTCATGTTGATTGACCGAATGTCATGGGGAGGCCGGCGGAACAGACCGTTGGGACACTCGATTCTGGAGCTTTAAAATGATCAAGAAAATTGCCGCTTTGAGCATCATCGGCGCGCTCGCTTTCGCCCCCGTGCTTTCTTACGCTGAAGACGCCGCCCCGGCTCCGGCCGCTTCGACCGACACGATGGCCAAGCCCGACACGATGGCCAAGCCCGCCAAGACCCACAAGCACAAGTCCTCGCATAAGTCGTCGCACAAGAAGTCGATGGCGACCCCGATGGCGACCCCGACCGACACGCCGAAGAGCTAATACGGTTTAAATTCCCGGCGATTTCGCAGATCGCGAAATCGTGGCTATGCTGCCAGGGGCCGCTCCGACTTCGGTCGGGACGGCCCTTTGCTTTGATTGCGAGGTTGGAAGGGGATGGCCCGCGCCTGATTCTGGTACGAGTTCGCCTCGACTTACTCCTACCCCGCCGCCATGCGCGTCGCTGATCTCGCGCAAGCCCGCGGCGTTGCGTTGGAATGGCGCCCGTTCCTGCTCGGCCCGATCTTTTTCGACGCCGGGCTGGCGCGATTCGCCGTTCAACATCTACCCCGTCAAAGGTCGCTACATGTGGCGCGACATGGAGCGCATCTGCGCGACGCTTCGATTGCCGTTCGTGCGCCCGGATCCGTTCCCGCAGAACAGCCTGCTCGCGGCGCGAATCGCGATCTCGCTGCAAGGCGAAACCCGCGCCGAGTTTTCGCGCCGGGTCTATGACGCCGAATTCGGGCAAGGACGGCCGATTTCGGAGCCGGAGACACTTGCCGCAATCGCCGTTGAATGCGGCCTGGACGGCGCCGCGACGATCGCCGCCGCCCAGCAGGACGGCAACAAGGCTTTGCTCAAGTCAGCATCTGACGAAGCCCGCGCTCTCGGACTGCCCGGCGCTCCCTGCCTCGTAACGGAAGACGGCGAGCTTTTCTGGGGCAACGACCGGCTCGAACAGGGGTTGAACTGGGCGGCCGGCGAACGCTGAGCCGCGACCGCAACTTTGGCGTGCAAAACGCACGCTTTGTTAACCTCGTGGCGGCAAGGTCGCCGTCATGACGCATCGACCGGGTCGGGCTTGGACCGCCGGTTGAGGGCATGACGCCGCGCGGTCATTCCGGGTTCGAACCGGCTGTCTTTCCCATAATCGATGGTCGAATGCGGTCGTGAACGCGACCCCAGGGAGTGCTCGCCTCATGTTCGGACGGAAGGCCTCTTCAGGCAGCGACGCCGCCGCAGATCTTGCGGCGCTCGGCAGATCGCTGGCCATCATCGAGTTCGATCCGACGGGAACGATTCTCACCGCCAACGAGAATTTCTGCGCCGCGATGGGCTACACCCTGCCGGAAATGCAGGGACGCCATCACAGCATGTTCGTCGACCCGGATTTCGTAGGCTCGGCGGAATACAAGGCGTTTTGGGCGAAGCTCGGCCGTGGCGAGTACGACGCCCGCGAATACAAGCGGATCGGCAAGGGGGGCAGCGAAGTCTGGATCCAGGCTTCCTACAATCCTGTCACCAACGCCAAGGGCAAAGTGGTCAAGGTCATCAAGCAGGCGACTGTCATCACTGCGGAAAAGCTGAGGAACGTCGAATTCGCAGAGCACGATCAATGCGATCTCACGCGTGCAGGCGATGATCGCGTTCACCCCCAGCGGCGAAGTGATAACGGCCAACCAGAACTTTCTCACCACGTTCGGCTACAGCCTCGATGAGATAGCGGCCGGCATCATCGGATGTTCGTCGAGCCGGCCTATGGCCAGGCCGCGGAGTATCAGGATTTCTGGGCGAAACTGAATCGGGGCGAATTTGTCAGCGCCTCGTTCAAGCGGGTCGGCAAAGGCGGCAAGGAAATCTGGATCCAGGCATCCTACAACCCGATCCTCGACCTGAACGGCAACGTGATGAAGGTCGTCAAATTCGCGACCGACATCACCGATCTGACCGAGATCGGCGCTGGGCCTGATCGCGTCTGGCCGACAAGAATCTCGAGCAGCGCATCGAAAAGCCGTTCCAGCCGGCCTTCGAGAAACTTCGGATCGATTTCAATCTCGCGCACGACAATCTGCAGACGACGCTGACGCAGATCGCCGACGAGCGCAGAGGTGATCGTCACCGGCTCGCGAACAGATCGCCTCCGCGTCCGACGACCTGTCCGGCCGGACCGAGCAGCAGGCGGCGAGCCTCGAAGAGACAGCCGCCGCGCTCGAACGAGATCACCGCCACGGTGAAGAAGTCGCGCCGAAGGCGCGCAATCATGCGCGCGAAGTCGTGGCGGCCGCCGACAACGACGCCAAGCAAGAGCGCCGTGGTGGTGCAGCAGGCGGTCGAGGCCATGGACGCGATCGCGAAGTCGGCGCAGCAGATCGGCCAGATCATCGGCGTCATCGACGAGATCGCCTTCCAGACCAACCTGCTCGCGCTCAACGCCGGGCGTCGAGGCGGCGCGGGCCGGCGACGCGGGCCGCGGCTTTGCCGTCGTGGCCTCGGAAGTGCGGGCGCTCGCGCAGCGCTCGGCGGAGGCGGCCAAGGAGATCAAGGGGCTGATCTCGACCTCGTCGACGCAGGTCGCGCATGGCGTCAGGCTGGTCGCCGAAACCGGCAAGTCGCTGGAGCGGATCATGGCGCAGGTCGACCGAGATCAACAGCGTCGTCGCCGACATCGCGGCGGGCGCGCAAGGAACAGGCATCGGCCTGGCCGAGGTCAACAGCGCCGATCAGCGCAGATGGACCAGGTCACGCAGCAGAACGCGGCCATGGTTGAACAGTCGACGGCCGCGAGCCATTCGCTGGCGCAGCAGGCGACCGAGCTCTCCGCGCTGACGGGCGCGTTTCGAATGGGGCGCTCAAATCGTGGCCATGCGATGCGCGCGGAACTGAAGAAAGTCGCACCGCACGCGTTCCGTAAGCCGGCGGCCGCCTCGGCGCCCGCCCCGGCTCGCGCGGCGCCTGGCAAGGCGCCCGTACGGCTAGCTCAACCCGCGCCCAAAGCCCGAACCGTCAACAGCGGCGCCGGAAACGACCGGGCCGACTGGAGCGAGTTCTGATCCGCCGACGCGGGAACGAAGTGTTGTAGCTGCCCAACCCGGTTTGTGCGAAGCGCGGACTGGGCGATTGGCGAAGGCTGCGCTAGACTTGAGCGAATCCGGCGCTCTGGTCTGCGCTCGCCCGCGCTCCGTCGCCGTCTCACCGATCTCCTGCGCCGCGCACTCTTAAGGCGCGCGTCCGGCGACCAATCCGGGGGAGCCATGTTCGCAGCCTTCGAAGCGCTCATCGATCCGTTGCGACCGCACGACGATTCGACGCCTCCGGCGTCGCTGGCGCGATTCTACCTGCACTATTGCCGACAGGTCTGGCCGCAGCTCGCGACGATGATGGCGATCGGCTTTCTGGTGGCCGGGATCGAGGCTTACATCGTAAGATTTGTCGGCGCGCTCGTCGATCTGATGCGCGAGTCGGGACCGGATGCGCTCCTCAGGGAGCACGGCGTGCAGTTCCTTGCGATCGGCGCGCTGGTGCTGATTGGCCGGCCGCTCGTCGGCCTGTTGCACGACCTTGTCACCTTGCAGGCGATTGCGCCGGGCATGACCAACCTGATCCGCTGGCAGACTCACCGCTATGTGCTGCGGCAGTCGGTGTCCTATTTCGCCAACGATTTCGCCGGCCGGATCGCCTCCAACATCATGCAGACCGGCGTGTCGCTGCGCGACTCGGTCGTGCAGGTGATCGATGCGCTGTGGTTCGTGCTGGTGTTTGTCGCCAGCTCGCTGGCGATTCTCGGCGCTGCCAACTGGCGGCTCGCCGCGCCGCTGGTGGTCTGGATGGTCGTCTATGCGGGCGAGCTCGCCTATTTCGTGCCGCGCATCCGCCGGCGCTCGGAAGCGCTCGCGGCCAAGCGCGCGACGCTGACCGGCCGCATCGTCGACAGCTACGCCAATATCCAGACCGTCAAACTGTTCGCCCATCTCGAGCGCGAGGACAGCCACGCCAAGGAGGCGCTGGTCGCCCACACCGCCGCCTATCGCGGCCAGACGCGCATCGTCACGCTGCTCAACCTGGCGGTCTCGCTCAACAACAGCGTGCTGCTGGTCGGCGATCACCGTCGTCGCGGTCGCGCTCTGGCGCAACGGCCAGGCGACGCTCGGCGAAGTCGCCGTCGCGACCGGGCTCGCGATGCGCACCATGACGATGGCGATGTGGGTGATGTGGAGCGCGATCGGCATCTTCGACAATATCGGCCAGACGCAGGAAGGCATGCTGACGGTCTCCAAGCCGCGCGCGTTGGTCGACCATCCCGAGGCGCGCGCCCTGTCAGCCGGCGCGGGGCGCTATCCGGTTCGAGGCGCGTGCGCTTCCACTACGGCCGCGGCGCGCGGCGTGATCGACGACCTGACGCTGTCGATCGCGCCCGGCGAGAAGGTTGGACTGGTCGGCCGCTCCGGCGCGGGCAAGTCGACGCTGGTCAACCTGCTGCTGCGCTTCTACGACGTCGAGGCGGGCCGCATCCTGATCGACGGCCAGGACATCGCCGCACGCGACGCAGGATTCGCTGCGCCAGCAGATCGGCATGGTGACGCAGGACACCTCGCTGCTGCATCGCTCGATCCTCGACAACATCCGCTACGGCCGCCCCGAGGCGAGCCTGCAGGAGGTGATCGCCGCCGCGCCGCAAGGCGCATGCGCACGGCTTCATCGATCGGCCTCATCGACCCCGACGGCCGCCGCGGCTACGAAACGTTGGTTGGCGAGCGCGGCGTAAAACTTTCCGGCGGACAGCGCCAGCGCATCGCGATCGCGCGCGTGCTGTTGAAGAACGCGCCGATCCTGGTGCTCGACGAGGCGACCTCGGCGCTCGATTCCGAGATCGAAGCCGCGATCCAGGAAAGCCTCGACGAGTTGATGCGCGGCAAGACCGTGATCGCCATCGCGCATCGCCTGTCGACGATCGCCGCGATGGATCGGCTGATCGTGATGGAGAGGGGAGCGTCGTCGAAACAGGCTCGCATCGCGAGCTGATCGCGCGCGGCGGAGTTTACGCGGGGCTGTGGCGGCGGCAGTCGGGCGGGTTCCTGGCGGCGTAGGGCTTGCGGAAGGCCGCGACACGAACGCCCTCTCGGCGCTGCGCTTCTCCCGCGGCGGAGAGGTATCGCCCTCGGCTTGCGAGAGGCGGGGTGAGGGGCGCAACACGGAACGCCCCTCATCCGGCGCTGCGCGCCACCTTCTCCCGCAGGCGGGAGAAGGGATCGCCCCCTCTCCCGCTTGCGGGAGAGGGCTGGGGTAAGGGCGCGCTCGGACGCCCTATCCGCTGCGCGCCAGCTTGCGCGGGAGAAGGGCTTGCTTACTCCGCCGCGGGGACGCGGGTCCGATGGCGAGACACCGTCTCGACCGTCGGGCCGGAGATCGCGAGCAGCGGACGCGCCGAATTCTCCGCCCTTCTGGGCGAGGATCAGGTTGTCGCGCGTGGT
The DNA here is from genome assembly GCA_963771455.1 of uncultured Pseudomonadota bacterium. Lineage (GTDB taxonomy): Bacteria > Pseudomonadota > Alphaproteobacteria > Rhizobiales > Beijerinckiaceae > Roseiarcus. The sequence goes on from CAVYTP010000010.1 coordinate 80,075, forward strand.
GGCGACCTGGCGCAGCTTGGCGATCGCCGCGCCGGTGCCCGCCGGGATCAGGCGGCCGACGATGACGTTTTCCTTGAGGCCTTCGAGCGTATCCACCTTGCCGTTGACGGCGGCTTCGGTGAGGACGCGGGTGGTCTCCTGGAACGACGCCGCCGAGATGAACGAGCGCGTCTGCAAGCTCGCCTTGGTGATGCCGAGCAGCACCGGCACGCCGACCGCGGGCTTCTTGCCCTCGGCGATCATGACCTCGTTGGCGTCTTCCATCTCGAGCAGGTCGACCTGTTCGCCGTTCAGGAAGTCGGTGTCGCCGGGATCGGTGATGTCGACCTTCTGCAGCATCTGGCGAACGATCACCTCGATGTGCTTGTCGTTGATCAACACGCCCTGCAACCGGTAGACTTCCTGGATCTCGTTGACGAGATAGGCGGCCAGTTCCTCGACGCCCTTGATGGCGAGAATGTCGTGCGGCGCGGGATTGCCGTCGACGATGTACTCGCCCTTCTCGATCACGTCGCCATCCTGCAGATGGATGTGCTTGGACTTCGGGATCAGATACTCGACCGCCATCGGCGCCCTCTTCCGCGGCTTCGATGGTGACGCGCTGCTTGTTCTTGAAGTCCTTGCCGAACCGCACCGTGTCCGCTGATCTCCGCGATGATCGCGTGATCCTTGGGACGACGCGCCTCGAACAGCTCCGCGACGCGCGGCAGACCGCCGGTGATGTCGCGGGTCTTGGCGCTGTTGATCGAGATACGCGCGATCACGTCGCCGGCCTGCACGGTCGAGCCCGGCTCGAACGAGATGATCGACTCGACCGGCAGCGCGTAGCGCGCGTCGCCGCCGCGCGGCAGCTTCACGATCTTGCCGTCCTTGCCCTTGATCACGATCGAGGGCTTCAGGCCTGACGTGCGCGGGCTCGAGCGCCAGTCGGTGACGATGCGCTTGGCGATGCCGGTCGCCTCGTCGATCTGCTCCGACATCGAAGCGCCCTCGATCAGATCCTCGAAGCCGACGACGCCGTCGACTTCGGTGAGGATCGGACGCGAGAACGGATCCCACTCGGCGAGGCGCTGGCCGCGCTTCACCTGATCGCCCTCGTCCACCTTCAGGCGCGCGCCGTATTGCACGCGATGCACCGCGCGCTCGACGCCCGAGCGATCGACGACGACGATCGCGACGTTGCGCGCCATCGCCATCAGATCGCCGTTGGCGTTGCGCGCGACGTTGCGGTTGCGGATCTTCACCTCGCCCTCGAAATTGGACTCGATGAACGACTGATCCGCAAGCTGCGCCGCGCCGCCGATGTGGAAGGTGCGCATCGTCAGCTGCGTGCCCGGCTCGCCGATCGACTGCGCCGCGATGACGCCGACCGCCTCGCCCATGTTGACCGGAGTGCCGCGCGCGAGATCGCGTCCGTAGCAGGCGCCGCAGACGCCGTTCTTGGCCTCGCAGGTCAGCACCGAGCGGATCTTCACTTCCTGGATGCCGGCGGCGGTGATCGCCGGCACATCTTCTTCGACGATCATCTGGCCCGCAGGCACGATGACGTTGCCTTCGACGTCGAGCAGCGGCTCCGCGGCCGTGCGGCCGAGGATGCGCGAGGTCGAGCGAGGCGACCACCGTGCCGGCGTCGACGATCGCACGCATCTTGATGCCGCCCGTCGAGCCGCAATCAAACGACGTGATGATCGAATCCTGCGCGACGTCAACCAGACGCCGCGTCAGATAGCCGGAGTTCGCGGTCTTCAACGCGGTGTCCGCGAGACCCTTGCGGGCGCCGTGGGTCGAGTTGAAGTATTCGAGAACCGACAGGCCCTCCTTGAAGTTCGAGATGATCGGGCTCTCGATGATTTCGCCCGACGGCTTGGCCATCAGGCCGCGCATGGCGGCGAGCTGGCGCATCTGCGTGGGCGAACCACGCGCGCCGGAGTGCGACATCATGTAGATCGAGTTGATCGGACGATCGCGGCCCGTGTCGTCCTTCCGGACGGCCGAAATGCCCGCCATCATCTCTTCGGCGAGCTTGTCCGAGCACTTCGCCCAGGCGTCGACCACCTTGTTGTACTTCTCGCCCTGGGTGATCAGGCCGTCGTTGTACTGCTGCTCGTATTCCTTCGCCAGCGCCGAGGTCTCGGCGATGCGCTGCGGCTTGGTCTCCGGCACGACCATGTCGTCCTTGCCGAACGAAATGCCGGCCTTGAACGCCTCGCGGAAGCCCGAGCGACATGATGCGGTCGCAGAAGATCACCGTCTCCTTCTGACCGCAGTTGCGGTAGACGGTGTCGATCATCGCCGAGATCTCCTTCTTCGTCATCAGCTTGTTGGCGACGTCGAAGGGAATCTTGACATGCGTCGGGCAGCAGCCGCCCGAGGATCATGCGGCCCGGCGTCGTGTCGAAGATCTTCGAAACGCGCTTGCCGTTCTCGTCATAGGTCCAGGCGCGGCCCTTGATCTTGGTGTGCAGCGTGATCGACTTGGCGGCGAGCGCGTGCTCGATCTCGCCCATGTCGGCGAACATCATGCCCTGCCCCGGCTCGCCGTCGCGCATCAGCGTGAGGTAGTAGAGGCCGAGCACGATGTCCTGGCTCGGCACGATGATCGGCTGGCCGTTGGCGGGGTGCAGGATGTTGTTGGTCGACATCATCAGCACGCGCGCTTCGAGCTGCGCCTCGAGCGACAGCGGAACGTGCACGGCCATCTGGTCGCCGTCGAAGTCGGCGTTGAACGCCGAGCAGACGAGCGGATGCAGCTGGATCGCCTTGCCTTCGATCAGCACCGGCTCGAACGCCTGGATGCCGAGGCGATGCAGCGTCGGCGCGCGGTTCAGCATGACCGGGTGTTCGCGGATCACCTCGTCGAGGATGTCCCAAACCTCCGGCTTCTCCTTCTCGACCAGCTTCTTGGCCTGCTTCACCGTGGCCGACAGGCCCTTCGCGTCGAGGCGCGAATAGATGAACGGCTTGAACAGTTCGAGCGCCATCTTCTTCGGCAGGCCGCACTGATGCAGCTTGAGCTCCGGACCGACGACGATCACCGAGCGGCCGGAATAGTCGACGCGCTTGCCGAGCAGGTTCTGGCGGAACCGGCCCTGCTTGCCCTTCAGCATGTCGGCGAGCGACTTCAGCGGGCGCTTGTTGGCGCCGGTGATGACGCGGCCGCGGCGGCCGTTGTCGAACAGCGCGTCGACCGACTCCTGCAGCATGCGCTTCTCGTTGCGGATGATGATGTCGGGCGCGCGCAGCTCCATCAGCCGCTTCAGGCGGTTGTTGCGGTTGATGACGCGGCGGTAGAGATCGTTGAGGTCGGAGGTCGCGAAGCGGCCGCCGTCGAGCGGCACCAGCGGGCGCAGGTCCGGCGGAATGACGGGCACTTCGGTCAGGATCATCCATTCCGGCTTGTTGCCGGAATGCATGAACGCCTCGATGATCTTCAGGCGCTTGGCGAGCCGCTTCGGCTTCAGTTCGCTCTTCGACTCCGAGATCTCGACCTTCAGGTCCTCGGCGATCTTCTGAAGGTTCATGCCCTTCAGCATTTCGCGGATCGCCTCGGCGCCGATCATCGCGGTGAAGCTGTCCTGGCCGTACTCGTCCATCGCGCGCAGATAGTCGTCCTCGGAGAGGAGCTGACGATCCTTGAGCGGCGTCAGGCCCGGATCGAGCACGATGTAGGATTCGAAATAGAGGATGCGCTCGAGGTCCTTCAGCGTCATGTCGAGCAGGAGGCCGATGCGCGACGGCAGCGACTTCAGGAACCAGATGTGCGCGACCGGAGCGGCCAGCGAAATGTGGCCCATGCGCTCGCGGCGCACGCGCGACAGCGTCACTTCGACGCCGCACTTCTCGCAGATGACGCCCTTGTACTTCATGCGCTTGTACTTGCCGCACAGGCACTCGTAGTCCTTGATCGGCCCGAAGATGCGCGCGCAGAACAGGCCGTCGCGCTCGGGCTTGAACGTGCGGTAGTTGATCGTCTCCGGCTTCTTGATCTCGCCGAACGACCACGACAGAATCTTCTCAGGGCTCGCGATCGCGATCTGAATCTGGTCGAACGCGACAGGCGCGGCGGCCGGCGCGAACGGATTCGTGATTTCCTGATTCATACTTTCCTCTCCCGCGGATGCTATGAGCGCCAAAGGGCGGCCAAGATCCGCACTGACGGAAACGACGGGGAGGCGAGCCTCCCCGATACGGACGCAAACCGCGCGCTCCGAACTCGGAGCCCGACGAATGCTCATTCAGCAGCCTCGGCCGGCGGCAGTTCGTCCGCTTGCAGCTTCTTGGCCGAAGCGAGTTCGACGTTGAGGCCGAGCGAGCGCATTTCCTTGACGAGCACGTTGAAGCTCTCGGGGATGCCGAACTCGAACGTGTCGTCGCCGCGCACGATCGCCTCGTAGACCTTGGTGCGGCCCGCCACGTCGTCGGACTTGACGGTCAGCATTTCCTGCAAGGTGTACGCCGCGCCGTAGGCTTCGAGCGCCCAGACCTCCATTTCGCCGAAGCGCTGGCCGCCGAACTGCGCCTTGCCGCCCAGCGGCTGCTGGGTGACGAGCGAGTACGGACCGATCGAACGCGCATGGATCTTGTCGTCGACGAGATGGTGCAGCTTCAGCATGTAGATGTAGCCCACCGTCACCTTACGATCGAAGGTGTCGCCGGTGCGGCCGTCGAACAGCGTGACCTGACCGGAACGGTCGAAGCCCGCCTGCTCCAGCATCTCGACGATGTCCTTCTCGCGCGCGCCGTCGAACACCGGGGTTGCGATCGGCACGCCGCGGCGCAGGTTCTCGGCCATTTCGGCGAGGCCTTCGTCGTCGAGCGACTTGATCGTCTCGTGATCGCCGTAGATCTCGGTCAGCTTCTGGCGCAGCGGCTTGGCGTCCTGCTGGCGGTGATAGGCGTCGACCGCCTCGCCGACCTGCTTGCCGAGGCCCGCGCAGGCCCAGCCCAGATGCGTCTCGAGGATCTGACCGACGTTCATGCGGCTCGGCACGCCGAGCGGGTTCAGCACGATGTCGACCGGCGTGCCGTCCGCGAGGAACGGCATGTCTTCCTGCGGCACGATGCGCGAGACGACGCCCTTGTTGCCATGGCGTCCGGCCATCTTGTCGCCGGGCTGGATCTTGCGCTTCACCGCGATGAAGACCTTGACCATCTTCATCACGCCGGGCGGCAGTTCGTCGCCGCGCTGCAGCTTCTCGACCTTGTCGAGGAAGCGGCTTTCGAGGCTCTTCTTCGACTCGTCGTACTGCTTCCGCATCGCCTCGATCTCGGTCATCACCTGATCGGTCTCGAGCGCGAACGTCCACCATTGCGAGCGCGGGAACTCGTCGAGGATCTGCCGTGTTGAGCAGCTGATCCTTCTTGAAGCCCTTCGGCCCGGACAGCGCGCGCTTGCCGTTCAGCAGGTCGGCGAGACGGGCGTAGACGTTGCGGTCGAGGATCGCCTGCTCGTCGTCGCGGTCCTTGGCGAGCCGCTCGATCTCCTCGCGCTCGATCGCCTGGGCGCGCTCGTCCTTCTCGACGCCGTGCCGGTTGAACACGCGCACTTCGACGATCGTGCCCTGCACGCCCGGCGGCACGCGCAGCGACGTATCGCGCACGTCGGACGCCTTCTCGCCGAAGATGGCGCGCAGAAGCTTCTCTTCCGGCGTCATCGGGCTTTCGCCCTTCGGCGTGATCTTGCCGACGAGGATGTCGCCCGCCTGCACTTCCGCGCCGATGTAGACGATGCCGGCTTCGTCGAGGTTCTTCAGCGCTTCTTCCGAAACGTTCGGAATGTCGCGCGTGATTTCCTCCGGCCCGAGCTTGGTGTCGCGGGCCATCGCCTCGAATTCCTCGATGTGGATCGAGGTGAAGACGTCGTCCTTGACGATGCGCTCGCGAGAGCAGGATCGAGTCCTCGAAGTTGTAGCCGTTCCACGGCATGAACGCGACGAGCACGTTGCGGCCGAGCGCGAGATCGCCGAGGTCGGTCGAGGGACCGTCCGCGATGATGTCGCCCTTCTCGATGCGGTCGCCGACGCGCACCAGCGGCTTCTGGTTGATGCAGGTCGACTGGTTGGAGCGCTGGAACTTCATCAGGCGATAGATGTCGACCGCGGGCTTGCGCGCATCGGTCTCGTCCGTCGCCCGGATGACGATACGGGTCGCGTCGACCTGATCGATCACGCCGGCGCGGCGCGCCGCGATGGCGGCGCCGGAGTCGCGCGCGACCACCGCTTCCATGCCGGTGCCGACCAGCGGCGCGTCGGAGCTGCACCAGCGGCACCGCCTGGCGCTGCATGTTCGAGCCCATCAGCGCGCGGTTGGCGTCGTCGTTCTCGAGGAACGGGATCAGCGCCGCGGCGACCGAGACGAGCTGCTTCGGCGACACGTCCATGTAGTCGACGCGCTCGCCGGGCAGGAACACGATGTCGCCGGCCTGACGGCAGACGATCAGGTCGGACGACAGCTTGCCGTCCGGGCCGATCGGCGTATCCGCCTGCGCGACCGCGTATTTCTGCTCTTCCATCGCCGACAGATAGAACACGTCTTCGGTCACCGCGCCGTCGCGGATCTTGCGATACGGCGCTTCGATGAAGCCGTATTTGTTGACGCGCGCGAAGGTCGCGAGCGAGTTGATGAGGCCGATGTTCGGACCTTCGGGCGTCTCGATCGGGCAGATGCGGCCGTAATGCGTCGGGTGCACGTCGCGCACTTCGAAGCCGGCGCGCTCGCGCGTCAGACCGCCCGGCCCAAGCGCCGAGAGACGACGCTTGTGGGTGATCTCGGAGAGCGGGTTGGTCTGATCCATGAACTGCGAGAGCTGCGACGAGCCGAAGAACTCGCGCACCGCGGCGGCCGCGGGCTTCGCGTTGATCAGGTCCTGCGGCATGATCGTGTCGATCTCGACCGAGCTCATGCGCTCCTTGATGGCGCGCTCCATGCGCAGCAGGCCGATGCGATACTGATTCTCCATCAGCTCGCCGACCGACCGCACGCGGCGATTGCCGAGATGGTCGATGTCGTCGATCTCGCCGCGGCCGTCGCGCAGATCCACCAGCGCCTTGACGACGGCGAGGATGTCTTCCTTGCGAAGAACGCGCGTCGTGTCGGGCGCGTCGAGGTCGAGGCGCATGTTCATCTTGACGCGGCCGACCGCGGACAGGTCGTAGCGCTCGCTGTCGAAGAACAGCGACTGGAACATCGCTTCCGCGCTGTCGATGGTCGGCGGCTCGCCGGGGCGCATGACGCGGTAGATGTCGAACAAGGCGTCTTCGCGCGAAGAGTTCTTGTCGACCTTCAGCGTGTTGCGGATGTAGGGACCGACGTTGACGTGGTCGATGTCGAGGATCGGCAGTTCGTCGAAACCCTGCTCGATCAGCGACTCGACCTGACTTGGCGGTCAGCTCGTCGCCCGCTTCGGCGTAGATTTCGCCGGTCGTCGGGTTGAACAGGTCTTCCGCCAGATACTGGCCATACAGGTCCGCATCGACCGCGCGCAGGAACTTGAGGCCCTTCTCGGCGAGCTGGCGCGCCGAACGCGCGGTCAGCTTGCGGCCGGCCTCGACCACGACTTCGCCGGTGTCGGCGTCGATCAGGTTGTTGGTGAGCTTGACGCCCTTCATGCGCTCGGCGATCGTAGGGCACGCGCCAGCCTTCCTTGTCGCGCGTGTAGATCGACTTCTTGTAGAAGGTCGGTGAGGATCTCTTCGCCATCCAGGCCGAGCGCATAGAGCAGCGACGTCACCGGAATCTTGCGGCGACGGTCGATGCGCGCATGCACGATGTCCTTGGCGTCGAACTCGATGTCGAGCCAGGAGCCGCGATAGGGAATGATGCGGGCGGCGAACAGCAGCTTGCCCGACGAATGGCTCTTGCCCTTGTCGTGGTCGAAGAACACGCCGGGGCTGCGGTGCATCTGCGAGACGATGACGCGCTCGGTGCCGTTGACGATGAAGGTGCCGTTCTCGGTCATGAGCGGCATGTCGCCCATGTAGACGTCCTGCTCCTTGATGTCCTTGACGGAGCGGGCCTGAGTCTCCGGGATCGACGTCGAACACGATCAGGCGCAGCGTCACCTTGAGCGGCGCGGCGAACGTCATGCCGCGCTGGCGGCACTCGTCGACGTCGTACTTCGGCTGTTCGTATTCGTATTTGACGAACTCGAGCTGCGCGGTCTGCGCGAAATCGGAGATCGGGAAAACGGACTTGAAGACCGACTGCAGGCCCTCGTTGGGACGACCGCCCTTCGGGGCCTCCATCAGGAGGAACTGGTCGTAGGAGGCCTTCTGCACTTCGATCAGGTTCGGCATCTCGCCGACTTCCCTGACGTGGCCAAAGACCTTGCGAACACGCTTGCGGCCGGTGAATGTCTGCGCCATGTCGCTCCTCAATCCTGTCTGACGCCTTCAGGAGGCGTCTGCCGCCCCGGGAGGCGGCCGTCCGGGCCCACGCGGCCCTGTCAGTCTCATTCGCGGCCGGCGTTTTCGAACGACCGACGCGCGTCTTGCGGTTTAATGCGCAATTCCAAAAACGGCTGAACGGCCCCAGGCCGAAGCCGGGGCCGTTCGCTGATACTTAAGAGGCTCGACAGCGAGCCAAACGCACTTACTTGAGCTCGACCTTCGCGCCGACCTTCTCGAGCTGGGCCTTGAGCTTCTCGGCTTCTTCCTTGGTGACGCCTTCCTTGACGGTCTTCGGAGCGCCTTCGACGAGGTCCTTGGCTTCCTTGAGGCCGAGCGCGGTGATCGCGCGGACTTCCTTGATGACTTCGATCTTCTTGTCGCCGGCGGCGGCGAGAACGACCGTGAACTCGGTCTTCTCTTCGACCGGAGCGGCGGCGGCGGCGGCCGGAGCGGCGGCGACCGCTACGGCGGCGGCGGCCGAGACGCCCCACTTGGCTTCGAGCAGCTTGGCGAGTTCAGCGGCTTCCAGGATGGTCAGGCTGGAGAGGTCGTCGACGAGTTTTTCGAGATTGGCCATTGCGTTGTCTTTCTATAAGGTTTGAACGTCTGTTCGGTTGAGAGGTGAGCCTCGGTCAGGCTGCGTCCTTGCTGGCATAGGCCGACACCACGCGCGCCACCTTGGAGGCGGGGGCGGTGGTAAGCTGGGCGATCTTGGTCGCCGGGGCGACGAGAAGCCCCAACAGCTTGGCGCGCAATTCGTCGAGGGAGGGCAAGGTCGCGAGCGACTTCACGCCTTCGACGTCGAGCGCCGTCTTGGCCATCGCGCCGCCGAGGATGCACGAATTTCTCGTTGTCCTTGGCGAAGCCGACGGCCGCCTTGGCCGCCGCGACCGGATCGCTCGAATGAGCGAGCAGGGTCGGCCCCTTGAGAAGGGGGCCGATCGAGGCGACGTCCGTGCCTTTGAGCGCAATCTGGGCGAGGCGGTTCTTGGCGACCTGCACGCGCGCGCCCGCCTGCCGCATCTGCTTGCGCAGACGCTGCATCTGGGCGACGGTCAGGCCGGAGTATTGCGCCACGACCACCACCGACGCCTTCGAAAAGGTGTCGTGAAGGGTGGCGACGGCCTCCTTCTTTTCCGCTCTATCCACGGTCTTGCTCCGGTTGACGGGCTTCCCCGTCTCCTGCACATGCCGCAGCCGTCAGTATTGACGAAGCCACAGCGACTTGCGCCTGTCCCCGGAGATTGGGGGGAACCCCAACGCCGGACAGATGGTTCAAACCGCAATCCTCCGCCCCGGCGCGCCGGAACGGTGATAAAATTCGGTCTTCCCCGTCTATGCAGGCCCCTTTTTGACCCCGCCGATGCGGGAAAGGAATTAAGCGAAGCCCCATGAGGCGTCGCGCCGGCAGTCTCGGACAGGACATGGCCGGCAAAGACACGAGGTTGCCCCCGGGTCTTCCGGCCTATCCACCGCTCCCTCCCTCAAGACCCCGGTAAAGGGCGTCAAAGACGAGAGGCGGAAGCCATGTATGATCATAGGGGTCGCATCGCGCCGCCGACCCCGAGCGGGCGATATAGACGCTTCAATTGCCGATGCCAAGGGGGCGCCGAAAGGAATCTTGACTTTTCCACGGAACGCGTTTCGCGCTCCTCGCGCGAAGTCAGTATTTAGCGCAAGTCGATCGCGGGCGCAACGCCGTTGTGGTCAAGGTCATGAAATCTAACGGTTTCGCGCAGATCTGACTTCCGATCGGCGAACTCTGTCCGCCTGCCTGAGGTTCACCTAGGCTCAACACCTCTACGGCAAGATATCGCCGGCGCCATGCCGCGTCGGATCCAGGGGTTGAGCCGCCATGTCCAGTCTGTCGGTCCGCGACGCGCGGCCCCGCGCCCCCGCGCTCGGCATAGGCGCGGCGAGGCTGACCTTCGTGGCTATCCTCGTCGCCGGAGTCGCGCTCCGCGTCTCGTTCTCCCGCGCGCCGCTCTGGAACGACGAGATCTGGTCGCTGCTCAATTTGCGAGAGGTCAGCGGCCTGCCCGGCATCCTCTGGGGCCTGTCGCACGACAACAATCATTTCCTGAATTCGATCTGGCTCTGGCTGGTCTCGCCTTTCACCTCCGATCCGACGGCGCTGCGGCTGGTCTCGCCTTGTCGCGGGCGCGCTGACGATCGTCGCCATGGCGCGCCTCGGCGCGCGCCATGGCGCGGCGGCGGGGCTGGCGGCGGCGGCGCTGACCGCCTTCTCGTTCTTTCAGGTCGTCTACAGCGTCGAGGCGCGCGGCTATGCGCGTCGCGATCCTGGCGATCGTGCTGGCCTATTCGCGAAATCGAGGCGGAGCGAGGCTCGCGGCTTCGCCTCGCGCTCGCCTGCGGCGTCGGCTTCTTCGCCCATCTGGCGTGCGGACCCGGCGCTCGCCTGCCTCGCCTTCGCCGCTTTCGTCGAAGACGTCTGCGCCGCAACCGCGGCGGCGCGGCGGCGGCCTTCGCCGCGACCTTCCGGCAGTTCTGGCCGGCGGCGCTCGCCTGCCTGCCGACGCTCGGCTTCCTGGTCGCCGGCTATCTGAACAAGGGCGGCTTCACGATCGGCGCGCTGATGCCGTTTTCGATGGCGCATGCGATCGGCGGGTTCGCCAACCTCGCCATGATGACGTTCGGGCTCGACCCGACCTCATTCGCGCAGACCGTCTTCACGCTCGTCGGGCTGCCGCTGATCGGGCTCGCCGCTATCGCGCTCCTGGCGCCGCCGGAGCGCCGCGTCGTCTATCTCGTGATGCTCGTCATCCTGCCGCTGCTGGCGCTGCTGCTCAAAATCCCGAATACCCATGTCGGGCGCTACTTCTTCGCGGCGTCGCCGTTCCTGATCCTGCTCGCGGCCGACAGTTTTGGCGCGCTGATCCGGCGCGGCGGCGTCGCGGCGGCCTTGGCGCTTGCTGTTCTCGCGGCGACGCTGGTCAGCGATGGCGCCGCGCTGGCGAGGCTCGCCCGCGGCGAAGCGAAGCCCTGGAGCGAAGCGCTCGACCTCGTCGCCCGCTCGAACGCCCCCACGCTCGCTTCGAGCCACGATTTCAATGTCGGCAAGACCATCGCCTGGTACAATGCGACGCGCGGCGCCGCGCTCGACCTCGCGCCCCCCGACCGTCTCTGCGAGGCAAAACCCGGTTGGTATGTGCTGGAGACGCGCGGCGACGGCAAAGCGGAAGAAATGCTTTCCCTTTGCGCGACGCCCTACCGGCTCGCCGGCGTGTTCGACGAAGACGTGCCCTCGCAACTGCCGTGGGCGCTGTACCGCCGCGCCGAATAACCCGTCAGACAAAAATCCGGCGGACCCCCCGAAAGGCTGCGCTTGGCCCGCCGACTTCCGCCGCCAAATTCGCGCGCAAATCATCGGAGAGCTTCAAATGAAGACCCGCGCCGCCGTCTGCCGCGCCTTTGGACAGCCGCTCAGCATCGAAGAGATCGAACTCGCCGAGCCCGGCCCCGGCGAGCTCAGGGTCAAGATCAAGGCCTGCGCGATCTGCCACAGCGACATTTTCTACGCCGACGGCGCCTGGGGCGGCGACCTGCCGGCGGTCTTCGGCCATGAAGCCGCGGGAATCGTCGAAGCGGTCGGCCCCGGCGTCAAGCGCGTAAAACCCGGCGATCATGTCGTCGCGACGCTGATCCGCTCCTGCGGCTTCTGCGACGCCTGCGCGGGCGGCGGCCCGGTCTATTGCGAGGAGGTGTTTCCGCTCGACAAGGCGACGCCGCTGCACGATTCCAAGGGCAAGCCGCTCGTGCACGGCATGCGCACCGGCGCGTTCGCCGAACATGCCGTCGTCGACGAGAGCCAGGTCGCAAAAATCCCCGGCGACCTGACCTTCGAGGCCGCGGCGCTGATCGCCTGCGGCGTGCTCACCGGCTTCGGCGCCGTCGTCAACACCGCGAAAGTCCACACCGGCGCAAGCGTGGTCGTCATCGGCTGCGGCGGCGTCGGCCTCAACAGCGTGCAGGGCGCGCGCATCGCCGGCGCCGCGCCGATCATCGCGGTCGACGTCGCCGACGCCAAGCTCGAAGCGGCCGGCACGATTCGGGGCGACCCACGGGGTCAACGCCAAGACCGAGAACGTCGCCGAACGCGTCGTCGCGATCAACGGCGGCAAGAAGGTCGATTTCGTATTCGTGACGGTCGGCGTCGCCGGCGCGTCCGAGCAGGCGATCTCGCTGCTGCGCAAGCAGGGCGCGGCGGTGATCGTCGGCATGCCGCCGAACGGCGTCAATGCGAAGTTCGACCCGGGCTGGCTCGCCGCCGACGGCCAGCGCATCCTCGGCTCGAAGATGGGCTCCGCGCGCTTGCCGGTCGACGTGCCCGTCATCGTCGAACTCTATCGCGAAGGCCGGCTGAAGCTCGACGAACTGGTGTCGGGCGCTTCGCGCTCGAAGAGATCAACGAGGCTATCGCCTCGTCGCGCTCGGGCGCGGCGCTGCGCAATGTCGTGGTGTTCTGAAGCGGCGAACAAATCGCCGCGTCCCGAGGTGATTGGAGCCTTCGCCCCGCTTGCGGGGAGAAGGTGCGCGAAGCGCGGATGAGGGGCCGCTGGGCGTAGGAACCGCACTTGCCGATTTCGCCGAGAGACGGCGCGTCGCAGCAACTACGCCCTCGTGACGGCCCCGCCCCTCATCCGGCCTTCGGCCACCTTCTCCCCGCTTGCGGGGCGAAGGGCGAACCCAGGCGGCGCCCCGCTCAACAAATCGTAACGTTTTCGTCGGATTCCTATCGCCGGCGCCTGGCCGCTGATCGGCGGGGCGCGCGTTGCCTACGGAGTTACGAAATGTCCCACGCTTGGCGGCTCGCCTTTGGCTTCGTCGCCGTCGCCGCGTCTGCTCCGGCGATGGCGCAGTCCGGGCCGGATTGTTTCGCGGCGATCACGTCGCCGCCGCAAGGCACGGCGGTGCCGCTCAAGAGCCAGGTCGAGGGCGCGTCATCGACGTACGGCGACGTCTCCGTCTGGGTGTTCACTCATCGCAAGGGGATCAGCGACTGGTGGCCGCAGAACGGCGGCCCGGTCGGCGGCGGTCCGTTCGGCTGGTCGGCGAACGTCACCTACGGCATGCAGAAGGAAGCGGGCCAGACCTTCGAGGTCGCCGTCGTTCCCGTCAGCCGGCTGACCAACCAGGGCCTCAGCGGCTGGGTGGCGCGGGCGGTCGAGAACGGCGACTATTCCGGCATTCCGCTTCCCGAACCCGCCAAGGGATGCCGCACGCACATGATCAGCGTGCAGCGCTACTGAGTCCCCTCAAAGCAGCGCCTTGAGCTGATAGAGCGCGGCGAGCGCATCGCGCGGGCTCATCGCGTCGGGATCGACGAGCGCGAGCGCGTCGCGCAGGGCGTCCGTCTCCGGCTCCGGCGGTAGCGGTTCGGCCGGCCTGGCGTCGAACGCAAACAGCGGCATCGCCTCCGGCGCGCCGAGCGCCGCGCCCGTCGTCCGGCTCGCTTCGAGATCGGCGAGCACCGCCCGCGCCCGCTTGATGACGGCGGCGGGCAGTCCGGCGAGCCTCGCGACCTGGATGCCGTAGGAGCGGTCCGCGGCGCCCGCCGCGACCTCGTGCAGGAACACCAGGTTGCCCTTGTACTCGCGCACCCTCATCGTCAGGTTGAACAGCCGCGGCGTCGTCTCCGACAGCTGACGTCAGTTCGTGGAAGTGGGTCGCAAACAGCGTGCGCGAGCGGTTGACCGCATTCAGATGCTCGACGCAGGCGAACGCGATCGACAGGCCGTCGAAGGTCGCCGTGCCGCGCCCGATTTCGTCGAGGATGACCAGCGAGCGCTCGGTCGCCTGATTGAGGATCGCCGCCGTCTCGACCATCTCGACCATGAAGGTCGAGCGCCCGCGCGCGAGGTCGTCGGCGGCGCCGACGCGCGAGAACAGCCGGTCGACGACGCCGATGCGGGCGGCGGTCGCGGGCACGTAGGAGCCCATCTGAGCGAGCGCCGCGATCAGCGCATTCTGGCGCAGGAACGTCGATTTGCCGGCCATGTTCGGGCCGGTGACGATCGCCATCCGGCCGCCCTCGGCCGCGCGGCCCGAGAGGTCGCAATCGTTGGCGACGAAGCGCTCGCCGCGCGCCGCGAGCGCCGCCTCGACGACGGGATGCCGGCCGCCCGTCGATGTGGAAATCGAGCGAGCGGTCGACCTGCGGCCGCGTCCACTCGCGTTTGACCGCGAGTTCGGCGAGCGCGGCTGCGACATCGATCTCGGCGAGCGCGGCGCCGAGGGCGCGAAGGACGTCCTCCTGCGCCAGACGCGTCGCGGGCAAGCTCGGCGAACATTTCGAGTTCGAGCTTCAGCGCACGGTCAGCGGCCGAGGCGATCTTCGCCTCGAGTTCGACCAGCGCGTTGGTGGTGAAGCGCATCGCGCCCGCCATCGTCTGGCGGTGGATGAAGGTGGCGTTATGCGGCGGCCGCAGCAGCCCCTCGCCCGCCGCCTGCGGCGTCTCGAGGTAGTAGCCGAGCATGTTGTTGTGTTTGATCTTCAGCTGCCGGATGCCGGCCTCGTCGGCGTAGCGCGCCTGCATGTCGGCGATCACGCGCCGGCTCTCGTCGCGCAGCGCCTTCAGCTCGTCGAGCTCGGCGGAAAAGCCGGCGCGGATAAAACCGCCGTCGCGGCGGTTGAGCGGCAGGTCCTCGGCGAGCGCGACGGCGAGCTTGGCTTCGAGCACGCCGTCGTCGCGCTTCAGCCGCGCATAGGCGGCAAGGATGGCGGCCGGCGGGTCGGACGCGGCCTCGAGGCGCAATGCGACAGCCGCGCTGGCGGCGAGCCCGTCGCGCAGCGCGGCGAGGTCGCGCGGGCCGCCGCGATCGAGGCCAAGCCGAGCCAGCGCGCGCATGAAATCGGGGGCCGAGGCGAGCTTTGCCCGCAACGCCTCGCGCAGCGCGGGCGCGGCGACGAGGAAGGCGACCGCGTCGTGGCGCGCCGGCGATCTCTGCAACGTCCGTCAGCGGGCTGGCGAGCCGCTCGGCGATCAGGCGCGCGCCGGCCGGGGTGCGGGTGAGATCGATCGTCGCCAGCACCGAGCCGGCGCGCTCGCCGCTGAGCGTGCGCGTCAGTTCGAGATTGGCGCGGGTGGCGGCGTCGATCTCCAGCGTCGTCCCGCGCGCGCCGGCGCTGCGGCGGGCTGAGGTGCGGCGTCGCATCGATCTGGGTGCGCTTGACATAGGCGAGCGCCAAGCGCCGCGGCGGCGATTTCGGCCCTGGTGAACTGCCCGAAGCCGTCGAGCGTCTCGACGCCGTAGAACTCGGCGACGCGTCGCTCGGCGTCCTCGGCCTTCGCCGATTCGCGCGAGAACGGCGCCGCGGCGATGCGCGCTTCCTTGACCAGCCGGGCGAACGAGGGGTCGGCGAACAGGCTCTCGGGCGCGACGATCTCGCTCGGTTCGAGGCGCGCGAATTCGACGCCGAGCGCGGCTTCCTCGACCTCGGCGACGACGAAATCGCCGGTCGAGATGTCGAGGCTGGCGAGGCCATAGACCGGCTTGCCGTCGCCGGCCTTCACGCCGCTGCACGGCGACCAGCAGGTTCGGCCGGCCGGGTTCGAGCAGGCGCTCCTCGGTGATCGTGCCCGGCGTCACGAGCCGCACGACGTCGCGCCTGACGACCGATTTCGGGCCGCGCTTCTTCGCCTCGGCCGGGTCTTCGAGCTGCTCGCAGACCGCGACGCGATGGCCGAGCCCGATCAGGCGCTGCAGATAATCGTCGGCGCGCTCGATCGGCACGCCGCACATGCGGATGTCCTCGCCCTCGTGCTTGCCGCGCTTGGTCAGCACGATGCCGAGCGCGCGGCTCGCGATCTCCGCGTCGTCGAAGAACAATTCGTAGAAATCGCCCATCCGGTAGAACAGCAGGCAATCGGGATTGGCGGCCTTGATCTCGAAATATTGCGCCATCATCGGCGTCATCTTCGCCGATGTCTCGAGCTCCTGGAGATCGCCGCGGGCATTCATGGCCGGGAACGTAGCAAATCGGCGCTGGCGGCGGGAGGGCGCTCGCGAGATTTCCACCGGCGGGAACGATCGCGGCAAAATAGCGTTGTAGGCATGGAAGTCATGGGGGGATGCGAAACTGCGCCCCGCGGACGTTCTGCCAAAGGAGATTTCCCGTGACTATTTCAACGCGAGCCCTCGCGCGCGCGGCCTATTTTGCGATAGCCGTCGCCGCCCCCGTCGTAGCGTTCTCCCCCACCGCCGCCTCCGCGCAAGCTGCCGTCGACGTCAGCGTGACCGTCCAGGTGGCGCCTCCTCCGCTCGTCGAGTACGAGCAGCCTGTAATCCCCGCCGCCGGCTATCTTTGGACGCCCGGCTACTGGGCCTGGGATCAGGCCGATAGCGATTATTTCTGGGTTCCGGGCGTCTGGGTCCAGCCGCCGCGCGTCGGGGTGCTTTGGACGCCCGGCTATTGGGCCTTCAGTGATGGCGGCTATGTCTACAACGCCGGCTACTGGGGCGAGACCGTCGGCTATTACGGCGGCATCGACTATGGCTACGGCTATACGTCCGAAGGTTACTACGGCGGCCGCTGGAAGGGCGATACGTTCGAGTACAACAAGACCGTCAACAACATTTCGAATGTTCACATAACCAACGTCTATGAGGAGCCCGCGCCGCGTTCGTCGTCCCAGACACGCGTCAGCTTCAATGGCGGCAATGGCGGCACGACCGCGAAGCCGACGCAGCAGCAGATGGCGGCTGCGAAAGCGGAGCACGTCAAGGCGACGTCGCAGCAGACCGAAGAAATGCGGACGGCGCAGGCGGACAAGGACGCCCACTTCAAGGCCAACCAGGGCAAGCCGCCGGTGACGGCGATGAGCAAGCCCGGCGAGAGGCCGAACGAGGCCAAGGGCTCGGCGGAAGCCAACCCGAAGGCCAATGCCGATCAGACCAAAGAGGGCATGAAGGATCAGGCGACCGACAAGTCGACAGCTTCAAAGCCCGCCGGTACGGCGCCCGGCGAGAAGCCCGCGCAAAAGGCCGAAGGCGAACAGCCGAAGGGCGAGAAGCCCGCCATGAAGGCGGAGCAGGAAAAGGCCGGCGAAAAGCCCGCCATGAAGGCTGAAGGCGAACAGCCCAAGGCTGAGAAGCCCGCCATGAAGGCGGAACAGGAAAAGGCCGGCGAGAAGCCCGCCATGAAGGCTGAAGGCGAGCAACCCAGGGCCGAGAAGCCCGCCATGAAGGCGGAACAGGAAAAGGCCGGCGAGAAGCCCGCCATGAAGGCTGAAGGCGAACAGCCCAGGGCCGAGAAGCCCGCCATGAAGGCGGAACAGGAAAAGGCCGGCGAAAAGCCCGCCATGAAGGCCGAGGGCGAACAGCCCCGGGCCGAAAAGCCCGCGATGAAGGCCGAGGAACAGCCGCAGAAGGCTCAGAAGGCCGTCGAGAAGGCGCCTCCGGAAAAGATGGAAGCTCCCAAGGCGGCCGCCGCGCCGAAGGGCGAGCCGAAGAAGGGCGAGACGCCCTGACCGGCGCTTCGCCAAGCTAGGTTGCGTAAACGAGAGCCCCGCGCGTCTGCGCGGGGCTTTTGCGTTTCCGGCGGCCGGGCGACGGCGCGCGCCGCTCGTGCTATCGGAGCGCCGACAGGAGGCGTCCGATGCGCATTCAGCCGGTATTCCTATTCGACCTCGACGGCACGCTGGTCGACAGCGTCTATCAGCATGTGCTGGCCTGGAAGGAAGCGCTCGACGCCGAGGGGCTCGAGCTTTCGGTCTGGCGCATCCACCGCAAGATCGGCATGAGCGGCGGCCTGTTCGCCAACCAACTGACGCGCGAGACCGGGGTGTCTCTGACTGAAGACCGGCTCGACCGCCTGAAACAGCATCACGCCAACGCCTACCGCCGCATGGGCGGCTCGATCCGGCCGCTGCCGGGCGCGAAGGAATTGCTCGCCTGGTTGACCAACGCGGGCATTCCCTGGGCGATCGCGACCAGCGGGCGGATGGAGACGGCAGAGGTCAACCTGCGCTCGCTCGGCGTCGATCCCAACGTTTCGCCTGTAGTGACGCGCGATCAGGTCAAATACGCCAAGCCGGACCCGGACCTGTTTTTGGCCGCGGCCGCGCGGCTCGGCGCGCCAATCGAAACCGCCGTCGTGGTCGGCGACAGCATCTGGGACATGCTCGCCGCCGCCCGCTGCCGCGCGCTCGGCGTGGGATTGCTGTGCGGCGGCTACGGCGAGACGGAGTTGCAGCAGGCCTCCGCGCTCAGGGTCTACGACGATCCCGCCGATCTGCTCGCGCACATCGACGAGATTGGCGGGCGACGGTAGGGCAGTCATGCTCACCGGAGCCCCCTCACCCCGGCCCTCTCCCGCAAGCGGGAGAGGGGGCGATGCCCTTCTCCCGCCCTGCGGGACCGAGGGAAACGCAACGCGTTTCCCGGGGGGTGGCGCGAAGCGCCGGATGAGGGCGGGCCGCAGTTCAGCGGCCTAGTCTAGTCGCCACGTCCTTCGACAAGCTCAGGACGAGGTCAGATGTCTCTACTTCGCCTTGAAACTCCACTTGGCGCTGTAGCTCAGCGTGAACGCGAACAACGTGGCGCTGTTGCCGGGCGCGTCCGCCACCGACCATTGCCCGTCGCCGGTGATCCCCACATATTTGCCGGTGCCGCCGAGCAGCGCGACCGGGCCGCTTTCCGGCCCCTCGTAGCTCATGAAAATCTTGTCGCCATCGGCGTCGATCTGCGCGCAGGTTCCAAAGAACTTGTAGCCGTCGACGCGGGCGCGGGATTCTTCCAGGCAGCGGATGGCGAGATTGTCGAGCGGCGAAGGACCATCGACGCTCTTCACGATCCCCGCGCATTCGGCCGAAGACTGCGAGCCGACGGTTCCCATGTCGACCATGCCGAGCGAACGGCAGACGGTGTAGGCGGCGAGCTTGGCCTCCCCCGTCTGCGGAAACGGGTCGGCCGCACGCGATGGCGTTACAGATACGGCCATCGTGGCGGCAATCAACAAAGCGAGGGCATGTTTCATCTCGGCCATCCCGTAATTGGTCCAGGCCTGCGCGTCCGCAGCAGGCTCAATTGAGGAGCTTACGGCAAATTGCGATCGCTGGCTTTCCCCAAAGCGACGCGTTAGCCTGATGGCGCTTCGAGCCTGGGGAAGCCTCTATGTCGCGCAGTAGAAGCCTGAGCGCCCTGTTCGCCACTGCCGTCGTCCTGCTTACCTCGCTGTTTGCGACCCTCGCCGCTTCGGCGGACGGCCCCAATTTCTTTGCGCCCGACGAGGCGCACCGGGCCTATGTCGCGATATCGATTGCGGTCGGCAAGCCATTCGACGTGATGGGCATCCACATTTCGCCGACCGAGATGATGGTCGACGTGATCCCGATCGATGCGCCCACCGACCCGCAGACCTGGCGCGTCTCGCACAAGGGCCTGATCGCCGGCGCGCTCGGCGTCGATCTCGCCACGCGCGTCTCGGCGGGAACCGCCGTGTCGCGGATCGGACCGATCGCCGACAACCGCTTTCCTTTCCAGGCCGAAGCGCTCGACCTCGTGCCGAAGCTCGCCGAGACGGCCATCGCGAAAGCGCGGCTCGAAACGCCCGCGCATATCACCGAAATGGAGTTCCGCCGCCTGCCCGCCTTCGTCGGCGAAGCCTCGAAGACGCCGATCTGGCAGATCCACGTCGCCGCGGTCGACGAAGACGCCGATTTCGGCGCCAACGCGAAGGGCGAGATCACGTCCAGCGATCTCAACCACACCAACCGCGCCGCGCACCTGAATCTGTTCGCGGGCGGCGAGGATTTCGACGATTTCCTCGCTCGCATCCGCAAGGAGACCGGCAAGGACTGGGTCTTCCAACGCATCGAGATCAACAAGCAGAACATCGGGCTCGAAATGCGGATCGCGGGTAGCCCGAGCGCCAAGCCGCAGCGCTTCACGGCGACGCTCGCCGACATCAAGACGAGCGCGATGGACATGGCGCTGATGAGCATGCCCGGGGCGCCCGTCGGTCAAATGTTCGACCTCGCCGATGTCGATTTCGGAAAGTTTCGTCCGCTGCAACAAGCGGCGCTCGACAAGCTCGCCATTCCCAAAGGCGAGGTGACCAAGGTCGCGATCTCGAAGCCGCTGTACGAAAACGGCGCCGCCATCGAATGGACCGTCACCGTCAAGCAGAGCGGCGGCCCATTGATCCACATGCCCGGCCAGCCCGATATTCCCGAGGGCTCCGTCACGTTCGACGGCAAGGGCCGCCTGCTGCGGGTTTCCTATCCGAAGGGCGACAGCCGGGAGCCCAATCTGCTCACCGCCGCCGATCTGAAGGCCGCGCTCGTCGACATCGGCGCCCAACTCGGCGCTCACGCGCCGATCGTTGAACTCGAGGTGTCGAAAGACAACATCCGCTTGCGCGCCGCCGACCCCAAGGCGCCGGCTAAGCTGGTGTTCTTCGACTATGAGAACGGTATTGTCAGCCGGTCGATGATGAACGCGGGCGGCGGCGCGGCTTTGTTCGGCGATGGGCCGGACTGGCGCTGGGACCTCGCCCTGCTGACGCCCGCCGTCGTCGACCGCCTTCCGGAACTCACCAAGCAGGCCATCGCCGCGCATCCAAAACCGAACGCGACGCTGAGCGGCGTCACCTTCACCAAGGACAAGACGTTTTATCCCGCCAACACGGAGCCGCTGATCGAAATCAGGACCGAGGCCGAACAGGATTCCGAAGTCGACCAACTTCGACTTCTCCGGCGGTCCCCCGAAGTCGCTCGGCGCGCCGATGAAATCGGGGATTTACATCAACGGCAAGAACGTCACCGATTCCGGCTCCGACGACGATATCAACGGCTGCGAATATTCCGACGATCCGCAGACGACGGTGTCGGCCTGCGCGCGCTGGCTCGACCATCATCCCAACGATCCGCCGCACGACCGGGCCGTGGAATATTACAATCGCGGCAACGGCTATCTGAAGCTCAAACAATGGAGCTCCGCGATCGCCGACTATTCCAAGGCGCTGGAAGTCGACCCGAAATACCAGCGCCCCTACACCAACCGCGCCTTCGCCTATTTGTCGAACGGCGACGCCGAGCACGCGGCGCCCGACGCCGACAAGGCGATCAAGATCGATCCCAACAAGACGTTCGCCTACATCGTGCGCGCGTTCGCCGACGAGAAGCTCGACAAATGGGACGCGGCAATCGCGGATTTTAGCGTCGTCATCAAACAAACCAACGGCGAGGCGCAATCCTACTACAATCGCGGCGTCGCCTATTACAGCAAGGGCGACCTCGACCACGCTGTCGCCGATCTCGACAAGACGATCGCAATCGATCCGAAACGCGCCGACGCGTTCGTCTATCGCGGCCTGGCGCGACGCGTGAAAGGCGAAATGGCCGGCGCGATCGCCGATCACACTGCAGCCCTCGGCGTCGATCCGCGCAACGCCGCCGCCTATTTCAACCGCGGCATGGAATATTATCTGACCGGCGCGCTGCCGAAGGCGCTCGCCGATCTCAGCCAGGCGACTGCGATTGCGCCAACCGAGCCCTACCCCAACCTGTTGCTCGACATCGTCGCGACCCGCAGCGGCCTGCCGAGCCAGTTGAAGGAGCAGAGCGCCAAGATCGACATGGCCGCGTGGCCGGCGCCCGCCGTGCGCCTGCTGCTGGCGCAACTGACGCCCGAGGCGCTCGCCGCGGCGGCGGACGACGGCGCGCCCTCCGACAAGCCGCGCCGGCTCTGCGAGGCCGCGTTCTACACCGGCGTCGCGCTGGCCCGCGCCGGCAAGAGCGACGACGCCGCGGCCAAATGGCGGGAGGCGCTGGCAAGCTGTCCGCACCCGACGCCGGAGCGGTCGTACGCGGAAGCCGAGCTGAAGGCGGCGGGCGGGAAGCCGTAGGGGGCCTCAGCCGCCCGGCGCGAAGACGCGAATGCGGTGGCCGTCGGGGTCGAGGCCGAGGAAGGTGTAGCCGAAATCCATCCGGGTCGGCTGCTGCGCGATCTCGATCCCCTTCGCCGCCCACGCCGCGGCGGTCGGCTCGATTTGCGGCTTCCGGCGCCACGATGCAGAGCTCGCCGCCGCCGGGCTTGCCGGCCTTCGGCTGCACCTCGTCGGCCTTCCACAGACCGAGCCTGACGCCGGGCGCGGCCTCGAACATGGCGAAGCCGGGCGACGCCTCGAGCGCGGGACGGCCGAGCAGGTCCGTGTAGAAGGCCTGGGATTTGGCCGACGTCGGCGACGTAGAGCAGGATGAAGTTGAAGTTGGCCATGGTGGGTTTCCTGTGCTGCGGCGTCAGCGCCGTGGGACAGGAGATACCCTGGGCCAGTGTCAGGTGATGTCAGCATGGCGCCGGGGCGCCCTTCTCCCGCGAGCGGGAGATGTTCGGGTTGGCCACGAATACCTGTAAGCAAGCCCTTCTCCCCGCTTCGCGGGGCGAAGGGCATAGCTTACTCAGCGGATGTTTGAATCTTCAGAAGGGTCCAACCCAATGCTCTCAATCGCCTGCCGCTGCGGCGCCATCGGGATCGAAATCAGCGCCGCGCCGGTCGCCCAGTTCTACTGCCATTGCGACGACTGCCAGGCTGCGCACGGCGGCGCGTACGCGCCGGAATTTGTCTATCCGGCCGACGCGGTGCGGATCACGCGCGGCGAGCCGATGATCTGGAAGCTGAAGCGCAGCCCCCGCTATTCGTGCCGCGAATGTGGGACGCGGCTGTTCATCGACGTCAAGCCGCTGCAGGTGAGAGGCGTCAATGGCTTCCTGTTGCCGGCGGGCGAGTTCAAGCCGACGTTCCACATGCAGTGCCAGTTCGCCGTGCTGCCGGTGGTTGACGACCTCCCGCATTACAAGGCGCGGGCGCCGCAGTTTGCGGGCTCCGATGAACGGGTTGATTGGTAGTCGCAAGTGAGAGCACAAAGCCTCATCCTGAGCTTGTCGAAGGATGTTTGGTTGGCCGCGCGGTTCCGGCGCGTCCTTCGACAGGCTCAGGACGAGGGGCGTCATGAGAGCTGCCGTCAGAACTTGCGCGTCACCGACAGGACGCCGCCGCGCTCGCTGTTTGTTCCGTTCGACACGGCCGAGGCGAAGGCGCTGATCTGCAGGAACCAGTGCGCATTGAGCGCGTAGATCACGCTCGCCTGTTCGACGCTTTCGACGACCTGCGGAAAGCCGCGGGCGCCGGCGCCTTGCGTCACCTCGTTGAAGCTCTGCAGCATCAGGGTCCATTTGTTGTCCGGCTTCAGACCGACGGTAAAGTCGCCGTGCCACTCGCTGGGCGGCCCGGCGGTCCGGTCGCGATAGGCGACTTCGACGTCGAGGAATCCGTCCATGGCGCCGACCTTGAAGCTGCGGCCGCCGAGCAGCCGCGCTTCCGCCGCGCCGCCGGTGTTGCCGTTCTGCGCAGGTTCCGACGCGTTGCGCGCGCCGGGGAGGAAAAAGCTCGTCGAGCCGGAAAACACCCAATTGTCGCCTTTGGCGAACTGGTATTGCACGCCCAGTTGCGAATAGTCGGGGCCGACATAGGTGTTGTCGACCGGCGACAGGATCGAATAGCGCTCCAGCGCCATCGAGCCGATCACCATCACTTTGTCGGCGAGACCGTATTCGACGTAGAGCTGGCTCTCGACTTCGTTTTCCTTCGGCGGGGTGACGTAGCCGTACGGCGCGGCGCGCCCAGTCCAGCCGTAAAGCGACACCGTCGCCTGCCCCTGCCCTTGCGGCTGCGTCCAGGCGCCGGCCGAAGCGCCTGCGGGCGCCAGAAACGCCGCCGCCAATGTCGCCGCCGACCAGCGGCAAAGCTTCAGGCCATCGCCGCGCAAACCGGATTTTCCTGCTGCGAAAGCGTTACGCCAAGCTGCGCAACGGCCTGTCGATAAATCATGGCGCGCCGCCGCGACGCAATGCAAACTCCCGCGTGTATTTTGCGAGCGCCTGCTTTTTCTTCATCTCCGGCTTGGTCGCCTCGAGCGCGAACGGTATGAAAGCGGCCTCCGCGCCCGTGACGCTTTGGCAGGCCTCCCCATGAATGTTTCCCGCCTCGCTCCGCAGGCGCCTATGTTCCCCTCTCGCTCGGCTGGGCCCGTGCTCTGGAGACGGCTCCCGGGCCTGTCCGACTACGAGCGCACCAGCGCCGAAATGGAGGCGGTCGCCGAGGCGATCGCGTCCGGCGAGGCGCCGGAACAGGTCTGGCTGCTCGAGCATCCGCCGCTGTACACGGCCGGCACAAGCGCCAAGGCCGCCGATCTGATCGAGGCGCGCTTCCCGGTCTACAAGACCGGGCGCGGGGGCCAGTTCACCTACCACGGGCCGGGGCAGCGGGTCGCCTATGTGATGCTGGACCTGAAGCGCCGGCGCCCCGACGTGCGGGCCTATGTCGCGTCGCTGGAAGCCTGGTTGATTGACGCCCTCGAACGCCTCGGCGTCGAGGCGGGACCGCGCGAAGACCGCGTCGGCGTCTGGGTCCGGCGCCCCGACAAGCCGCGCGGCGCCGACGGCTCCGATGCCGAGGACAAGATCGCCGCGATCGGCGTGCGCATCCGGCGCTGGGCGACATTCCATGGCGTCGCGCTCAACGTGGCGCCGGAGCTGTCCGACTTCTCGGGGATCGTGCCGTGCGGGATCGCGCAGTCCCATTTCGGCGTCACGAGCCTCGCCGACCTCGGCAAGCCGGCCACGATGAGCGGTGTCGACGCGGCGTTGCGGGCGGCGTTCGAGGCGAGGTTCGGCGCGACGGCGGACGGACCCTGACCGCGCGTCTAGGCTTGCGTCCCCACGGGTCGCGCGGCCTTGTCCTCGATCAGCCGCACCAGCGCGAGCAGCGCGCGGTTGAGCGGAGTGGGGACGCCGACGGCCTCGCCGGCGCGAACGACGAAGCCGTTGAGGTGGCCGATCTCGCTGCGCCGTCCGCGCGCCAGGTCCTGGGCGGTGGAGGAATATTGGTCCGGCATCGAGCCGGCGACGGCGAGCACCTTTTCCGCGAGGTCGTCGGGGAGGACCACGCCGCGCCGCGCCGCGACCGCCACGCATTCGGCCACGATGTCGCGCATGACTGACGTCACGCCCTCGACTTCGGTCATCCGGCCGTAGGGCAGTTGCGAGATCGCCGAAATCGCGTTGTAGGCGCAGTTGACGGTGAGCTTTCCCCACAACGCGCCAATGACGTTTTCCGATACATTCGTCGGAATGCCCGCCTGCCGTAGCGCCCCGGCGATGTCGGGCTCTGCGGGCAACGGTCCGACCGCGAGTTCGCCGCGCCCATGGTGTTTGACATGGCCGGCCTCCGCCATCTCGGTTGCGACATAGACAGCAGAGGCGACAACCGGGCGGCCGAGCACGGCGGCGAGGCGCTCGGCATTGTCGACGCCGTTCTGCAGACTGATCACAACGGCGTTCGGGATCAGATGGGGCGCGATCTCGCGGCCCGCGCTTTCCGTGTCGTCGGACTTGACCGAGAACAGCACGAGGTCCGCGCCGGCGACGCCGGAAGCCTCCGTCGTCGCCGCGACGGGAACCGCCTCGGTGAAGGCGCGCGTTTCCAGGACGAGCCCGCGCCGCCGCATGGCTTCGACATGGGCCGGACGCCCGATCATGGTGACGCTATGCCCAGCCCGCGCCAGCATCGCGCCGTAGTAGCAGCCGACGGCGCCCGCACCCATGACAGCGACTTTCAGCAACAGCAGAACTCCGTGTGAAGGCCCGCCGTAGGCGGGGGTCGGCGGTCATGCTCCTATACCCACCGCGCCCCGCGCAAGCCCGCCAAACTATCAATCACATTTACTGACCTGGACAGCGCAAGGCTGGCCGTACTTGGTGCAGTTCGCCATCGCCAGGCTCTCGGATTCATTCTGGCTACCGCTGACCGCCCATCCAGAATGGTTCGAGCCGGTCGCATGGACCACGGCAATACACCCAGACACCCAGGTTTTCAGAATGTTGCAGCCCCCGCCGTAACGCCCGCGGCAGAACGCCATCGCCTTATCCACGGCGGCTGCCGGCGAGGGCATGTGGGTCTCGTAAACGTAATTGCCCGTGCTGGGCGTGCTCAAAATGGCGCCCGCCGAGTAGGCCGGACTTGCGAACTGTGTCGCCAGTCCAATTGCGAACAACGATATTCTGACGCTGCTGATCATTTTCTAATTCCTCCCCAAGGCCCAACTAAGACATACAGGATATTAGTCGGCTGAACATACGGAAAGTATTCAGAAGCTGACGCGCCCATCGATTCTTCGTCAAAATGACGACCGCTCGCTAACGTAACCTTCACTGAGCCTCAAAGATTTCGGCCGGAGTAACGCGGATCTAATCCTGGCGGCCTAACCTCCCGCTCGGCCATCAGGGTCAACGGATAGCGGAGATGTTTGACGTCAAGCGGCTTTTCAGAAGCCTCATGTTGGTGGGCGTCGGCCTGTTCATGCTGTGGCAAAGCGTCGAGACCCTAAATCGCAACCGCCGCATCGACGTCAATCCGCATGCGCAGGCGACCGTTCAGCGCACCTGGACTTCCTCTGGCAAGCATCCCTCGCGCTATGCGGACGTCAGCTTCCCGGGGCCGATCGGCATCGGGCTTTGCCATGCGACGGGGGTGCTGCTCGGTTCGAGCTGGGTGCCCGCGCAGGTCGGTCATCACATCGACGTCGTGCCAATCCCGGGCTCCTGCGCCACGCCCGACGCGCCGACGGCGCGCCAGCCCGGCTGGCTGGTCAGCCTGGAATTCGCCGGCGCGTTCACCGCGTTCCTGTTCGGCGTGTTCGCGCTGCTGGGCCTGCCGTCAGCCATCCGCACGACGCCGACGGGTTTCGCGCGCCGCTACGGTTGAGGCCCCTATTGCTTCTTCGCGCCGAAGATCAGCTGGCTCGGGTTGCTTTCGATCGAGCGGATCAACCGGTCGATGTCGTTGAGGGTGCGGCGCCCGTCGCCCGCCAACGCCTCGTATTCGCGCAAACCGGAGCCGCTGAAGCGGGTCAAGCCGGCGGCGATCGGCTTGATCCTCTCGTCGAGATCGTCGGCAAGCTGGCGGATCGATTTCGCGGCGTCGCCGACCAGGCCGAGCGGGCCCTTCACATCCGCTGAACCGATCAGGCTCTTGGCGCTGTCGATCAGGCCATCGAGCTTGTCGGCGGAATCGTTGAGCTTCGCGGACAGCTCCGACGCATTCTTGATCGTGCGGTCGAGATTGCCGCGATTGTCGCGCAGCGTGGCGCCAAGCGCGTCCGCGCCGTCGAGCAGCGTGGCGATCTTCTTGGGATCGACCGCCTTCACGACGCTATCGACCTGGGCGAGCGTATCCTTGAGATTGACCGTCGCTTCGTTGATGCGCTTGGCGACCGCCGAGCTGTCCGAAATCAGCGCCTTGACGTCGCCCTGGCTGGCGGCCAGCGCGTCGGTGAGCGTGGTCACGTCGTCGACGATGTGGGCGAGCTTGGCCGCGCTCAGTCCCTGAATGATCTTGTCGGCGTCGTCGGTCAGTTTGGTGAGGCGATCGGCGAGCGGTCCGGCATGCTTGGCGAGATCGGAAATCGAGCCGAGCGCATCCTGCAGACCCGACGAATTGCTGCTCAGCGCCTTCGAGAACGTGTCGACGTTCTTCACCGTGTCGGAAATCCCCTCGGTGTTGTCGGCGAGCAGCTTGTTGGCCATCGTCAGGATGGTGTCGGCCTTGGTCGAGATCGAATCGAGACGCCCGAGCAGACTGGAGAACGCCGACGTTTCGCCCTGGATCGGCGCTTCGCCGACCTCGCCCTTGATGATCGGCGAGTCCGGCGAGCCGCCGGAGAGCGCGATCGCCACGCCGCCGGTCAGTCCGACCGCCTCGAGCTGCGCCTTGGTGTCAGCGTGCAAAGTGAGATTTCGGAAGATCTGGAAATAGGCGATGACGCGGCGCGGATCCTGGGGATCGAGATCGACCCACGTCACTTCGCCAACCCGAAGGCCGCTGAAATTGACGCTTGAGCCTTTCGACAGCCCGTTGACGGGACCGTTGAAGGCGATCTCGTAGGTGCGCCGGAAGGAGCCGCTCGCGCCCGAGAAGAACAGCACCAGCCCGAAGCCGGCCGCGAGCATCAGCAATGTGAACACGCCGATCAGCACGTAGTGCGCCTTGGTCTCCATGCCGACTATCCCGCCTTATTGACTTGCGCGCGCGCGCCTTGGGCCGACATCGCCGCTTCGCGGCCGGCCCCCCGCTTGCCGTGAAAATATTCCTGAATCCAGGGGTCGTTGGACTTCAGCAGCTCCGGAATGGTCCCGATGGCGCTGACCTTGCCCTGCCCCAGCACCGCGACGCGGTCGCAGATCGCGTACAGGCTGTCGAGGTCGTGGGTCACCATGAACACGGTGAGGCCGAGCGTCTCCTGCAGCGTGGCGATCAGCTCGTCGAAATCGCCGGCGCCGATCGGATCGAGGCCCGAGGTCGGCTCGTCGAGAAACAGCGTGTCGGGATCGAGGGCGAGCGAGCGGGCGAGCGCGGCGCGCTTGATCATGCCGCCGGAGAGCTCGCTCGGCAGCTTGTTGGCGGCGTCCGGCGGCAGGCCGACCAGCGCGATCTTCAGCATCGCCAGTTCGCCCCGCAGGCCCGGGGAAATGTCGAGGTGCTCGCGCATCGGCGCCTCGATGTTCTGCTTCACGGAGAGGTTGGAAAACAGCGCGCCCTGCTGGAACAGCACGCCCCAGCGCCGCTCCATCGCCTTGCGTTCCTTGACCGAGATCTCGTCGACGTTGTGGCCCTTGACCTCGATCGTCCCGGCGCGCTTCGGCATCAACCCGAGCAAGGTGCGGGTAAGCACCGACTTGCCAGCGCCCGAGGCGCCGACGAAGCCCAGCACTTCGCCGCGCATGATGTCGAGATCGAGCCCGCGCATGATGAGCCGTTCGCCGAAGCCGACTTCCAGGCCTCGGACACGGATTTCGACGGCGGCGTCCGGCTGCAGCATAGCGCGCTCAAAAGTTCACCGCCGAGAAGAAGAGCGCGAACAGGCCATCGAGCACGATGACCCAGAAGATGGATTTGACGACCGACGCCGTCACTTTGCGCCCGAGCGATTCCGCCGAGCCCTGGACCGAGAAGCCTTCCGCCGCGGCGATCACGCCGATCACCACCGCCATGAACGGCGCCTTGATGAGACCGACAAAGAAGCGGACGATGAAATAAGGCGCCTGCAGACCGGCAAGGAAGGCGATCGGCGATACGCCGCCCTCCGCCCAGGTGAGGCACATGCCGCCGAACAGGGCCGCGACATCGCCGAGCATGGTCAGGACGGGCAGCGCCAGGATCAACGCCAGCAGCCGCGGCATGATCAGCGCTTCGACCGGATCGACCGCCATGACGATCATCGCGTCGACCTCTTCGCGCATCCGCATCGCGCCGATTTCGGCGGTGATCGAGGAGCCCGAACGGCCGGCGACCATGATCGACGTCAGCAGCACGCCGAGTTCGCGCAACGTCAGGATGCTGACCAGTTCGACGGTCAGCGACTTCGCGCCGAATTGCGCCAACTGCAGAAGGCCCTGCTGGGCGACGATCGCGCCGACGAAGAAATTGATCAGCAGGATGATCGGCGCGCCGCGTAGCGCAAAATGCTCGAAGTGGAAGACCAGCGCCGTAAAGCGCCAGTGGGTCGGGCGGAAAACCATCGCCAGGCCGCTGCCGACCACGCGGCCAAGAAAATCGAGCCCCTGGACGATGCCGCCGAACGCTCCTGCGACGTTTTCGCCGATTTCGGACAACATCGACAGCAGCGGATTGACGCGAGGCTGCGCCGGCGCGACGATTTCGCGGTAACGGGCCTCCTGCAGAAGCGTCGCATGTTCCGTGCGGACGCCGCTGAGTTCGGTTTGCAGGCCCTTGGCGAGCAGGTCGTGGCGCGCGCGGTCGATGACCCAAGCCCCGGCGGTGTCGAGCGTCTCGACGCCGGAAATGTCCATCTGCGCGCGCCGCTTGCCCGAGCCGGCCGCGGTGATTGCGGCGGCGGCGCGCTCAAGCTCCGAGCCGGCGCCCAGCGTCCAGTCGCCGGTCAGGCGCACAAGGACGCCGTCGGCTGTGGCCTCGGCCAGCAGGGCGGGATTTGCGCTCATCGAAAACTACTGCGCCGGCCAGAGGCCTGCGCGGGGGGGTACGCCGCAACTCTCATCGTTAATGACTTCTATTCGTCGTTGCCCCAAGTGTCGAGACGTTCCGCGTCAGGTCAGGAACCGGCGACGGGAGCGTAAACAAAACCGGCACGAATCGGCGACGCCGAAAACGAATCCGATTTTCGACAACAAATCCAGGGATTCTTTTGTGCGCCCGACATGGCTAACGGACCCTGAACGCGCAACGTACGATTGAAGCTAAAATTGGGACGATCCGCCCGGAACGGAGACAAAGCCGGCACGAATTGCGTTTTCGATTTCCGGCGCCGGTGCGGCGGCTGCGCGCAAGACCGTTCCCGTAGACGTGGCTTTTATGGCTTACGCTTCGTCAACGACGCCGTCTGGGGCGCCAGGCCCCGAGGCGGCCGAGGCTCCCTCGCCCCCTCGCCCGCTCGCGGGAGAGGGCTGGGGTGAGGGTTTCAACGTGATCGAAGGGATAAGGTTTACCAGAAATTCCGACGTCAACCGGCGCCGTATCGCAAAACGGGAATTGCGGGTCGAAACGAAAACGTTGCGGGCACGAATCGGGAGCGCCGCAAGTCGGCCCGCAAAATTCGCGCGCCGCAAGAGCGCCGCTAGACCTCCGCGACAAATGGATAACGCAGCGTAATGCGTGAGCGCGCGCTGCTGACCGAAGTTGGGAAAAACAGGGCGGAACGGCAACGCAAGGGGCACGAATCGCGCACCCGGCTTTTGCGCGCGCAAGTTGGCCGCTAAGCAAGCGCTTTGCGCGCTTCGCTGCCATGACGGTTAACGACATTGGCAGTCTGCTTAGAGCGTTTCGCGTTTTACTTGAATCGTCATTGCAAGGAGCGCAGCGACGAAGCAATCCATGCTTCGTCTGCCGCAAGCCGTTGCGGATGAAGCGCAAATAGCGCGGCAGCGGAACGATGGATTGCTTCGCTGCGCTCGCAATGACGGATCAATTAGGCCGAGCAATGCTCTAAAAACAAACGGCGCGCCGAAGCGCGCCGTTCAATCAAGCCGCGATTTCGACCGACCTCAATCCGTGATCAGTTCGCCGTAAGTCTGCCAATTCTCGCCGTTGAACTGCAGCAACTGCAACTGGCTGATCGGGCCGTAGTTGGTCGGCGACGTGTTGAGCTTGATGCCGGGAAGGAACATCGGCAATTCCAGATCTTTCAGGTTCGCCGCCTGTTTGAGGATGTTCTCGCGGCTGAGGTCGTCGCCGCACTGTTTGAGCACCTGCACCATCGTCTGAGCGGCGCTGAAACCGTAGGCGGCGTTGACGTCGCCGAATTCGGTCAGCCGACATATATTTGTCGCAGAACGCCTTCCAGAGTTTTACGCCGGCGTCGTCCTTGAACTTCGCGTCGTTGACGTCCTTGGCGTAACCGCCGGTGATGAGCCCCTTCGACTTTTCGAGCCCCGCAGGCTTCAGGACCGTCGAGATCGAGGGAGAAACGTTCGTCAGGTAGCGCGTCGCGTCCCAGCCGAGATCGAAGGACTTGCGGATCGCCTGCGCCGCGAATTTCGGCGTCGCGGCGATCACGAATATGTCCGCGCCGCTGCCCTGCAGGCTTACGACCTGGGAGTCGACGCTCGGCTCGGAGGTCTCGTAGGAGGCCTCGCCCACCAGCATGCCTGCATGGTCGGTCCCGAGTATCTTCTTCAGGCCCGTCTGATAGTCCTTGCCGAAACCGTCGTTCTGATAGAGCAGCGCGATCTTGCCGTTCGGCTTGGTCGCCAGAATATGCTTGGCGAAGATGTGCGCTTCGGTCTGGTAGTTGGGATTGAAGCCGACGGTCCACGGGAAATGTTCGGGGTCGTTGAATACGCTGGCGCCCGTGCTGACGAACAGCTGCGGGATCTTCGCGTCGTTGAGATATTGCCGGATGGCGAGATTGGGCGCGGTGCCGAGCGTGTTGAAGAAGAACGCGACGCCCTCCTGCTCGGCGAGCTTGCGCACCTGCTCGACCGTCTTCGGCGGGCTGTAGCCATCGTCGACGCTGACCAGGTTGATCATGCGGCCATTGATGCCGCCCTGATCGTTGATGCTCTTGAAATAGGCGGCTTCCGTGCGCCCAATCACGCCATAGGCCGAGGCCGGCCCGCTGTAGGGCATCGTCTGGCCGATCTTGATCTCTTTGTCGGTGATGCCGGGCGCGTTGGCGGCGCGCGCGGCAAAGCTGCCGGTGGCGAGCGCGGCCGCCGCGGCGGCGGACGTCTGTAGGAACTGGCGGCGATTGGTCAAAGGGTTTCCTCCGGATGGACGGCGCTTGCGTGGCTTCTTTGCGCCCGTGCGCGATCTTATGTTCGGCTTCTGGCTGGATTCAAGGGCGGTTTGTGGGCAAACCGCGGCGCGCGCGCCGCGGCTGTCCCGTTTACCGCACTCAGGCGGTGATCAGATCGCCAAACAGCTCCCAGCTCGTCGCCGTTGAACGTCTGCAACTGCATCTGCCGGATCGGGCTGTAGTTGGTCGGCGAAGTGTTGAGTCTTTATGCCGGGCAGCAGCATCGGCAACTCGAGGTCTTTCAGGTTTGTCGCCTGCTTCAGAATGTTCTCGCGGCTCAGATCGTCGCCGCATTGTTTGAGCACGTAGACCATCGTGATTGCGGCCCCGAACCCATAGATTGCGTTGGAGTTGTTGAGATCTGCGGCGGTGAGGTTCTTCTCGGCGAACTCGCGCCAGGCCTTGAAGCCGGCGTCGTCCTTCCAGCGCGGATCGGCGGCGTCCTTGCCGTAGTTGGCGGTGATGAGGCCCTTCGCCTTGTCGAAACCCGCCGCCTTCATGACCGAGCCGATCGACAGCGAAACGTCGGTCACGTAGCGCGTGGCGTCCCAGCCGAGATCAAAACTCTTGCGGATCGCCTGCGCGGCGAATTTCGGCGTCGCGGCGATCACAAATACGTCAGCGCCCGAAGCCTGCAGCGAAGCGACCTGCGAATTGACGGTCGGCTCGGAGGTTTCGTAGGAAAGCTCCTTGACGATCATCCCGGCGTGGTCGGCGCCGAGCCCGTCGCGTATGCCCTTGACGTAATCCTTGCCGAAGCCGTCGTTCTGATAGAGCACGCCGATCTTGCGCGTTCGGGCTTGGTCTTGAGGATGTGCTTGCCGAAGATGCGCGCCTCGGTCTGGTAGTTGGGCTGAAAGCCGACCGTCCAGGGGAAATGTTCGGGATCGGAGAACACCGAAGCGCCGGTCGCGACGAACAATTGCGGGATCTTGCGCTCGTTGAGATAATCGTGCACGGCGAGGCAGCAGGGCCGGTGCCGAGCTGATTGAAGATGAAGGCGACGCCCTCCTCTTCGACGAGCTTGCGCGTCTGCTCGACGGTCTTCGGCGGGCTGTAGGAATCGTCGAGGCTCAGCAAGTTGATCTTGCGGCCGTTCACGCCGCCCTGATCGTTGATCATCTTGAAATAGGCGGTCTCCGTGCGGCCGATCACGCCATAGGCCGAGGCCGGCCCGCTGTAGGGCATCGTCTGGCCGATCTTGATTTCGGTGGCGCGTTACGCCGGGCGTGTCGGCGCGGGCGCGCAGCGATCCCGTCGCCAGCGCCGCCGCGGCGGCGGCGCCCTGTTTGCAGAAACTGGCGACGGTTGGTCATTTCGGCTTTCCTCCTGATGGCGCGCTCGTGAGTGCGGCGACGCTCGTTATTCGATCTTACCTGCGGCGTTGCGGCCGTATCAAGCCAATTTACTGGGCAGAATGCGGTGAACCAGGCCACGCAGCAGGCCCGAGAATTCCCGAAGGCGCCACCGCCATGATGAGGATCAGCAGCACCCCGTAGATCGCGCCCGGCAGCGCCTTGGCGCCTTCGCCGAATTGCACGGAAAGCTGGTCTGCGTAGTTAGGCACATATTCGATGAATGCGGCGCCGAAGATGGCGCCGCCGATCGAGCCGAGGCCGCCGACCACGACGCCGACGAGAAACGCCAGCGACAGCGGCAGCGTGAAACTTTCGGGCGAAACAAAGCCGACCGACAAGGCGCTGAGGCCTCCCGCGACGCCAGCGTAAAGCGCGCTGAGGCCGAACGCCGTCGTCTTGTACAAGGCGGCGTTGACGCCCATCGCCTCGGCGGCGATCGCGTGATCGCGGATCGAGATCAGCGCGCGCCCGATGCGTCCGCCGACCAGGTTGATCGCGAAGCCGAACAGCAGGATGGCTGAGACGAGCGCGACCGCGTAGGTCCAGGAATCGGAGCCGATCGGCGCCCAGCCCGGCGGCTTCAGCTTGGGCAGTTGCAGGCCCTGGGCGCCGCCGGTCCAGGCATCAAATCCCTTGTAGGAAAGCATCTGCGGCGCGGCGACGGCGAGCGCAAAGGTGGCGAGCGCGAGATAGAGGCCGCCGAACTTCAGCGCCGGAAAGCCGAACAGGAAGCCGGCCCCGAAGCAGATCGCGCCTGAGATCGGCAGCGCCGCCCAGAACGGAACCCCGAACTTCACGGTGAGGATCGCGGTCCCGTAGCCGCCGATGGCGAAGAAGGCGCCGTGCCCGAGCGAGATCTGCCCGCTGTAGCCGGTGAGCAGATTGAGGCCGACGAGGCCGATCGCGTAGATGAGCACCTGCGTGAGTTGATAGATCTGATAGTTCTTCAGCACGAACGGCGCCGCTAGCGCGGCGACGAGCGCGAGCGCCCATCCGAGCCTCGCGATCATCGGCCATGCGTCCTGGCGCGCTTGGGTCTGCATGTTCAAACCCTCGCCACGATGCGGCGGCCGAACAGGCCCGAGGGCTTGACGACCAGCACGCCGACGATGATCGCCAGCGCGACCGAAAGCTTGACCTCCTCGCCGACCACGTAGGCGCCCATCAGATTCTCGACCGCCGCCGACCAGAAAGCCGCCGAGCGCGGCGCCCCAGGGATTGTCGATGCCGCCGAGCACCGCGCCGGCGAACGCGTAGAGCAGGATGCCGCCATCATGTTGGGATCGAGATAGACGATCGGCGCCGCCATCATGCCGGCGATCGCGCCGATCGCCGCCGCGAGCCCCCAGCCGATCGACAGCATCCAGCCGACGCGCACGCCGACCAGGCGGGCCGACGCCGGGTTCTGCGCCGCGGCGCGCATCGCGAGGCCCAGCGGCGTGAAGCGGAAGAACGCGTAGACCAGCGCCAGCACGACGAGGCTGACGAAGATCGAGCCAAGCTCGTGGGCCGAAATATAGCCGACGCCAAACAGCGGCCGGCCGGGAAACGGACTGTCGAAACTCTGCACCGAATAGCCAAACAACCAGCCCGCCACCGCATTGAAGATGAACGCGAGCCCGATGAATACGATGATCGAGGCAAGGATCGGCGCGCGCGAGAACGGCCGCACGACCGCCCGCTCCATGACGACCGCGCCGACGAAAGAGATCACCAGCGTCGCCGCGAAAGCGGTCCAGTAGCGCCAGCCGGAATCGACCATCTTCCAGGCGAGATAGGTCGAGAACATCGCCATCTCGCCTTGCGCGAAGTTCACGAGTTGGGTCGCCTGATAGATCATCACCAGCGCGAGCGCCATGATCGCGTAGATGCCGCCGAGCGCGAGGCCGGAAGCGAGCTGATGCAGAAAGAGCGCCAAATCGCGTGCGCTCCTCCTCAATAGCCGAGATAGGCGCGGCGCACGAAATCGTCGCTGCGAATGTCTTCGGCCGAACCTCCAATCGCGAGGCGGCCGGTTTCAATCAGATAGGCGTGATCGGCCAGGTCCAAAGCGAGGTTGGCGTTCTGCTCGACAATCAGCATGCTGACATGTTCTTGTTGGTTGATGGCTTTCAGGATGCGGAAGATTTCCGCGACGATCAGCGGAGCGAGGCCGAACGAGGGTTCGTCGAGCAGCAGCAGACTCGGCCGCATCAGCAGCGCGCGTGAGATCGCGAGCATCTGCTGTTCGCCGCCCGAAAGCGTGCCCGCCTGCTGATGGCGCCGCTCGGCGAGGCGCGGGAAATAGCCGAACACGCGGTCGAAATCGCGCCGCGCCTCGCTCTGGTCGCGCCGCGTGTAAGCGCCGAGCCGCAGATTTTCATCGACAGTGAGATCGGTGAAGGTGCCGCGTCCGTCGGGCACATGGGCGATGCCGAGCCGCGCGACATCTTCGGTCGAGCGCTGCGTCAGCGGCTTGCCGCGGAAGCTGATCTCGCCTTCGCGGCGGATCATCGCCGAGATGGCGCGCAGCGTCGTGGTCTTGCCGGCGCCGTTGGCGCCGAGCAGCGCCGCGACGCCGCCCTCGGCGACCTCGAAATCGAGACCGTGCAGCGCCTGCGACCGAGCCGTAGAAAGCGCGTTCAAGCCCTTGCGCGACAAGGATCGGCGCTCACGCGGCGCTCCCGAGATAGGCGCGCACCACTTCCGGGTTGGCGCGCACTTCGTCCGGCCGGCCGTCGGCGATCACGCGACCGAAGTCGAGCGCGACGACCTGATCGGAGATCGCGCATGACGAGGTTCATGTGATGCTCGACGAGCAGCACCGCGACGCCGCGCCGGTCGCGGATCGCCTGGATCTCGCCGCCGAGATCCTGCACTTCCTCGTGGTTGAGGCCCGCCGCCGGCTCGTCGAGCAGCAGCAGTTTGGGTTCGATGGCGAGCGCGCGGGCGAGTTCGACCCGCTTGCGCGCGCCGAACGGCAGTTCGCCGACCGGACGATGTGCGACCTTCGTGAGCCGAAATTCTTCGATCAGCGCGTCTGCGCGCTCGGCGATCCGCTTCTCCTCGCGACGCGCGAACGGCAGCGAAAGGCCGTTGACCAGGAAGCCGCCGCGCGCGAGCGAATGGACGCCGACCATCACGTTCTCGCGCACGCTCATGGTCGCAAACAGCGCGAGATTTTGGAACGTGCGCGCGATGCCGAGCTTCGCGATCGCGTGCCGGGGCACGGTTTCGAGCTTGACGCCGTCGAAGACGGATCGAGCCGGACTGCGGCGCGTAGAGGCGGGAGATGCAGTTGAACAGCGAAGTCTTGCCGGCCCCATTCGGGCCGATGACGCCGCAGATCTGGCCGGCGCCGACTCCGAAGCTGACCCCGTCCAGCGCGACCACGCCGCCAAAACGAATCGTGACGCCTTCGACCGACAGCAGCGGCGAAAAATCTCCTTGGCGCGGGGAGGCAGTCTCCGGCGGCGTCATCATCCCAATCGGCTCTGATTCTTCTTTATGTCGCGCACCTTCGACGTTTTCAAAGCGAATGTCACGCCTCTTTTTCGCGCTTCCCAAAGGCGTTGCAGCCGTCAGAAATGTGTCATCATTTCGCGGCTAAGGGGGCGTGGACTTTTGCACCGGCGGACCCTGCCCCATGACCGATCAAGCGCGCGCCCACGAACGAGACGAAGTCGCGGAATTTCCGCGCCTGCTGGCCGAAACGCAGGCGCTGCGCGATGAGGTCAAGCGCGAGGGCGCCGCGCTGCTCGAGGAATGGGGCGCGACGCCCGCAGAGCCGAAGGCGCGCGCGCGGGCAATCAATCTCGCCCATTACGTCGCTCTGCGAGGCTCCGACCTTACGCCGCTGCAACACCGCCTCGCCGCCTTCGGGCTGTCGTCGCTCGGCCGCAGCGAATCAGCGGTCATGCCGGCGCTCGAAGCGCTGGTCGCGACGCTTCGGCGCCTTAACGGCGAGAAGCCGAGCCCCTACCCCGGCCTCGCCGCCAGCCGCGCCGGCGCCGAAGATCTGGAAGCAGAAGCCGCGCGGCTGTTTGGGGAGCCGCGGGAAGGCGCGCCCAACACCAGGATCCTCGCCACCCTGCCGTGCGAGGCCGCGTCCGATCCGGCGCTGGTGGAACAGGTGATCGCCGCGGGGGCGGATTGCGTGCGGATAAACTGCGCCCACGACGACGCCAACGCCTGGGCGGCGATGATCGACAACGTGCGCGCGGCCGAGTCGAAGCTCGGCGTCGACTGCCGCGTCCTGATGGACATCGCCGGGCCGAAATGCCGCGTCACCGCCGTCGAGGCGGAGCCGAAATGCAGGCTGAAGCGCGGCGATCGAGCGCTCCTGGTGCGCCGGCTCGACGGGCGAAAACAGGAGGGGCTGCCTCGCTTCACGATCTCGTTTCCCGGAAGTGCTCGCGCAACTCAAGGTCGGGGCCGAGGTCTTCATCGACGACGGCAAAGTCGCCGCGCGCGTCGTCCGGATCGACAATGGCGAGGCCGAGCTGGAGGTCTACGCGGCGCGCGAAAAGGGCGTGCGTCTGAAAGTCGACAAAGGCCTCAACTTTCCGACCACCGAGCTCGAACTGCCGCCGCTGACGACGAAGGATTTCCGCGACCTCGATTTCGTCGCCGCGCATGCCGATATCGTCGGGTTCTCGTTCGTCCAGCGGGTCGCTGACATCGAGCTGCTGCAGGACCATCTCGCCGCGCGCCGCCGCGGCAAACCGCCGCTGGCGCTGATGCTGAAGATCGAGACGCCGCTCGCGGTGCGCAATCTGCCGAGGCTGATCCTCAGATCGCTCGCCCAGAACCCGACCGCGGTCATGGTCGCGCGCGGCGACCTCGCGGTCGAGATCGGCTTTGCCCGGCTGTCGGAGATGCAGGAAGAAATCCTGTGGTTGTGCGAGGCGGCGCGAACGCCCGTCGTCTGGGCGACGCAGGTGCTCGATCAGTTCGTGCGCGAGGGCGTCGCGAGCCGCTCGGAAATGACCGACGCCGCAGCTGCGCAGGGGGCGGAATGCGTGATGCTCAACAAGGGACCGCATCTCGCCGAGGGGGTCGCCTTCCTGCGCGACGTGCTCGGGCGCATGGATCGCCATCGCGTTAAGAAATTCCCGCGCTACTCGCAGCTCAGAGCCTGGAGTCGCGGGTGAGCGTTCAACTTTGAGGATTACAATTGAGCGTGTGGGATAATGGCTAGCGTCGGGTTAAGCGATCCCTCTCAAATCGAGTCGAATTGAGGGCCCCACCCGCTCCCGGCGCAGGGGAAGAATTCTCTTTAAATCAACGGCTTGCAGTATGGCGCATTGAACGCGGCGCGACGCCGCGCGCCGCAGCGGTTCGCGCAAGCTGTTCGTTCGTTAAAACGCTTTGTTTATGTTCCGCGTTCAAGGATGCTTCCGCCAGTGTATGGCCAGTGATCGGCAACCCTCAGAGCGGTGGCAGGAGTGTTTAAACTCCAAACGGCGGACAGCGAAAGAACTTTCTCGGCCGATTTTTACGAGTTGACCGTGGACGCTATGTATGCCGACAGCCCCTTGCTGGTGATTGGCTCTCTGTTCGGTTGCGCAGTGGTTGCTGTTTCGGCCGTTCAATACGGCAGCGTCGGACTTGCCGTCATCACCTTCGCGCTGCCTGTCGTCGCGATGATCCGCATTCTCACGGTTTATCTGTACTGGCGAAACAAACAGAAGCCGCGCGATGACCAATCCCTGGCCAGATGGGAGGCGATCTATTCGGTCGGCGCCGCCGCCCACGTCCTGTTGCTCAGCACGTTTTGCCTCTGGGCGTACATCGATACGGACTCCGGCTTCGCCCGCATCGCCAGCCTTTCCGGCGTTCTCGCCTATCTCGTCGGTATTCCCGGACGAAATTTCGCCAGTACGACCCTGGTCAGCGTTCTGATCGTCTGCGCGGCGGTGCCGGTCTACGCGGGGCTGTTTTATGCGGGCGGATCAAACATTCTGGTCGCCATGCTGATCGTGACCCCGTTCTTCGCCACGATGCATGGCGTGTCGCGCAAATTGCGCGGCTTGTTCCAGGACGCGACGCTCAGGGCCTACGAGTTGAGCCGAATGGCGGGTCGTTTCGATTCTGCGCTCAACAACATGCCCTGCGGCCTCGTGATGCTCAATCCGAAGGGCAGGATCGTCGTCACCAACCAGAAGCTGGCGGCGCTACTCAATCTGACCCCGGAAGGCGCCAAGAGCGTCGCCGAACTGGGCGCGCTGTTGGATCTCTGCGTCGCAGACGGGCTCGTCGAGCGCACACGCGCGGCTAAGGCGCTCGCCGCCGTGAACGCCAGCATTGTCGGCGAATTGTCCCAGGACACGCAGCTCGAGTTCAACGACGGCCGTGTCCTCAGCCTGACGGTGCAGAAGATTGATGACGGCGGCGCCGTCGTGCTGTTCAACGACGTCACCGAACGCAACCTCGCTCAGGCGCGGATCAACGAGCTTGCCCGGTTCGACACTTTGACCGGGCTTCCGAACCGGATCGAGTTCAGCGAACGCGTCCGGCCGTTGCTCGGCCCGCGCGAGCTCGACGAAGATGCAGCGCTGATGTTCGTCGATCTCGATCAATTCAAGCAGGTCAACGACACGCTGGGCCACGCCGTAGGCGACCAATTGCTGCGCGCCGCGGCAGATCGGCTGAAACTCGCGGTGCGTCCCGGCGATCTCGTCGCGCGTCTCGGCGGCGACGAGTTCGTCGTGTTCCTGAGCTCGATCAATTCCCTGGCTCCGATCGAAGTGATCGCGCGCTCCATTGTCGGCGCGATGTCGAAGCCGTTCGAGATCGGCGGTCAGACCCTTCGTGTCGGCGCGAGCGTCGGAATCGCGCGCGGGGTCGACGTCGGATACGAACTCGGCGTGCTGCTGCGCTGCGCGGACATGGCGCTCTATCAGGCAAAAGCGGATGGCAGGGGCGCCTGGCGGCTGTTTGAACCCGACATGGAGATCCGGGCCAAAGCCCGTCGGGAACTCGAATTCGACCTCCGGGTCGCGATCGAGAACGAGGATCTCGAGCTGTTCTTCCAGCCGCTCTATCGCGTCGCCGAGCGCTGCTACCGGGGATGCGAAGCCCTGGTGCGGTGGCGCCATCCGACCCGCGGCATGGTGTCGCCGGCCGTGTTCATACCGATCGCGGAAGAGATCGGCCTCATCGTGCGCCTGGACGATCGTGTGCTTCGCATGGCCTGCGCGGCGGCGGCGAGCTGGGATTGCGACGCCAGCGTGGCCGTCAACGTCTCCGCCGTGAGTTTCGAGAGCGTCGAAATCATCGACCGCATCAAGAGCGCGCTGGCGCTGTCGCGCCTCGCCCCCGAGCGGCTCGAGATCGAGATCACGGAAACCGCGCTGCTGCGCAATGTCGAACAGACGCGCTCGATCCTGATCGAATTGCGCAAGCTGGGCGTACGGATCTCGCTCGACGATTTCGGCACCGGCTATTCGAGCCTGAGCTATCTGCACTCTCTGCCGCTGAACAAGATCAAGATCGATCGGTCGTTCCTGGCCGGCCTTGAACACGATCCTCGCGCCCTGAAGCTTCTCAGCGGCGTGGCTCAGCTCAGCAAGGATCTTGGACTGACGATCCTGGTCGAAGGGGTCGAAACGAAGGAGCAGTTCGCGCTCGTCACCAGCGTCACCGACGTCGACGAGATCCAGGGCTTCCTGTTCTCGAAGCCCGTTCCCCAGACAGAAATCGCCCGGCTGTTTCGCGATCAAAGGAGAACCGCGGCCTGATACTTTGGTCTTTTGTGATTACGGTCAACATCGTGATCGTTCAACATAGATATTGACTGCACCCGCTGCGGATACGCATGTAGTCCGGTAAGTTGGGAGAGTCGGAGAGTGGAGTTGGGGGACGCGTCGCTACCGGAATCTGTGTTTTCAAGATCGGTAAGTGATTTTTTATCGCTCGTGACGTGTCGCCGGCCGGGCAATGACCATGAAAAGGCGGAGATTTATCGGCTTCGCTATGCAGCTTATCTCAAGGAAGGGGCGCTGCCTCCCGATGCTCCCAGGATCTTTGAAGACAGCTATGACGACACGCCGAACAGCGTGACGCTTGGTCTCTATGTCGACAAAAGGTTGTCGAGCTCCATTCGGTTGCATGTAGCGACCAAGGCGACTCCCATTATTCCCGCGATGGGCGTGTTCGCGGATGTCCTGCAACCGATGCTCGATCGCGGGCTCAAGATTCTTGACCCGACGCGCTTCGTGGTCGATGCAACCGCAGCGCGTCTGTATCCGCGATTGCCCTACGCCACTGTGCGCATGTGTTCCCTCGCGGGCGCGTATTTCGGCGTCGACATGATCCTGGCGACGGTGCGGGCGGAGCACCAATCGTTCTACAAGCGGCTGTTTGGCCACAAGGTCATTTGCGAACCGCGCCCCTATCCCAGCCTGAGCAAGCCGATCAGCCTGATGGCGGTGGACTACATAAAGATTCGCGACGCGGTCACGGCGCGCTACCCCTATTTCCGCTCCAGCGCCGAGGAGCGACGCGCAATCTTCGAGGGCTCGGGTTCGATCTGCGGCCTCGGCGCCGAAGACGCCCTGCTGACGACGGATGCGCCGCATTATTGCGAAGCGAGATGAAACGCCTCGCGCGCGCCAGCGCGCGAGGCAAATGATTCAGGATAGTTTGGTGATTTCGTCGATTTGAAGCTTACGGATTCAGGTTTGGCCAACGGCTTTGCGCCAAGATCAGGCAGAACCCAAATGATTGACTCTGAGGACGACTCGGGCATGAGCGCACAGACCGCTGGAAACCTCGCGACGGCTTCGCGCTCCCCCCGATCCTGCGTATCCAGAATGATCGCGACGTCGCGCGCCGATGTCGCCGTTCGCTCCAGCATCGGCGAGGGCCTTCCGTTCCTGCTGATCCACGATGTCGGCGGCTCGAGCGAAGACTTCGATCTGATGCTGTCTTATGCATTCGCGCTCGACCACCGCCTGATCGCCGTCGACCTGCCCGGTCACGGCCGCTCCGGCGAGGCCTCGGACCCCGCAACCGCGTACACCGTTGACGGCTACGCGGATACGCTGCTGGAGACGCTCGAACGGCTCAACATCGAGAACGCATTCCTGATTGACCACTCTCCGGATGGCCGCATCGGCCGCGAGCTGCTGTCAATTTTCCCCGGCGCGATGGGTCTGGTGATCGTCGGCGACGCCACCTATTGTGAAACGCAGAACTCCGGGTTCGACGTAGCGCCGATCTATCACGTAGCCTCGACAACTGAAGACGCGCTGGAGCCGATCATCCTCAGTCTGGAGCTGCGCGAAGCCGCGCTTTCGGTGGCGCCGCGGCTCTGGTACGGCGGCTGAAGCTCGTCAGGGCCGTTCGGCCAGAAACGCCAGCGCGCCGGCTTTGAAGACCTTGTCGCCGACGGCGGGGTTGTGATCGCGGCCCGGAATTTCGAGAAACCGCCCGTTCGGCAGCATGGCGACCAGAGACGG
Source organism: uncultured Pseudomonadota bacterium (assembly GCA_963771455.1). Lineage (GTDB taxonomy): Bacteria > Pseudomonadota > Alphaproteobacteria > Rhizobiales > Beijerinckiaceae > Roseiarcus. The sequence goes on from CAVYTP010000010.1 coordinate 123,616, forward strand.
GCCGTCGCCGGCGACCGCGTCGCGGCTGCCGATCGCGACCAGCGTCGGCGCCTGAATGCTGCGAACCTCCGCTTCGGCCAGCGTCTGGCGCGACCCCTTGATGCAGGCGGCGAGCGCCCGCCGGTCGCTGCCCGACTGCTCCGCAAAGGCGCGAAACATGCGCTGCATCGGATCGGTGAGACCGTCGAGCGACGGCGCTTCCATCGCCTGCGCAATGCCGAGTGGCAGGCCCACCCCCTCGACCAGATGCAAGCCGAGACCGCCAAGTATCAGCGAGCGTGTGAGGTCCGGCCGCTTCGCCGCCAGCGCGCTGACGATCCGCGCGCCCATCGAATAGCCCATCAGGTCGACGCGGCTCAGGCCCAAATGGGCGATAAGGTTCTCGACGTCGCGCGCCATTTTGGAAGTTGCATAGGCTTCGGGGTCGTAAAGCTTCTCGCTCTCGCCGTGGCCGCGGTTGTCGAGCGCGATCACCCGCCGCCCGTCCTGCGTCAAGGTCTGCACCCAGCGTGGGCTCACCCAGTTGATGCGCGCGCTGGAGGCGAAGCCGTGCACGAGCACGATCGGCTCGCCGCGATCGGCGCCGGCTGCGGGTTCGTCGATATAGGCGATTTCGACGCCTTCGGAATGGAAGCTCTGCATCACCCGGATGTCTAATGGTCTCACGCGGCCTTGACCAGCGCAGGCGCCACGCAATCTTGACGGCCCCCGACCCGCGCTGCCAGATGCGGCCCGGCGCTCGCGCCGAAACCCCACGAGGAAACGCCATGCTGCGCAACAGCTCTCCGGGCTTCAATTTCGCCTTGGGCGAAAGCGCCGACATGATCCGTGAGACGACCCGCAACTTCGCCGACAAGGAGATCGCGCCGCGCGCCGCGGAAATCGATCGCGACAACAAATTCGCCCGCGACCTGTGGCCGAAAATGGGCGAACTGGGGCTGCATGGAATCACCGCGCCGGAGGAATACGGCGGACTCGGGCTCGGCTATCTCGAGCACTGCGTCGCGATCGAGGAAGTGTCGCGCGCCTCCGGTTCGATCGGGCTCTCCTACGGCGCGCACTCGAACCTTTGCGTCAACCAGTTCGTGCGCAACGGCAGCGCCGAGCAGAAGGCGCGCTACCTGCCCAAACTGATCTCCGGCGAACACGTCGGCGCGCTTGCGATGTCCGAGCCCGGCGCCGGTTCCGACGTCGTTTCGATGAAGACGCGGGCCGAAAAGAAGGGCGACCGCTACGTGCTCAACGGCGCGAAGATGTGGATCACCAACGGACCCGTCGCCGACACGCTGATCGTCTACGCCAAGACCGACCCTGCCGCCGGCGCGCGCGGCATCAGCGCGTTCGTGATCGAAAAGGGTTTCAAGGGATTTCGGCCCGGAATGAAGCTCGACAAGCTCGGCATGCGCGGCTCCGACACGTCGGAGCTGGTGTTCGAGGATTGCGAGGTTCCGGAGGAGAACTTGGTCGGCGCGCTCAACAAGGGCGTCAACGTGCTGATGAGCGGCCTCGACTACGAGCGCGTCGTGCTCGCCGCCGGCCCGCTCGGCCTGATGCAGGCGGCGATGGACGTCGCGATGCCCTACATCCACGAGCGAAAACAGTTCGGCCAGCCGATCGGCGAGTTCCAGCTCGTGCAGGGCAAGATCGCCGATATGTATGTCGCGATGAACGCTTCGCGCGCGTACGTCTACGCCGTCGCCAAATCGTGCGACCGCGGCGAGACGACGCGCGAGGACGCCGCCGGCGCGATCCTCTACTCCGCCGAACGCGCGACCCAGATGGCGCTCGACGCGATCCAGTTGCTGGGCGGCAACGGCTACACCAACGATTACCCGCTCGGCCGCCTGCTGCGCGACGCAAAACTCTACGAGATCGGCGCCGGCACCAGCGAAATCCGCCGCATGCTGATCGGCCGCGAGCTGTTCGCGAGGGGGGCGTGAGGGTGTGAATGCTGAATTCCGTCATTGCGAGCGAAGCGCTGCAATCCACGTTTCAACTGCCGCAAACGATGCATTTTGGAGGCAGGTTTAGCGGCGGCGGAACTATGGAGTGCCGCGCTTCGCTCGCAATGACGGCGGCGGCGGCCGCGGCACGAATCCCCGCCCGTGACCCGCCTCGCCCTGCTCGTCGCCGCCACCTTCTTCATGGAGTTCCTGGACGGCTCCATCCTCACCACCGCTTTGCCGAAAATGGCGGCGGCGATGGGGGTGCACGCCTTCGATCTCAACGTCGCGGTTTCGATCTATGCGCTGACGCTTTCGGTGTTCATCCTGCCGGGCGCGTGGCTGGTGGATCGGTTCGGCGCGCGTGCGGTGTTCACCAGCGCGATCGTGGTGTTCACGCTGAGCTCGGCGTTGTGCGGGTTCTCTGAGACGCCCCTGTTCCTCATAGCGGGACGCGCGCTGCAGGGCGTCGGCGGCGCGTTGATGGTGCCGGTCGGGCGGCTCGTCGTGCTGCGCACCACGCCGAAATCGGGACTGTTGCGCGCGACGGCGCTATTGACCTGGCCGGGCCTGACGGCGCCGTTGATCGGGCCGCCGCTCGGCGGTTTTCTGACCGACGCCGTCTCGTGGCGCGCGATCTTCTTCGTCAACCTGCCGCTCGGCGTTATCGGCGCGATCCTCGCGTGGGCCTGGACGCCTTCGATCGACAAGGGCCCGGCGCGACCCTTCGACGGGATCGGCTTCGGGCTTGCGGCGGTCTCGCTCGGCGCGGCGCTGATCGGGCTCGACCAGATCGCCGGCGATAACGGGCTGCTGCCCTTTGTCGCGCTGTTCGCGCTGTCGATCGTCGCCGGCGCCGCTTTCGTGCGGCGCATGCGGCGCGCCGAGCATCCGCTGGTGAATTTCCGGCCGTTCCGCCATCAAACTTTCCGGCTGAGCCTGACCGGAGGCTCCGCGGCGCGAACTTTTATCGGCTCGGTCCCGTTCGTGCTGCCGCTGATGTTCCAGCTCGGCATGGGGTTTGACGCGTTCCGGGCCGGGCTTACCGTCGCGCCGCTGTTCGTCGGCAATATCGGCATCAAGCCGTTTACGACGGCGATCCTGCGCTTCGGCGGCTTCCGCCGCGTGCTGATCGTCAACGCGGCGCTGCAGGCGGCGACGATGTTTGGCTGCGCGGCGCTGCAGCCGGGATGGCCGCCGGCGCTGGTCGCGCTGTTGCTGCTCGTGTCCGGCGCCTCGCGCTCGATGCATTTTACCGCGCTGTCGACGTTGCCATTCGCCGATACGGCGCCGGACGAGATGAACATGGCGAACCTCATCTTCAGCGCCTCGTTCCAGGCCGCGTTCGCGTTCGGCGTCGGCTTTGCGGCGGCGCTGCTGAAGATCGGCGCGCAGACGACGCCGCCGCCGCTCGGCGAGTTCCGCTTCGCGTTCGTCGTGCTCGGCGTGCTGATGCTGGTCGCGATGCTCAACCATGCGCGATTGCCCAGGGATGCGGGGCTGAGCGTGACGCTGCGCAAGGCGGCGGAGGCGAAGTAGCGGCGCACCCCCTCACCCTGAGCCTGTCGAAGGGGCTTCATGCGGAAGCGTGCTTCGACAAGCTCAGCATGAGGGGGGTTGCCGAGCGAGCGACGCCTCACGCCTCAAGGCTAGCGCGAGGGACGCCGCCCCTACCCCACCAGATCCCAGTACGGGCGCGGGCCGAACCTCGCGCCGAGATAGTCCACGAACGCCCGCACCGTCGGCGACAGGTGCCGGCCGTGCGGATAGACGGCGTGGATCGCGAGCCCCTGCTCCAGATAATCGTCGAGCACGGAAGCGAGCGCGCCCGACTGCAGGTCCGCGCCGACGATGAACGTCGGCAGCCGCACGAGCCCAAAGCCGTTGAGCGCCGCCACGCGGATCGCGTCGCCATTGTTGATGCTGAGCCGGCCCTCGACCCGCACCGGCCACGCCGAGCCATCGGCCGCGCGGAACCGCCATTCCCGCGCGGAGGCCATGTTGCTGTTGAACACGCAGACGTGGCTGGCGAGATCGTCGGGCGTCTTCGGCTCGCCGCGCTTGGCGAGATAGGCCGGGCTGGCGCAGATCACCGAGCGCGCCGGCGCCAGCTTGCGCGCAATCAGGCTGGAAATCGGCAAGCTCGCCGATCCTGACCGCGACATCGAACCCCTCCTCGATCAGATCGACGAAACGATCGTTGAGCACGATGTCGACATCGACTTGCGCATAGCGGGCGAGAAAATCGCACAGCGCCGGCATCAGGTGCAGAAACCCGAAACTCATCGGCGCGCTGATCTTCAGCCGCCCGCGCGGCTCGGCGGTGAGCTCGCTCAGCGCCAGATCGGCCTCTTCGAGATCGGAGAGGATGCGCCGCGCGCGTTCGAGGTAGCCGCGCCCTGCTTCGGTGAGGCTCAGCGAGCGGGTGGTGCGATTGAGCAGCCGGACGCCGAGCTCGCTCTCGAGCGCCCCGATCTGCCGGCTGACTGCGGATTTGGCCAGCCTCAGCTTATCCGCCGCTCCGGAAAACGAGCCGAGATCGGCGACAGCGACGAAGGCTTGCAGGGCGGCGAAACGATCCATTTGTTGCTCATTCGAGAACAGTCTGATGCAAAGATCATGGATTGTTGTTCTGAGCGATGCAACGCAAATATCCAGCCAACGGGGACGTCTCCCCGCCCCGCTCAAACGCCAAGGAAAACAGCCATGTCTCTCTCCGTCGCTCACGAAACCAAGCCGCTCCTGCCCTTCATCGGCGCGATCGAGAACGCCGTCGCTCCGCTCGGCGAGCCGCTGGTGCGCGTCGCCGCCGGCCTGATGCTGATGCCGCACGGCGCGCAGAAACTGTTTGGCGCATTCGGCGGCTACGGCGTCGAGGCGACCGGGCAGTTCTTCGCCACCAAGCTGGGCCTGCCGCCGTCGCTGGCGCTGCTCGCCGGCCTGATCGAGTTCTTCGGCGGCCTGGCGCTCGCCGTCGGCTTCCTGACCCGTCCGGCCGCGGCGCTGGTCGCCGGCTTGATGGCGGTCGCCATCGTGTCCGTCCACTTGCCCGCCGGCTACTTCTGGACCGACGGCGGCTTCGAATATCCGCTGATGTGGGGCCTCGTCGCCCTGTCGTTCGTGGTGCGCGGCGGCGGCCGCTATTCGGTCGACGCGCTGATTGGCCGGGAAATCTGAACCTCTGAAATGCCGGGCCGCGCCGCGGCCCGGTCACCGATTGAACTCCGGGAGTTCGTCATGTCCATCACAGTCCGTCCTTCCAACGAACGCGGCCACGCCCATCACGGCTGGCTCGAAAGCTATCACACCTTCTCGTTCGCCAACTTCTACGATCCCAACCACATGGGCTTCGGGCCGCTGCGCGTCATCAACGACGACCGCGTCCAGGGCGGCGGCGGCTTCCCGCCGCACAGCCACCGCAACATGGAGATCCTGTCCTACGTGATCGACGGCGGCCTCCAGCATCAGGACAGCATGGGCCACGGATCGGTGATCCGCCCCGGCGACGTTCAGGTGATGTCTGCGGGGACCGGGCGTTCGCCACAGCGAGTTCAACGCCTCGAGCACCGACCCGGTCCGCTTCCTGCAGATCTGGATCATGCCTGACGCCGAGAACACCACGCCGCGCTACGGCGAGCGCAATTTTGCGCCGGAACAGCGGCACGGTCAGCTCCGGTTGATCGCCTCGCACGACGGCCGCGACAATTCGCTGCCGATCCATCAGGACGCGGACGTGTTCGCGACCCTGCTCGACGCCGGCAAGTCCGTCAGCCACACGCTGGCGCCGGGCCGGATGGGGTGGGTGCAGATCGCCACCGGCTCGGCGACGATCAACGGCGTCGAGCTCAAAGAGGGCGACGGCGCCGCGATCGAGGATGTCGCGGAGTTGACTCTGGTCGGCGCCGCGCCGGGCACGCAGGCGTTGTTGTTCGATATGGTCTGACGGCGCGGACGCCTACCGGGCGAGCTTGACCACCTCGTCGGCAAGTCGCTCGGCCGCATCTGAGACGCCCGCCGCTTTCGCCGCCGCCGCAGCAGCCTCCAGCCGCTGCGGCTCGGCGAGCGCGGCTTTCAGCAGGTCCGCAAGACGCTCGGCTGTGAACGCCTTCTGCAGGATCACCGTCGCAGCGCCGCTCTCGGCGAGGATCGCCGCATTGGCCGCCTGATCCTGATCGAGCGCATGCGGAAACGGCACCAGGATCGAGGGCCGGCCGATGACGGCGAGTTCGCTCGACCGTTGATGCGCCCGCGCGCCCGATGACGAGGTGGCTCGCCGCGATGCGGCCGGGGAGATCGGCGAAGAATTCCTGCAACTCGACCGGAAAGGCGAGCTTCGCCGCCGCCGCGGCGACGCGCGAAAGATCCTCGCCGCGCGCCTGCATGGTGAGCCGGAGCCCGGCCCGCTGCTCGGCGCTCAGCAACGCGAGCGCCGCGGGCACGATGTCGGACATCACGCGCGCGCCCTGCGAGCCGCCGGTGACGAGCACGTTGAGCCGGCCGCCGTCGCGCGCGGGATAAGGCGTCAGCGCCGCCGCCAGCACCGCCGGCCGCACCGGGTTGCCGACATAGCGCGTCTTGCCCGCATCGACGCCCTTCAAATTCGGAAAGCCGGTCGCGATCAGGCTGACGCGCCCGGCAAGAAATTTGTTGGCGCGACCCATCACCGCATTCTGCTCGTGCAGCACGCTCGGCGCGCCGAGCCAGGCCGCCGCCAGCAGCGGCGGCACGGTGGGGTAGCCGCCGAAACCCACCACGACGAGCGGGTTCAACTTCTTGATCAACCCGCGCGCGACGAGCGAGCCCTGCCCCAGCTTCAGCGCAGCGAGCGCCTTCGAGGCGAGCCCCGCGCCGGTCGGCGTCGCGGAGGGGATGGCGTGGATCGCGCGCGCGGGAAACTCGCCGCCGTATTTCAGCGCGCGATCGTCGGTGGCGAGATCGATCTCATAGCCGCGCTTTTTCAGCACGGCGGCGAGCGACGCCGCCGGGAACAGATGTCCGCCGGTGCCGCCCGCAGCGAGCAGGATTCCGCGCGCGCTCACGCTTGACTCAGCGGATGCGGTTCCTGCGAGATCGTCAGATGGCGGCGGGTCAGCGCGATGAGGAAACCCATGCCGAGCCCGAGCGCCAGCAGCGACGAACCGCCGTAGGAGATGAACGGCAGCGTCATGCCCTTGGCCGGCATCGCGCGCAGGTTGACCGCCATGTTGATCCAGCTCTGTACGCCAAACATGATGGTGAGCCCGGCGGCCGCGAACCGGCTGAACATGTCCTGATTGCGCGACGCGAGCCACAGCCCGCGCATCACGATCACGCCGAAGAAGGTGATCAGGCCGAAGCACGCGATCAGCCCGAATTCCTCGCCGATCACGGCAAACACCATGTCGGTATGCGCATCAGGCAGAATGCGCTTGTAGACGCCCTCGCCGGGGCCGCGCCCGAACCAGCCGCCGTTGGCGAGGCTCTGCAGGGCGGTGTCGACCTGGAACGTATCAACCATGCCGCCGCTCGAATCCGGGTCGATGAAGCGCATGACGCGCTCGTGGACGTGCGGCGAGAATTTGAACGCCAGGAAGCCGCCCATCGCGCCGACGCCGCCGAGGCCCAGCACCCAGAACCAGTGCAGCCCCGCCATGAACACCAGCGTCGCCCAGACCAGCGAGATCAGCATCGTCTGCCCGAAGTCCGGCTGCAGGATCAGCGGCACGATGGTCGCCGGCAGGATGAGGAAGGCGAGCGCCTTGGCGATCCACCGCGGCACGCCCGGCCGGGAGCCCTCCGCAAACGCCCAGGAGGCGAGGATGACAAACGCAGGCTTCAGGAACTCCGAGGGCTGCAGGCCAAATATCCAGCGCTTGGAACCCTTGACCTCGGCGCCAAACACCAGCGCCATCAGGATCAGCGCGATGCTGATCGCAAAGATGATCAGCGCCGCGCGCCGGACATGCCGCGGCGAAAGGAACGAAGTCGCCAGCATCAGCAGCGCCGTCGGCGGCAGCAGCAGGACCTGACGATCGACGAAATGGAACGTCGGCAGCCCGATGCGCTCCGCGACCGCCGGGCTTGCGGCCAGCGCCATCACGACGCCGATCACCATCAAGGCGCCGAACGCCGCGAGCAACCAGCCGTCGACGCTGCGCAACCAATCGGCCACCGGGCCCCGTTCGGCTCTGGAGATCATGGCAGGTTTCCTTTCGAGGGGCGGAGCAGAATGGAGCCCTTCTCCCGCTTGCGGGAGAAGGTGGCGCAAAGCGCCGGATGAGGGCGAGGTGAGGGCTGAAATAGCGGCAGCGGCCTCCCCTCAGTCCCCCCTTCGGGACCTTCTCCCGCAGGCGGGAGAGGGGGAATGCACGGCGGGGTCGTTTGGGGCTTCAATCATGCTCTCGCCTCGCCAAGTCGTTTGACGCAGGCGGGAGAAGGGGGAAAAATGCATTCGGGTTAGCCCCTTCTCCCCTTGCGGGAGAAGGTGGCCGAAGGCCGGATGAGGGGTCCGCGGGGACGGCGCGGCGCCAACCGCGCGAAACACCCGCTGTCTCGCGCCGGCGGAAACAAACCCCTCATCCGCGCTTCGCGCACCTTCTCCCGCAAGGGGAGAAGGGGACAATCGGCGAGGGGTTGCTGTTGCTTCCATCATGGTCTCGCCTCGCCAAGGCGTTGTTTGACCAGCTCGCGGAACCGGTCCCCCCGCACTTCGAAATTGGCGAACTGATCGAACGAGGCGCAGGCGGGCGACAGCAGCACGACGGGCTCGGCCGCCTTGCTTTGCAACGCATCGCGGGCGGCGGCGTTGACCGCGGTCGCGAGCTCGCCGCACTTCTCGAACGGGACACGCTTCCGAGCGTCGCCGCGAAATCCTCCGTCGCAGCGCCGATCAGATAGGCCTTGCTGACCCGATCAAACAAAGGCCGCAGCGGCTCGATGCCGCCTTCCTTCGCCTTGCCGCCGAGGATCCAGTAGATGTCGTGGAACGAGGCTAAGCGCCTTCTCCGCGGCGTCGGCGTTGGTCGCCTTGGAATCGTTGACGTAGAGCACGCGGCCCTCGCGCCCCACCTGCTCCATGCGATGGGCGAGGCCGGGGAAGCTCGCGAGGCCTCTTGCGATATCCTCGCGGCTCGCGCCGAGCGCCTCGGCTGCCGCCACAGCGAACGCCGCATTCTGGCCGTTGTGCTCGCCACGCAGCGCGGGCGCCAAGGTCAGGTCGTAGCGCGGCGCCGTTTCGCCCTTGGCGAAGATCCTGTGGCCTTCAACAAACATTTCGGCGAGCGAGCTTGTTCGCTGCGAGATCGCGACGACCTTGCGGCCCGCGGCGCGCAGGCGCGCCGCGACGGCGCGGCAATAGTCGTCGTCGACGCCGACGAGCGCGATGTCCGAATTCGCGACCAGCCGCTCCTTGATCGCGGCGTAGGCTTCGATCGTTCCGTGCCGGTCGAGATGGTCGGGCGTCACGTTGAGCAGCAGACCCACGGTCGGGTTGAGGCTCGGGCTGAGATCGATCTGATAGGACGAGCACTCGATCACGTGAATGCGCGCGTCCGACGGCGGCTCGAGGTCGAGAATGGGCGTGCCGATATTGCCGCCGAGCTGCACGTCGCGGCCGGCGGCGCGCAGCAGATGGGCGATCAGCGCGGTCGTGGTCGACTTGCCGTTGGTGCCTGTGATCGCGATGAACGGCGCCTTGGGCGCCAGCGCGCGGCGCTCGCGGACGAACAGCTCGATGTCGCCGATGATTTCGACGTTTGCGGCGTGGGCGCGGTCAACCGTCCAGTGCGGCTTTGGGTGGGTGAGCGGCACGCCCGGCGCCAGCACGAACGCGTCGAACGTGGACCAATCAACGGTCGAGAGGTCCGTCACGACGAAGCCGGCCGCGATCGCCTTGGCGCGCGAAGCCTCGCTGTCGTCCCAGGCGGCGACGTCAGCGCCGCCGGCGACCAGCGCGCGCACCGTCGAAAGCCCGGAACCGCCGAGCCCGAACAGTGCGACGCGCTTGCCGTGGAACGTCGTGACCGGCGTCATCGTCACCTCAGCTTCAGGGTGGCGAGGCCGACCATCGCGAGCACGAAGGCGATGATCCAGAACCGCATGACGATTTGCGGCTCCGACCAGCCGAGCTGTTCGAAATGGTGATGGATCGGCGCCATGCGGAACACGCGCTTGCCGGTCAGCTTGAACGAGGCCACCTGCACCACCACCGACAACGCCTCGATGACGAACAGGCCGCCGATGATCGCCAGCACGATCTCGTGCTTGATGGCGACCGCGCACGAGCCGAGCAGGCCGCCGAGCGCGAGCGAGCCGGTGTCGCCCATGAAAATCTGCGCCGGCGGCGCGTTGAACCACAGGAAGCCGACGCCGGCGCCGATCAGCGCGCCGCAAATCACCATCAGGTCGCCGGCGAGCGGCACGTGATTGATCAGCAGATAATGCGAATAGAGCACGTTGCCGGCGAAATAGGCGATCAGGCCGAGCGTCGCGGCGGCGATCATCACGGGCACGATGGCGAGCCCGTCGAGCCCGTCAGTCAGGTTCACGGCGTTGCCGAACGCGACGATGACGAACGGGCCGAACAGCAGGAAACCCCAGGAGAGATCGATCGCAAAACCCGTGGAGAACGGCAGCGACAGCCCCGTCGCGCTCGGGCCGCCGACGCGCATCATCGCAAAGCACGCGATCAGCGCGATCAGGAACTCGCCGGCGAGCCGCGAGCGGCCGGAAAAGCCGAGATGCGATTGTTTGGTGACCTTCAGATAATCGTCATAGAAGCCGATCGCGCCGAAGCCGATGGTCACGAACAGCACGATCCAGACATAGGGCGTCTGCAGATTGGCCCACAGCAACGAGGAGACGATGAGCCCGAACAGGATCATCAGGCCGCCCATCGTCGGCGTGCCCTTCTTGGTGAGGAGATGCGAAGCGGGACCGTCGACGCGGATCGGCTGGCCCTTGCCCTGCTTGAGCCTGAGCGCCGAGATGATGCGGGGCCCCAGGAAGAACACCAGAAACAGGCCCGTCGTCGCCGCGCCGAGGGTGCGGAAAGTCAGGTAGCGGAACAGATTGAGGGGACTGAAGATGTGCGAAAAGTCGGCGAGCCAAACGAGCATGTCAGTGTCCTGCCTGCGCGTCGCGCGGCTTCGCGTAGTGCTCTTTGAGCGCGGCGACCAGCGGGCCCATGCGGCTGCCGTTGGAAGCTTTGATCATCACGACATCGCCGGCGCGCAGGGCCGGGAACAGCGCGCCCTTGAGGCCGTCGGCGCGCTCCGACCAATGCGCGCGCCGCTCCTCTGGCGCGGTCTCGTAGAGCGCGCGGCTCAACGGGCCGGCGGCGAACAGCAGGTCGACGCCGTTGGCGGCGAGCTCGCGCGCCAGTCCCGCATGCATCGCCGGCGCTTCCGCGCCGAGTTCCAGCATGTCGCCGATCACGGCGATGCGCCGGCCGCCGTCGCCCGGCGCAGTCGCGCCGAGCAGCGCCAGCGCGGCGCGCATCGAGACGGGATTGGCGTTGTAGCTCTCGTCGATGACAGTGACGGCGCCGGCGCCGAGCGGCAGCGCGAAACGTTCGCCGCGGCCCTTCTGCGGCCTGGAAATCGCCGAGCGCCCGCGCCGCCGCCTCGACATCGGCGCCGAGCGCCTCGACGACGGCGAGCACGCCGACCGCATTGTCGGCCATATGCGCGCCCGGCGCGCCGATGTTGAACGATAGGTCGCGCGCGCCCAGTTTCACCCGCAGGCGCGAGCCTGTCGCGGTCGCCTCGCGCGAGCGCAGCCTGGCGTAGACATCGGCGTCGGTGCCAAAGGTGCGGACGCGCAGGCCGCGCGCTTCGGCGGCCGCGCACAGGCGCCAGGATTGCGGCGCGTCGGCGTTGATGACGGCGACGCCGCCCGGCGTCACGCCGGAGAAAATCTCGGCCTTGGCGTCGGCGATCGCCTCGATCGAGCCGAGGTTTTCGATGTGGACCGGCGCAATCGTCGTGATCAGCGCGACATGGGGGCGCACGAAGCCGACCAGCGGCGTGATCTCGCCCGGCATGGTTCATGCCGATCTCGAACACGGCGTAGGCCGCGTCGGCCGGCAGGCGCGACAACGTCAGCGGGACGCCCCAGTGGTTGTTGAACGAGGCGACGGAGGCGTGGGTCACGCCGGAGGCGGAAAGCCCGAGCCGCAGCATCTCCTTGGCGCTGGTCTTGCCGACCGAGCCGGTGACGGCGACGATCTTGGCCTTGGCGCGCGCCCGCGCGGCGACGCCGAGCTTTTCCAGCCCGCGCAGGGTGTCAGGGACGGCGTAGACGGGGCCGAGCGCCTTCAGCGCGTCCGCCTGCGCGGCTTCCACCAGCGCGCAGGACGCGCCGGCCTCGAAGGCCCGCGCTACATACTCGTGGCCGTCGAGCGCATCGCCCTTGATGGCGACGAACAGTTCGCCCTTTTTCAGGGTGCGCGAATCGATCGATACGCCGGTCGCCCCCGCCGCTGGCGCGCTGGGCGCGCCGAAAATCTCCGCCAGTTCGGCGGCCGTCCACAATATCGGGTTCATTGGGCCTCCTCGATCGCCGCCCGGGCGCATTCGGCGTCCGAAAAGGGCAGCGTGCGGTCGCCGACGATTTGGCCGCTTTCATGGCCCTTGCCGGCGATGACGAGCGCATCCCCCGATTTCAGCAGCGCGACGCCGACCTGGATCGCCTGCGCCCGATCGCCGATCTCGCGCGCGCCCGGCGCGGCGGCGAGAATGGCGGCGCGAATCGCGGCGGGATTTTCCGAACGCGGATTGTCGTCGGTGACGATGACGACGTCGGCGAGGCGGGTCGCGATCTCGCCCATGATCGGGCGCTTGCCGGCGTCGCGGTCGCCGCCGCAGCCGAAGACGACGACGAGCTTGCCGGTGACGAACGGCCGAAGCGCCGCGAGCGCCTTTTCGAGCGCGTCGGGCTTGTGAGCGTAGTCGACGATGACGTTGGCGCCGCGGATCTCGCCGACCCGCTCGAGCCGGCCCGGCGCGCCCTGCAGGCCCTCGAGCGCCGCGAACACCTTTGCCGCATCCTCGCCGACCGCGATCGCGAGGCCCGCGGCGACGAGCGCGTTGGAAGTCTGGAAATCGCCGGGCAGAGGCAGCGTGAGCGCATAACGCCGGCCGGCATGCTCGACCTCGAGCGCGGTCGCGAAACCCTCGCGACGCGAAGCCGCGAGCCGGATCGTCTCGCCGCGCGCGCCGACCGTGAAGGGCATGCGGCCCGCCGCGCGGGTCGCCGCGACGACATCGCCGGCGACTTCGGAATCGGCGTCGACCACGAACGGCGCGCCGACCGGCAGCAGCTCGCGCACCAGCCGCAGCTTGGCGTCGAGATAGGCCGCCATCGTGGGGTGATAGTCGAGATGGTCGCGCGACAGGTTGGTGAACGCGCCCGCCTTCAGCCGCACGCCGTCGAGCCGCTTCTGGTCGAGGCCATGCGAGGAGGCTTCCATCGCGACATGGGTGACGCCGGCGCGGGCGAGGCGCGTCAACGTCTCGTGCAAGGCGATGGTGTCCGGCGTCGTCAGCGAGCCATAGACGTTGATCGGCCGCGAGACGATCCCGATCGTGCCGAGCGACGCGGCCTCGCGTCCCAGCGCCTCAAAGATCTGGCGGGCGAAGGCGGCGACGGAAGTCTTGCCGCTGGTGCCTGTGACCGCGACGATCGTCTCGCTCTGCTCGGGGAAGAAGTTGCGGCAGGCCAGCGCGAGCGCACGCGCGCGCGTCGGCGACCTCGACGAAAGGCGCGCGGGCTAGCGGGCGCACGCTCGCCAACCACCGCCGACGCGCCCTTGGCGAGCGCCTCGCCGACGTGTTTGAGGCCATCGTCCTTGGAGCCGCCGAGCGCGAAAAAGGCGTCGCCCGGCTTGACCTTGCGGCTGTCCGACGCAAGCCCGGAAATCTCCACGCCGCCGAGTGGCGACGCCGGCAGATCGAGAAGCGCGTCGAGGCGCATCACTCCTTGCCCGTCTTGTCGGCGTCGGCGCCATAGCCGAGCCGCGCGATGATCGGGAACGGCTGCGTCGGGAACACCGGATTCGGCGGCCGGTCTTCCAAAGGCTCGACGCGCCTGACGAGCGCGCCGACGGTGCGGCCGGCATTGTAGGCGGCGGTGTGATAGCCGCCGTCGCCGGACGTCGCCTGCGGCTGATCGTAGAGCGCCAGATACAGATATTTCGGCTTGTTGGCGGGCGTGATCGCCATGAAGGTCGTGAACACCTGATCGTTGCTGTAATGGCCATGAAATATCTTGTCGGCGGTGCCGGTCTTGCCGCCGACATAATAGCCGTCGATGTTGGCGAAGCTCGCCGAGCCGTGGGTCGCGTTGGAGCGCATCAGATAGCGCATCGACTCCGATGTCTGCTCGCTGACGACGCGGTGGCTGGTCGCCATCGCCGTCGCTTCATCGCGCGGCAGGAAGGTCGGCGTGATCATGTGGCCGCCGTTGACGAGCGCCGCGACCGCCATCACCGCCTGCATCGGCGCGACGTTGATGCCCTGCCCGAAGGCGATGGTGACGGTGTTCAGCTCGCTCCAGTGTTTCGGCCACAGAGGCTCGGCGCTTTCGGGCAATTCGGTGCGCAGGCGGTCGAGCTGGCCCATCTTCTTCAGGAACGCCTGATGGCCTTCGACGCCGACCAGCATCGCCATGCGCGCGGTGCCGATGTTTGAGGAATGGGTGAACACTTCCGGCACGCGTCAGCACGCGATGGGTGGCGTGGAAATCGTGGATGGTGAAGCGGCCGTAGCGCAGGCTGTCGCGCGCATCGAGCCTGGAGCCGAGGTTGACCTTGCCGGATTCGAGCGCCATCGCGATCGACAGCGCCTTGAAGGTCGAGCCCATCTCATAGACGCCGACGTTGATCCGGTTGATCTTCGACAGGTCCTTCATGTCGCCGGGATCGTTGGGATCGTAGTCGGGCAGCGATTCCAGCGCGATCACTTCGCCGGTGTTGACGTCGATGATGGCGCCCGCCGCCGCCTTGGCGCGGAACCGCTCGAGCCCCTGCGCGAGTTCGTCGCGCAAAGCCTGCGTCGCCTTCAGATCGATCGACAGCCGCACCGGCTTCAGCCGCGCGGGGTCGATCGCGAAGCCCGGCACGTGCGGATCGGTGAGGCTCTGCTCGTCGAGATATTTCTCCATCCCGGCGATGCCGATATTGTCCTTGTCGACATAGCCGATGACATGCGCGCCGATCCGGCCATTGGGATAGACGCGCTTGTTTTCCGGCACGAAGCCGACGCCGGGCAGGCCGAGATGGAAGATCTCCGCGCTGCTCCTTCGGCGTCACCTGCCGCTTGATCCAGATGAAGCCCTTCTTCGACGAAAGGCGCTCGCGAAGATCGCGCGCGTCGACGTCAGGCAGCACGGCGGTGATGAGTTCGACCGCCTCGTCCTTGTCGATGATGCGCCTCGGCTCGGCGAACACCGACATCGTCTTGACGTCGGTCGCGAGGATCTCGCCGTTGCGGTCGAGCAGATCGGGACGCGCGCCCGACACCGCCTCGTCAGCGGCCGACTTCAGCGTCTGCGGCGGTTCGTTGGACATGCCGAGCCGGAGAGCTTGCCGCCGATGCCGACGTAGGCGAGGCCGAGGATGAACGCGAGCTGGGCGATGCGCGGACCGCTGAGATCGCCGCGCGAAGTGAACAGGCGGGTGACAAAGCCCTTCGCCCCGCGCATCAGCGCCGCGACGCTGACGAATGTCAGCTTCGACAGGCTGAGCCGCGGCGCTTTGATCTTGGGCGCAGTCAACTTCGGCAAGCTCAGCTTCGGCAAGCTCAGCTTCGGCAGGCTCAGCTTCGATCGCGCCCGCTTTGGGCAGCAGGGATTTTCTCGCCTTCTTGGGCGTTTCCGGGGCGTCGGGCGCGGGAGGCAGGGGCTCGGTCATGGGCTACCTCAGCGATGGCGTTGCGCCGGTGACGCCGGAATTCGGCGTCGCGCTCTCGCCGGTGAGGCCGAGCGCCTCGAGCTTCTGACCGATCGAGTTCGACCTTCCCGGCTTTCTCGGGAAGCTCGGTCGGCCTTGGCGATCTGGTTGAGCGCGAGCGGCTGCATGGCGAGCGCGGCGTCGGCGATCGACTGGATGCGATCGGGCCTCGCCAGATGCGCGTATTCAGCGCGCAGGATCGAAATCGAATTGCGCTCCTTGGCGATCAGATGGCGCGTCTTCACGAGCTCTTCCGCGGCGAAGATCGTCTGATATTTGATGCTGTAGACATAGGCCGCAGAGGCCATGACCGCGACGATCGCGATGAGGTGCAGGAAACGCCACATCAGCCCCTCCCCCGCCGCTCGCCGGCGGACGTCAGCGCCTGCAGCGCGTCTTCGACCGCCTGCGCCGGCTGCATCGGTGCGCTCCGCCCAGCGCAGTTTTGCCGGCCGCGCGCGCGAATTGCGGCGGATCTCTTCGACGCCCGGCGCGATCGGCTGCTTGCCCGAAACGCGAAAGCTCGGCGGCACGGCGGCGGGTTCGCCCGGCAAGCGCCGCGAGATCGCCTCGCCGCGTCCGGCGCGGCGCGCGAAGAATTGTTTGACGATGCGATCCTCGAGCGAATGGAAGGTGACGACGGCGAGGCGGCCGCCCGGCTTCAGCTGGCGCTCGGCCGCGGAGAGGCCGCGCAGCAATTCGCCGAGTTCGTCGTTGACGGCGATCCGCAGCGCCTGAAAGCTGCGGGTCGCGGGATGGGTGAATTCGCCGGGCTTCGCCGGCGCGACGCGCTCGATCATTTCGGCGAACTGCAGCGTCGAAACATAGGGCTTGGTTGGCGGTCGGCGACGATGGCGCGCGCGATGCGGCGCGCGGCGCGCTCTTCGCCGTAGTGAAACAGGATGTCGGCGATTTCGCCCTCGTCGGCTTCGAGCGAGAATGTCGGCGGCGCTGCGGCCGGCGCTTTCCATGCGCATGTCGAGCGGCGCGTCCTGGCGCAGCGAGAAGCCGCGCGCGGCTTCGTCGATCTGCATCGACGAGACGCCGATGTCGAGCGCGACGCCGTCGAGCGGCTCGCCGGCGAGCGCGGTCGAGATCGCCGAACCGCCCCTGCTCGAGCGTCAGCCGTCCGTCGCTCTCGGCCTCGAGCGCTCGCCCGGCGGCGATCGCCTGCGGGTCGCGGTCGATCGCGATGACGTGCGCGCCGGCGTCGAGAAAGCGGCGCGTATAGCCGCCGGCGCCGAACGTGCCGTCGACCACCAGCGACGCCTTCGCTGAGGTTCAGCGCGGCGAGCACTTCTTCGATCAGCACGGGAACGTGGCGCGGGGCGTCGCTCATGCGCTCAGGCTCCGCGGCGCCGAGACGCTCGCCCTGAGTTCCCGCGCCCGCGCCCGCGCCGTCTCGAAATGGGCGGCAAAAAGCGGCGGCGACCAGATCTGAAATTTTCGGCCCTGACCCACGAACACCGCCTCGTCCGTCAATTCCGCCACTTCGCGCAGCCGCGACGGCAACACGACCCGGCCCTCCGGATCGAGATTGAGGATCTCGCCCGACGACAGCAGCGCCGTCGAAAGATCTTCGCGCTCCCGCGAATAGAGCGGCAGCGCGTCGAGCATCGTCTGGATCTCGTCGATCAGCCCCTGCCCGCCGCCGTCGAGCGCCGGCGCATCGAGGCTCGGATGCATGAACACGCCCTCGAACTCCGGCCGACTCAGGGTCGCCCGGTAGGGCGCCGGCACCGAGATTCGTCCCTTCGCGTCGAACCGGAAGCGATATTGGGAGAGAAATCGATCCACCCGGGCGCCCTGCCAAAATCTGAGCCTGCGTGCGCGCAAACGCCCGGCCTTCGCGCCTTGCCGGCGTTTCAGGCGGTCCGTCTCCGCTCGCGTATGGGATGGCTTGGGGTAACATGGGCTCGTATGGGCGTCAACGAAACTCCGGCCGCGCCCAGTCCCGGCGCGGCCGCTCAGACCATTAGAAGTCGTTAGGGTTAAGGGAACGTTAGGAGAGGCCGCTTCGCGTCAATAAACAGGGCGCTCGATGGCGCCTGCAGCGTCACATTTTGGGCTTATCGTGCAGGCTTGTTAGCCCGCCCGCGCAGCGCGGCGAGGAGGATGCATTGATGACTGGCCGAAGTCTTTGGCTTGCCCTGCCCTGTCTTCTGGCCGTTACGGCGCCCGCGCTTGCCGAGGACCGACTGCCGCCGCCCTCCGTCAGCGTCAGCGGCGAAGCGCGCGACGAGGCGCGGCCCGACATCGCGCTCATCACCTTCGAGGTCAGCACCGAGCGTCCGACCTCCGTCGAGGCGGGGGCCGAGAACGCGCGCGCCGTCGCCGCGGTGATCGACGCGCTCAAGGCTTCGCCGCTCGATGACAAGGACCTGACGACCGTCGGCGCTTCGCTGACGCCGGTCTATTCCGAGCAGCGCGACACGCGCACCAACCAGTATATCAAGTCGGTCGTCACCAGTTACCGCGCGCGCAATCAGATCCGCGTCCGCGTTCGCGACATCGAGCGCACCGGCGCCATCGTCGGCGCAGCGGTGCAGGCTGGCGCGCTCTACGAGGGTCTCGCCTACGATCTCTCCGATCGCGAGCAGCGGATCGACGCGCTGCGCGTAAAAGCCGCCGCCAACGCCGTCCACCGCGCCGGCCTCTATGCCGAAGGCCTCGGCGTGAAGGTGGGGCCGCCGCGCACGCTCGTCGCCTCCGGGGGCCAGACGGAACCGGCGCCGATGATGATGGCGAAGTCGTTCGCCGCCGCCGACATGCGCGCGCCCGCGCCGCCGCCGTTGCAGATCGAGCCGGGAACGATCAACCTGACGGAAACCGTGACGGCGACCTTCGATCTCCTCACGCCATGACCGACGCGCTGGCCCCCTTTGTCGGCTCCCTGAGCGCCGCGGCCCCGCCCCCGGGCCTGTCGCCGGCGCTGCTCGCGCTATGGCATGACGGCCGCGGCGACTGGGAGACCGCGCACGAGCTCGCGCAGAACGCCGGCGGCCGCGACGGCGACTGGGTGCACGCCTATCTGCACCGCAAGGAGGGCGACGACGGCAACGCCGGCTACTGGTATCGGCGGGCGAGACAGCCGGTCTGCAAGGTTGCGCTGGACGAGGAATGGCGCTTGATTGTCGCCGCCCTGCTCGCCCGCTCGCCCTGAAAGGACCGGCGCCTTGGAAGCCGCCTATGAACCGCTCGAGGGCGACGCCTATCGGGCGACGCCCCTCACCGTCGGTCCGTGGAATCCGGCGCATCAGCACGCGGGGCCGCCCTCGGCGCTGATCTGCCGCGCGGTCGAACGCGCCGCGGCGCCGCTCGGCTACGGCCACATCGGCCGCCTGACGGTCAACCTGCTGCGGCCCGCGCCGGTCGGCGAATGCCGGGTCGAAATCGCGCCCGGCTATGCCGGCCGCAACGCCGGCCATTTCTCCGGCCGGCTGCTGATCGACGACAAGGAGATCGCCGTTTTCACCGCGCTCGCCCAGCGCGAACAGGATTTGCCGATTGCCGGCCTCGCGGCGCTGAAGACGCTGAAGCCCGTCGGCGAATGCCCGAAAATCCAAATGGCTTTCAAGGGCGCGGATTTCGGTTACGACCGTCTGGTCAAGATCCGCACCGCCGCGGGCGTGCCGTTTCGGGGCCCAAGCTCGGTGTGGATCGGGCTCGAACACCCGCTCGTCGGCGGCGAGGCGCCGAGCCCCTATCAGCGCGTCGCCGTCGCCGCCGATTCCGGCAACGGCGTCAGCGCATCGCTCGACTTCGACGAATATTTGTTCGTCAACTTCGACCTGACCATCAACCTGTTCCGCAAGCCGGTCGGCGAGTGGATCGGCCTAGAGGCGGTAAGCCTGTTCGGCGGCAACGGCTGCGGGTTGGCGGACACGCAGCTCTACGACGAGCTGGGGGTGATTGGCCGCGCGGCGCAGAGCTTGGCGGTGAGGAAGCGGTGAGGGAGGAGCCTCGAGCGTTTGTTTTCGCGCGTTCGGTCCTGTGTTGCGAGGAGCGAAGGAGCGAACCAATCAGCCAAACGAAACCCGCCGGCGCAACTAGGCGCCCTATTTAATGCAAGGGCGCTCAACGACTTCCTTCGCGGTTGCAGGCGACACTTTGGCCTTTGCCAGCGCTTCCGGTGAAGCGAACACTCCGGTCTTCTCAGATTCGCTGAGTAAGATCTTGCATTGCGGCTCGAGTACATAGGCTTGGCACAGCGAATAGAGTTCACTGCAAGCTCGCGCGGAGCGCACCGCCGCCGGTGCGGATGAGCCTGACGCTAGGGTCAGCAAAGCAAGCGCCGCGGCTAGCAATTTGGTAGATTCGATTGCTGCGCCAATCAATGTGCGATTTCCCATATTGCTCATCCAGCACCAGCTACGCAAAAATGCCCGTATCGACCTGGAAACGTAAAATCCGCAGATTTGGAGGTCCCGGGACTTCAGTCCGGCGTCAGGTTGATTCCAACGACGCGGCTTTGCGCGGGCGCCGCGAAGCGGCGGCGTAGCAGAGGCCCGAGAACCCAATCAGCATCATCGTCCACGTGGAGGCTTCCGGGACGGCGGACATTGTGGGAAGGGTGTAAGTCAGCGCCACGGGAGAGAAATACAAGTTCGTAGAGCCGGTGGGTCCGGCAAAACTTGCGGATCCGACTCCGGTGTCCTCAGCGCCAATCATAAAAATCAATGGAACGTCGATTGTCGCAGGTATATCGCCAGATATGCTTGAACTATTGTAGAATGAAACAGAAATATCATCACCCCCAATTGTCGCAGCGTTATGATATACTTGATTGGCAAGACCATTCTGGCCATTGCTCGCAATCGCTTGGCCGACCGAATCCGGAATGATACTGTTGGTTACGCCGTTAACAGTCACGCTTGCACTTAGAAAGGGAGAGATGCCGCCCGACGATGTGCCGGGGCCGCCTTCCAGCCAAACTACGGTCGGTGAAGAGTATAAATAAGTCCCCAGCGCGGTATTATACAAGAAATCAGCAACAAAATTTAAGCCGGTGAGGTCGGATCCCACAGCGCCGAATATGCCCGCGCCATCATAGCCGTCGCGTAGGGTCCCCGTGTATTCGGCGTTAACAAGCGTCGCCGAAGCTCCGCCAACAGTCACCAACGAAATGGCGCTCACAGCAAACGCCAAGCGGTAGGTCTTTAAAAACATTCTAGTCGCCCCTGCTATGCAATGGTTACGATTTCATTTTGGCGCAGCGCATGTGTATCTAGTTCCTACTAAGTTAGACGCCGATCGAGACGGGTGCACACGTAGCGCATCGGAAGTGCTCACGGCAGCTTCCGGCGGCACGGCCCGCCGCCGAGGCTGGTGAGTCTGAGAGCGCGGTTAGAAAAGGCACCCCGGGCAACTTGGCAAAGTCAGCCGCAACGCCAATCAATGTGCGGGTTCCCATTTGTGCGTCCGCGCCACATATTCAGGTCGTAACGGAACAATAACGGGAGAAACTCTGCCGGCCATACCCCAAATGGGGACGGGCGAAAATGCTAGCCGAGAAGCGGGCGCCCATTGCTCTCGGCAGGTGGTATTGGAAAATGGGATGTCGATCGTTAATTCATTGTCGAACCGACGGCTTTTGTCTCAGGCGCGAATATCCTTTGCGCAATTGCACCAACGATCGTTCGTGTGGTCCTTCGCGCCCGACAAGCATGGCTCGCCCTCGGACGAAAACGCTCTGACCTCACCATCGTGCCTCGGCCTTCAGCTGGGCTCTTTGCGGCTCGGGAAGCGGTGCAACAGCGATATCAACTCAACCTGCCGGTTGGTGCCGGTCTTAAGGAAAACGCTTTTAAGCACGGTCCGCGCAGTCTGGTAGGTGATCCCAAGCTTGTCAGCAACGCTCTCCAGGATTTCCTCGTTTGCCAATCCATTCGCAAGCCGGGCTTCCGCCTTTGTCAACCCGAAAGCGTGGATCAATTCCGCTTCGGGCGTCGTTCGCCGCGCAGCTAGATCTACGAAGACGACAAACACCTGGCATCCCGGGAAGCCGTCAGCGGCAATTCCCGGCAGTCGCGACGGATAGGCGAGAATGGGTCGCCCGCCTCTGCGGGGCAAAGTAATGGCAGGACGGTCGGCATCCGCATCGTCCAACCAGACAATCTTCCGCAAGGCTGCATCCAACAGAGCCGTAGCACGCTGATCAAAAGAGACAATTCGTTGATTTTGAATACTTAGGTCGCGTCCCATCAGCCTCTCGGCGGACTCGTTAAGGAGGATCACTTCCCCGGTCCGACCCATCATCGCGACAGCGGTGCGGCTCATTTCAAACGCCTGCAAAGCGCCTTCGATCCGTCCAAAGCCAAAAGCGCGCGCAAGCTCCGCGCTAGCCGATAGTCGGCGCGACAACCCCCCTAGCCGCTGGAGTTCGTCGGCGCTGAACGGACCTTCGTCTATGCTTCGTTGCAGCGACATCACCCAGAAGTCCTCGCCGTCTCCTACCTTGACCCCGGCAAACCATCGGAGGCCTTGCGGTCTCAAGAATTCTTGGTAATAGGGATCTCGGTCGATTTCCTCTGATGTGGTGAAATCAAGGTCGCAACCGACCCCCGTTTTCATTATTTTTGGCGCCGCCAGATAGCGCTTGTCGCGATGGATCCAACCGTCGCGGACGTATGTTTCATTCGTGCTCCGCAGTCCCGCACTCGTAGGGAGGACCGGCGCCCGACTGCCCAGCATAAAGAGGAGTGCGCCAAAACTGCGCGTTGAGCGGGCTGCGATTTCCATCGCCGTGTCCCATCGCGTGTGGTCGATTGCCGCAGCCCCGAACGCGTCGACAATTCCAGCGAGGTCCCCGAAGGCTTCCGTCATCCCGGCCCTCCAATTCAATGCGCACTTATGAAAGTCTCAGAATAATTGTGTCTATCGCAAATTACCGTTCGCAGCTCAAGGCGGCTCGCGGTCAACGTTCCAAAGCGTAATTTGGTCGGGTTCCGGTAAGGGACCCGGCCTACGTGGGGCGCAGCGCTTCCGCGCCGGGAAGCAGCTAGCCTTGCATTCTTTCGAGGAACACGGCGGCCGCCGCGAGACATAAGTGAACTTGTCTGGCCCTGGCCGTGTTGAGCGCGGCGACGGTGTCGCCGCAGTCGGCGACCGCAACTCTATGACGCTGGCAAAGTGATCGGCCGCGCCGCGCAGAGTCTGGCGGTGAGGGGATTCGTCAGAAGCTCTTCCGTCGCGATCGTACTAGTTGCTCAACTCGGGCCTCTCGTGAGGGAATTGCTGTAGCGGCAGCGCCCCCTCCCCGCCATCCCCCATAAAGGGGGAGGGAGAAGAACCGTCCGGCTCCGTGTTCCCTCCCCCTTCATGCACGGCTGTCCGGGGAAACTCAATTGGTTGCAAGATCGGTCCTCTTTGCAACCCACGCACGTCATGCCCGGCCTTGTGCCGGGTATCCACGCCGTGCAGCAGCCACAATTTCGGGGAGTTTATAGACGCGGCGCCGCGTGGATGGCCGGGACAAGCCCGGCCATGACCCG
>CAVYTP010000011.1:0-482527 GCA_963771455.1 uncultured Pseudomonadota bacterium
CTCAGGACGAGGGTGCCGTCGACCTAATGAGGGCCCCCCTCGTCCTGAGCCTGTCGAAGGACACGCCGGTAACGCAGCCTTCCTTACCGGGCGAAATCCGCGCAACGCGCGTCGAGCAGATCCGAAGATGAAATATCGAGATAGAAGCGCGGCTTGTGGGTCGGAAAAGCCAGCAGCAGGAATTCGAGGCCGCCTGCGGAGGCGACTGGCACGGCAAACAGGCTGATTGCCGATAAACCGTCGTCGCCGTCACCGAACTTATCCGCGGCGATCTGAAAGGGACGCACCAGCGAAAGGTCGCTCACACCCGTCCGATAGGACCAGACCGGCTGCTGGGGGATCAAGCTCTTGGTGAAAGTCCAGGTGCGTGGCGGCGACGCCGCGGCGAGGCGACGAAACAGGTCCTGGCGGTCCCGATTTACGCAGCCGATGTGGATATGGAGTTGGTCCTGCTCGCGGCTATAGCGCGAATTGGCGGCTAGCCCCATCGCTGTGGGATGCGCGGCGGCGCGGGCGCCATTCGGCGCGAGGCGCCGAACATTCCAGGCGTCCAGAAAGTAGTTGGGCGCGGCTTGCGTCTGCAGCCACGGGTCCTCGAGCCCGATGCTCTGCCGTGTCGGCGTCAGGATCGTATCCGGGCGGCCGAGCGGCGGCCGTAGCACCGCAAAGCCAAGCGGCTCGCCGCGGCTGAGGTCGACCAACAGGCACGGGAATGGCAAGCCGAGTGGTCCGGGCGTCCGCCGCGCAGGCCTGCGTCACCGACCATAGCGCCTGCCGTCGCTCCGCCGCCAGCGCGGCGATTGCGCCTATGACGAGGAAAACGGCGAAGCCCAGGCCGACAGCGTGCGTCAAGCGCTTGAGTTCTGGTTTCGGCGGAGGGCGGCCCAACTGAGGCGACGATCGGCGACTCGATCGTGGAAGGGGACAAGATTACGCTTTCCTCGAATTGCGGGCGATTGCTCTTAGCCAAGCGACGCCCGTTTCGCCAGTCTGCCCGAGCCGTCTTAAAAAGATCGCCGCAACGCCCTCTTTTCTCGGCCGCAGGTTCGGCATAGAAAGCGCGCCACTCTTACTTTGAGCTTTACGCGCCATATGGACGGCGCTGAGGACGAACCATGGCCAAGCCGCGCACGCTTTACGACAAGATCTGGGACGACCACGTCATCGAGACGTCGGGAGGAACGAGCCTCATCTATATCGACCGCCATCTCGTCCATGAAGTGACGAGCCCGCAGGCGTTCGAAGGCCTGCGCCTGTCCGGCCGCAAGGTGCGCGCGCCGGAGAAGACGCTCGCCGTGGTCGACCACAACATCCAGACCACCGACCGTAGCGGCGGCATCGCCGATCCCGAGAGCCGCCAGCAGGTCGAGACGCTCGCCGCCAACGCGCGCGACTTCGGCATCGAATATTACGACGAATTCGATCGCCGTCAGGGCGTCGTCCACATCATCGGCCCCGAACAGGGCTTCACCCTGCCCGGCACGACGATCGTCTGCGGCGACAGCCACACCTCGACGCACGGCGCGTTCGGCGCGCTGGCGCACGGCATCGGCACGTCGGAGGTCGAGCACGTGCTCGCCACCCAGACGCTGATCCAGTCGAAGGCCAAGAACATGAAGGTGGAGGTGACCGGCGCGCTGCACGACGGCGTCACCGCCAAGGACATCATCCTCGCCATCATCGGCCAGATCGGCACCGCCGGCGGCACCGGCCACGTGATCGAATATTGCGGCCCGGCGATCGAGGCGCTGTCGATGGAAGGCCGCATGACGGTCTGCAACATGTCGATCGAAGGCGGCGCGCGCGCCGGCATGGTCGCGCCCGACGAGAAGACCTACGCCTATCTGAAGGATCGCCCGAAGTCGCCGAAGGGCGCGCTCTGGGATCAGGCGCGCCGCTATTGGGATACGCTGCTCACGCGATGACGGCGCGCATTTCGACGAGATCATCAAGCTCGACGCCAACAGCCTGCCGCCGATCGTCACCTGGGGCACCAGCCCGCAGGACGTCGCCACGATCGCCGGCTTCGTGCCGCGCATCGAGGACGGCGCGACCGAAGCCAAGCGCGCCTCGATCAAGCGCTCGCTCGAGTATATGGGCCTGCACGGCGGCGAGAAGATCACCGACCTCGACGCTCGACCGCGTGTTCATCGGCTCCTGCACCAACGGCCGCATCGAGGATTTGCGCGCCGCGGCGAAGGTCGTGGAGGGTCGGCGGATCTCCGATCGCGTCAGCGCGATGGTCGTGCCGGGATCGGGCCTCGTCAAGGAGCAGGCCGAGGCCGAAGGCCTCGACAAGATCTTCACCGCCGCCGGCTTCGAATGGCGCGAGCCCGGCTGCTCGATGTGCCTGGCGATGAACCCCGACAAGCTTGCGCCCGGCGAGCGCTGCGCCTCGACTTCGAACCGCAATTTCGAGGGCAGGCAGGGATACAAGGGCCGTACCCACCTGGTGTCGCCGGTCATGGCGGCGGCGGCGGCGATTGCGGGCCGGTTTGTTGACGTGAGGGAGTGGCGGTAGCGGCGGCGGCGCCCCCCTCCCCGGCCCTCCCCATAAAGGGGGAGGGAGATTCCCACATGCCTTTGCCGTCTTCTCCTCTTCATGGTGGGGCCTGCCGCGAACTGGAACTCTTCCGTCTCCGAAACGTTGCTGGTTTTGGGTATTCACGGCCACCGGCCCTGGAGACGCGATGCACACGGTCAAGTTCAGATCTCACCAGGCCGGAGCGCCCCCTCGCCGCACAAAGTTGGAAATCCCGGGATGGGCAGGCGATCGCAGGCCGCGCGCAAACGGGTCCGAAGAGCAGATGTGGCATTGCCTGCCTTTTTCGGAAGGCGCGCAATACGGCATCGAGGTCTTCTACCCGCACGACCATGAGTTGCGCGTGACAAGGCGGGAAGGAAAACTCTATTTCGAGGGAGATTTCGGACCGCCGCCGGAGTCAGGCCTGATGTGGCCGCCGTTCCGGAATTTTGGCGAGCGTTTTTATACTTACCAATTGTTGATCGATATCGACGCGGGGCCGGGTTGGGCCATTCGAACTGAGCCACATCCCCGGTTTTACTCAGACACTAGCGGGACCGTGCCGATTGCCGTTCCCGCCCTCATTCGGCACTGGTGGCCGATGGTTTCGTTTCTGGTTTTCAAATCGCCGAACGAGGGTCAGACCCATATCTTTCGGCAGGGCGAACCGTTTGTGCAGATCCTCGTAATCCCTGAGAACGCCGATTTCGAACTTCAGGGAATGTCCGAGGAAGAAGATGCGGACCGTGAGTTGCGATCCCGTCGCATCCACGCCGCCAGGAAGACGCTGGCGGCGGAGACCCAATGGACATCAAGCGCCAACATCGTTTTCGATGGGACCTACCGCCACATGCTGCGCGCCGCGAAGGATGCGGCTAGCGATCCAATAATGCGGCTAGCGATCCTCAATAATAGTGATGATGATACCAGTAGTGATGGTGGTGATGGTGGTGGTGGTAGTAATGGTGGTGATGGTGATGATGGTGGTGGTGGTGATACTGCGCCATCATCACGCCGTCGTCCTGCACGCCCTCAGGGGTGGGATTGACAGTTTCCTGTTCGTCGACGGCCTTAAGAATAGCCAAGGCGTTGGGGATCGGCTTCAGGAGCTCGGAGAACGAACTCGCTTCCATCGACGCGCTGACCTCTGTCGTTGAGACATCGGCGTGCGCCGCCAATGGGGCCATGGCGCCGATCGCGGCCACCATTCCGATGAGCGTCTTGTCCATTCTTGCGTCTCCTTGAGATATCCCAAACTTGTCACGTCTAAACGTGCTGCGTGCCCTTTTGGTTCCCAGCTTGACGGCGGGTGTGGCGGCGCGCGACAGCAAACGCCGCATCGCTCGGAGCACGCTTCCCCATGAAAATCGGCGATATTCTCATCGACGAAAGTGAGATCGTCGAGAATTTCGTCCGCGCTTCGGGGCCTGGCGGGCAGAACGTCAACAAGGTCGCGACCGCGGTGGAGTTGCGTTTCGACGCGGCCCGCTCGCCCGGCCTGCCTGAGGATGTGCGCGCGAAACTGTTGCGGCTGGCCGGTCAGCGCGCGACGCTCGACGGCGTGATCGTCATTTTCGCACAGCGCTATTCGAGCCAACCGCGCAACCGCGAAGACGCAAGAGAGAGGCTGACCGCGCTTGTGCTGCAAGCCCAGCACCGCGAGAAGCCGCGACGGCCCACACGCCCGACGCTAGGCTCGAAGAAGCGCCGCCTCGACGAAAAAGGCCGGCGCGGCGTGATCAAGGCGTTGAGGGGAAAGACCCTGAGCGATTAAGCCCGCGCGGGCGCGCCGCGGACGCGCCTATCGGCGGCGGCGCTCATCCGCGACAGGAAAAGGATGCCCGCCAAAGTCGCAAAGTAGACGATCACCTGCAGGACCGAGGGTTGATCGGCGTAGCCAATCAGCGTGTGGAGCACGCGACCGAACAGGCTCGTATCGGAGAGGATGTTGGACGTGTCCCAGGCGGTATCCGACAATGCGGTGACGAGACCGGCCTGCTGCAGGAACACGATCGCCTGACCCGCCAGCCCCGCCGCCAGCAACGTGATCAAGACAGTCGTAACGCCGAACAGATAGCGCGGCGGAATTGTCACAAGGCCGAGATACGTGACGGCCGTGACGGCGCAGCCGAGCGCGAGGCCCAGCCCGGAGCCGACCAGCATCTCATATCCCGTCGTGCCTGCTGACGCCGCGAGGCCATAGAGAAACAGCGCGACTTCCGAACCTTCGCGCATCACGGCGACTGCGCAGACGACGCCCAGCGCATAGATCGGCCGCGCGCCGGAGCGCACTTCCACGCCGACCTTCTTCACCTGGCCGGCGAGTTCCCGGCCATGCCTGGCCATCCAGACATTGTGCCAGGTCAACATGCAGACGGCGACGATCAGGATGCCGGCGTTGAACACTTCCTGGCCGATTCCCGCCAGCGCCTCGGCGAGCACGCCCGCGAAAGCTGCGACCAAACAGGCGCCGACAAAGCCGGCGAGTATGCCAAGCCCGACGACGGCTCGCGTCCCGGCAAGTCCCTTGGTGACCGCCAGCACGATGCCGACGATCAGGCCCGCCTCGATGGCTTCGCGAAAAACGATGATCGCCGCGCCCAGCATGAATTCTACTCTCGCCTTACTTCACGTTTAGGAAGCCTTCAGTCGTCGCTTCATGATAATCGTCAAAAAACCGGTACCGGCCCGGCGGCAACGGTCGGACCTGAAGGGTGATTTTGCCGCCTGCTGCGACCACCTTTTCCGCCCTCAGCGGCTTGCTCTCGAATTCGGCCGGGGTCGGATCGAGGTTAGTGATCTCGAGCGTCAGCGGCGTATTGGCGGGCGCCTGAGTCTCGACGGGATCGAACTTGTTGCCCTTCAAAGTCAGCTTGAGAACGGTCGCCTGGTCTGCCGAAGCGGCGGCCCCGGCGACGATCAGAATTGCAGCGACGCCAACACTACGAATGCGAAACATATCCAGATCTCTTCTTAACCAGCGCGACTTGTCCTCGCGTCCGAAGCTACAGTGGCAAAGCCGAAGCTCCGATCAACTGCATATGGCGAACGCGGCGCCCACCCTCAACTAAATTCGTCTTCTTTAGAAAGCTTCCAACCGAGGGGCTGAACTGACCGGCAGCCCAATAAAAATCCTGCCGCGCCGAAAATAGCCCTTGCGTTCGGCGACGATTCGCCCAAATAAACCCTTGCCCAATACGCACGTGCCTGTGGTCGTGTGTCGGTCGGCGGGGATCTGGACAAGAGGCCAGTCAACCGCCCTCGAAAGACCGGCAGCCGGAGGCAAACCGGCGCACCCCGCTCCAACGGGGGACGCGACTTGAAGCAACGACGGACCGGGCTTTTTTGGTCTCTGTCGGCCCTCCAAAGGTCGGCTCCTACCGAAGAGGCTTGTCTATCTTGCCGGGCGTGCGGACGGGAACTCCCTGATCCAAACGATGGCTGCGAAGATCTCCGAAGGCGCTATGCCCTCGAACTTTGCAGCTACGGCGCAGCATCTGACCCTCGCGGGGTCTCGAAGCGACGGCTCGTCGCGTCTCGAGGCAGTGCGGCGGTCGCTATTGGCGGGTCAACGATTCCAGTCTCGCGTCTCCAACGCGCGCGGCGGGCGACGCATCGCCATTCCGTCCCCTTGGCCCCCGCGCCGGCTTTGCCGTCGGCGCGTTGGAGGATGCCGCTATGACCGAACGCATCAAGGAATTCCTGGTCCGCAATCCCGAAGAAGGCCCGCGCCTGGTCGTCGATCTCGAGGTCGTGCGCGACAATTACGCCGGCTTCGCCAAAGCCCTGCCCGACACGCGCGTATTCTACGCGGTGAAGGCCAATCCGGCGCCCGAAATCCTCGATCTGCTGGCGCGGCTCGGCTCGTGCTTCGACGCGGCCTCGGTTGTCGAAATCGAGCAGGTGCTTGCCGCCGGCGCGACGCCCGATCGCATCAGCTACGGCAACACGATCAAGAAGGAACGCGACATCGCGCGCGCCTATCAGCTGGGCGTGCGCCTGTTCGCTGTCGATTGCGTCGCCGAGGTCGAAAAGATCGCCCGCGCGGCGCCCGAGGCGAAGGTGTTCTGCCGCATCCTGTGCGACGGCGCCGGCGCCGAATGGCCGCTGTCGCGCAAGTTCGGCTGCGCCCCCGAAATGGCGATTTCCGTGCTCGAGCGCGCCCAGCAGCTCGGCCTCGTCGCCTACGGCCTGTCGTTCCATGTCGGCTCGCAGCAGCGCAACCCGCGCATGTGGGATGGCGCGCTGAAGGCTTCGGCCGCCGTGTTCAGGGAGCTCTCCGAGCGCGGCGTCCAGTTGCAGATGATCAATCTCGGCGGCGGCTTCCCGACCCGCTACCTGAAGACCGTGCCTGCGGTGCGAACCTACGGCCAGACGATCTTCCGCGCCTTGCGCCGACACTTCGGCAACAAGATCCCGGAGACGATCATCGAACCCGGCCGCGGCATGGTCGGCAACGCCGGCATCATCGAGGCCGAAGTGGTGCTGATCTCGCGCAAGAGCGAGCAGGACCGGCAGCGCTGGGTCTATCTCGACATCGGCAAGTTCAACGGCCTCGCCGAGACGATGGACGAGATGATCCGCTATCCGATCCGCACCGCGTTCGACGACGACGCGATGGAGCCCTGCGTGATCGCCGGGCCGACCTGCGACAGCGTCGACGTGCTCTACGAGAAGGAGCCGTATCTGCTGCCCGTCAGCCTCGAGATCGGCGCGAAAGTGCTGATCGAGGGAACCGGGGCGTATACGACGACCTATTCGGCCGTGGGTTTCAACGGGTTCCCGCCGCTGCGGAGCTATGTGATCTGAGGGGCTGGGCGCTGCCGCTTCGTCGTTGCCGGGCTTGTCCCGGCAATCCACGCGGTTCGGCACGCCGAGCGCTGAAGGCATAATCCTCAGGCAAGGCAGTATCTTAGCGCGCAGCGGCGGCTTAACCGCGTAGATACGCGGGACAAGCCCGCGCATGACGGCGGTGGCTAACGCCCGGAATGCTGGCGAAACCCGCCTCGCCTCCCTACGTAAGGGGCTGACTTTTCTCAGCTTCGGATTTGCCCTTTATGCCCTTCTGGCTCGATATCGCCGCCTTCGCGCTCAAAGCTCTGCTGATCGTGGTCGCCGTCGGCGCCGTCGCCGTCATCATCGCGGTCACTGCGCGGGGAGAGCGCGAAGAACGCTCCGAGATCGAGATCAAGTCGCTCAACGAGCGCTACGATGCCGACGAGGCGTTGCTGCGCGAAGCCCTGCTCGACAAGAAGGAGCGCAAGGCGTTCCTGAAATCGCGCAAGGCGGCGAAGAAGGCCGCCAAGCCCGACAAGCGGCTGTTCGTCTTGCGCTTCAAGGGCGACATCGGCGCCAGCGCGGTGGGCCGGCTAGGGCGCGAGATCGACGCGGTGCTGTCCGTCGCGCGTCCCGGCGTCGACGAGGTCGTCACGCGCCTCGACAGCCCCGGCGGCACGGTGACCGGCTACGGGCTCGCCGCAGCCGAACTGCGCCGCTTCATCGAGCGCAAAATCCCGCTCACCGTCTGCGTCGATCAGGTCGCGGCGAGCGGCGGCTACATGATGGCCTGCGTCGCCGACCGCATTCTCGCCGCGCCGTTCGCGATGGTCGGCTCGATCGGCGTCGTCGCGCAGGTGCCCAACATCAACCGCCTCCTGAAGAAGAACAACATCGACTTCGAGGAGATCACGGCCGGCGAATTCAAGCGCACGGTGTCGGTGTTCGGCGAGATCACTGAGGCGGGCCGCGAGCATTTCCAGGGCAAGCTCGACGCGACCCACGACGCCTTCAAACGCCACGTCGCCGCCAATCGCCCGAAAGTCGACGCCGAAAGGCTCGGCAACGGCGACGTCTGGCTGGCCTCCGAGGCGATGGAACTGGGCCTGGTGGACGAGCTGACCGACCGCCGACGACTATCTGTTCCGGGCGCGAGGCAACGCGCGGCTGTTCGAAGTTACGATGCGCGCCAAGCAGGGGCGGCTGCGGCAATGGCTCGTCGGCGCCGGAGCGTCGCTCGGGGAGGCCGCAAGGGTGGCGCTGGCGAAGTTCGGGGCGTCGTCATTGGGCTAGGCAGCCTCGCGCCACTGTAGCCGCGGTCGCTGACCGCGGCCTGCGCCTTCCGCGGTAAGCGACCGCGGCTACAAGGGCGTCGCCTTGCCGTTCCCTGTCGCCCCTGTTATGTGGCGCCCAACTCCCCAACACCTCAGGATTCCCCATGGCCGCGCGCCAATTCGTCTACCACATGCAGGGCCTGACCAAGACTTGGCCTGCCGGCAAGAAGGTGCTGGATAACATCCATCTGTCCTTCTACCCGGAAGCCAAGATCGGCGTGCTCGGCGTCAACGGCTCGGGCAAATCGACGCTGCTGCGCATCATGGCCGGCATCGACACCGAATTCGTCGGCGAGGGGTTTGTCGCCGAGGGCGCCCGGGTCGGCTACCTGCCGCAGGAGCCGCCGCTCGATCCCACGCTCGACGTGCGCGGCAACGTCATGCTCGGCGTCAAGGACAAGCAGGCGGTCCTCGATCACTACAACGAACTCGCGATGAACTATTCCGACGAGACCGCCGACGAGATGACCCGTCTGCAGGACGAGATCGAGGCGAAAGGCCTGTGGGATCTCGACAGCCAGGTCGAGCAGGCGATGGACGCGCTCGGCTGCCCGCCCGACGACGCCGACGTGACAAAACTTTCCGGTGGCGAGCGCCGCCGCGTCGCGCTCTGCAAGCTGCTGCTCGAAAAGCCGGAACTGCTGCTGCTCGACGAACCGACGAACCATCTCGACGCCGAGACGGTGAACTGGCTCGAAGGACATCTGCGCGCCTATCCCGGCGCGATCCTGATCGTCACCCACGATCGCTACTTCCTCGACAACGTCACCGGCTGGATTCTCGAGCTCGATCGCGGCAAGGGCATCCCCTACGAGGGCAATTATTCGTCGTGGTTGAAGCAGAAACAGAAGCGCCTCGACCTGGAGCGCGCCGAAGACCAGGCCCGCGCCCGAGCGCTGTCCGAGGAAAGCGAGTGGATCGCCGCCTCGCCGAAAGCCCGCCAGACCAAGTCGAAGGCGCGCGTCGCGGCCTACGACGAACTGGTCAGGAAGCAGGCCGAGCGGACCCAGACTTCTGGCGTTCAGATCGTCATTCCGGTCGCCGAGCGACTCGGCAACAACGTGATCGATTTCGAGCATCTTTCGAAGGGCTTTGGCGACAAGCTGCTGATTGACGACCTCACCTTCAAACTGCCGCCGGGCGGCATCGTCGGCGTCATCGGCCCCAACGGCGCCGGCAAGACGACTCTATTCCGCATGATCACCGGCCAGGAAAAGCCGGACAAGGGCACGATCAAGATCGGCGAGTCGGTGAAGCTGGGCTACGTCGACCAGTCGCGCGACACGCTCGATCCGAAGAAGACGGTCTGGGAGGAAATCTCCGGCGGCCTCGACATGATCTATGTCGGCAAGCGCGAGATCCCGTCGCGCGCCTATTGCGGCGCGTTCAACTTCAAGGGCGCGGATCAGCAGAAGAAGGTCGGCATGCTGTCGGGCGGCGAGCGCAACCGCGTCCATCTCGCAAAAATCCTGCGCAGCGGCGCCAACCTGCTGCTGCTCGACGAACCGACCAACGATCTCGACGTCGACACGTTGCGTGCGCTGGAAGAGGCGCTGCTTGAGTTCGCCGGCTGCGCGGTCATCATCAGCCACGATCGCTTCTTCCTCGACCGCATCGCCACCCACATGCTCGCGTTCGAAGACGACAGCCATGTCGAGTGGTTCGAGGGCAATTTCGGCGACTACGAGGAAGACAAGAAGCGGCGGCTGGGCATCGACAGCGTCATCCCGCACCGGCTGAAGTACAAGAAGTTCTCGCGCTGAGCGGAGTTCGCCGAACGGCACGGGGGACGAGCAAAGGCCGGCTAGGCCAGATTCGCGTCAGGAAATTAGCGACGCCTTAATTTCTCGGGACTAGGTCAGACTATCAACCTAGAGTTGTATCTGGCCGACCGATGGAAATCTTTGGCGCGTTGATGGCGAAGGCGTTCGGAGCGGCGGGGCGGCGAGCCGCGCCTCGCGCGGGCGCGTCCTCAAAGCCCCCAGCTCTTCTCCGCCTCAAGTTGCAGACGCTCGCGGCGGTTCTGGCGCTCAATGCGTTCCTGGTATTGACCATGGGGATGTTCCTCGATGACGCCTGGCGGCAGACCCTGGGGCGCGCCCAGCGCGATATCGAGAATCTAAACCTCATGTTGAGCGGCGATCTCGAAGCTCAATTCTCGCGAATTGACTTTTGCCTGCAGCGCATCGTCGAAGCCTTCGCCGAGCCCTCAACCCACTCGATCGACGATTTGCAGCCGATCGTCGATCGCGAAGCGAGTTTGTTGCTGGGCATCAATGGCGTGCGCGTTGTCGACGCCGACGGCGCCCTCCGGGTGTCGTCCGGCGGACGCGTGGACGTCGCGGTCAATATCGCTGACATGAAGCGCTTCCAGGTCGCCCGCGACAATTCCAACCCGGGTCTATTTGTCTCGCGTGCAGAGTGGGGCAGCCAGGACCGGCAATGGTTGTTTACTATGGGCCGCCGCCTCGTCAAATCCGATGGCGCTTTCGGCGGCGAGGTGCACGCGAGCGTGCCTTTGTCGACCATCGAGTTCCTGTTCTCACAATTGAAACTGCCCCCGCATGGCGTCGTGAGTCTCTGGAATGAAGAGCCGCAAATGATCGCGCGCGTTCCCGCGCCGCAGGAGCGCGACCGTTCGCTGGTTACGCCACAGTCGCCGGAATTGCGTTCGATCTTTGTTGGCCACTTCGCGAGCGCGCTCTACGAGACGTCGAAAGGGACGGATGGCGTTGCGCGTTACTATTTCGCCCGCAAGCTCTCGGGCCTGCCGCTCTATGTGATCGTGGGCGCCGCAAAGCAGGATGTGTATGCCGAATGGATGCAGCAGGCATGGCAGTTCGGCGTCCTCTATCTGCTGTTCGCTGTCGTCTCCGGGGCGGCGGGCATGGCGTTCTACGTGCGCGCCTCGTCACGTTTTGCGGCGGACGCACAACTCAGGATCGCCGCGCTCGTCTACGACAATAGCGCCGAAGCGATGATTGTTCTCGACCCTGAAGGGGTCGTCATCAGCGTCAACAACGCGTTCGTAGAGTTGACCGGCAGAACGCCCAAAAACGTCATAGGCTTCCACGCGGAGGAAATGCCCGGGCATAGCGGCGATCCCGAGCAGAGCGCTGCGATCAGCAAGGAAATGGCGGCGAAGGGTCACTGGAACGGCGCGATCTGGACCGCAAGAGCTTCCGGCGAGCCGTTCCTGGCCCGCACCAGCATCACGTTGGTCCGCGACGAACCCGTCGGCGGCCAGCGTTCCGTAGTGATGTTCTCGGATATCACCGAACAGAAGAAGGCCGAGGAAACGGTGTGGCGGCACGCCAATCTCGACCCGTTGACCGGTCTGCCAAACCGCCGCAGGTTTCGAGAGCGCCTCGAGGAAGAGATACAGCGCGCAACTCGCGCCGGCGAGATGTTCGGGCTGATCTTCGTCGACCTCGATCGCTTCAAGGACATCAACGACAGCCTGGGTCATCACAGCGGCGATCTGCTGCTGAAAGAGGCCGCGGCGAGAGTGGTAGCCGCCGTGCGCAAAGACGACGTCGTCGCGCGACTGGGCGGCGACGAGTTCACGGTGCTGGCCATAAATCTTGCCGATGGCATCGTGCTGCAACGCGCCGCGCAACGCATCGTCGCCGCTCTGTCGGCGCCGTTCGTGCTCGGCGATGAGACCTGCTTCGTCTCGGCAAGCGTGGGCGTGACAATATTTCCGCGCGACGCCCGTAACGCCGACGACCTGTTGCGTGGCGCGGACATGGCGATGTACGAGGCAAAGCGCGACGGACGCAACAAGTTCAAATTCTTCACGCCCAGCATGGACAAGACTCTGACCGAACGCGCCGAAATGGTCCGTGACCTTCGCGTCGCGATCGAGGAGGGCCAGTTCGAGCTGCACTACCAACCGATCGTCGACGCTCGCGACAGGTTCGGTCAGCAAGGCGGAGGCCCTCATCCGATGGCGGCACCCGACTCGCGGCCTTGTGAGTCCGGCTGAATTCATTCCACTCGCCGAAGAAACCGGGCTCATCATTGACATCGGCGACTGGGTGTTTCGAGAGGCCGCACGGCAGCTCGCCGCCTGGCGGCGGGACTATGACGCGCCAGCGCTGTGCGTCTGCGTCAACGCGTCGCCGGTCCAGTTTTCCGCCGTCGCGCGCCGCATGCTGGCGCTGCCCGCGCTGCTGACCCATCACGGACTCAGCGGAGCGGATATCGTGATCGAGATCACGGAAGGCGCGCTGCTAGGCGCGTCGCAAGAAACCAAGGGCCTGATTTCCGTGTTGCGCGCCCAGGGCCTGAGGTTTGCCCTCGACGATTTCGGCACCGGTTATTCCTCGCTCGCCTACCTCAGGCAGTTCGACATCGCGTTTCTGAAGATCGACAAGGCGTTCGTAGGCGGTCTGATTGAAGGCGGCAGCGACCTCGCCATCTGCGAAGCGATCGTCGTCATGTCGCGCCGGCTCGGTATCGCCGTGATCGCCGAGGGTATCGAGACCGAGGCGCAGCGCCAATTGTTGACCGACGCGCGATGTGAATATGGCCAGGGCTATTTGTTCGCCAAGCCGATGCCTGCCGATGGTTTCGCTGCGGCGTATCTGCCGCCAACACGCGAATTCGGCGCCGTCGCGGCTTGAAGCGAGCCGGAGTAAGGGCCAGCGCCCTACCCCAACGCGCTTAGCAGCGCCTGGGCCGCCGCCTGCAACGGGGCGGCAAGCCTCGCGTCGGCGGTGATTTCCTCCGCGCTCATCGGGCGCCCCGTCAACGCAACCGTCGCGAACGCCTCCGGCATCAGCCGCGCCGCCATCGTGCCGAGAATTTCGCGCAAATCCGCCTGGGCGTGAAACGCGCGCGGCGCCGTGTTGATCAGCGCGATCGGCTTGCCGACCATCGCGTCGCTCGCCACCAGCCAGTCGAGCCCATTCTTGAATGCGCCGGGCAGGCCGTGGGCGTATTCCGGCGCAGCGATCACCAGCGCGTCCGCCTCCGAAACGGCGCGCCGCAGCTCGGCGACGGCGTGCGGCGCGACCGCGCCTTCCGCGTCATCGTCGGGATTGAACGCCGGCAGCGACGCGAGCCCCTCGTAGGCGACGACTTCGACGCCCGCCGGCGCCAGCCGCGCAAAAGCAGCGAGCGCAGCTGTATTGGTCGACGCGCGCCTGAGGCTGCCGGAAATCGTCAGCCAGCGCATGCCGGCTCAGAGCATGCTCGGCAGCACGCGGTCGGGCGGCCGATGGCCGTCCATGAAGGTCTTGATGTTGATGATGACCTTCTCGCCCATGTCGATGCGGCCCTCGTGGGTCGCCGAGCCCATGTGCGGCAGCAGCGTCACCTTGCCGGCGCTGGCGAGCGCGACGAGCTTGTCGGCGACACGGCGGGCTCGTGCTCGAACACGTCGAGGCCGGCGCCGGCGAGTCTCGCCCGCCTCCAGCATGCGCGTCAGCGCGTTCTCGTCGATGATCTCGCCGCGCGCCGTGTTGACGAGGATCGCCTCGGGCCGCAGATATTTGAGCCGCCGCGCCGACAGCAGGTGATAGGTCGCGGGCGTGTGCGGGCAGTTGACCGAGACGATGTCCATCCGCGCCAGCATCTGGTCGAGCGATTCCCAGTAGGTCGCCTCCAGCGCCTCCTCGATCTGCGGCGCGACGCGGCGGCGGTTGTGGTAGTGGATCGACAGGCCGAAGGCGCGGGCGCGGCGCGCCAGCGCCTGGCCGATGCGGCCCATGCCGACGATGCCGAGCCGCTTGCCGGTGATGCGGCGGCCGAGCATCCAGGTCGGCGACCAGCCGTGTCCACTCGCCCTCGGGAATGATGCGCGCGCCCTCGGCGAGCCGGCGCGCGTCGACGAGGATCAGCGCCATCGTCATGTCGGCGGTGTCCTCGGTCAGCACGCCCGGCGTGTTGGTGACCGTGATGCCGCGCCGCAGCGCCGCGGTGACGTCGATATGGTCGACGCCGTTGCCGAAATTGGCGATCAGCTTCATGTGCTCGCCGGCCTGGGCGATCATGCCGGCGTCGATCCGGTCGGTGACGGTGGGCACGAGCACGTCGGCCTCGCGCATCGCCGCGACGATCTCGGCTTCGCGTCATCGGCTTGTCGTCGAGGTTGAGGCGGGCGTCGAACAACTCGCGCATGCGCGTCTCGACGGATTCCGGCAGCCGGCGCGTGACCACGACGAGAGGCTTCTTCTTGGTCATTCGCGCCGCGCCTCCAACCTTCTGAGCCGCGCGCCTGAGATGCCGGTCGCACGCATCATTCTGACGCCATGTATTCCGGCGGGTTTACGTCCCGTTAACGACGCATAGCGGCAAACCAGCATGTCGGGACGATCCGTCCGTCCAGGTCGCGTTCGGCGCTCCGTGCGGCCTCTCTAGCCAGATGGCGTGGCAAAGACAAGGACGGGGCGCGGCAGGCCTTTGGCGAAAGGATCGCGGCATGAAGATTCTGCGGCTGACGTCGGCGGCTCGCGGCGCGGCATGGCGCTGGCTGCGGCGCTGCTCGTTGTCGGTCGCCGGCGCCGCCGCCGCCGAGCCGGCTCGGCACGGTGACCGGCCTGCCGCTGCCGCGCTACGCCAGCCTGAAGACCGACCGCGTCAATCTGCGCGAGGGCCCGTCGAAGGACCATGCGACCAAATGGGTGTTCCAGCGCGCCGGGCTGCCGGTCGAGATCACCGCCGAGTTCGAGATCTGGCGCAAGGTGCGCGATTCCGAGGGCGCGGAGGGCTGGGTGCTGCATTCGCTGCTGTCGGGCCGCCGCACCGCGCTCGTCGCGCCCGGCAAGAAGGGCAAGACGTATGCAATCTACGCCAAGGCCGGCCAAGGACGCCGACGTCGCGGCGACGCTGCAGTCCGGCGTCATCGCCAACGTGAAAAGTTGCGACGGATCATGGTGCCTGGTCTACGGCGAGGGCTTCAAGGGCTACATCGAACAGGTCGAGCTGTGGGGCGTCTACCCCAACGAGAAGGTCGAATAGCCAGCGCGCGCGGCTCTGTCAGGATCGGAATAGGCCGCCAGTTTTGGCACTGTCGATCGACGACGATTTCGGCCAGCGCGCCAGGCAGCTGCGCCTCGAAACGCTGATCCGACCTGCGCTGGCTCGCGGTGGCCGGCCAGTCCGCCGCGATTCTGATCGCCTATTTCGGGCTCGGCGTTGCGCTTTCTGGCCTGGGCCGCGCTCGCCTGCGTCGCGGCCTCGATCGGCGCTCAATCTCTGGCTGCGCTGGCGTTTTCCGGTCAGCCACCGGCTCTCCGACGATTTCGCGACGCGGCTCCTCGCCTACGACATCCTCCAGCTCGCCGTGTTGCTGTTCCTGTCCGGCGGCCTCGCCAATCCGTTCTCGCTGTTCTTCCTCGCGCCGCTCGCGACCTCGGCGGTGTCGCTGCCCTGGCGCGAGACGCTGCGGCTGCTGAGCCTTGCACTGGTCTGCGCGACCGTGCTCGAATTTGCGAGCTGGCCGCTGCAGGGCCCCGACGGGGCTGCCGCTGGCCCCGCCGCCGATGCTGAGCCTCGGCCTGTGGCTGGCGATCGGCGTCAGCGCGATCTTCGTCGCCATCTACGGCAGCCGGGTCGCGGGCGAGGCGCGGCAACTCTCGAGCGCGCTCAACGCGACCGAACTGATCGCTGGCGCGCGCGCAGCACCTCAGCCAGCTCGACGGCCTCGCCGCCGCCGCGGCGCATGAGCTCGGCACGCCGCTCGCCACCGTGGCGCTGGTGCTGCACGAACTCGCCGCCGACCCAAAGGTCGTGGCGCTCTGCGCCGAGGACCTGCGAGCTCGCCGAGGAGCAGGTCGCGCGCTGCCGCAAGATCCTCGGCAAGCTGTCCTCGCCGTCGGAAATGGCGACCGCATACGATCGCGGAGACGAGCTCTCGGCGACCTGATCGAGGAAGTCGTCGACGCCGCACCGCCTGCAGGACATCGACATCGACGTGCAGCATTCAGCCGGGCGACGGAGCCGCCCTTGGGCCGACGCAACCCCGCCATGCTCTACGGCCTTGACAAATCTCGTCGAAAACGCCGTCGGCTTCGCCGCCGCGCGGGTCGAGATCGACGGCGAGCTGGACCGCCAGCGAGGTCGAGATCGTGATCGCCGACGACGGGCCCGGATTTCCCGCCGCAGGTGCTGCAGCATCTTGGCGAGCCCTATATCTCCGACCGCGCCGGCGGCGCGGCGCGACGACGGCGAGCCGGCGGGCGGCCTCGGGCTCGGCCTGTTCATCGCCAAGGCGTTGCTGGAGCGCTCCGGCGCCCGGCTGGAGATTCTCCAATGCGCCAGAGCGCGGGCGGCGCGGTCGTACGGGTCCGCTGGCCGCGTTCGAGTTTCGATCACGATGCCGGACCGAAGCGGCGCGAGGCCGATTCCGCGGCGAAACGCGCCAGGGAGTTGATCGATGACGAAGCGACGAAGCTCGACACTCGACGCAGGCTCGCTTCCGCGCCGAGCCCACCGGACAAGACGCTGCTGATCGTCGATGACGACAAGCCGTTCGCGGAACGGCTGGCGCGCGCCATGACGGCGCGCGGCTATGGCGCGACGGTCGCGTTCAGCGTCGCCGAGGCACTCGCGGCGATCGCGCGAGCGCCCCCCGGCTTCGCCGTCATCGATCTCAAGCTCGGCGACGGCAGCGGGCTCGACGTGATGAGGGCGCTGAAGGACAGCGCGCCCGGACTGCGCGCGCGATCATCCTGACCGGCTACGGCGCGATCGCCACCGCCGTCGTCGCGGTCAAGCTCGGCGCCTTCGACTATCTCGCCAAGCCCGTCAACGCCGACGAGATCGTCAGGCCGCGCTGACCTCCGAGCGGCTCGACCGGCTCGACCACGCCGAACATCCGATGTCGGCCGACCGCGTGCGCTGGGAGCATATCCAGCGCGTCTACGAGAGCTGCGAACGCAACGTCTCGGAGACCGCGCGGCAGCTCAACATGCACCGCCGGACCCTGCAGCGCATTCTGGCCAAACGCGCGCCAAAATAGATTAAGGCGCCTAATATTTCATCAACTCTGGCCGTGCATACAGCCTAAGCGCTCGCGGCGCCAAGCCCGGCAGCGCTGCGGCTTTTCTGTGGCATGGCGCTTGCGACCCCAGAGCGCCGCATGACGCGCGGATGGCGCGCGTCCGCTCGTTCGTGAAAGAGGATGGGGTCGGCTATGTCTGTAACAAGAAGATTCATGTTGCGCGCCGCCGGCGCGGTGGTGGGCGGGGCGCTGCGCTCTGTCCTCCTTCGCCGCGCGCGCGGAGGATACGATCAAGGTCGGCATTCTCCATTCGCTGTCGGGCACGATGGCGATCAGCGAGACGACGCTGAAAGACGTCATGCTGATGCTCATCGACGAGCAGAACAAGGCCGGCGGCGTGCTCGGCAAGAAGCTCGAGGCCGTCGTCGTCGATCCCGCCTCGAACTGGCCGCTGTTCGCCGAAAAGGCCAAGGAACTGATCGCCAAGGACAAGGTCTCGGTCGTGTTCGGCTGCTGGACCTCGGTGTCGCGCAAGTCCGTGCTGCCGGTGTTCAAGGAGCTCAACTCGATCCTGTTCTACCCCGTCCAGTATGAGGGCGAGGAATCCGAGCGCAACGTGTTCTACACGGGCGCCGCGCCCAACCAGCAGGCGATCCCCGCGGTCGACTATCTGATGAGCGCCGACGGCGGTTCGGTGAAGCGCTGGGTGCTCGAGGGCACCGACTACGTCTATCCCCGCACCACCAACAAGATCCTGGCCGCCTATCTGAAGGCCAAGGGCGTGCCGGACGAAGACGTGATGGTCAACTATACGCCGTTCGGCTTCTCCGACTGGCAGACCGAAGTCTCGAAGATCAAGGCGTTCGGCTCGGCCGGCAAGAAGACCGCGGTCGTCTCGACCATCAACGGCGACGCCAACGTTCCGTTCTACAAGGAACTCGGCAACCAGGGCATCAAGGCGACCGACATTCCCGTCGTCGCCTTCTCGGTCGGCGAAGAAGAACTCGCCGGCCTCGACGCCAAGCCGCTGGTCGGCCATCTCGCCGCCTGGAACTATTTCCAGACGATCGATACGCCGCTCAACAAGGAATACATCGAGAAGTGGCGCGCCTTCACCAAGAACCCGAAGCGCACCTTCAACGACCCGATGGAAGCTCACGTCATCGGCTTCCACATGTGGGTCAAGGCGGTCGAGAAGGCCGGCACGTTCGATCCGGACAAGGTGATCGACGCGATGATCGGCGTCGCCGTGCCGAACCTGACCGGCGGCGATGCCACCATGATGCCGAACCACCACATCACCAAGCCCGTCTACATCGGCGAGATCCAGGCCGACGGCCTGATCAACTCGGTGTGGAACACGCCGGGCACCGTGGTCGCCAACGAATGGTCGCCCTACCTCGAAGGTTCGAAGGACCTGATCGCCGACTGGCGCCATCCGATGAACTGCGGCAACTTCAACGTCAAGACCGGCAAGTGCGGCGGTTGATGTGAGCCGACAAACAAGGGAAGCGGTGCTCCCCTTGTGTTCTCGAGTGCTCTCCCGCCTACGGGCGGCAGCAAACGACGATCCCGACTTCGAGCGCAGCGGCAGGTGCAGCCGTATCTTGGGGGCGAGCGGGGTGGGATCGTTCCGGCCGGGGCCCTGGCCCCGGCCGACTCTTCGAGCGGGCGGCTTTCGAAATGCGACAGACCTGTTCGTCGAGCAGGACTTCGGAAGGTCTGAACTGCGCTCGTGAACCCTGGGAAGAAGTATGCCGAATCCGTTCGTTCGTTGGCTCGCCGCTCTGATATTCGCGCTTTGCGCCTTTGGCGCGCGCGCCGATTCTCTCGACGACACGCTGGCGAGATTCCAGCAGGACAAGTTTCCGGAGACAGCGAAGGCGATCAGCGAACTCGCCGTCAGCGGCGCCGCCAACGCCTCGCGCGATCCTCGAGGCGCTGGGCGACGGCCGACTGCTGGTCGATCCCGCCAATCATCTGCTGCTCTACAAGACGGCGAGCGGCGACATCATCAACGCGCGCACCAACGAGAAGCTGACCGGCGTCGACGCCGGCGCGCTTCAAGAAGGTGCGGCGTCAACAACGCGCTGCGCGCCGCGATCGACGCCGCGATCGGGTCGCTGACCCTCGCCAGCCCCGATCCCGCAAAAGCGCGTCGACGGCGGCAGATGCGGTGTTCAAGTCCCGCGACGCGAAGGCGCTGCCGGCGATCGACGCGGCGCTCGCCAAGGAAACCAACTCGCGCGCCAAGGACGGCGCTGCGGCAGGCGCGCGCGGCGATCCTCGTCGGCGACAACGCCGCCTCGCCGGCGGACCGCCTCGCCGCCATCGCCGCGCTGAAGGCGCGCGGCGATCAGGACGCGGAATCGCTGCTCGGCGAAGCCGTCGACAAGATCGACAATGCCGAAGTCAAGGCCGCGGCCGCAGTCCGCGCTCGCCGTCCGTCAAGACGCACGCTGCAGCTCTGGAATCTGGTGCAGAACGTCTGGTACGGCGTCTCCGCCTCGTCGGTGCTGCTGCTCGCCGCCATCGGCCTCGCGATCACCTTCGGCGTGATGGGCGTCATCAACATGGCGCATGGCGAAATGGTGATGATCGGCGCCTACACGACTTTCGTCGTGCAGAGCCTGCTGCCGCCGGCGCTCGCCGAATGGTCGCTCGCGATCGCGCTGCCGCTGGCCTTCCTCGTCTCCGGCCTCGTCGGCGTGCTGATCGAGCGCCTGGTGATCCGGTATCTCTACGGCCGGCCGCTCGAAACGCTGCTCGCCACCTGGGGCGTTTCGCTGATCCTGCAGCAGGCGGTGCGCACGATCTTCGGCGCCAACAACAAGCAGGTCGACGGCGCCCGCATTTCATGTCGGGTTCGTTCCAGTTGGGCGGCCTGTCGATCGGTTCGGGCCGCCTGTGGATCATCGTGCTGTCGATCCTGGTGTTCTTCGCGCTGCAGGTCGTGCTGCGCGCGACGCCGTTCGGCCTGCGCATGCGCGCGGTGACGCAGAACCGCCGCATGGCCTCTGCGATGGGCATTTCGACCAGCGTCATCGACATGCTCGCCTTCGCGCTCGGCTCGGGCATCGCGGGCATCGCCGGCGTCGCGCTGTCGCAGATCGACAACGTCTCGCCCAATCTCGGCCAGGGCTACATCATCGACAGCTTCATGGTCGTCGTGCTCGGCGGCGTCGGCAATCTCTGGGGCACGCTGCTCGGCGCGCTGGTGCTGGGCCTCGCCAACAAGCTGCTCGAGCCGTGTGATCGGCGCGGTGCTCGGCAAGATCCTGCTGCTGGTCGTTCATCATCCTGTTCATCCAGAAACGTCCGCGCGGCCTGTTCGCGCTCAAGGGTCGAGCGGTCGAGGCCTGACATGACAAGATCCATCACCCGGCTCGACTGGCTCGGCTACGTCTTTCTCGTGCTCACGATCGGCATCGGCGATCCTGGTGCCGCTGCTCGCGCTCGGCGTGAGCAAGGATCTCGGCGTTCTACATGCCGCCCTATCGTCGTCGCGCTGCTCGGCAAATACGTCTGCTACGCGATCCTCGCCCTCGCGCTGGATCTCGTCTGGGGCTATTGCGGCATCCTCTCGCTCGGCCACGGCGCGTTCTTCGCGCTCGGCGGCTACGCGATGGGCATGTATCTGATGCGCCAGATCGGCACGCGCGGCGTCTACGCCAATCCGATCCTGCCCGACTTCATGGTGTTCCTGAACTGGAAGGAGCTGCCGGTCGCCTGGTGGGGCTTCAACTAGTTCCCCTATGCCGCGCTGATGATCATGCTCGTGCCGGGCCTGCTCGCGTTCGCCTTCGGCTGGTTCGCGTTCCGCTCGCGCGTCACCGGCGTCTATCTCTCGATCATCACGCAGGCGATGACCTACGCGCTCAAACTCGCCTTCTTCCGCAACGATTTCGGCTTCGGCG
Organism: uncultured Pseudomonadota bacterium; assembly: GCA_963771455.1. GTDB lineage: Bacteria > Pseudomonadota > Alphaproteobacteria > Rhizobiales > Beijerinckiaceae > Roseiarcus. Next base: position 21,502 of record CAVYTP010000011.1, read on the forward strand.
GCAACAACGGCCTGACCGACTTCAAGGACATTCTCGGCTTCAACGTGCAGGCCGACGCGACGCGCGCGGCGCTGTTCTCGATTTCGATGCTCGCGCTGGCGCTGGCCTTCGTCGTGTCGAAGGCGATCGTCAGCTCCAAATACGGCAAGACGGTCATCGCGATCCGCGACTCCGAGAGCCGCGTGCGCTTCCTCGGCTATCGCGTCGAGAATTACAAGCTGTTCGTGTTCGTCGTCTCCGCGGTCATGGCGGGCATCGCGGGCGCGCTCTACGTGCCGCAGGTCGGCATCATCAACCCGAGCGAGTTCGATCCCGCCAATTCGATCGAGGCGGTGATCTGGGTGGCGGTCGGCGGACGCGGCACGCTGGTCGGCGCGGCGCTCGGCGCGCTCGTCGTCAACTTCGCCAAGACCTATTTCACCGGCGCCTTCCCCGAATACTGGCTGTTCGGGCTCGGCGGCCTGTTCGTGCTGGTGACGCTGTTCCTGCCCAAGGGCATACTGGGGCTGGCGCTCGCGCCGCGTCCGCGCCGCAAGACGCCGGCCAAGCCCGAAACGCCCGACCGCGGCCTCGGCCGCCGTCAGCGAGGCCTCGTCGTGACCGACCAACGGCGCTGCTCACCGCTTCGCTGCTCTATCTCGACGGCGTCGCCGTCTCGTTCGACGGCTACAAGGCGCTGCGCGGCCTCTCGCTGATCCTGGCGCCGGGAGAAATGCGCGCCATCATCGGCCCGAACGGCGCCGGCAAGACCACGATGATGGACGTCATCACCGGCAAGACGCGGCCCGACACAGGCGACGTCTATTTCGAGGGCCGCCACGACCTCACCGAGCCTCGACGAGACCGAAATCGCCCAGCTCGGCGTCGGCCGAAAATTCCAGAAGCCGACGGTGTTCGAGAACCACACCGTCGACGACAACATCCTGCTCGCCGCCAAAGCGCCGCGCGGCGTCTACGCGACCCTGTTTGGCGGCGCCGCCCAGCAGGAGCGCGAGACGATCGAGCGCATCCTCGGCATCACCCGGCTCGGCGACGAGCGTCACGCGCTCGCCGGTTCGCTGTCGCACGGCCAGAAGCAATGGCTCGAAATCGGCATGCTGCTCGCGCAGGATCCGAAACTGCTGCTGGTTGACGAGCCCGTCGCCGGCATGACCGACGCGGAGACGGCGAAGACCGCGGAGCTCCTGAAGGAGATCGCCAAGGACCATTCGGTCGTCGTCGTCGAGCACGACATGGCGTTCGTGCGCGAGCTCGGCGTCAAGGTCACCGTGCTGCACGAGGGCGCGGTGCTGGCCGAAGGCACGCTCGATCAGGTCAGCGCCGACGAGCGCGTCATCGAAGTCTACCTCGGGCGGTAACATGCTGAGCGTCGAATCGATCGATCTCTTCTACGGCGCCGCGCAGGCGCTGCGCTCGGTGTCGCTGAAGGCCGAGATCGGCCGCGTGACCACGGTGCTCGGGCGCAACGGCGTCGGCAAATCGTCGCTGCTGCGCGCGATCGTCGGCCATCAGCCGATCGCCTCAGGCGCAATCAAATGGATGGGCGAGGACATCAAGGGCCTGCTCGCCCCATCAGCGCGCGCGCCGCGGCGTCGGCTACGTGCCGCAGGGCCGCGAGATCTTTCCGTTGCTGACGGTGAAGGAGAATCTCGTCACCGGCTATGCCGCGATACCGCGCGACAAGCGCTTCGTCGACGACGAAATCTTCAGCCTGTTTCCCGTGCTCGCGCGAAATGATGGGCCGGCGCGGCGGCGATCTCTCGGGCGGCCAGCAGCAGCAACTCGCCATCGCCCGCGCGCTCGTCACGCGGCCAAAACTGCTCGTGCTCGACGAGCCGACCGAGGGCATCCAGCCTTCGATCATCCGCGACATCGGCCGCGCCATCCTCTACCTGCGCTCAGAAGGGCGAGATGGCGATCGTCGTCGTCGAGCAATATTTCGAATGGGCGCGCGACATCGCCGACGACTACGCCGTCATGGACCGCGGCGCCGTCGTGCTTGCCGGCGAGCGCAAGGACATGGTCGAGACAGAGGTGCGGAAGCGGCTGTCGGTGTAGCGTAAATGAGCCCGCGGGGCTCGGGTGGCCGAGCGCCTTTCGCGCCCGATATATTCACATGTATATATCGCAATTTCCTTGCTCGCCGCCCCACCCGGTCCTAATCTTTCAAAAAAGAGGGCAGGAGATGCGCCGTGGCGGTTCCCCACGATTTTTGGCTCATTCTTCTATCCATCGCGATCGCTGTGCAGGGCAGCTTTGTAGGGCTCTCGCTCGCGGCGGGATTTGATCAGACATCAGGTTTTCCCCGCCGACTCGCGCTGGCCGGATCTGCGCTGACGCTGGCGACCGGCATCTGGTCCATGCACTTCGTTGGCCTGCTGGCCGCGAGCTTTCCGAGCGCTGTCGATTATCTTGCTCTGCCGACGCTGCTATCGTTCCTGATCTGCGTGATCGTCGTCGGCGTCGGCGTTTACGCGGCTGTGTCGTTGCCCGGGCCTCGGCTGCGGATCGGCGTCGGCGCGGTCGCCATGGGGCTTGGCATTTCGGCGATGCATTACGTCGGGATGTCGGCAGTCCATCTCGCCGGACCGATCTATTACAATGCCGCTTCGGTACTGACCTCCGTCACGGTCGCCATATGCGCCAGCGCGTTCGCGCTGATTGCGCTCGGCAGTCGACCGAATCGGCTCCGGCTGTTCCTCGGCGCGACGGTTCTCGGCCTGGCGATCGCGGGCATGCATTACACCGCCATGGCGGGTATGACGCTCGATCCGCTGTGCTACAACGTCAGCCAGTTTGTCGGCGCGGAATTGGCGCTTTCGCGCAACACGCTGGCGCTGCTGGCCACCTTCATTTCGTTTGGCGTTTCGAGCGCATTCCTTTTGTCGCTCGTCCCAGATACCGCCGCCGCCGCCAGCGAAGGGATCGGGGTGCAGCCCCTCGTCACCGCGCCCGCGCCGCCTGCCGCCGTTGCTGCGTCGGCCACCACGCTGGTCCCGGCGAACTCCGAACCGCCGAGAGGATTGGTCGTCGAAAAAGAAGGCCGGCCGGTGAAAATGGCGCCCGCCGAAATTCTGGTCGTCAGGGCCAACGCCCACTACACTTTCATTCACAACGGTGAGCAGGAATTTTTCTGCAGCCAGTCGATCGGCGCGCTCGAGGCCCAACTCGGCGACGATTTTGCCCGCGTTCACCGCTCGTATCTCGTCCGACTCGACCGTGTCACTAAAGTCCGGCGATCGGGGGAAGCCTGGATGGCGGAACTCGACGCAGCGGTGCAGTGCAGCATTCCCGTCGCCCGCGGCCATTCCCGCCAGCTCAAGGCGCGACTCGATAGCCTGAAACGACCATTCTCGCCGCCTATTCATGAACTGCGTCAGCAAACCTGACGCATTTCGTGCAGACTCCCGCGCATTTGGCGCCATTTCCCTTCGGGTCGTTCAGTCGCCGTTGATTGTGCGCCGCACGCAGGAGCCTCCTGCGGCAAGCGACACGAAACGTCAGTCGCGCGCGGGAGGCCCCCTTTGATCCCCGGAAACTTCCAGTACCACCGACCTGCGACGCTCCCTGAAGCTGTCGCCCTGCTCGCCGGGCTCGACAGCGACGCGAGGTTGCTCGCCGGCGGCCACAGCTTGATCCCGATGATGAAGCTGCGCCTCGCCCAGCCAAGCCATCTCGTCGACCTCGCCGGCGTCGCCGAACTGAAGGGAATCAAGATCGAGGGCGCCGACGTGGTCATCGGCGCCATGACCACCCAGCACGATCTGATCCACAGCGATGCGCTCGCCGCGGCGATCCCAATCCTCCGCGAAACCGCCGAGATGATCGCCGACCCGCAGGTGCGCTATGTCGGCACGATCGGCGGCAACGCGGCCAACGGCGATCCCGGCAACGACATGCCCGCGCCAATGATGGCCCTCGACGCCCGCTACCGGCTCGACAGCCCCAGCGGGCAACGCGTCGTCGCCGCCCGCGAGTTCTACCACGGCTCTTACGACACGGCGGCCAAGGCCGGCGAGATCCTCGCCGAGATCCGCATCGCCGCCCCGCCGAAGGGCCACGGCTACGCCTACGAGAAGCTGAAGCGCAAGGTCGGCGACTACGCGACCGCCGCCGCCGCGGTGGTGCTCACCGTGTCGGGCGGCAAGATCGACTTCTGCTCCATAGGGCTGACAAACGTCGCGGAGACGCCGCTGCTCGCCGTCGACGCCGCCAAGGCGGTGATCGGTTCGAGCCTCGAAAAGGCGGCCCTCGCCAAGGCGGTCGCCGCCGCCGAGGCGATCACCTCGCCGGCCGAGGACGCCCGCGGCTCCGCCGAATACCGAACCAAGATGGCGGGCGTGATGGTCGCGCGCGCGTTGCAGCGCGCCTACCGCCGCGCCAACGGCTGAGAGGATTAGATGAACAAAACAACTGTCGCCATGACGGTCAACGGCAACGCAGTTTCCGCTGAGGTCGAGCCGCGCACCCTGCTGATCCACTATCTGCGCGAAAACCTCAGCATCACCGGCCCGCACATCGGCTGCGACACCACCCATTGCGGCGCCTGCACCGTCGATGTCGACGGCCGCTCGATCAAATCCTGCACGATGTTCGCGGTCCAGGCGCGAGGGCGCGCACGTGCTGACCATCGAAGGCATGGCCGGCGCCGACGGCAAGCTGCACGCGCTGCAGGAAGGTTTCCGCGAAATGCACGGCCTGCAGTGCGGCTATTGCACGCCCGGCATGATCGTGCGCGCGCATCGCCTGCTGCAGGAAAACCCGAACCCGACGGAAGCCGAAATCCGCATGGGCATTTCCGGCAACCTCTGCCGCTGCACCGGCTATCAGAACATCGTCAAGGCCATCCAGTACGCCGCCGCGAAGATCAACGGCGTGGAATTCAAGGAAGCCGCGGAATGAACGCTCCCACCCCTCCTACCGCTCTCGAACGCGCCGAAAAACTTCAAGGCATGGGATGCAAGCGCAAGCGCGTCGAGGACGTGCGCTTCACCCAGGGCCGCGGCAACTACGTCGACGACATCAAGCTGCCGGGCATGCTGCACGGCGACTTCCACCGCTCCAGCCATGCGCATGCGCGCATCGTCAGCATCGACACGTCGAAGGCGAAGGCCGTTCCCGGCGTTGTCGCCGTGTTGACTGCCGAAGATCTGAAGGGCGTCAACCTCGCCTGGATGCCGACGCTCGCCGGCGACGTGCAGATGGTGCTGGCAGATGGCAAGGTTCTGTTCCAGAACCAGGAGATCGCGTTCATCGTCGCGACCGATCGCTACATCGCCGCCGACGCCGCCGATCTCGTCGAAGTCGAATACGAGCAACTGCCCGTCGTCATCGATCCGTTCACGGCGATGGCGCCAGATGCGCCGATCCTGCGCGAAGACATCAAGGACAAGATGGAAGGCGCGCACGGGCCGCGCAAGCATCCCAACCACATCTTCACCTGGGCGATCGGCGACAAGGATCTGACCGACGCGGCGTTCGTCAAGGCCGAAGTGTCAACCAAGGACCTGCTGAGCTATCACCGCGTCCATCCCTGCCCGCTGGAGACCTGCCAGTGTCTGGTCAGCTTCAGCAAGATCACCGGCGAGATCACCATCTACGGCACTTTTCAGGCGCCGCATGTGATCCGCACCGTCGTCGCGCTGATCTCCGGCCTGCCCGAGCACAAGATCCACGTCATATCCCCTGACATCGGCGGCGGCTTCGGCAACAAGGTTGGCGCCTATCCCGGCTATATCTGCGCGGCGGTCGCTTCCATCGTCACTGGCCTGCCGGTCAAATGGGTCGAGGACCGGATCGAAAACTTGTCAACCACGTCGTTCGCGCGCGACTATCACATGACGACCGAAATTGCGGCGACCAAGGCCGGCCGCGTCACCGGCCTGCGCGTCCACATCCTCGCCGACCACGGCGCGTTCGACGCCTGCGCCGATCCGTCGAAATGGCCGGCCGGCTTCGCCAACATCGTCACCGGCTCCTATGATTTCCCGGTCGCGCATCTCGAAGTCGATGGCGTCTACACCAACAAGGCGCCGGGCGGCGTCGCCTATCGCTGCTCGTTCCGCGTCACCGAAGTCGCCTATGCGATCGAGCGCGCGATGGACATCATGGCGCAGAAGCTCGGCATCGACCCGGTCGAGTTCCGACAAAAGAATTTCATCAAGCGCGAGCAGTTCCCGTATCAGAGCGCGTTGGGTTGGGAATACGACAGCGGCGACTATCACACCGCGATGGACAAGGCGCTCGCCGTCACCGGCTACGCCAAACTGCGCGAAGAGCAGAAGGCGAAGCAGGAGGCGTTCAAGCGCGGCGAGACCCGCGAATTGATGGGCATCGGCGTTTCGTTCTTCACCGAAATCGTCGGCGCCGGCCCGTCGAAGAACTGCGACATTCTCGGCATCGCGATGTTTGATTCCGCCGAGATCCGCATCCATCCGACCGGCCGCGCCATCGCCCGGATGGGCTCGAAGAGCCAGGGCCAGGGCCACGAAACGACCTGGGCGCAGATCATCGCCACCGAGATCGGCATTCCCGCCGACGACATTCAGGTTGAAGAAGGCAACACCGACACGGCGCCCTACGGCCTGGGAACCTACGGCTCGCGCTCGACGCCGGTCGCCGGCGCCGCCATCGCGATGGCGGCGCGCAAGATAAAGGCCAAGGCGCAGATGATTGCTGCATTCATGCTCGAAGTGCATGAGGGCGACGTCGAGTTCGACATCGACCGGTTCCGCGTCAAGGGCAACCCGGAAGCGTTCAAGACGATGAGCCAGATCGCCTGGGCCGCCTACAACAAGGTGCCGCCGGGCATGGAGCCGGGCCTCGAAGCTGTGAGCTACTACGATCCGCCCAACATGACCTATCCGTTCGGCGCGTATATCTGCGTGATGGACATCGACGTCGACACCGGCACGCATAAGGTCCGCCGCTTCTATGCGCTCGACGATTGCGGCACCCGCATCAACCCGATGATCATCGAGGGCCAGGTGCACGGCGGCTTGACGGAAGGCTACGGCATCGCGATGGGCCAGGAGATCGTCTACGACGAGATGGGCAACGTCAAAGGCGCGTCGCTGATGGACTATTTCCTGCCGACCGCCGTCGAGACCCCGCATTGGGAGACCGACTACACGGTGACGCCTTCGCCGCATCATCCGATCGGCGCCAAGGGCGTCGGCGAAAGCCCCAACGTCGGCTCGGTTCCCTGCTTCGCCAACGCCGTCAACGACGCCTTCAAGTTCCTCGGCAGCACCCACATCCCGATGCCGCATGACGCGTATCGCACGTGGCTGGCGGCGGAAAAGCTGGGGCTGCATGCGTAGCGAAGCTGGGCATTGGCCCCTTCTCCCGCAAGGGGAGAAGGCTCTCACCGGTTGGCCCCTTCTCCCCTTGCGGGAGAAGGTCCCCGAAGGGGGGATGAGGGGTCGCACCGGGACAGGACGCCGCCCTCATCCAGCGCTTCGCGCCACCTTCTCCCGCCTGCGGGAGAAGGGAACGGCAGTGACGAAATGACCACCCCGATCCCCCGCGAGGCCATCGCCGCGAAGCTCGCCGAGGTCGGCTATATCGCCGACCGCGAGCTGGCGACGGCGTTGTGGATGATGGATCATCTGAAGCGGCCGTTGCTGGTGGAAGGCGAAGCCGGGGTCGGCAAGACGGAAATCGCCAAGGCGCTGGCTGAACTGCACGGCGCCGAGTTGATCCGCATGCAATGCTACGAGGGCCTCGACGCCAGCTCGGCGCTCTATGAGTGGAACTATCAGCGCCAGTTGATCGCCATCAAGACGCGCGAGATTTCCGGCGACAGCGCCGAGGCGATCGAGGCGCGGATCTTCTCCGAAGCCTATCTGCTCGAGCGGCCCCTGCTCGCCGCGATCCGTCGCCCCGTCTCGCCGGTGTTGCTGATTGATGAGGTCGATCGCGCCGACGAAGAGTTCGAGGCATTCCTGCTCGAGTTGTTGTCCGACTATCAGGTGTCGATCCCCGAGTTCGGGACCATCAAGGCGACGTCGATCCCGCGCGTAGTGCTCACCTCGAATGGAACGCGCGAGCTCTCTGACGCGCTGCGACGGCGCTGCCTTTACCATTATCTCGACTTCCCCGAGGTCGATCGCGAAGCGGCGATCCTGCGCAGCAGGCTACCCGGGATCGACACGTCGTTCGCTCTACAGGTCGCGCGGATGATTTCGCACATCCGCAAGGAAGAACTTCGCAAGACGCCCGGCGTCGCGGAGACGCTGGACTGGGCGGCGACGCTCGCCGGTCTCGGCGTCCACGACCTCGCCGCCGAGCCCGAAATCGTCCACGCGACGCTGATCGCGCTCCTAAAGACGCACGAAGACCGGCAGCGCATCACGCCCGAGGTGACCGCGCGCCTCGCAGGCAAAGCCGCATGAGCCCGCGCGCGGAAATTGGCGAGGCGCTGAGCCGCAGAGTGGCGGGCTTTGCCGCGACTTTGCGCGGCGCGGGCTTTGCGGTCGGGCGTGCGGAAACTCTTGACGCGGCGCGGTTGCTGGCGACGCCTGTCGCCGACACGCCCGAGCGCCTGCGCGGCTCGCTGCGCGCCTTGTTTGCCAGCAATCGCGCCGAATTCCTCCGCTTCGACGAGCTTTTCGACGCGTTCTGGCGCGGCCGCGGCGCCAAGCGCACAGCAAAAGTCACGGCTAGCGGCGAGGGGGCGCAGGCCGCGCGCCGCTTCGAGGCCGGCCCCGGCGGCCTCGGGTCGCCTTCGCTGCCGGAGCGCACGGCCGTAGACGCAGACATCGGCGGCGAGGCCGACGGACAGGGCCGCGAGCGCGGCGCCTCTCGCCACGACGCGCTGTCGCGCAAGGATTTCGCCAAGCTGACCGGCGAGACGGAGCGCCAGCAGGCGCTCGAACTCGCCGAGGCGCTGGCGCGCGCGATGCGGGCTCGGCTGACCCGGCGCGAGCGGGCGCGCCGTCATGGCCGCCGCCTTGATCTCCGCCAGACCATCCGCCGTTCCGTCGCGCACGGCGGCGAGCCGTTCGACCTGCGCTTCCGGCAGCGCAAGCCAAAGCCGCTGCGGCTGGTCGCCCTGCTCGACGCTTCCGGCTCGATGGAGCTCTATATCTCCGTGTTCACGCGCTTCCTGCACGCGGTCGCGCAGACGTTTCGCGAGTCCGAAGCGTTCCTTTTTCACACCCGCCTCGCCCATGTCAGTTCGGCGCTGACGGAGCGCCATCCGCAGCGTGCGCTCGACCGGCTCTCGCTGATGGCGGCGGGCGTCGGCGGCGGCACCAAGATTGGCGAGTGCCTGAGCGAGTTCAACCGTCTGCACGCCAAGCGCGCGATCCATTCGCGCACCTGCGTGATGATCTTCTCCGACGGCTACGACACGGGAGAACCTGAGCGGCTCGCCTCGGCGATGCGCGAATTGCGCCGTCGCTGCCGCCGCATCGTTTGGCTCGATCCGCTAACCGGCCGCGAGGGATTTGAACCCGTCGCGCGCGGCCTGCGGGCCGCTTTGCCCTTTGTCGACCTGTTCGCGCCGGCCCACGATCTGGCTAGCCTCGCCGCGCTCGAACCCTATCTCGCGAGGATCTGAAATGGGTCTTCTGGAACGCGCCGCGCAGCGGCAGGCCCACGGCGAGGCCTTCGCGATCGCCACCGTCGTGCGCACCGTCTCCGTCACCGCCGCAAAGGCGGGCGCCAAGGCGCTGATCGCGCCCGACGGGACGATCGAGGAAGGCTGGATCGGCGGCGGCTGCGCGCGCGCCGCCGTCATCAAGACCGCCAAGCAATGCCTCGCCGACGGTCGGGCGCGCCTCGTTTCGATCGCGCCGAAGGACGGCCTCGACGAACTCGGCGTGACGCCCGGCGAGGATCGCGGCGGTGTTCTGTTCGCCAACAATGCCTGCCCGAGCCAGGGCACGATGGATATTTTCGTCGAGCCGGTGCTGCCACTGCCGAAGTTGTTGATTCTCGGCGCTTCGCCGGTCGCGGTCGAAATCGCCAAGCTCGCGCCGACCTTCGGCTTCGACGTCGTCGTCGCGGCGGCGCCCGCCGATCTCGGCCGCTTCCCCGAGGGGCTGCGCCGGCTGGAGGGCGTCGCGCCTCCGCCCGCCGCAGGCGAGCGCGCATTCGTCGTCGTCTCGACGCAGGGCGCCGGCGACCGCGCCGCGTTGAAGGCCGCCGCTGCCATGTCGGCGCGCTACGTCGCTTTCGTGGGTTCGAGGCGCAAAGCCGAGACATTGCGCCGCGAACTTGCGCGCGACGGCGCTCCCGCAGGACGCGCTCGCCAGGATCAAGGCGCCGGCCGGGCTCGACATCTCCGCGATCACGTCAGAGGAGATCGCGCTTTCGATTGTCGCAGAATTGATCGCCGTCCGTCGCGCCGCCGACCGTACGGAAGCTGCAGCCAAGCCCCCATCGGAGCCTCGACATGAACGCCCTCCTCACGCGCCCGACCGGCGTCAACGCGCCGCGCCCTGCTCTGTGGGCCGCCTTGACGCTGGCGTTCGCGTTCCTGGTGCTGCCCGATTGCTGTCTCAACGGCCATCACGCCTACGGCTTCGGGATGGATGAACTCGGCGCCATCTGCCGCGCGGCGAGGTGACGACATAAACCCAAGGGTGCGCTGGACGCGCGCCGCATAACCGATTTATCTGGCGGCCTGTCGCGGCAAGGCGGAGCCAGATGCGCAAGTTCCTGATCGTTAGCCTCTGCCTCGCGTCGGCCACCCCGGCGCTCGCGCGGCCGAACGGGGGGCAGACCATCTTCGACCTGCCCTATTGCGACGAGGTGTTCGCCTATTGCCTGCAAGGCCACAGCAAGGCGGACTGCGACCGGCTCGCCGCGGAGGCCAAGCAGCGAGGCGCCTGGCGCATATCCTACGAGCGGGACGGCTACCCCGAGACCGACATGTTCACCCTGAGCATCGAGAAGAAAGCGGGCACGACAAACACGTACGTAGAAACTCGCCAGTTCGGTTGTCACGCCCACTATTAGGAGCAGGCCGCCGCCCCCGTCCTGAGCGTGTCACCCTCGGCCTGAGCTTGTCGAAGGACGTTTGGTTGACGTCCTTCGGTAAGCTCAGGACGAGGGTGTGACGACAATAAGGCTCTGGAGCCATCAACTTGACCGATGCCCCCCTTACAACTCGCTATCGCGGCTACATCGACTGCCTCAACAGGCAGGAATGGTCGATGCTGGGGGAGTTTGTACACGACGAAGCCCGCCACAACGGCCGTAAGTTCGGGCTGGCTGGCTATCGCGCGATGTTGGAAAATGATTTTCGCGAGATTCCCGACCTTCGCTTCAACATCGCGTTGTTGATCTGCGACCCGCCATACATCGCGAGCCGTCTGCAGTTCGATTGTACGCCGGTTGGAAGGTTTCTCGGCTTGCCCGTCAATGGCCGCAAAGTGTCATTTGCCGAGAACGTTTTCTACAAATTCGAGGCCGGGAAGATTATTGATGTCTGGTCGGTAGTTGATAAAGCGGCGATTGAAGCGCAGCTCGTGACATAGAGCCCCGACCTCGTCCTGAGCTTACAGCCTCGTCCTGAGCTTGTCGAAGGACATGACGGCCCGACGAGCCCAAGCGCGCTCTTGAAGTGGCGGCGGTGCGTCCTTCGACAAGTTCAGGATGAGGGGCTAGCTCAGGATCTGGGTCATCCGCCAGAAATCAGGTCGGCGACGGTCGAAGCCGCTTTCAATCCGGAGCCGCTCAGCACGATGACGGTCGTCTCCGAAGCGGCGATCGCGCCCGAGCTCTGCAGACGATCGAGCGCAGCCGCCGCCGTCGCCGAGGTCGGTTCGACGAACAGGCCGCCCTCTGCAAGTCGCCGCAGCGCCGTGACAATCTCGTCCTCGGGGATCGCGACCGCGCCGCCGCCGCTCTCTCTCAAAGCCCGGATCATTTCGGCAAGCCGCAACGGGCGGCGGATTGCCGTGCCCTCGGCGATCGTCTTGGCGACCTCACGCTCGACGGGCGTGTCGACGCCCGCCGCAAAGCTCGCTTCGACCGGCGAGCAGTTCAGCGGCTGCGCCGCGAACAGGCGCGGCAAGCGCGCGATCTGACCGGAAGCCATCAACTCGGCGAACCCGAAATAGCAGCCGAGCAGCAAGCTCCCCGCGCCAACCGGAACGACAATGTTGTCGGGCGCGCGGAAGCCCAGATCTTCCCACAGCTCATAGGCCAGCGTCTTCGTGCCCTGTAGGAAGAATGGCTGCCAATTGTGGCTCGCGTAGAACGTTTGGCCGGATTGGCGGATCGCCTCGGTCTCCGAGTTTTCGCGCGGGCCATCAACAAGCTGCACCTCGGCGCCATAGGCGCGCGCCTGGGCGATCTTGCCCGGCGAAGTCGAAGCGGGCGCCAGTATCTTGACCCGCATCCCGCCTGCAGCGCCATAGCCGGCAATTGCTGAGCCGCCGTTGCCCGAACTGTCCTCGAGCACCGCGTCGATGCCGAGCCCGCGCAGGAACGACAGCATGACAGAGGCGCCGCGATCTTTGAAGCTTCCTGTCGGGCTGAACCATTCCAGCTTGAACAGCGGCCGCAACTCGCCCCAAGCGCGCTCAACCAGCGGCGTGCAGCCCTCGCCCATCGTGATCTGGGCGGCGATCTCAGCCGGCAGCGCGGCGCGGTAGCGCCACAGGGATCGAGTGCCCAACGCGATGTCATCGCGGCCGATGCCCGGCAGCGGCGTCAACAACAGTGGACCCCCGCTATCTGATCGCCAGCGCGGGATGTCCAGCGGATAGAGTTCGCCATTGCGGGGGTCGAGATAGGAGGGTTTCGGCATGGGGGGTATTGTAGACGATTTTGCGGACAGGAGGAATGTGTCGGCCCGCCCTCATCCGGCGCTTCGCGCCACCTTCTCCCGCAAGCGGGAGAAGGGTAGCGCCCCCTCTCCCGTTTACGGGAGAGGGTTGGGGTGCGGGTGGTTGCTGACGCGCTTCCTCAACAAATACGCGGCAGTTGCTCGCCCGCCAACCAATCGACGATCCGGCCGCCGCCGAATGCGGTGCGCATTTCAACAAAGCGGTTCTCGTCTTCGACGGCGCGGCCGATGATCGCCGCGTCGCGACCCAAGCGGATGCGCCTTCATGACGGCGAGCAAAGCCCCTGCCGCCTCCGGCGCGCAGATCGCGACGAGCTTGCCCTCGTTGGCGACATTGAGCGGATCGAGACCCAGAAACTCGCAGGCCGCTGCGACCTCCGCGCGCACCGGAATCGCGGCCTCCTCCAGCGAGAAACCGACGTTTGACGCATGGGCGATTTCGTTGACGACGGCGGCGAGGCCGCCGCGCGTAGGGTCGCGCATCACCCTGCAGATGCGCGCCCGCAGCCGCGACCATGTCTGCAACCAAGTCCGTGCAATGCGGCGCTGTCGGACAGGATCTCGGTTTCGAATTCGAGGTTTTCGCGCTTCGACATCACTGCGACGCCATGATCGCCGATGGTTCCCGAGAGCAGCACCACGTCGCCGGGCCGCACGCGGTCACTCGACAGTCGAAGGCCCGGCGGCGCGACGCCGACGCCCGTCGTCGTGATGAACACGCCGTCGGCTTTGCCGCGCTCGACCACTTTCGTGTCGCCGGTGATGATCGGAACGCCCGCCGCGCGCGACGCCTCGCCCATGCTTTCGGCGATGCGCTGCAGATCGCCGAGCGGAAAACCTTCCTCGATGATGAAGCCTGCTGACAGATAGAGCGGGCGCGCGCCGGCCATCGCGACGTCGTTGATCGTGCCATGCACCGCGAGCGAGCCGATATCGCCGCCGGGGAAAAAGAGCGGCGAGACGACGTAGCCATCAGTCGTCATCACCATGCGGCCAGCGCCGACCTCGAACGCGGATTGATCGTTGCCGGCGCGCAGCCAATCGTTGTCGAACGCGGCGTGGAAGATGTCCTCGATCAGGCGTCCCATCGCGCGGCCGCCGGCGCCATGCGAGAGATCGACGCGGCCGTTCGTGCAGATCGAGTTTGCGACGCGCCGGCTGTCTCGCGCTCATGCCACTTGCTTGACGACGCGGCGCTGTCCCTCGCGGAACCGGCCGTAGGTCCAGTGCGCGGAGCAGGCGCCTTCGGGCGAAACCATGCAGGAGCCCATCGGCGTCTCGGGCGTGCAGACCGTGCCAAACAATCGGCACTCGCGCGGCGCCTTCATGCCGCGCAGGATCGCGCCGCACTCGCAGGCCGGATTGTCCTTGGCGCGGCGCCTCGACGAGCCCGAACCGCCGCTCTGCGTCGAAATCCGACCAGGAGTCCTTCAGCTTCAGCGCGCTGTCAGGCAGGAAGCCCAGGCCGCGCCACTCGAAACTGTCGCGCAGCTCAAACACCTCCGCGACTTCGGCCTGTGCGCGCGCATTGCCGTCGCGCGTGACGGCGCGGATATATTCGTTCTCGACTTCCGAGCGGCCCTCGTTGATCTGGCGCACCAGCATCAGGATCGCCTGCGCGACGTCGAGCGGCTCGAAGCCGGCGATCACGACAGGCTTGCGATAGTGGCTCGCGAACACTCTCATAGGGCGCCGTGCCGATGATCGTGCTGACATGGGCGGGGCCAACGAAGCCCTCGACCAGCACGCCCGCTTCGTCGCCCGATCTCCAGGATCGCGGTCATCGCCGACGGCGTCAGCACGTGATTGCAGATGACCGAGAAGTTCTTCAAGCCTTTCTTCCGCGCCGCGCGCAAGGCGAGCGCGGTCGGCGGCGTGGTGGTCTCGAAGCCGATCGCGAAGAATACGACTTCGCGGTGCGGTTCACGCTCGGCGATGCGGATCGCGTCGAGCGTCGAATAGACCATCCGCACGTCGGCGCCTTCGGCCTTGGCCTTCATGAAGCTGGCGCCGTTCGAGCCGGGCACGCGCATCAGATCGCCGTAGACGCAGATCGTCACGCCCGGCATGCGTGCGCACAAAATGCCGAGATCGATGCGCGCCATCGGCAGCACGCAGACCGGGCAGCCGGGCCCGTGGATCATGCGCACCGAGGGCGGCAGCAGGTCTTCGAGGCCGTAGCGCGAGATCGCGTGGGTGTGGCCGCCGCAGAATTCCATCAGGCGATATGTTCGATCGGCGCGCGCCTCGCGCGCGATCGTCGCGGCGATGCTTTTCGGCGAGCGCGCCGTCGCGATATTCGTCGACATATTTCATGCCGCGGCTCCCGCTTCTCTCAGCATTTCGAGCGTGCGCTCGGCCTCCTCGGGGTCGATCTTGGCGAGCGCGTAGCCGACATGCAGCACGACATAGTCGCCGATCTCCGGGTCCTCGATCAGCGCGGTCGACACCGTCTTGACGACGCCGTCGAGGCTCACCTTGGCCATTTCGTCGGGCAGGATTTCGACGATGCGGACGGGGATTGCGAGACACATGGTTGTTAGCTCCTCAGCGCAGGGCGTTCAGGGCGAACGCCGCCTGTCCGAACGACAATCCGCCGTCGTTGGCGGGGACGCGACGAGGAATGGCGACCTCGAAGCCCGTCGTTGCGGAGCTTGGCGACAAGCCCTTCGGTCAGCACGCGGTTCATCAGACATCCGCCGCCGAGCGCGATGCGCGACCGACGTTCGCGCGCGCGCCGCCTGCGCGATCCAGGCGGCGGCGCCGGCGATCAGCGCGGCGTGAAAACCCTCGGCGGCGTCGCGCGGACCAAGCCGCTCGGCGATCAGGCGCGCCGGCGAATGGCGAGAGGTCGAGCACGCCGTCCTCGAGCCGCCAGTCGCCAGCTTCGGCCTGTCAGCGGCGCCATGACCAGCGCCTCCAGCTCCATCGCCGCCTGACCCTCGTATTGCTGGCGCAGACAGACTCCGGAAAGCGCCGCGACGGCGTCGAACAGCCGCCCGAGGCTCGTCGTCAGCGGCGCGCGCGCGCCGCGCCTCAAAGCGTCGGCGAGACGCGGCGCCTCGGCGATTTCCGGGAACAGCCGCGCCGCCTCGTGCAGCGAGGCCCGAGCCTGGCGAGCATCGCGACGCCCATCCGCCACGGCTCGCGCGCCGCACGGTCGCCGCCGGGCAAGCGCGAGCGGCGACGAGGCGCCCGACGCGGCGCCAATTCGGCGCCGTCGAGCGTCAGCAATTCGCCGCCCCAGGGCGCGCCGTCGGCGCCGTAGCCCTGCCCGTCGAGCGCGACGCCGAGCACGCCTTCGCGCCAGCCGCGCTCGGCGGCGGTCGCGGCGACATGCGCGACGTGATGCTGCACGCGCACGATCGGCAGGCCGCAATCTTCGCGCCGAGCGGGTCGAGACGAAATCGGGATGCAGGTCGCAGACGACGATCTCGGGCTGCGACGCCGAGCAGCGCGATCAAGCCGCTGTGTTCGTCTCCTCGCGAAAGCGGATCGTCGCGCGGTTGTCGAGGTCGCCGATGTGAGCGCGAGACGAACGCCTCGCGACCGCGCGTGACGGTGACCGTGTTCTTGAGATCGCCGCCTTGCGGCCAGCACGCACGGACCGTCCGCGCCGAGATCGATGGGGTCGGGAACGAAGCCGCGCGCGCGGCGCAGAAAGGCGGGCGCGCCATCGACTATGCGCAGCACGGAATCGTCGGCGCGCGCGTACGATCTGCGCGCTCGTGAGCGACCACGAGATCGGCGATCGCCGGCAAGCTTTGCGCGCGCCTCCTCGTTGTCAGCGATCAGCGGCTCGCCGCCGAGATTGGCGCTGGTCGCGACCAGCGCGATGTCTGAGGGCGCGGCGCGCCACGCGGCGAAATCCGGCGAGCCCGCCAGCGCGTGCAAGCATCAACCAGTGCAGCGGCGTATAGGGCAGCATCACGCCGATCGCGTTCAAGCGGGGCGCGACGCTGGGCGCCAGGCCGCTCCCGCCCCGCAGCAGCACGATCGGCGCGGAGCGGATGCATCAGCAGGCGGCGCTGATCCTCGCCGAGTTCAGCGAGCCGCGCCGCGCTCGCGATGTTCAAAACCATCACGGCAAATGGCTTTGTCTCGCGACGCTTGCGCGCGCGCAGCCGGGCCACCGCCGCCTCGTTGCGCGCGTCGCAGAACAGATGGAAGCCGCCGACGCCCTTCAACGCGACGATGCCGCCTTCGGCGATCAAGCTGAGCGGCGGCGGCGACCGGCGCATCCAGGTTGGGGCCGCAGCGCGGGCAGGCGATCGGCTCGGCGTGGAACCGGCGGTTGCCGGGGTCGGCGTAGTCCCGGGCGCAATCCCCGCACATCGGAAACGGCGCCATCGTCGTGTTGGCGCGATCGTAGGGCAGCGACCGGGTCAGCGTGTAGCGCGGACCGCAATGCGTGCAATTGACGAGCGGATAGAGGTGAAAGCGGCTCGCAGGGTCAAACAACTCCTGCAGACAGTCTTCGCAAACCGCGGCGTCGGCGCCGATCCGGGTCTGGACCGCCCCGGCGCGAGTCGTTTCAATGGCGAAGCGCGTTTCGCCTCGTAGGCGCGCAGCCTACGGCCTCGATCGCGTCGATCCGCGCCAGCGGCGGCGCCTCGCCTTCCAGCCGGCGCACGAAATCCGCGGCGTCGCTCGCCCTCGACCTCGATGAGCACCCCCTCGCCGTCGTTGCGCACGAAGCCCGACAGGCCCAGCTCGTCGGCGAGCCGGAACGCGAACGGACGGAAGCCGACGCCCTGCACGGCGCCGCGCACGCGCACGCGCAGACGGAGAGGCGCGAGCGTCGCGGCGAGCATCAATCAGGTTCCGACGCCGAGCGCGCGCTCGGCGGCATGGCTTTCGATCCAGGCGACGAATCCGTCGAGCCCTTCGCCGCTGCGCGCCGAGACCATCATCGAGCGCAGCCGCGGATTGACCGCGCTTTGCGAACGCCAGGCACTTGCTCACGTCGAAATCGACATAGGGCAGCAGGTCGCTCTTGTTGATCAGCATCAGATCGGCGGACGCGAACATGTCCGGATATTTGAGCGGCTTGTCTTCGCCTTCGGTCACCGACAGCACGACGACGCGCTTCGCCTCGCCAAGATCGAAGGCGGCGGGGCAGACCAGATTGCCGACGTTCTCGATGAACAGCACGGCGCCCGGCGCGACTCTCAAGCTTTTCGAACGCGTGTCCCACCATATGCGCGTCGAGGTGACAGCCCTTGCCGGTGTTGATCTGCAGCGCCGGCGCGCCGGCGGCGCGAATGCGCTCGGCGTCGTTGGAGGTCTGCTGATCGCCCTCGATGACGGCGACTTCCTCGCGGCCCCTGAGCTGTTCGATCGTCTTGACGAGCAGCGAGGTCTTGCCTGAACCGGGGCTTGAGACGAGGTTGAGCGCGAACACGCCGCGCGCCGCGAACGCGCGCCGGTTGTCGCGCGCCAGCCGGTCGTTCTTGGAGAGAATGCCGCGCTCGATCTTGATGATGCGCTCCTGGCTCAGGCCCGGCACATGGACGCGCGCCGCGCCGGCGCCGAAATCGGCGAGGCCCTGATGATCGTGGCGATGCTCGACCTTAGCGTCCCCGCATCCGCATACGCTGCACATCAGGCAACCTCCAGTTCGCGTATCTTCATCTCGCCGCCGGCCGTCATCCGCACCCGAAAACCGTCGCAACGGGGACACGGACCGATAGCGTTCATCGAGCGCGACAGTGGTCGCGCAATCGTCGCACCAGCCGGCGCCCGGCACACTGTCGATCGTCAGTTCCGCGCCTTCGGCTGCGGTGCCTGCGGATGCCGCCGCAAAGCAGAAGCGCATCGCCTCAGGCTCGACAGCGCTCAGCACCCCGATGTCGAGCCGGATTCGACGAACGCGGCTCGCGCCCGCCTTGCGGGTTTCCTCTAGCGCAATCTCCACCACGCTTTCGGTCAGCGACATCTCGTGCATCGGCGCCGCCTTGCTTCTATCCTTTCCAGTATAGCCGCTCCGGTGGCTGGCGTCTTTGCGCGAAATCATGTCGGCGAATTGGGCAAATTCCACGACTGCCGCCGTCCTGGCCGGGATGTCCGGTCAAGACGGTTAGCGCCGTGGCCAAGTTAATATGAGGCGCCCCATTGCGGGACATGCCAGCCGGCCGCGCTGTAACCTGTGGGCAACCTTAAGCCACACATAATCCGACTCCGAAAATACAACCGATCCGCCTGTTCGTTGGCGGCCGGTGCGAAACGCGCGCAGGGGCGTATGGGTCGATCGCGTATAGCCTGGGCGGGTTCTGTCGTTGCGCCTTGGGCGATCGCGCTGGGCTTCCTCGTCTCGATCACTGCGCAGGCCGACCAAGATCCGTCAGAGGCGCCGGGCGTCTCGCATTTCAATTCGGCCTTTTACGGCGCGAGCGGCCGGGTTCCCGGCCTGATTTCGGCGAGATACACGGTGGGATCGATCGACGATCTCAGCGAAGTGCCCGACGAAATCGACCCCAAGACTGATTTCAAGCCGCAGCGCAGCGCGCTGCCGCAAATCAACCGGCACAGCCAAGGGCGATCCCTTCATTGCGCTGCGTCCGAGCTACGAGGCGCGCGGCGCACGCCGAACTAGGCAGCCTGCTCCGCGAGCCGAAATCGACTGGCCGGAGGCCGGACGCAGCCCCGCCGCATCAGAGACGCCGCAAGCCGCAGCGCCGCCGGCGATCGCCTATGGCGACGGCGTCGACGCCCTCCATTCCGCTCGGCCTCGCGCTCAATTCGTCGACGCCTCGGCCAAGCGACATCAAGGTGCTGGTCGCGACGACGCGCGGCGGCCGGATCGGTCCGCCGCGCCCGCCGCCGTCACTGCCGTGCAGCCGGCGGTCATCCATGTGCTCGACAATCCCGGCAAGCCCAATTACGCGTCGCTGATCGATCCCAAGGACGTCACGCGGCAAATGCGTTGCCTTGCCGAGGCGATCTATTTCGAGTCGCGCAGCGAGCCCGAGGCCGGTCAAGCGGGCGTCGCGCAGGTCGTGCTCAACCGGGTGCGCAGCGGCATCTTCCCGACCAGCGTCTGCGGCGTCGTCTATCAGGACGCCAACCGACCGTTCGCCTGTCAGTTCTCGTTCGCCTGCGAAGGCAAGTCGCTGCGCATCGTGGAGCCAGGCGCCTGGGCGGTCGCGACCCGCATCGCCGACGAAGTGGTGAAGGGCGCCAGCTACGACGCAAAACTCGCCGACGCGGTCAACTATCACGCCAACTACGTCAATCCGTTCTGGGCGCCCTCGCTGCGCCGCGTGGAGCGGATCGGCGCGCATCTGTTCTACGCCATGAAGCCCGGCCTGTATTGGGCGCCTGGCGCGCTCAACGGCCGCGGCGATCTGCCGCCTGCGCAGCAGACGGCGGCGAAGTAATCCGCTCAGGGCGTCAGCACAACCCGGCCAACGATGCGGCCGGCCTTCAGATCCTCCAGCGTTTCGGTCGCATCGTTTAGCGGCCTAGTGTGGATCGGGATTTTGGGGATCGCGCCGGTCCGCACCAGCGCGAGCAACTCCTGGGTCTCGCCGAGGCTGCCGGTGTAGCTGCCGAGGATCGCCGCCGCCTTCATCGGGATCAGCGGCAGCGACCACGGCGCCGCGCCGCCGAACAATCCCACCATCACGAACTTGCCGCCCTTGGCGAGCGCATCGAAGCCGAGCGCCGCCGTCTGCGGACTACCGACGAGGTCGATCGCCGCCCAGCACGGGCCGCCGAGCGCGGTGACGACTCGCGCCAGCGCATCCGGCGCAGAGCCGTCCACTGCAGCGACGGCGCCGGCGGCCAAAGCGGCCGCGCGGCGCTGTTCGTCGATGTCGACCACGACCGCGCCCTTGCCGCCCATCGCCTTCAGGATCGTCACGCACATCAGGCCAAGGCCGCCCGCGCCGATGATCAGGACGAGCTCGTCCTTGATCGTGTCGCCGAATTTCTTCAGCGCCGAATAGGTGGTGACGCCGGAGCAGGCGTACGGCGCGATGGCCACCGGATCGAGCCCTTCCAGCGGCAGCAGGTATTTGGAATTCGGCACGACGATCTGTTCGGCATAGCCGCCATCGCAATGTACGCCGAGACAGCGCGGCTTCATGCAAAGGTTCTCGAGACCGTCGCGGCAGACGCGGCACTCGCCGCAGCCGATCCAGGGATAGACGAGCACCGACTCGCCGACTTTGCGATCCGTCACCTTGGAGCCGATCGTCGATGATCTCGCCGGCCGTCTCGTGGCCGAGCGTCAGCGGCAACGGAATGCCGCGATCCTTCAGCATCAGCTTCTTGCCGTGGCCGAGATCGTAGCCGCCCTCCCAGATGTGCAGATCGGAATGGCAGACGCCCGCCGCCTCGACGGCGACGACGACCTCATGTCCGGTCGGCTCGGGATCGGCGAGGTTCGTTTCCTGGAGCGGACGGCCGAAATCGATGATCTGGTAGCTCTTCACCCCGGCGTCCTCCTGATGTGTGTTGCGGCCAGCCTCGCATTTTTACGAAGGGGCGTCGAGGCTGGTCCCTTCTCCCGTTAACGAGACCTCTGAATAAGTCGCCGATTTCGGACCTTGGTGCGAATTGCTCATTCAGGAGCCTTCGAGGAGGACGCCTCGGTGTCATTTCGTAGGTCATTTCGTAGGTCGATTTCGTTGGTCTTGGGGGGCTTCCGGGCGCCACGTGGCGCCCGGGTGGCCTCGGCCATGGGTTAGGCGGCCTTCGCCGCGGCCGTCCGCAGGTTGAAGGCTATGAGGCTAAGGTCGAGGTGGAAGGCGTTGGCTTTGAGGCCGCCGTAGCGCGCCCGATCCCAGCCGTATCGGCGCTTGAGAACTGAGAACGTCCTCTCCACAGCGCCCCGGATGCGCCTGATCAATTGATTGCGCACCTTCTGCCAGTGCGGCAGCACCTTCTGATGTTTGTTGCGCCGATGCTGAATGCGGTCCTTCACGCCGCGCGCTTTCAAGGCGTCGCGGCGCGCCTTCTTCTCATAGGCCTTGTCCGCGTAGACCGCCTTTTCATCGCCAACGATCAGACTGTCGGCCACTTCGCTTTCGTACACTTTGGCGGGCGTCAGCAGGCGGCTTCGCACCAGCCCCGACCCCTGGTCGACGCCACGTGAGCCTTGTAGCCAAAAAAAGCTGCCATTGCCGCCTTCACGCGTCCAGTTCGCGTCGGGATCGGACGCCGCCGGCTCTCCTGACCCTGGGGCGTCGAACCCGAGGGCGGCGTGCGCGCCGAACTGCGAACCAGCGTGGCGTCGATCAACGTGCCTGTCTTGACGATGAAGCCGGCCCTGTCCAATTGCCGGCAGAACCTCGGCAAACAGCGCCTCGCCAAGCCCCTCGTCCTTCAAAGCGTTGCGGAAACGACAAATCGTCGTCTCGTCAGGCGTCGCCGCATCGAAGCGCAAACCCACAGAAGCGTTGAAACGAAACCCGATCCAGCAGCGTCTCTTCAAGGCCGGGATCAGATAGCTCCGTACCATTGCTGCAACAGCAGCGCCCTGAACATGAGCCAGATACGGCTCATAAAGGCGGCCGCCCCTCATCGCCTGGCCGAACAGCTTTCACCAGCGCCTCGAGCCGGCTCCAATCGATCAGCGCGGCAATCCGCTCGAGTATTTCGTTCCGACCAAACCCGGTCGGCAGTAGCGCATCGATGAAGCTGGGTCTGGGGCACGGCGATTTACTCCGCTGACCAGCACGAGTTGATATGACACTCGACAGCCTCACGTCACTTTCGCAGAGGTCTCGCTAACGGGAGAAGGTCCCCGAAGGGGGGATGAGGGCCTTGGTTGGCGTCGAGCCCCTCGCAATGCGCGAAGAGCCCTCATCCGGCGCTTCGCGCCACCTTCTCCCGCAGGCGGGAGAAGAGGATTACTCCCCTACTCCGCCGTTACGCTCAGCAGCCTCTGACCCTGCTGTACGCTGTCCCCAGCCTTCGCTGTGAGGTCGCGTACCACGCCATCGTGCGGCGCCGTCAGCGCGTGCTCCATCTTCATCGCCTCGACCACGGCGAGCCGGGCGCCCTGCTTCACGGCCTGGCCCTCTTCGACGAACAGCGCGATCAGGCGGCCGTGCATCGGCGCGGCGATCTCGCCGCTCGCGGCGGCGTCTTCGATGCGGGCCGACAGCGGATCAACCAGCTCGACGAAACATTGGCGACCGCGCGCAAGCCCGTAGGCGCCGCCTGCAACCAACCGCACCACCGGCGCGTCGCCGCGCGTCCCTTCCTCGCGGCCGTCACGGAATACGACCTTCGTCCCGCCAGCGCTCTGCTCGACAACCAGCGTCTCCGGCTTGCCGTCGATGCGCGCCTCGAAGGCAGTGCGCCGCGAGCCGCTGAGCTCGAACGCATCGTCGATCAACCAGGGATCGCGAGCGTCGCTCTTGCCGCCGACGCGGGCGTTCCACAGAGCCGCGGCGGCCGCGAGCGCGGCGCTCGGTTCGGGCGGACGCGGCGCGGCGCCGAGGCTTTCGAGATGCGCGTCGATGAAGCCGGTGTCGTGCGTTCCCGCCTTCACCTCGGGCGCGTTGAGCAGCGCGGAGAGGAAAGCAATGTTGGTCTTCGGCCCGATCACGGTCGAGCCGAGCAGAGCGGCGTCGAGCCCGGCGAACGCCTCGGCGCGGGTCGGCGCGTGAACAATCAGCTTGGCGATCATGGAATCGTAGAACGGCGTCACCGAATCGCCCTTCGGCGACGCCGGCGTCGATGCGCAGGCCCTCGGCTCGCGCGCCGAACGACAGCGCGATCAAGGCGGCCGGGCGACGGCAGAAAACCATTCTCCGGGTCTTCGGCGCAGAGCCGCGCTTCGACGGCGGCGCCGCGATGGCGGATTTGGTCCTGTTTCAGCGGCAACGGTCTCGCCCGCCGCAACGCGCAACTGCCACTCGACGAGATCGAGCCCGAGGATCGCCTCGGTGACGGGATGCTCGACCTGCAGCCGGGTGTTCATCTCGAGGAAATAGAAACAGTCGGGCCCGAGGCCGCGCGACGCGTCGACGATGAACTCGACCGTGCCGGCGCCGACGTATCCAACCGCCTTCGCCGCCGTCACCGCGGCCGCGCACATCGCCGCGCGCGTCGCGTCCGGCAGGCCGGGCGCCGGCGTCTCCTCGATCACCTTCTGATGGCGGCGCTGCAGCGAGCAATCGCGCTCCATCAGATGAACGACGTCGCCGTGGCTGTCGCCAAATACCTGCACTTCGATATGGCGCGGCGAGAGGATGTATTTCTCGATCAGCACCCGCGCATCGCCGAACGCGGACTTTCCTTCGCGTTGCGCCGACTTCGAGCGCGGCGTCGAACGCCTCGGACGCGTCGACGCGGCGCATGCCGCGTCCGCCGCCGCCGGCGATCGCCTTGATCAGCACGGGGTAGCCGATCTCTTCGGCTTTGCGCCTGAGGAACGCCGGGCCCTGTTCCTCGCCGTGATATCCGGGCACGACGGGCGCGCCCGCCTTCACCATCGCGGCTTTGGCGGCGCTCTTCAGGCCCATCGCGCGCATCGCCGCAGGCGGCGGCCCGACGAACACGATGCCAGCCGCGGCGCATTGCTCGGCGAACTCGGCGTTCTCGCTGAGGAAGCCGTAGCCGGGATGCAGACATTCGGCGCCGGCGCGCTTGGCCGCCGTGAGGATCGCTTCCGCGTCGAGATAACCTGCGGCGCCCTCGCCGATCTCGATCGCGACGTCGGCTTCGCGGGTGAACAGCGCGCCGCGATCAGCGGGCGTGTGCAGCGCGATCGTGCGCAGTCCGAGCCGCCGCGCGGTGCGGAAGATCCGGCAAGCGATTTCGCCGCGGTTGGCGACGACGACATTGGCGAACATCAGCGGTCCTGAGTTAAACAACGCTTCGGGAAATTCTGGTCTGCATCCACCCTCATCCTGAGCCTGTCGAAGGATGCTCGCAGCCGGAACCGGTGCAGTGCAAGCGGCAGCGTCCTTCGACAGGCTCAGGACGAGGTCATGGGCAGTGGCTCCTCACATCCGGAACACGCCGAAGCGGGTCGGCTCGATCGGCGCATTGAGGCAGGCGGAGAAGGCGAGCGACAGGACCCGGCGCGTTTCGCGCGGCGCGATCACGCCGTCGTCCCAGAGACGCGCGGTCGCGAAATAGGGCGAACCCTCGCTTTCGTAGCGCTCGCGGATCGGCGCCTTGAAGTCTTCCTCGTCCGCGGTCGACCAACTCTTTCCCGCCGTCTCCAGCGCGTCGCGGCGGATGGTGGCGAGCACGCTCGCCGCCTGTTCGCCGCCCATCACGCTGATGCGGGCGCTCGGCCACATGAACAGGAACCGCGGGCTATAGGCGCGCCCGCACATGCCGTAATTGCCGGCGCCATAGGAGCCGCCGATCACGAGCGTGATCTTCGGCACGCGCGCGCAGGCGACAGCCGTGACGAGCTTGGCGCCATCCTTGGCGATGCCGCCGGCTTCATAACGCTGCCCCACCATGAAGCCGGAGATGTTCTGCATGAAGAGAAGCGGCACGCCGCGCTGCGCACATAGCTCGATGAAATGCGCGCCCTTCAGCGCGCTCTCGGAGAACAGCACGCCGTTGTTGGCGATGATGCCGATCAGCATGCCGTTCAGACGCGCAAAACCCGTCACCAGCGTCGTTCCATAGCGCGCCTTGAACTCGTCGAACTCCGAGCCGTCAACCAGCCGCGCGAGGATTTCGCGCACGTCGACCTGGCGGCGCAGATCCATCGGCGCGATACGCTCGAGATCGGCGGCGGGATAGAGCGGCTCGCGCGGATCGATGGTGTCGAGCGCCGCCTTGGGCTTCCGATTGAGGTTGCCGACGGCGCGGCGCGCGAGCGCCAAAGCGTGGCCGTCGTTGCGCGCGAGGTGATCGGCGACGCCGGAGACTCGCGTGTGCAGATCGCCGCCGCCGAGGTCTTCGGCCGAAACCGTCTCGCCCGTCGCCGCCTTGACCAGCGGCGGCCCGGCCAGAAAGATCGTGCCCTGGTTCTGCACGATGATCGTCTCGTCCGACATCGCCGGCACATAGGCGCCGCCCGCCGTGCACGAGCCCATCACGACGGCGATCTGCGAGATCCCCGCCGACGACATCCGCGCCTGATTGTAGAAGATGCGGCCGAAATGCTCGCGGTCCGGAAACACTTCAGACTGATGCGGCAGGTTGGCGCCGCCGGAATCGACGAGGTAGACGCACGGCAAGTTGTTCTCGAGGGCGATCTCCTGCGCGCGCAGATGCTTCTTGACGGTCATCGGGTAATAGGCGCCGCCCTTTATGGTCGGGTCGTTGGCGACCACCATCGCTTCGCGGCCCTCGATGCGGCCGATGCCGGCGACCAGCCCCGCCCCATGCACGTCGCCTTCGTACATGCCGTAGGCGGCGAGGGCGCCGATTTCGAGGAACGGCGAGTTCGGATCGATCAGTCCCGCGACCCGCTCGCGCGCCAGCAGCTTGCCGCGCGGAGACGTGGCGTTCGCGGGACTTTTGCGAGCCGCCCAAAGCGGCTGTGGCGCGGCGCTGTGCGAGTTCTGCGAGCGCAGCGCTCCATCTAGCTGCATTCTCCGCCTCCGCGCTCACGTCGGGCCGCGGGGCGACGTTCAGAATGGCCATTAACGCGCTTCTCCCCGCCTTGTCCGGCGCAGTCCAGCTGCGTCACGATCGTAGGGCAAGACGTAGACCAAGGGTCGGAGCGCGTCCACATCCGGGCTGATGGGTCGACGTCGGCCAAAGGTCGGCTTTGGCGGCGGACCCGCGATCTGCCATAAAGAGCGACTTCAAGAACAAGGCCCCAAGGAAAAGCCCATGCGCGACGCCGTCATCGTCTCCACCGCCCGCACCCCGATCGGCCGCGCCTATCGCGGCGCGCTCAACAACATCAAGTCGCCGACGCATGATGGCGCACGCGATCTCGCACGCGGTCTCGCGCGCCGGCATCGAGGCCGGCGAAATCGAAGACGTGGTCGTCGGCTGCGTGCTCGCCGCCGGAACGGCGGGCGGCAACGTCGCGCGAACCGCCAGCCTCGCCGCGGGCCTGCCGGTCAGCGTCGCCGGCCAGACGATGGATCGCCAGTGCGCCTCTGGGCTGATGGCGATCGCCACCGCGGCCAAGCAGGTGATCGTTCGACGGCATGGACATCACCGTCGGCGGCGGCTGCGAGAACATCTCGGCCGTGCAGACGCCCTATTTCGAGTGGTCGTCGCGCGAGAAGGATCCGGCGGTGATCGCCCACGCCGAGCATGCCTACATGCCGATGCTGCTGACCGCCGAGAACGTCGCGCGCAACTATCAGATCTCGCGCGACGCGCAGGACGCTTATGCCCTGGAATCGCAGCGCCGCACCGCCGCCGGGCAGGCTGAAGGCCGGTTCGACAAGGAGATCGTGCCGATCAAGGCGTCGATGGCGGTCGTCGACAAGGAGACCAAGCAGGTCTCCTACAAGGACGTCACGCTTTCACGCGACGAGGGTCCGCGCGCCGATACGACGCTCGCGGGTCTGCACGCGCTGAAGCCGGTCATCGAAGGCGGGGTGATCACCGCCGGCAACGCCAGCCAGCTTTCCGACGGCGCCTCCGCCGCGGTCGTGATGGATGCGCGCACGGCGGAGCGCCGGGGCCTGCAGCCGCTCGGGATCTACCGCGGCATGGCCGTGGCGGGCTGCGCGCCGGAAGAAATGGGCATCGGCCCGATCTACGCGATCCCGAAGCTGCTCAAGAACGCCGGGCTCAAGGTCAGCGACATCGGCCTTTGGGAGCTCAATGAGGCGTTCGCCTGCCAGGTGCTGTATTGCCGCGATCATCTCGGCATCGACCCGGCGATCTACAACGTCGACGGCGGCGGCATCTCCGTCGGCCATCCCTACGGCATGACCGGCGCGCGCCTGGTTGGACACGCGCTGATCGAGGGCAAGCGCCGCGGCGTCAAATATGTCGTGGTGTCGATGTGCGTCGGCGGCGGCATGGGCGCGGCGGGGTTGTTTGAGGTCGCGTGAGGACTGCCCTCACTCGGAAGCGATTCGGCCTTCACGCATCAGGTTTTTTAGCTGAAATTACGTGGTTATCCCCTTCTCCCCGCTTGCGGGGAGAAGGGCCAACTCACAAAGCTACCCCCCGCGCACCAGCGCCCCCACCGACCCCTCCGCTACAACCACGCCGTCCGCGCGCCGGATCTCCACGGCCACCACGAGCCGCTTCTTGGCGCGGTAGGTGACGCGCCCCTCGGCAATCAGTTGACCTGCGTCCAGCGGAGTCGCCTCGAGCAGGCGCAGGTTCACATCGGTCGTCAGCACGGACTCGCCGGCGTTGGTTGACGTCATCGCGGCGCCCGCGCCGGCGACGTCAACGAGCGCGGCAATCACTCCGCCATGCACGAGGCCGATGAAATTGGCGTGGCCGATGTCGAGGTCGCAGGCGATCGCCAGCCGGCCATTATCGACTTCGATGCGGGCGAACGCGGAGACGGTCGAAAAAACCGCCGCTGACCTTATCCTCCATCCAGCGCCGCGCGCGTTCGACGCCGGGCACGGACGTGTCGTAGTTGAACAAGGGGGTGATCTCGGTCATGCGGCGCGGTCCTGATCTGTCGCGCGTGTCTGATCGCCTCGGCGGCCGCCGTCAACCCTGTTCAAAATCTGCGAATCCGGGCCGCGCGCGGCAAGGGTAGGATGACAAATACACCCTCCCAACACCGATCGCGGAGGCCGCTGCGCTCTCTTCGATTGATTCTCGGCTAGCACGCAATGCGATGCAACCTGCCCAAAGCGATTCGCGAAGCGTATTTTTAGAGGGGCTTTCTATAGGTCGAGGCTTGGCCTATGTAGCGAAGGAATAACTCTTACAATTAGCGTGGATTTCCTTGTATTCGCTCGTGTTGCCCATCGATTTTTCCGCCGAAGAGCAGCGAACACTGCTAGCCGCGGTCGTCGCGACGTCTGAAGACCCAATCGTCACGAAGAACTTGCTTGGGGTGGTGACGAGTTGGAACGCTTCGGCGGAAAGGTTGTTCGGCTATTCCGCGCAGGAGATGATTGGCCAGTCGATCCTGAAAATCATTCCGGAGGATCGCTATCACGAAGAGGAAATGATTCTCTCGCGGATTGCCGCCGGAGAGCGCATCGCCCATTTCGAGACGACGCGAATTGCGAAAAGCGGAAAGGCGCTGGAGGTGTCGGTCAGCATTTCGCCGCTGTTGGACGCCAGCGGCGCGGTGACGGGCGCATCGAAAATCGTTCGGGACGTCAGCGAGCGAAAACTTCTCGAGCGTCAGGTTCAAACGCTCTCGCAAGAAGTCGCGCATCGCGCCAAGAATCTGCTGACGATCGTGCAGTCGGTGGTCCGCCAAACCGCCGCGCACGGCGACCCTCAGCACTCTTGTGGAGCGTCTGCAGGATAGAGTGGCGGCGCTTGCTGCGACTTACGATTTGATGCAGCCCAACGGCCCAGAAGGCGCGGACTTGCTTGCGCTTCTCGAGGGCCAGCTCGCGCATTTTCGCGACCTGTTCGGCGTTCGCTTGCGGCTGCGCGGGCCCACGTTGCGACTGAATCGGATTGCCGCCCAAAATCTCGGGATGTCGATCCACGAGCTCTCAACCAACGCGTGCAAATATGGCGCTCTATCGACCCAGGGCGAAATCGATATCGATTGGCGGGTTGATGAGGCTGCGTCGACTTTTGCGATAGAATGGAAAGAGTCCGGGGGGCCAGTCGTGGTTTCGCCGAGCCGTCGTGGTTTTGGGTGGCGGGTCACGGATGCCCTGGCCGGGTCCGGCCTGGGAGGCGTGTCGCATACGCAATACGAACCTTCGGGCGTAGTCTGGACGCTGACAGCCCCGCTGCAACAAATCCTTGCCGCGACGCAGCCCGATGCCGGCCCGCCAGCCTGACGCCTCGAAATAAAAAAAGCCCGACGATGACCGTCGAGCTGGTTCCTGCTCAGACAGAGAGGCGCGCGCCAGCTTACCCGGCGCGCCCCTATCCTGCCGTGTGTCTCGACTAGGTCTTGTCGATAACGTTCTTTACAGCGTCCTTGGCGGATCCCATGGCCTTCTGGGCGGAACCTTTCGCCTCCTGAGCCGCGCCTTCAGCCTGCATCTTGTCGCTGCCGACGGCGTTACCGACCGATTGTTTCGCCTTGCCAACGGTCTCGTTGGTCGCGCCTTTGATCTTGTCAGTTGTGGAAGACATACTGCCGCTCCTATAGTTTGTCGATCTTTGTGGATCACCCAGAGACAACCCTGGGCTCGTTTATTTGTTCCGTCGCGGTTTGTTACCGCGAGTCTGTCTCCGGACCCGACTTGAGCGGGCTTCACTTCAATAAGGTTGTTGACCTGGCCAACTCCCGGCACCGAAAGCGCCTGCGTCTCCGCGAGTTCGCGTTCAAGCGTCTGATCAACCGTACCGATCAGCGAGACGCTCCCGTTTTCGACCACGACCCTGATCCGATTCTGGGGTACCCCCGAATGCCAGTGCATGCTGTTCAGCACCGCGGCGCGAATTTCTTCGTCCGAAGTCGACGCCCCGTACGGAAACGGCAGCGAACCAGAGCTTTCGGTTTGGGAATCTTTCATTGCCTTCTCCCTCTATTTTCTTGGACGCGGCGACGCGCAGCCGGCAGGGCTGCGCAGAACTCCTGAAAGCGAAACGTCCTACCGATCCGGAAGTTCCCAGTGGCCTAAAGCTCCTACGCGAGGGAACAATAATTTGGCCGGCGCGTTATTGGTTCCGGGTCGTGTCGCGCTTCCAGTGCCCGGGGCATGGTCGTGAGGCTGTAAATTATGGACGCGAACCCAAAACCAGAGGGGAACTCCATGTCATTCGAGCCCAAGTGGTCCCGCGTCGTAGAGGCCGGCGACCCCACTCGTCTCGGTTCTCATTTCGATGGCGAAGGGGTGAACTTCGCGCTTTTTTCCGCGCGAGCTGAGCGCGTCGAGCTATGTCTTTACAACGCTCAGGGTGTGGAAGCGGCGCGCGTCGATCTGCCAGAGTACACCAACGAGATCTGGCACGGCTATCTTCCGGGCCTTTCGCCGGGCACGCGCTACGGATATCGGGTCCATGGCAAGTTCGACCCCGAGGCTGGTCATCGCTTCAACCCGAACAAGCTGCTGATTGACCCCTACGCGCGCAGCCTCGAGGGCGACATCGCCTGGGGGCAACCGGTTTACGGATACAAGTTCGAGGATCCGGCCGAGGACCTGTCGTTCGACGAAATCGACAGCGCCGACGCGATGCCGAAATGCGTAGTCGTCGACCCGAAACCGGCGGGGCGGCCGCGCAACCCGGCGCCCAACATCCCGTGGAGCCAAT
Source organism: uncultured Pseudomonadota bacterium (assembly GCA_963771455.1). Taxonomy (GTDB): domain Bacteria; phylum Pseudomonadota; class Alphaproteobacteria; order Rhizobiales; family Beijerinckiaceae; genus Roseiarcus. Next base: position 52,571 of record CAVYTP010000011.1, read on the forward strand.
CGGTATTTTACGAAACCCACGTGCGGGGATTCACGAAGTTGCATCCGGGCGTACCGAAGCGGCTGCGCGGCACTTTTGAGGGTCTGGCGACCAAGGAGGTCGTCGACTACATCAAAAGCCTTGGAGTCACATCGGTCGAATTGATGCCGATTTATTGGTTTCCCGACGACGAGCATTTGCTGTCGCGCGGGCTGCACAATTATTGGGGATACAATTCGCTGGGCTTCTTTGCGCCCGCGAACCGCTACTTCGGCCCCAGCGGGCTGGCTGGTTTCCGCAACATGGTGAGGACCTTCCACGACGCAGGCCTGGAAGTCATTCTGGACGTCGTCTACAATCATACCGCCGAAGGCAACGAACGCGGCGCGACGCTGGCCTTCAAGGGGATCGACAACTTCTCCTATTATCGGACGATGCCCGATCACCCGCGCTTTTACATCAACGACACCGGAACCGGCAACACGCTCAACACTTCGCATCCGCGCGTCCTGCAGATGGTGCTCGATTCGTTGCGCTACTGGGCGACGACGATGGAAGTCGACGGTTTTCGATTCGACCTCGGCACGATCCTCGGCCGCGAACCCAGCGGTTTTGATCAGCGCAGCGGGTTCTTCGATGCGATCGGCCAGGACCCATTGCTTTCGTCGCTCAAGCTGATCGGCGAGCCCTGGGATATTGGGCCGGGCGGCTACCAGGTCGGCGGCTTTCCGCCGGGATGGGCGGAATGGAACGACAAATACCGCGACGGCCTGCGCGATTACTGGCGCGGCGAGCCCGGTCTGGTCCGAGAGTTAGCTGCGCGCGTGACCGGATCCGGCGACGTGTACGATCTTCGGGGGCGCCGCCCGTGGTCGAGCGTCAACTTCATCGCGGCTCACGACGGCTTTACGTTGAACGATCTTGTTTCCTACAACGAACGTCACAACGAAGAGAATGGCGAGGACAATCGCGACGGCCATAGCGACAACCGAAGCTACAATCTGGGCGCGGAAGGCCCCACTGACGATGCCGGCCTGAAGGCGGTGCGCGAACGCCAAAAGCGCAATTTTCTGGCGACGTTGATGTTTTCGCACGGAGCGCCGATGCTGCTGGCCGGCGACGAATTCGGCCACACGCAGAACGGCAACAACAATGCCTACGCTCAGGACAACGAAACCTCGTGGATTGATTGGCAGGGCCAGACCGAAGCGGACAAGAACCTGGCGGCGTTTTTCCGCAAAGTCGCCCAGCTAAGACATCAACAGCCGCTGTTGCGCCGCGAGAGTTTTCGCGATGGCATGGCCATCGAATGGCTCGGCGTTAACGGGGAAGCGCTCTCCGAGGACGAGTGGAACAACGCCGAAACGAAAACGGTCGCGGTGCGGCTTTCGCGACCGGAACTGACCGCGCCCGACGCATGGAAGGATGTGCTTATTCTATACAATTCGCAGGACGACCACGTGCCGCTCCGGTTGCCGTTGCGCGAAGGCAATCCCTGGAAAGTTGTCGTTGATACAGCCGAAGGCGATCGCGACGAATCGGAGGCGATCTCTGATAACTCAGGCGAGATTTCCGCGAATCTGTTCCCGCGCTCGCTCATGTTGATGATCTAGTGTCCTCGCGTCGAGGCCGCGCCCAACGGGCGCGGCGCTTGTCGCGCATTCATTGCCTTGCCGCCAAGTCCGGCCGTTTTTCACAGGCCGAGTGGCAAACCTGTCAAATGACATCCCACTCCCTGTTAGCGATGCTAAGTAGCGCTTACTGCCTGCCCTGATCTCCAGGCGCGGGCGGCAATGCGTTTTGACCTGCATGTGTTGCTTCCTGCGGTTTCTGCGCTGCGCCATCTCCCACACCAAGCCAGATGGCTAGCCAGGACCGAGAAGAGTCGATGGAGCAGGAATTTGAAGCGCCGGCGCCTCCGACGTTCAATGACCTCGCGACGACGACAGACTTCGCGGCGCAGTTATGGGAGAACGCACCCGCGTGCATATTTCTGCTTGATCTCGAAGGTCGCTTTCAGGACATGAACGGCCATGCGCGCCGGCGCGCGGAAATGGCGACGACCGCGAGCTCCAACTGGCGCGATTTTTGGCCGGAAGCGGTGAGGACACGAGCAGCGACAGCAGTAGAAACGGCGGCTTCCGGCGCCATCGCGCTGTTTCCCGCCGAGCGGCTCAATTCGCGGGGCGAACTTGAGCAATTCGAAGTGACGGTTGCCCCGCTGCGCGATGCTGCTGGCGCTGTCATAGGGATGCTGGCCATTTGCTCCGATGTAGCGCCCTCCAGATCGCGCGAAGTGGCGCTCACCCGCGCGCTCGAAGAGCGCCACCGTCTCGCCATGTCGCTCGCACAACAACTCGAGGCCGAGACGCGTCGGCTGACGGATACGCAACGACGCGTCAGTCATTCCGAGAAGCTGCGGCTGCTCGGTCAGTTTGTTGGCAACGTCGTTCATGACATCAACAATGTGCTTGCGGTCGTGCAGAGCGCATCGCGGGTCATGCGCCGCGCGTCGAGCGCGCAGAGACGCCACAAGGTCCTGGATGAAGTTGACAAGGCGAGCGACAACGGCATCCGGCTGGTGCGTCGGCTGCTCGATTTTTCCCGCTCCGACGGCGCATCCGTCGAGGTATTTTCACCTGCGCAGTGGCTGCAGCGAGAGGAAGATCTGCTCCGCCATCTCGTCGGCGACCGGATCAGCGTCGAGATCGCCACCGACGCGGCCGATTGGCAGATCCTGGCCGAGCCGGCGAGGTTCCAGTCCGTGCTGCTCAATCTGGTCGCGAATGCGCGCGACGCCATTGCCGCCAAAGGAAAGATCAGGCTATCGGCCCGCGCCTGCGCTGACGAGGCGAAACCTGTGGGCCTCACAGCCGACGATTACGTCCTCGTAACGGTGGCGGACAACGGCTCTGGCATGACGCGGGAAGCGCTGCGCCGCGCCGGCGAGCCGTTCTTCACCACGAAGGGCCGCGGCCAGGGCACAGGGCTCGGGCTCGCATCCGCGTTCGAATTTGCAGAGCGTTGCGGCGGCCGCGTCGTGATCGACAGCGTTCGCGACGTAGGCACGACGATTTCGCTCTACCTGCCGAGGGCGGCGACGCGCGGCGAGGTCGCCCTGCTATCATCGCCTGCAGACCTCGATCCGCAATTGCATGGCCGCGCGACGCTGCTGGTGGTCGAGTACGATCCGTTGGTGCGAGAACATCTCGCGACCACACTGCGAGAACTCGGCTATGTCGTTTTGGAAGCATCGAGCGAAGAACTGGCGCTGGCGGTCGAACTCAGAGAGATGGCGATCGATCTGGTCATCTCAGATCTGCTGCTCGGCTCCGGCAGCGGCTCAAGGCTCGCTGATCGCCTTCGGGAAACCCGGCCCGACCTGCCTGTAATCTTCCTGGGCGATAACTCCGCTATCGCAGCATCCGAGAGAGAGCTGGTGTTGCGCAAGCCGGTATCGGAGCGCCGCCTTGTGCGCGCCATTCTCGAGCGGCTCGGTCGTTTGCCACCGCTGCCTCCCGGGGGCGAACTGGGCGGCGAGGAGTGATGGGCGTTGCGAAACGAAATCTTTTTGCGTTCACCGATCTCGCGCAGACAGTTGTCTGGCGCAACAGCGGCGGAAATAATTCCGTTCTGGTCGCGGGGAACTTTTCAGCGAATGGGAGGTTTGAAAGTTGGGGCGAGAACGTGTCAAGCCCTCACGCGGGCGGCATGGGCGACAGCAGATATAATGGCGGCGCATGCAAGCTCGTATTGCACGCAGGCCTTCGATGAACCGAGACGATGCGAGCGATTGGCGCAAAACGCGGCCGGTTATTGGCGCAGCCGCCTCTATCATCCTCGTTCTGGGTGTAGGCGCGCTTCTCGCGCTCGGCAAAGACGTGCTGGTTCCTCTCGCTCTGGCCACGCTGCTTAGTTTCGCGCTCTCCCCGGTGGTTCGTGTCCTGCAAAATATCGGCATCCCGCGCGGAATAGCGGTGCTGTGCGCCTTGGCGTTGGTGGTCGCATTGGTTGCGCTGTGGTTCTGGTTTCTGAGCGGCCAGATAGCGGACCTGTGGACACAGCTGCCCGCTTATCGCTCCAACATTCACGACAAGCTGCACGCGCTCGAGGCGCGGTTTCAAGGCAACGGCGAAATCTCGCGCGTGTTTGCGCTGGTTGAAGATGCGGTGCGCGAAATCACGCCAAACGCGAACCCCTCCAGCGACGTCGCGCCGCAGCAAGTCGTCGTTGTGCAAGAACTCTCCCTTCGCGCGAATCGGCGTGCTCGGCGGCTACGCGTCGCCGCTGCTTTCACCGCTCGGGGTGTTCGTGGTGGTGCTGGTCTTCACCGGCTTTCTGCTGGCGCAACGCGAGGACCTGCGCAATCGTCTCATCAAGCTGATTGGGCCGCAGGATATCTACCGCACGACCGAGGCGATCGACGATGCAGGTTGGCGCGTTGGCCGCATGCTGCTCGCCCAGGTGCTGCTCAATTCTTTGTTCGGCATCGTGATCGGCACGGGCCTGTGGCTATTCGGCGTGCCGCATCCGTCGCTGTGGGGAGCTATCGCGGCCATAGCGCGGTTCGTGCCGTACATCGGCGTGGTGATTGGCCTGGCGCCGCCCTTGCTGGTCGCCTTCGCATTCGACCCGACGTGGACGAGTTTCCTCGAAACGCTCGCCTTGTTCGCCGTCGCTGAGCCAGTCGTTGGCCAGGTTGTCGAACCCATCCTTTACGGGCAAAGCTCTGGCCTTTCGCCGGTCGCAATCGTGATCTCCGCCGCGGTATGGGGATTTCTTTGGGGACCGGTCGGCCTTGTGCTGGCGACCCCGCTGACGATCTGTCTGGTCGTGCTCGGCCACCATGCGCCTCGTCTCGCATTTCTGGAGACGATGCTCGGCGACGAGCCGCCGCTGAAACCGCACGAAATGTTCTATCAGCGCATGCTGGCGGGAGATCCCCGCGAGGCGCTCGGGCAGGCGCGCCAGTTCCTGAAGGAGCGGAAGCTCGCCAATTACTACGACGAGATCGCGCTGGAAGCGCTGAGAACCGCGCAGGCCGATGTCCTCAGCGGACGGCTTGACGAGCGCCGGCTTGAAATCATGATCGCGTCGATGAACCGGCTTGTCGGTTGGCTTTCAAGCGGTAGTCAACGTCACGCGCGTGGCGAACTGTCGCAGGACGGCGGCGAGCGCGGCGCCGTCGCCGTGCTGCATGGCGGGCGCCCGTTCGACGCGATCGGCGCCTCGATGCTTGCTCAGGAGCTTGGGCGTTACGGCATCGCGGCCCAGGCCGCGTCGCTGCAGGATGCGGAAGAAGCGCCGCGAGAAATGATCGACGGCGTCGAACTGGTCTGCTTATGCATTCTCGAGCCGATTGCCCCGGCGCCGCTGCGCGCACTCGTACGCGCCATCAGGCATAGAAGCGCGCCAGCGAAAGTGTTGCTTTGCCTGTGGCGGGGCGAAGGGGAACTGGCGGCGGAAGATCTCGCCGCTCACTACTCCATCTATGGCGTCGCGCCGAGCCTGACGAGCGCCGTCGCCGCCGCCGTCCGCCTGTTTCGCCGTGACGCGCCTACGGCGCCGACTCGCACAGCCTCCCCGTCTTCTTTCGCCGCGATCGAGAACGCACGGACGACAGCGTGCTAGCTTTCGGTTTGAGCCTCATCGAGCATGCGACGCAGCGCCTGCGCCAGGATATCCTGCGTGTACGGCTTGCTAAGCAAGGTCACATCGGGATCGAGCCGCCCGTCGTGCACGATCGCGTTTCTCGTATAGCCGGTCGTGAACAGGACCGGCAGCGCCGGCCGCATACGACGGGATTCGTCGGCCAGGTGACGTCCGTTGATCGCGCCGGGCAACACGACGTCGGTGAACAGCAAGTCGATTCGCTGCGAGCTTCGCAGATAAGCCAAACCCTCGGCCCCGTCCTTGGCGTGGAGCACGCGATAGCCAAGGTTGGAAAGGGCCGAGAGCGCGAACTCGCGGACGCCTTCGTCATCCTCGACAACCAGAACGACTTCATCAGCCAGCGCGCGCGGAAGCTCCTCGCCTCGTTTGCGCTCGATCTCGGGCGCCGCAGCGACCGCCGGCCCAGTCATTCGCGGCAGATAGATCTTGACCGTGGTCCCGTGGCCCGGTTCGCTGTACACACGGATGTGTCCTTTGGATTGCTTGACGAAGCCGTGGATCATCGCCAGGCCGAGGCCGGTGCCTTTGCCTGCGAGCTTGGTCGTGAAGAAGGGATCGAAGACGCGACTGAGGATTTCGGGAGAAATGCCGGTCCCCGTGTCGCTCACCGAAAGCAGCACGTATTGGCCCGCCGTCACGTCACCGAACTGCGACACATAGAGTTCGTCGAGGTGGGCGTTGGCGGTCTCGATCGTCACGTGTCCGCCGTCGGGCATTGCGTCTCGCGCATTGACGACAAGGTTGACGATCGCGTTGTCGACCTGATGAGGATCGGCAAACGCCGGCCAGAGCCCGCCGGCGAGCACGGTTTCGATCTGGATCGTTTCGCCAACGGTCCGCGTGAGCACCTCCGAAATGCCGGCCACCACCTTGTTAATGTCGATCCGTCGCGGCGCCAGCGGTTGCTGCCGGGAGAAAGCCAGCAAACGCTGGGTGAGCGTAGCCGCGCGCGTAGCGCCTTCCATCGAGGTTTCGATCGAGCGCGCCAGCCGGTCGCGATCCACGGCCGCGTCGGTCGCGAGACGACGCCTGGCGTTGTCGAGGTTGCCGATCACGATGGTAAGCAGGTTATTGAAATCGTGAGCGATACCGGCGGTCAGTTGGCCCACGAGCTCGAGCTTCTGGGCCTGAATAAGCAGGCCCTGAGCCTCGAGCCGGCTCTCGGTTTCGGCCTTCAGCGCGTCCGCCTGGGCGCGCAAATCGCCGATATACGACCAGCTCGTCGAAATCACCGCCGACGACGCGACGCCCGCGGCGACCAAACTCAACAGAACCAGCACAAGCAGCGTTTTCTCGAGTCCGTAAGCGGACTTCTGGCGCTCAACCAGCAAGGTGTGCTCGTCCTCGTTGAAACGATCGAGAGCGCCTCTGATTTCGTCGAGGCCGGATTGCGCCTCGCCTCGCGCGAGGTTAGCGAGGCCCGCGGCGGGGTCGCCATCGAAGGTTCGATCGAGGTCGGTGAAATGATTTTCCGCCGCCGCGGCGATATCATCGGCCTGCCGCACGCGCGGCGGGTTGTCGGAGACCAGCTTCCCCAGTTCCCCGACAACCTTTCGGAACGACGCTTTCGCTTCGAGATAATCCCCCCGCTCGCCCGGCGAACTGGCGATAAGGTCCGTGCGCGCGGCGATTTCGACGTCCTGGAGTGCGGCGACAGCCTGGCCCACCGCGCCACGCACCTGATAGGTATGCTCGACCCAATCTACGGCGTCGGTCACCCTAAAGACGATGGCGATGGCGAGCACGGCGGCGACAAGCAGCATGGCCACGCCGCCGCTGGCGAGCAACAGTCCCACGCGACGCTGACGGTCGCTCCGAAGTGCGTCTACAGATTGTATGATACGCGTAACCAGAGACAACGACCGCTCCCGGAATTCGGGAACAGGTTATCCGGAGTTGGCGGAAGGGTCGACCCCGGCTTGACAGGAGGCATGCCGGATGGCGCGCATATTGATCGTCGACGATGAACGCCTGATCGCCATGATCGCCCAGGAATGGCTGGAAGAACTTGGCCATGAAGCGGTCGGCCCGGCTTATGACCTAAACACTGCGCTGGGGCTTGCCGAAACGGAACTCGACGGGGCGGTGCTCGATGTGCTGCTCGGCTCGGACGCCTCGTATCCGATCGCGTTACGGTTGCGGCAGCGCGGGGTGCCGGTCGCATTCGCGACCGGTCAGGCCCCCGAAGCCTTGCCGCCGGAATTCGAAGCGGCGCTCACGCTTCCGAAGCCATTCGGCTTCGAAAGCTTTCGCAAAATTGTCGAGCAGCTGGTCGCTGCGAAGTCGAATTGACGGGCCGCGCTCAGGCCCGCTTTCGTCCGGCCTTGCGGTCAAAAAACAGCGCCTGACTGATCGCCGCCTTCACCGTCTCCGGCCGGAACGGCTTGGTGATCAGGAACGCCGGTTCGGGCTTGTCGCCGGTCAGCAAGCGCTCGGGGAATGCGGTGATGAAAATCACCGGCACGTTGATCTGGGTCAGGATCTCGTTCACCGCGTCGAGCCCCGAACTGCCGTCGGCGAGCTGTATGTCGGCGAGCACCAGGCCGGGCGCGCGCGTTTTCACCATCGCCACGGCTTCGCGGTGGGTGCGGGCGACCCCGGTGATTTCGTGGCCGAGGTCACGCGCCATGCTTTCAATGTCGAGCGCGATGATCGGCTCGTCTTCAATGATGAGGACGCTGGTGACCATCTGCTCGGCGATTTCGCGCCCGGCTTCGTCGAGCCAGCGGTCGGCCTGCTCGGGCGTTCCACCCAGGATATTCGCGACGTCTTCCCGGCCGAAGCCCTCGACGGTGTGGAGAAGGAACGCCTGGCGGGAGATCGGCGTTATCGCCTCGAGGTTGCGTTGCAGCGAGTCGGCCAAGGCCACGCCGCGCAACGTGCGTTCCTTGCCGTGTGTCGACGACCAGAGTTTCAGAAACACTTTATAGAGGCCGACGCGCGGCGGGACATCCATCGGAAAGGAGGCGGGATCGGCAATGAGCGCCTCGAGCGTCGCCGCCACAAAAGCGTCGCCACCTTGCTGATTGCCCTCCAGCGCCCGCGCAAAACGGCGCAAATACGGAAGATTCGGGGCGATGTTACGGGCGATCGACATCAGGTCTCCTGTTGCGGACACAATACTTAGTGTTACGAAAATAGGCGGAAAAATTGTTGCCCATCCCAATTTCAACGCGGAACCCTAAGCCGGGTTCCGTGTTATCGGTAGTGGGAACAATGTTTTTCGAGGCCGGCGACAATTGTCGATACAGCTCCTTACGGGAATTGAATGTATAATGGCGTCTGAACCAGCACCTCAACGAACCGATAGCACCCGGCAGGGAGGAGAATCGGTCGAAGAGGACTCCGTCGAGACCGCGGCTGACGTAAGTCCGGTCGTAGTGGCTGCCATAGGGCAGGCGTTGAAAGCCCATTTTAGGGCGATCGCAGACATTCCGCTACCGGACAGGTTCCTTGTTCTGCTTGCAGAGCTGGAATCCACGGAGCGGCGTCATGACAGCTGACACTCCGGAAAAAGTCGCCGATCCGCGAACCGCGGAGTTTCGCGACGCGCTGGTGCGCGAGATGCCGGACTTGCGGGCGTTCGCCGTGTCGCTGTCCGGATCGTTCCATCTCGCCGATGACCTGCTGCAGGAAACCCTGCTGAAGGCCTGGAGCCATGCGGAGAGTTTTACGCCCGGCTCCAATATCAGGGCCTGGCTCATCACGATCCTTCGCAACACCTATTTTTCCCAATATCGGAGACGCGGTCGCGAAGTCGCCGACGAAGACGGCGCCTATGCGGCTCGCCTCGCGACGCCCCCGAATCAAGAGGGGGCGCTTGACCTCGCGGACTTCCAGATTGCGTTGGCGAAGCTCGCGCCAGAGCATCGCGACGTACTGCTGCTGGTCGGCGCGACCGGCCTGTCGTACGAGGAAGCCGCCGAAATTTGCGGCGTGGCTGTGGGCACCATCAAAAGCCGGCTGAACCGCGCGCGAGCGCGGCTGGCCGAACTGCTCGGCATATCGCAGGCGTCCGATCTCGGCATGGGCGCGGTTTCGGAAGCAGTCGTCCGGACTCATGTGGTCGGATGAGTCGGGCGGGGCGCGAGTTTCTCAATGAACTCGGTATGGTCGCGGTTGGTGGTGGTCCTGCTGCTGATCGTCGCGCCGATCGGCGCTGTCATGGTTTTGGTGGCCCGCGACGGCCTGGATTCCGGCCTCGACAATTTGCACGCGTTGCAGGCGACGGCCGTAGCGGGACGCGCGGGGGTAATCCGCGCCTGGCTTGACGCCGCGGGTCATTCCCTGGCCAGCGAAGCCGCCGCCGCTGGCCTGCTCCCCGCCGATCGTTGCCAACAGCTCGTCGGCACGTTCCTGCGCCGAAATTCCACTTTTGCCGCCGCGCACTTTGTGGATGAACAGGGCGGAGCCTGCGCCGCGGGCGAACCGATTGATCTCACCCAACCGTTCAACTCGGCGTCGGTGGATCTTGGCGATGAAGCCAAGTTCACGGTTTTCGCGCGCGATGGCCGGATATGGGTGGCAACCGGCGCCGACGTCGAAAAAAATGAAAATATCCGGGGCGTCGGCCTGTTGCAGCCGGGAGCGCTGAGCGCCCAACTCCCGCCCTACACCACGCTCGGCGAATCCCACATCGCGCTGCTCTCCAAGGACCAGACGGTCGTTGCGCAGAGCGAGGCTACAGACAAATCCGAGTGGCTGCCGCGAAAAATGCCGCCCCGCGAGATGCAGCACGCATGGCAGGGTTACGACCGGCTCGGCCATAGCGCAACGTTCCTGGTTGCTCCGCTCGCAGGCCTGGACCTCTCGATCCTGATGCGTTTCGACGACACCCGCGCCGACGACGCACGTCAGCGGTTCCTGATCGTTTGCGCTCTGCAGCTCGTGCTGCTGGTTCTGCTCGCGTTCGCCTATGCTGCGACTGTCAGGCGGGACATCGTGCGTTGGATCAAGGGCGTCGAAAACGCCGCGCGCGCCCGCGCGCGCGATCCGGAAAGCCTCGTCAAGGCCCCCGTCGATCCGCAAATGCCTGCCGAATTGCGCAGCGTGGCCGACGCCTTCAACTACATGGCCGACCGCGCGCTCGACCACCAGACCGCCCTGAAAGCCTCGCTGTCCGAAAACCGGGCGCTGATGCTCGAGATGCATCACCGGATCAAGAACAGTCTGCAGGTAATTCAAAGTTACCTCGCGCTGATCCGCCGCCCGTCCACCAAGGAAGAAGCGGCCTCGCTTCTGAGGATCGAGAGCCGGATTTCGGTGCTGGCGGTCGCCTACCGCTTTGCGCTGACCCCGAGCGGGTTGCGGGGGATTGCGATTCAGCCGTTTCTCGAGGAAATCGGAGCCGCGGCGATCGCCAACCTGAGACGGCCGCGACAGACCACCGAACTTAGCCTTCGCTGGAACGGCGAGCTCGACGTCGATCGCGCGATTCCGCTCGGCCTTGGCCTCGTGGAAGCCCTGATCGCCGGCTTCGATGGCGTCGGCGCAACGCATATCGCCGTCACGCTCAACCCTGTTGACGTGAACGGGGTTCGGCTCGCGGTTGAGAGCGATGGCCAACGCGACGACCGCCAGCCACCGAAGAAGATCATGGCGGGGCTGGCGGCGCAGCTCGGCGCGACCTCGACGGCCTCACCGCGGCTGGTCCTCTGCTGGGATTTTCACCCATAATATGCGACGCCATGAAGCCGGCCGCGCTTAGCGCGTTTCCGCGTCAAATCTACGGATCCGTCCATGTCGCTGCAGGCGCCGACCGTCAAGGAAACTTCTTCTGTTGGGGTCATGTGCGAGACGTGCAGATTGCGCCGGCAACCCGCGTTCATTCCCAAACTTCCGCGCGAGATCGACTGGACCCAGAAGCTGAAGACGGGGCAGCGCCGGGTGCCCGCGGGGCAGGATCTGATACGGGCCGGGGAAACGGACGCCGAGCTTTACACGCTCTACTCAGGCTGGGCGTTCCGTCATCAAACCCTGCCCGACGGCCGCCGGCAGATCCTGAACTTCTTCCTGCCGGGCGATCTGATCGGCTTCCAGGCTTCCTTGATCTCGGCTGCCGAGCATACCGTCGAGGCGCTCACCGACATCGAGGTCTGCGTTTTCGCCCGCCGGCGGGTGTGGAGGATTTTTCGCGAGATGCCCGAGCTCGCGTTCCAGCTCGCCTGGCTTGGCGCGCGCGAGGAGGGAATGGTCGATGACAACCTGACCTCCGTCGGGCAGCGCACGGCGCGCGAACGCATGGCGGCGCTGATCCTCGGCCTGTTCAGACGCGCCAAGCATCTGTCTCTGGTCGAGGATGACACTTTTGATTTCCCGCTTGCGACGCGAGCATCTGGCCGATGCGCTCGGGCTTTCCCTAGTGCACACCATCAAGACCTGGTCCGCCCTGCGCAAGGCCGGCCTGTTCGCCCAGAGTGGTACGCGACTGCATCTACTCAACCCTAGGTTGACTGCGCGCCTCGCTTCATACTATGAAAGTGATTGGCGCAGCCGCCCCATTCTCTAGGCCGGCAGTTGTTGGCGCAACGTCGGCGGAACCTCGCTCGACAAACCGCGTTAGCTGTCAGGACCCTGCCTGGAGCCACCTGGTGATCCCCGCTGAAGCCGTGCATCAAAAAAACCGATCCGGCGGGAAAGCGCGGGTATTGTTCGTAACTTCCGAATTGTCAGGTTATCTGAAAGCCGGCGGGCTGGGAGAAGTCTCTGCCGCGCTGCCGCTGGCGCTGAGAGCACTTTGCGACATCCGCGTGCTCACCCCGGGCTATCCTGCGTTTCGACGCCTGAGGGGCGGCATAGAGGTCGTACGGCAAATGCCGGCGGTCGCCGACTTGCCTCCCTGGTCGCTTGGACGCGCCGTGACCCCCGAAGGGCTTGAATCTGTATCTCGTACTTTGCGACGAGTTATATGACCGCGAAGGTTCGCCTTACGGTGAGGAAGGTCGCGACTATCGCGATAACGACGTTCGCTTCGCTCGCCTGTCGATGGCCGCGGCGGAGATTGCCGAGGGCGCCGCCGATCCGAACTGGATTCCTGACGTCGTTCACGTCAACGATTGGCCGTCGGCGCTGACCCCGATTTACATGCGCGCCAAGCATGTTTCGGCTCCCTCAATCATGACGATCCACAATCTCGCCTATCAGGGAATTTTCCAGCGCGATCGCCTGGGCCGCCTGGCGATCCCCGAAGAGGCGATGACGATCGACGGGTTGGAGTTTCACGGCCAGATTTCCTTCCTGAAGGCTGGCATCGCCTATCGCGTCGCATGTGACGACCGTCAGCGCGAATTACGCGCGCGAGATCACTACGCCCGAACACGGCTGCGGCCTCGACGGGCTGTTGCGGAAGCGCAATGAACAGGGCGAATTGACCGGCATCCTCAATGGAATTGATTCCAGTTGGGAAAGTTTGAAGGACGACGCGGCCCGCGACGGCTTCCTCACAAATTGGAAGACAGCGATGACCGCCGAGGTGCGCTCTCAATTCGGTCTCGACAAGTCCGAGGGTCCCTTGTTCTCGATCATATCGCGCCTGGTTCATCAGAAGGGGATCGATCTCTCGTTGCAAGCCGCCGAGCTCATCGTCGCCAATGGCGGCCAACTTGTCGTGACAGGACGCGGCGAACCAGAACTCGAAACGGCAGTGCAGGCCCTCGCCGATCGCCATCCGGGAGCAGTTGCGGCGCACATCGGCTTCGATGACGCCGAAGCGCGCGCCATGTACGGCGGAAGCGATTTCCTGTTGATGCCCTCCCGGTACGAGCCTTGTGGACTCGGCCAGATGTATGCGCAATCGCAGGCGGCGCTACCGATTGCCAGCCGCACGGGCGGCTTGGCCGACACGATAGAAGACGGCGAGACGGGTTTCCTGCTTGCGCACGCCAGTTCGTTTGCTTTGAAGCAGGCCATCGGCCGGGCGTTTCGGGCCTTCTGGTCACGCGCGCCGCTCGAAGCGATGCGAAGTAACGCCGTCGCGAAGACGTTTGATTGGGCAAACTCCGCTGACGCCTACAAATCGCTTTACGCGACCAACTGAGCTGGCGCGAGCAAAGGCTTGCCCAGGATCAGATCGGCGGCCTTTTCCGCAATCATGATGGTCGGCGCGTTGGTGTTGCACGACGGCACGAACGGCATCACCGAGGCGTCGACGACCCGCAAACCTTCGAGCCCGCGCATTTTCAAGTCGGGCGTGACGACGGCAGTCTCGCCTGATCCCATGGCGCAAGTCCCCACCGGATGGTGGTCGGTCTTGCAGCTGCGATAGGCGTAGTCCCGCAGCTGCGCGTCCGTGGTGAGTTGATCGCCCGGAAGTCGCTCAGCGAGCACGAAAGGCTTGAGCGCCGGTTGGCGCAGGATTTCTCTGGCCAGACGCAGGCCCTTGATCGCGCAATCCCGATCGTAGGGGTCCGCCCAGTAGTTGGGATCAATCAGTGGCGCAGCCAGCGGATCGGCGCTCGCAAGCCTCACCGTGCCGCGCGAGCGCGGGCGCAAGAATGCGGTGTTTAGGGTTACGCCCGGGTTCTTCATCGCCTCGACGCCCGCCTCGATCCCAGAGCCGAGCCCGAGGTGAAACTGAATGTCCGGCGATCGCGCGTCGCGGTCGGCGTACCAGAAGCCGCCGGTCTCGAACAGCGTTGAGGTCACTGGTCCCGTCTTGAACAGCAGATATTGCATGCCGGCCCAGACCGTGCGGTGCGGCTGCGCGACACGATCATAGGTATGGTCGCCGGTGCATTCACAGATCGCGTAGAGATCGAGATGATCCTGCAAATTGGAGCCGACCTCGGGGAGGTCATGAACAACAGGGACGCCCGCCGATTTCAGCGCGTCGCCTGGCCCAATCCCGGAGAGCTGCAACAATCGAGGCGTGCCCATCGCGCCGCAACTGACGATCACTTCTCGATCGGCGCGCAGGATTTCCGTGCCTGAGCCGGCGACGATCTCGACGCCCACAGCGCGGCCCTTCTCAACCACGATTCTCAACGGTCTGCGCGTTCAGCCGCACCGTCAGATTGGCGCGGTTGATGACCGGCGCGAGGAAGCCGCTCGCCGTCGACGAACGCTCGGCATTGCGGGTCGTGAGCTGATAGTGTCCCATGCCGTCCTGCACGGCGCCGTTGAAATCCGCGTTGAAGGGAATGCCGGCTTCCTGCGCGGCGCGCAGGAACGCGTCGCTGATCGGGATCGGATTGACCGGATAAGACACGCCAAGCGGCCCGCCGTAGCCGTGGTATGCGTTGACGAGCCGCTGGTTGTCCTCGCTGCGCTTGAAATAGGGCAACACGTCCTTGTAGCCCCAGCCCGTGCAGCCCGCCTCAGTGACCCAGCGAATCGTAATCCTTAGCGTTCCCCCGCGTGTAGAGCTGCGCGTTGATCGACGATCCCCCGCCGATCACTTTGGCTTGCGTGTACCAGATAACGCGTCCGTTCAGATGTTTCTGCGGAACCGTGCTCCAGCCCCAACTCGCCACGCCCTTGGTCATCTTGGCGAAGCCCGCGGGCATCCGGAACAGCATGCCGTTGTCGCCGCCGCCCGCCTCGAGCAACAGCACCTTGATTGTCGGATCGGCGCTCAGCCTGTTGGCGAGCACGCAACCTGCGGAGCCGCCGCCAACGATGATGTAGTCATAGGCCATCTGCGAAGCGTCCTACTGAAGATCGTTCTTCGAAATGTGATCGGCGACGCGCAGCGCCTGCGCCGCGATCGTCAGCGCGGGATTGACCGCGGCGGAGTTCGGCAGGAACGAGGCGTCGACCACGAACAGGTTCGGATGATCGTAGGCGCGGCAATAGGGATCGAGCGGCGCAGTCGCGGGATCGACGCCGATCCGCACCGTGCCGCACTGATGCGAAGGCGTGCGGCGATCGAACGCCTGCGTCAGCACGACCGGATAGCCGGCGGCGCGCAGTCTTTCCTTCAACAAGGCCACGAGCCGCGAATGCGCCTCCCAATTGCTGCGCTTCCAGTCGAGGCGGATCTGTTCGCCGTCGACGGTGACGCGGCTCTCCGGGTTCGGCAGATCCTCGCTCATCGCGTACCAGTCGACGGCGTGGCGGCTGACGAGTTGCAGCGCAAATTCCGGCGCCGATTTGCAGGCTGGATTTCAGGATCGGCGCGGTGATGCGGCCGAGCAACTGGATGTTGCCGAGCGGCGGCCCGCCGGCGCCGTCGCTCAGATAGAAATCGTTGATTCCGAGCGTCTTCTGATAGACGAAGTCGTTGACGACGCGCGGATCGATCGCCGATCACGGCCGAGAGAATTGTGGTTCATGAAATGGCGGCCAACCATGTCGTTGCTATTGGCGAGGCCGCGCTCAGACGAACGCAGCAGCAGCGCAGCAGAATTCACCGCGCCGGCCGACAGCACGACGAGCTTGGCGTCGATTGCGCGCCGCTCGCCCTTTTCGATCAATTCAACGCCAGCGATCGCTTGCCGCCTGGCTCCGGGATCAGACGTTAACGACTCGCGCGCCGGTGCGCAGCTCGACGTTCGGGTAGCGCGAGCGCCGTCGCCAGGCCGCAGGTCTCGCCGTCCATCTTGCCGATGCCCGCATTCGGGAAACGCGTCCCAGGTCGTCGGCGCGCGCTTCAACCAGCGTTCGATATCGACGCCGAGCGGCAGCGAGAACGGGTGAAGGCCAACCCGCTGCATGCGCTCGCGCACGCGCGGCGATCGCCGGCTCATCCGATATCGGCGCGAACGGATAGGGCTGCGAATGGCGCGGCTCGGTCGGCGTCGGAGCCGAGCTTCGCCGCGCACATGATAGAGCTGTTCGGCGCGCGAGTACCACGGCTCCAGCTCCTCATAGGGGAACGGCCAGCCCGGCGTGTCGCCGCCGCGATGCTGCATCGGCCAGAAGTCCTCGGCGCGGTAGCGGATCAGCACGGCGCCGAAGAGTTTGGTGTTGCCGCCGACGTAATAGTAATTGCCGGGATTGAACGGCGCGCCGGCGCCATCGAGCCAGGATTCCTCGGACGAAAGTGGCCGCGCTGGAAGATCGCGCGGGGATCGCGCGCGGCTTCGGGCTGTCGTGCAGACCGTTCGCCGCGCTCGAGGATCAGGATGCTGCGCGCCGGTCGGCGCGAGGCCCGCGGCCAAACGTCCTCCTCCCATCCCCGACCCAATGACGAGGACGTCCACTCGATTCCTCGCTTGCATGTGTTCCTCAGTCCCGAGCTCCGTGATCCAGAGCCTTCGCGTCGTCTCCGGGATCGAACAGCACCGCTTTGTCGAGATTGAACGCGAACGTGTGTTTCTCGCCGACCCGCACGGCCGTGTCGGCGCGCATGCGCGCGGTAAGTTCCTTGCCGGCGACATGGATGACGACATAGGTGTCCGAGCCAGCGGGCTCGACGATCTCGACCTGCGCATCGAACTGCGCCACCGACCTGGCGTTGCGATCGATGCTCTCAATATCGTTGACCGCCTCCGGACGGATGCCGAAAATCACTTTTGCCCCATCAACCAGCCTGGTGGCGTCCGCGCTCGCCGGCGCGGGCAGCACGATCGGTTGATGGTCGTGACGCTCGCAGCATGACGTTGGCGTGGCCGTTGGCCTTGCCGATCTTGCCTTCCAGCAGATTCATCGCCGGAGAGCCCATGAAATCGGCGACGAACAGATTGTTGGGCATATTGTAGATTTCGTGCGGCGCGCCCACCTGCTGCACCTCGCCGTCCTTCAGCACGGCGATCTTGGTCGCCAAGGTCATCGCCTCGATCTGATCATGCGTCACGTAGACGATCGTCGTGCCGGTTCGTCTGGTGCAGGCGCTTGATCTCGATCCGCATATCGACGCGCAGCTTGGCGTCGAGGTTGGAAAGCGGCTCGTCAAACAGAAACACGCTTGGCTGCCGCACCAGCGCGCGTCCCATCGCGACGCGCTGCCGCTGTCCGCCCGAGAGCTGGCCCGGCCGGCGCTCCAGCAGATGCTCGATCTGCAGGGTCTTTGCGACACTCGCGACCGCCTTGTCGCGCTCAGGTTTCGGCACGCCGCGCATTTCCATGCCGAACGCGATGTTCTCGCCAACCGACATATTTGGATAGAGCGCGTAGGACTGGAACACCATCGCGATGTCGCGCTTTGAGGGATGCAGGTCGTTGACCTTGTTTCCCCCAATCCGGATCTCACCCGCCGAGATCAATTCCAGTCCGGCGATCGTGTTGAGCAGCGTCGACTTGCCGCAACCCGAGGGGCCGACCAGCACCAGGAAGCCGCCCTTTTCGAGCGCGATGTCGATGCCCTTCAGGATTTCTACGGCGCCGAAGCGCTTGCGCAGGCCGATGATGTCGAGATTGGCCATGACTTACCCCTTCACCGCGCCGGCCATCAGGCCGCGCACGAAATAGCGTCCGGCGACGACGTAGACGATCAGCGTCGGCGCGGCGGCGATGATCGCCGCGGCCATGTTGACGTTGTATTCGGTCACGCCGGTCGAGGTGTTGACGAGATTGTTGAGCGCTACCGTCATCGGCGAATTGTCGCCGGCCGCGAAGGTCGAGCCGAACAGGAAGTCGTTCCAGATGTTGGTGAACTGGTAGATCACCGTCACGATGATGATCGGCATCGAGTTCGGCAGCAGGATGCGACGAAAGATCTGGAAGAAGCTCGCGCCGTCCATCATCGCCGCCTTGACCAGCTCGGTCGGGAACGCCTCGTAATAGTTGCGGAAGAACAAGGTTGTGAAGCCGAGGCCGTAGACGACGTGGACGATCACCAGATTGACCGTCGAATTACCGAGGCCGAACGAAAACCCCGTCGCATCCTGTAGGGTATTGCCGAGGTGGCCAAGGGATCCGAGAATCACGGCCATGGGGATGATGACGGATTGGAATGGGATGAAGCAGGCAAACAGCATCATGCCGAACACCAGCGCATGACCCGGGAAGCGCCATTTGGTCAGCACATAGCCGTTCAGCGCTCCGAGCACGGTCGAGATCAGCACCGCCGGCACGACCATCTTGATCGAGTTGATGAAATAGCCGCTGATGCCGAGCGTCTCGGAGACGCCGATGCGCGCCTCGCCCCAGGCTTTGATCCAAGGCTGGAACGTCAGGTGCTGAGGCAAAGCAAACATGTTGCCGCCAGTGACTTCGTCGAGCGGCTTCAGCGAGGTGTTCACCATCACCAGCAATGGAATGATGTAGACCAGCGCGAACAGGGCCAGCAAACCGTAGATGACGATGCGCGTCGTCAGCGAGTGGCGCGCAGGTTCGCGGCTCGGCGCCGACGTGATGAGATCGGCGGCGCTCATCGCGCTTTCTCCTTCAACTCGGAATAGAGATACGGCACCATGATCGCGGCGATCGTCGCCAGCATGATCACGGCGCTGGTTGATCCGACCGCCATCTGGTTGCGAGTGAATGTGTAGGAGTACATGAAGGTCGACGGCAGCTCCGCGGCGCCGCCCGGGTTCTTGCCGGTGACTGACAACACGAGGTCGTAAGACTTGATCGCCATATGGGCGAGAATGATCAACGCCGAGAAGAACACCGGCCGGATGATTGGAATTATGATGCGCCGATAGGTCTGGTAGGTCGACGCGCCGTCGATCTGCGCCGCCTTGAGAATCTCGCCATCGACGCCGCGCAGGCCCGCGAGAAACATCGCCATCACGAATCCCGAGGTCTGCCAGATGCCCGCAATCGCCACGCAATAAATCATCATGCTCGGATTGACGACCCAGTCGAAATGGAAGCTTGTCCAGCCCCAATCGTGCATCGCCTTCTCGAGTCCGATGCGCGGGTCGAGAAACAATTTCCACGCCGTGCCCGTCACGATGAACGAGAGCGCGAGTGGATAGAGATAAATCGGCCGCAGAATGCCTTCGCCACGGATCCTCTGGTCAAGCAGAATCGCCAACCCAAGTCCGAGGAACAGGCAGAACCCAACATAGAGGGCGCCGAACAGCCCCATATTAACGACCGCCGTATACCAGTTCGAGGGCGGGTCGGTCTCGAAAGTCCAGGTCCACAGCTTTTGATAATTGGCCAAGCCAACCAGTGTCGTCGAGGTAAAGGCCTTCGCGTTGGTGAACGAGAGGAAGAACGTCCACAAGTTGAACCCGTAGACAAAGACGAGAACCAGCAGGAACGAGGGCGCGAGCACGAGGCGCGGCAGCCAGTCCTGAAGTCGTCCGCGGAGCGATGCGCGCGACTTCGTTGTGGACTCTGTCAGGGAAGCTGTCGTGCTCGTCATGATGAGGGTCCCGAGATTGGGAAAATCTGTAGCCGAGGTCACCGACCTCGGCTCAGGGGGAAGAGCCTGTAGCCGAGGTCGCCGACCTCGGCCCAGGGGAACAGCCGAGGTCACCGACCTCGGCTACAGTTGCGCCATCCTTACTTGGAGGCGTTGATCGCCTTGACGAGCTCGGTCACGGCGGCGTCCGAGGTTTTGATTTCGCCGTGAACAAACTTGGTGACGACGTCGTGATAGGCGCCGGCGACCGCAGGCGGCTGTGCGTAGTCCTGCGCCATCGAGCCAACGAACGTGCCGGCGGCGTTGGCGGCCTTCACATCGGCGATGCCCTTCTTGCCGCACATGTCGAACGCGGTATCCGGCACATCCATGCGAGCGGGGACCGAGCCCTTGACGACGTTGAACGCCGACTGGAAGCTCGGGCTCATGGTGGCGTCAGCGAGAGCGAGCTGAGCGGTCTTGCGATCGGCGGAGACGTCGAACATCGCGAACATGTCGGTGTTGTAGATGACGGATCCGTCGGTGCCGGGGAAGCGATAGCAAAGGAAGTCCTTGCCCGCTTCCTTGTTGGCGGCCTTGAACTCGCCCTTGGCCCAATCGCCCATCACCTGCACGAGCGCGTCGCCCTTTATGACCATGGCGGTCGCAAGGTTCCAATCGCGGCCCGCATAGTTCGGATCGAGGAATTCGCGCAGCTTGGCGAGATTGTCGAACGACTTCTTCATCGTGTCGGACTTCAACGCCGCGGGATCGAGATCAATGAACGCCTTCTTGTAGAACTCGATGCCGCCGGTTGAAGCGACGACCGAATCGAACATCGTGGCTTCCTGCCAGGGCTGGCCGCCGAGCGCGAGCGGAATGACGCCCGCGGCCTTGGCTTTGCCGAGGAGCGCGACAAAATCGTCGAACGTCTTCGGCTCCGTGCCGCCGATCTTGTCCATCACGGCCTTATTGATCCAGATCCAGTTGACCGAGTGGATATTGACGGGCACCGCGCCCCACTTGCCGTCATGCGTCGTGAATTTCTGCAGCGCAGTTGGAATCACCTTCGCCCAGTTTTCCTTCGTGGCGAGCGAAGTGATGTCGCCGAGCTTGCCAGCCTCGGCATAATCGAGCGCGTAATAGCCAAGGATCTGCGATGCGGTCGGCGGATTGCCCGCGGCCACCATGGCCTTCAGGGTCGTCATCGCGGCCTCGCCTCCGCCGCCGGCGACCGGCACGTCCTTCCAGGTGTAGCCTTCCTTCTTGAGATCCTCCTTGAGGACGTTGAGCGCCGCCGCCTCGCCGCCCGAGGTCCACCAGTGCAGCATCTGGATTTCTTTGTTTTCGGCGGCATGTGCGCCGGCTGCGTAGCCCAGCGCAGCCACGCTCATCGCGCCCGCCATCAGCATCGAACGGAACTTCATCTTAAACCTTCCAAGTCGCTCTTCCCGCCGGATACGGTCCGGCGCCGTTCCCAGAAGCCGTTGATCGGCCCCAGATTTCGAATCCTCTACACTCTCGGCAGCCACCATGCGGTGCGCGGTCCGGTATGCAGATGGAATGTCTTCTCCTCCGTATAGTCTTTGACTGCGTTGCGTCCAAGCTCCCTTCCGACCCCGGATTGCCGATATCCGCCAAATGGTAACTCCGGCGTTCCATCCATGAAGGTGTTGACCCAGACCGTGCCGGCGCGAACCCCGCGTCCGACCGCGACAGCCGTGTCGATGTCCCGGCTCCAGACGCTCGCCGACAGGCCGTAGTCCGTGGCGTTGGCGAGTTCGATCGCCTGTTTGGTCGTCTCGAACGTCAGCGCGACAACCACAGGGCCAAACACTTCCGCGCTGGAGATCGCCATCGAAGTCCTGACGCCGGACACGAGGCTCGGCGCCAGGAACAGGCCGCCCCCTCCGAGCCGCTCGCCGCCGACGCGCAAGTCGGCGCCCTGCTCGCGCGCCGCGCGAATGTGGCCCTCGACCTTCGCCAGATGATCCGGGCTAATCAGCGCGCCGACGCGCGTATCTTCATCGAGCGGATCGCCGACTTTCACCTGCCCCGCCCGTTTCGACAGCTCCGCGACGAAGCTCTCCGCGATGTCCTTGTGCAGCAGCAGACGCGAGCCCGCGTTGCAGCATTCGCCGGCGTTGAAATAGGCGCCGAACGTGGCGGCGTCGAGCGCGGCCTCGATGTCGGCGTCGGGGAAGATCACCTGCGGATTCTTGCCGCCCAGCTCCATCGAAACTTTCTTCAGCGTCGCCGCGGCCGAGGCCATCGCCGCACGTCCCACCGCCGTCGAACCGGTGAACGAGACCATCTCGACGTCGGGATGCGTAGTCATGGGCGCGCCGACTTCGGGGCCGTAGCCGGTGACCACGTTGCAGGCGCCCTCGGGCAAACCGGCCTCGGCCAGCAGATGCGCCAGATGCAGCGTCGAGGCCGAGGTCATCTCGCTCGGCTTGACGACGCACGTGCAGCCCGCAGCGAGCGCGAACGGCAGTTTCTGAGAGACGATCAGCAGCGGGAAATTCCACGGCGTGATGATCGAAACAACGCCCACAGGCTCGCGCAGCACGAAGCCGAGGCGGTCGGCTCCAAGATTGTTGTAGCTTTCGCCGGAGAGCTCGCGCGCCAGCGCCGCCGCGTAGCGCCAGATGTCGGCGGCGCCCTCGATCTCGCCGCGCGCCTGCGCCAGCGGCTTGCCGGATTCGAGGCTATCCATCAGCGCCAGGATTTCGCGATCGCGATCAATCAGGTCAGCGGTCTTCAGCAACACGCGCGACCGATGGGAAGCGGTCTCGTGCGGACCATGCGCCGTGCTCGAAGGCGCGGCGCGCCGCTGCGATTGCGCGCTCAGCGTCCGCTTTCGTCCCGCGCGGCATCCTTGTGACGAGCACGCCATGCGCGGGGCTCAGCCGCTCGATGGTTTCGCCCTGCCCTTTGTCGTCGCGGCCGGCGATGAACATCGCCCGCTCGCGCGGAAATTTCGTCAGCGCCGCGTTCAGCCGCGCTTTGTCGAGAATGATTTCAGCTCGCGCGTTCATATCGAAATGTCCTTCAGCGGCCGACGTTCTATGGCGCGCGTTTGATTGGGGATTATATCTTCGGTTTTGGTCACGCTGCTAAACCCCGAAAAACAGGTCGCGCGGCAGCGCCGAAAGCTGCGGTATTCCCTCCCACACCCACGCCCAGGGCGTCAGAACCCAAATGAGAAAGGCGACCGCGACCTCACGGCGCGAGATCGAGCGCATAAACTCAGCATCGAACAACCAGTAGGCCAGCACCAGCGGGAAAGAGATGATCGCAATCACGCGGGTCTCATCACCGGACACCGGCAAAAGCAGGCACAGGCAGAACAAGGCAAGGAAGAACGGCAGGCGATTGCGGCCGTTCTCGACAAACCTTATGGCCGCGAGCCAGCCGACGCCGAAGATCGACCACAGGATATATTGGGACGCGAGCGCAAATTCGCTCAACAGGCTCGGCAGATGGTCCAGAGTCCACGCGAAGCCGGCTGCCTGTGACTTCGATGCCGTTGTGGCGGAAAATCGCGATCAGCACGAGTTTTCCGACTACGACGCCGATCAGCAGCGCGACGACATGCACGATCGGATAGGTGGTCGTCTCGCCTCGTCTTTTGCTGAGGATCGTTGCGAACAGCAGGGCGGCGGCGCCCACGAACCCCTGTTCGAAATGCTGCATGCCCAGCAAGACTCCAGCGATCGCAGCAATCAGCCAGCGGCCCGGAAAGGCGAGCGCGATGAGGATCAGCGGCAACGTCAACGAATCATAGCCGACCCAGAACAGCGGCGTCGACGACACCGGCAGAAACACGAACAGCAGGATCGCCGTGCGCGCCGTCGCGTCATCGAATTTGCGGAAGGCGAGGCCAAAGAACAACGCCAGGAAACCGGCCGTGAAGAGCATGTGCAAGGCGATGAACGCGCCCTGCCCGCTGGCCCCGATTGTCCAGGCCAGGAACGATCCCAGCCAATTCCAGATCACGTACTGGTGCTCCGCCACTGCGAGCGGGTTCACGAAAGGATTTTTGGCGAGCAACGCCGAAAAGCTGGCGTTGCCGATGACCCCGATACCGGTCTTGACGAGCATCAACGCGATCAGCACGAGAATGAACTGACGGGCCGGCGCCTCGAACAGAAAACGCTCGATCCGGTCAATCGTCCGTGGAGCCGGGGCTTTCGACTCCTGCGGCGCCTGCAATGTTGACGCAGAGGCTGCGCTCATGTCGGGGAAACCCCGTGGAGCGAAGCCGTCACGCTCGACGACGCATCGCCAAAAGCGACGCCCGCTTCGTGTCTATGCGGCAATGTCAGCTCCGGTTTCGCATTCACTTCGAAGCGTCCTTCAACGGCCGACGAAATTTGGCGAGCGCTTGTTGCGAAAGGCGTCGACGCCTTCGGCGAGATCTTCGGTCATCGCTGTCAGAGCGGCGGCGAGGCCCTCGATCGGAGCCGCGGTATCCTCGCCCTCAGCGGCGTTGATCATGCTCTTGACGATCTGCACGGCGACCGGACCGCGTTTCGCAACGTCTTCGGCGAGCCTACGCGCGCGGGTCAGAGCGTCGCCCTTGGCGGTCACTTCATCAACCAAACCCAGCTCCAGCCCCTCTTCGGAAGCGAACATCTGGCCGGTCAGCGCCATGCGGCGAACCACGGAGGCGCCGAAGCGGCGCACCAGCCGCTGCGTGCCCGACCAACCCGGCGCCATGCCGAGCCCGCTCTCCGGCAAGCCGAGCTTGATGCCCGGCTCCGCGATGCGGATGTCGGCGACGGCGGCAAGCTCGAGGCCGCCGCCGAACGCATGTCCGGTCAGCGCGGCGATCAGCGGCACCCGCAAGCGCGCCAGCGCCTCGAAGGCGCGGTGACCGGCCCGCGTCCAGTCGCGCCACATCTCCAGCGGAGGCAGGCCGCCCCAGGCCGCAATGTCGCCGCCGGCGCAGAACGCCTTGCCTTCGCCCGACAGGATCGCCGCGCGCGCCTCGCGGGAGGATTCGATGGCGCGCGCGGCGTCACCCAGCGCGTCAATCATCTCGCGATCGAGCGCGTTGAGTTTCTCCGGCCGCTTGAGGACGATGTGGGCGATCGCGCCGTCAAACGTGAGCTCGACATAGGGGCTCATCGCGCGGCTTCCTTGAGCGTGAGGCTGATAGGTTCGGGATGAAACATCGCCGTGGACATGACCTTCAAATCGTGGGCGACGCCAAGGGGAAATTCGCTCTGCGCGAGAATGTCACGCTCGAGGTTCACGCCAGGCGCAATTTCGATCACGGTCACGCCCTCGGGTTTGAGCCGCATCACGCAGCGCTCGGTCACGTAGAGAATGTCCTGTCCCTGCGCGACGGCGCGGGCGCCGGAGAAGGTTATCTGCTCGACGGCGTTGACGAGCTTCTTGACCTTGCCTTCCTTGGCGATGCGCAGGGCGCCATCGGCGATCTCAAGCCCCGCGCCGGCGGTGAAATAGCCGGAAAACACGATGCGCCTGGCGCGCGCGGTGATATCGACAAAGCCGCCGCAACCCGCCGTCACGTGCGGCCTGACGCCGAGTTTTGAGACGTTGATCGAGCCTTCGCGATCGATCTGCAGGAACGACAACAGCGACATGTCGAAGCCGGCGCCCTGGAAGTAGGTGAACTGCTGAGGCGATGGCACGATCGCCTCCGCGTTGGAGGCGCAACCGAACTGGAAATCCAGCAGCGGCACGCCGCCGACAGCGCCCTGCTCGATGACCCAGGTCACGGCGCCGTGTTTCCCCTCCTCGATCAGGATGCGCGGCACATTGGCCGAAATGCCGAACCCGATGTTGACCGCGTCGCCATCGCGCAATTCCATCGCGACCCGGCGCGCGATCACTTTCGCGACGTCGAACTTCGGGGTTTCGAACGAAGAGAGCGGGCGAAAGATCTCGCCCGAGATCGCCGGGTCGTAGGGCGTGTTGGTTGTCTGCTTCTGGTCCGGCGCGACGACGATCACGTCGACCAGGATGCCGGGCACGATCACGTCATGCGGCCGCAGCGAACCCGCGGCCGCGAGACGCTTGACCTGAGCAATCACCAGGCCGCCGTTGTTGCGCACGCTGAGCGCCTGATCGAGCGGACCGAGGATGCCGCCCTCGTGCTCGTAGGAGAGGTTGCCGCGCTCGTCGGCGGTGGTGGCCCGGATGATGGCGACTTGCGGCACGATCGCCGGGAAGAACAACCAATCGTCGCCGGCGAATCTTTCGCGCGAAACGATCGGCAGCGCGGCCGCCTTGGCGTTCATCGCGCAGCCCTCGCGCGTCGGATCGACGTAGGTGTCCATGCCGATCTTGGTGAGCACGCCGGGGCGTTTCGCGGCCGCCTCGCGATGCATGTCGAACAGGATGCCTGACGGCACGTTATAGGCGGGGATCGCGTTGCCCGACACCATCTTCCAGATCGCCGGCGGCTCGGCGGACGACGGTCCTGAAGGGTACGAACCCGCCAGCACTTTTGCGAGGCAGCCCTCTTTCGCCAGGTGGTCGATGCCCTTAACGCCCCACATGTCGCCGGCGGCGATCGGGTGCAACGTCGTCAGATTGCGCGGATGGCCTTCGGCGTCGAAGCGCGCGCCGATCGCCGCGAGCACCGCGTCGGGGCAACCGAGCGCGGACGAAGAAGACACCGTAACGATCGCATCGTCGGGGATCAGGCGCGCGGCGTCAGCGGCGGAGAGAATTCTGGGCTTGGCCAATGGATCAGACCTCGAGATCGATGGACGTTTCGCGGCCGGTGCGCGCCGCTTCCTGCGTCGACAACGCGGCGCTCAGCGATTTCACGCCATCCTCGCCACTGGCCGAGGGAGCGCCGCGTCCGGCGACCGCCTCCTGGAACAACCGGACCGAGCGGACATAGAGATCCTCGTGATTGAGGCTCAACACTTCCTCGCCCTTGGCGGAACGCAACGTGATTTCGCCCTTCGGCGCCTGCGTCATGCAATCGCGGCCAATCAGCGAACCGTCTTCGCCATGCACCTCGAAGCCGGTCGTCGCATATTTGGTGGTGAAGGCGTCGTGGAATTGCGCCAGCACGCCGCCGCGAAAACGCATAACGCCCATCACGCCGTCCGCCAGCCCCTCGCGACCCAGGCCGCCGTTCGAGGTCATGGCCGTGACGGCGACGGGCTCGTCGTCGAGCACGAAGCGAAGCGTGTCAGCGTCGTGGCAGGTGATGTCGAGGATGACGCCGCCGCCGGCTTCCGGCTTGTCGATTCGCCAGCCCTGCAGGTTCGGCGGCAGATAGACGGCATGGAAGACGCGCGCGAACAGCGGCTTGCCGATGCGGCCCTGCTTGATCGCGTCGCGCATCGCGCGATGGGTGGCGGCGTTTCGCAAATGGTGATTGGTGCCCATCACGAGGCCGCGCGAGCCACAGGCCTCGACCATCGCACGCGCATCGGCGAGCGTCATCGCCAGCGGCTTTTCGCACAGCACGTGTTTGCCCGCTGCGGCCGCAGCGAGCAGCTGATCGCGATGCAGTTCGTTGGTGGTCGAGATATAGACGGCGTCGATGTCCTTGGCGCTGACGAGCTCGTCCAGCTTGGTGACGGCTCGCGCTATTTTATGCTCGGCGGCGTATTTCGTGGCGCGGTCCGCGTTCGTGCTCATCACGGCCTTGACCTCGCCGCCATTGGCGCGGAACGCGTTGATCATGTGCTGCGACGCGATCGTGCTCGCGCCTATCAGTCCCCAGCGTAGCCCTGTCATGTTTCCAATCCCCGTGAATGGGCGGCGGCGCCGCAGGACGATCGTATCATCAATGTCGTTGGAAGCAGCACGGCTTCGGGCTCGGCGTCTCCGCTCGCCAGTTGCCTCATCAGCAACTGCGCCGCCCGCGCTCCGAGCGCGCGGGCGTTGACAGCGACGCTCGTCAAGGCGGGAAACATGTGCTTGGCCTCATCGATGTCGTCGAAGCCGACGACGGCGAAATCCCTGCCCGCCTCGATGCCGGCTGCGCTCAGCGCGCGCATCAGGCCGATGGCGACCGCGTCGTTGAAACAGAGCGCAGCGCTTGCAGGTTCATGGAGGCCTAGCAATTGCCCGACAGCTCCGCCGCCGCCTGCATAGGACGTCATCGAGTTCGATGACGCGCGCTGGCTCGTAGTCGAGGCCCGCGTCCTCGAGTGCGGCGCGGTAGCCGGCGAGACGCTCGTCGCGCACGCCCATGGTCGCGAACCCGCCAACAAACGCGATGCGTTGATGACCCTGATCGATGAGATGTTGGGTCGCGCGCCGTGCGCCTTCCCTGTTCTCCGGCGCCACGAACGACGCCTTTAGCCCGTTGACCCGCCGCATCACCTGGACGACCGGCAGATCGCGGATCAGCGCGCTCAACTCGAGCAGTGAGGTGCCGATCGCCGGCGACAGCAGCAAGCCTGCGGCGCCGTGTTCGCGCATCGAGCGGATCACCTGCAATTGTCGCGCTGGATTTTCAACCGTGTGGGCAAGAAACGGGATGAACGCCCCGCCCTGGCAGGCGTCCTCGGCGCCGATCGCCATTTCGACAAAGAACGGGTTCGAAAGGTCGTTGATGACCATTCCGAGCACGCCGGAGCGGGCGCCGCGCAGCGTCGCCGCGCCACGGTGGTAGATGTAGCCGAGGTCCGCCATCGCCCCGGAAACGCGCTGACGCGTCGTCTCGGCGACGAGGCTGCTGCCGGAGAGCACGAGCGAGACGGTGGATTTTGAAACGCCGGCGTGGCGAGCGACGTCGACGATGGTCGCCCGACCCTCTCGCTCCTCCCCCCGCTGCATTTCCGCACCCTCGATCATCCGGCCCTAAGTCCTTTATTTTGGAACGTTCCAATTACATCTACTACTTTTTGGGTGAAAACCTGAAATTCAGCTGTAAGGGGAACCGCGCCATGCCCGCGAACTTGGATATCTAGCCTGTGTTGCGTCGCACGCCGGAGAACCCTAGTTCTCATGAGTCCTACGCCCTTGGATTCGCGCCTTCGCACGCGCGTGACGGAGGGCGGGTGCGGCATTATTTGCCATGCGTAGTCATGAAGCCGTTGCTGCTTAAATTGGAACGTGCTAAATTTTTCTAATCAATCCGACGTCCGTCGTCAACCCCGTTTTCTGGACTTTTCGCTTGAAATCGAAAATTCCTCAAAAGATCCTCGACGCGCTTACCGACGTCGCCATGCCGAGACTGCCGAACGAGAAGCCGGCGGTGGAATTCGTGACAGCCGGAACGATCCGCATCCCTGTGCGGCGCTCGCGGGCGCTCGTTGTCGGCAGCGGCGCGGCGGGACTGCGCGCGGCCGTAGAACTGAAGCGCCGGGACGTGGACGTCGCCGTGATCAGCCAGAGCGCGTTCGGCGGCACGTCCGCCTGCTCCGGGTCCGACAAGCAGACGCTGCACACCGCCAACAGCGCCGATCACGGCGACGACTTTCGCGCGCTCGCCGGAGCGCTCGGCGCGGGCGGCGCAATGGACCCGGATACGGCCTACGTAGAGGCCGTCGGCTCGGCGCGCGCTCTGGCGTCGCTGCAATTTCTCGGCGTTCCCATTCCACTCGACCCGCTCGGCGGCGTGCTGCGCTATCAGACCGACCACGACGAAGTCGGCCGCGCGACCAGCTGCGGGCCGCGTACGTCTCGTCTGATGGTGCAGGCATTGGCGCGCGAAGCGATCCGGCTCGACGTCCCGATCTTCAACCACACAACAGCGGTCCGCCTGCTGGTTGACGAGCGGTCGCAACGCCGAACCGTCGGCGTGCTCGCCATGCGTCCGCAACGCAAAGCCGACGACAATCCGCACGGCTACGCTTTGTTTCAAAGCGATTTCGTTGTGCTCGCAGGCGGCGGTCCGGGCGAGCTCTATCGCGACAGCGTCTATCCCCGGCATTGTTTCGGTTCGCTCGGCCTCGCGCTCGAGGCGGGCGTGGAGGCTGTCAATCTCACAGAGAGCCAGTTCGGCATCGGCACTTCGCGCGAAGGCTTTCCTTGGAATTTGTCGGGGACGTATGCGCAATGCATGCCGCACATCTATTCGCTCGACGCGCGCGGCCGAGAGCACGCTTTCCTCGGCGATTATTATCGCACCACGCAGGAGATGGCCTCGAACGTGTTTCGCAAAGGCTATCAATGGCCATTTCATGCGACGCGCATGCTCGATTTCGGCTCGAGCCTGTTCGACCTCGCGGTGTTTCGCGGAGAGTCAGGCGGGCCGGCGCGTGTTCATGGATTTCAATCGCAATCCCGAGGCCGTTCCAGGCGACGCGCCGTTCGATCTGTCGCGCCTCGACCCGGATGTAGAAACCTATCTCCGCAAATCGGGCGCGCTGCTCGCCACCCCGATCGAGCGGCTGCGTCAGATGAACCCGCTGTCCATTGAGCTCTACAAACGCTACAAACTCGACATCACGCGCGAGCCGCTCGAATTCGCGATGAACAACCAGCACATGAATGGTGGCCTCTCCGTGAATGTCTGGGGGCAGACGAGCCTCGAGGGGTGTTACGCGGTCGGCGAAGCGGCGGGCACCCACGGCGTTACGCGGCCTGGCGGCGCGGCGCTCAATGCGGGACAGGTGTTTGGAACGCGCTGCGCCGAGCACATCGCTTCGCGCGCGCCCGAGCCGGGGATTGGCGCCGACGTCGCTGACATACTCGACCGCGCGCTCGATGAAATCGCCGGGACGCTCCGTGTCGGGAGCGGATTGAACGTCAGCAAGCTGAGAGATGAAATTCAAGGCCGCATGAGCGACCGCGCCGGCATGATTTGCAACGCGCCCGATGTCGGCGCCGCGCTCGCCGCCGCGCGCGCGCTCAATGCGTCGATAGCCGCCGAAGGCGTTGGCTACGACGGCGCCTACGAAGCGCTGCGCGCGCTGCAATGGCGGCAGATGGCGATGGTTTCCGAGGCTGTGCTGACGGCGCTGAATGTCTACATCGAACGCGGCGGAGGCAGCCGCGGCGCACGCGTCATTTGCGATCCCGACGGCGAGTGTGCGCCCAAACCCGTTCAGGCCCGCTCGAAAGCTATCGATTTCGCCGGGAACGCGACGGCGACCGGCGCGAGCAGATTTGCTTGAGGTGGAACGGGCGCGATTTTGATGTGCGCACCCGCGCGCTGGAGGACAAAAACGCTGGCGAGCGGCCATTCTTCGAACGTGACTGGCCGGACTTTCTGACGGGCGCGATCTATCGCGGGGCGGCGCCGACCGGCGCCCGAGAGACGATCGTCCAGCAGCCGTAGGCCATGCCGGCGTGAAATATGACCACCAGCCAGAGCAGCGGACCCGCGGTCGGAAACTGGAATCCGGCCGACCCGAGGACGGCGACGGCGCCGAGATTGTAGACCAGCATGGCCGTAGCGATCGCTCGCGGCGCGAACTCGTCGCGCGCCAACCAGCACGCGATGCCGAGCGTAAGCAACGCGACGCCGGCCAGTCTTCCCAGCGGGAAAGCCGGGCCGGCGATCTCGGCGCCGAGCAGGAATCGCACGACAAAATCAGGCGCAGCAATTAACGCCGCGCCTGTAATCGCTTCGACGATTGCGGTTAAAACGAGCAGGCGCTTCATATCCAAGTCCCGCACGTCTCTAGACGAAGAAACCCTTCTCCCGCCCGCGGGAGAAGGTGGCCGAAGGCCGGATGAGGGTGGTTCTCGTTGCTTTTACCGACTGCGCGTCCGTCAATCCGAAGACCCTCATCCGCGCTTCGCGCACCTCTCCCGCTCGCGGGAGAAGGGCCACTTTCTCTTCGCTAGTTGTCCGACTTTTTCATGCCTTCATCAACTGCGGGCTTTTCTGCCTCGGTGATCTGCGAGGGGCCGAGCTTGAACGTCAACTTGTCGATCTTGCCTGTAAAGCGGAATGGCAACTCGTAGCTGTCGTCGACGGCCGTGCCCGTGTCAAGGCCGACATCGAACGATTCGTCGATGCTCATCAGCAACGGAATCGTGTGTTCGATCTTCTTTCTCGACAATTCGTGGCCATCGACGGAGAGCACGCCCTCGCCGCCCTTGGCGATGCCGGGTCCATCGTATTTGAAGTCGAACACGATCGTATGCTTGCCCGGCGCCAGGGGACGGGTGAACAGGTCTTCGCCGGCGAGGCCGCCTTCCCAGCGTGTTTGCTGCAAATCCAGGAAATTGTAGTCGAACACCGGTTTGCCATGGAGCATATAAAGCCCGTAGCCGCCGAATCGTCCGCCGAGCGTTGCGATCATCCCGTCCGCGCCGCCGTCGGGAATCGTCACCTCGGCGGTGATCGGTGTAGTCGCGGTCGAGAATGCTCGGCGCGTTGCCGACGGGAATGTCGGCGTTCTCGCCCGTGTAGGTGAAGACTGTCTTGCCCGCGACCGCGCTGGGGCGCGGCGTCAGCAAGCCGGATGAATGCCGAATTGTCGAGGGGGAAGACCTGGTTCTTCTGCGCTTCGGCCAGGAACAGCGCCTGCATTTCCTTCAACTTATCCGGCATTTTCGCCGCCAGATCGTCGTTCTCGGAATAGTCCTTGGCGACGTTATAGAGCTCCCAATGATAGTCGCTGACGTCGGGAAGCTTGCCTGTCGCCAGCAACCAGGGCGCGGCGGGCGGCGTCGTCGCCGCCACCCAGCCGTCGTGATAGATGGCGCGGTTGCCGGCCATCTCGAAATACTGGGTGTCGCGTTTCGACGCCGCGTTCGCATTCGCTTTGTCGAACGCATACATCATGCTGACGCCTTCGATCGGCTTCTGCGCGATGCCGTTGACCGTTTCCGGCGCCTTGATGCCGGCGGCTTCAAGTATGGTCGGCACAATGTCGATCACGTGATGGAATTGCGGGCGCATGGCTCCGACATCGACTGATATGGCCGGGCCATGAAATCGCCAGGCCTTGGCGTGTCCCGCCGAAGTGCGACGCCACCTGCTTGGTCCATTTGAAGGGAGTGTCAAACGCCCAGGACCATTGAACCGCCATGTGCGGATAGGTCTTGTCTGAACCCCAGTCCTCGTAGTGCAGAAGCTGCAGCGGCTCCGGCAGAGTGCAGGAGGCCATTGTAGGCGGTCAACTGATTGTAGGTGCCCTCCTCGGTGCCTTCGGCGCTCGTGCCGTTGTCGCCGACGATGTAGATGATCAGCGTGTTGTCGAGCTTGCCTTCGTCCTGGACTTCCTGGATGACGCGGCCGATTTCATGATCGGTGTAGGCGGCGTAGCCGGCGAAAACCTCCGCCTCGCGTGCGTAAAGCTTCTTCTGAAGGAAGGAGAGCGAATCCCAACGCGGCAAGGTCGCGCCGCCGAACGCCGCCTGGCCTTCGGGCCAAGGCGTGAGTTGCGTGTCGGCGGGGAATGACGCCGAGCCGCTTCTGGTTGGCGAAAATATCCTCGCGCAGCTTTTCGTAGCCCATGTCGAACTTGCCATGGAACTTATCGATCCACTCCTTGGTGGGCTGGTGCGGAGAATGCGGTGCCGCCGGGCACGTAATAGAGGAAGAACGGCTTTTCCGGCGCGGCCGCGTTCAGATCGTGCAAATAGCTGATGGCGTTGTCGGCCAAATCGGTCGTCAGATTGTAGCCGGGATGACCGATCCACGGATAGACGCGCGTGTGATCCTTGAACAGATAGGGCGTCCACTGGTCGGTCTCGCCGCCGAGGAAGCCATAGAAATACTGGAACCCCATGCCTGAGGGCCATTGATCGAACGGCCCGGCCTTGCTGTACTGATAGGGCGGCGTGTTGTGATCCTTGCCGAACCACGAAGTCGCGTAGCCGTTCTCCTGCAGGATTTCGCCGATCGTCGCATTGTCCTCGCCAATTATCGAATCGTAGCCGGGATAGCCGGTCGACAGTTCGCCGATGACGCCGAAGCCGACCTCATGATGATTGCGCCCGGTGATCAGAGCCGCACGGGTTGGCGAACACAGCGCGGTCGAGTGGAACTCGGTGAACTTGAGGCCGGAATTGGCGATCCGGTCGAGCGTCGGCGTCGGGACCACGCCGCCGAACGTGCCGCTGACGCCATAGCCCTGGTCGTCGGTCATGATGAGCAGCACGTTCGGGGCGCCCTTCGGCGGCACGATCCGCGGCGGCCAGAACGGCTTCGAGTCCTTGGCGCTTTCCTTGATGACGCCGCCGAACGGGATCGGCGGCGCCGGAAGCTGCTTGCCGTCGATCGTCATCGTGGCGTCGGGGGAACCCGGAACGCCGTTGATCTGCTGGGCGGCGACAGGCTGAGACGCCCAGATCGTCGCCGCGGCGAATGCCAAAGTCGATAGGAAATTCGTGGCGTCAAATCTCATCTGTTTCCCCCACCGCCGCGCGGCCTCGCGCGATCGCCGCAATCTTCCGAGGCGCGAGTTCAAGCTGACATGCTCTTGTGACGGCTACGCTCCGAGCCCGCAAGCCCCCTCAGCTATGACATTGACGTTGCACGCCTCGCTGCGACTTTCGAGCCGTGCCCGGTCAAATCTTGCACTGCGGGGACAACCGCGGATATGCCGCCGAGCCCGCTGCGCAACCGGCCCCTCGCCGAGCCTGGTCGCCTTTCGCCTTCAAACCTCCTAGTTCAGGATGGCCGACAGCCACAGAATCCGGCCGCTAATATCGAGTTCGTAGATGCCTGAATTTCTGCAATTGTCCATTATTCTGGCGATGTTTATCGCTGTCGCGCTGCTGTCGGTCCTGGCGCGCAGGCTCGGCGCCGCTTCGCCGGTGGTCATGTTGATCGCAGGGATAGCGATAGCCTTCGTACCCGGCGTGCCCGCGACGACGCTCGATCCGGATCTGGTGCTGCTGGGGTTCCTGCCGCCGCTGATCTACTCGTCGGGCGTCGGAATGAGCTGGCGGGGTTTTCGCTCGAACATGCGGCCGATCCTGCTGATGGCGATCGGCTGCGTGCTGTTCAGCGCCAGCGCCGTCGCCGCGGTGGCGCATTACAGCCTGGGCCTGTCCTGGCCGGTCGGTTTCGTGCTGGGAGCGATCGTCTCGCCGCCGGATTCGGTCGCGCCGATGGCGGTGTTGAGAAGCCTGCGGCTGCCGCGGCGAATGCTGACCGTGCTCGAAGGCGAAAGCCTGATCAACGACGCGACCGCGTTGGTCGCGCTTAGTTTCGCACTCGAGGCGGTGAGCAGCGGCACATTCTCCGCATCGGACGCGGCGGTGCGTTTCGTAGCGATAGTTGTCGGCGAGGTCGCGTTCGGCTGCGCTGTCGGTTTCGCCATGTTGCGATTGCGCCAGCTCGCTGCGGACCCCCGAGCGGAAGTGCTGCTCGCGCTGGCGACGCCGTTTCTCACCTTCTGGCCGCCGCACGAACTCGGCGGTTCCGGCGTCGTCTCGTGCGTCGCAACCGGCCTCTATGTTTCGTGGAATGGCCGTAATTACATCCGCCCTGCGACAAGGCTGCAGGGCTATTTCATCTGGGATCTCGTTAACTGGTGCATCGAGGCGCTCGCCTTTCTCGTCTGCGGCCTGCAGACGCGCGTCATTGTCACCAGCCTGTCGAGCGAAGGTTGGCCGACCTTGTTCACCGCCGGCGCGGTGATCAGCGCCACCCTCATCATCGTGCGTTTCATCTGGGTGTTCCCCGTCACCTATCTGCCACGCTGGATTTGGCCGCCATTGCGCAAGCGGGAGCCGGCGCCAAACTGGAAGCCGGCTTTTCTCATCGGCTACACCGGCTTGCGCGGCGCCGTCAGCCTGGCGGCGGCGCTCTCCGTACCCCTGATGATTGACGGACAGCCGTTTCCCCATCGCGACCTCATCCTGTTTACAACGATCTGCGTGATCGTCGCGACGCTCGTCCTCCAAGGCGCCGCGCTCGGCTGAGGTCGTCGA
Source organism: uncultured Pseudomonadota bacterium (assembly GCA_963771455.1). GTDB lineage: Bacteria > Pseudomonadota > Alphaproteobacteria > Rhizobiales > Beijerinckiaceae > Roseiarcus. The sequence continues at coordinate 88,191 of CAVYTP010000011.1, forward strand.
CTTGGCTGGGTCTCGGCCGGGTCGGCGCGCGCGAAGCGGCGGCCAACTGGCGCGCCGAAAACGTCGCCCGCGTCGAAGGCGTCGACGCCGTGCTGGCCGCGCTCGACCAGGCGGCGCAGGCGAGCGATCGTCCGCGCCGCGCGATCGAGGCGCTGCGCCGACTGGAGCTCGAGCGGCGCACAAAGTTTCGTCACCGGCGCCGACGAAGCGACCACGGAACAGCCCGTCGCACAGGTGAACGCGTTGCGGCTCAAACTGGTCGACGCCGAGCGCCTGGCGATCGGCGCGGCGCTACGAGAGCAATCGGATCACGGACGAATCGCGCCGCCGGATCGAGCGCGAACTGGACCTCGAAGAAGCCGCCCTGAGGGAAAGCCTCGCGAGCCGAACCGTTGGGGGAAACTGCAGCGGGATAGCGGTGGCGCTTCTCCCGCAAGCGGAGAAAGGGTACAATCACGTGCGTTTGCGGCGTCTGAAACGCGCAGGGCTACGCCGGCTTCGCCGGCGCCAGCGCCACAGCGGCCTCGCTGGTCAGCAACAGAAACGTGAAACTTTCCTGCAGATAGAGCGAGACCGTCGTGTCCGTATGGCTGGAATAGCCGATCGAGACATCCTGGCCGAGATGCAGTTCGAAATCGCCGCCGCGGGTGGTCAGCACAAAAGCGCCGTGGATGGCGGGCGCCCAGATGATGTCGCTTTCAATCAGGCGTTTGATATGGGCGATGATCGGATATCCCTCGTCGCTGCTCTCCTGCAGCGCGGTGTAGGCTTCGGCGCCGAGCACGACGCGAATAGGGGCCGTTGACGCCGGCAAGGCGAAGCTGGTTCAGCGCCTCCGCGATCGCGTCGGGATAGGCGCGCACATCGGCCGGCAAGGTCATGATCGGGTTGCTGGTCCCCTGCCCGATGCCGACGATATTGGCTGCGGCGTAGCCTTCGAAGATCGCGCCGTCCTCGGCGAACGCGATCTTGCGCGCCGCGTCCTTCAAGGGCTGCCAGTCGGAATCTTCCGCGCCGCGCTCGACATCGTCGATCCCTTCGCGACTGAGCTCGAACGGAACGCGCAACTCGACCAGGGCCTTCACTTCGCGCTGACGCGCCTGGACGCCGTCGCCAGGCGCCTCGATGGGCTTCTGATGGCCGGTGCCGACAGCGGAGAGCTTGAGCCCTGCGGGCCCCTCGACATCGACGACCCGCCGGCCGGCAAGATAGCGCTTCAGCGTCCGTGTCGCCTCTTCTTCGATCTGGCCCCACGCTTCGGCGGAGATCGGCGCCAGTTCGCGATGCAGATTGTTCATAGAGACGGTTCTCCTTTGAGCGAGCCGATGCCGAGCGAGCCATCAGGCATAGACGAAACGGGAGTGGGCGACGGAAGCGCCAGCCTGCGGGTCGGGCGTGACGCCTTCGAGGAACGTCGCCGTCGGCGCGAAAAACAGATTGCCGGTCACCGCCGTGCTGAAGTCGAGCAGGCGGTCGTAGTTGCCGGGCGGGCTGCCGACGAACATGTTGATCAGCATCTGCTCGATGGTGCGCGGCGACCGGCTGTAGCCGATGAAATAGGTGCCGAATTCGCCCTTGCCGGCCTGGCCGAACGGCATGTTGTCGCGCAGGATTTTTATCTCCTGGCCGTTCTCGACGATCTGGGTCAAGGCGTTGTGCGCGGAGGTCGGCTTGACGGAATCGTCGAGCTCGATATCGGCGAGTTTGGTGCGGCCGATGATGCGTTCCTGAGCCTCGGTCGAGAGCGCGTTCCAGCCGGCGATATCGTGCAGGTATTTCTGCACGATGACATAGCTGCCGCCGGCAAAGGCGGCGTCCTCGTCGCCGATCAGCGTGGACTCCAGCGCCAGCGCGCCGCCCGGATTCTCGGTTCCGTCGACAAAGCCCAGCAGGTCGCGGGCATCGAAATAGCGGAAGCCGTGGACTTCGTCCGCCGTCGTCACGGCGTCGCCCAGCCGGGCCATGATCTGGGTCGCCAGTTCGAAGCACAGATCCATCCGCTCGGCGCGGATATGGAACAGCAGGTCGCCGGGCGTCGCGACAGCGTGGCGCGGGCCGGCGACGATTTCCTTGAACGGGTGCAGCTCGGCCGGCCGTGGCGCGCCGAACAGGCGATCCCAGGCATTCGAGCCGATCGCCATGATGCAGGACAGCCGCTCGTCGGGCCCGCGAAATCCGACCGAGCGCAGCAGCGCGGCAAGGTCTGCGCACAGCGCTCGGACGGCGGTCTCCGCGGCGGCGCCGGGGTTCACCGTCACGACCAGGAAGATCGCGGCGCGCGTCAACGCGGCGGCAACGGGTTGAGACGAGGCAGGCGTCTGGTTGGTCTCTTGGGCCGTGATCATCAAAAAGGGGCTCTATCGCAGTGACGGTAGTGCGCCGCCTCGAACGCGCCCGAGGAGCGATAACACGAGGACGGGTTCGTTGACCACGGGACGTCCGGCGCCAGCTCACGCGGCGAAGGCCATCAAGGGGCCAGCCTCGTCGAACAACTTGTGGCGTACGGCGACGGAGATATCCTGTAGGGGTATCGCGCGTCATCCGACGCCAAAGGAGAATCGCAGGTGACACCCGCGACGCATCTTTCGCTACATGTGCCCGAGCCTGGGGTGCGGCCGGGCGGAAAGCCCGATTTCGGCTACCTCGGCATCACGGCGGCCGGCGAGGCGCCGCGGCCGCCGATCGACGCCGATCCCGCCGACATCCGTCCACTTGCCTTCTCGATGATCCGCGTACTCGATGACGACGACGCCGCGGTTGGCCCATGGGCTGGCGCGCAGACCGCCAGAGCAGCTGCGCCAGGGCTTGCGCGACATGATGCTGACGCGGTCCTACGACGCGCGCATGCTGCTTTCGCAGCGCCAGGGCAAGACCTCGTTCTACATCCAGTGTCTCGGCGAGGAGGCGATCGCCTGCGCCCAGCGCAAGGCGCTCGAACCCGGCGACATGTGCTTCCCGACTTACCGCCAGCAAGGCCTGCTGATCGCCGCCGGCTGGCCGCTGGTCGACATGATGTGCTCGGTGTTTTCCAACGAGAAGGATCGGCTGAAGGGACGCCAGCTCCCCACCATGTACTCGGCCAAGGAAGCCGGCTTCTTCACGGTCTCCGGCAATCTCGGCACGCAATATCCGCAGGCAGTCGGCTGGGCGATGGCGTCGGCGATTTCGGGCGATACGCGCATCGCGTCGGCCTGGATCGGCGACGGGTCGACGGCCGAGAGCGACTTCCACGCCGCGATGGTGTTCGCCAGCGTCTACCGGCCGCCGGTCATCCTCAACGTCGTCAACAACCAATGGGCGATCTCGTCGTTTCAGGGCATCGCGGGCGGCGAGAGCGCCAAATTCGCAGCGCGCGCGCACGGTTTCGGCCTGCCCTCGTTGCGCGTCGATGGCAACGATTATCTGGCCGTCCACGCCGTCTCGCTATGGGCGGCGGAGCGGGCGCGCGCCAATCTCGGGCCGACCTTGATCGAATGGGTCACCTATCGCGCCGCCGGCCATTCGACTTCCGACGATCCGAGCAAATATCGTCCGCGCGACGAAGGCGCGGCATGGCCGCTCGGCGATCCCGTCGAACGCCTGAAACGCCATCTGATCCGCCGCGGAGAATGGAGCGAGGCGCGCCACGAGCAGATGCGCGCCGAAGTCGATGCGGAGGTGTTGGAGGCGGCGCGCGAGGCCGAGAGTTATGGCACCCTGCACGATGGTCCCAAGCCGAGCCCGGCGAGCATGTTCGAGGACGTCTACAAGGACATGCCCCGTCATCTGCGCGAGCAGCGCCAGCAACTCGGAGTTTGAGGCGATGCCCAGACTGACCATGGTCGAGGCGATCCGCGACGCGCTCGACGTCAAGATGGCGGAGGACCCGAAGGTCGTCGTGTTCGGAGAGGACGTCGGCTATTTCGGCGGCGTATTCCGCTGCACGGAAGGCCTGCAACGCAAATACGGCAAGGCGCGCTGCTTTGACGCGCCGATCAACGAAAGCGGCATCGTCGGCGTCGCGATCGGCATGGGCGCCTACGGCTTGCGGCCGGTCGCCGAGGTGCAGTTCGCCGACTACGTCTATCCCGCCTACGACCAGATCGTCTCCGAGGCGGCGCGGCTGCGCTATCGCTCGGGCGGCGAGTTCACGGCGCCGATCGTCGTGCGCATGCCCTGCGGCGGCGGCATTTACGGGGGGCAGACGCACAGCCAGAGCCCGGAAGCCTTGTTCACGCATGTGAGCGGCCTGAAGACGATCATCCCGTCCAACCCCTACGACGCCAAGGGGCTGCTGATCGCCGCGATCGAAGACGACGATCCCGTCATCGTGCTGGAGCCGAAGCGGCTCTACAACGGGCCGTTCTCCGGGCATCCCGATCAACCGGTGACGCCGTGGTCGAAACACCCGCTCGGCGAAGTGCCCGAGGGACGCTACATCGTGCCGCTCGGCAAGGCCGCGGTGCGGCGCGAGGGCAAGGCGGTGACGGTGCTTTGCTACGGCACGATGGTTCATGTGGCGGAAGCGGCGGCGGAGGAGACCGGCGTGGACGCAGAAATCCTCGATCTTGCGCTCGCTGATCCCGCTCGACATCGACGCGATCGTCGCTTCGGTCGAGAAGACCGGGCGGTGCGTGATCGTTCATGAAGCGACTCTGACTTCCGGCTTCGGCGCCGAACTCGCGGCGCAGGTTGCGGAGCGCTGCTTCTACGCGCTCGAAGCGCCGATCCTGCGCGTGGCGGGCTGGGATACCCCCTACCCGCACGCGGAGGAATGGGATTACTTTCCCGGCCCTGAGCGGGTCGGCCGCGCGCTGCTCAAGGCGATGGAGGCGTAATTGGGCGCACGCTCGATCAAGATGCCCGACGTCGGCGAAGGCGTCGCCGAAGCGGAGATCGCCGAGTGGCTCGTGAAAGTCGGCGATCTCGTCAAGGAAGACCAGATCGTCGCCGGCGTGATGACCGACAAGGCGACGGTCGAGATACCGACGCCGGTCGCCGGCACGGTGCTGCATCTCGGGGGCGAAGTCGGCGACGTGCTCGCCGTAGGCTCCGAGCTCATCCGCATCGAGGCGCCGGGCCTGCCCGACCAGCCGCCGCCTGCGGCGCGCAAACGAAAGGAAGCGCCTACCGAGCCGCCGAGGGCCGTCGCGCCGGAGCCGGTTGCGGACATCGCTCCGCCAGCGCCGCGTCCGGAAATTCCCGCGGCCGCGGGGCCGCCGCGGGCGGCAGGCGAGAAACCTCTTGCTTCGCCCGCCGTCCGGTTGCGCGCGCGCGAAGCTGGCGTCGATCTGAGACAGGTTCGGGGCAGCGGGCCTGCCGGGCGCATCAATCATGAGGATCTGACCGCTTTCCTGGAACGGCCCGCCGGCTCCGCGTCACAGGCGCGCGGCAAATCGCCGGATACGAGCGTCGAAATCATCAAGGTCGTCGGCCTGCGCCGTCGCATCGCGCAGAACATGGCCGAGGCGACGCGCCGCGTCGCGCATTTCTCCTACGTCGAGGAAGTCGACGTCACGGCGCTCGAAGAGTTGCGCGCCACGCTCAACGCGGGCGCGGGCGATAGCCGGCCGAAGCTCACGATGCTGCCGTTCCTGATGATTGGTATGGTGCGGGCGCTCGCCGATTTCCCGCAGATCAACGCGCACTACGACGACGACGCCGACGTGATCCGCCGCTTCGGCGCCGTCCATCTCGGCATTGCGACACAGACGCCGTCCGGCCTTACCGTGCCAGTCGTGCGCCACGCCGAGACGCTCGGGCTTTATGAGTGTGCGCGCGAAATGAAGCGCGTGGCGGAAGCCGCCCGCGCGGGGCTCGGCGCGCGCGACGAAATGTCGGGTTCGACGATCACGCTGACATCGCTTGGCGCGCTCGGCGGGATTGTCTCGACGCCGGTCGTCAACCGTCCCGAGGTCGCGATTGTCGGCGTCAACAAGATTGTGGTGAAGCCGGTGTGGCGCGACAACGCGTTCGTCCCGCGCAAGACGATGAACCTCTCCTCGTCGTTCGACCATCGCGTGGTCGACGGGTTCGACGCGGCCAGCTTCATCCAGCGGCTGCGGGGGTTACTCGAGCAGCCGGCGCTGTTGTTTGTCGAGGTCCCGACCTCATGAACGAGCTTCAATGCAAGGCGCTCATTATCGGCGGCGGTCCCGGCGGCTATGTAGCGGCCATCCGCGCCGGACAACTTGGCCTTGATACGATCCTGATCGAGGCCGACCGGATCGGCGGAACCTGCCTGAACGTCGGCTGCATTCCCTCGAAAGCGTTAATCCACGCCGCCGAGATTTTTCATGGCCTGAGCGACGAGCGTTCGCTCGGCGCGATGGGCATGGCGGCGACGCTTGGCAGGCTCGATTTCGCGCGCACGATCGCGTGGAAGAACGGCATCGTCTCACGCCTGACGGGCGGCGTCGGCGCATTGCTGAAGAAGGCCGGCGTGCGCTCGCTGCGCGGCCGCGCCACGATTAGCGACGGCAAGACCGTCATCGTAGCCGCCGACACCGGCGAGCAGCGCATCCGTTGCGAGCATCTGGTTCTCGCCACGGGGTCGGAGCCGACGCCGCTCCCCGCCGTGCCATTCGGCGGCGACGTGCTGTCGTCAACCGAGGCGCTCGCGCTGACGGGATTGCCGGAGACGCTCGCCGTAATCGGCGCCGGTTACATCGGCCTCGAACTCGGCATGGCGTTCGCAAAGCTTGGCGTGAAGGTGACGGTCATCGAAGCGCTCGACCGTATCCTGCCGCTCTACGATGCCGAACTGACGCAGCCCGTCGCGCGCCGCCTCGCGGAACTCGGCGTAGGTGTCTCGCTCGGCACGCGCGCGCTTGGCCTCGCCGGCGGCGAACTTCGGCTTGCCGGCGCCGAAGGCGGCGAGCGCCGGTTGAAAACCGACAAGGTTCTCGTCGCCGTCGGACGAAGGCCGCGCGTGAAAGGATTTGGGCTCGAGGGGCTCGATCTTGCGATGAGCGGGACGTTCGTGCGCATCGACGAACGCTGCGCGACGTCGATGCGCAACGTCTGGGCGATCGGTGACATGACCGGCGAGCCGATGCTCGCCCACCGCGCCATGGCGCAAGGCGAGATGGTCGCCGAGCTGATTGCCGGCGAGAAGCGCGCGTTCGACAAGGTTGCGATTCCCGCCGTCACATTCACCGATCCGGAAGTGGTCAGCGTCGGCTTGTCGCCGGAGGCGGCTCGGGAGCAAGGCGAGACGCGGGTGTCGACGTTTCCGTTCCGCGCCAATGGACGCGCGATGACGCTGCAGCGCGAAGACGGTTTTGTCCGCATCGTCGCGCGCGCCGACAATCATGTCGTGCTCGGCATCCAGGCGGTCGGCGCCGGCGTCTCAGAACTGTCCGCGGCGTTCGCTCTGGCGCTCGAAATGGGCGCGCGTCTGGAAGACATCGGGGGCACGATCCACGCCCATCCGACCCTGAGCGAAGCCTTCGCCGAAGCCGCCCACGCCGGCCTGGGGCACGCCTTGCATTTGTAGCCGAGGTCGCCGACCTCGGCGAGCAACGCCAACGCCTCATTCCCGCGGAAACAGCGAGGTCGGCGACCTCGCCTACAATCCCGACGGCTCACTGGGAACACTTGCCCGCAACAGTCGTTCAGCACAGCAACCAGGCGTGCGCCGAGCCCACCGCAATTCAGGCTGGCACAGGTTTTGCTTCGCAACGATTACAGTAGATTGGGTAAGCCGTATTGAGTTCCGAACGCAGGGAGGGATCAGCGAGGTACACACTCTGAAGGAATAGAGCTCATGCCTGTCAACAAGGCCCGACGACTCGTCTTGGTTGTGTTTACACAGTTTCTGTTCGCTTGGTTGAACATTCCCGCAAGCTTTGCGTCGGACGAAAATTTTGATAGGCCGCAATTCGTGATTGGCGGCGAAGCCTGCAGCGACTACCTGAGATCTGTCGCCAAGGACCCTTCCTTACAGACATTGTATGATTCTTGGCTGGCCGGCTACGTCAAGATCGCCACCGAGGAATTGCCGGTCGCGACCGAACTCGTCGAAGATGCGGATATGGCAGACGCGAGGGCGTGGGTGAAAGCCTATTGCTCCCGGCGCGCGACGGACAGCTTCCTTACCGCCACGGTGCGATTTCTCGAGAAGAAAGAGCGTTACGGTCTCAATGTCCCGACGCCTGACATTTCAGTGATTCGCGTCGCCGATAGAGACTGACGACGTCGGCCCTCACTCGCCCTCGGCGCGGAACGCGGCGAATTGTTTCTCGTCCGCGTAGGCTTTCTGAGTTCCTCGTCGCGTCACCGAATCGGCGGCGTAGCGAACCGCCTTGGCGATCGCCTCTTCGAGGCTCGCGCCGCGCCGCGTAGTAGCGCGCGAAACTGCCGACGAAGGCGTCGCCGGCGCCCAGTGGTGTCAATCGGCGTCACTCGCGGCGCGGCGATCGTGCCGGTGTGATTGGCCGTGTGCAACAGCGCGCCGCGCGCGCCCATCGTCACGATGACGGTGCCCACTCCCTTCGTGGTCAAGCTATCGGCGGCGGCCTCGACCTCCGCTTCTGTGCCGACCGGCATGCCGGTGAGGATGGCGAGCTCTGTTTCGTTGGGGACGAAAAAACTCACGCCTTTGATCTTTTCTATGTCGAGTTCCGGCGTCGCCGGCGCCGGATTGAGCAGAACTTTTACGCCGTGGCGCTTGCCGAATGCGATCGCGGCATAAACAGTCTCGAGCGGAATTTCGAGTTGCAGCAGGATCAGGTCGCAAGTGCGCAGATCCTCGGCGGCGCGCTCGATATCTGCGGGCGCCAGATCGGCGTTCGCGCCCTTGACGATCAGGATGGAATTCTCGCCCGACGGCTCGACCATGATCGGCGCGACGCCGCTCGATTTTCCCGCGACACGCTCGACATATTTGGTGTCGACGCCGAAGCCAGCGAGATTGCGTATCGTGTTGTCGGCGAACATGTCGTCGCCGACCTTGGTCACCATGATGACTGAGGCGCCGAGTTTGGCGGCGGCGACCGCCTGATTGGCGCCCTTGCCGCCGTGGCCCATTTCAAAGCTCGGCGCCTCCACCGTCTCGCCTCGCACAGGCATGCGGTGCACATAGGTCACGAGATCGACCATGTTGCTGCCGATGACGGCGATGCGAGGTCTCTTGTTCGAGCTCATGCCTGTTCGCTTTCAATTTCCTTGACGGCTGCCGCGGTATCTTTTGCGGCGACGTAATCTATGCGGGTGTGAAACAAGGCGCTGGCGCCGCCGTTGAGCGTTCGCACATGGCCCTTGCGCTTCTCCGCTGTGTACCCTTCGGGTTCGCAGGTCCCCGGCATCGCGAAGGCGGCGACTCGCTGATCGCTGTTGACCAGAATCCAGCGGATCGGTGTGCGGCATGACTTCGGGGTCCCAGGCGATGCTGAACGCGTCGCCCTCGCGGCCGCAGCATCAGATAACGCACCTGCCCGTCGGCGCCGCGCCGGGCTCCCTTGATGTAGAAAACCTGCTCGGGATCGTAGCGCTGCGGCTCGGTCAGCCGCTCGCATGCGCGCCGGATTGGCGGCGAGCGTCGTCGAGCAGCGCGCGATAGTCGGGATTGGGCGTGACGTGGCCCGGAATCGCGGTGCGGGTGACGACATGGTCGGGCGTGAACGGCGCCGGCTGAACGATGCGCCCGCCCTCGGCGAAATCGAAGTTGACGTGGCACAGATACATCAGATCCATCGGCGCGGCGGAGAGGTTGGCGACCTCCATCACGACGTCGCAGCCCGCCTCGTCGGGCCGCAAGCACGACGCGCGGCGTCGCCAGATAGTGCGCGCCGAATCCCATCGCGTATTCGCGCGCGCCGGTCACGGCGATCCAGGGGCCCTGCGCATCGATGCCGCAGGCGATGCCGGCCTCGTCCATTTCCGCGCACGGCATTTCGCCGTGCAGCGCATGATCGTCCTCGGCGGTCGGCACGCCGTTGCGCAGCAACCCCGCGTGATAGACGAGGCAGCCGTAGGTCTCGACGATCGTCTTGGCCGGGCGCGGCTCGCGATACATGCTGGTCATGGCGAGTTCGACGCCGTCGAACCTCGCGCTCCAGACGATCTGGCCCATGTAGGGCAACACGACGACGGACCCGCGCGCATTCGACAAGCCGGATCGCTTCGACGCCGCTGTCGTAGCGGAACAGGCTCGCCGTCAAGCCGCGGAAGCGGACGCATTCGCGCTCCTTCTCGCCAAAGCTGGATCGTCGCAACGACACGGCAACATCATGGTCCGAGATCGACATGCCCGCGCTTTCTCCTGTGGCCTGATTCATTGTCGGTGCGGCGCGGCGACGGATTGGCGTTCAATCAGCGGACCATCGATCTTGATCGTCATCGGTCTTGTGGTCTTCTTGTGAAAGGCGAGATCAATCAGCAATTCCACGGCTCGCCTGCCCATCTCATAGTTGGGCAGCACGAGCGTAGACAGCGGTGGATGGGAATAGCGCGCCAACTCCTGATCGTCGTAACCCATGATCGAAACATCTTCCGGCACGCGCAGGCCGAGCTTGCTCGCCGCGTCCAGGGCGCCTATCGCCATCAGATCGTTCGCGCAGAAGATCGCCGTCGGCGGGTTCGGCGACGTGAGGATCTCCAGCGCAAGCTGATAGCCCTGCAACGGCAACCAGTCTCCGCTGCGGAACAAGGTCGGGATCGAAGGCGATGTCGGCGGTTGCGAGCGCCTGGCGATAGCCCTTCAAACGATCCGCCGACGCCTCCATCCACGGCTCGCCGTTGATGAAGCCAATGCGCCGATGGCCCTTGGACAGCAGATACTGCGTCGCCGTGAAGGCGCCCGCGACTTCGCCGGGCACGATCGCGTGGGCGCGACGGTCTGCGCTGTGGCAGTTCAGCAGAACCGTCGGCAGGCTGAACAACTCCTGCGGAGGCGAGACCTGCCGGGTGAAAATCGTCGAATAGATAACGCCGATCACGTTGCGGATCGCGACGAATGGACTCGATGGTCATCGCTTCGAGTTCGGGGTTCGATCGCGTGACATGCGCGGCGACGAGAAAGCCGGCTTCCCAACCCGCGTCGCGCGCGCCGTCGAAGCTGACGACAGCGTGCGGAGAGGTCGATATCTCATCGACCATATAGGCGATCACCTTGCGCGACGTCGCGTTGAAATAGGGACGACGAACGCCCGGCAGCGAATAGCCGATTTCGCGCGCGACTTCGATCACGCGCTCGCGCGTCGCCCCCGAGATCCGCGCGTTTATGGTCCGATTCAAGATCAGGGAGACGCTGGTCTGAGAGACGCCCGCGATTCGCGCCACATCGGTCATCGTCGGTTTGCGCTTGCCCACGGATGCAAGCGGATCGTCCGCTTCCGTTACGTCAACGGTAGGCGGTTCCAGCGACGGCGACATCGAAGGCTCGGCGTCTGGCTCGCCGACAAGCTCCGCGTCATCGACGCCCGCCTGCTCAGGCGGCCAGAAAGAAGCTCTCTTGGCCATTCCACCCTTGCAAATTTCTTATCCCCCGCATCGATTGTCCGATGAGGTGATATTTTAGCCTTGACTGATAATATCATTATCGGCTTAGTTGGCAACAGGACGCGTGGGGACATGCGCGACCGATGGAAACTCAAGGAGAGATTAATGTCATTTTTAAATCGCCGCGCGCTGCTCTTGTCGACGGCCGCTTTGGCTGCGGCATTCACGACCGTAGCGCTCGCGGACGGCCTTCCGCCGCTGAAGCCGAAGGCGACCTATAAGGTCGGCTTCGCCCAGACCGAAAGCAACAATCCCTGGCGCCTGGCGCAGACCGCCAGCATGAAGGCCGAAGCCGAGAAGCTCGGCTGGCAGCTCGTTTACACCGACGCCGCCGGCTCGGCCGCCAAGCAGGTCGCCGACGTCAACAGCATGATCGCCCAGGGCGTCGACGTGATCTTCCTTTCGCCGCGCGAAGAGAAGCCGCTGATTCCCGCCGTCATGGCCGCCAAGAAGGCCGGCATCCCGCTGTTCCTGATCGACCGCAGCGTCGACGCCAATCTCGCCAAGGCCGGCGCAGGACTATGTCGCGTTCATCGGTTCGGACTTCGTGCTCGAAGGCAAGCAGGCCGGCGAATGGCTGGTCAAGGCGACCGACGGCAAGGCCAACATCCTCGAGATCGAAGGCTCGACCGGCTCCTCGCCCGCCAACGATCGCAAGACGGGCTTCGACGGCGTCATCGCCCAGCATCCCGACATGAAGATCGTCGCCTCGCAGACCGGCAACTTCAACCGCGTCGAAGGCCGCCAGACCGCGGAAGCGCTGCTGCAGGCGCATCCGGAAGCCAACGTGATCTACGCCCACAACGACGAAATGGCGATCGGCGCCATCGCGGCGATCGAAGCGGCCGGCAAGAAGCCCGGCAAGGACATCCTCGTCGTCTCGATCGACGGCGAGAAGGACGGCCTGCAGGCGATCATCGACGGCAAGATGGGCGCGACCGTGGAATGCAACCCGCGCTTTGGGCCCGCCGCCTTACGCCGCTGCGATCGCCTACTCGAAGGGCGAGAAGATCCCGCCGATCATGACCAACAAGGACAATTTCTACGACGCCAGCAACGCAGCGGCGAGCATCGCCGGCTCGTACTGAGATCGTAGAGCTCTCTTTGTTGTGAACAGAACTTGAGGTCCGGTTTGGCTTAGGCTCAACCCGGACCTCGGCTATGTTATAGTAGTGCGCGACGTAACGTCGTGATCGGCGCTTGCGACCTGGCGACAGGCGACAGGCCGCAGGGGAGGAATCGGGGTCAATGACAGCTGAGGCGTCTTCCGTCTCGCCGCTCCTGTCGATGCGCGCCATCAGCAAGTCGTTCGGCGGCATTCCCGCCTTGAGCGCGGCCACGCTGGACGTCAACGCAGGCGAAGTCCACGCGCTGATCGGCCAGAACGGCGCCGGCAAGTCGACGATGATCAAGATCCTGACCGGCTACGTCGTCGCGCGACGCCGGCGAGATTGCGTTCGACGGCGCGCCCGTTCGAGGCCAGTTCTCCGCAGGACGCGCAATCCAAGGGCATCAGCACGATCTACCAGGAAATCAACCTGGTCCCGTATCGATCGATCACCGAAAATATTTGTCTCGGCCGCGAGAGCCGCAAATATCGGCTTGCTCGACTGGTCGGCGATGCACGCCGAGGCGCGCGCGCTGCTCGCACGCTTCCAGATCGATGTCGACGTCCGTCGACCGCTGATGCGATTCAGCACGGCGACCCAGCAGATGGTCGCGATCGCGCGCGCGATCGGCTTCCAGGCCCGGCTCGTCATCATGGACGAACCGACGTCGTCGCTCGACGAACGCGAAGTCAAGGTGCTGTTCGACGTCATCCGGCAATTGAAAGCGTCGGGCGTCTCTGTCGTGTTCGTCAGCCACAAGCTCGACGAACTTTATGCGGTCTGCGACCGCGTCACGATCATGCGCGACGGCCGCACGGTGCGAGTCGCCGACATGAAAGACATCAGCAAGGTCGAGCTGGTGGCGAGCATGCTGGGGCGCGACGTCGCGCAGGTCGCCAAGAGCGCGACCGCGTTCGGCGGCCCGAGCACCCATATCGGCGCGACCTCGCTCGAGGCCCAGCATCTGAGCGCGGGCCACAAGGTTCACGATGTTTCGTTCAGCGTCCGGCGCGGCGAGATCGTCGGCTTCGCCGGCCTGCTCGGATCGGGGCGCACCGAGACGGCGCGCGTCGTGTTCGGCGCCGATGCGGCGCAGGTCGGGCGGATTGACCCTCGAAGGCGAGAGTTTCAAGCCCGACGAGCCCGTCGATGCGATCCGTCGCGGGATCGGGTTCGCGTCCGAGGATCGCAAGCTCGAGGGCATCATTCCCGACATGTCGGTCGCGGAAAATCTGACGCTGGCGCTGTTGCCGCAACTGACCCGCGCGGGCGTCGATCGACGCCGCCAAGCAGCGCGCGATCGTGTTGAAATTCATCGCCAGCCTCGGCGTCAAATGCGCCAGCCCGGAGCAGCCGATCCGCGAGCTATCCGGCGGCAACCAGCAGAAAGTGCTGCTGGCGCGCTGGCTCGCGATGGGCTCGAAACTGCTCATTCTCGACGAACCCACCCGCGGCATCGACGTCGGCGCCAAGGGCGAAATCCAGCGCATCATCAAGCAACTCGCCGAGGACGGGCTCGGCGGTGCTGATGATCTCGTCCGAAATCGAGGAAATCGTCGAAGGGCTCGGACCGCGTCTTCGTGCTGCGCGACGGCCACAGCGTCGCCGAACTGCCGCGCGGCGAGGCCAGCGAGGCGGCGGTGATGTCGGCCATGGCGCACGGCGAATCGCAGACGGCCGAGCTGGAGCGCGCGTCGTGACACAAGCCGAATTGGCAAACCCCGGCGTCACGCGAAGCCGCGACTGGCGGCCGATCTTCGCGCGCTACGCGACGCTCGGCGCGCTGATCGCGCTGATCATTTTCAATCTCATCGTCACCAACAATTTCGCCTCGTGGCGGACGCTCGACGTCAACCTGACGCAGGTCGCCTCGATCGTCATCGTCGGCGTCGGCATGACCCTGGTGATCGCGACCGGCGGCATCGACCTTTCGGTCGGATCGCTGATGGCGATCGCCGGCGCGCTCGCGCCGATCATCTTCCTCGGCAAGATCGTCGCGATCCCGGAGATCCATCTCGCGGTCGGCGATCGCGATGGTCGTCTCGGTGCTGGTGGCGGGCGCGTTCGGCTGGTTCAACGGCTGGCTGATCACGCGGTTCAAGCATCCAGCCGATCATCGCCACGCTGGTGCTGTTCATCGCCGGACGCGGCATCGCGCAGGTCTCGACCAACGGCAACCTGCAGCCGTTCAAGCTCGACACGTTTCAGTGGATCGGGCTCGGCCGCTTGTTCGCGCCGGTCAGCACGACCGCAAACGGGTTCAAGGGCATTCCCGACCAGGTCTTCATCATGGTCGTCATCGTCGCGGTCGCGGCCTGGGCGCTGCAACCGCTCGCTGTTCGGACGCCAGATCCTGGCGATCGGCGGCAACGAGCGCGCCGCGCGGCTGGCCGGCGTGCCGGTCGCCAAGGTCAAGCGCTGGGTCTATTGCATCAGCGGGCTGTGCGCCGGCGTCGCCGGCCTCGTCCACATCGCGATCAACTCGTCGAGCGACGCCAATCTCGTCGGCATGGGCATGGAGCTCGACGCGATCGCGGCGGTCGCGGTCGGCGGCACGCTGCTCAGCGGCGGCCGGGCGACGGTCACCGGCACCCTGATCGGCGCGCTGATCATCCAGCTCGTGCGCTACACCCTGCTCGCCAACGGCGTCCCCGACGACGCCGCCAAACTGGTGAAGGCGGCGTTGATCGTCGCCGCGGTCTGGCTGCAAGGCCGCGGGAGGGCCTGAACCGTGAAGAGATCCTCGGTCCTCTCCTTCCTGGCCAACCAGGGCGTGCTGATCGCGCTCGCCGCGCTGATCCTGTTCGGCTGGCTGCGCTACGACAACTTTCTCGGGCTGTTCAACATCTCGACGGTGTTGCGCTACAACTCGATGTTCGCGCTGGTCGCGCTCGGCATGTGCTTCGTCATCATGACCGGCGGCATCGATCTTTCGGTCGGGCGCAGTCGCGGCGCTCGGCAGCGTCGTCTCGGCGTTGCTCAGCCCGTACGGCATGCTTGTCGGCACGCTCGGCGGCGTTGCCGCCGGCCTGGTCATGGGCGCGATCAACGGCATCGTGATCGTCCGGCTGCGAATCCTGCCCTTCATCGCGACGCTCGCGACCATGCTGGCGGCCAACGGCAGCGGACTGCTGCTGGCGCAAGGACCAATCCGTCTCGGTCTCCTACGACAGCGGGTTCACCGATCTCGGCCAGGACGACATCTTCAACATTCCGATCCCGGCGCTGATCGCCGCTGGTCGCCTATGTCGTCGGCTCGGTCGTGCTCAATTTCACCAGCGCGGGCCGCACGGTGCTGGCGATCGGCGGCAACGAGGACGCGAGCCGGCTGATGGGCCTGCCGGTCGACCGGGTAAAGTTCTTCACCTATGTCGTCAGCGGCGGCCTCGCCGGCCTGGCGGGCGTGATCCTCGCCTCGCAGTTCGGCGCGGGCCAGCCGATCGAAGGCGTCGGCTGGGAACTGTTCGCGATCGCGTCGGTGGTGGTCGGCGGCACGCTGCTGACCGGCGGCCTCGGCTCGGTCGGCGCGACGCTGGCCGGCGTGATGCTGCTCGGGCTGATCTTCAACGTGCTCAATTTCGAGAACGGCCGCGGCTTTATTTCGCTCTCCGCCTATTGGCAGTCCGTCATCCGCGGCGCGTTCCTGCTGGTCGTCGTGATCATGCAGTCGCGGCTGGCGGACAGGTCGGATCGGGAAGAGACGGCGAAGGGGTAGCGGCGGAAACGCCCTCACCCCAGCCCTCTGCCGCAAGCGGGAGAGGGGGCGATACCCTTCTCCCGCTTGCGGGACCGAGGGAAACGCAACGCGTTTCCCGGGGGGTGGCGCGTAGCGCCGGATGAGGGCGGGTCCCGCCCCTAGTTCCCCATCAGCGACTTGGCGTTGTCCGGAGTGATCGCCATCGTCGGCACCGTCACCACGGTCGAAACCTTCTCGGCGCAGTCGAGCAGGATGGCCTTGGCCATTTCGATCGCTTCCGGACCGCCGGTCGGATAGGTGAACGTCGCCGACCAATCGCCTTCCGCAACGGCGCGGATGCCGCCGGCAGGGCCGGGAAGTCCGTCGGTGCCGAGGATCTTGATGTCGGTTTCTTGCCGGCGCCCTTCGCGGCCAGTCGCGCGCCCGCCGCCATCATGTCGTTGCTGGCGTAGACGGCCTTGATGTTCGGGATTGGCCTGCAGCATGGCGGCGAACGCAGTCTGCGCTTTATCGGGAAGCCAATCCGCGGCCTGTTCCGCGACGATCTTGATCTTGTCGTTGCCCTTCACGCCCGCCTTGAAGCCGTTCAGGCGTTCGACAGCCGGGGTCGAACTCGGCAACCCCTCGAGAACCGCGACGTCGCCGCCCTCTGGCAGCAGCTTGGTGGCGACATATTTGCCGGCCTCTTCGGCGATCTTGAAATTATCGCCGCCGATGAAGGCCGTGTAATCCTTGCCGGGGTCGCCATTGGTCTTGCGGTCGAGTTCGATGACCGGAATGCCCGCCTTCATGGCGCGCGCGACGACGGGCGTCAGAGGCGCGGCCTCAAAGGGCGAGATCAGAATGAGATCGACCTTCTGGGTGATGAAATTGTCCATCTGCGAAGTCTGCGTATTGACGTTGCCGGCGCCGTCCGCGATCTGCAGCGTGAACTGCGGGACTTTCTTGGCGGCTGCCGTCAAATCGTCGTTGACGTGCTGGCGATAGGGCTCAGCATTGTTGGCTTGGCTGAAGCCGATGACGAACTTGCCGTCCTTGGCGCATTCCTTGACGAGAGGCGCTGCGGAGGCGGATCCCGCCAATAGCGCCGCCGCAGCGACGCCTAACGCCAGCGCCCGCAGGTTGTCTGATCTGTACCTACTCATGTGCGTCTCCCAAAGCTGATGTCGAAGCGAACGGCCTCGACAGTCAGGCTCTTCGTTGCGTCGCCAGGACTTACCGACCCAATCCCTCGCGGCGACGGACGAGAGATTGAAGCACTGCGGCGAGCACGATGATCGCGCCGGTGGCGAGCAATTGCAGCGCCGCATTGATGTTGTTGAGCTGGAGAACGTTGGCCAGCGCGCCGAGCATGATCGCGCCGGCGACGGTTCCAACCATCGACCCCGAACCGCCGAACAGGCTCGTGCCGCCGATGACCACGGCGGCGATCGCCGTCAGCTCATAACCGGTGCCGTCATTGGCGCTGCCGAAGTTGAACTGCCCCGCGTGAACGATGCCGGCGATCGCCGAGACGGCGCCGGTGATGCCGTAGACCGCCACTTTCACCAGCGTGACGGGCACGCCCGACAATCGCGCCGCGCGCTCGTTGCCGCCGACCGCGAACACGTAGCGCCCGAAACGGGTGAAATTGAGCACGAAGGTTGCAATCGCCGCCACGACCAGAAACACCAGCGTCGCCACCGGTACGGTATTGCCAAACAGGCGATCGCCGAGCACCGCAAACACCGGCGGCGCCAGCCCCGGGCCGTCGCCGTAGGAAATGTTGATGTACTGATTGGCGGAGATCACCAGCGCGAGCCCGCGCGCGATCTGCAGCCCTGCCAGCGTGACAATGAAGGGCTCCAGCCGGAAGCGCGTCGAAATGGCGCCCTGCGTCGCGCCGAACGCGGCGCCGACCAGCACGACGACGGCGAGCGTCGTGATCAGGTTCCAGCCGCCGGTCGTCATGATCGTCGCCGTCAGCACGCTGCTGAGGCTGAGCAGCGCGCCGACAGACAGATCGATACCGGCGGTGATGATGACGAACGTCATGCCGACCGCGATGATGCCGGTCTCCGACACCGCGCGCACGATGTTGGCGATGTTGTCGGGGGCCAGAAACAGAATCGCGCCGTGCCGTCGCGGCGAGAAAATAACGCCGCCGATCGCCACCAGCACGAGCCCGATGACGCTCTGAAAGCGCACGGCGACCGCAAGCGGATCGAAGCGCCGCTGCGGCGCTCGCACGGGTTGGATCGCGGGAGAGGACTCACTCATCTGCATCGTCCTCATCAGCTTCGGCGATCGCCAGCACTTCATGCTCGCTGGCGTCGGGGCCGAACGCGGCGACGCTGCGACCGTGGCGGAGCACGACCAGCCTGTCGCAGAGGCCCAGCAATTCCGGCATTTCACTGGAGGCGATCAGCACGCCGAGCCCCTGCGCCGCGAGCGCGCGTACGCGGGCATAGATCTCTCCTTTGGCGCCGACATCGACGCCGCGCGTCGGCTCGTCGAGCAGCAGCAGCCGGGGCTCGCCGAGCACCTCCTTGGCGAGCACGACTTTTTGTTGGTTGCCGCCCGACAGCGCGCCGACCGCAAGCTCCGCGCGGGGCGGGCGGATGTCGAACTGCCGAATGCCGTTATTTGCGAATTGCGCCTCACGCGCGCGCAGAAATCAGGAACAGCGGCGTGATGCGACGAATGATCGAGGCGACGACGTTGTGGCCGACGCTATCGCGCAACATCAACCCGC
The DNA here is from genome assembly GCA_963771455.1 of uncultured Pseudomonadota bacterium. Lineage (GTDB taxonomy): Bacteria > Pseudomonadota > Alphaproteobacteria > Rhizobiales > Beijerinckiaceae > Roseiarcus. The sequence continues at coordinate 107,212 of CAVYTP010000011.1, forward strand.
CGCCGCGCCGGTCGTCGGTGACGAAGCCGATGCCTGCGGCGCGCGCCGCAGCGATCGAGGAAAGGCGCGCCGGCGCGCCGTCGATCTCGACCGTTCCCGTCCATCGGCCGGGCCCGGCGGCGCCGTAGAGCGCGGTCAACAATTCGGTGCGGCCGGCGCCCATGATTCCCGCCAGACCGACGATCTCGCCGGCGCGCACTTCAAAGGTTACGTCGCGCGGCTCGCGCCATCCGGGCCGCGCATTGCGCAGCTTGAAACCGGCGTTCGAGAGCCGGAGCACGACCTTGCCTTGCCCGCCGCCGCGCGGCGGATAGAGCTCCGTCAGCGGACGACCAACCAACATCTGTACCAGCGTGGATTGCGGCGCCTGAGGCGAGGCGACGCCTGCGACCTTGCCGTCGCGAAACACGGTGACGCGGTCGGCGACGCGTGGCACCTCTTCCAGCCGGTGCGAGATATAGATGATGCCGACGCCGCGCGCGGCGATGCTGCGCATCAGCGCAAACAGGCGTTCGACTTCGGCCGCGGTGAGCGCCGCGGTCGGTTCGTCCATCACCAGAATACGCGACGCGTAAGTAAGCGCCTTGACGATCGCCACGATCTGGCGCCGCCCGACCGAGAGTTCGCCGACGGGTTGATCGACGTCGATATCAGATCCGATCTCCTTCAGGCGCTCGCGCGCCGCGACGCGCATCGCGCCGCGATCCAGCACGCCGGCGCGCGTGAGTTCCCGGCCGAGGAACAGGTTCGCAGTCACATCGAGACTTGGGACCAGATCGAGTTCCTGGAAGATGGTTGCGACGCCGGCGGCCTGCGCGTCGCGCGGTTCGTCGAAAGCGACCGCGGTTCCCTCTATCGACATCTCGCCGCGGTCGGGCGCGATGACGCCGGAGAGGACATTCATAAGGGTCGATTTGCCGGCGCCGTTCTCCCCGAGCAAGGCGTGAATTTCGCCGTGGCGCAGATCGAAATCGACGCCACGCAAAGCCTGCGCGCCGCCGAAGCTCTTTTCGATGCCGCGCATCACGAGCAGCGCCACGCCGGAGTCGGAGGGTTTGGTTGGCTCTGCGCTCATGCGGCCGCAGCAATTTTGGGTAAGCAGCAGCCCTCATTCGGCGCTTCGCGCCACCCCCCGGGAAACGCCAGAGCGTTTCCCTAGGTCCCACAAAGCGGGAGAAGGGTATCGCCCCCTCTCCCGCTTGCGGGAGAGGGCTGGGGTGAGGGCGTTTCGCACTTGATTAAGAGGCATTCGCGTCAAGACGCAGGAGACCGAAACTCTTGCGAGCCGGACGACGTCGACCTTCGTCGCCATCTTTCCTCCCTTCGCGCCTCGTTTTCACGCAGCCGTCGGGTCCTTAGGCAGGACCTCGACGGCTCCAAACAAGCATGGTCGAGGCAATTGCGCAATCGTTTTGAATTATTCGACAGCAGGGGAGTATTCGTGGCCAATCAACCCCACGCTCACCCCGCGATCCGCGTCCGTATCAACTGGCCGCCGCGCGAAATCGTCAGATCCCAATAGCGCGCGCGCTCGGCGCAGGCGTCGTCGAGCTCGTGGGTGGTATGGATCGCGGCGCCGTTAACCTCCACGACATAGTCGCCCTTCTGGACACCGTAGCCAGCAGCCAGCAAGTCCTGCGCGACGTCGGTGACGATGACGCCCTTGGGGGCGTCGTCGGTGGTTGTCTGCAACGACAGTTCCTCAAGTACGGCCGGTGAAACGTTGGCGACCTGCGCGCCCTGAAACGGCGAGCGGGATTTGATCCTCAGCGCTTCGCGCGCCGGGATCTCGGGCGCCGGCGCGAGTTGGAGCGTCGCGATGACTTTCTTGCTGTCGCGAATGACTGAGAGGGAAGCGACGCCGCCGATGGGCTTGACGCCCAGACGAAACCCAACGCCTTGCGCATCGTCGACGTCCTGACCATCGATCTGCAGAATCACGTCGCCGCGCTTGAGGCCGGCTTTCGCGGCAGGGGACTCCGCAGCGACATCGAGCACGACGGCGCCGACCGGGCGGTCGAGCCCGATTAAATCGGCGATATCCTTGGAGACGTTCTGCAGACGGGCGCCGAGCCACGGGCGCTTGACTGTCCGGCCGCCGTGCTCCGCGGCGGCGACCACGCTTTTCACCATGTTGACCGGGATCGCGAAGCCGATGCCCATGCTGCCGCCGGAGCGCGAGTAGATCGCCGAATTGATGCCGACGAGACGGCCGGCGAGATCAACCAGCGCGCCGCCGGAATTGCCCGGATTGATCGCCGCGTCTGTCTGGATGAAGAAACCGTAGTCGTTGATGCCGATCTGCGTGCGGGCCAGCGCCGAGACGATGCCCTGAGTGACCGTCTGGCCGACGCCGAACGGATTGCCGATCGCGATCACGAAATCGCCGACTTCAATCTTGTCGGAATCCCCAAGCTCGAGCACCGGAAAATTTTCGTCGCCCTTGATCTTCAGCACCGCGAGGTCGGTGCGCGGATCGCGCAACACGATGTCGGCTTCGAATTCGCGACGATCCGAAAGCGCAACCTTCACTTCGGTCATCCCGTCGATGACATGATAGTTGGTCACGACAAGCCCCTTGGCGTCGACGATGACGCCGGACCCAAGCGATTGCGCGGTGCGCGAATTCGAGCCTTGATCGCCAAAGAAGCGCTTGAAGATTGGATCATCGAACAGCGGATTGCGCGGCATCGTTTCGACGCGCGACGCGTAGACATTGACGACGGCCGGCTTGACCTTCTTTACGATCGGCGCGAACGAATATTTGACCAGCCCCGGCTCCTGCGGAACAATCTTGTCGTCGCTTTGGGCGCCCGCAGGGGCGACAAGCGCCAGCAGGGCGGCGAGCGCGAACGCGAAGCCTTTGATCGGGGACAAGCGAATCTCCATTGAAAACACCGAGTTGCATATAGACTTGGGCGCGGCCGCGGGAAAGAAGCGCGCGAAAGCGCCGATTTTTCGGCGTGGCGGTCTTGTAGCCGCCGTAATCGATCCCAACCTGATAGCCGCCGACGCGAGCGAAAGCCGCGACGGCTTTAACGGGAGGCTCTTTATGAGCAGCACACAAGGCGCGTACGACGGCGGCGGCAACAACTTCTCCTACGGCCGCCGCTCCGGCCGCTGGACAGGGTTTGAGATCGCCGCGATGGTTCTGGGATTCATCGTGTTCTGGCCGATCGGCCTCGGCATCCTCGGCTACAAGCTATGGCAGTCCAAGTTTGGCGGCCCGGATGTTCAGACCGTCGCCGAGCGCGGCTGGTCGAGGGCGCGCAGCGCCTTCACGAGCTCCGCTTCAGGCTCGAAAAGCTGGAGCTGCGGGCCAAGCTGGAACTACGGCGGGAGCGGAAACAGCGCTTTCGACGCCTGGAAACAGGCTGAGATGACGCGCCTCGAAGAGGAGCGCCGCAAGCTCGAGAATGCGCATCGCGAATTCGCGGAGTTTGTTGAGAACGTCCGCAAGTCGAAAGATCGCGAGGAGTTCGAGCGCTTCATGAACGAACGGCGCAATCGCCCCAGCGCGTGAAGAGCTAAGTTACGACAAGCGGCGCGCCGGCCCTAGGGGTTGGCGCGCCGTTTGCTTTTGAGGGGGTCATAACTCTGACCATCATGGCCGTTGGATTGTGCGCATTATCTTGCATCTTCACTCAAGAAATGCATTATAACGCATAAACTACGGCAGCCGCTCGGACGGCAGGGGAGAGGTCATGGTGGCGATTGCCGATAATGCGGCGGCATATTTCGTCGATCGCCATTCCGACGGGCCGCAGGCGGGCAAAGCGGCGTTTGCTGAGGCGGCGGGGCTTCAACGGTCGATCAGCTACGGCGAACTCAAACGCGAGACAGATCGCGTCGTCGACTTCCTGGCACGGCTTGGCGTCGAGCCGGAGAGCCGCATCGCCTTGTTGCTGCTCGACCAGATTGAGTTTCCGATCCTGTTCTGGGGCGCGCTGAAGGCGGGCGTCGCGCCCGTCGCGATCAACACGCTGCTGTCGACGGAGGTCTACCGAACGATCCTCGCCGATTGCCGGGCGCGCGCGCTGTTCGTTTCGCATGAGCTCTACCCGGTCGTTGCGCCGCTGCTGGCGGACCTGCCGCACCTGCGGCATGTGTTCACAGTCGGCGGCGAGACGCCGGCGGGGGCGAAGGATTTCGCAACGGCGTTCGCGCCCAGCGTCGCGGGCCCGACCCTCGCGGTCTCGCCCGACGAAACGGCGTTCTGGCTCTATTCCTCAGGCTCGACCGGCCAGCCCAAGGGCGTGCGCCACGTCCATTCCAGCCTCAAATACACCGCCGACACCTATGGCGCGCAGGTGCTGCAGATCCGTCCCGACGACATCGTCTATTCGGCGGCGAAATTCTTCTTCGCCTACGGGCTCGGCAATTCGATGAGCTTTCCGATGTCGGTCGGGGCGACAACCGTGATCTACAACGGCCGCCCGACGCCGCAGAGCGTGACCGAGATTCTTGGCCGTTTCCGGCCGACGATATTCTGCGGCGTGCCGACGCTCTATGCCGCGATCTGCGCCGAAGTCGAAGCCGGCCGCGCGCAGATTTCCGCGCCGCTGCGGCGCTGCATTTCCGCCGGCGAGGCGCTTGCCGGAAGAAGTCGGCCTGCGCTGGAAAGAGTTTGCGGGCGTCGACATTCTCGACGGCGTCGGCTCAACGGAAATGCTGCATATCTTCCTGTCGAACCGTCCCGGCGAAGTCGTCTACGGCACCTCCGGCGTCGCGGTGCCCGGCTACGACGTCCGGCTCGTCGATGAGCACGACGGCGACGTCGCCGAGGGCGGGATCGGCGAGCTGCTGGTGCGCGGCGCCTCGGCCGCACAGGACTATTGGAACCGGCGCGAGCAGAGCCGCGCCGACCTTCCGCGGCCACTGGACGCACACCGGCGACAAATACGAGAAGCTGCCTGGCGGCCGCTTCCGCTACTGCGGCCGCACCGACGACATGTTCAAGGTCAGCGGCATCTGGGTCGCGCCGTTCGAGGTCGAGGCCGCTCTGATCGCTCACCCCAAAGTGCTGGAAGCGGCCGTCGTGCCGAGGCGCGACAGCGACGGGCTCGAAAAGCCGCAGGCGTTCGTGGTGCTGAAGTCCGGCGAGCCCACGGAGACGCTGGAAGCGGAGCTGAAGGAACTCGTCAAGGAGCGGATCGGCAAGTGGAAATATCCGCGCTGGATCGTGTTCGCCAAGGAATTGCCGAAGACCGCGACCGGCAAGATCCAGCGCTTCAAGCTGAAGGAGGCGTGAGTGGCCGTGGAGCTGGGGCGACGGCGCGGGCTTCCTGGAAATCGACGGTCGCCGGCTCGAGATGCGTCGAGTTTCGGGCCGCCGCCCGGCGAGGCGCCGACGCTCGTGCTGCTGCACGAAGGGCTGGGCTGCGTCGCGCTGTGGCGCGACTTTCCGCACGAAGCTGCAGGCGGCGACGGGCTTTGGCGTGTTCGTCTATTCGCGCTTCGGCTACGGCGCCTCGGATACGTGTCTCCCTGCCCCGCCCGCTCGACTACATGACGCGCGAGGCGGTGGATGTGCTGCCTCGCGTGCTGGACGCGATCGGCTTCAAGCGTGGCGTTCTGCTGGGGCACAGCGACGGCGCGACGATCGCGGCGATCCACGCCGGCTCGGTCGAGGATTTTCGGGTGCGCGGGCTCGTGCTGATGGCGCCGCATTTCTTCACCGAGCCCGGCGGGCTCGCATCGATCCGGGCTGCGCGAACGGCCTATGAGCAGGGCGACCTGAAGCGCGAAGCTGGCGCGCTATCACAGCGACGTCGAAGCGGCGTTCCGCGGCTGGTGCGACGCGTGGCTGGATCCCGGTTTCGAGCGCTGGAACGTCGCCGACGTGATCGACTACTGGCGCGATCCCGGCGCTCGTGATTCAAGGGCGAGACGACGAATACGGCACGCTCGCGCAGGTCAGCGAGATCGAGACGCGGGCCTATTCGCCGGTCGACACGCTGATCCTCGACGGCGTCAAACACCATCCGCATCTGGAGGCGCCTGAGGCGACGGTGCATGAGATCGCCGAGTTTTGCGCGCGGCTGGAGCGGATCGAACGCGTGGCGCTGAAACAAGCGCGCGCCAATGCATAGGATCGGTGCATTATATTGCAACATAAGGCAATGATTTCGCCCGCAGCCGTCATTGCGAGCGCAGCGAAGCAGTCCAAGCCTCCGTCGCAGCACACTTTCTGTTGTAAATACATTGAGCTTACGGCCGGTCTGAGCGTGGATTGCCGCGTTACTTCGCTCCTCGTGTTGACGAGAAATTTATGCATTCTAATGCACTTTTCTGCTTGCCATTCGCCAAAAACTGCATTATGATGCACATGACAAGCCGACCCAGGGAGACGCCGCCGTGCGCATCGATTTCCAGACCGATCCTTCGCGTTACCGGCATTGGCGCGTCACCTATGACGGCCCGGTCGCGACCGTCTGGATGGACGTCGACGAGAACGGCGGCCTGTTTGAAGGCTATCAGCTCAAGCTCAATTCCTACGATCTCGGCGTCGACATCGAACTCGCCGACGTCGTGCAGCGCATGCGCTTCGAGCATCCGGAAGTCGGCTGCGTCGTGCTGCGATCAGGCAAGGAGCGGGTGTTCTGCGCCGGCGCCAACATCCGCATGCTCGGCGTCGCGGCGCATGCGCACAAGGTCAACTTCTGCAAGTTCACCAACGAGACGCGCAACACGTTCGAGGCGGCGGGCGCCGAATCCGGCCAGCACTGGCTCTGCGCGGTCAAGGGCTCCTGCGCGGGCGGCGGCTATGAGCTCGCGCTCGCCTGCGACCACATCATCCTGACCGACGACGGATCGAGTTCGGTTTCGCTGCCGGAGGTGCCGCTGCTCGCGGTGCTGCCCGGCACCGGCGGCATCACCCGCGTCACCGACAAGCGCAAGGTGCGCCGCGACCTCGCCGACGTGTTCTGCACGATGGAGGAGGGCGTCAAGGGCAAGCGCGCGCTCGACTGGCGGCTGGTTGACGAAGTCGTCCCAAACAGCCGATTCGACGAGGCCGTCGCCGCGCGCGCCAAGGCTTTCGCAGCGAAGTCGGCCGGCAAGGGCTGACGCAAAAGGCATTGCGCTGACGCCGCTGAAGCGCGAGTTCAGCGAGGACGGCTCGTCCGCTATTCGCTGGTCGAAGTGCAGATCGATCGCGAAGGCGGCCGAGCGACGATCATGATTTCCGGGCCGGACAAGGACGCGCCCGCTAACATCGCGGCGCTGCATGCCGAGGGCGCCGAGACCTATCTGCTGCGCCTGGCGCGCGAACTCGACGACGCGATCCTGCATCTGCGCCTCAACGAACTCGAAATCGGCGTGATCGTGTTCAAGTCCGAGGGCGACGCCGCAAAGCTGATTGCGCATGAAAAGCTGATCGCCGACCACGTCGCCAACGATTGGTTCGCGCGCGAGATACAGCTCTACTGGAAGCGCGTGCTGAAGCGCATCGATCTCACATCGCGTTCGCTGGTCGCGCTGATCGAAAACGGCTCTTGCTTCGCGGGTCCGCTCGCCGAAATCCTGTTCGCCTGCGACCGGACCTACATGAGGAGGGCGAGTTCGAGGGCGACAATCGCGCCCCTGCGGCGATCACGTTGACGGAAGCGAGCTTCGGCCCCTACCCGATGTCGAACGGCCTGACCCGGCTCGAAACCCGGTTCCTCGGCGAGCCCGCGAGCGTCGCCAAGGCGCGCGAAACGATCGGCGAGCCTCTGGAGGCGGAAGCGGCGACGGAGCTCGGCCTCGTCACCTTCGCGTTCGACGAGGTCGACTACGAGGACGAGGTGCGCATCTTCCTCGAGGAGCGCGCCAGCTTCTCGCCCGACGCGCTGACCGGCATGGAGGCGAACCTGCGCTTTGCCGGACCGGAAACCATGGAAACGCGCATCTTCGGCCGCCTCACCGCTTGGCAGAACTGGATCTTCCAGCGTCCCAACGCGGTCGGCGAAAAGGGCGCGCTCAAGCGCTACGGCACCGGCGTGCGCGGCGAATTCGACCGGCGCAGGGTCTGAGACTTATCAGGAAACGCGGAGCGGCTTCATGTCTGAACTACTCAATGTCAGCTACGACACGCTGATCCCCAACAACGTCGGCTTGTCCTCAGATAAGCGCGTGCTGAAGGCGCTGGAGAAATGGCACCCCGGCTACATCAGCTGGTGGAACGACCTGATCCCCGAGCGCTTCCAGAAGAGCATGGTCTATCTGCGCACCGCGATCAGCGTCGACCCGAAGGGCTGGGCGAAGTTCGACTATGTGAAGATGCCGGAATATCGCTGGGGCGTGCTGCTCGCGCCGCAGGTCGAGGACCGGCGCATTCCCTGCGGCGAGCACGCCGGCGAAAAGGCCTGGCAGGAAGTGCCGGGCGAATATCGCGCCATGATGCGCCGCCTGATCGTCATCCAGGGCGACACCGAGCCGGCGTCCGTCGAGCAGCAGCGCTTCCTCGGCCTCACCGCGCCTTCGCTCTACGACCTGCGCAATCTGTTTCAGGTCAATGTCGAGGAAGGTCGCCATCTCTGGGCGATGGTCTATCTGCTGCACAAATATTTCGGCGCCGACGGCCGCGACGAGGCCGACGATCTGCTGCGCCGTCAGTCCGGCTCGGAGGAAGCGCCGCGCATGCTCGGCGCCTTCAACGAGCAGACGCCGGACTGGCTGTCGTTCTTCATGTTCACCTACTTCACCGACCGCGACGGCAAGATGCAGCTCGAAGCGCTGGCGCAGTCCGGCTTCGACCCGCTGTCGCGCACCTGCCGCTTCATGCTGACCGAAGAAGCGCACCACATGTTCGTCGGCGAGACCGGCGTCGGCCGCACCATCCAGCGCACCTGCGAGGCGATGAAGCAGGCCGGCATCGAGGACCCCTTCGAAGTCGAGCGCGTGCGCGCGCTCGGCGTCATCGACCTGCCGCTGATCCAGAAGAAGCTCAACCTGCACTACACGCTGTCGCTCGATCTGTTCGGCCAGGAGGTTTCGACCAACGCCGCCAATTCGTTCAACGCCGGCGTCAAGGGCCGCTACATGGAGCACCGGCTCGACGACGACCACAGGCTCGGTCAGGCGACCTATCCGGTCTGCCAGATCGTCGATGGCGACATCCGCATCGTTCAGGCGCCCGCGCTGACCGCGATCAACATGCGGCTGCGCGACGACTACAGCCGCGACGCCGCCGGCGGCGTCGGGCGCTGGAACAAGATCATCGAGCAGACGGGCGTCAAGTTCGAGCTGAAGCTGCCGCACGAGGGTTTCAACCGCAAGATCGGCGTGTTCGCCAACCAGCACATCAGCCCCGAGGGCAAGTTCGTCGACGGCGCGGCTTGGGACGACGGCGTCGTCCAGTGGCTGCCCTCCAAGGCCGACGGCGACTACATCCAGTCGCTGATGAAGCCGTGCATCGAGCCCGGCAAGTTCGCCGGCTGGATCGCCCCGCCGAAAGTCGGCATCGACAACAAGCCCGGCGATTTCGAGTATGTGAAGCTGCATATGGCGTAAAGCGGGACGCTAACCTTGGCCGTCATGGCCGGGCTTGTCCCGGCCATCCACGCGGTTGGTCAGGTCAGCAGATCGACCGTTGTTACGAAGGTTGTTGTACTCGTCGGCGTCAACTCAACGTCCCGACGTGGATGGCCGGGACAAGCCTGGCCATGACGGCTGCGGGAAGCGTTTCTGTTCGGTATCAAAATCAATGAGCTCAATTCCATGACCGCGCCCGTCAGACAGCATCTGATTGATCCCGAGCTCTGCATCCGCTGCTACACCTGCGAGTCGATGTGCACGGTCGGCGCGATCAGCCACGATGACGTCAACGTCGTCGTCGACGCCGAAAAGTGCAATTCCTGCATGGATTGCATCGGCCCCTGCCCGACCGGCTCGATCGACAATTGGCGGATCGTCGATGCGCCCTACTCGCTCGAGGAGCAGCTGTCGTGGAGCGAGTTGCCGGTTCAGGCCGAGCGCGCCGACGATGGCGACGCGCCGATCGAGGCGCATGATGCCGAGATCGAGAAGCTGCTCGCCGAGGCGCACGGCGGCGCCGGCGCGAAGCTGCGCGCGCCGCGCTCGGCCACCAAGCCGACCGTCAATCTCTACACGCTCGCCAAGCCCGCACAGGCGATCGTGCAGGGCAATTATCGGCTGACTGCGTCTGGCGCCGAGAACGACGTGCGCCACATCATTCTCGACCTCGGCGCGCAGCCGTTTCCCGGTGCTCGAAGGGCAGACCGTCGGCGTGCTGCCGCCCGGCGCTCGACGCCAAGGGCAAGCCGCATTTGCCGCGGCTCTATTCGGTGTCGAGCCCGCGCGACGGCGAGCGGCCCAACTTACAACAACCTTTCGCTGACCGTGAAGCGCGAGGCGGTCGGCGTCGCCTCGAATTTTCTGTGCGATCTCAAGAAGGGCGACAAGGTCGAATCTGGTCGGGCCGTTCGGCGCGACCTTCCTGATGCCGAACGATCCGAAGGCGAAGCTGCTGATGATCTGCACCGGCACCGGCTCGGCGCCGTTCCGCGGCTTCACCATGCGCCGGCAGCGCGAGGGCGCGGAATATACCGCGCCGATGACGCTGGTGTTCGGCGCGCGCACGGCCTGAGGAGCTGCCCTATTTCGGCCCGCTCGGCAAAGTGCCCGACAACATGCTGATCAAGCATTTCGCCTTCAGCCGCGTCGCGGGGGCGCCCAAGACCTACGTGCAGGACAAGCTGCGCGAGCAGGAGGACGACGATCGCGGCGCTGATCGCCGACCCCGACGCGCACGTCTACGTCTGCGGGCTGCGCGGCATGGAAGCGGGCGTCGAGGAGGCGCTCGGCAACATCGCCGAAGGTCAGGGCTTGTCCTGGGCCGCGCTGCGCGACGCCATGCGCGAGGAAGGCCGCTACCACAGCGAGACCTATTGATCGCTCACGAAATATATTGCTATAGCGGGTGCGTGCACTTATCAGAACTATAGTGCATAAAGGCTCGGCATGAACGAGATCGTCAACTTCCAGGGCGAGGTAGTCGCCGAGCCGATCGACGCCTTCATCGGCCGGGTGGGAACCCGGGTGCGGCAGGTCCGGCAGCGCAAGGGGATGACGCGCCGCGCGCTTTCCGAGCGTTCCGGCGTTTCGCAGCGCTATCTCGCCCAGCTCGAAAACGGCGACGGCAACATTTCGATCGGCCTGCTGTACCGCGTCGCGGAAGCGCTCGATCATCGCGTCGAATGGCTGGTCGGCGCGGAAGACCCCTGGGGATCGGAGACCGAACGGTTCGCCGAGGCCTACGCCTCCGCGCCGCTGAGCGCGCGCCAAAAGATCCAGGAGATCCTCACCGCCGCGGAGCCGGCCCGGCTGCGCCGCCAGCGCATCGGCCTGATCGGCTTGCGCGGCGCCGGCAAATCGACGCTCGGGCGCCGTCTGGGCGCGGAGCTCGGACTGCCGTTCGTCGAACTCAATCGCGACATCGAGGAACAGAGCGGCATGCCGGTCGCACGACGTGATGGCGCTCTACGGCCAGGAGGGCTACCGCCGGCTCGAGCGGCAGGCGCTGGAGCGCGTGGTCGCGACCAGCGACGATGTCGTGCTCGCGGTCGCCGGCGGCATCGTCTCCGAGCCCGCGACCTTCGCGTTCCTGCTGCGCCATTTCCACACGATCTGGCTGAAGGCGCCGCCGGAAGTCCACATGCGCCGCGTCGCCGAACAGGGCGACCAGCGGCCGATGGCGGGCAACCCCAAGGCGATGGACGAGCTGAAATCGATCCTGACCAGCCGCGAGGCGCTTTACGCCCAGGCCGAGGCGGCCGTCGACACGGAGGGCCGCACTATCGAGGAAAGCACGCGCGAACTTGTCGAGACAGTGCGGAAGTTCGGAATTGGTTGAGCCGCCCGCTCAATCGAGCAGCGCCGCCGTCAACCCGGAGTCCGCAGCCGACCAGATCCTCGACCACGTCGAAATGGTGCTTGTCCGGCGCCTCATAGGCGAAGGTCGCCGCGCCGAGGCCTGTCCAGATATTGGCGAGCAGCGCGTTCTGGCGGCGGAATTCTGCGCGCTCGGCGCCGCCGACCCAGCAAACCAGGCTGACCCCCGACGCCCGGCTCGAGAAGAACAGGGCTTTCGTGCCGCGCTTCCTCCGCATCGAGGCGGAGCATGGGCCTGCATCGCCGTGCGCAGCAAGCGGCCGAAGATCGTGGACGCCGGAGATCGAGACGACCCGGCGTCACGCGGGCGCGAATGTCTTCGGGCAGCGCCGAATTCGGCGCGACAAGCCGCGTGACGAGCTGTCCGCCCGCCGAATGGCCGCTGAATATGACGGGCCCGGCGACGAGCTCGCGCTGCGGACGCGACGGACGCGGCGACGTCGCCGGCAATCTCGGAGATCCGCGCTTCCGGGCAAAGCCGATAGGTCGGGACGGCGACCGCGTACCCGCGAGCGATTGGCCCTGCCGCGACATGCGACCACATCGCGCCTTCGTTGCGGAGCCAATAGCCGCCATGCACGAATACGACGAGCCCGCGCGGCTCTCCCTCGGGCATAAACAGATCGAAGAATCTGTCGATCGGCGAAGCTTCGCCATAGCGAATTCCCAGCCGCTGTCGTTCCAGCGGTATCTGGGACCGGAAATCCGTTGCGCTCGCTATGCGCCTCTGCAGTCCAGGTGTCGCCGCCGACGATGTGGGCGCCGTTGGCGTAAGCGTCATTGAAATCGAGAGGCGATGCAGCAGCATGGGGCGAAGCTAGCGCATCGCCGCGAAGGCATGCAAATCGCCCTCGCCGGCCCCTGCCGGCGAGCCTTCTGTGAGGAAACGTGTCGATGCTCGGTCCGTCCGCTCACAGTCGACAGCTTTGCCCGCGACAATCTGCCGCCGCCGGAGCAGTGGCCGGATTTCCTGCTCGACGGCTTCGACTATCCCGAATCGCCTCAACGCCGCGGTCGAACTCACCGACCGCATGGTCGAGCGCGGCTTCGGCGACCACGTCGCGCTGATCGGCCACGGGCGGCGGCGCACCTACAAGGAGCTGACCGACTGGACCAACCGGCTCGCGCGCGCGCTGGTCGAGGACTACGGCGTCAAGCCCGGCAACCGCGTGCTGATCCGCTCCGCCAACAATCCCGCGATGATCGCCTGCTGGCTCGCCGCGACCAAGGCCGGCGCCGTCGTCGTCAACACGATGCCGATGCTGCGCGCGGGCGAACTCGACGAAGATCGTCGACAAGGCGGAGATCGGCGCTCGCGCTCTGCGACACCCGCATTCTCGACGAACTCGTCGCCTGCGCCAAGGACAGCCGCTTCCTGAAGAGCGTCGTCGGCTTCGACGGCACCGCCAATCACGACGCCGAACTCGACCGCGTCGCGCTCAACAAGCCCGTGCGCTTCGAGGCCGTCAACGACCGGCCGCGACGACGTCGCGCTGCTCGGCTTCACCTCGGGCACGACCGGCTCGCCGAAGGCGACGATGCATTTCCATCGCGATATCCTGATCATCGCCGACGCCTACGCAAAGCATGTGCTGCAAGTCACGCCCGACGACGTGTTCGTCGGCTCGCCGCCGATCGCCTTCACCTTCGGGCTCGGCGGCCTCGCCGTGTTTCCGCTGCGCTTCGGCGCCGCCGCGGCGCTGATCGAAAGCGCCACGCCGCCGAACCTGATCGAGATCATCGAGACCTACAAGGCGACGATCTGCTTCACCGCGCCGACCGCCTATCGCGCCATGCTCGCCGCGATGGACGCGGGCGCCGATCTTTCCTCGCTGCGGCTCGCCGTTTCCGCCGGCGAAACGCTGCCGGCGCCGGTCTATCGAGGACTGGACGAAACGCACCGGCGTGCCGATCCTCGACGGCATCGGCTCGACCGAAATGCTGCATGTGTTCATCTCCAACCGGATCGACGATTCGCGCGCCGGGCTCGACCGGCCTGCCCGTGCCGGGCTATGAGGCGAAGGTCGTCGACGAGGAGTTCAACGAGGTCCCGCGCGGCGCCGTCGGCCGGCTCGCGGTGCGCGGGCCGACCGGCTGCCGCTATCTCGCCGACGAGCGGCAGAAGCGACTACGTGCGCGAACGGCTGGAACCTCACCGGCGACGCCTTCGTTCAGGACGCGGACGGCTATTTCCATTTCGCCGCGCGCAACGACGACATGATCATCTCCGCCGGCTACAACATCGCCGGGCCCGAAGTGGAGGCCGCGCTGCTGTCGCACGAAGCCGTGCAGGAATGCGCGGTGGTCGGCCTCGCCGACGAGGCGCGCGGCCAGATCGTCGACCGCATTCGTCGTGCTGAAGGACGGCGTCGTCGCGCGATGACGCGACGGCGCTGCGACTGCAGAACCATGTGAAGGCGGCGATCGCGCCCTACAAATATCCGCGCACGGTGCGATTCATGGACGCGCTGCCAAAGACGCAGACCGGCAAGATGCAGCGCTTTCCGCTGAAGACGGCGGCGGCGCCATGAACGACGAGCTTTTTGCGCGCACGCGCGCGTTGTTCGAACTGCCGGAGGGCGTGCTCTATCTCGACGGCAATTCGCTCGGGCCGCTCAGCACGGCCGCGCGCGAACGCGTTCAGCGCGAGACTCGACGCAAAGCTGGGGCGTCGAATTGATCCGCGCCTGGAACACCGCCGGCTGGATCGATCTGCCGGCGCGCGTCGGCGACAAGATCGCCGCGTTGATTGGCGCGCCGGCAGGCTCGGTCGTCGCGGCCGATTCGACCTCGATCAATCTCTACAAGGCGCTGATCGCGGCGCTTCGGCTTGAAGCCCGGGCGTCGCGTGATCCTCTCGGACACCGGCAATTTTCCGACCGACCTCTACATCGCCGAAGGCGTGTGCGCGACGCTCGGCCAAGGCTATCGACTGCAGACCGTCGCGCCGGAAGACGTCGAAGCCGCGATCTCCGACGAAATCGCCGTGCTGATGTTGACCGAGGTCGACTATCGCACCGGTCGCCTGCACGACATGGAGCGCTCACGCGACAGCGCGAAGGCGAAAGGCGTCGTCACGGTCTGGGACCTCGCCCATTCCGCCGGCGCTTTCCCCGTCGACCTCACCGGCTTGCCGCGTCGATTTCGCGATCGGCTGCGGCTACAAATATCTGAACGGCGGTCCGGGCGCGCCGGCCTTCATCTACGCCCGGCCGGATTTGCAGCGCGATGCGGCGACCGCGCTCTCGGGCTGGATGGGACACGAGGCGCCGTTCGCGTTCGATCTCCACTATCGGCCCGCGCCATCGATTGATCGCCTGCGCTCCGGCACGCCGTCGGTGATCGCGATGGCCGCGCTCGATTCGGCGCTCGACGCGTTTGAGGCGTCGACGATGTCTGCAGTGCGCGCGCGCTCGATCGAACTCAGCGAAGCGTTTCGCGAGCGCGTCGAGGCCGACTGCCCGGAACTCGCGCTCGCCAGCCCGCGCGATCCCGCACGCGCGCGGATCGCAGATCTCGTTCCGATTCGCCAACGGCTATGCGGCGATGCAGGCGCTGATCGCGCGTGGCGTGATCGGCGACTTCCGCGCGCCCGACATCATGCGCTTCGGCTTCACGCCGCTCTATCTCAGCCCGCGAAGATGCGCTGGCGGCGGCCGACGCGCTCGTCGAGATCGATCAACCACCGCCTTTGGGATCGGCCGGAATTCCACGCGAGGAACAAAGTGACATGAGCGAGCGCCGAAGGCGCGCGCCTCGATTTTCGTGACGCCATGTCCTACGGCGACTATCTGAAGCTCGATCTGGTGCTGGGCGCCCAGGCGCCGCTGACAGCCGCGCACGACGAAATCCTGTTCATCATCCAGCATCAGACCAGCGAACTGTGGATGAAGCTCGCGATCCACGAGATCCGGGCGGCCTGCGACGCGATTGCGCGCAGACGACTTGCAGCCGGCCTTCAAGATGCTCGCGCGGCGTGTCGCGCATCTTCGAGCAGCTGAACAACGCCTGGGACGTGCTGCGCACGATGACGCCGAGCGAATATTCGGAGTTTCGCGACGCGCTCGGGCAATCCTCCGGGTTCCAGTCCTGGCAATATCGCGCGATCGAATTCCTGGTCGGCAACCGCAATCTCGCGATGCTGAAGCCGCACGCGCATCGGCCGGAGGTCACCGCCGCTGCTTGAGGAGATCCTGTCCCGGCCGAGCCTCTATCAGGAGGCGTTGCTGCTGCTCGCCCGAAAGGGATTCGATCTCGGCGACGCCGCACGAATCGCGGATACGCGGGTTTCCCATACGGAAAGCGACGCCGTGCGCGCCGCGTGGCGAGCGATCTACCGCGAGCCCGGCAAACATTGGGCGCTCTATGAGCTCGCCGAGAAGCTGATCGATTTCGAGGATTATTTTCGTCGCTGGCGCTTCAATCACGTCACCACCGTCGAGCGCGTGATCGGCCTGAAGCGCGGCACCGGCGGCACATCGGGCACGGCCTATTTGAGGCGCATGCTCGACACGGTGCTGTTCCCGGAATTGTGGAACGTGCGCACGGAACTCTAAGGCTCGCAGGAAATCAGGCGCCGCAAGGTCGCAACTTCAGGTCCTGTTAACCGCCCTCCAGTACCACGGAGCACGATCTGTTGGATCGCCGGCCCCGCGCCGCGCTCCAAAGGCATGAAGCCGCTGGATCCTCGTCGGTCTCGGTCCGACATTTGTCTCTTTCCTTCATTTTCAAGCCAAGCGGCCCTCGTCCGCGTGCGCCGAGCCGCGCGCGTTGAGACAGGCCCTAGGCAGGTCAGGACGACGCGTATGCCCCGATCCCGCCGTCTCGTGGAAGTTCCGCTGCAAGCTTCTGCGGCCGTCCGCGCTGCGCGACGCGGCCCCGACGCCAGCTCCAACTAGGGAGAGCCCGCTTGTCCGATCCTGCCCCCCAAACTTCCGGGCATCGCATCTTCGAACTGCCGCCGGCGCTCGACCTGAACGCCGCCGGCCCGCTCTGCGAGGCCTTGCAGAAGCACATCGGCGACGACCTCGTGCTCGATGGCTCCAAAGTCCAGCGGCTCGGCGCCTCCTGTCTGCAGGTGCTGCTCGCCGCCGCCCGGACCTGGGCGGTCGAAGGCTCCGCCATTTCCCTCGACAACCCCACGCCCCGCCTTGTCGAGGATCTCCGCCTGCTGGGGTTCGACGCCATGACTTTCTTCGATGGAGCCACGCCGCAATGAGTATGAAAATCTTGACCGTCGATGATTCCCGCACAATGCGCGACATGCTTCGGCTCGCCCTGACCTCGGCTGGATTCGAGGTCGTACAGGCCGTCGACGGCGTGGACGGGCTGGATGTTCTGGAGCGCGAGTCGCCCGACCTCGTGATCACCGACATCAACATGCCGAAGATGGACGGCTTCGGCTTCATTGAAGGCGCGCGCAAGACCGACAAGTTCCGCATCGTGCCGATCCTCGTGCTGACGACCGAGAGCGATCCGGAAAAGAAACAGCGCGCCCGCAGCGCCGGCGCGACGGGCTGGATCGTCAAGCCATTCGATCCCACCAAGCTTGTCGACGTCATCCGGCGCGTAGCGGCCTGACGGCTTTTGGGGAGACGCACATGGACGCGATGCAGGCCATACGCGAGACCTTCTTCCAGGAATGCGAAGAGCAGCTCGGCGAACTCGAGACCGGCCTCATCGCGATGGAGGCGGGCGACACCGATACGGAAACCGTCAATGCGGTGTTCCGCGCGGTCCATTCCATCAAGGGCGGCGCCGGCGCTTTCAAGCTCGATCGCCTGGTGCGGTTCGCGCACGGCTTCGAGACCACGCTCGACAAGATCCGCAACGGCGTGCTCGCGCCGACGCAGCCCATCATGAAGGTGATGCTGCGCGCCGCCGATGTGCTCGCCGATCTCGTCAAGGACGCGCGCGAGGGCGTCGTCAACGAAGATGCGCGGGCCAAGGAATTGTTGGCGGAACTCGGCGCTTTCAGCTCGATCGAAGCGGCTCAGGCCGCCGAGGCCAAAGCGGACGACGAAGAAGACAATGCCGATCCGTTCGAGGCGCTGGGGTTCGAGCCGCTCATTCTGTCGATCGACAGCGACGACCCGTCTACCGGGCCGACGCCTGCCGGCTATATCTATCGGATCGCGTTCAAGCCCAAGCCGGAGCTCTATTACAAGGGCAACGAGACGAGCCGCCTCATTCGCGAACTCGGCCGGCTCGGGCCGATCCGGGTCAAGTGCGAGGCGGAAAGCATTCCAACCCTCAACGATCTCGATCCGGAAGCCGTCTATCTCGCCTGGAGCATCGAGCTCAGCACTGAGCAGGATGAAGCGACGGTTCGCGGCGTATTCGAGTTCGTCGACGGCGACTGCGACCTCGACATCGACGTGGAGATCATCGCGCCCGAGCCTGGTCCAGAAGCCGTGGATGCGCCCTCCGAGAACTCGGCGCTCACCTCGGAAAGTCAGGGCTCGCCGACCGAAGCTGGCTCTGAAGCTGCGGAAGCTGGCAAATCCGCTGGCGAAGCTGTCGATGCGCGCGCAAGCCGCGAACTTTCCAAGGCCGCCGCAAAGCCCGATCCCGCTACGGCGAATGCGAACTCGCAGCAGGGCACGATCCGCGTCGATCTCGATCGTGTCGACAGGCTCATCAATCTGGTCGGCGAACTCGTCATCAATCAGGCGATGTTGACCCAGCGCGTGCTCGAAGCGGGCGTCGGCAAGGCGGCCAGCGTCTCGTCCGGCCTCGACGATCTCGAACATCTAACGCGCGAGATTCAGGAAAGCGTGATGGCGATCCGCGCTCAGCCCGTGCGCCCGCTGTTCCAGCGCATGGCGCGCATCGTTCGCGAAGTCGCCGACGCCACCGGGAAGAGCGTGCAAGCTGAAGACCGAAGGCGAAGGCGCCGAAGTCGACAGGACCGTCATCGAACGGCTCGCCGATCCGCTCACCCACATGATCCGCAACGCGGTCGACCACGGCCTGGAGCGGCCGGAAAAACGCCTGGCGGCCGGGCAAGCCCGAGCAAGGCGAAGTGCGTCTGACCGCTGCGCACAAGTCAGGACGGGTCGTCATCGAAGTCTCCGATGACGGCAACGGCATCGATCGCCCGCGGGTGAAGTCGATCGCGATTCGCAAGGGGCTGATCCCTGCCGACGCGCAGCTCACCGACAACGAAATCGACAATCTGCTGTTCCTGCCCGGCTTCTCGACCGCCGAGACGGTATCAAGCATTTCGGGCCGCGGCGTCGGCATGGATGTGGTCAAGCGTTCGATCCAGGCGCTCGGCGGCCGCATCTCGATCTCGTCGCGTCCCGGACTTGGCTCGACCTTCTCGATGAGCCTGCCGCTGACGCTGGCCGTGCTCGACGGCATGGTGGTGAAGGTCGCCGACCAGACGCTCGTCATGCCGTTGACGACCATCCTCGAGACGCTGAAGCCGAAGCCGGCGGACGTCTATGGCCTCGGTCCGGACTCGCAGGTGATCGGCATTCGCGGCGGCTTCACGCCGCTGATCGACGTCGCGCATTCGCTCGGCTTCCGGCACACCCGCACCGATCCGCTGACCGGCGTCGCGCTGCTGATCGAGACCGAAGGCGGCGTGCGCAGCGCGCTGATGGTCGACGCGATCCAGGACCAGCGCCAGGTCGTCATCAAGAGCCTCGAGGCCAACTACGGCCACGTCGAGGGCATAGCGGCCGCCACCATCCTCGGCGACGGGCGCATCGCGCTGATCCTCGACGCCGACGCGATCGTCGCGTCCTCCAACCGCAATTCCGAACCTCTCCTCGCAGCCGGATGAACGCCATGTCCGACATTCAGCTCAAGGGTAACAGCGGTGCGCGGGAGTACATCACCTTCCGCATCGGCCAGCAGTATTTCTGCGTCGATATCATGTCGGTGCGCGAAATCCGCGGCTGGACGCCGGCGACACCGCTTGCCGCGCTCGCCAGGCTTCGTTCGCGGCGTCATCAATCTGCGCGGCGTCGTGTTGCCGGTCATCGATCTCTCCGAGCGGCTCGGCTTTCCGCCCGCCGAACCGAGCGCGAGACACGTCATCATCGTCGCTCAAACCGGCCGGCAGGTGGTCGGTCTGCTGGTCGACGCGGTCTCCGACATCATCGCCATGCCGGCCGACAAGGTTCAGTCGACGCCCGATGTCGGGTCTGAGGCGGCGCGATCGTTCGTGATCGGCGTCGCGCCCGATCGACGATCGCATGATCAGCGTCGTCGCGCTCGACAGCCTGATGCCGAGCGTGACCGGCGAGGCGGCGTGACCATGGCGCTTGCGAAGCCGGCCGCCACGACATCCCGCGAAGTTCTGGCCCCTGGCGAGTTCGCCCTGCACCGCGACGATTTTTCGCGCATCTCGTCGATGATCTACGACGACGCCGGGATCTTTCTTCCCGAGACCAAGGCCGCGCTCGTCTACGCCCGGCTCGCCAAGCGGCTGCGCGCGCTGCAGCTCGACGCCTTTCGCGATTATTGCGACCTCGTGGAATCCGCCGGCGGCGCCCGCGAGCGCCAGGAAATGCTCGCCGCGCTGACGACCAACGTCACGCGCTTCTATCGCGAGCCGCACCATTTCGAGCATCTGAAGACGCGCTTGCTGCCAGGCCTGATCCGCGACGCGCAGCGCGGCGGACGCATCCGCATCTGGTCGGCGGCCTGTTCGAGCGGGCAGGAGCCTTATTCGGTGGCGCTTACGGTGCTGACGCTGTGGCCCGAGGCCGCGTCGCACGATGTGCGAGATGCTCGCGACCGACATCGATCCGCACATCCTCGAAGCCGGCGCCAAGGGCGTCTATTCGGAGTTCTCAGATCGAGCCGGTGCCGCAGGACGAGCGCAGGCGCTTCTTCGAGACGCTCAGCGTCGATGGCAAGCCGCATTGGCGCGTCGGACCGGCGATGCGGACGCTCGTCGCTTTCCGTCCGCTCAATCTGATCGAGAACTGGCCGATGGCCGGGCCGTTCGACGCGATCTTCTGCCGCAACGTCGTGATCTATTTCGACGAGCCGACGCAGCAGCGCATCTGGTCGAATTTCGTGCCGAAACTCGCCCCGCATGGCGCGCTCTATATCGGGCATTCCGAACGCGTCAGCGGGCCCGCCGCAAGCACGCTCGTCAGCGACGGCATTTCAACATATCGCCACAAGGGAGCGCCTGCGCGATGAAGCCGGTTCGCGTCCTTGTCGTCGACGATTCCGCCTCGATGCGCGCGCTGATCGCGCACAAGCTGTCGTCCGATCCAACCATACAGGTCGTCGGTCAGGCCGCCGATCCGTTGCAGGCGCGCGAGGCGATCAAGGCTCTCAATCCCGATGTGATGACGCTCGACGTCGAGATGCCGAAGATGAACGGCATCGAGTTCCTCGAGAAGGTGATGCGCCTCAGGCCGTTGCCGGTCCTGATGGTGTCTTCGCTCACCGAACGCGGCGCTGCGGCGACCCTCAGCGCCATGGAGATCGGCGCCGTCGATTGCATCGCCAAGCCGAGCCCGGAGAACCCGGACGCGTTCGACGACCTGCCCGCGAAGGTGCACATGGCCGCGCAGGCCCGCGTCGGCGTGCGCGCGCCGATCACGGCGCCGCGCCCGAACGGCGCGGCGGCAGTGGCGGGACCGGCGCTCAACGGCCGCATCGTCGCGATCGGCGCTTCAACCGGCGGCGTCGAGGCGGTGCTGTCGATACTGTCGACGTTTCCGCGCAATTGCCCGCCGACGCTGGTCACTCTGCATCTGCCGGCGCCGTTCACCAAGACCTTCGTGCAGCGGCTCGACCGTCTCTGCCAGCCGGAAGTGCGCGAGGCGACCGACGGCGCGCCGATTGTAGCGGGCCGCGTCTATATCGCGCCCGGCAGCTTTACCCATCTCGAAGTCGGTCGCGGCGAGCCGCTGCGCTGCGCCCTGCGCAGCGGGAGATGCGATCAGCGGGCACCGGCCCTCGGTCGACGCGCTGTTCCTTTCCGTCGCGAAGGCGGCGGGCGGCAAGGCCGTCGGCGTCATACTCACCGGCATGGGCGCCGACGGCGCCAAGGGCCTGCTGGAAATGCGCAAGGCCGGCGCGCGCACCATCGGGCAGGACGAGGCGACCTGCGTCGTCTACGGCATGCCGAAAACCGCCTTTCAAATCGGGGCGGTCGAGCGCCAATCGCCCTTGAGCCGGATTGCCGCCGATATCGGCGAAATGACGTCGAGCGCGCGAGCGAGGGTCTGATCATGTCTATGGCAAGCAAACTCGAAGTGATGGTGGTCGACGACACTTCGGTCAGCCGCATGCTGATCACGGAATCGCTGAACGAGATCGGCATCAACAATCTTGCGCTCGCCAAGGACGGCAAGCAGGCGCTCGACGCCCTGATGAAGAAGCCGGTTCATCTCGTCATCTCGGATCAGAACATGCCGGGCCTCGACGGGCTCGGATTGCTGAAGGCGCTGCGGGAATTCAAGCCGACGAGCCGGATCGGGTTCATTCTCGTCACCGGTTCGCCGGACAAATCGCTGATCGAGCGCGGCCGCACGCTGGGTCTCAACAATTTCATCGCCAAGCCGTTCAACACCAAGACGGTGCGCACGGCGATCGAGGCGGTGGTGGGCAAGTTGTCATGACGGAACATGTAGCGGACGCCCGCCGCATCAATCTGATCCAGGGCGAGTTCAAGGTCTCCGACGATCCCGCACGTCGTGTTCACGACGCTGCTGGGTTCGTGCGTCGGCGCCTGCATTCGCGATCCCGTGCGCGGCGTCGGCGGCATGAACCATTTCCTGCTGCCGGGCGCCGACGCGGGCGCGGACCAGCGCGACAGCGAGCGCATTGGGCGTCCATCTGATGGAACTGCTCGTCAACGGCCTGATGCGCCAGGGCGCCAGTCGCGAGCGGCTGGAGGCCAAAGTGTTTGGCGGCGCGCGCATGATGCGTGGGCTCTCCGACATCGGCCGCAAGAACAGCGATTTCGCGGTCTCGTTCCTCAAATACGAGGGCATCCGCGATCATCGGCGGCGACACAGGCGGCGAGAGCGGCCGACGACTGCAGTTCTGGCCGGTCTCCGGCCGGGCGCGGCAGAGCTACATCATCGGCCGGCGTCGAATCGCTCAACCAGAAATCCAGGGCGCCCGCTACGCCCGCCTTGGCGCCAAAGACCTCGGCCGGCGACATCGATCTCTTTTAACGTATCCAGACAATCCCGGAGGTTTCCTTGTCCAAGCCCTCAACTCCCCCTGTCGCCGAAGGTCTGGAGCCTATCTCCGCGATGCTGGCGCGAGTCGGCATGGAACTGGAGGCCGTGGTGGTGATGATCCACGGTCTAGAGGACGTCGTCGGCCATGCAATCAGCTCGGCGAGATCGCCAGAAGAGATCCAGATAGAGGAGCTTCAGGAACTCGACCATGTGCGGCAGAAGATCGAGGGATCGGCTGCGTTTCTGAAGGCGTTGACGACGACGCTGCCGGCCGAGTGGCTCATCGATCCCACCCGCGCCGCCGGCAGCGTCGGCATGAGCGCGCTCGCCCGCCGTCTTGGCGGCGGCGGCGCGCACGAGGCGCCAGAGGATCTCATCGAGTTGTTTTGACGTACCGACCCACGCTTGAGTTTTGGCGCTGGTTGTGAAGCTCACAAAGATGTTAGCTGTCTTGCACGTCTAGCCATAGCCCTCATCCTGAGCCTGTCGAAGGATGGGCCGCCGCCGCTAAGGCGCACAAACCCTGGCATCAGACTGAAGCGTCCTTCGACAGACTCAGGACGAGGACGGGGATGCGGCGCGCCGGCGTGATCGGCCACGATCCGCGCGACTAACCCGTTTTGTTGCCTCGCGCAATCTCTTTGATTGACGCGGCGGTCGCGCTGTCCCCAGGAGATCTGAAGCGGAACCTTTCAATCAAAACAGAAAGCCGTGACACGAGCGCATCTGTTTGTGCTCGGGCGTCTTCCATCTCGCCATGTGCTCGCTGACGCGCATTGGGCAGCCCCGATAGCGCTACGAGAGCCGCCTTTTCCGCTCCCATCGCCTCGCGTTGATCGACGAGCGCAGCCGAGGCCGCTGCGAGTTCCCGCGACCCGCCCGCGGCGCGCTCTGCGAACGCGACGAATTCGCGGTTTACGCCGCCAAGCGCAAGGCCGCCCCGGTCCGCCGCGTCAACCAACTTCAGCACCTGTGCGCCCGACGCCTTCGCCGCCTGCGTGGCGCGCTGCGAAAGGACTCGCAATTCCTGTGCGACCACCGCGATGCCGCGACCCGCCTCGCCGAATCGAGCCGAACTCGATGCCGGCGTTTAGCGCGAGCAGAGAGGTTTGGAACGCGACCTCATCGATCAGCGCGGACGTCGCCGCGATCTCGCGGCCCGCGCTGGAAATCGCGCTGAAGCTTGAAGCGGCGCTTTCCACCACGCCGGCATGGGCAAGAGCGGTTTCGCCCACCGAATGTAGGGACCTGGCGGCTTCCGCGACCGGTCCGGCCCACGCGCTATCGCGTGCGGCGGCTTCAGCGAGCGCGCGCAACGCCACGTCCGCCGAGGCTGCGTGTTCCGCGATCTCATCCGCGTGGCGGCCCAGAATTGCTTCGGCGCGCGCGCCGGCGGCGCGCATCGCTTCCAGCGAAGCCGAGAAAGCGGCAAGCGTTTTGGCCATCAAAGCGACGGCTTGATCGTAGCGCTCCGCAGCGGGTTCGCCGCACGTCTCACTTGAGAGCCGCAACGTGAGATCCCCGCGCGCGGCCGCGCCCAGCGCTTCCAGCACGGCAAAAGGCGTCTCCGAGCGCGGCAAAGCGCGGATCGCGATTAGCCTGGCTTCATAGTCGCGCGCCAGCGCAGCGGCTGCTTCCCGTCCCTCATCAGCCGCCTTGCTGACGTGGGACAGGACGGCAGCCGACAAGTTCGCCGCCTCTTCGAGTCGAAAGTCGCGACGTGGCGGGACCCCGGCTTCGAACGAATCCAGCAGCCTCGCGAGCGGTTCGCCTATGGCGGTCCGCAGGGTCAGCGTCGCAGCGCCGCCGACGACAAGCAGAATGCTGAACATTTCGATGAACACGCCGCCAAGCGCCGAGCCCGTGTCGGCTGCGCCTGCGCCGATGAGGCTTGCCGCGCGGGCCAGCGACAGCGCGAGGCCGGCCGCAAAGCTGGCGCCGGCGATAGCGAGAACCGCCGCAATGGCCGTCGTCGCGCTCCAGCGGCTTTTGTCGCCGCCGTGGCTCGTCGCGGCGTCGACAAGGCGAAGCGACAGGGGAAAGCCTCTTGGATACTGGATGCTCCGAGGGCACAATGCTCGAAGCGCCTTGTCTCACGCTGATGTATCGGTTGGCTCTTACGGCGCGGTCATATTCGTTTCGCTTGCCCGCACGGTTGAGTTCGCGCTTAGACAGCCCGAGGGTGTAGACATCAACCAGACCTGTTTCGACGGACGAAGCAGGAGCTTTGGGAGGCCGATGCCGAGCAGACAGCACGGCGGCTCTAATAGGCTTCGTAGCTTTTCTCTTCCACGATCTCGCTGCGGGTGATCTCGTTGATAACCCGCTTCAGTTGAGCTCGACGGTCGTTGATTTGATAGACCGAGCGGGCCAGCGCAATGAATTGTTCGTCGAACCGCTTGTCGCGTTCAAGCCGGCGCAAATCGTCCTCGACCTGCCATAGGCGCGCGTTGACCGATTTCAGTTCTGTTCGCAAAGCGGGTATTCGCCCCGCGTCTTCGACATCGCCCGTGAGGGCCTCGTGGGCGAGTGTTGTTGCGAGAGCATTGAACTCCCTCGCCAAATTGCGGCGCTGGGCAGGATCGCCGATATGGTCGAGCTTTATTTCGAGGATCGTGAGCTTATCGATCAGCTCGCCCACGGAAATTTCGGCCAGGATCTTGATACTCTGCACTTCCGCGCCCGCTTGTCCGCAAGCAGGCATCGCTCACGGAATGCTCGTATAAGTTGTGGGTAGAGGTTGATTTCGGGTTAATTTGGCAGGCGCCGAAATAGTTTTGTTCTGAATTTCCATGAACAATACTTTCGGCCTAGAATTGTTTTGCGTCGCGGCTTTGAACCGTCGCCGCAAAGCAAAAAAATCCTGACCCGATCATCGGGGGATAGCCGTACGCGCGGCGCCCGAACGTCAACTTTCCCTAGAGCCACATTGCCGACGCCGAGACCCACGACATTCGGTCCAGAACTCAAAAATTCTCGGTTGAAACAAGATATTGCATCATGCACATTGTAGACAGTCAGGGGAGATCCGACTTGTGGCGCGAGGCTCGGGAACGGATCTAGAGGGTAATTGCAATGCGGTTGTTTTATAAGTTGCTTTGCGCGTTGGTTATAATAGCTCTTTTCGCGTATTCTGGTTGGCTCGTTGTAAATAGTAACGCCAGTCCGCTACCGTTTAATGTAGGAGCCTTTAATCCAAATCGAGGCCAATTGATCAAAATTGGTCTGATTGCTTGGTGCCTGTTTCCACCGATTGCCATGTTTATTGATTTGACAGTATTTTGCCGCAATTTCGATATCGTCGATTTGGATTTAGTGAAATATACTCACGATGCTCTAAGAAATATGTGGTTATCTGTTCTTATTACTTACGTTATAGTTTTTGGTATCGGCCAATTGTTTGGCGGCTGGCCATAACTGCTGGCGCCATTTTTGTGCGCCCGCAACTTTGCTTAAAGCTAAAAACTCGGCTTGAGGTCAAATCAGCGTCAGGCGCGTGCCGAAATGCGGCTGCCGCCTGCAGCGCCCTATCAGTCCGCCTATCTGAGGGGAAGACGTCGGATTTTCTGTTTGCAGTTTGCCCGCTAAGTTCAAGGGCCTTGTTGATTTCAAAAACAGCTTTAGTTTCTGTGGCTTAAACCGCATTCTTTCCGCCGATAACAACGGATACGGTCCGCAGCAGTATCATTAGATCCAGATACAGACTCCAATGCTTTATATACCATAAATCGAGT
Source organism: uncultured Pseudomonadota bacterium (assembly GCA_963771455.1). Classification (GTDB taxonomy): domain Bacteria; phylum Pseudomonadota; class Alphaproteobacteria; order Rhizobiales; family Beijerinckiaceae; genus Roseiarcus. Next base: position 134,009 of record CAVYTP010000011.1, read on the forward strand.
TCAACCCTCAGTTTGATCTTCTCGACCGTATCGGTTTCGCCACGTGCTCCATTGACTTGCGCCCATCCGGTGATGCCCGACTTCACATGCTGGCGAAAAGCATAGTTGTCGACGATTTTCTCGAAATACCTTTCGTGCGCCGCGGCGTGCGGCCTCGGCCCCACGACCGACATGTCGCCCCTGAGCACGTTGAGGAGTTGCGGCAACTCATCAATGCTGCTTCGTCGAAGCAACGCGCCAACCCTGGTTACGCGCTGGTCTCCGGGCCGCGCCTGGCTGACGACCTCACCATCCTCCAGGACCGACATCGTTCGAAATTTGAAGATCTTGAAGGGCTTGCCATTGAAGCCGTGGCGGGTTTGCCGAAACAACACCGGTCCGTTCGAATCCAGCGCGATCGCCGCCGCGACCAGCACGAACAGGGGCGAGAGGGCGACCAAAGCGCATGCGGAAAACAGGATATCGAAGCCACGTTTGAGCGCCTGCTCGGTCTCGCTCAACGGCGGCCGCTGCACCTCCAGCGCCAAGTGGGGCCCAAGTTCAAAAGTCCGGCACCGGAGCAATTGGGTCGTCGCCGCGTCGGGCACCAAAATTACCGGAAAGGGCAAAATCCGCAGCGCCTCCAGGACTTTCCCAAACCCATTGGGCTCGGAAATCCTGGGCACGAGAAATATTTCGTCAATCGAGGCGCCGCGCACAAAGTTCGCCAGGCGAACGATCGCATCATTCAACCGGTCATCGTCGTCCTTAATCACCAACTGGGCGACTATCTCGTTACCGTGCTTAGAGAGCGAAGTGCTCAAGGCGACTTCAAGCGGTTCGTCCCAAGTCACCACGACAGATTTTCTGCCCTTCAGTGCGCCCGTCCGGCTCGCAATCGGCAAATAAAGACGCCAGAAAACTCTATGAAGCAGCAAGGCGACGCCGCCAATCGCCCAGAACAACAGTAGCGTGCCCCGCGACAGTTCCTTGCCGACGCCCCAGGCAAACACACCGCTTGCCATCAGCAAAAACGTCCCGCACCAAGCCCCAAGGAAGTAACGAAGCTGCTCATTCCAAGCGGTAAGGCGGGCCGGGTTATAGAAATCACGCAGGGATGTGGAAGCGACAAACAGCACAGCAACAAATACGGCGGCCGCCATGCTCCGCGAAAACTCTTCGGCGCCCCTGAACGTGGCAAGGTTGTATAGGTCGCCCGAGATCAGGGCGCAGAGCAAAATAAGGCCGAAATCTACGGTGGCGACCAGGCTCGGTATGCCACGATAGGAAATAGGCAAACGAATTCGCGGCGGGAGCGCACCCGCACCCAAGGGTCCAAGGTCCGGCCGTTCCAACAGGATGGAACGCCCGCGCGCAACCTCTGCAACTCGAGAGGTACGTGGCGTTGCTTCCCCGCTGACCGCAGTTGATACGCTCACCTTATCACCCAGGAGTTTAAGTATTTTCGCGCAACGACTTTAGCGCATTGTTTACCGTAGCACCACGGGCGGACCGTTTTCAACGCAAAGCAAATTTCATCGCAAAGCTCTCGCAAAGTTGGTTAATTGCTTAGAATTGCGCGCGCGGCTCCGTCTGCGCGCCCTTTCTGCATGCCCCTTCTGGTTGCTAACAACCGGGGCGAATTTGGCAATTTGCGCGGGTACGGCCGGTCGCCTACAATCTGAGCAGCAGTGCTGCGCGAGGGTAAAATCGCGCGCGTTCACGTATTTTTGATTGATTGTCGCCAATGAATTAAGCGGCGAGCGGGGCATGGGGCGAAATGACGTCAATTTACGATTTTGTCACCGTGGGATGCTTTTTGATCGTCGTTGGGGCCTTCGTTTTCTTGACCGATCGGCAGCCCCGAACGCTCATGCACCTGCTGGTGCCGGCCGTGTCTTTCGCTGTAGCCAATCAACTGGGTAATGCCGGATCCCAATGGCTCGCGATTGTGCTGATAGCTGCAGGCCTCGGCTATGCTTTCCTTGTTGTACGCAAATGAGCCCGTGGATCGAGACGATTTATACGAAACTAGACGGGCGATTGCAGACATAATAATATCAAGTTTGACCGAGAGACTGTGGCTCGGGGCTGAGTAACGGTATTTAATTTTTATGGATGCATCGGGAGGCGTAGCGCAGGCGAGCGGGACGGCCGGACGTCGGGATGACGGCCCGGGCCGGAACCTGATTATTTGCCTGGCGGTCTGTGTTCTGATCGCTTTCGCGCCTACTTTCATCAAGCTTTTCAATGGGCCGTGGCGTACCGAGCAGGAAGGGCACGGGCCTCTTATCATTCTCGCTGCGGCCTGGCTGGCGTGGCAGAGCCGAAAGCGCCTGCAAGCCGTTGCTATGACGGCTGCGCCAATCGCGGGTTGGGCGGCGCTTTTGATCGGTCTGGCCTTTCTCGTGGTCTGTCGTTCGCAAGATGTCCTGATGCTAGAGGTCGCGGCGCAACTGCCAATTCTTGCCGGCTGCATTCTCCTCGTAGGCGGCTGGCGAGCGTTGCGAGTCCTGGCCTTCCCGCTAGCCTTTCTCGTCTTCTCGATACCGCCGCCCGGCTGGATGATGGACGCGTTCACTGTGCCGCTCAAGGGCATGGTGTCAGACTGGGTCGCAGAAATTCTATACGATTTCGGTTTTCCCGTCGCGCAGAATGGCGTCATGATCATGATCGGCCCGTATGAGCTGATGGTGAAAGACGCTTGCGCCGGCATGAATTCGATATTCGCACTTTCGGCGATCGGGGTCTTTTATATTCACGAATTCGTTCGGAAATCCTGGTTCCGGGCGATCGTGCTGCTGCTCGCGATTGTTCCGATCACGATCGTCGCAAACTTCCTGCGGGTCGTAGCGCTGGTTCTGATTGCATATTATTTTGGAATAGACGCGATCGAGGGAGTGTTTCACGACTTGACGGGTTTCGCGTTGTTTGTTGTCGCGCTTGGCCTATTTTTCCTGCTGGATGGAATATTGCTTGTGTTGCAGGCGGCTGCGAGCGCTTTGTTCGTCGGACATGGGAAAATGCGCGGCCCTGTCGCCGCGCCAACGCCGACAAGTGTTGGCAGCTGAGCTATTACTGAGGGGCGCTGGCCGTTTTTTGGTAGTAAGCGGAAGGTTGGGTCGATGAACATATCCACGTTGGCGCTGGCCGCGTTCGCTTGCTGACCCCCACCGTCGCCGAGGCGATTTGTCCATACGACGTGAATTGTTTGAACAACCCTTACGGCGGACGGAGCGCGTCCGCCCCCGCGTTCAACGCGTCGCCGCCTTACGGGCGAGGCCAACTTGGAGCGGCGTTCGGCGCCAATCCGTTGCGGGGCGGCATTGGGGATGGGCGGTATGCGCCGGCGACAAACATCGACCCCGACCTGGCGTCCCCGGGCACTCAGGCGCCGGCGGGCGGCCTCGGCCTGAATGCATCCCCTCCAACGGGGGCGCTCCAGGGGGTTGATCCCGATCGGCCCCAATGACGCTTGGCAGAATAGGCGAAGCGTACGGTTAGAGTACGTACGCTCGGTCGGTTAAAAATCCCATTGTGATTGCTTGCAGAGGTGTTCGCTGTCATTGAATGGCGAACATCAATGTGCCGCGCACGCATAGGAAGGCGCCCAATAGGGCCTGAGCGGTTGCAGGGCCCGACAGCTATTCGAGGGGCGCGTCAGGAGCGGGTCTTGGTTTCGGCTGAGCGTGTCTGTTCAGGTCCGCGCCAATCTCCCGTAGCTGCTCTGGTGGCGCAGCCGACGATCTCCGTCGGGCTGCACAGTCATTGAGCGGCATATACGGGCTGCTGTGTTAAATGCCCTGGAGGGATGGTTTCGATTCGTTTCTAAGTGACGCTTGTCGTCTTCGGAAACCGATAAGTCGATTCACCAAGGAAGACTTTGGCTGTTGTTCTGCTTACCGTGTGCAGGTTAGCGTAAGGCTTTGCTGTTAACTCTGAATTCGATTTGACGCGCATTTTTCGTCCGACGTCTTGAGGCATGACCGCGATGCATTGACGACGGCCATCGCGATGTCAAAATGCTGTGCGTGGTAGATGTCTGCGATGCTGGAAGTGGGCCGACGGGATGCTGCTTTTCGCGCCCACGTTCCAAAGGAGAGTTTTTGAATGTCATCTGTAGACGAAAAACGCGCTGTTAGCGACGTGGCGCTACCAGCGACGGAGTCGCCAGCTTCGGATCAGATTGAAATCGAGTTGATCCGAATTTCGAAAATGTCGGAAAAACAGGTCGCACGCGCGCGCGAACTTCAGACCAAGCAGGGCGTCAGTTTTCTGGAAGCGGCGATCGCTACGCGCGCCGTCAGCCGCAAGTCGTTGATGGCGGCGCTGTCACGCCAGTTCAGCTATCCGATCATCCATTCCGAAAACAACACGTCTCCCCTTTCGCGCGAACTCATCACCGGACACGAACCCTTCGGCGCCGCGGCGGAAGAGATTCGCTCCATCCGCTCCGCGCTGGTGTCCAGCGCCATCGCCAAAGGCGTTCGGGCGTTCGCAACCGTTGGGACACGCCCGGGAATGGGGAGCACCTATTTCGCCGGCAATCTGGCGATTGCCTTCGCCCAGATGTCCGTCTCGACGCTTCTGGTGGACGCCAATCTCAGGGACCCTCGAATTGCCGCGATGTTTGGCGCCAATCGCGTGCGCGAAGGACTGGCTGAAACCATTTTATATCGTAGCCTAGACAACCCCTACATCATGCATGACGTTATGCCCGGCTTGTCGATCATGCCGTCCGGCGGCCTTCCTCCCAATCCGCAGGAATTGTTATGTTCAGAGGAATTTCTTACGCTGACCGGTAATTTCAACCGGGATTTCGGCGTCGTGATCTATGACACGCCAAGCGCTATGGATTACGCCGACGCATTTGTCGTCGCATCCCGGGTCGGCGCCGCCCTGATCGTGGCGCGCAAGAACGAAGCGACTTTCGACGATGTCGCCAAAATGTCCGCAAAGCTTCGCGCGATGGACTGCAATATCATCGGATCCGTGTTCAACAACGGATAAATCAACCTGACAATTCGATTGGGCGCAGGGCTTGGATAGACGCTGCCGCGTCAGCCACTAGTCTAAAAGCGGAGCCTTGTCCGCTAAGTCTAGGAATATAGCGGCGCAGATCAACCAGGCTAGAGCTATCGACATAATGACGATCCCCTCACGCCACCCGCTGGAGCCGGCGATCAGCAATCCGACAAACTAGCCTCCAACGTTTTAACGTGGGCCTAAACGCTGTTGTACAAATTGATTCGTCAAAGGGTGAATGACGTCGGCTCGGATAAGGATCGCGTAATCGAGACGGCTGCGAGAAAGTCCCCAAGGAGTCAATGGTCGTACTCAATTCGAAAATGACGAACTAGCGATGCGCGGTTTCCTGGCGGATAGGTGCGAGGAACGTTGCATCTACCGACCTCGGGCGGTAACCTGCGTCGCGGCGAATATATGGGGCGCACATGAAGATTATTTTGGGGGTAGCGATCCTACTTCTGTGTTCCGGCTGCGCAAACCGGTCAATAACGTTCATTTATTATCCGCATGTCCAGGACCCCAGTCGATTTTCCGATATCGCCCAGCGCGAATGCGCTCATTATGGCCAGGTTGCCGGGTTCACTGGTGGAGGGACGACGGATTTCGGGCGGCAGACGCAAACCTATACCTGCGTTCCCCGTTAACGGCGGGTTGAGAGTTGACGATGTCGCCGACCCGCAAACGTTGAGAAAATTTCGGGCGCACTTCGCAAATACAGAGCGCATTGGATCGTTGACGGCAACGGTCCCACAGAGTTGCAGTACGTAGCCCGCACTCTTTTCAAAGGTAAATTCAGGACAGCTGTTAACGAGCCCGGGACAAAACCTGGACAAACGTAAACTTTTGCCTCATACTTGTTGTCTGCGTAGAGACTTTGAGATTTTCGATGTCGGTGGCGAGAAGTGACGGCCGCGGTTACGATTTGCGATTGTTCGGGGACGAGTTGGTCCCGGCGGAACTATCGGTTCGGCCCAGTTTTTCAATACCTCGGGTCAGAAATGAATGGTTCGCCCCTGAGAGTGCTGGCGCGCTGGTTCGAGAGTTGGTGCGCGCCGTTCAGAAGACGGTCTACACGTATTCAGATTACGCCCGCTTTCATAAGGGAACCCTGAGTTAGGGTTTCTGAACGGCTTCCAATCTATGGAATGGCCGGGGCTAGTCGCCCATCTTTCGGACCGGGGCAAAGGTTCCTGTCGTTTGCTCAGGGGCGCCCTGTCGCGCTGGTTGCCTTAGAGCACCACTAATACTTCGTCGTAGCCAGGTTGAACACTCGTGTGGCTACACACGCCGCGCGACTGCCAAAATTATGAGTTCCCAGCTGCGAAGCAAACGCTCCGGTGTCGGCGCTTCGCTACCCATCGATCGCGTGGTTTGCTGGCACGTGCCGGGCCAAGGCGGGACAGCGTCCCACCCCATACCGTAGCGCATATGGGCGATTGCCCCGGCGCCTCTTTTACCTTTTCCTGAATAGCAGCGACCGGCTTCAGCTTGCCGCGGCTTCGCCCGGCTTGCTCAATGCCCGAACGCTGCGACGCGACAGCGCCACCTTGCGAATCTTTATCTTGGCCCGGGATGTTCCCCGGAACTCGCCCAGGACGGGAACAGAAGCCGCGAAATCCAAATCCGAAACGTATCGCACTCGCCGGTCTAGCGCTTCGGCAATCAGTGCGAGGATAAGTCCCAGGGCTAAACCCAGACCGACGCTACCGACTGCGACGAGGATGGGCTTCGGGAATGACGCGGTTGTCGGCGGCGTCGCTTTGTCGATGATCGCGATATTGGAAAACGACAGTTGGCTTTGTAGACGAGCCTGGGCTGCCGCCTTGGACGCGTTGTCAACTTCGCCCTGGCGAAACTCCACATCCCTCGTCAGCGAGGCAATCTGCTCTCGTTTGGCTTGCACGTCGATCATGCGCTTCATTTCGCCTTCGCGGGCCTTTTCAAGGAAGGCAACTTTGCCCTTTTGGGCCTCGATGCGATCCGCGAGTTTCTGATGATAGTCTTTGATCTGGGCCTGGATCTGATCAAGAACGGACTTCCGAGTGGAAAGGCGCTCTACGAGCTTTGGATTTCCGGCGCCGACTTCCACTTGCAATTTGCTAATATCAGCATTTAAGGACGTCAAATTGGAGTACAGGCCCGTCAAGGTGGATAGGTTGATGGACTGCGAAGTCGTTCGACTGCGCGGCGACTTCCGGAGGCGCGGCGAGTTGGCTTTGCAGCGATAGCAGATCCGCTCTGGCTTTCGAAAGCTCTGAAGTCACCGACATCAGCTGATCGTTTTCGCTGTCTCCCTGGGCTGACGGGCCAAGAAGATTTTGCTCGGCCTGAAATTTGAGAAGTTTGTCGCGAGCCGTCTGGAGGTCCGCTCGCAACTTATCGAGTTGGGGATCGAACCATTGCGCCGCTTGCTGACCCGCACTGCCTTTCGCGGCGATCGCAGCGTCAATGAACGATGTCAAAAACGCATTGGCGATCAGGGCGCTTTGCGTTGGCGAAGGCGACTTATAGGTGATCGATATCACATTCGACATCATCGTGAATTTTGCGTCCTCGTGCTTGAGGAGCTCGCTCGCCATCCATTGATTGATGTCGACAACGCCGGCGGAGCCTGAACTGTTGTAGCCCGCAATCGCATCCGCGCCGCGGGCTAAATTCAGGCGTTTGACGACATCCAGCGCCACCTGATTGCTGGTGGCCAGCGCCACCATGTTGCCTTGAAGGATGCCAGTGCTCGCGCCGCCAGTAAGAAGTCCGCTGATCGGGTCGGCCTGCCCCGGGTCGATGCTTGCGGTCGCCACCGCGTCATATCGGGCCGGCACCAACAGGACGACGATCGCGGCGCCCGCCAGTGTCGAGACGAAGGCGAGCACGACGATCCAAATTCGCCGCCATAGAATGTACAGGATCTGCCCAATCGACATTACGCAACTCCGAAGATCAGAAGATACGTTCATTCACGACGATTGTGTCATTTGGGCGAACGATATCGTCCAAACTCGCGGGAGAGGCCGTGGTCGTTCCGTCCGGCAGCCGACGCTTGATCTCGATCCGCCAGTCCGATCCCAATGGCGCCATGCCTCCACCCGCCGCAATGGCCTGCTGCACGGTAAAAGTTCGTCCCAACGGGAATTCGCCGGGCTTATTCACGTAACCGTAGAGATAATAGACGTTGCCCTGTTCGACGTAGACCTCATCGTTATTCTGCAGGGTCACATTGCCCGCCCTCCCCATTTCGATGTCTTTCACGTCGTAACGCGTGACCACCAAACCATTAGGGCCCCGTCGCCTTAAGACCACCGTACTGGCGCCCAAGTCTTCCTTGACCCCGCCGGCTCTCGACAGAACCTGGATCAGCGTTGTCGGTCGATCCAAAGTGAACGTGCCCGGGAGCCCGACCTGTCCAAGGACGGAGACCTGCGTTCCAAATGTCGTGACCTCGAGCAGAACTTGAGGATCCTTTACGACGTCCGCCTTTTTCAGAGCGGCGGTGATGCGATCCTTGAGCTGATCCTGGGTGAGCCCGACGGCCCTGATCCTGCCCACGTAAGGCAGCGCCACCGTTCCATCGGGTTCGATGCGGGCCGTCGTGTTGAGGTCCGCCTGATTGACGACATTGACCTGCAACACATCCCCAGCCGTTAGTTGGCGACCCGCCGCCTCGGCGTCGCGGATTCCCGCGCCTAGGCATAGAAGCGCCGCCAACCCAACCAAGCGGGCGAACTTAGGCATAATCCGTTTCCTTCTCTCGGAACTGTTCAACCCATATCACCTTCTCAGTGCGGTCTGTAGTTCAAACCAATGGTGAAGATGGCTTCTTTGGTTTCACTGTTAAATTCGGTACGGTCGGAATATTGAACACCGGCATTCGCACTCAAGAACGGAGTTATACTATAAGTATCTCTGCAATAGGCACTATAGCCCGTGCTGTTCTGTGCGAAACCTTGGCCGGCCAAGCGCTCCGGCCGTTGAAGTGGATCTCGCAACACCCGCCGCTAGCCCCATTTTCGGCGAAAATTCATAATTCACCGTCGCACTTTGTGAGGTATTGAGTTCCGCGTTGGATATAACGCTCGTCGGCGCGCCCACAGACCGTGAGGCTGCAAGGCCGAATGTCAGCTTCGGGGTGGCCTGATAGCTCAGCGAAGCGGAGTATACGGGCGTCGAACTGCGCCCGGAATTCTTGCGTGGAGTCAGCGGACATGATCGCAATCTGCGTTACGCCGACCATGCCCTCAAAAGAAAATCTCGGCGAAAAAATCTTGTTGTACTGGAGTTGGTAATCGATCTGGGTCGTCTGATTGGCAAGTCCGAACACCATCAGGTCGCCGCGATTGGTAAAATCGCGCTGCGTAACCGTCGTCAGCAAACTCACCAGATCATACCCGGTCACCGCGTATTGAAATCCGCCACGCACGAATTTCGCCCTGTAATCGTTGAGCGCGTCCGCGATGTTCGAATTGGTCGTGTCACTTATTCCACTGTCCAATACACCGCTGATATAGCCAGTAATTAAGCATTTCCCCGTCTCGTTAAATGAATTCAAGGTGACGCTATTGATACCCACGCCGACCTGTTCGTCGATCGGACTCTGAAATTGGTTGGCTGCTGCAACAAGGCGACCGGAACATCGCGAGGTCACTTGCCAATTCACACCGGCGTCAAATGAATACTGGTGCGTATCATCTGCGACGTCCGTTTTATACCTCGTAATTCCGTAAGATCCGTCGGCGAAAAATTGTTGGGCGCCGACATTAGCTTTCCAGGACATCCCAACATTGGTCGTCGAGAACAAGTCCCCCCGCGAGGGCGACCCGAGTGGCGAAAACATCACGCCTTGTGGGATGCCAAGGACGTTGCTGTTATAGCCAAAGGTCTGTCCCGCGTTCAGCGTAAAGGGAAGATCGCTCCAGTTGAAATAGTTAAGATTGCCGAATGGATTGGGAGACGACATCGGCCCCGCGCTCGCAGAACCCGCGCCCGAGTTCTCAACGGGGGAGATCGTCTGACCGTTGGCCGGGCTGCCCGCAAGCGGCGCAGCTGCGACCAAAATCATCAATGACAACCTCATCGTTACCCTTGTTGGCGCTATTGCGGATTTTCTACGACATGCGACCTTCGATCGCAAGGAAAACGGCAAGCTTCGTCACAACTCCAGTCAGGAGGCGTTAACATACTTCTAAATTTAACAATTCGGCAGAGCAACCGTGCAACACACGGCCAAATTACATAGCGATCGTAGCACGAAAATGTCGTAAAATCGACAGACACGGCAAGGTCGGTCAGTTCCGGTAAAGCTGGGACATGTCGCCTTTTCTGTCCAAAACTATCGGCTAGCCAGCCGGGCGTTTGGGGCTGACATGATCTGTCAGCACAGCGCCTTGTTACCTGTCCCCGCGTCGAAGTTGCGAAATTCCCCGAAAAACTTAAGCGAAAACGCCCTCGCTTCTAAGGCGGGCGGTCTTGTAGCATTCGCAGGACTTCTTCTCGAGCCCTTCGCGATCGACGATTAGGATCCGCCCGCGCTGGTACTTGATCAGACCGGCGGTCTGGAGCGCCCGCGCTGTCGCCGTCACGCTCGTCCGCTGCACGCCGAGCATCTCGGAGAGAAACTCCTGGGTAAGCGGCACCAGATCGCTGTCGCACCGGTCGCGCGTCTGCAGCAGCCAGCGGCACAGCCGTTCTTCGACCGGGTGCAGCGCGTTGCATCCGGCCGTCTGCTGCACAAGCGCCATCTGGATGTCGGCGCATTCAACAACGAGATTGCGGATTGCGGCGCTGTTTTCGACAATGGTCCGAAATCGTGCGGCTGTTATCTGCGAAACGTCGCCCGCCACCTGCATCACGGCGCGACACGCGGAGCGGTGACTGCCGAGGCCAGCCATTACATTGACGGCGCCCTCGCGGCCGATGGTCGCAGTTTCAATACCGGCGCCGTTCCGCATCACCGCCAGCAGGGAAACCATCCCGCTATTTGGAAAATAGACTTGCTCGATCGTGTCGTCGGCTTCGTGCAACACAGCGCCCTGCTCGAAATGCACCTCTTTAAGATGCGCGGCCAGTGTAGCAAGGTCGTCAGGCGGCAGAACCCCAAGCAGGCGGTTCCGCCGGTGGGTAATTGGCCGGTCCATTTGCAGTTACTCCGCCCGGTCGCCCGGACACCGAGAACCGCAATGATTAATGACGATCGATAAGCGCCATGCGGAAATCGTAACGTGACCTCCGTCTTAGGCTCTTTAAACGGCCGCGTACGTTAAATCTGCAATCGCTGTCTGTCGGAAAGCCGACTGTCACGGGGGAGGCACCGTTTTCGTTGTGGAGTGTTTGTGTTATGTCGGGTGCCCGACATCCAATTGATGCGCCTGAAGCCGGACGCTTCGGAGGCGCTATGTCCAGTCCTCCCCCACCGATCCGGTTGTGATCCTGATCGTCGAGGACGAGCCGCTGGTTCGGATGGCGGCGGTGGAAGTTATCAAGGACGCAGGTTTCGAGCCCCTCGAAGCAGAAACTGCCGACGATGCGCTGCTGGTCCTGGAGACCCGCTCGGATGTACGGATCATCTTTACCGACATTGATCTGCCTGGCCTCCATGGATGGGTTGGCGCTCGCTGCGGCCGCCAGGGCGCGCTGGGAAGAAATCGAGATCATAGTGACGTCCGGCAATCACGGCGCGGTCGCAGATAAACTGCCAGACCGTAGCGTTTTTATCGCGAAGCCTTACAAATTCGACCGCGTCGTGGAATGTTTCGCCGCTGTAGCCGCGGTCGCTGACCGCGGGAGAGCCGCCGGACGAAAATCATAGAATTATCAGGCTCAGGCAGCGGCAGGGGTCAGGACACCCGGCTGCAAAAGTAGCACGATCGGCCGACGGACCCCATTTGCGCTGCACCGCCCAAATCATTATGTGCAGGGCGCGTTCAGCTCACCCCAGGACCCCTGTGAACTTGCCTGCACAAACAACCCTGTCTCTGGCGAAGGACAAGATCCGCATCCTGCTCCTCGAGGGGATCAACGACAGCGCCGTAGGCATGATGAAGGCTGCGGGATACACGAACCTCGAGCGTCACGCCAAGGCGCTCGAAGGCGATGCCTTGATCGAGGCGATCAAGGGGGTTCATATCCTCGGCATCCGCTCCCGCACCCGCATAACTCCCGAAGTCCTTGCTGCCGCAGACCGGCTGATTGCAATCGGATGTTTCAGCGTCGGGGTGAACCAGGTCGACATCGACGCCGCCGCCGAACTCGGCATTCCCGTATTCAATGCGCCGTTCTCAAATACGCGCAGCGTTGCGGAACTGGTGATTGGCGAAATCGTCATGCTGCTGCGCCGCGTGATCCCGCGTTCGAATGGCGCCCACGTCGGCGAGTGGGACAAGTCGGCGTCCGACAGCCATGAGGTACGGGGCAAGACGCTCGGCATCATCGGCTACGGCAATATCGGTTCGCAACTCTCCAACCTGGCCGAAGCGATGGGAATGCGGGTGATCTTCTACGATCACACTGACAAACTGCGCCACGGCAATACCGAACCCGTGAGCACGCTTCGCGAGTTGCTCGAACAGAGCGATATCGTGACCTTGCATGTGCCGGAAACCCCGGCCACCAAAGGCATGATCGGCTCCAAGGAGTTCGCGGTCATGAAGAATGGCGCCTATTTCATCAACAACAGTCGGGGCACGGTCGTCGATCTCGACGCGCTCGCCGTAGCGCTGAAAGAGCGCCGTCTGCGAGGGGCGGCTATCGACGTATTTCCTGTCGAGCCGAAGTCGAATGCGGATCGCTTCAAGTCGCCACTGCAGGGCCTCGAGAACGTCATCCTGACCCCGCACATTGGCGGCTCCACCTCAGAGGCGCAGGAGCGCATCGGCGATGAAGTCGCGCATAAACTGATCGACTATTCCGACAGCGGCACCACCATGGGCGCGGTGAATTTTCCTCAGGCGCAATTGCCGGCGCGCCCTCGCGGAGCCCGCTTTATCCAAGTTCAGCGCAATGCGCCTGGCATGCTCGGCAGGCTCAACGACGTTCTTGCGCGCCATTCCGTCAACATCGCCGCTCAGTATTACGAGACGCGCAACGACATCGGTTATGTCGTGCTGGACGCCGACGCTTCAGCCGCCGACCCGCAGGTGGTGCTAGCCGACATCCGCGCGCTCGAAGGGACGATACGCGCAAGGCTGCTGTATGAGTTCAAGGGGTAGCGCAGCCTGGAGGGCGCCAGCAACCGGCTGCGCGCCGACGCACTACCTGACCGCCTTCGGGACAGAACCCTCATGAGGTTGCTTCTCCGGCTCGCCGAATTCTATCTATGCGCGATGAAAGACATGCCGCCGCCAGAATCTGAAACGGCTCCGCAGAAGCCGCTCACGGAAGCTGCGCAACGCGCGCTCGCGGAGGCCGAAGTTCGCCGCCGCTCGGCGGAAACTCAGGCCACCCCAAAAGAATATCGGGGCCGCGGCGGCAAGGACCCCGTTCGTTACGGCGACTGGGAAGTCAAAGGCATCGCCTGCGACTTCTGAGCGTCATTCGTTTTCTGTGGCGCGGCTTCGCTCCTCTGCTTATGGGCTGCGGCCTGTGGTTGGTTCCAAGCCGCGGCGCTGGCATGCAGGCCGCAACGGCCGCCCTATCGACCCCGCGCCCCGCCTGCTGTAGAGGGCGTCGCGACAGTCCTTCGCCCGATCGAGTTCGCCGATGATCCCCCGCTATTCCCGCCCGGAGATGGTCGCCATCTGGGAGCCGCAGACGCGGTTCCGGATCTGGTTCGAGATCGAGGCCTACGCCTGCGATGCGCTCGCCGAGATCGGCGTCATTCCCAAGGAGAGCGCCAAGGCGATCTGGGAGAAGGCGGGCCATGTCACGTTCGACGTCGGCGCGGATCGACGAGATCGAGCGCGTCACCAAGCACGACGTGATCGCGTTCCTGACCCATCTCGCCGAATTCATCGGTCCGGATTCGCGCTTCGTCCATCAGGGCATGACGAGTTCGGACGTGCTCGACACCTGCCTCGCCGTGCAGTTGAAGCGGGCCAGCGACATCCTGATCGCCGACGTCGACGCGCTGCTGGCCGCCATCAAGCGCCGCGCCTTCGAGCACAAGATGACGCCGACGATCGGCCGCTCGCACGGCATCCACGCCGAGCCGACGACCTTCGGCCTCAAGCTCGCGCTGGCCTATGCCGAGTTCGCCCGCGCGCGCGCGCGGCTCGTCACGGCGCAGGCGGAGATCGCCACCTGCGCCATTTCGGGCGCGGTCGGCACGTTCGCCAACATCGATCCGCGCGTCGAAGAGCATGTCGCCGCGAAGCTCGGCCTGGCGATCGAGCCGGTCTCGACGCAGGTCATCCCGCGCGACCGCCACGCCGCCTTCTTCGCGGCGCTCGGCGTCGTCGCCTCGTCGATCGAGCGGTTCGCGACCGAAATCCGCCACATGCAGCGCACCGAAGTGCTGGAGGCGGAGGAATTCTTCTCGGAGGGGCAGAAGGGCTCTTCGGCGATGCCGCACAAGCGCAATCCCGTGCTGACCGAGAACCTGACCGGCCTCGCGCGGCTGGTGCGCGGCGCGGTGACGCCGGCGCTCGAGAACGTCGCGCTCTGGCACGAGCGCGACATCTCGCATTCTTCGGTCGAGCGCGGCATCGCGCCGGACGCGACGGTCACGCTCGATTTCGCGCTGGCGCGCATGACCCAGGTCATCGACAAGCTGCTCGTCTATCCCGCCAACATGAAGAAGAACCTCGATCGGCTCGGCGGCCTCATCCATTCGCAGCGCGTGCTGCTGGCGTTGACGCAGAAGGGCGTTTCGCGCGAGGACGCCTATGCGTTCGTGCAGCGCAACGCGATGCCGGTGTGGCGCGGCGAGGGCGACTTCCTGACGCTGCTCAAGGCGGACCCTGATGTGTCGAAAGCGCTGAGCGCGGCCGAACTCGAAGAATTGTTCGACCTCGGCTACCATTTCAAGCACGTCGACACGATTTTCGCGCGCGTGTTTGGCGGCTGACCGCTATATTGCCGGCCGATCAGAAGGGGAGGAATATTCCATGCAGATGAACGAAACCCAGCGCGTGCCAGCGCCACAGGCGAAAGTTTGGGCGGCGCTCAACGATCCTGAAATCCTCAAGCGCTGCATCCCCGGCTGCCAGAATCTGGAAATGACTTCGCCGACCGACATGACCGCAACGGTCGTCATCAAGGTCGGGCCCGGTGAAGGCGACGTTCGCCGGCAAGGTGACGTTGTCTGATCTCGACCCGCCAAACGGCTATCGTATCTCCGGCGAAGGTTCGGGCGGGGTCGCCGGTTTCGCCAAGGGCGGCGCGACCGTGACGCTGACGCCCGACGGCGACGACGCCACCAACCTCAATTATACTGTCGATGCGCAGATTGGCGGCAAGCTGGCGCAGCTCGGCGGACGGTTGATCAACTCCACCGCCAAGAAGCTGGCGGGCGAATTCTTCCAGAATTTCGCCGAAGCGCTTAGCCCGCCGGCGCCAGAAGAAGCGGCCGCCGCCGAGGGCGAAGCCGAGGGGGAGAAAAAGGGCTGGTTGAAGCGGCTGATCTCCTGATTTTTACGGCCCTTTCCGTCTTGGCCGGGCTTGTCCCGGCCATCCACGCCGATGGACGAGCCCGGCCAAGACGGAGAGGGCCGTGGTTGGACCAAGCATCACCGGGCGTGACGTCCACCTTGCGGTAAGACAACCGTAAGGCTCGACAACTCGCACCGCTTCCGCGCTGCCGTCGCGTCATGCTAAAGGCCGGCTCCCAGCAGCCCGACGACCTGCCTCCCCAAGAACCCAGATGTCCGCGCCCTCCGCCGAATCCGAGCCGTTCGGACATTACGCAGCTAGAGGCGTCGCCGGGCTTGCGATGCGGATCGCGCGGCGATGCTCGCGCGGTTGGTTGCAGCGACGAACGGCGTTTCTGATGCGCGCCATCGGCGTGGGCGCGCTGAAGGGCCAACCCGTCGACGTCGTTTCGTTCGGGGCCCGCTTGCGGCTCCAGCCGCATCGCAGCGTTTCCGACAAGCGGCTCGCCTTCACGCCGCAATATTTCGACCCCGAGGAGCGCGCGTTGTTGGCGGCGCAGCTCGAGGGCGACTTCGTATTCATCGACCTGGGCGCCGGATGCGGAGGCTATACGCTGTTCGTCGCCGGGACTCGGCGGCCCCCGAGCGCGCATTCTCGCCGTCGAGCCGTTGCCGGAGGCCTTTGACAGGCTGACCTACAACATCGGCCAGAGCGCCCATCTCAACGTCAAGGCGCTCGGCTGCGCGGTGCTCGACATCGACGGCGAGGCGACCTTGTTCGTGAACCCGCGCAACGAGGGCGAAAGCTCCACCCGGATCGTCAATGCCGACGCGCGGCTCGAACCGGTCCGAGTGCCTACCAAGACGTTGACGACGATTGCGCGCGACGAAGGCTACACCCGGATCGACGCCATCAAGCTCGATATCGAGGGCGCGGAGGACCTCGCGCTCGTACCGTTCTTCGGCTCAGCGCCGCCTTCGCTCTGGCCTCGCCTCCTGCTGATGGAATACACTCTTCTGCGCGCCGAAGAGGCGCTGGAGCAGCGGATCAAGAACCTGGGTTATCACGAGATCCTCAGGAACTCACGAGAACGTTGCGTTTGAGCGGCGAGAGGAGCCGGACGGTCATGAATGCAAAGCCTGAGACCGTCACTGCCGCCGTGCTCGTCATCGGCGACGAGATCCTGAGCGGGCGCACGAAGGACAAGAACCTCGGCTACATCGCCGAGTATCTTGACCCGCGTTGGGGTCGATGTGCGCGAGGCGCGCGTCGTGCCTGATATCGAGGCGGAGATAGTCGAAGCGCTGAATGTGCTATGCGGCGCCGCTATGATTACGTTTTCACGACTGGCGGTATCGGTCCGACTCACGACGACATTACCGCCGACAGCGTCGCAAAGGCGTTCGGAGTCGAGGTCGACGAAGACGAGCGCATCATCGAGATGATGCTGCAGCGCTACAAGCCGGGGGAATTGACGCCGGCGCGGCGCCGCATGGCGAGGGTGCCGCGTGGGCGCCAAACTCGTCGACAATCCGGTGTCGAAATTGCCGGGATTCATGATCGAGAATGTGATCACGATGGCGGGCGTGCCCTCCGTGATGCAGGCGATGCTCGATCACGCGGCGACGATGATCCGCACGGGCTCGCCCATGCAGATCGAGACCATCGATGCAGGCTCGATTGCCGAGGGACGCTACGGCGACGAACTCGCGAAAGTCGCCGGGTCGCAGCCGACGTCATCATCGGTTCCTACCCGTCGTATCAGGACGGCAAGTTTCGTAATCAGATCGTCGTGCGCGGCAAGGCCGCGGCAGATGTCTCGGAAGCGCGCGCGGCGGTCGAAGCGATGCTTCTCGCGATCGCGTGGGGAGACGCGCCCGGCTTGAGGCTCGGGCGCGCCTGGCTCAGTCGAGCGGCGCGACAGGAATGTCGTTGATCGACTTTTTCGGCGGGGCCGGCGCGGAGCCGGGGGCGGAGCGCGGAGCTGGTGTGACAGCTTGCACTGATGGCGTGCTTTCCGCTGGACTTGAGCTTGCCACGACGCCTTGAGGTTTGGGCGGCGCGACAGGCTTGGCGGCCTCGACCGCCGGCGCCGGAGCGACGACCGTCGTTGACGTTGGCGCATCCGTGGCGGGCCGAGGAACTGGCGGGCTCGTCGGAGGGTCGACGGATGCTTCGGTCGATGTGCTGGCGGACGGAGCCGGTTTCGGCCGGGCGGCGGCCTTCAGCTTCGAACTTGTCGACCGGCTTGACATCCAGTGCGGGCGGCGCGACGAGGGGCATGCGCGCGTCGCCACCGTAGGCCGTCTGCCGCTGGCGGATGCCGCGCATTTCGTCGTCGGAACCCGGGAATTCTTCACTTCTCATGCGCGGCCCGCCAATGTCCACCTCGGGACGGGGAGCCGAGGCATAAATGCCCCCGCCGACCGGGACAGGCGCGGCGTAGGATTGTGGGCCCTGCCGATAATAGTCTCCACGCCAAGCGAAGTGCTGCTCGAGCCGGCCGGTATGCGCATCGACGATCAGGCGTTCCATCGCCCCGTTGGACCAGAGACATCGGCAAGATAGACATCGCCGCGCCTGACGATGGCGCTTCGGATGACGTATCCATGGCGATTGATGGTCGCCGCGACTTCGGCCGGGCTCACGTCGAACGAAAAAAGGCCGAAAAGCGTCTCCGCACGCGCGGGCGCGGCCGTCGCGGCAAGTCCCGTGAGCGCAATGGCCGCCACGCCATTGAGCCATTTCCGGTTGGGAAGCCTGTACGCCATTAAAAGTCTCCCAAAACAATCCAACATCTCTTAACACAAAATCAACCATTGCGGCGATGGTGCGGCCCCGCATTCGTCATTTCATGGCTAACGCGCACATCGCCGCGATATCTTCGTCGCGCGTCTCGAACGACGTGACGAAGCGGTAGAGCGTCTCCCCGTCGCGCGGGCCGATGTAGCTCGCGAGCGAGCGGGTCGACCAGTCGTGGAACCGCGCGCCCTTCCTGCTGCCAGCGTTCGGCGCGGCCGGCCGGGGCGATCACGAAAACTTCATTGACCTCCGTCGGCCAGGCCGGCCTGCACGCCCGGCGCGGACAGCAGGCCATCGCTCAGTTTCTGGGCCTGGGAGTTGGCCCGCCGGGCGAGCTGTCAACCAAAGCCCATCCTTCAGATAGGCCTCCATCTGGGCGCCGAGAAACCGTCCCTTCGAGAGCGTGTGACCACCCCGCTTGCGCTGATAGGCAAAATTCTCCGCCTTTGCGGCGTCGAAGAAGATGACGGCTTCCGCCGCCAAGCGCGCCATTCTTGGTCGCGCCGAAAGACAGCGCGTCAATTCCAGCGCGCCAAGTCATCTCCGCGGGCGAAACTCCGAGCGCGACCACCGCATTCGCGAAACGCGCGCCATCCATGTGAACGTCAACACCGGCGCGGTGGGCAAGTTCCGCCAGAGCCGCAATCTCGTCGACGCGATAGAGCGTCCCCGCCTCGGTCGCTTGCGAAAGGGAGAGCGCGCCCGGCTGAACTGTCTTCACGAGACCGCGCGGATAGCGCTCCAGCGTCTCCGCGAGCCCGTCGGGCGTGACCTTGCCATTGAGCCCGGCGATGCCGACCAGCTTGGCGCCGCCCGCGAAAAATTCCGGGGCGCCGCATTCGTCATCGTGAACATGCGCCTCGTCGTGACAGAAGATCGCCTCCCAGGGGCGCGCGAGCGCGCTCGAGGGCGAGCGCGTTGGCGGCGGTGCCGGTCGCAACCAGGAACACTTTCGCCTCGGTCTCGAAAACTTCGCTCAACGCGCTCTCGGCGCGCTTGGTGAAATCGTCCGAGCCGTAGGCGGGCGCGGGACCCCGACTTGCAGCCGCCAATCGCTTCGAGAATTTGCGGCGCGACCCCGGCGCCGTTGTCGCTTGCGAAAAACACCGGGCGTAACTCCATCGCTTGCTGCCGCAAGAAACGACTTGGCCGCAGCCGGCGCCCTTGGCAAGGGCGCCTTACCGAAGCGTTAAAAAAATCCGCCCGGCGGGACGGCGGCGCCTTGTGTGCTCCCCGCAATTCTGTCATCGTGTTAGGACAGCGGTGCTGACCATTTGACCGAAAGAGTCAGAACTCGGAAGCTCAAGCTTTGAGCACTCGGCGCCGAGAAATAATGCGGTCGACAGGTGGATTGAGTATGACGGACGCCACGGACAAACGGGCCCAGAAAAAACCCGGCGCTTAATGCGCAGCGGTCCGTTTTTTGCGACCGCCAATGTCCGAACGCCGATCCACCGATTGACCGATTACCTAAACATCTGACGAGCGACGGCCGGCGATATCTGCGGCCCGGCCCAGGGAGTGGAAAGATGAACGCCAGCGCCACGAACCGACCCGACGCAAGCGAGACCGCCGCTCTCCCGGCCAAGGGCGCCGATCCGATGATGCCGCGCGCTATCGGTCTCTACGATCCCGCCAACGAGCACGATTCCTGCGGCGTCGGCTTCGTCGCCGACATGAAGAACCGGAAGTCGCACGGGATCCTCGAGAAGGGTCTGCAGATCCTCGTCAATCTCGACCATCGCGGCGCGGTCGGCGCGGACCCGACGCTTGGCGACGGCTGCGGCGTGCTGACCCAGATCCCGCACGAATTCTTCGTCGCCGAATGCGGCAAGCTCGGCATGACGCTGCCGGAGCCCGGCGAATATGCGATCGGCCAGTTCTTCATGCCGCAGGGCGCCGTCGCGCGCGCCGAGGTCGAGCGCATCGTCGAGGAAGTGGTCGGCGACCGAAGGGCAGAAGCTGATCGGCTGGCGCGACGTGCCGGTCGACAGCTCGGTGCTCGGCGCCCGCGTCAAGGCGGTCGAGCCGGTGCATCGCCAGGTGTTCATCGCCCGCGGCGGCAATGCCGAGGACCAGGAGGCGTTCGAGCGCAAGCTGTTCATCGTCCGCAAGGTGGTCTCGACCCGGGTCTATGAGCTCGGCGGCGAATATCGCGCGAATATTATCCGGTTTCGATGTCGTCGCGCACCATCGTCTACAAGGGCATGGTGCTGGTCGACCAACTCGGCCCGTATTACCCCGACCTGCGCGACGCGCGCTTCACGACGGCGCTCGCGCTCGTCCACCAGCGTTTCGCGACCAACACGTTTCCGTCGTGGCGGCTCGCGCATCCCTATCGGATGGTCGCCCACAACGGCGAGATCAACACGCTGCGCGGCAACGTCAACTGGATGGCGGCGCGCCAGGCGAGCGTCGACTCCGAACTGTTCGGCAACGACATTTCAAAGCTGTGGCCGATCTCCTACGAGGGGCAGTCCGACACCGCCTGCTTCGACAATGCGCTCGAATTCCTCGTGCAGGGCGGCTATTCGCTGACCCATGCGATGATGATGCTGATCCCGGAGGCGTGGGCCGGCAACCCGCTGATGGACGAGGAGCGCCGTCACTTCTACGAATATCACGCCGCGCTGATGGAGCCGTGGGACGGCCCGGCCGCGGTGGCCTTCACCGACGGTCGCCAGATCGGCGCGACGCTCGACCGCAACGGCCTGCGGCCGGCGCGCTATTTCGTGACCGACGACGATCTCGTCGTGCTCGCCTCGGAAATGGGCGTGCTGCCGGTTCCGGAAGAGATCGATCGTGCAGAAGTGGCGCCTGCAGCCCGGCAAGATGCTGCTCGTCGACCTCGAAGAGCACCGCATCGTCTCCGACGCCGAGATCAAGCAGAAGCTTTCGCTCGCCAATCCCTACAAGGAATGGCTGAAGAGCACGCAGATCGTGCTCGAGGAGCTGAACCCGGTCGAGCCGCGCGCGGCGCGCACCGACGTTTCGCTGCTCGATCGCCAGCAGGCGTTCGGCTACACGCAGGAGGACCTTGCGATCCTGCTGCCGCCGATGGCGACGACGGGCCAGGAAGCGGTCGGCTCGATGGGCACGGACACGCCGCCCTCGGCGATCTCCGACAAGTCGAAGCTGCTCTACACCTATTTCAAGCAGAACTTCGCGCAGGTGACGAACCCGCCGATCGACCCGATCCGCGAAGAACTCGTGATGAGCCTCGTCTCGTTCATCGGGCCGCGGCCGAACCTGCTCGACCTCGAAGGCACCGCCAAGCGCAAGCGGCTCGAGGTGCGCCAGCCGATCCTCACCAACGAGGATCTCGAGAAGATCCGCTGCATCGGCCATTTCGAGGACACGTTCGACACCCGCACGCTCGACATCACCTATGACGTCGAGAAGGGCGCGGCGGGCATGGCCGACGCGCTGCAGCGGCTGTGCGAGCGCGCCGAAGCCGCCGTGCACGGCCGCTACAACATCATCATCCTGTCCGACCGCATGGTCGGGCCCGGACCGCATTCCGATCCCCGCGCTGCTGGCGACCGCCGCCGTGCATCATCACCTGATCCGCAAGGGCCTGCGCACCTCCGTCGGCCTCGTCGTCGAGACCGGCGAACCGCGCGAAGTCCATCATTTCGCGTGCCTTGCCGGCTATGGCGCCGAGGCGATCAATCCCTATCTCGCCTTCGAGACGCTGGCGGCGATGGCGAAGGATCTGCCCGAGCCGGTGTCGAGCCTACGAGGTCGTCAAGCGCTTCATCAAGTCGATCGACAAGGGCCTGCTCAAGGTGATGTCCAAGATGGGCATCTCGACCTATCAGTCCTATTGCGGCGCGCAGATTTTCGACGCGGTCGGCCTCTCGCAAGTCGTTCGTCGAGACCTACTTCTTCGGCACGGCGACGACGATCGAAGGCGCGGGCCTGGCCGAGATCGCCGAGGAGACGGCGCGAGCGGCACGCCGACGCGTTCGGCGCGTCGCCGGTGCTGCGCTCTTCGCTCGAAGTCGGCGGCGAATACGCCTATCGCACCCGCGGCGAGGCCCACAACTGGACGCCGGAGACCGTGTCGCTGCTGCAGCATGCGGTGCGCGGCAACGCCAAGGACAAGTACCGGGCCTATGCCAAGCTGCTCAACGAGCAGCCGGAGTCGCTGCTGACGATCCGCGGCCTGTTCCGCATCAAGACCGCCGAGGAGGACGGCCGCAAGCCCGTGCCGCTCGACGGAAGTCGAGCCCGCGGTCGACATCGTCAAGCGTTTCGCGACCGGCGCGATGTCCTACGGCTCGATCTCGCGCGAGGCGCACACCACGCTCGCCATCGCGATGAACCGGATCGGCGGCAAGTCGAACACCGGCGAGGGCGGCGAGGAATCCGATCGCTACAAGCGGATGGCGAACGGCGATTCGATGCGCTCCGCGATCAAGCAGGTCGCGTCGGGCCGGTTCGGCGTCACGGCGGAATATCTCGTCAATTCCGACATGATGCAGATCAAGATGGCGCAGGGCGCGAAGCCCGGCGAAGGCGGACAGTTGCCCGGCCACAAGGTCGACGCCGTGATCGCCAAGGTGCGCCATTCGACGCAGGGCGTCGGCCTGATCTCGCCGCCGCCGCACCACGACATCTACTCGATCGAGGACCTGAAGCAGCTCGTCTACGATCTGAAGAACGTCAACCCGGAGGCGGACGTCTCGGTGAAGCTGGTCTCCGAAGTCGGCGTCGGCACGGTCGCCGCCGGCGTCGCCAAGTGCAAGGCCGACCACGTGACGATCTCCGGCTACGAGGGCGGCACCGGCGCTTCGCCGCTGACCTCCATCAAGCACGCCGGCTCGCCCGTGGGAGATCGGCCTCGCCGAGACGCATCAGACGCTGGTCATGAACGGCCTGCGCTCGCGCATCGCGGTGCAGGTCGACGGCGGCGTGCGCACCGGCCGCGACGTCGTGATCGGCGCGCTGCTCGGCGCCGACGAGTTCGGCTTCGCGACCGCGCCGCTGATCGCGGCCGGCTGCATCATGATGCGCAAGTGCCATCTCAACACCTGCCCGGTCGGCGTCGCGACGCAGGACCCGGTGCTGCGCAAGCGCTTCGTCGGCCAGCCCGAGCACGTCATCAACTTCTTCTTCTTCGTCGCCGAGGAAGTGCGCGAGCTGATGGCCGAGCTCGGCTATCGCACGGTTCGACGAGATGGTCGGCCAGCGCCAGATGCTCGACAAGTCCGAGCTGATCGCGCGCGCCAAGTCGAAGGGCCTCGACTTCTCGAGCCTGTTCTTCAAGCCGGAACCCTGGCCGGGCGACACGATCTACCGCTCGATCCCGCAGGACCACGGCCTCGACCACGTGCTCGACCGCAAGTTCATCGCGGAAACGAAGGACGCGCTCGACTCACGCCAAGCACGTGCGGCTCGACATGCCGATCCGCAACTCCGACCGCTCGACCGGCGCGATGCTGTCGGGCGAGATCGCCAAGCGCTACGGCCACGCCGGGCTGCGCGACGGCACGATCCACATCAAGCTCAAGGGCTCGGCCGGCCAGAGCTTCGGCGCGTTCCTCGCCAAGGGCGTGACGCTCGAACTCGAGGGCGACGGCAACGACTACGTCGGCAAGGGCCTGTCCGGCGGCCGCATCATCGTCTATCCGCCGCGCGAGGCGACGAAGCTCACGCCCGAGAATGCGATCATCGTCGGCAACACGGTGATGTACGGCGCGATCGCCGGCGAGTGCTATTTCCGCGGCGTCGCGGGCGAGCGCTTCGCGGTGCGCAACTCGGGCGCGATCTGCGTCGTCGAGGGCACGGGCGACCACGGCTGCGAATACATGACCGGCGGCGTCGTCGTCGTCATCGGCGAAACCGGCCGCAATTTCGCGGCGGGCATGTCGGGCGGCATCGCCTACGTGCTCGACGAGAGCGGCGACTTCCCGCAAGCGCTGCAACCTCTCGATGGTCGAACTCGAGCCGGTCGCGGCCGAGGAGGAGATCATGGAGCGCCACCACCATTCCGGCGGCGACCTGCTGAGCCACGGCCGCGTCGACGTGATGGGCGACATGAGCCGCCACGACGCCGAGCGCCTGCACCAGCTGATCGTCAACCACGCGCGCTACACCGGCTCGACTCGGGCGCGAGAGATTCTGGAGAACTGGGAGACCTATCTGCCGAAGTTCCGCAAAGTGATGCCGGTCGAGTACCGGCGCGCGCTGGCGGAACTGGCCGCGCGCGGCGCGGGTCAGGAGCTGAAAGCCGCCGGAGAATGAGGTGCGCGCAGCCCAGCGGCTGCGGAGCGACGCGACTTCCGCTGAGCGGAGCTTGTGGGCTGGGCTGAGACGTCGCGGCGTCGAGGGTTTTCGGTTTCGGCGCCAGGTGGAGATGCTCGGCTACATCGTCGACTTCGCCTGTTTCGAGGCGAGGCTGGTGATCGAGGTCGACGGGGCGACGCACTCGACGGATGACGGAGATTGCGAGGGATGCGCGGCGCGATGCTGTATCTGAGGTCGCACGGGAATACGGTGCTGCGGTTCGGGAATGTCGAGGTGTTTGAGAACCTCGAAGGGGTGTTCGAGACGATAAGGTTGAAGCTGCTGGAGCTGAAGCCGGAGGGCGCCGAG
This sequence comes from uncultured Pseudomonadota bacterium, assembly GCA_963771455.1. Taxonomy (GTDB): domain Bacteria; phylum Pseudomonadota; class Alphaproteobacteria; order Rhizobiales; family Beijerinckiaceae; genus Roseiarcus. Next base: position 158,939 of record CAVYTP010000011.1, read on the forward strand.
CGACTAGGTCGAGAACGGCGAGCGGGAGTGACGTGAGCGCGAGGCAACGAACCACCCCCTCCCGACCCTCCCCCGTGAAGGCGGGAGGGAGTGCAGTGAGTGACGTGGCTGAGGCAGCTGTTATCCCCTCCCCCCTTGTGGGGGAGGGCCAGGGAGGGGGGCTCGGTGGCGAGCACGGAAACACATGCAAATCTACGGCGACATCAAATCCGGCAATTGCCAGAAGGTGAAAGCGACCGCCGACTTCCTCGGCCTCGCCTACGACTGGATTCCGATCGACACCCAGAAAGCCGAAACCCGAACGCGCTGACTTCCTCGCCATGAACCCGGCCGGCCAGGTTCCGACAATCGTCCTCGACGACGGCCGTGCGCTCGCGCAGTCGAACGCGATCGTCCGCTATCTGGCGCGCGATTCGAAACTGATCCCCGACGATCCCTTCGACCAGGCCAAGGCCGACGAGTGGATGTTCTGGGAGCAGTACAGCCACGAGCCCTACGTCGCCGTCGCCCGCTTTCAGCGCGTCTATCTCGGCAAGCCGCAGAGCGAAATCGACCCGCGCCTCATGGAGCGCGGCAACGGCGCGCTCGACCGGCTCGAACTCGGCCTGAAGGGAAAATCGTTTCTGGTCGGCGAACGGCTCAGCGTCGCCGACATCGCGCTTTGCGCCTACACGCGGCTCGCGCACGAGGGCGGCTTCGATCTTGCATCCCGGCCCGCAATAGGGGAATGGATCGCGCGTTGCGAAGCTCATCTGAGGTTCGACTGAGGCCTGCCTCGGGAGCGTTGGGGGAAGTATAGGACATGGGCAAGGTCACGGGCTTCATGGAAATCGACCGGGCGGATCGGCGATACGCCCCCGCGGCGGATCGCATCCGCCATTATCGCGAATTCCTTCTGCCGCTGAGCGAGGAATCGACGCGCAATCAGGCGGCGCGCTGCATGAATTGCGGCATTCCCTATTGCCACAACGGCTGCCCGGTCAACAACCAGATCCCCGACTGGAACGACCTCGTCTATCGCGGCGACTGGCAGGAGGCGTCGCGCAACCTGCATTCGACCAACAATTTCCCGGAGTTCACCGGCCGCGTCTGCCCCGCGCCCGTGCGAAGCCTCCTGCACGCTCAACATCCAGGACACGCCGGTCACCATCAAGACGATCGAATGCGCGATCGTCGACCGCGCCTGGGAGCAGGGCTGGATCAAGCCCGAGCCGCCGGCGGTGAAGACCGGCAAGCGCGTCGCCGTGGTCGGCTCCGGCCCCGCCGGGCTCGCCTGCGCGCAGCAGCTCGCGCGCGCCGGCCATGAGGTGCATCTCTACGAGAAGAACGAGCGCGCCGGCGGCCTGCTGCGCTACGGCATTCCCGACTTCAAGCTCGAGAAGCGCCATATCGATCGCCGCGTCGAGCAGATGAAGGCCGAGGGCGTCGTCGTTCCATTGCGGCGTCCATGTCGGCAAGGACGTCACGACCGCCTCGCTGGTCGAGCGAATACGACGCCGTCGCGCTCGCCGGCGGCGCCGAGCAGCCGCGCGACCTGCCCGCGCCCGGGCCGCGACCTCGCCGGCGTGCATTTCGCGATGGATTTCCTGCCGCAGCAGAACCGCCGCGTCTCGCACGATCCGATCGGCACCAACGAGCCGATCCACGCCGCCGGCAAGCATGTCGTCGTGATCGGCGGCGGCGACACCGGCTCCGACTGCATCGGCACCTCGATCCGGCAGGGCGCGCTGAAGGTCACGCAGCTCGAAATCATGCCGATGCCGCCGAAGCTGGAAGACAAGATGCTGACCTGGCCGAACTGGCCGCGTGAAGCTGCGCACCTCCTCCAGCCACGAGGAAGGCGCCGAGCGCGACTTCGCGGTCATGACCCGCAAGTTCGAGGGCGAGAACGGCGTCGTCACCGGCATCGAATGCGTCCGGCTCGACGACAAGCTGAAGCCGATCGAGGGCACCGAATTCACGCTCAAGGCCGATCTCGTGCTGCTCGCGATGGGCTTCGTCTCGCCGGTCAAGGACGGCATGCTCGAAGAGCTCGGCGTGAAGCTCGACGGGCGCGGCAACGTCGCGGCCGACACGAAGAGCTACGCGACCTCGCAGCCGAAAGGTCTGGGCCTGCGGCGACATGCGGCGCGGCCAGTCGCTCGTCGTCTGGGCGATCCGCGAGGGGCGCCAATGCGCGCGCGTCGATCGACAAGGCGCTGATGGGCGCGACGGTGCTGCCCCGCTAGGCGAACGCCGTTCGCCCGCTTTCAGCGGTCATAATTTTGCCCGAGCCTGAGACGAGCAGAGTTCGGGCGCGAGCGGCGTGAGCGGCGCGCTCGCAGAGGATTTGGATCATGGCCTGGGGTCGCCTTCTCGGGAAGGCGGCGTATCGCGGCGCTCGTGTTTGGCGTCGTCACGGTTCTGGCGGCGTGGGAAATCGTCGAGAGCGACGCGGCGCCGCGCATCCATGTGGCCGTCGAGGACCTTTCGCCCGCCGCGCGCCGGCCTCGTGCTCGGCACTTCGCGCTGGCTGCCCGGCCGGCTGCCAAATCCCTATTTCGACAATCGCATCGACGCCGCGGCGAAACTGTTCGAGTCCGGCAAGGTCGAGTACCTGATCGTCAGCGGCAACCAGTCGCAGGGCGGCCGCCCGAACGGCGGCTATGACGAGCCCAACGACATGCGCGACGCGCTGGTCGCCCAGGGCGTTCCGGCCGACCGCATCTATCGCGACTATGCCGGCTTCCGCACGCTGGACTCGGTGCTGCGCGCCAGCGGCGTGTTCGGCCAGGATCGCGTCATCGTCGTATCGCAGCGCTTCCATCTGGCCCGCGCGCTCTATCTCGCCGGCAGACACGGCCTCGATTTCCAGGGATTCGAAGCCGAGGATGCTCCGCTGCGCTACGATTTTCGCACCAAGCTGCGCGAGGCTGGGGCGCGCGTGAAGGCGGTGTTCGATACGGCGCTCGGGATCGGGCCGCGCTACGGCGGATCGCCGATCGCGCTCGGCGTCGACCCGCCGTCGTGAGAAGTCCGGCCGCGAAGCTTTGAGCTTCGCGGCCGCTTCGTTGGTTACTTGGCGAGCGCCTTGTCGGTGATCGCGGTCGTGTAGGCGCCGGTCGGCTCCTTGGTGATGACGGGATCGGAGCCGCCGGTCAGCAGCGTCTTCACGGTGCGGTCGTAGTCGGCCTTGTCGAGCGCGCCGTTCGAGCCCTCGGTCAGCTTGTTGATCTCGGCCATCATCTGCTTCTGGTGATGCTCGGTCTGGGCGCCGGAGGCGTCGTTGTCGAGCACGATCTTCACCGCCTCGTCGGTGTGGTCGTGCGCATAGTCCCAGCCCTTCATCGAGGCCTTCACGAACTTGGCCATCTTGTCGACGAAGGCCGGGTCCTTCAGCTTGTCTTCGAGCACGTAGAGGCCGTCCTCCAGCGTCGCGACGCCCTGGTCCTCGTATTTGAACACGACGAGCTGCTCGGGCTTCAAGCCGGCGTCGATCACCTGCCAATATTCGTTGTAGGTCATGGTCGAGATGCAGGCGGCCTGCTTCTGCAGCAGCGGATCGACGTTGAAGCCCTGCTTCAGCACCTTGACGCCGCCGGCCGAGCCGTCGGTCTTGAAGCCGAGCTTGCCCATCCAGGCGAGGAACGGATATTCGTTGCCGTAGAACCAGACGCCGAGCGTGTGGCCCTTGAGGTCGGCCGGCGTCTTGATGCCGGTGTCGGCGCGGCAGGTCAGTTCCAGGCCGGAGTGCTTGAACGGCTGCGCGATGTTGACCAGCGGCGCGCCCTTTTCGCGCGCCGCGAGCGCGGCCGGCATCCAGTCGACCACGACATCGGCGCCGCCGCCGGCGAGCACCTGCTCGGGCGCGATGTCCGGGCCGCCCGGCTTGATCGTGACGTCGAGCCCTTCGTCCTTGTAGAAGCCCTTGTCCTTGGCGACGTAATAGCCGGCGAACTGGGCCTGCGTGACCCATTTCAGCTGCAGCGTCACCTTGTCGGCGGCGTGCGCCGCGTCGGCCGCGACGAACAACGCCGCCGTCGCCATCAACCCGTAAGCCAGTTTCTTCATCGCTCCACCCTCCATGCTAAACTCACCTCGCGCGATACGAGGCGTGCCAGAACGTCGCGCGCCGCTCGATGCAGAGCGATCAGCGCGTAGAACGCCGAGCCCGCCACGGCGGCGACGACGATCGTCGCCCAGACCATGTCGATGTTCATGCGCCGACCTCGGTCGATGATGCGAAACCCCATGCCGACGATCGGCGTGCCGAAGAACTCGGCGACGATGGCGCCGATCATGCGCCAGCGTCGTGTTGATCTTCAGCGCGTTGAAGATGAACGGCAGCGCCGCCGGCAGCCGCAGCTTGACGCAGCGTCTGCCCGTAGCTCGCCGCATAGGTCTTCATCAGGTCGCGCTCCATCGCGCCGGCGCTGACGAGGCCCGCGGTGGCGTTCACCAGCATCGGGAAGAACGTCATGATGACGACGACCGCCGCCTTCGACTGCCAGTCGAAGCCGAACCACATCACCATGATCGGCGCGACGCCGACGATCGGCAGCGCCGAGACGAGATTGCCGAGCGGCAGCAGCCCGCGCTGCAGGAACGGCGAGCGGTCGATCAGGATGGCGACCGACGAGCCCCGCCGCAGCCGATGACATAGCCGGCCAGCACGCCGCGCGAGGTCTGGACGAAAGTCGGCGCCGAGCGTCGGCAGCGAGCTGACGAGTCGGAGCGCGATCGCGGAAGGCGGCGGCAGGATGATCGGCGGAGACGCCGCCGACGCGCACCAGCACCTCCCAGAGCGCGAGCACGACAAGGCCGAAACAGCAGCGGCGGCGCCCAGGTCCGTGATCTGCTTGGCGTTCATGTCGGAAACGACGCGTTGCGAAGGGAGATGCGGCCGAACCATGCCGATGATGCCGACCAGCGCGCCCGACAGCGCCGCGGCCGTGAACAGCGCCGCCCAGATCTGCACGGTCTGCCCGTAATAGGAGCCGGCGAGCAGGCGCGCGCCGAGGCCGCCGTCCTCGCTCTTCGTCACCTCGGCCACGATCGCGCCGACGAGCGCCGCCGCGACGCCGATCTTCAGGCTGGCGAAGAGGAACGGCAGGCTCGCGGGCGCGCGCAGCTTGACCAGCGTCTGCATCGGCGACGCCGAATAGGTGCGCATCAGGTCGAGCTGCAGCGGATCGGGCGAGCGCAGGCCCTTCACCATGCCGACCGTGATCGGGAAGAACGACAGATAGGCGGCGATCACCGCCTTCGGCACCATGCCGGCGATGTCGAACTGGTTGAGGATCACGACGATCATCGGCGCCAGCGCGATGATCGGCACCGTCTGCGACGCGACGATCCAGGGCATCAGCGAGCGCTCGAGCGGCTTGACGAACACGATGACGACCGCCAGGCCGATGCCGAGCGCCGAGCCGATGACGAAGCCGAGCAGCGTCTCCTCGAGCGTGATGCCGGCGTGATAGACGAGGCTGCGCTTCGAAGTCCGGCGCCGTCGCGAAGATGAGCCGGTCGAGCTCGCCGGCGATCTGGTGCGGCGCCGGCAGCTGCGGCCGCTCCATGTTGAGCGCATCCCGCGCGAGGTCGGACGCTGGTGAAGCTCGTCTTGCCGGCATTGTCGAAGACGTCGCGCTGCAGCGGCGAATTCATCCAGACCGCGAAGCCGTACCAGATGACGAGACATGACGCGCGATGACGATCGCGAGCGGAACGATGGATTTCATGAGCGCAAGGCGCGCAGCGATCGACCCTCTCCCGCCTGCGGGAGAAGGGGCCGATCCCGGAGGCGCCGTCATGCCCGGGCTTGTCCCGGGCATCCACGCGGCGCGGCTTTGCGAACTCGACGAGCAGCGCCGCCCGACCCAACGGCGTGGATGGCCGGGACGAGCCCGGCCATGACGGCTGACGTCGAGCGCGTCCCCTCATACGTCATAGGAGTGCCCCTCGCGCAGGCCCTGGCGCACCCGGTTGGCGACCTCCAGGAACTCCGGCGTCTCGCGGATGTCGAGCGTGCGGTCGCGCGGGAAATCGCAGTCGATGACGTCGTGGATGCGCCCCGGCCGCGGCGACATCACGACGATGCGGGTCGACAGGAACACCGCCTCGGGGATCGAATGGGTGACGAACAGCGCCGTCTTGCCGGTCTTGTCCCACAGCCGCAGCAGTTGCTCGTTGAGCTTGTCGCGCACGATCTCGTCGAGCGCGCCGAACGGCTCGTCCATCAGCAGCAGGTCGGGGTCGAACGACAGCGCGCGCGCGATCGAGGCGCGCTGCTGCATGCCGCCGGACAGTTGCCACGGGAAATTTGTTGCCGAAGCCGGTGAGGTTGACGAGTTCGAGCCCGCTTCGCCACGCGCGCGGCGCGCTCGGCCTTGCCGACGCCCATGATCTCCAGCGGCAGCGCGATGTTGCTCGCCACGCGTGCGCCACGGATAGAGCGCCGGCGCCTGGAACACGTAGCCGTAGGCGCGCTTCAGCCGCGCCTCCGCGGGCTCATGCCGTTGACCGTGATGCGAGCCGCCGGTCGGCTGTTCGAGATCGGCGATGGCGCGCAGCAGCGTCGTCTTGCCGCAGCCCGACGGGCCGATGAACGAGACGAACTCGCCTCGCGTGATCTTCAGGTCGACGTCGCTCAGCGCCTGCACGGGCCCGTCGGCGGTCTCGAAGGTGAGCGACACGTCGAGACGCGTCGATCACATAGTCGCCGGACGACCTCCGCTGGCGTCATGTTCAGCGCGCGACGGCCTTCGGCGCGGTATGCGCCTCGGTATTTGGCGAGCGCCACCGCATCCTCGGCGAACGGCGCGCGCTTGACGAACCGGCCGCGGCCGTTGTTGGCGAGCACCTTGCCGTCCTCGAAGACGACCGCGCCGCGCGACAGCGTGTAGCGCGGCAGGCCCTCACGTCGAAGCCCTCGAAGACGTTGTAGTCGATGGCCGAGACCTGGTTCTCGGCCCTGATCGTCTTGCTCGCCTTCGGGTCCCAGACGACGAGATCGGCGTCGGCGCCCGGCAGGATCGCGCCCTTGCGCGGATAGAGGTTGAGGATGCGGGCGATGTTGGTCGAGGTCACGGCGACGAATTCGTTCAGCGTCAGCCGGCCGGTGCCGACGCCGTAGGTCCACAGCACCGGCATGCGGTCTTCGAGGCCGCCGGTGCCGTTCGGGATCTTGGTGAAGTCGTCGAGGCCGAAGTCCTTCTGCTCGGTCGTGAAGGCGCAATGGTCGGTCGCGACCACCTGCAGCGAGCCGGCGCGCAGGCCGTTCCAGAGATCGTCCTGGTGCTTCTTGTCGCGGAACGGCGGCGACATCACGCGGCGCGCCGCATGGTCCCAGTCCTGGTTGAAATATTCGCTCTCGTCGAGCACGAGATGCTGGATCAGCGGCTCGCCATAGACGCGCTTGCCGTTGGCCCGCGCGCGGCGGATCGCCTCGTGCGCCTCGATGCAGGAGGTGTGGACGATGTAGAGCGGCACGCCCGCCTGGTCGGCCAGCATGATGGCGCGGTTGGTCGCCTCGCCCTCGACCTCGGGCGGGCGCGAAAGCGCGTGGCCCTCGGGGCCGGTGATGCCCTTGGCGAGATAGAATTTCTGCAGCGCCGCGACGACGTCGCCGTTCTCGGCATGCACCAGCGGCATGGCGCCGAGTTCGGCGCAGCGCTGGAACGAGGCGAACATCTCCTCGTCGTTGACCATCAGCGCGCCCTTGTAGGCCATGAAATGCTTGAAGGTGGTGACGCCGTGCTCGACGACCTTGGCCATGTCCTCGCGCACCTTGTCCGACCAGTAGGTGATGCACATGTGAAAGGCGTAGTCGGTGGTCGCGAGTTCGGCGCGCTTGTCCCAGGCGCCGACGGCCTCCATCAGCGGCTGGCCGCGCTCGGGGATGCAGAAATCGACCACCATCGTCGTGCCGCCGGAGAGCGCCGCGCGCGTGCCGCTCTCGTAATTGTCGGCCGAATTGGTGCCCATGAAGGGCATGTCGAGATGGGTGTGCGGATCGATGCCGCCCGGCATGACGAAGCAGCCCGCGGCGTCGATCGCCTTGTCGCCCGTGAGGCCCGGTCCCGATCGCCTTGATGCGTCTCGCCCTCGATCAGCACGTCGGCCACATAGCGTGCGGTCGGCGGCGACGATCGTTCCGCCTTTGATCACCGTGGACATCAGCAAGTCCTCCAAATCGAATCGGTTTCAGGCGACGATCTCGGCCTTCTCCAGCACCGCGTGCATCAGCACGTTGGCGCCGGCCGTCGCCCATTCCTGCTTGATGTCCTCGGCCTCGTTGTGGCTGACGCCGTCGACGCAGGGCGTGAAGATCATCGAGGTCGGCGCGACGCGCGCGAGGTAGCAGGCGTCGTGCCCGGCGCCCGAGACGATGTCGCGGTGGCTGTAGCCGAAATGCTCGGCGGCGCGGCGCACCGCGGCGACGCAGTCCTTGTCGAACGGGACCGGCGGATAATAGAACACCTGCTTGAGATCGTAGGTCGAGGCCGATCGTCTTGGCGATCTCCTCGACGCCGCGCTTGCAGCTGCGCGTCCATGTCGGTCGAGCATCGTCGTCGATCGGGATGGCGGAACTCGCAGGTCATGAACACTTCGCCGGGGATCACGTTGCGCGAGTTCGGATAGGGGTTGAGCATGCCGACGGTCGAGACGCCGAGCGGCGCCTTGGAGAGGCCGATCCTGTTGACGAGTTCGACGATGCGCGCGGCGCCCAGCAGCGCGTCCTTGCGGCGCGGCATCGGCGTCGAGCCGGCGTGGCTCTCGAAGCCGGTCAGCGTGATCTCGTACCAGCGCTGGCCCTGGCCGTGGGTGACGACGCCGACGTCGATAATTCTCGTCCTCGAGGATCGGGCCCTGCTCGATGTGCAGCTCGAACGAGGCGTGGATCGGCCGGCCGCCGACCGGCTCCTCGCCCTTGAAGCCGATGCGCTCGAGTTCGTCGCCGAGCGTCTATGCCGTCGGCGTCGACCCGCGAGTAGGCGAATTCCTTGCGTGTAGACGCCGGCGAACACGCCGGAGGACACCATCGCGGGCGCGAAGCGCGAGCCCTCCTCGTTGGTCCAGTTGGCGACATCGATCGGCCGGCGCGTCTTGATCTTGAGGTCGTTGAGCGAGCGCACCACTTCGAGCGCGCCGAGCACGCCGAGCACGCCGTCGAACTTGCCGCCGGTCGGCTGCGTGTCGAGATGGCTGCCCATCATCACGGGCGGCAGATTCGTCCTCGACGCCGGCGCGGCGGGCGAACATGTTGCCCATCTCGTCGACCTTGACCGTGCAGCCCTCCTTCTCGCACCAGGCGCGGAACAGTTCGCGGCCCTGCTTGTCGAGGTCGGTCAGGGTCAGGCGCTTGCAGCCGCCCTTCGGGGTGCCGCCGATCTTCGCCATCTCCATCAGCGCGTCCCAAAGGCGCTGCCCGTCGATGCGCACATTCGAGAGATCGGACATTCAGGCAGCCTCCGTCAGACGGATCCGCGCGGACGCTATTATAAATTTGACCAAACGGTCAAATGCCGCAAAACTGAGCTTCGGCGCCCGGATGACAGGCGCCGGACAGGGCTGACCATGGACAAGCCGACCTCGAAGCCGAGCATCCGCGAGGGCAACGAACGGGCGATCCTCGCCGCCGCGGAATCCGTGTTCGCCGAGCACGGCTTCGACGGCGCGACGATGGCGGAGATCGCCGCGCGGGCGGGCGTGCCGAAGCCCAATGTCCACTATTACTTTCCCACCAAGGCAGAGCTCTATCGCGCGGTGATCGAGCGCGTGCTGACCGCCTGGCTCGACGCCGCCGACGTCGTTCGACGCCAACGCGCGACCCTGCCGAAGCGCTCGCCGCCTACATCGAGCGCCAAGATGGATCTGGCGCGCGAAATGCCGCTGAGTTCGCGGATCTGGGCGAGCGAGATCATGCGCGGCGCGCCGGTCATCCAGGATTTTCTGGAGACGACGCTCACGGAATGGGTGCGCTCGCGCGAGCGCGGTGGTGCGGACGTGGATCGCCGGCCGGCAAGATCCGGCCGATCGAGCCGAAATTCCTGTTCTACATGATCTGGGCGACGACGCAGCACTACGCCAACGCCGCGCATGAGATCGCGACGCTGGAGGGCGGGCGGCCGCTCGACGAAGCCGGCTTCGAACAGGCGAAGCGGCAGGCAGTCGACATCATCCTTGGCGGCGTGGTGGCCCGATAAGGGAGGGGTTGGTAACGTTTTTATGTGAGCATGGAAAGTGGAGCCCTCCGCGCCCCTCCTGTACCGACCTTGTGCTGAGTTCATGCTGGCTGCCGCGAGAAAAGACGCTTCTGAACAGCGGCGGCAGCGCCCTGCACCCCTAAAGGCGGCGCCGCCCGCCAACAGCGCAAACCGGAACTCCGGAAGCCGCCGCGCACCGTCGCGATATCGACGGGCTGCGCGCGCTGGCGGTGCTTCCGGTCGTCTTCTATCATCTGAAGATGCCGTTCAATCACGGCGGCTACCTCGGCGTCGACGTCTTCTTCGTGATCTCGGGCTACCTGATCACGAGCATCATTCAGGCCGACCTCGACATCGGCGCGTTTTCGATCCTGCGGTTCTACGAGCGCCGCGTTCGGCGCATATTTCCCGCACTGTTCGCCGTTCTCGCCGTTTGTGCGCTGTTCGGCTATTTCCAGTTGTTTCCGGGTGAGTTCGAGCGGCTCGGCAAATCGATCGCTGCGACAACCTTGTTCGTTTCCAACTTTTATTTCTATTCGCAAGCCAGTTATTTCGACGGCGCGTCCGACGCTGAACCCCTGCTGCATACCTGGTCGCTCGCCGTCGAAGAACAGTTCTATCTGCTGTTCCCGCTGCTGTTGCTGTCTGTGCGCAGACTGCCCACGCCGACAAAACTGCAAATGCTGGCCGCCCTCGCCATCGTCTCGTTTGTTTGCAATGCCGCCCTGCTGGACGGGCGCGCGGCTGCAGCATTCTTCCTGCCGCTGCCGAGGGCCTGGGAACTTCTGCTAGGCGCGGGACTCGCGATCGGAGGCTGGACGCCGTCCGCGGTCAGTCGCCAGGCGCTAGGCGCGACAGGGCTACTTCTGATTCTGTTTGCGTTCGTATTTTCCCAGCCGAACCCGACCTCGTCGATGCCGGCGGCGCTCTATCCCTGCGTCGGGGCGGCGTTCCTGCTTTTGGCTGGCCGCGGTCAGGGGTCAGCGGTCAGCCAGGCGCTTGGTTTGGCATGGCCGTCCTATCTCGGTCGGATCTCCTATTCGCTCTACCTTTGGCATTGGCCGCTGATCGTCGCCTACCGACAGAGGATCGGCGATATTTCGAGCCAGCGCGACTGGATTGTCCTGACAGTCGCCGGCCTGCTGCTGGCGGCGTTCTCGGCAGCCTTCATCGAACAGCCGTTCCGCAGGCCGGCGAAAGTCGTGCGCGGACGCCGTCGCGTATTTGTCGCGGCCGCAGCGGCGATGGCGGCGGCGCTAATGTTCGCAGGCGCAATCGTTGCGCTGAACGGCCTGCCCGGCCGCTTCCCCTCCGAAGTCGATCGTCTGGCGGCCTATGTTTCCGACAGCGAAGATCCGGGGTTGCGCGCGGACGGATGCTTCCTGTCGACCAACTCGAATGCGATGCGATACTTTTCAGCAGAGCGATGCGTGAAGCTCGATCCGACGCGAAAGAATGTGCTGATCCTTGGCGACAGCCACGCCGCGCATCTCTGGGGCGGTTTGTCTGCTGCTTATCCGGACATCCATTTCCTGCAGGCGACGGCCGCGGGTTGCGCGCCTGTGCTCGGCAATCACCGGCTCGGCTCGGTATGCGGGCCGCTGATGGAATGGGCGTTCAAGGACTTTCTGCCGCACGCCAAGCTTGACGGCGTGATCCTCGCCGCGCGCTGGGCCGACCTGATGGACGGCGTCCGCGACGGTTTGCCGGAGACTTTGCGTTACGTGGAGCGCTGGCAGCCCAACGTCTACGTCGTCGGACCGATCGTCGAATACCGATTGCCTCTGCCGCGCATTCTGGCGCTCGCCGAGCTGCGCGGAGATCTGGAAATGCCGACCCGGTTGCGCTCGCCGCAACCGTTTGAAATCGAGCCGGAGATCGCGGGCATCGCCCGCGCCGGGGGCGCGCAATTCGTGTCGATGATTTCGACGCTTTGCCCGAATGACAAATGCCTGACGATGGATGATGCGCGCGTCCCCTACCAGTTCGACTACGGACATTTGACGGCGGAAGGCTCGCGTGCGGTCGCCAACGCGTGGGCCCGGCAAGGCCTGCTCGACGAGATCCGACGCGCTCCGCCCTGATCCCGGCGCAACAACGCTTCTGCTACCGCGCCGGATACCAGTAGTCCGCTTGCGGCCTTGTGCGATCGATCACCACAAACTGGTTGGCGAACACGCGGTACGGATAGCTCCACTCGCCGTCTGGCCATTGCACGCGGATTTCCGCGCGCTCGGCCGTGCCGAGGCCTACATGCACCCAGCCGAGATGTCCGGAGGCGTCGCCGCCGCCGATCGATACGTTGCGCATCTGAGTGCGCGTGCCAGTCTTGACGGCGATATGCGCGCCAACCGCGTCGCGGTTGGGGTTCGGTTGGACGAGGCGGATCTGCGTCCAGTTGCCGGAAGGGAGCACGCCGCCCGCGCCGTCGCTGGCGCCGAGATTGCGAAACAGCGAGACGGGCGCCGCGCGGTTGATGACGAGCGCGTCGAGATTGCCGTCGAGGTTGAAATCGTCGATCAGCGCGCCGCGTCCCTGCCGGTTGAGCGCCACGCCTGCCTCAGCGCCAGCCTCCGCAAACTTTCCGTTCCATTGGCCGAGCAGCAGATTGTTGGGATCGAACGCAGCGAAGTCGGGCATCTGCGCGACATTGCCCTTGGTGATGAACAGGTCGAGCAGGCCGTCATTGTTGAAGTCGGCGAATTCGGAGTGCCATCCGGTCGAAGGTTTCTTGTCGCCGCCGGCATAGGGAATATGCGCTGTGGCGCCGACTTCGCCCGCGATGTCGCGATATATCGGGTAGTCGCCGCGCCCGGCTTCCTCGGGGTCGAGCTTCTGCAGCTTGGTGTCGCCCATCGAGGTCAGCGCGTATTGCGGATAGCCGGAGCCGTCGATGTCGCCCTCGGCGATGCCCATGCCAAAGATCGACACATGCCGCCAACCATCGGCGCGCGTGTAGAGTTTAGGCGTCTTGTCGGGCTCGACGCGCCACATCTGTTCTTCGCCGCCGCGGTAATACTGGCGATCATTGGAGACCCGCAGCGATGGCGTGCCCGACCGGTTCCAATCGGTGAACAGCATCGAAAGCGCGCAGAACCCCGGCGCCAGAGCCGTGCGCTGCGAATAGTCGGGCTTGTCGCCAGGCCCTGGACGGTAGAGCGAGTTCTCTTCGCATGTCCCCCACGGCGAGCCCGGCGCATTGCGGTCGACGTAGTGACCAATCGCCAGCGTCGGGAATTTTTGTCCCTTCTCCCACTCGGCCGAGAACGATGTCGTCCAACCGGCGTCGCCACTGAAATTCCATTCCTTGTTCGCGAGCGTGAACGTGCAGTTGGGGCCGCCCTTCAGCATCAGGTTCTCGCCAACGCGCAGCACGAACAGATCCATGTGGCCGTCGCCGTCGAGGTCGATTGGGTAAGCCCCGATGACATTTTCGAGCAGTTTCGGATCGGCGCCAATGTCGAGTGGCTTCTGCTCGAATGCGAGCGGACCGCCGCGCACCGATTTGTTGACGAACAGCCGGGCCGGATTCTTGCCGCCGGCGAGAAACACGCTGGGGAAGCCGGAGCCGTCGCAGTCGAAGGCCGCGCCGCCGCCGCCGACAAAGAACTCCCAGGGCCCATCATAAGTCTGATCGAGCCCAGCGGCGTGGGCTTCCTCGCGCATCACGGGGATGTCGCCCACGGGCTTGGGGGCGCCGTCGGCTGCGAGGGCGGCAGTGGGCGAAAGGCAGAGGAGGACAAACAGGCGCACCCGGCCATCCACGCCGGTGGACGCAGCGTGGCGTCTCAGAACGCCCCGCAACCGCGCGGCCAAACGACGGGGGTTTGCACAACCGAGCCTCGTGGATGGCCGGGACAAGCCCGGCCATGACGAAAAGACGTCAAACAAATGCCAAATCATCACGGCGCCTCGATGACTTGCGAGCGGAGGAACGCGATCACTTCGTCGCGTTGCGACTTGTCGAGCGCGAGATAGGCGTCGCGCGCGAACCGCGCCTCGCCGCCGTGCGCGGCGATGATCTCGTCGAGCATGCGGAAATCGCCGCGATGTCCGTAAGGCGCCGTCGAGCCGACCCCCCACAAACGCGGCGTCAGAAACACGTCGCGCTCAACGAAGCGCTGCGCCTGCAGTTCATTGCCAAGCGCGTTGACGTCACTGTCGACAATCAGATGGCGCTTCAGATCGCTATAGAGCGGTATCAGATATTCGCCCTTGTCGTTGCGCTTCAAGGTCTTTGCGAACGCAAAGGTCGAGAGGTCGATAGTGATGCCCTTCTTGACTTCGCCGGCTCGCAGCGTGCCGGCCATGTCGTAGGGCGCGGGATCGGTGAACGACAAGGATTTGAGCGGCAGATTTTCGATATGGCAGGAGCTGCAGCCGAGGCTCTGAAAGCGTTGCTCGCCAGCCGCCGCGGCCTGTTTCCAATCGTCCGGGAGATCCGCCTTGACTGTCGGCAGCGGCAGCGCCGCCTGAAACGCGACGAGTGCGGAGACGTCGCCAGGCGTCACGGAATCCGGCACGCCGCTCTCTGCGAAGTCATGCGAGCCGGTCCACCGGACGCCGAAGCGCTCGCTCGCCTCCATGCCGTGATGAATGTTGAGCGCGTTGATTGTAAACTGGCGCAGCGAAGTGAACACGCCCTTGCGGCTGAACGGGCGCACGATCAGGTCGGTGTCGATCCCCTCCAGCGCATCGACGTCAACCATGCCATCGGGATGCGCAGTCAAATAGCCGAATTGGACGCCCTTGGTTTGCAGATAGACGCGCTCCGACGCGCCGCTGGCGCGCGCCTTGGCGACTGCGTCTGCCCGTTCCGCCTGCAGATCCGCAGTCATCTCGCGCGCCAGCAGTTCAACCAGCCCTGAGCCCATCAGCGATGTCGTATGGCGCTCGCTCGAGAACGACGGGTCGACGGAGTCGAATTGCGCGCTCTCAAAACCTTCGGACACGAAAACATCCGTGACGAAATCGCCGGAGCCACCGACCACGGGATCGTTGTGGCAGCCGGAACACGAATTTGAGTCCGGTCCGCTGGTGCGGGTAAAGGCGGGGTTGACGCCGAACTTGCGTTTGGTTGGAACGATCGCCTGGGTCGCCCTCGGCCGTCCCGCGCCGTCGACCGTGGTGAACTTGGCTTTGAAGAGTTCGCGACCGCGCGCGATCAAATCCGGCAACGCGGACGATCCAGCTCCTGCCACGGCATCGAAATCGACGTGTGACGAAAACACCTTTTCGTCCCAACTGCCGGCCTGGACCGAGCCCGCCGCGCTGGCGAGCAGCAGTGCGAAGCCTACTCGCCCGATGCGTTTCCCCATCTGTCGCTCTCTGATCTTTTGATCCTTTACGCCTTGGTACCCGTGTTCGTCGTTCCTCCGCAAGCGGGATGAGGGCGCATTGCGTATTTTTTGAGTTGCGAACCTCAGAAATGATCGATAGACACGATCGCAACGAACATGGAAACGCCCTCAGGCCACCTCACCTTGAAGGAAATTGCGCGCGAAGCCGGCGTAAGCCTGGCGACCCTCGATCGTGTCCTGCACGGCCGCAGCGGCGTGCGCGAGGATACGGCGCGGCGCGTTCGCGAGGCGATCGACCGCCATTCGGGCCGCCCGGCGAGCGAAGCTGCTGACCGCGCGCGTAGTCTCAAATTTGCGTTCGTGATGCCTGAGGGCGCCAATCGTCTTCATGCAGGCGATCCGCGACCACGTGGTCGAAATGTCGAGCTGGCTCGCCAAGCGCCGGGTCTCGGTCGAGACGATCACGACCGACGTTTTCAACCCGACAAAACTCGCGGAAACCCTGGAATCCCTGCAGGGACAGTTTGATGGCGTGGCGGTGGTCGCGCTCGATCACCAGAGCGTGCGCGCGGCGATCGACGATCTCGTCGCGTCGGGCGTATTCGTCGTGACGCTCGTCTCCGACGTGCCGGGATCGCGCCGCCACCATTATGTCGGCATCGACAATGTCGCCGCAGGGCGCACGGCGGCGACGCTGGTCGGACGGCTGTGCGCGGGCTTCCGGCGGCAAGATCGGCGTCGTCGCCGGTTCGCAATTGCTGCGCGATCACGCCGAGCGGATCTTTGGCTTCCAGCAGGTGATGGGGCTGGAATTCCCGCAATTTACGCTTCTCAATCCCGTTGAGGGCGGCGATCAGGATGAGGTCAACGAAGCCCTCACTGCGAGGTTGATGAGCGATCATCCTGACTTGGTGGGCCTCTACAATGTCGGCGCAGGCACGCCGGGGGTCGGCAAGGCGATCGCCGAGTTCGGCCGCGAGTCAGCACATCGTGTTCGTCGCCCACGACCTGACGCCGTTCACCCGGCGCAGCCTGCTGCGCGGGCTGATGGACGCGGTGATTTCTCAGGATCCCGGCCACGAAGCGCGGTCCGCGATCCGCGTGCTGATGGCGCTGGTGCGCGGCGAGCCGCTGCTGTCCGAGCAGGAGCGGATTCGCATCGACATCATCATGCGGGACAACCTGCCATGAGGACATGCGTTCAGACGGTCTCGCCAGACCGGTTCATCGCCATCGACGGCCGCATGCACGCGGACGGAAAACCCATCTGCGCGTCGGGCGTGGGGCCTGCGCGTCGATCCATGGGAGCATTGCACGGGCGCGGCTGCGCGTTTATCGTCGCCGCCGCCGAGAACGTGTCGAAGAGCCCGCGGCCAATATTTTAACCGGTCCGATTTTCTGGGACCACAAGTGGAGGAAGCGTATGAAATCCGTCAAACACCTAATGATTGGCGCGGCGCTGCTCGCGTCCGCGAGCGTAACCTCGATCGCCGCGATGGCGAAGGACATCGTCGTCGGCGTGTCGTGGTCGAACTTCCAGGAAGAGCGCTGGAAGACCGACGAAGCCGCCATCAAGGCGCGCGCTCGCCGCCAGCGGCGCGAAGTATATCTCGGCCGACGCGCAGGGCTTCGCCGACCAAGCAGCTCGCCGACGTCGAAAGCCTGATCTCCAAGGGCGCCAACGTCCTCGATCATTCTGGCCATGGACGCCGACGCGATCCTGCCGGCGATCAAGAAGGCCGGCGACGAAGGCATTCCGGTCATCGCCTATGACCGCGAGATCGAGAGCCCGAACGCGCTCTACATCACCTTCGACAACGTCGGCGTCGGCCGCATGATGGCCAAAGCGATCCTCGACGCGAAGCCCGCCGGCAACTACGCCTTCATCAAGGGCGACAAGGGCGATCCGAACTCCAACTTCCTGTTCTCCGGCATCACCGAAGTGCTGAAGCCGGCGATGGACGCGGGCAAGATCAAGAATGTCGGCGAGACCTACACCGATGGTTGGAAGCCCGACAACGCCCAGAAGAACATGGAGCAGATCCTCACCAAGAACAACAACAAGGTCGACGCGGTGGTGTCCGAAAACGACGGCATGGCGCGGCGGCGTCGTCGCGGCGCTCACCGCGCAGGGCCTCGCCGGCTCGGTGCCGGTCTCGCGGTCAGGACGGCGATCACGCGGCGATCAACCGCATCGCGCTCGGCACGCAGACCGTGTCGATCTGGAAGGACAGCCGCGATCTCGGCAAGCGTCGCCGGCGAAGCCGCCGTCGAGCTCGCCCAGGGCAAGAAGGCTGACCGACATCGCCGACGTGAAGCCGTTCTCGGGCGGCGCCAAGCACGTCAAGGTCAACGGCATCCTGCTGACCCCGCTCGCCGTCACCACGCGACAACCTCGACGTGATCGTCGGCAAGGGCTGGATCACCAAGGAAGAAGTCTGCGACGGCGTGAAGCCCGGAACCGTCAAGTTCTGCGGCTGATCGGCTACGACGCCTGATACGGCGTCTCGCAGGAGGCGCCGTCGCCGCCGCAACGCTCGAAGCGTTGCGGCGGTGCTTTGAAGCCCTATCGCATCTGTTCGACGCGCCGCGCCGCGACCGCAAGTTTTGTCCGTTCAACTGAGGAAGCTGTCATGTCCTCTTCGGCCGCATCCAGCTCCGGCAAGCCGTCTCCACGAAGAACCGCTGGTTCGCCGATTGATGCGCGCGACCGAGGTCGACACGCGCATGATCGGCATGATCGCCGCGCTGCTGCTGATCTGGTTCGGATTCCATCTCTATACCTACATCCAAGGCGGCGAGGGCCTGTTCGTCACGCCGCGCAATCTGTGGAATCTGCTGGTGCAGACCTCCTCGATCGCGGTCATGGCGACCGGCATGGTGCTCGTCATCGTGATGCGCCACATCGATCTCTCGGTCGGCTCGATCCTCGGCTTCGTCTCGACCATCATCGGCGTGGCGCAGGTCTACTGGCTGCCCGCGATGTTCGGTCTCGGCAGTCCGGTGATCTGGATCGTCGCGGTGCTGATCGCGATCTGCATCGGCGCCGCGATCGGCGGTTTTCATGGCTCGCTGGTCGCCTATCTCGGCATTCCCTCGTTCATCGTCACGCTCGGCGGCCAGTTGTTCTGGCGCGGCGCGGCCTGGTGGGTGACGAGCGGGCGCGACCATCGCTCCGCTCGACGAGCGCTTTGCGCTGATCGGCGGCGGACCCGCATGGTTCGATCGGCGCGACGGCGAGTTGGACGCTCGGCGTGCTCGCCTGCGTCGGCATCGTCATCAGCCTCTGGACCGGCCGGCGACGGCGCGCGCGCTTCGGCTTTCCGCAGCGGCCGATCTGGGCCGAGGTGACGATCGCCATCGTCGGCTGCCGTCATCGCGCTCGGCGTCGACCGCAGTCGTAAACGCCTATCCCTGGCCGGAGCGCGTCGCCGCGCGATGGGCCGCGGAGCACAACATCCCCGTGCCCGAGAGCGGCCTGTTCATCTCGACCGGCTACGCGATTCCCGTGCTGATCGCGCTGTGCGTCGGCGCCGCGATGACCTTCGCCGCGACGCGCCTGCGCTTCGGCCGCTACGTCTACTCGATCGGCGGCAACCCCGAAGCGGCCGAACTCGCCGGCATCAACACGCGGCGCATCACGGTGCTTCGTGTTCGCGCTGATGGGCGCGCTCGCCGGCATCTCCGCCTGCATCGACTCCGCCCGCCTCAACTCGGCGACCAACGCGCTCGGCACCACCGACGAACTCTACGTGATCGCCGCGGCGGTCATCGGCGGCACTTCGCTCGCCGGCGGCATCGGCACGATCTACGGCGCGCTGATCGGCGCGCTGGTCATCCAGTCGCTGCAGTCGGGCATGGTGCTGCTCGGCTTCGACTCCGCCTTCCAGCAGATGGTGGTCGGCGTCGTTCTGGTTGGCGCCGTCGGCATCGACACGTTCTACCGCAGCAGCACGGCCAAGGGCTGAACCATGGAAACCACAGCGTCTGCTCCGCTGGTCGAAATGCGCGACATTTCGATCGCGTTCGGCGGCATCAAGGCCGTCGACCACGCCTCGATCGATCTGCATCCCGGGCGAAGTGGTCGGACTGCTCGGCCACAACGGCGCGGGCAAGTCGACGTTGATCAAGATCCTGTCCGGCGCCTACAAGCGCGACAGCGGGCAGATCTTCATCAACGGCGAAGAGGTGCAGATCAACAATCCGCGCGACGCCAAGCACTACGGCATCGAGACGATCTACCAGACGCTCGCGCTCGCCGACAATGTCGACGCCGCCGCCAATCTCTACCTCGGCCGCGAGATCCTCACCCGCTGGGGCACGCTCGACGACGCCGCGATGGAGGCGCAGGCGCGCAAGGTGATGGGGCGCCTCAACCCCAATTTCCGCCGCTTCAAGGAGCCGGTGAAATCGCTGTCGGGCGGCCAGCGCCAGTCGGTGGCGATCGCGCGCGCCATCCATTTCAACGCCCGCATCCTGATCATGGACGAGCCGACGGCGGCGCTGGGGCCGCAGGAGACCGCGCAGGTCGGCGAACTGATCAAGCAGCTGAAGGCCGACGGCATCGGCATCTTCCTGATCAGCCACGACATCCACGACGTGTTCGACCTCGCCGACCGCGTCTGCGTGATGAAGAACGGGCAAGTGGTCGGCACCGGCGACGTCAAGGACGTGACCAAGGACGAAGTGCTCGGCATGATCATCCTCGGCAAATGCCCGCCCGGCGCGACGCCGGGCCCGGGCGCGATGATGATCGCGGCGTGACGGGGACGGCGGGAGCCATCCGCAAGGGTGGTTGTCTGTGCGGCGCGGTGCGCTACGAGGCCGTCGGCGAGCCGCTGTATTCCGGCCTTTGCTTTTGCGCGGATTGCCGGCAAGCGTCGGGCGCTGGATGCGTCGGCTATATGGGCTATGAGAGCTCAGCGCTTCCAGCGTCAGCGGCGAAACGCGCCAAGTGCGGACGGCTCTCGGCCGACGGACGCGTTGCGACCCGCAACTTTTGTCCGTCCTGCGGCAGCCTGCTGTTTGGCGGCGAATATGGCGTCAGCGAACAACACACGGTCTATGCCGGCTCGCTCGACGATCCCTCGCCTGTTCAAGCCTACCCACGCGATCATGACGCGCGGCAAGCCGGATTGGGCGGTCGTGCCGGAAGGGTTGACGGTCTACGAGCGCATGCCGAAGTGACCGGTTATCGCCTTTCCCCTTGCGGGAGAAGGAAGGCCGGATGAGGGCCGGCCCCTGCACCTTCTCCCGGAGGGGGAGAAGGCTGCGGCCGCCTCCATCACGCTTGACGCTCCTTCCGTCCTCCTGTAAGCGTCCGCGACGTTTTTTTGTAGGGAGCCCGACGTGGGCCTGAAGCTTATCGTACGATGCGCGCCGGAGATGGGACGGGTCTAGAGACCCGACGTCCCCGAAACGGCGCATGCTCAAGGCCCCTCGAGGGCCTTTTTTGTTGCCCGGAATTCCCCGCGTCTCCCGCAAACGAACGCGGCGGCGAGAGTGGAGAAACGCGATGGCGAAGCAGATGACCGGCGCCGAAATGGTGGTCGAGGCGCTGAAGGACCAGGGCGTCGAATATTTGTTCGGCTATCCCGGCGGCGCCGTGCTGCCGATCTACGACGCGCTGTTCGGCCAGAACAAGGTTCGCCACGTGCTGGTGCGCCAGGAGGGCGGCGCCGCCCATGCGGCCGAAGGCTACGCGCGCTCGACCGGCAAGGTCGGCGTGCTGCTCGTCACCTCGGGCCCCGGCGCGACCAATGCGATCACCGGCCTGACCGACGCGCTGATGGACTCGATCCCGCTCGATCTGCATCACCGGCCAGGTGCCGACGCATCTGATCGGCTCCGACGCGTTCCAGGAATGCGACACGACCGGCATCACCCGCAATTGCACCAAGCACAATTATCTCGTCCGCCGCATCGAGGATCTGCCGCGCATCCTGCACGAGGCGTTCTACATCGCCTCGAGCGGCCGGCCCGGGCCCGGTCGTCATCGATATCCCCAAGGACGTCCAGTTCGCGACGGGAACCTATACGTTCCCGCGCAACATCCAGCACAAGACCTATCGGCCGAAGCTGAAGGGCGATCTGGAGAAGATCAAGCACGCCATCGACATGATGACGAAGGCGAAGAAGCCGATCTTCTATACCGGCGGCGGCGTCATCAATTCGGGCCCGAACGCCTCGACGCTGCTGCGCGAACTCGTGCGCCTGACCGGCTTCCCGATCACCTCGACGCTGATGGGGCTCGGCGCCTATCCGGCCTCCGACAAGCAATGGCTCGGCATGCTCGGCATGCACGGCTCGTTCGAAGCCAACAACGCGATGCACGATTGCGATCTGATGATCTGCGTCGGCGCGCGCTTCGACGACCGCATCACCGGGCGGCTCGACGCGTTCTCGCCGCATTCGCAAGAAGATCCATATCGACATCGATCCTTCGTCGATCAACAAGAACGTCAAGGTCGATCTCGGCATCATCGGCGATTGCGCGCATGTGCTCGAGGACATGGTGCGCCTGTGGCGCGCCGAGCGCGCGCCGGCCGGACGCCAAGGCGCTCGAACACTGGTGGACAACGATCGATCATTGGCGCGAGCGCAATTCGTTCGGCTTCCGCAATTCGAAGGAGATCATCAAGCCGCAGCACGCGATCCAGCGGCTCTATGAGCTGACCAAGGAACCGCGACGTCTACATCACGACGGAAGTCGGCCAGCATCAGATGTGGGCGGCGCAGCATTTCCCGTTCGACGAGCCGAACCGCTGGATGACTTCAGGCGGCCTCGGCACGATGGGCTACGGCCTGCCGGCCGCGATCGGCGCCCAGATGGCGCATCCGAAGTCGCTCGTCATCGACATCGCCGGCGAAGCCTCGATCCTGATGAACATTCAGGAGATGTCGACCGCGATCCAATATCGCCTGCCGGTGAAGATCTTCATCCTCAACAACCAGTACATGGGGATGGTCCGCCAGTGGCAGGAATTGCTGCATGGCGGCCGCTATTCGGAGAGCTACACCGATTCGCTGCCCGATTTCGTCAAGCTCGCCGAAGCCTATGGCGCGCACGGAATCCGTTGTTCGGACCCGGCCGATCTCGATCGCGCGATCCTGGAGATGATCGATTCGCCGAAGGCCGGTGATCTTCGATTGCATGGTCGATCAGAAGGAAAACTGCTTCCCGATGATCCCGTCGGGCAAGGCGCACAACGAAATGATTCTCGCCGATCTCGAGCGACGACGCCGGGCGTCGATATCGGCTCGGTCATCGACGAAAAGGGCAAGATGCTGGTCTTGATGCCAGTTCTGGGCGAAGAACGCCCTCGCTTTGACGGCACTCCACTGCGAGAGCGGGCCCGCCAGAACAGGACCGTATCCGGCGACATCGATCACATGGCGCTGGAGAGCGTCACCTTACCCATGAAAGCCCCCGCGAGCTATCCGCCGTCCCCCTATTCTTCGCCGATCGGCAAGACCAACGCCGAGAGCCATACGCTGTCGGTGCTGGTTGACAACGAACCCGGCGTTCTGGCCCGCGTCGTCGGCCTGTTCTCGGCGCGTTCGTTCAACATCGAAAGCCTGACGGTGGCCGAAGTCGCGCACGAGACGCATCTGTCGCGCATCACCGTCGTGACTTCGGGCACGCCCGAGGTGATCGACCAGGTGCGCCACCAGCTCGAGCGCCTCGTGCCCGTGCATTCAGTGACGGACTTGACGCTGACGTTCGCGCCATCGAGCGCGAACTCGCGATGGTCAAGGTGCGCGGCAAGGGCGACGCGCGGGTCGAGGCGCTGCAACTTGCCGAGGCGTTCCGCGCCAAGGTGATCGACGCGACGACCGAGAGCTTCATCTTCGAGATCACCGGCAGCCCGCGCAAGATCGACGATTTCGTCGACCTGATGCGGCCGATCGGCCTCGTCGAAGTTTCGCGCACCGGGGTGGCGGCGATCTCGCGCGGGCCGGAGCCAATCTGAAAGCTCAACCAAAAATGTGATCCGTGCGCCGGAAACTGCGGCTTGCTCGGGTGTCCCTGCTGCGTCGACAATCGAGCTGTCCCAAGTTGTCGTGGCCGGGCTTGTCCCGGCCATCCACGCCGCACCGTTGTGTATATCGCCGAAGAAAATGCATTTGCTTCGGGGTTATCCAATTCACATCGCCTTGGCTGCACAAATGCGTGGATGGCCGGGACGGGCCCGGCCATGACGACCAGTTTGACTGAACTCAGGATCCGATGGCGGGCGAGGTTTACGACTATATCATCGTCGGGGCCGGCTCCGCCGGCTCGGTGCTCGCCAATCGGCTGACGGAAGACGGGCGCTTTTCGGTGCTGGTGCTGGAATTCGGCGGCTCGGATCGTTCGCTGTTCGTGCAGATGCCGGCGGCGCTTTCCATTCCGATGAACATGAAGGCGTACAATTGGGGCTACTGGAGCGAGCCTGAACCCCAACTCAACAATCGCCGCATTTCGTGCCCGCGCGGCAAGGCGCTCGGCGGTTCGTCGTCAATCAACGGCCTCGTCTACGTGCGCGGCCATCCGCTCGATTACGATCGTTGGGAAGAGGAGGGCGCGCGCGGCTGGGCGTTCCGTGACGTGCTGCCCTACTTCCGGCGCGCCGAGACGCGACGCGAGGGCGCGGACTCTTATCGCGGCGGCGATGGGCCGCTCGCGACCCGGCGCGGCGCGCGCCAGAACCCGCTCTATCAGGCGTTCATCGAGGCGGGACGTCAGGCCGGCTATCCCGTGAGCGACGATCTCAATGGCGAGGCGCCCGAGGGATTTGGCGCGTTCGACATGACCGTCAAGGACGGCGTGCGCGCTTCCGCCGCCAACGCCTATCTCAGGCCCGCGATGAAACGTCCGAACCTGCGGGTGCTGACGCATGCGTTGACGCGGCGGGTCGTGTTTGAGGGCCGGCGCGCCATCGGCGTCGAGTTCGAACATCGCGGGGCGCGCACAATAGCGCGCGCCAACCGCGAAGTGATCTTGAGCTCAGGCGCGATCAACTCGCCTCAGCTCCTGAAGCTTTCCGGCGTCGGCCCCGCCGCGGAATTGCGCGCGCTCGGCATCGAAGTGGTCCACGATCTGCCCGGCGTTGGCGAGAACCTGCAGGACCATCTGGAGTTTTATTTCCAGGTCGCTTCCAGACAACCGATCACGCTTTACGGCAAGTCAGGTCTGCTGTGGCGCGGGTGGATCGGCGCCAATTGGTTGCTGCGGGGGCGCGGCGACGGCGCCACGAACCATTTCGAGGCCGGCGGCTTCATCCGCTCTCGCGCCGGGATCAAATATCCGGACATCCAGTACCATTTCCTGCCGATGGCGGTGAGCTACGATGGCTCGAAGCTCGCCACCGAGCACGGCTATCAGGCGCATGTGGGGTCGCTGCGCTCGAAGAGCCGAGGCTCGATCACGCTGAAATCGTCCGACCCACGCGAGGCTCCGCGCATAAAATTCAACTATATGAGCCATCCCGACGACTGGACGGAAATGCGCGCCTGCGTGCGGCTGACTCGCGAGATCTTTGCTCAAGCGCGCGTTTGATCCGTATCCGCGGGCGCGAGATTCAGCCCGGCGAGAGCGTGCAGTCAGACGATCAGATCGACGCGTTCATCCGCGAGAAGGTCGAGAGCGCCTACCATCCGTGCGGGGCCTGCAAGATGGGTTCGCCAGACGACCCGATGGCCGTCGTCGATCCGACGACGCAGGTGATCGGCCTGAAGGGCCTGCGCGTGATCGATTCGTCGATCATGCCTTCGGTGACATCAGGAAATCTCAATGCGCCGACCATCATGATCGGCGAAAAGGGCGCCGATCTCCTGCTTGGCCGCGACCCCCTGCCGGCGTCAAACGCGCCGTTTCATGTGGCGCCCGATTGGGAGACGCGGCAGCGATAGGCTCCTGTTACTGAGCGAACGTATTGCAGCTGTCGATCTGGCCGCTGTGCAACCCGGTCGTCAGCCATTTCTGGCGCATCGCCGAGGAGCCGTGGGTAAAGCTGTCGGGAACGGCGTAGCCGCGCGCCGCGGTCTGCAGGCGGTCGTCGCCGATCGCCTGGGCGGTGGCGAGCGCCTTCTGGATGTCGTCCTGGTTGATCAGGTTCCATTGCTTGTTGGCGTTGGCGGCCCAGACGCCGGCGAGGCAATCGGCCATCAGCTCGATGCGCACGGAAATCGCGTTGGCTTGGGTCTTTGAAACGCGCTGCTTGGCGGCGTCGACCTTGTCGAGAATGCCGAGCTGGTCCTGAACGTGATGGCCGACTTCGTGGGCGATCACGTAGGCATAAGCGAAATCGCCGCCGCCGCCGTATTTGGTCTGCATGTCGCGGAAGAACGACAAGTCGAGATAGATCTTCTTGTCGACCGGGCAATAGAACGGCCCCATCGCCGACTGCGCGCCGCCGCAACCGGACTGCGTCGCGCCGGAATAAAGCACCAGCTTCGGATTTTCGTAGGCAATGCCCTTCTGCGCCGGGCAGCACCTGGCTCCAAACCGCCTCGGTCTCGCCGAGCACATGGCGCACCAGATTGGTCATGCGATCGTTGGCGGGAGCGCTTTGGCTCGCCTGCGTGGTCTGCTGCTGCTGCTGAGGCGACATCTGCCGGGAAGCCATTTCGGCGCCGCCGAGCAGGATCGACGGATTGATGCCGGTGAAATAGCTGATCGCCAGTACGATCAGCACGCCGCCGATGCCAAGGCCCCCGCCGCCGCCGAGCGCGAATCCGCCGCCGCCGCCTCCCCCGCCGCCCTGACCGCGCCGGTCCTCGACGTTAGACGATACGGGCGTGTTTTCCCATTCCATGGCGACCCCCGAGAAACTGCTGCGATCTACCTAGCAAATCCTGCCCTTCGGGCGAAGCCCGCCTTACGGGTTTCTTAAAGAACGATGTTTACGCTGCGGCGTTCCCTTTGTGGGCCGAATTCATGACCCCCGTCTATTCCCTTGTCTTGCCGATCTTCAACGAGGAAGCGGTGATCCCGCTGCTGTTGAAGCGGCTCGACGCGCTGATGGACCGGCTCGACGGATCCGCGCCGAGGTGATTTTCGTCGACGACGGCTCGCGCGACACCAGCCCGATCGTGCTCGAAGCCAAGGCGCGCGCCGACTCCCGCTACCGATTCGTAAAGCTGTCGCGCAATTTCGGCCACCAGATCGCGATCACGACCGGCATGGAGCGCGCCCGCGGCGAGGCGGTCATCGTGATGGACGCCGATCTGCAGGACCCGCCCGAAGTCGTGCTCGAAATGGTCGCCAAGTGGAAGGAGGGCTTTGAGATCGTCTACGCCGAGCGGCTTTCGCGCGACGGCGAGAGCGCTTTCAAGCGGGTGACCGCGGACCTGTTCTACCGGCTGATCGCAAGACTCAGCGAAGTCGAGATACCGCGCAACGTCGGCGACTTCCGGCTCGTCGACCGAAAGGCGCTCGACGCCTTCCTCGCGATGCCCGAGCGCGAGCGGTTCGTGCGCGGCATGTTCGCCTGGATCGGCTTTCGGCAGGCGGTCGTCAGCTTTCACCGTCCGGCGCGGGCGGCGGGCGAGACCAAATATTCGCTGGCCAAGATGTTCCGGCTCGCGGCCAACGGCGTCGTGTCGTTCTCGGACGCGCCGATGCGGGTGGCGCTGTGGGCGGGCCTCGCGATCTCGCTGTTCGCGATGCTCTACGGATTGTTCGTGATCGGGATGTGGATCGTGGGCGCGCAGCTCGAGCGCGGCTGGAGCTCGATCATCGTGCTCACGGCGTTCCTCGGCGGCGCCAACATGCTGATGACCGGCGTGCTCGGCGTCTATGTCGGGCGCATCTACTCGGAAGTGAAGCGGCGTCCGCTTTATCTGGTCGACCGCGAAGTCGGCACAGCGGCGGAGCAGACGCCGGCTGTAGAGCCGCGGCGGCTTTCGGCGTGATGCCGTGACCGCCCTTCCCTTCTCGGCCGCCGAACCCGCTGTAGGCGGCGCATCCGTCCGTTTCGGAACCTACAGCCTTATCGCCGCTGCTGTGATCGCGCTCGCCGCGCTCTGGCAGGCTCGTATCGGGCTGTGGGGCGACGTCTCCTGGTTGATGACGCTGGACGAGCGCTGGTTTGCGGGCGAGCGGCCCTATATCGACCTGCTCGAAACCAATCCTCCCGCCTCGCTGCTGGTTTACGCGCCGGAAGTCGCGCTCGCGCGCGCGCTCGGCGTCAGCTCCGACGCAATCGTGGTCCTGACCGGCTTTGTTTCGAGCGCGCTCAGCCTCGGGTTGGCCGCCGCGATATTCAAGCGCGCCGGGCGTCTCGCCGAGATCGGGCCGGTCGGCTTTGCGGCGGCGCTGCTGGCGTTGTTCTTCCTGCCCGGCGACGCGTTCATGGAACGCGACGTTCTGGCCGTGATCTTCGTCGTCCCCTACCTCGCGCTCGCCGAGGCGCGCGCGGCGAAGGCGCCCGTCGCTCCGTGGCAGGCTGTCCTGAGCGGGCTCGGCGTCGGCCTGATGGTCGCGCTCAAACCGCCCTATGCGCTCTGCGTCGGGTTGCCGGCGCTATACGTCCTCTGGAAGGCGGGGCCGAGAGCGCTGCTCGGCATGATCGAAATTCCAGCCGCATTGCTGGTGGCGGGCGGTTACGCGTTCGTCGCCTGGCGCTACTTTCCCAGCCTTCGCGCAAAACATGCTGCCGGCGCTGGTCGACGTCTATCTGCCGATCCGGCAGAGCGCGTTCGAACTGATCCACAGCGAAGGCGGGCTCGATTTCATCGCGCTGATGCTGCTTGGCGCCTATCTGGCGCGCGAGGAGCTTGGCAATCCCGCTCTTGCCGTGCCCGCGCTCGCCGCGATCGGCGCCTTCGTCGGATATTATGTGCAGGGCAAGGGCTGGCTCTATCAGGCCTATCCGGCGTACGCTTTCGCAGCGCTTTTCGCTGCCCGCGCGTTCGAGCGATCGAAGCCGGAACGCGGAGACGCCGCGCTGGCCATCGTCGCGTTCGCCGCAGCGCTCGCGTCAGGCATTTTGGTCGAGCGCTGGGGACCGCCGATTCTCATCGGCGCGGGCTTCGCCTTTATCGTCCGACGGCTCTGGCTGGGCGCTCCGACCGACCTCGCCCGCGCAATCGCGCGTCTGGCCGCGGCCGCCGCTTTCGGCGCGACGGCGGCCGGCGCCGTGCCCGGCGCTCAACCCTCCGACGCGCTCGGGCGCGCGCTGACGCGCCTCGGTTCCCATCCCACCGTGGTCGGAATCACCGAAAGCTATGGCTTCGTGCATCCGATGATCCGACGCCTCGGCGCGAAATGGGTGCAGAGCGTTCCAAACATGATCGTAACGTCCGGCGCGCGGCCGATTGCTCGATGAGCATCCCAACGATCCCGCGCTGGCGGCGAAGCTCGCCCCCTATATCGAAGCGGACCGCAAGCGGCTCGTCGCCGACATCGTGGAGAAGAAGCCCGACGCGATCATCGTCGGCCCGCTCAACACGCGCTTCCACGCCGCGCTGTGGAGCGACCCGGAACTGCAGGACGCCATGCAGGACTACCGTCTGTTCGCCGTCAACGACGTCGCCGACAAGCCCGGCGAGCTCTGGGCGCGCCGCGATCTCGTGGCTTTGCGGCCGACGCTCGCGCCCGGAGACGACGCCATGAGCGTGACCGGCCTGAAACCGCTCGGCCAGCTCCACGAAAACGGAAGGGCGGCATCCGCGCCGCTCGTCGTCCCTACGACGACGGCCGGCGCGTGCATCCTGGCGCTCGCCGTCGCGATGCAAGTTCATTTCGGCGCCTTCGGCGACGTCTCGTGGATGATCACGGTTTGCGAGGGCTGGCTCGACGGCAAGACGCCGTACGTCGACTTCATCGAGACCAATCCGCCGCTGGAAATCCTGCTCTATATGCCGCGCGACCCTGTTCGCGCGGCTCACACATGTCCGGGCGGAAGCCGCCGTCGCCGCATTCGGCCTGATCGTCGCCTGCGGTTCGGCGGCGCTGACCAGCGCGATCCTGAAGCGCGCGCGCCTGCTGCCCCGGCAGGCGCCGTTGTTCGATCTTGTCCTGCTCGCGCGCTCGTTCTGCTGCCGGGCCGCACGTTCGACGAACGCGACTTCTTCGCGCTCCTGCTCGGGTTGCCGTTCGTGGCGCTCTCCGCCGCGCGCGCGGAGCAGGCGCCGATCGGAACGCGGCTGTTGATCGCGGCGGGAGTCGGCGCCGGTCTGATGGTCGCGCTGAAGCCGCCCTACGCGGCTGCGGCCGCCTTGGCGCTGCTTCCGCTTGTTTGGCGACGCGGTCCGCTCGCCGCGATGCGCTCGTTTGACATCTATGCGGCCGCAGCGACGGTCGTCGTGCTGACCGCGTGGGCCTGGCTGTTCTTTCCCGCCTATTTCACCGACGATCGCGCCAATCATCACGGCGATCTATCTGCCGGTGCGCGAGAGCTTTGGCGACGCTGATCGCCAACGCCGCGCTGGTCGCAACGCTGACGCTCGCCGGCATCGCCATCGCGGCTTCGCCGCGCGCGCGACCCAACGCGGCGACGCTGAGTTTCCTGCTCGCCTCGGCAGGCGCGGCCGTCGCCTATTTCGTGCAAGGCAAGGGCTGGCTCTATCACGCCTATCCCGCGCTGGCGCTCGCCGTCATCGCATTCGGCGCGGCGCTCGAGCGCCTCGAGCGCGACCGGAACGCGCTCGCTCGTCGCGCTGGCGCTCGCCGCGCTGACGCTGGCCGGCGCCTCGCTGTTCAACCTGCCGCCGCTGCCGACCGCGCTGATCGGCGCGCTCGTCGCCTGGCTTGTATTGTCGCGCGTCGCGCCGAGCGAAAGCCGGGAGCGCATGACCATCCTCGCCGGCGGCGCGCTCACCGGCGCGGCCTGCGGGTTGTATGCGCTCACTTTCCCGGGCCCGGCGCCCGCTTTCGTCGCGGCGATGCTGTCTCACGGAGAGCATCCTCGCATCGCCAGCATTGGCGAGGGCCTCGGAATCGGGTTTCCTCTGGTGCGCAACGTCGACGGCGTCTGGACGATGCGACTGCAGGGCATGCTGATGACCGCAGCCGGGCGGCGGCTGATCGACGAACGTCCGAACGACGAGGCGCTGAAGGCGAGGCTCAAGCCGATCATGCGACTGGGAGCGCGACATCGCCGCCCAGGATATCGCGCGCGAGAAACCCGACGTGTTGCTGGTGAGCCGTCACGGCGCGCGCTTCCACGCCTGGGCGATGAGCGACCCGGCGCTTGCCGAGGCCCGCGCGCCATATCGCTTCGTGATGAGCAACCCCGATCCGGATTGGCCGGTCGACCTTTATGTTCGCGACGGCGCGACGGGGCTGCAAGGCGCGCAGTGAC
This sequence comes from uncultured Pseudomonadota bacterium, assembly GCA_963771455.1. Taxonomy (GTDB): domain Bacteria; phylum Pseudomonadota; class Alphaproteobacteria; order Rhizobiales; family Beijerinckiaceae; genus Roseiarcus. Next base: position 189,713 of record CAVYTP010000011.1, read on the forward strand.
AACTCGACGCCAGTCGTGAGGCGGTCGGTCACAGCCACGACCTCGTCCTGAGCCTGTCGAAGGACGCTCGGGCTGGAACGTGCTTCGACAAGCTCAGCATGAGGGAGATGTCTGCTACCTTCAACTGGGAAGCCCTTCGACAAGCTCAGGACGAGGGCGGCTCAGGACGAGGCCTGCCCTCACGGCGCCTTCTTCGACACCAGCACATAGCCCCTCGTCTTGCCGCCGTTGACGACGTCAGGCGTGTTCATCGCGGCGTAGAGATCGGCGGCGGAAACCCAGACCGGCGGATATTTGTAGCGGGCGACGTCGAGGATCAGGAATTTGTCCTGCTTCTCGTCGTAGGCGGCGAGCGGCGAGATATGGCCGCCGATCTTCTGGCCGAGCGCCAGGCGCAGATAGTTGATGATCACATAGCGATCGCGCGCCGAGAGCGCCTCGCGCGCGTGGTCGCGGAACGCGTCGAGCGTCTCGTCGCCGGCGTGATGCACCTCGCCGCTGAGGCCGTGATAGGCGACGAGCGCGCCAAGCTGGTCGAGCGTCGTGCCCTGCCGCGCCAGCACGTCGCGCGGCAGGATCGCGTCGGTCTCGGCGTTCAGCACATTGTCCTGCGTGAAGAACTTGTAGGGCTCGTATTCCGGCGTGCTCGGCGCCGGCGCGCCGATCGCGTTGAGCACCATCGTCAGGCTCGCGATGCCGCAATAGGCCTGCGTCTTCTGCGTCACGAACTGGCTGGCGAGCGGGAAATAATCGGCGTTGGCGCCGGACTCGATCAGATAGTGTTCGCCCTCGGGCGAATTGAAATCGACGAGATTGCCGGGCAGCGGCAGACGTCCGCGCGCGCGGCGCCGGCGAGCGCCAGCAGCGCGAACGAGGCCCAACGAAGCGCGTGCTGTTCATCGTCGTGTTCCCCTGCTCCGCGGGCGCCATTCGCTGCTCAGCTTGCCTCGCTTGGCGATCTCGGGCAAGCCTTGCCGTCATGGAGAGCGACGCGATCGACGGAAGCCGAAGCCGAGCCGCCGCGCGCTGCTGACGCGGGCTCGGCGCCGGCATCGGCGGCGCGGCGGCTCTACCGGATGATGACCAGCCTCGGCTTCGCCGCGGAATCGACCTATCGCGGCCCGATCCGGCTCGAAGGCGATCCGCGCGGCGCGTCGGTGCTGGTCCTCGGCGCGGGCCTCGCCGGCATGACCGCGGCCTACGAGCTGCGCCGCGCCGGCTACAAGGTGCAGGTGCTCGAATACAATGCGCGCCCCGGCGGCCGGAACTGGACGGTGCGCGGCGGCGACGTCTATGTCGAGCTCGGCGGCGCGCGCCAGGTTTGCCGCTTCGACGACGGCCAATATCTGAACCCCGGGCCGTGGCGCATTCCCTATCACCATTACGCGCGTGCTCGATTATTGCCGGCGCCTCGGCGTCGCGCTCGAGCCGTTCGTGCAGCTCAACCACAACGCCTATTTTCACAAGCCCGACGCGTTCGGCGGCGCGCCGCAGCGCATCCGCGAGATCAAGGCCGATTTCGACGGCGGCGTCGCGGAACTGCTCGCCAAGGCGACGCACAAGGGCGCGCTCGACGAGGAGGTGACCAAGGAGGATCGCGAAATCCTGCTCGAGGCGCTGCGCGAACTCGGCGCGCTCGATCAGGATTATCGCTATCGCGCCGGCCCGTACGCTTCCGAAGTTCGCGGCTATAAGCGGCCGCCGGGCGGCGGCCTCTCCGCGCGGCCCGAGGACGGCGAGCCGATCGGGCTTCAGCGATATTCTGACTTCGCGGCTGTGGCGCGGGCTGGCAGAGCTCCTCGCCTACGATTTCCAGACCACGATGTTTCAGCCGGTCGGCGGCATGGGCCGCATCGGCGAGGCTTTCGGGCGCGAACTCGGCGACGCGATCCGCTACAACGTCAAAGTCGTCGAGATCGCGCAGGATGAGCGCGGCGTCGAGGCGCGCTTCGAGGATGCGGCGGCGGCGCGACTGCGACGGCGCGCGCGGATTGGTGCGTCTGCACGCTGCCGCTCAGCATTCTGAGCCGGATGAACGTGCAGGTCGGCGAGCCGATGCGGGCCGCGATTCGGCGCGATGCCCTACGCGCCGGCGGTGAAGGTGGGCCTGCAGTTCTCGCGCCGGTTCTGGGAAGAGGACGAGCACATCTTCGGCGGCATTTCCTACACCGATCAACCGATCCGCCAGATCGCCTATCCCAACCACGGCTTCAACCAGGGCGGCAAAGGGCGTGCTGCTCGGCGCCTATTTGTTCGGGGGGCCGAACGCCTACGAATTCACGACGATGACGTCCCGAGGATCGCATCAAGGTCGCGGTCGAGCAGGGCGCGGCGGTGCATCCGCAATATCGCGACACGTTCGAGACCGGCTTCGCGATCGCCTGGGCGCGCTCGCCGTTCACGCTTGGCTGCGCGGGCGACTGGACGGACGAGGCGCGCGCGCAGCACTACGACAATCTGTGCGCGATCGACGGCCGCATCGCGCTTGCCGGCGAGCACGCCTCCTACATTCCCGCCTGGCAGGAAGGCGCGATCCTCTCGGCGCTCGATTGCATCAGTCGGCTGCACGCACGGGTGATCGCGCCATGAGGGCTGCGCTCGCACTGGCGCTCTGGCTCGTCGCGCGGTTCGGCCGGCGCCGCAGAGGCGCCGTTCCTCAGCAAGGGCTGGACGTTCGACGAGCCCGACGGCGCTGCGCTCTACGCGCATGTCTGCGCCGCCTGCCATCAGGCCGACGGCGGCGGCGCGATCGGCGCCGGCGCCTATCCGGCGCTGAAGGGCGACGAACGGCTTGCCTCGACCGACTACGTGCTCGACGTGCTGATTGGCGGCCTGCACGCGATGCCGCCGCTCGGACGCGGCGATGAACGACGCGCAGCTCAGCGATCTCGTCAACTATCTGCGCGCGACCTTCGTTGATGCGCGCGACGATCCCGCAACGCCTGAACGGGCGGCGGCGGTTAGGGCCGCGTTCAAAAAGTGACGATTGAGCCGTCATTGCGAGCGCAGCGAAGCAATCCATGTTTCAACCGCCGCTTTGTTTGGTCGTTAGCCACAAATATTGCGGCAGACGACTCATGGATTGCTTCGCTTCGCTCGCAATGACGGGTGAAGCCCACCGCAAACGGCTCTAAAATCTTCGCCTGAGCGCCCGCGCCGCACCTAGCACTATCAGGATCAAACCAAGCCCCAGCGCGAACAGGCCAGAACCCCAGCGCGCCGCCAGCGGCGGCGGCAGCGCTCCGGGGAGCACGCCATCAATCACTGTCTCAGCGCCGAACAGTCCGGAGGCGACCGTGCGGCCTTTGGCGTCGACGATCGCCGAAAATCCGCCGTTGGCGGCGCGCGCCAGCGGCAGGCCCCATTCGATGCTGCGCAGGCGCGCGAGGTCGAAATGCTGGTACGGGCCGGGCGTGGCGCCGAACCACGCGTCGTCGGTCAGGTTCAGGATCCACTGCGCGCGCGCCGCATCGCCGGAGCGCGCGCCGCCCCATTCGTTCGGGAAGATCGCCTCGTAGCAGATCATCGCGAGCGCGTCGGGCGCGCCCGGTATCGACAGCACGTTCGAGCCCGACCCGGCGTCGAAGCCGCCGGGGAAATGCACGAACTCCGTCAGGCCGATGCGGCGCAGCAGCGCCTGGAACGGCACGTATTCGCCGAACGGCACCAGATGGCGCTTGTCATAGCGCTCGTGCCGCAGGCCGGAATGATCGAGCAGCAGGATCGAGTTGAAGAACCGCTTGGGAATGTTTCCGCCATCGAAGTCGGCGCTCGCCGCGCCGGTCGCCAGAACCGCGCCGCCGCGCAGGAATTCCGAGATCCGGGCGAGCGCGCCAGGCTCGCGCGCCAGCAGGAACGGGAATGCGAACTCGGGCCAGATCAGCAGCGTCACGTCGGCGACGCCGGAGCGCTGCGGCGACGTCGCGCGATCGGACAGGGCGAGATAGCGGCCGAGGATCTCCGCGCCCTTGTCCGGACCAAAATCGGCGCCCTGCGAAATGTTGGTTTGCAGCAGCCGCAGTTTTACGCTGGCGACAGGCTCCGGACCTGGCTCGCCCAGCCGGTAAAGGCCGAAAATCGCGATCCCGGCCAGCGCCAGCGCGGCGAGCACGGTCGGAACCCAGCGGCCCGGGCCGGGCTCGTCGGCGAAGCGTGGCCGGCGCGGCGGCGATCGCGATCGTGGCCAGCGTCAGGCCATGCAGCCCGACGAGCGAAGCGAATTGCGCGAGCGTCAGCGACTGGCCGAGCGCCAGGCCGAGCTCGTTCCAGGGAAAGCCGGTAAACAGCACCGCCCGCAGCCATTCGCCGAGGCTGAGGCCGAAGGCCAGCGCGAGCACGCGCAACGGCCCGTGCGGCCAAACCAGCCGGGCGATCGCGAAGCCGACGCCGGAAAACAGCGCGAGCCCCGCCGGCAGAGCAACGACGCCGAGCGGCAGCGCCCAGGCGTAGCGGTCGGCGTCGACCAGAAAGGCGGCGCCCAGCCACCACAGCGAGGCGAGGAAATACCCGAAACCCCACCACCAGCCGACCCAGAACGCCGAGCGCGCGCTGGCCCGCCAGGCGACCGCGCCGTCGTGGTCGGCCGATCCGTCGATCAGCCAGACGGCGAGCACCAGGGAGACCACGATCGCCGGGAAAAATCCGAACGGCGGCATCGCCAGCGCGCCGACCGCCCCGCCGGCGAGCGCAAGGATGCGCCGCTGCCAGCCCCAGGCCAGGATGACAGTCGAGGCGAGCGAGACGAACAGGCCCGGCGAAGCTCGGGATGGCAACGCGGACGTGGACAAGGCGCGGCATCCGATCAGACGAATCAGCCCGCCGACCCTAGCCGCAAGCGCTTGTCGACGCGAAGCGTCGTTACGCTGCGTCGCGCCGCTTTGTCCTTGGCTTCCTGAGGCGAGCGGGCCGGCGCGGCGGCGGGCTTGGCCGGCGGATGGATTTTCAGCCGCTTGATGCGGCGGGGATCGGCGTCGAGCACTTCGAATTCGAAGTCGCCGAGGCCCGGTGACGATCTCGCCGCGGCTCGGCACGCCGCCCGCACATGGGCGGTGACGAGGCCGCCGATCGTGTCGACGTCCTCGGCTTCGGCGAGCGTCGGAGAAGTCGAAGCCGAGCGCCTCCGAGACTTCGTCGAGCGGCGCGCGCGCCTCGACGAAGAAGGCGCCGTCGGCGCCGTCGCGACCTTGGGACGCTCGGCTTCGTCGTGCTCGTCCTCGATGTCGCCGACGATCGATCTCGACGACGTCCTCGATCGAGACGAGCCCGTCGGTGCCGCCATATTCGTCGATCACCAGCGCCATATGGGTGCGCGACGCCTGCATCTTCACCAGCAGGTCGAGCGCCGGCATCGAGGGCGGCACGAACAGCACCGGCCGCAGGATCGCGGCGCCGGACAGCGGCATCGACATGCCGATCTCCGACCCCGACAGGCGCGTGCGCGCGCCTCGACGGCGCTGTCGCTCGGGCGCGAGCCCGAAGCGCGGCTCGGACGCCAGAAAGTCGACGAAATCGCGGATGTGGATCATGCCGCGCGGATCGTCGAGCGTTTCGCCGTAGACCGGCAGGCGCGAATGGCCGGCGGTGCGGAACAGCGCAGCACCTCGCTGAGCGGCGTGTCGGCGGCGACCGCGATGATGTCGGCGCGCGGCACCATGACGTCGGCGACGCGCACGTCGTGCAGGCCGAGCACGTTCTTGAGGATCGCGCGCTCCTGCGGCGTGAAGTCGGCGTCCTCGGCCGCGTCTTCGAGCGCGTCCTCGATATCGTCGCGGACCGAGCCGGGCCCGAGGCCGAGCAGCGCGCGCAGGCGCTCGAACAGGCCGCCGCCGTGGACGTCCTTCTGACGCGCTTGTCCGATGCGCTCGGGCGTCGCTCATCGCGTCGCCGCCTCGAGTTCCCGCTCCGCGTAGGGGTCGGCGACGCCGAGCCTCGCCAGCGCGCGGCGCTCCAGCGCTTCCATCGCCTCGGCCTGGCTCGGCTCGACGTGGTCGAACCCGAGGAGATGCAGGAAGCCGTGGACGACGAGATGGCGGAAATGGTCCGGCAGCGTCTTGCCCTCGTCCTCCGCCTCGCGCGCCAAGGTCTCGAAAGCGACGACGATGTCGCCGAGCAGCCGCGCGTCGCCGAGCCGCGCGGGCTCGCGGCCGGGAACGACAGCACGTTGGTCGGCTCGTCCTTCCCGCGCCATTGCGCGTTGAGCGCCCGGATCGCGGCGTCGTCGACCAGATGAACGCTGACTTCCGCGCCCCGCCGCAGCTCGACGCCGCTCTCGGCGACGGCGGCGCGCGATCGCATCGCCGCGCCAGCGCGCGCGCCGGCAAGGCGCCGCGCCACAGCTGCGAACTCTCGCACGAATTCGACCTTGACGCTCATCGCGCCGAGCGCGGCCTCGCGGCAGTCTTCGGCTTTGCGCTCTCGTAGGCCTCGACGATCCGGCGCACGAGATCGTGGCGCACGACGTCGCCGTGCCGGAACCGCACATGGCCGACGCCCTCGAGCCCGCTGAGCAGTTCGATCGCCTCGCTGAGGCCGGACGTCTGGCCGGGCGGGAGATCGGTCTGGGTCGGATCGCCGTTGATCATCATGCGCGAGCCCTCGCCGAGGCGGGTCAGGAACATCTTCATCTGCATCGAGGTCGCGTTCTGCGCCTCGTCGAGCAGGATCGCCGCGTTGGACAGCGTGCGGCCGCGCATGAAGGCGAGCGGCGCGATCTCGATCATGCCGGTCTGCATGCCGCGCTCGACGACGCGGCCCTCCATGAAATCGTAGAGCGCGTCGTAGATCGGGCGCAGATAGGGATCGACCTTGTCGCTCATGTCGCCGGGCAGGAAGCCGAGCCGCTCGCCCGCCTCGACCGCGGGGCGCGACAGGATCAGCCGCTCGACGACGCCCTGTTCGAGCAGCGAGACGGCGTGGCCGACGGCGAGCCAGGTCTTGCCGGTGCCGGCCGGCCCTTCGGCGAACACCAGTTCGTGGCTGCGCAGCGCGCGAGATAGACGGTCCTGCGCGGCGTTGCGCGCCCGCACGGCGCCGCGCTTGCGGGTCTTGATCTGGTCGAAGGCGTCGCGCGACGGTGTCGATCTCGCCCGGGAACAGCGTGCCCTGAAGCGCGGTCTCCTCGATGGCGCCTTCGACGTCGCCGGTGTCCGGCGGGCTGGCCGAGCTTGGCGCGCTCGTAGAGCGTCTCGAGCACCCGGCGCGCCTGTTCGCTCGCTTCCTTCGGGCCGCGGATCAGGATCTGATTGCCGTTGGCGTTGGCGACGACGCCGAGCCGGCGCTCGATGCTGGGCGATGTTCTGGTCGTAATGGCCGAACACGAGCGAGGCGAGGCGATTGTCGTCGAAGGCAAGCGACGATTTCGTTGGGCGGGGCTTCGCGTCGGTCGCTTTTCGCCATGGATCGAAGCCTGTTTCGTCAACGTCGTTTCAGAGCTCTTCAAATTCGCCGCCTCCCTGCCTCCGCCTGATGAACGAACGCGCCCAAGTCAGCTGCGCGCCCGGTATGCATGTTTTGCGAGTCTCCACTCGCATCAGTCGACGCCACGATCATGACGCATACGCGACAACTTCCGCGACCAGAGAATTCGGCTTGACCCCGACAATCTCGACTTCGGTCATCTCGCCGATGCGCGAAGCCGGAACGATCGGCGTGGACCGCCTGCATATAGGGCGACCGGCCGATGAGCTGGCCTTCGTGCCGGCCCGGCTTGTCGAACAGGACGTCGAAGCGGCCGCCGACTGTGGCGCGGTTGAAGGCCTGGCGCTGCGCTTCGAGCAGTTGCTGCAGGCGCGCCAGCCGCTCCGCCTTGACCTCTTCCGTCGACCTGCTCCTTCGAGTCGGCCGCCGGCGTGCCCGGGCCGCGGCGAATATTTGAACGCGTAGGACGAGGCGAAGCCGACCTCGCGCACCAGCGCCAGCGTCGCCTCGAAATCGGCGTCGGTCTCGCCGGGGAAGCCGACGATGAAGTCGGAGGAAAACGCGATGTCGGGCCGCGCCCTGCGCACCGCGCAACGATGTCGAGGTAGTCGCGGACGGTGTGCCGGCGGTTCATCGCTGTCGAGGATGCGGTCTGAGCCCGATTGCACCGGCAGATGCAGGAACGGCGCGAGCTTGTCGTTCTCCGCGTGGGCGCGGATCAGCTCCTCGTCCATGTCGTTCGGATGGGAGGTCGTGTAGCGCAGCCGCAGCACGCCCGGCAGCCGCGCCGCGCGCGCGAGCAGGTCGGCGAGCGTCGCCTCGCGGCCGCGCTCGTCGAGGCCGTGATAGGCGTTGACGTTCTGGCCGAGCAGCGTGAATTCGCGCGCGCCGGCGTCGGCCAAGCCGCGCGATTTCCTCGAGCACCTTGGCGACCGGCCGCGAGATTTCGGAACCCGCGCGTGTAGGGCACGACGCAGAACGAGCAGAACTTGTCGCAGCCTTCCTGCACGGTGACGAACGCCGAGACGCCGCGGGCGCGCACCGCCTCGCGGCTTGCGGGCGGCAGATGGTCGAACTTGTCCTCGAGCGGAAAATCGGTGTCGACGACCTTTGCGCAGCGCGCCCTTGAAGCAGCTCCGGCAGGCGGTGATAGTTCTGCGGCCCGACGACGAGATCGACGGCGGGCTGCCGGCGCAGGATTTCCCGGCCCTCGGCCTGCGCGACGCAGCCGGCGACGACCAGCGTCGTCTCGCGCCCCTGCGCGGCGCGTTCTGCCTTGAGTTCGCGGATCTTGCCGAGTTCGGAATAGATCTTTTCGGAGGCGCGCTCGCGGATGTGGCAGGTGTTGAGGACGACGAGATCGGCGTCCTCGATCGTCTCCGTCTCGGAAAAGCCCTCCTGGCCCGCAACGTCGGCCATGCGCTGCGAGTCGTAGACGTTCATCTGGCAGCCGAAGGACTTGATGAACACGCGACGCGCATTGGCGGCGGACACGGCGGACCTGGTCAAATAAAGGGGCTCCAGAAGGACGATGACGCTTTCTAGCGCGAAACCGCGCGCGCCGGAAGGAGATAGTCGCGGAGGCGAGGCTTTCGGCGGGAGTCTACGACGTCTCCGGGCTCGTCTTGGCCGGGACGAGCCCGGCCATGACGGCGAGGGTCGCGCACCTGCCTTCACTCGCACATCGCATCGACCGCGTGCATCAGCAGTTCCAGATCCTCCGGCCGCGACAACCTGTGATCGCCGTCGCGCACCAGCGTCAGCGTCGCCTCGTCGGACGCCAGCCTTTCCATCAGCTTCAGCGCATGGCCGAACGGGACATCGGGGTCGAGCCGGCCCTTGCAGGATGCGCACCGGCGCGTAGCTGCGGATGATACCGCCCAGCAGCAGGTGCCGTCGCCCGTCCTCGATCAGCGCGCGCGTAAATACGTAGGGATCGGCGCCATAGGCCGACGGGCGCCGCCAGGCCCCCTCGGTCTCGATGATGCGCTTCACCTCCGCCGGCAGGCTCGCCCACAGCAGCGCCTCGGTGAAATCGACGGCCGGCGCAATCAGCACAAAGCCTTTCAGCCGTGCGATTTCCTGCAGTTCGGCGAATTCGCGCGCCAGCAGCAGGGCGATGTGGCCGCCCATCGAGGAACCGACGATCACTTGCGGCCCATGGGTCTCGTTCAGGACCAGTTGCTTGGCCTCTTCGAGCCAGCGGGAGATCGTGCCCAGTTCGAAGTCGCCGCCGGTGAGGCCGTGGCCGGAATAATCGAACCGGAGGAACGCCCGCCCGGTGGCGGCGCAATGGGCGTCGAGCGCGGTCGCCTTGGTCGAATCCATGTCCGACTTGAAGCCGCCCAGCCAGACGACGCCCGGCTGCCCTGGCTTGGTCGCTTCCCGGCGCCGGAAAGCGATTGGGCGGCTGTCGGCGCCGACGCGCCGAAATTGCGGTTCCCCGTCTTTCAAGGTTCAATCGCTCCGATGATTCGTTTGCCGACACTTCGCAACGCGCGGCTGCGCGTCAACCTGTCTCTTGCGCCGAGGACTTGATGTCGACGGCTTTCGCCCCGTTCGGCCACACCAGCCCGAGCCTCGCCGGGCGCTCGGTGCTGCAGGTGATCCCGCGCCTCGATGCGGGCGGCGCGGAACGCACCACGATCGACATCGCCGAAGCGCTGGTCGCTGCGGGAGCGCGCGCGCTCGTCGCCTCGGAGGGCGGGCGGATGGCGAGCGACCTGCAGGCGGTTGGCGGCGTGCTGATCCCGTTCCCGGCGGCCAGCAAGAACCCGATCGCGATGTTCTTCAATATGCGCAAGCTCGCCCGCTTCATCATTCGCGAACGGGTCGACATCGTGCATGCGCGCTCGCGCGCGCCGGCCTGGGTCTCGCTCTATGCCGCCCATGCCGCGGACCGGCCGCTGGTGACCACCTATCATGGCGCCTACTCGCGGCCGGTCACCGCTCAAGACTCGGCTACAATTCGGTGATGGCGAGGGGCGACCTCGTCATCGCCAATTCGCAATATACCGCCGATCGAGATCGCCGCGCTCTATCCGTTCGCGAAATCGAAACTCTGCGTCATCCCGCGCGGCGCGGACCTGCGGGCGTTCTCGCCGATCGCGGTCGATCGCACCCGGGTCGCGCGGCTGCGCGAATCCTGGGGCGTCGCGCCGCACGAGCGGATCGTGCTGCTCGCCGCGCGCCTCACCGACTGGAAGGGCCAGAAAGTGCTGATCGAGGCGGCGAAGCTGCTCAGCCAGCGCGGCTTCACCGACGTGCGCTACATCCTCGCCGGCGACGCGCAGGGGCGCGACGGCTATGTGCAGAGAGCTCGATGCGCTGATCGCGCGGCTCGGACTGAAGGAAATCGTCACCCGGGTCGGCCATTGCGTCGACATGCCGGCCGCGTTGCTCGCCGCGAGCGTCGTCACGGCGCCCTCGACCGAGCCGGAAGCTTTTGGCCGCAGCGCCGTCGAGGCGCAGGCGATGGGCGCGCTCGCCGTCGTCAGCGACCTCGGCGCCGTGCCCGAGACCGTGCTGGCGCCGCCCGATTGCGTTCCCGAGGAGCGCACCGGCTGGCGCATGCCGCCCGCCGACCCGCAAGCCCTCGCCGACGCCTTGCAGACCGTGCTCGATCTGGGCGCCAGCGCGCGCGAGGCGATCGCCTGGCGGGCGCGCGCCCACGTGGAGCGCAACTTTTCTTTGACTCAGATGAAAGACCGCACGCTTGCGGCTTACGTTTCGCTGCTTTCCGGCTAGAGCCACTTTCCAGCGCTTCAATCGCAACTAGCGGACGTGGAACAACCCTTCGCTCCGCTTGCGGCGCGAAGGGGCAAACCGCTGAATTACGTGCTTTAAGCAATACGGTCTCGAAAGATCTTTAAATCAATTGACCCTATTGTTGGAGGCGACGGGGACAGTTTCCGGCGGCAGGGGGCATACAATGGCGAAGGTCACAGGTCTTTCCGGCAACGAAATCTATTGTCTCGCGCTGAAGAAATATCGGCCGGGCGAGCTCGTCATCGGCAACAGCGTCAATTCGATGGGCTTTCTGGGCTCGCTGGGCGCGGGGCTCGGCAATATTCTCGGCGGCGAGGTGCCGCAGGTGACGGAGGCGATCCATCAGGGGCGCGCTGGCGGCGCTCGAACGGATGACGCAGGAGGCGGTGCGCGAAGGCGCATCCGGGGTGGCGGGGGTAACGAGCGAACTGCGCTCGTTCGGCGGCAACACGGAGTTCCTGTTTGTCGGTTCCTGCGTCCACGCCAACGGCGCCTCCGACGGCCTGTTCACCAGCGCGGGCGACGCGCAGGAACTCTACTGCCACATGGACGCCGGCTATCTGCCGATCCAGCACGTATTCGGCAATGTCGCCTATTCGATGGGCGTCGGCGGCGGCATCCTCGGCACGCTGAAGACGCTGGGGCGCGGCGAAATCCGCGAATTCAGCGATGTGTTCAACCACACGCGCCATGCCGCGCTCGACCGGGTCGTCGCGGAAGCGCGGCGAGATCGCGCCAACGCCGTGGTCGGAATTCGCACCGTCATCCAGCCCTGGGCGGGCCTGCACGAAATGATGATGTCGGGCACGGCGACGTTCAACGCTGCGCTGCCGAGTTCCACGATCGCCAATCCCGTCACCAGCGATCTGACGGGCGAAGAACTATGGGCGATGACGAGCCTCGGCTACGCGCCGGTAAAACTGCTGATGTCGACCTCGATCTATTCGCTCGGCATCGTTGGCGGCTTTCTCTCGGCCTTCAAGTCGTTCGTGAAGGGGGAGATCAACGAACTCACTCAAATGATCCACAACGCGCGCGAGATCGCGGTCGAACGGCTGAAGAGCGAGGCCGATGCGCTGGGCGCGGCGGAAGTCATCGGCGTGAAAACCTACATCGCCGAGATCGGCAGCGGACTGGTCGAGTTCATGGCGATCGGCACCGCGATGACGACGACGCCCGGCGTCGCAGTCTCAAATCCGACCCTGCCGCCGCAGGCGATAGCGCGCGATCGCGACACCTGGATCGACGGCGATTTCGGCTTCTCGCTCGACCGCGGCAACTGACGCCGACCGGTTAAAAACGGTCTTCGTCGTTTATTAACTGCGGACACGCAACTATGGCGCTGATCTCAGTCCTCCACCAACAAGGCACCCATGCGCCCTCTGCCGAACGCCGCCATCAAACCTCCGGCGGCGGCAGACGGCGTGGAGGCGTTCGATCTGACGCCGATGTCGCTCTGGCTTGAGGATTATAGCGGCCTCAAGATCCAGTTCGACGCCTGGCGGGCGGAAGGCGTCGTCTCGCTGCGCGACTATCTCCAACAGGATCTCGGGCGCGTAAAGGCGTGCGCCGCGCTCATTCGCGTCATCAAGGTCAACGCCAAGACGCTGTCGCTCTATGAAGCGGACGATCTCGTTCGTCTGGTCGCCAACCTCGAGCGCGTTTTCCGCGACGACATGCTGATGAGCCTGCTCGAGGAGCTGGTGCAGCTCTGGGAAGGCCGCACGCAGTTTTCCAGCCATGCGACCAATTACACGCTGTCGGGACGGCGGCTCGACATCCAGCTCGAAGGCCGCATCCTGCCGGGATACGAGTCCGACTGGGCGCGCGTGCTGGTGGCGATCGACGACGTCACCGAGCGAGAAAGCGCGCGCCGGCGCCTGGCGTCCAGTGAAACATATGCAAGGGGCTTGTTCGATCATTCGCCGGTGTCGCTCTGGGTCGAGGATTTCAGCAGCATCAAGGACGCTCATCGACGAGGCGCGCCGGTGCGGAATCGTCGACTTCCGCACTTTCACCGACGTTCATCCGGAATTCGTCGCGCGCTGCTTGCGGGAGATCCGTATCATCGAGGTCAACAGGCACACGCTGCAGCTGTTTGGCGCCAGCGACATGCCGACGCTGCTGCTGCGCCTGCCCGAGATCTTTCGCGACGCGATGCTGCCGCACTTCCGCGAGCAGTTGATCGACCTCTGGCAAGGCAAGCTTTTCCAGCAGCGCGAAGTCGTCAACTATTCGCTCAACGGTGACGAACTCAATCTGCACATGCAGTTTTCGGTGCTCCCGGGCTACGAACACGATTGGTCGCTGGCGCAGATCGCGCTGACGGACATCACGGCGCGCAAGCGGGCGGAGGCCTATCTCGAATTCCTCGGCAAGCACGACGTCCTGACAAAACTCTACAATCGCTCGTTTTATGTCGATGAGCTCAACCGCCTGCAGCGCTCCGCCAATCTGTGGCCAACGACCATCATCATCGCAGATCTCAACGGCCTCAAAGCTGTCAACGACCGTCTCGGACATGCGGCCGGCGACGAGATGCTCCGGCGCGCCGGCGAGGTGCTGAAGGAAGCGGTCAGGGCGCCATCCCACGCGGCCCGCATTGGCGGCGACGAATTTGCCGTGCTGCTTCCCGCGACCGACGAAAGAGGCGGCGCTGCGATCGTCGATCAGATCCGCAAGGTGGTCGAACTCAACAATCAATTTTATTCAGGATCGCCGTTGAGCCTCGCTGTCGGCATTGCGACCGCCAGCGCCGGGGAACGGCTCGAAGACGTGGTCACGCGCGCCGATGGCCTGATGTACAAGGCCAAGCGCGCCTTTTACGCGAACTCAGCGGCCAGCGCGACGAACAATGCGCCGGCGAGCCAGATCGTCGGCGGCCTCGCAAAGCCATAAGCGGCGCGATCTCTGAGCGCTGAAATGTCGCTGCGGATAGCGTAAGTAGACATCGGAACCCCGCAGTTGCGGCGCGGTTCCTGCTACAAGCAATTCGATCCGCAACGAACTCAGCACAGGATTGTCGTCATGAAAATATCGGCGCGCAACGTACTTCCCGGCAAGGTCGTCGCCATCACCCTCGGCGCCACGACGGCGAATGTGAAAATCGAAGTGGCGCAAGGCGCCGTCGTCACCGCGTCCATCACCAACGAAGCGGTGAAGGCGCTCGGCCTCGAGGTCGGCAAGCCTGCCAGCGCCGTCATCAAGGCCTCGGACGTGATGATCGCGGTCGACGACTGAGCGGGGGGCCGTCGCTATGTCGGAACCGCTCCTCCCGCCGAAAGCCGACCGTCGACATCACACGGCGAGCGCGCAGGGCGAGACCTGGAGCGACGATTATGCGTGGATTCGCGCCGAAAACTGGCGGCGAGGTGCTGGCCGACAAATCTGCGCTGCCCGCCGACATCCGCGAACTGCTCGAGGCGGAGAACGCCTACGCGAACGCGCTGCTGGCGCCGACCCAGGACCTGCAGCGACATCCTGAAGGCGGAAATGCGCGCGCGTCTCAAGGAGGACGACAGCGACCCGCCGGCGCCGAACGGTCCGTGGAGCTATTATTCGCGCTTCCGCGAGGGCGGCCAGCATCGGCTCGTCTGCCGCATCCCGCGCGACGGCGGCGCAGAGCAGATCCTTCTCGACGGCGACGCGCTGGCCGCGGGCAAGGCCTTCTTCGACCTCGGCCCGGCGACGCCGACCCCCGACCATCGCCGGCTCGCCTGGAGCTCCGACGACCGGGGCTCCGAGATGCACCTGATCCAGGTGCGCGACCTCGAAACGGGCGCCGACCTGCCCGACGGCGTCCCGAACACGACCGGCGAGGCGGTCTGGACGCGCGATGGCGCGGCGTTTCTCTACGTGCTGCAGGACGAGAACCACCGCCCCTGGCGGGTCATGCTGCACCGGCTCGGCGCGCCGGTAGAATCCGATGCGCTGATCTATGAAGAGAAAGACCTCGGGTGGTTCCTGTCGCTCAGCTCGACGCGGCTGGGCAAGCGCGCGTTCCTGTCGATCCACGGCCACGACGCGACCGAAGCGCTGATCGTCGATCTCGACGCGCCCGAGGCGCCGCCGCGCCTCATGGCGCCGCGCCGGCCGGGGCTGCGCTACCATCCGATGGACCACGGCGACGCGTTCTACATCCGCACCAACAGCGGGGGGCGCGCTCGACTTCCAGATCATGACCGCGCCGCCGGACGATCCGCAGGAGGCGAACTGGCGCGCCGTTCCTGCCGACCGAAGACGGGCGGCTGATCGAGGCGGCGTCGCTGTTTGAGAATCATCTCGCGCTGCTGACGCGCGGCGAACGCGCGCCGCGCCTGATCGTCATCGATCTCACAAATGGCGCGAGCCACGACGTCGCGTTCGAGGCGCCGACCTATGAGCTGCGCTTCGATCGCGTCCTACGAGTTTGCAACCAGCGTGCTGCGCTTCACCTACTCGACGATGGCGTCAACGCAGGAGACCTACGATTACGACATGGCGACGCGCGAGCGTCGACTGATCAAGAAACAGATGGAGCCGCCCGGGTTTGCAAGCTCCAACTATGTCGTCGAAAGCCTGCTTGCGTTGGCCGCGGACGGCGAAAGCATTCCCGTGTCGGTGCTGAGAAAGCGCGAGACAAAACTCGACGGGACGGCGCCGCTGCTGATCTACGGCTACGGCGCCTACGGCCACGCGATGCCCGCCAGCTTCTCGCCCAACCGGTTCTCGCTGGTTGATCGCGGCTTCGTCTACGCGATCGCCCATGTGCGCGGCGGGACCGACAAGGGCTTTCGCTGGTACGAGGACGGCAAGCTCGCTCACAAGCCCAACACGTTCGGCGATTTCCTCACCGCGACCCGGCATCTGATCGCGCACGGCTACGCCGATCGCCGGCGGATCGTTGCGCATGGCGGCAGCGCCGGCGGCATGCTGATGGGCGCGATCGCCAATCAGGCGCCGGAGCTCTATGCCGGGCATCGTCGCCGACGTGCCGTTCGTCGACGTGCTCAACACGATGCTCGACGAGAGCCTGCCGCTGACGCCGCCAGAATGGCTCGAATGGGGCGATCCGATCCGCGACCGCGCCGCGTTCGAGGCGATCCGCTCCTACTCGCCCTACGACAACGTCAAGCCGCAGCCCTATCCCGCCATCCTCGCGCTCGCCGGCCTCGCCGACCCGCGCGTGACCTACTGGGAGCCGGCGAAATGGGTGGCGCGGCTGCGCGCCACGATGACCGGCGGCGGCCCGATCCTGCTGCTGACGGCGATGGGCGCCGGCCACGGCGGCGCGCCGGGTCGGTTCGACCGTCTCGACGAAGTCGCCAGGATTTATGCGTTCGCGATTGCCGTGGTGGAGGGGACGTTGCGGAGGTGAGCCCTTCTCCCGCGAGCGGGAGAAGGTGGCCGAAGGCCGGATGAGGGTAGTTTGGTGTTTTAAGTTGTATCAGCGTAGAGGCTCCGCGGACGTCATGGCGACGCAGGCGCCCCTCATCCGGCGCTTCGCGCCACCTTCTCCCGCGAGCGGGAGAAGGGTAGTTACGCCGCCTCGTCGGGCAGCCCAAACAGTTCCTGCGGCGCCTGAAAACCGGCCAGCTCAAACACACCGAGCGAGACGAACTTCTCCTTCAGCGGCTCGGCGAAGGCGCGCGAGGCGACGACCGTGCGCCCCAGGCGGCTGGCGACCTTCTCGACGCGCGCGGCGAGGTTGATCGCGGGACCGATGCAGGTGAAGTCTAGCCGCGAGCCGCCGCCGATGTTGCCATACAAAGCCTCGCCGAAATGCAGCGCGAGCCCGAAACGCAGCGCGCCATAGGGCTCAGCGCCGCCGTCCGCATTGAACGCCTCGACATTCTCCCGCGCCAGTTGCGCGGCGGCCAGCGCGCGCGCTCGGGCGTCGTCGTCGGAGACGTCGCCATTCGCCGCGAAAATGGCCAGCAGGCCGTCGCCCATGAACTTCAGCACCGAGCCGCCGTGCTGCTCGATCGCGGGCGCGAGGCAGTCGAAGAACGCGTTCAGCCGCTCGAGCACGCGCTCCGGCGGCGCCTGATCGGCGAGCTTGGTGAAGCCGCGCATATCGGACAGCCAGATTGCGGCGCGGATCGTTTCCGCGCCGCCGCGCAGGATCTTGCCCGCAAGGATTTTTTCGCCCGCGTCGTGGCCGACATAGGCGTCGAGCAAATTGATCGCCACGCGCCGCAGCCCGCGCACCTCGGCGACGCGCGCCAAAGCCGGCAGGATGCGCCCGAGATCGGCGAGGTCCTGCGACGAGAATCCGTTCTCGCGCTGGGTGGTGAAGGTCGCGATATGGCGTTCGCCGTCGGTGAAGTTCAGCGGCGCGGCCAGATATTCGGTCACGCCGTCGGCCGCGAGGTCTTTCAGGATTGGAAAGTCGAGCGGGCAATCGGGCTCGCAGATGCGCCGCCGGATCGTCTCGCCGGTCTCCGCCACGCGCACGATCGGGCTGAGGCGAAACGCCTGGTCGGTCGCCATCTGGTAGGGCGCCGCGAGCACCTCGACCTTTGCGCCCTGCCGCCACAGGAACATCCGTCCCATGATGCTTGGGTGCAGGGTGCGGATGAACACCGCGACGCGCCAGACCGGCAGGCCGCCAGCGACAAGGCGTTCGCAGAGTTCCTGCAGGACGTCCTGGGAGCTGACAGCGGAGCGCGCGCCATCGACCAGCCACGCGGCGGTGGCTTCGAGGCTTTCGGGCGCCGATTGGGTCGATGCTTCCATCAGACGGCTCCCCTTCCCTTCGAGTCAAACCCCCGCTTTCGCGGGGACGACAAGGTCCCACCCCTTAGTCGGCGCCTTTGTGGATCGGGTCGATCCAGTACACCGACTCCGGCTTCTCGACGGGATCCACGTCGGTAATGTTGACGACGACCGCTTCGTTGTCCGAGCGCACCAGTACGCATTCCAGCGGCTGCGTCGGGTCCGCGTTGATTTCCTGATGGGGAACGAACGGCGGCACGAAGATGAAGTCGCCGGGGCCGGCTTCCGCCACGTATTCGAGCCGCTCGCCCCAGCGCATCCGCGCTCGCCCCTTCACCACGTAGATCACGCTTTCCAGTTCGCCGTGGTGGTGGACGCCGGTCTTGGCGTTGGCGGCGATGCTGACTGTTCCCGCCCAGATACGCTGTGCGCCCACCCGCGCGCGATCGATCGCCGACTGCCGAAACATGCCCGGCGTCTGCGCGGTGTTCGGGTCCAGTTGGTCGCCCCTGATCACCCGTACGCCGTCGTGCTTCCACCGTTCGCCAGCGTGGTCATGGTCCCCGCTCATCCCGAACCTCGCTTCGAAGCGCCTCGACGCCATTTGTTCGCCGTTTCGCGCCTGCCGTCAAACGACGACTGCGGTGCCGCGCGGTTGACAGAACCGGTCGCTTTCGGACAATGCCCATGCAGGCGGCAAGGGGGCCGCCTCAAACTCAGACGGGCGAATGAGCACCAATCCGGCCGACACCGTGCCCTTTCGCAACTTGATCGCCGGCTATACGGACGCCATCCGGGTCAGCGACTTCAAGGCCAATATCGGCATCCTGTTCGTAGCTTTCATGATGGGCCCCGTACTGGGATCCTACGCAAAGTTTCCGAATTGGCTGCCGATCCCGATTGTGATGCTGCCGTTCCTGGTCGTCTATTTCTGCCTGCTGGTCGTGCTGATGCCGCGCTATCCGAAGCGCGGCCGCAAGAATTTCGTGGTCTCGCCGTCCGCGCAGCCCGAGGATTTCAATCCTGTCGACGCAGCCGAAGCTGAGGTGGAAATCCTCAAGATGCGCTGCGCGGTGCTGTCGGAGATCCTGTTCTGGAAGACGCAGTTTCTGCGGGCGGCCTTCCTGATCTCGATGGTCAGCATCGTGATCACGATCGTCCTGCTATTTTACATCTGGCTCTGAGAGGGACGCCGAGATGGATCCGAGCGCTCATTACCGCAACGTCGCCGCCGGCTACACCGAAGCGATCCGCAACACCGACGCCAAGGCTTTCGTAGGCGTTCTGTTCACGGCCACCATGATGGCGACCGTGGTCGGGTACCGGTCCCTGTATCCGGCCTTTCTGTTTGTGCCGCTGCTGGTCAGTCCCTTCCTGGTCATCTTCTTTTGCCTGCTGTTCACGGTCTATCCGCGCTTTCCGAGGACCGGCCGAGCGGGTTTTCCTCTGCTGCATCGCGCCCATCCCGACGTATTTCTGGTCGCGCTCGACAGCGAAGGCGAGAAGGCGGAGTTGCCGATGCGCTGCGCCCTGCTGGCGCGCATCCTGTTCTGGAAATCGCTGTCGTTGCAGATCAGCTACATGATCGCGCTGGTTCTGATCGTGATGACCCAAATCCTGCTGACCTATTTTTATTTCTTTCCCTCGCCGCCGGCCCCCGGATGATTCGGGCCCCTTGCGCCCGGCGCCGGAGACCACACTTTGATTTTTTAATGGATTTCGTGTGCAATCTGTCGATGAGCAGGTTTCGGCCTGCCCCAGAGGGTTCGGAATTCTGCCTTGCTGACCGAAGCGCGCCACGCAATTCCCATAGAATTCAGCGAGTTGATATCGCTGGCGCCGGTCAGCGCACGCGCCAAGGACGAGCTGGCGGCGGCCATGGAGGCGAGGGGACGCTATTACCATACCACCAAACATCTCGCCCAATTGTGGCGCCGGCACCGCCGGCACGCGGCCGCCGAAGGGTTCGACGGGCCGGAAATCGAAAAGCTGATCGCCTGCGCGATCGCCTATCACGACAGCGTCTACGACATGAAAAGGCGTGACAACGAGGACCGCTCCGCCGATTACTGGCTGGCCGCCAGTCACGACGCCGATCTGCCCGAGCGGGACAAGGACTGGGTCGCCGGCACGATCCGCGCCACCGCGGACCACATGGCGTATCATCCGGCTTTCGACGTCGAGCACCCGCCGCGGGGCAACGGCGCCGTACTCAGGGAGCGCGCCCGGGTCTGGGTGCTCGATCTGGATCTCACGCCGCTCGGCGAAACGGTGGAAAACTTCGACCACAACACGGCCTGCCTGCGACGCGAGGCTGCGCAGATTTCCGACCCGGACTGGCGCAAGGGCCAGAAGCACTTTCTGACCGGGCTACTGGACGCGCCGAGAATTTACCGCACGCCGACCCTGCACGAAATCTACGAGGACGCGGCGCGCGACAACATCAAGCGTCTACTGGCGCGCATCGCCGCCTAAGGCGCGGCAGGTTGCAGGTCGGGATCGCCATTCCTATCTGAGCGCCTCGGCGTCATGTTGCGGCGCCACAAACTTGATATCGCCAAGGGCGAAAGCCGGGGCGAGCCCCTTTGGGCGCCCTAGGAGACGGCAGATGAGTGTTTCTACGCTGCAAGCGCCGCCCCGAACCGAACTCGATGTCGCTTTCGACCATCCGGCCGCGCGTCCGGTGGTCGAGATCTACAAATGGGCGACCGACCTCGGACTTCGCGGCGCGGGCGCGGAGCCGCTGTTTGACGGCTATTGCCGCAACCTCGTCGCTCACGGAGTCCGCCTGCTGCGCGGTCATGTTTCGACACCGACCCTGCACCCTCAATGGAGCGGTTACGGCTATACTTGGCGTCGGAAGGCCAATGCGCTCAACGTGCAGGTGTTCCTGCGCGATGGCGTGGTCTCGGAGGCGTTTATCAACAGCCCGTTCAATCAATTGATCACGCGGGCGCAGCACGGCGAGCGCGACCCCTTTCTGCGCCGCCGGCTGCTGCTCGGGCCGGATCAACGCGACTTTCCCGCGCTGGAGGAATTTCACTCCGAAGGCGCGACGGATTACTACGCGGCGATCTCCGTGTTCGGAGAACATGGCGATCCCGCGCATGGCAAGGGCGTGCTGTATTCGTTCACGACCGATGCGCCCGATGGCTTCGCCGATGAGGAAATCGAGCTGATCCAGACGACATTGCCGGCGGTGTCGCTCGCACTGAAGGCCCATGCCGGCCACCAGATCGCGACGAACCTGCTGCGCACCTATCTCGGCGAGCACGCCGCCCAGCGCGTTCACGCCGGCTCGGTCATGCGCGGCGTCACGGACGGGCTGCGCGCCGCCCTGCTCTACGCGGATGTGCGGGGTTTCACGAAGCTCACCGACGTCACGCCCGGCCCGCAAGTGATCGAAATGCTCGACGACATCTTCGAGGCGCTGATTGCGCCGATGCGCTCGCGCGGCGGCCACGTGCTGAAGTTCATCGGCGACGCGCGTGCTGGCGATCTTTCCGTTCGAGGAAGGAGACGAGGCCTTCACCTGCCGAATGGCGCTCGAATTCTGCTGAAGAGGCGACCGTTCTGCTCGAGCAGCGTCGGACGGAACGCATGACGGCGGGGCTGCCGTTCGCGAGCGTCGATATCGCGCTGCATGTCGGCGAGGTGATGTATGGCAACTTCGGCGCGGTCGACCGGCTCGATTTCACCGCCGTCGGTCCCGCGGTCAACGAGGTCGCGCGGCTTGAGAAGCTGTGCGAGCCGCTCGGGCGCCGCCTGCTGATGAGTTCGCGCTTCGCCCGCTCGGCGGTGACCGAATGCGAGGGACGGTTGAAGTCGCTCGGGCAGTTCACATTGCGCGGCGTCGGCGAGCCGAAGGAAGTGTTCGGCTGCACCAAGGAAATGGCCGACCCCGTCGCCTCGTAAAGTTCACCAGGCCGCGAACGCCCGCTCGACCCGCTGCAGGAACGCCGTGCGGCGGTCCGGGTCGGGAAAGTTCATGTCGTGATGCGCAATATATTCGAATGGGCCGCCGGGCCTTATCAGCACGCCGATGTTGTCTCGCACGAAGCGGCAAGGCGGGTCGCCTTTCGCGGCCACGTCGCGCTTCGCTCTCGCCGTAGGCACAAACGGCCGCCAGGCGCTGCAGGTTGTCAAGATTGCGATGGAACAGGCCGTCGCCATCAATAACGGTCGCTACGCCCGGTAGAAAAACGCGCTGAAAATAGCCCTGCAGGATCGCCGGCAGTCCGTCGAACCAGACAGGATAGACCAACACGAGCGCGTCCGCCGCGCGCAGCCGCTGCACGTACGTTTCGACTTCGGCCGTATTGCGTTCGACGTCGACGTAGCTGGCGAATTGAGCGCGGCTCAGCACGGGGTCGAAGTTCTCCGCATAAAGGTCGAGGTCGTCGACCTCGTGGCCGCCCGCGCGCAAGACTTCGACGGCGCGCACGTGAACTGCGCCGACAAAGCTCATCGGCGAGGGATGCGCGTAGAGCACATGCACTCTCATGCCTTACCCTTCTGACGCGGCGGTTCGCGGCGCAAACAGGCCGCGCCGGGGCTGCGCGAAGACGAGGAATTCGATTTCCGGCGCGGCGACCAGAAACTCTCGGATCTCATTCTCGAGTTGTCGGTCCGCATGGGTGACGCGTTCGCGCAGATGCATGAGTTCCAACCACGATTCGATCAGATAGGCTTCTTCATAACGTCCCGTCGCGGTCGCGTCCTCGAAAATGCCCCAACCAAAGGCGCCGTCGCTGCGGCGCTCAAAACCGAGTTCATCCATGGCGCGCAGGAATTCGACCCGTTTGGTGGGATCGATCTGATAGCGGATCTTGACCAGAACCGGGCCGCGGCCGTTTTCGATTTCGCCCGCCGTTTCTGGCATGCGCCAATGGCCGGAGGGCGTCAGGTCAACCAGCGCGGCGGCGTTCATGCGCCAGCGCCAGCTCAGCGGCACGCCGGCGATAGCCCCCGCTGCGGCGACGCTGAGCGCGAAGTCGAGGCCCTGCCAACGCGCGACATAGCCCCAGAAAGCGCTGCCCAAAGTCATCGCCGCAAACACGACCGTCAGAAACACCGAAAGACCGCGCGCGCGCACCCACGCGGCGAGCGTTCGCTCGGCCGCCGCGTAAAGACTCGACAGCACCATCAACCAGCCGGCGCCGGCGACCAGGCTGGCGAGAATGACCGCCCATTCGGCATGAGCGAAAGCGAATCCAGCAAGCGCCAGCCCCGTCGCGAGCGAACCGAAAGCGACGATCTCATCAAAACCAAACCGCGCCCGCAGCCAGCGATGAGCGATCGAGCCGAGGATCGAGCCGATGCTGATCACGCTGAGCAAATTGCCATAAAAGCCGGCACCCTTTTCGATGCGCGCAGCCACCAATGGCAACAAGCCCCAATAGGCGGCGGCGAACGGATAGATCGCCGCCGTGCGGCCAATCGTCACCAGAAACGGGCGGTTGTTGAAGGCGTGTCTCAGACCGATGCGCATCGCGCTCGTCAACCGTTCGGTTGGCAGTCCCGTGCTTGGCGGCGTCGGCGGGCGCCAGCGCGAGAGCGCCGCCCAGACAGCGAGGTTGCCGGCGATGAGGAAGGCGAGCGGCGCGGAGACGCCGAGTGCGTTGATGGCGAGGCCGCCTAGCGCCGGCCCGATCGCGCGGCTCAGATTGAAGCTGATGCCATTGGCCGCCATGGCGCCCGGCAGTTCCTCGGGCGCCACGAGCTGCGGGGCAATCGCCAGCCATGCCGGCGCGGCGACCGACAGCGCGGTGCTGATCAGAAAGGTATTGGCGAGCAGCATTGCCGAATTCACGAGATCGTAAGTGGCGAGCAACGCGAAGATCGCGGTCAGGCCCGCCACCGCCACGGAGGCGCCGATAAGAATGCGGCGGGGATCGAAAATGTCGGAGGCGGCGCCGGCCAGCAGGGTGACCAGAAATATCGGCAGGTCGATCGCTACGCGCAGCATGGAGACCCAGGCCGGATCCGGGCCGAACTTCAGGATCATCCAGCCTGATACGGTGTCGTACATCGCGACGCCGGTGAGCGCTGCGAGATTGGCGACCCAGATCGTCGCGAACGCCTTGTGGCCGAACACGCCAAACCGACGCGATGCGGCCCGGGGCGGCGTTACGGGAGGAGAAGCATCCATCTCGGCCCAATGTCCGCATCTGGAGGCGGCTGGCAAGGTTAATGGCGGTTGCGGGCGGCGGTGTGCGCTCGAACCGAGGTGGGCGCATCCGAAAAAATTTCCGCGTGGCGGCACAGATAAGCGCCCGAACAGCCCTGATTTTCATCGAACACAGGAGACTGGGCCCTTCGCCCCGCTTGCGGGGAGAAGGTGCGCGAAGCGCGGATGAGGGGCGGCCTCGAGCGAGAATAGGCCTAGCTTATTTCGACGGGTGGCGCGCTGCAGCAAGACCGCCGTCGTGGTGTGGCGGCCCCTCAACCGGCCTTCGGCCACCTTCTCCCCGCAAGCGGGGCGAAGGGATAATCCTGATAGGGATCGATCTCGCCCGTCCCTCAAATCAGCCGCAGCCCCTTCAGCGACGCGTGGCCCTGCCTTCCCACGATGATGTGGTCGTGCACGTTGACGCCGAGCGGCTTGGCGATCGCGATGATCTCGAGCGTCATCTTGATGTCCTGCTGCGATGGCGTGGGATCGCCCGACGGATGGTTGTGGACCAGGATGATCGCGGAGGCCGACAGTTCGAGCGCGCGCTTGATCACCTCGCGCGGATAGACCGGCGTGTGGTCGACGGTGCCGACGCCCTGCGCCTCGTCGGCGATCAGGCCGTTCTTCTTGTCGAGGAACAGGATGCGGAAATCCTCGCGGTCGGCGTAGGCCATCGCCGAGCGGCAATAGTCGACCACCTCGGACCACGAGCCCATCGAGGAGCGCCGCTTGATCCTGCCCTTCACCAGCCGCTGCGCGGCCGCCTCGACGACCTTGAACTCCGTCGCGGCGCCGACCGACATGCCCGTCGACTTCGGCGAGGCGTTCGACGGGCGCGGCGATCGCTTCCGCAAACGAGCCGAAGCGCGCCACCAGAGCCTTGGCGAGCGGTTTTACGTCGCGCCGGGGAATGGCGCGAAACAGCAGCAGTTCGATGAGTTCGTAGTCGGCGAGCGCCTCGCCGCCCGCCTCGCGGAACCGCTCCCGAAGCCGCTCGCGATGGCCATGATAGTGTGGTTCGTCTTCGTCGCGGCTCATGCCGCCTGCGGCATCGGCGGCTTGTCGAGGCCGAGCGGCGAAAGCGTGAAGATTTCGCAGCCCGTCTCCGTCACGCCGACGGTGTGCTCGAACTGCGCTGATAGCGAACGATCGCGCGTCACCGCCGTCCAACCATCGGACAGCACTTTTACCGCCGCGCCGCCGAGATTGATCATCGGCTCGATCGTGAACAGCATGCCTGGCTTCAGCGGAACGCCCTCGCCTCGCCGTCCGACATGCAGAATGTTTGGCTCATCGTGGAACAGCCGCCCAAGCCCGTGCCCGCAGAAATCGCGCACCACCGAGCAGCGCTCGGCTTCCGCGTAGACCTGGATCGCATAGCCGATGTCGCCGGTCGTCGCGCCCGCCTTGGTCGCGGCGACGCCGCGCAGCAGCGATTCGTAGGTGACGTCAATCAACCGCTGCGCACGCCGCGACGGTGTGCCGGCGACGTACATGCGGCTGGCGTCGCCGTGCCATCCGTCGAGCACCAGCGTCACGTCGATGTTGACGATGTCGCCGTCGCGCAGCGGCTTGTCGTCGGGTATGCCGTGGCAGACGACATGGTTGATCGAGGTGCAGATCGACTTGCGATAACCGCGATAGTTGAGCGGCGCCGGATAGGCGTCGTGATCGCGGCGCGAACTCGAATATCACGCGATCCAGCGCCGCCGTCGTCACGCCAGGCTTGACCAGCGGCACGAGCATGTCGAGCGCTTCGGCGGTCAGCCGACCCGCCTTGCGCATGCCCTCGAAAGCCTCCGGGCCGTGCAGCTTGATCTGGCCCGGTCGTCGGGTCTGCGCTTCGCTGGATTCGACGTAGGTCATACGAACAGTTCCTGGCGCGCCGAGCGCGCCTTCTATTGGCAAGCCTCGCATCTAGCGCGGCAGCGGGTAAACTCAAGGGAATGGTATCAGCGCGCCGGCGGAAAATCGACCCCAACTGTAGCCGAGATCGCCGACCTCGGCCTGCCGCGGTCAACGACCGCGCCTACAGAGCGATCCCGGCGAGATCGGCGCGCGCCACCCGGCAGGCAACGGAGTAGGCAGGGTTGAAGACATTGGCGACGTCGTAGCTCACGCATTGCCCCAGGAAATGGCTGGCGCTCTGCGTGTCGAGCCCGAAATCCTCCGCAAGCCAGCGCAGCATCTCTGTCGTCGCATGCTGAAGCGCCTGGTCGAGCGGCCGGGCGTTGCCGATCGTGAAAATCGAATCGGCGTCCTCGCCGCGCGGCCATTGCGGCGCGGCGCCTTTGCGGACCCGGACAGTGAACTCGACCTCGAAGGAGGTCTCGATGCCTGTCCCGACGATCTCGCCATCGCCCTGGCAGAAATGCCCGTCGCCAAGATAAATTCCGGCGCCGACGCGGGCGACCGGAAACAGCACCTTCGCGCCAGGCCCGAGCCGTCGATAGTCCATGTTGCCGCCGTACGGGCCGCTGGTGGCCGTCGAGATGGCTTGCCCGTGCGCCGGCGCGACCCCGAAGCAGCCGAGCATCGGCCGGAACGGGACCGACCAGCCGGCGAGAGCCGGCGGGGGATCAAGCAGTCGGGCGCGGCCCGCGGCGGCGTCGAGCCGCCAGAATGTCTGCCGGCGCTCCGGCAAGTGGGCGACGAACGCGGGATCGACCACGTTGGGCGCGACAGCGCCTATCGTCCAGCCCTGGTCGCGATTGGCGGTCATCCGCACGATTTCGATCTGCAGGCCGTCGCCAGGCTCGGCGCCCTCGACGTGGAACGGACCGGTCATCGGGTTTGGCGGCATCTGGCGCTGAACGCCCTCCGCGTCGTAGCCCCGCGCATCGACAGTCGTCGTGACGACGGTGTCGCCATCGGACACTCTCAGCACGTCCTCGCCCGCGCCAAGCGCGCGGTGGAACACTCGCGGTTCGAATTTCACCAACGCCATAACGATCCCCCGGGCCGCGAGGTCGCCGACCTGGCTTCTTGCCCGTTCGCCTCGCTTGCAACTTCGTATCACGCAGCGCCAGCGAGGTCAGCGACCTCGCCTACAAAAGCGCTTCACGCTATGAGATCATTTCATGAACATTGGCGCGATTCGAATCCTCGGCGTGGACCCCGGCCTGCGCAACACCGGCTGGGGGTTGATCGAGCAGAACGGCTCGCGGCTTGCCTATCTGGCCTGCGGCTCGATCCGCACCGAATCCGGAGTTGAGCTCGCCGAACGGCTGGCGCTGATCCATCGCGCGCTTGCCGGGTTGATCGAGGCCCACCTGCCGCAGGAGGGCGCCGTGGAAGAGACTTTCGTCAACCGTGACCCGCAATCCGCCCTCAAGCTCGGACAGGCGCGCGGCGTCGCGCTCGCCGCCCTTGCCGTGGGCGGCTTAAGGGTCGCCGAATATTCGGCCAACCTGATCAAGAAGACGGTCGTCGGCGTCGGCCATGCCGAAAAGGAGCAGGTCGCGATGATGGTCAGGATGCTGCTGCCCCAAAGCGAGGCGAAGTCTCCCGACGCGGCGGACGCGCTCGCGGTCGCGATCTGCCACGCCCAGCATCGCGGCGCCCGTTCGCGAGGCGCGGCATGATCGGCAAGCTGAAAGGGCTCGTCGACGGCGTCGACGAGGAAAGCCTGATCCTCGACGTCGGCGGCGTCGGCTACCTCGTCGCGGCCTCGGCGCGCACGTTGCGCGCTTTGCCGCCGACAGGTCAGGCGGTCACGCTGCTGATCGAGACGCAGGTGCGCGAGGATGCGATCCGGCTGTTCGGCTTTCTGACCGCCGCGGAGCGCGACTGGTTCCGGGTGCTGCTCAGCGTGCAGGGCGTCGGCGCGAAGGTTGCGCTTGGCCTTCTTGGCGCGCTGCCCGCCGACGCGCTGAGCGCCGCGATCCAGCATCAGGACAAGGCGATGCTTTCGCGAGCGCCAGGCGTGGGGCCAAAACTCGCCGCGCGGCTGGTGACCGAACTCAAGGACAAGGCGCCCTCGCTCGGCGTCGCCAGCTTTGGAGCCGGCCCCGCCGCCGAGGGCGCCTCGAAGCTGCCGAAGGCGGCGGAGGACGCGGTGCTCGCGCTGGTCGGGCTTGGCTATCAGCGCCCGCAGGCGATCGCCGCTGTGGGGAAGGGTTTCGCGGCGCTCGGGCCGGAGGCGCAGACTTCGGCGCTCATCAAGCTAGGGCTGAAGGAGCTGGCGCAGTGACGCGCGCGTTGGCTGTTGTAGCCGAGGTCGCCGACCTCGGCCTTCCGCGGTCAGCGACCGCGGCTACAGCGTGGCCGCCCTGCGGCGGCGCGGAGCGAGACGATGGAATGCCAAAACCCAGAGAGTTCGCCAATGCGCTCAAGATATTCGTCATGGGAGCGCTGGTCGGGCCGGCCATCGGCGGGCTCGTAGGCGTGGTCGGGTTCAGCCTCACTTACGCGTGGGGCATGCCGCCGTCGCCGCTGGAGAGCCTCGGAGGCGTGCTGCATTTCCCCCTTCATTTGGCCTTCGCCCTGTTCACGGGCGTATTTCTGATACCAGGCGCCGTGCTACTGGCCTATTTGATGGCGACGCCCTACGCGGCGGAGAGCGCGGCGCTGTTCGTGCTCGGCAATTGGCTGGCGCCGCTCGCTTGGCCGAGAGTCTGGATCGGCGCGCTCTGTGGCCTTGTCCCGGTCGCGATCGCCTGGGGACCCGATATCGCAAGCGCGCCGATGACCAATCTGTTCAATGCCGATGGATTTCTGCTCGTGGCGGGCCCGGTGTCGGGCTGGGTTTGCGCGTGGGTGTGCCAGCGCGCCGGTTGGACCCGATGACCGCCGCGCCCCGCCGCCTCGTCTCCGCCGAGAAGCGTCCCGAGGACGAGATTGCGCTGCGTCCGCAGGTGCTCGCCGACTTCACCGGCCAGGAGGCGGCGCGGAAAAATCTGAAGGTGTTCATCGAGAGCGCGAAGTCGCGCGGCGAGGCGCTCGATCATGTGCTGTTCGTCGGGCCGCCGGGGCTCGGCAAGACGACGCTGGCGCAGATCGTCGCGCGCGAACTCGGCGTCAATTTCCGCTCCACGTCGGGACCTGTCATCGCCAAGGCCGGCGATCTGGCGGCGCAGCTGACCAATCTCGAGCCGCGCGACGTTCTGTTCATCGACGAGATCCACCGCCTCAATCCCGCCGTCGAGGAAATTCTGTATCCCGCAATGGAGGATTTCCAGCTCGACCTCATCATCGGCGCCGGCCCTGCGGCGCGCTCGGTGAAGATCGACCTTGCGCCGTTCACGCTGATCGGCGCGACCACCCGCGCCGGCCTGCTGACGACGCCGCTGCGCGACCGGTTCGGCATTCCGGTCCGGCTCAATTTCTACACCGTCGACGAATTGCAGGGCATCGTCGGCCGCGGCGCGCGGGTGATCGGGCTACGGCTTGCGGAAGAGGGCGCCAACGAGATCGCGCGACGTTCGCGCGGAACGCCCCGCATCGCCGGACGGCTGCTGCGCCGGGTCCGCGATTTCGCCGTCGTCGAGGAAGCCGCCATCGTCACCCGCGAACTCGCCGACCGCGCATTAAAATTGCTCGATGTCGACGCGATCGGGCTCGACCAGATGGACCGCCGGTACCTCGAAATGATAGCGATGAATTTCGGCGGCGGCCCGGTCGGCGTGGAGACGATCGCCGCCGCCTTGTCGGAGCCGCGCGATGCGATCGAGGAAATCATCGAACCCTATCTGATCCAGCAAGGCTTCGTGCAGCGCACGCCGCGCGGCCGCCTGCTGACGACGCACGCGTTCCGGCATCTCGGCCTCGCCGAGCCGCCGCGCGAGCCGAGCCAAACCCTGCTTTTCGATGACGATGTGTGATGTCGAATGCGTGAAGCCGATTTGTTGCGTCCGCGCGGCCGGAGCGGCGGGAAGCTCACTCCCCCGAAGCCGGCGCCAAAGCCTGCGCCGATTCCGGTGGCGAAGCCGGCGTCGGGCCCTCCGAAACAACCTTCGCTGATCGGCGCCTACATGCCTTCGCTGCTGCGCTTTCTGATCCTCGCCGGCGGCGTCGTCGGGACGATCTACGGCGCGATGTATTTTCTCGCCACCAACGTGCAGGTGCAGCCGCGCGAAATGACCGAGATCGTGGACATCCCGAAGGCCCCGAAATGAGCCCCTTCTCCCGCTTGCGGGAGAAGGTCCCCGAAGGGGGGATGGGGGCGGCCGCGGCCGCACAGCTGAGGCCGTGTTGGTCGCCTCTCCCCTCATCCCCACGACAAGCGAGCTTGTCGTTGAGCGTTACGCGCCACCTTCTCCCGCAAGCGGGAGAAGGAGCTCACCCCCCGCCTCGACATGAGCCCCCGCGCGCGCAAACTCGTTGAAGACTTTCTGGATGCGATCGCGGCGGAGCGCAACGCGGCGCGCAACACGATCGAGTCCTACCGGCGCGACCTTGGTCTGTATGTGGAATTCCTGACCGCGCGGGGCGCGACGCCGCTCGGCGCTGGCGATGACGAGATCCGGGCGTTTCAGGCCGAGGGCGGCGCGCAGGGACTGGCGAACTCGACCTTGGCGCGACGGCTTTCCTCCGTGCGGCAGTTTCACAAGTTCCTGTATCTGGAAGGCCGGCGCGGCGACGACCCGACGCTGTCGCTGGAAGGCCCGCGGCGCGGGCGGCCGTTGCCCAAGACCATGAGCATCGACGATGTCGAGCGGCTGATTGCCGTCGCGCGCGACGATCCGGGGTCCCCCGACACAAAACCGGCGGAACAGCTGGCGCTAGTCCGCATGGCCTGCCTGACCGAGTTGCTGTACGCGACGGGCCTTCGCGTTTCCGAACTGATTGCGCTGCCGAAGTCGGCGGCGCGCGCCAAGGAGCCGCTGATCTCTGTGGTCGGCAAGGGCGACAAGGAGCGGCTTGTGCCGCTGTCCGAGCCAGCCCGCGCGGCGATGCGCGCCTATCGCACGCGTCTTGAAGAGCTTGCGCCCAAGCAGGCGGCGGGGCCCTGGCTGTTTCCCGCCGACAGCGAGAGCGGCCATCTGTCGCGGCAGGTTTTCGCGCGCGACCTGAAGCGCCTCGCGTCCGCCGCGGGCCTCAACGCCAAGCGGATTTCGCCGCACGTGCTGCGCCACGCGTTCGCGAGCCATCTGCTGCAGAACGGCGCGGACCTGCGCGTCGTGCAAGAGTTGCTTGGCCATGCCGACATTTCGACGACCCAGATTTATACCCACGTGCTAGATGAGCGCGCCAAGGCGATGGTGCGCGATCTTCATCCGCTCGCCGACGCCGAGGACGAGGCGCCGCCGCGAGCGAAGTTGAGAAACCCACATGTCTGATTCCGAGACGTGGTTCACCGTCATCGTCGTCGCGCTCATCGCGCTGTTCTTCGCCAGCGCGAAGATTTGCGCGCAATATCAGCGGTCCGTCGTTTTCTTCCTTGGGCGCTATTCGCGCACCGCGGGGCCTGGCCTGTTCTTTCAGCTGCCGTTCCTCGAATGGCGCACCAATGTCGACATCCGCACCACGACCACTTCCGTCGAACAGCAGGAGACGATCACCAAGGACAACGTGCCGGTGAAGATCAACGCCGTGATCTGGCGACGCGTCGTCGATCCCAAACGTGCGTTGATCGAGGTCGCCAATTTCGGCGACGCCGTGACTCAGGCCGCCGTCACGGCGCTGCGTGCGACCATCGGCCGCCATACGCTCGACGATGTCTTGAAAGACCAGGACGCCGTCGCGGCGGAGCTGCAGACCCGGCTCGACACCATCACCGAGCCTTGGGGCGTGAAGGTCGAGCAGGTGCAGATGAAGAACATCGAGATCCCCGAGACGATGCAGCGCGCGATGGCGCAGGAGGCCGAGGCGCTGCGCGAAAAGCGCGCCCGGCAGATAAAGGCCGAGGCGGAGCTCGAAGCGGCGGTGTTGCTGAAACAGGCCGCCGACATCATTTCCACTTCGCCCGCCAGCCTCGAACTGCGCCGCATGCAGATGCTGACCGAAGTCGGCGCCGAACAGAACACGATGACGATCGTGATGATGCCGAGCGAGTTCATCGATCTCGCCCGCTCGATGTCGGGCAAGACGTCCAAGCTATGAGCGGCCCTGCCTGGCGCGCTGCGCCGCAGGGCGTCACGCTCCATTGCCGGTTGACGCCGAAGGGCGGCCGCGATGCGATCGACGGCGTCGTTGAACTGGCCGACGGTCAAAGCGTGTTGACGGCGCGCGTGCGCAGCGCGCCGGAAGACGGCAAAGCCAACGCGGCGTTGCGCGCGCTGATCGCGGACCATCTCGGCGTGCCTGCCTCCCGCGTGACATTAACGGCGGGAGCCAAGAGCCGCGTCAAGCAGCTCACCGTGGAAGGCGATGCGGCCGAGATAGTCGCGCGGCTTGAGTTGCTGACGAGCAAATAAAGGCGCTTGCTGTCTCACTGAGCGGCGCTGCTCCGACCGTCATTGCGAGCAGAGCGAAGCCATCCACGTTTCGTCTGCCGCAGAATGTCCTGAGCGACGAGCAAATAGAGCGGCGGCTGAAGCATGGATTGCTTCGTTTCGCTCGAAATGACGGCTCAGGATTTTGGCAGCCAACCAAATATCGCGATGACGATACAGCAAACCAGGATGAACGCCTGGGTGCAAACCTGTATCCAGAATTGGATCGGCGTCGCCTCTCGACGAACGGGCGGAAACGACCACCAGTTCAGCCAGTCGCCGTTGAAGTAAGGAATTTTGTTCTCACGAAAAGCTCGCCGCAAAACGTGGACGCAATCGAAGCCCAAATAAATGGCGACGATGCGAGCCAAAATCTCGGTCAGGAAAAAATGCATCCAACTATCGGGCCATCAGGCGCCGTCTCCTAGATCGGGCGCCGTTCGATCCCCATCTTGCGCGCCGCCTCGACGATCGACTCCCAGGTCTCCTCGCTGAGCGGCACGCCATGGGCGGTGCGATCGGCGCGCGCCGCGCGCTCGGGGTCGCCGGGCGTCAGCACTTTCTGGCCGGGGATCGGCTTGGCTTCCCGCACCCATTGCAGGAACCCGCCGACGTCCTCGTCGAACAACTTGTCGGGGTTGATCCGGTCGGGGTCGACGTAGATCGAGAACATGCCGTTGGCGAACCGGCGCTCGGGCCGCGTCGCGCCGGTGCCGGTCAGCGAGCCGCCGATCAGTTCGCAGATCAGCGCCAGCCCGGAGCCCTTGTGGCCGCCAAACGCCCTGAGCGCGCCGAGGCCGCGGTAGAACAGCGCCGGGTCGCCGGAGGGCTGGCCGTCCGGGCCGATCAGCGCATCCGGCGGCAGCGGCTTGCCGCCCTGGAACGCCACCGCCGCCTTGCCCTCGGCGACCAGCGAGGTCGCAAAATCGAGGATGACCGGCTCAGCTGCGCGGCGCGGCACGCCGACGCAGAACGGCGCGGTCGAGAACCGTCGCTCCATCGCGCCGAACGGCGCGACCAGCGCCGAGCCCGAAACGTTGACGAAATGGATCGAGACTAGGCCGGCGCGCGCCGCCTGTTCCGCCCATTGGCCGACGCGGCCGAGGTGGCCGGAGTTTCGAAGCGCGACGGCCGCGAGGCCGCCCGCCTTCGCCTTGGCGATTCCGATCTCGACCGCCAGCGGCGTCACCGTGTGGCCAAAGCCGTAGCGCCCATCGATCACCGCAAACGAAGGCGCATCGACGAGGATTTCGATCGTCTGGTTGGGCGTCACATCGCCCGACAACACCCATTCGATGTAGCGAGGCACGCGGATGACGCCGTGGCTGTCGTGGCCGGCGAGGTTCGAGTCGACGAGCGAAGCGGCCACCCGCCGCCCCTCTTCCGCAGAGCAGCCGGCGCGTTCGAAAATCTCGGCGCAGAAGGTGACCAGCTCGTCGACCGGAATGCGAATGTCCAAGGGCGTTCCCTCCCGCTTTGAGGCCACGAAAGCAGGACGCAGCGGGCTTGGCAACCGCCGCCTTGCGCCCAGCGGCCCCTTGGCCTATGCGCAGAAGATCGCCCTTACCGTTTTGAGCCCGCGAGGCGCGCGTTGATCTCCTCGGCAAAACCCGTCGCCATCGTCATGGGCAGCCAGTCCGACTGGCCGACGATGCGCCAGGCGGCCGAAACGCTGCGGGAGCTCGGCGTCGGCTACGAGGCGCGCATCGTCTCGGCGCATCGCACGCCCGATCGGCTGGTCGCGTTCGCCAAAGGCGCGCGGGCCGCGGGCGTAAAAGTGATCATCGCCGGCGCCGGCGGCGCGGCTCATCTGCCCGGCATGACGGCCGCCTTCACGACGCTGCCGGTGTTCGGCGTTCCGGTCGAATCCAAGGCGCTGTCCGGTCAGGACAGCCTGCTGTCGATCGTCCAGATGCCGGCGGGCGTGCCGGTCGGCACGCTGGCGATCGGGCCGGCCGGGCGCGGTCAACGCC
Organism: uncultured Pseudomonadota bacterium; assembly: GCA_963771455.1. Lineage (GTDB taxonomy): Bacteria > Pseudomonadota > Alphaproteobacteria > Rhizobiales > Beijerinckiaceae > Roseiarcus. The sequence continues at coordinate 224,116 of CAVYTP010000011.1, forward strand.
GCGCTGCTCGCCGCCGCCGTGCTCGCGCTGTCCGATCCCGAACTCACGCACGGCTCGACGCCTGGCGCGCCGCGCACAGCGCCGCCGTGCCCGAGACGCCGGTGGATACGCCCGCGCCGTGATCCTGAGCCCCGGCGCGACGATCGGCATTCTCGGGCGCCGGCCAGCTCGGCCGCATGCTCGCGATCGCGGCGCTGAAGGTCGGCCTGCGCTGCCACATCTACGCGCCGGAGATCGGACGCGCCGGCGCATGACGCCGCGATGGCGAAGACGGTCGGCGGCCTACGACGACCACGCCGCGCTCGCGCGCTTTCGCCGAGGCGGTCGACGTCATCACTTACGAATTCGAGAACGTGCCGACCGGCGACGGTCGAGTTTCTTGCCGAACGCAAGGTCGTGCGGCCGGGCGCGCGGGCGCTCGCGCTGACCCAGGACCGGCTGGTCGAGAAGCAGTTTCTGCGCGGGCTCGGCCTGGCGACGGCGCCGTTTCTCGCGCGTCGAGGATTCCGGCTCGCTGGCGCGCGCGGTCGGCGAACTCGGCCGTCCCTCGATCCTGAAGACGCGCCGCTTCGGCTACGACGGCAAGGGTCAGTCGATGATCCGCGAAGGCTCGAACGTCTCGGCGCTTTATCATACGCTCGGCGGCGGACCGATGATCCTCGAGGGCTTCGTCAGCTTCGAGCGCGAGGTTTCCGTCATCGCGACGCGCAGCGTCGAAGGCGACGTCGCCGTTTTCGACCTCTGCGAGAACGAGCACGAGCGCCACATCCTCGCCCGCACCCGCGTGCCGGCGCGCGTCGCGCCGCAAATCGAGGCGGACGCCAAGACGATCGCGGCGCAGGTGCTCGCCGCGCTCGACTATGTCGGCACCATCGGCGTCGAAATGTTCGTCGCCCGGGCGGCGGACGGCGCCGAGCGGCTGATCATCAACGAGATCGCGCCGCGCGTGCACAATTCCGGTCACTGGACGATCGACGGCGCGGCGACCTCGCAATTCGAACAGCATGTCCGCGCGATTTCCGGCTGGCCGCTCGGCAGCGTGACCCGGCGCGGCGACGTCGAGATGCACAATCTGATCGGCGAAGACGCCGAGGAATGGCGCGACATCCTGGCCCAGCCGGAGCTGAGCCTGCACCTCTACGGCAAGCTCGAGACGCGGCCCAGGCCGCAAGATGGGCCATGTGACCAGGGTCATCCCCGCGAGCCCCAAAGCGCGCTGAAATACCCTCGGCTTGCGCTTGGTCAATGCTTGCAGCGTCCACGCCCGCCAGCGTGCAGGCGAAGGCGGGCCGGCCTTCCGCTTTGCTCTTGCGGGGTCGGCTCGAAAGCCCGAAAGTTGAAGCGAAGCCAACGACGCCGAAAGCCGATTCATGTTCAAAAAGATTCTCGTCCCCGTCGACGTGCATGACCCGGAGGTCGCGAGCGAGGCGATCGAAACGGCAGAAGCGCTCGCCAAGGCGTTCGGCGGGGAAATGAGGCTCATCCACGTCGCCCAGCCCGATCGCGCCGGTCGCGCCGATGGCGGCGATCCCGCAGCAGATTTTCGACGACATCGGCGTCGCCGAGCAGGCGGAACTCGCGGCGATCGCCGCGAAAATCACTGCGCCAGGCGTACAAAGTCTCGAGTTGCGTCCGGATAGGGTCGGTTTATCCCGAATTGCTCGCCGAGGCCGCTGGACTGGGGCGCGGATCATATCGTCGTCGGCGCGCATCGGCGGTCGATGGCGACCTTTCTGCTCGGCTCGACCGCCGCCGCGCTCAGCCGCCACGCCAAATGCTCGGTGACGGTGGTGCGCAGCCGCCTGAAGGCGCATCTTCTGTGATCGACCGAGATTTCGAGGGGATCACCATGACCACGCCGACCCCGTTCGCGCTGAAGACGAGTGACCTTGAACGCAGCGCGCTCGAAGGCCTTTCCCGACGGCTCGATCCGCCATGGCTACGAATTCGTCGCGCCGCTGACGGCGGACGGGCATATCGACCTGGAGGGCTGGAAGGCGCATCGCGGCGAGTGCTTCGCCCGCCGCTTCTGGGGCGACGAGCCCGAACAGCGCGGCCTGCTGGTCCACCGCGCCGGCGGCCGCGGCGGCTCACCTGGGGGTTCGAACTCGGCAAGGGCGCCGTGCTCGACGAGGAAGACGAAGGCTTCCGTTTCGCGGACCACGCGTTTGCGCAAGGGGAGTACGTTTCAATCCGCGACGATGGCGAACTGGTGACGTTCCGGGTCGTGAGCGTCAAGTAACCCGTAGCCCTCAGCCGAGCCCCACCGCCGCCAGCGCGACGCGCTGTCGCTCGGCGACCGCCTCGACGCTGAAGTCGGCGATGGCGTCCTCGTAGAGCCGGTGGAAGTTGATTTCCGCGCCGAGCCGGAGGAACGCGGCGCCGAGGCCGATGGCGGCGCGATCCATGAAAACGAATTCGCGCGGCACGGCGAGACCGCCACCCTCCTCCCGCAACGCGCGCATGGCCGCGCCGATCTCGCGCCGTCCATATTCGCCGGGCCGGACTCCATCCGCGACCGTGCGCTCACGATCGTCGAGGATCGGCCCGCACAGGAAACGCGCCCAGACGTTCATCGCCTCGATCGAGCGTTTCGACAGGCCACGAAATCCCCAGAGTTCGTAGGCGTGCGCGACACGATCTGCGTCTCCCGCCTTCAGCGCGAGGTACAGCTCCACGGTGCCGCCGACGAACGACGGCGGAAAAATGCGCACGCAGCCGTAGTCGAACAGATTGATCCCCTCGACCCGCCGCTCATTCTCCGGCCCGCTCGCCACGACAGAATAATTGCCGAGATGGGGATCGCCATGAATCACGCCGTAGCGCAGGAACGGCCGCCACCACGCTTCGAACAGCAGGCGCGTCAGGCGCGCCCGCGCTTCTGCGGAAGCCTTTTCGAACGCGAGCAGCTTTTCGCCATCCACCCAGGCGAGGGTCAGCAGGCGTCGCGTCGAGAGCTCCGTCCGCACCTTTGGCACCCGCACGTCGGGGCGGTCGGCCAGCATCAGGGCGTACATTGCGGCGACTTTCGCCTCGCGCGCGTAGTCGAGTTCTTCGCGCAGCCGCTCGCCGATTTCGTGCTTGATCTCGCGGGTGTCGATCGCCGCGCCCAGCCGCTTGTGAAGCGAAAACAGCATGCCGAGCTGGGTGAGGTCGGCTTCCACCGCGGACGCCATATCCGGGTATTGCAGTTTGCAGGCGACCCGTTCGCCATCGAGCGCGACCGCCCGATGCACCTGTCCCAGCGAAGCGGCCGCCGCAGGGGACGGATCGAATTCGGCGAATTTCGCCTGCCAGTCCGCGCCAAGTTCCGCCTGCATGCGCCGGCGCACGAACGCCGCGCCCATCGGCGGCGCATGCGACTGCAGCTGCATCAATTGCTCGGCGTAATCGGCCGGCAGCGCTTCGGGGATGGTCGCGAGCAATTGCGCGACCTTCATCATCGGCCCCTTCATCGCGCCGAGCGCCTCGGTGAAAGCGCGCGCGTCATCTTGCCGCACGCCGCCCGACAGCCGGTTGACCCCAACACGCGCTGCGAACGCGCCGGCGTTTACGCCCAGACGGGCATAGCGGCTCGCCCGCGCGGAAAATCGGTTGGCTTCTTCGTCGCGCGCCATGTGTCGGACTTTCCAGTACAATTTTCAGAAATTGCTAACGCGTCGAACCTAAAAGCAGTGCAGCGGCGGTCAATGTTAGATAGGCATGCATTTGACGGCCGGCAATGCGCGGGCGTGTTACGTTTTCTCTAAGGATCCTACATGCGGCGAATTCCCCCGCGCACGGTTGAGCGGCAGCTTTACGATTTGGAGTGCTCCATAGAGGCGACGGATACCTTGCCGGAACGCCGGGTCGTGCTGCGAAACCTGTCGCAGGCCGGCGCCCGACTGGAAGGCCCGGAACTCGAGGGCTGCCCGGACGAATTCGAGCTGCGTATCGTTCACGCTTCGGGCGCGGTCGAGCGCCTCTATGCCCAGTGCGTCTGGCGGCAGCCGGACTCGGTGGGGATCCGCTTCGTCGAAACCGTCGCGGCGTCACGCCGGCGAATGCAGCACTTCAGCCGGGCCAGCTGAGAAGCCTACCGATCCGCCTCCAGCCGATAGTTCATTTCGATTTTCCCATCTGACCCCACCGGCAGACGCCACGGCGTATAGGCGGGCGTGGGATCGGGGTCGGACGGCAGGTCCAGACTCCAGGTTTGCTGGGGGATGCCGGGTAGGCTCAGGGTCACGTTGCGCGACCAGCTTTTCCGACTGAGCGACGCCGTGGCCAGGATGGCGGCGCGGCTTCCTTCATGCGCGCGCCACGACGGACCCAGTTGGACCTCGACAGGCCGCCCGTCCTCTTCAGCGTCGATCTGAACATCGGCGACGTCCGCCGGCAGCGCCATGCCGTCAGGCAGGCGGAACTGCAGGTCGAGAGTCATATCGCCATGCGTGAGGTAGGGTGAGCGGATCAGTTCGTACCAGCCCCACCAGGCGAGGAAGCTGACGACCAGAAGCACGATGACCGCGAACGGGATCGAAACGCGCGACCGTGTCGGCGATGGCGGCGCGTCTGAAACTGCGGGCGCCTCCGGCCCGGCGACGACAAGCGCAGGTTCCGCGCGGCGGGAGAGGCCGAACTTTACGAACAGCAAAACCCCGACAACGAAGCCGACCAGCCCGCCCATGGGTCCGATGTTGAAGAACGCGCCCATCGCGATGCCGCCGTCCCGGTCGGGCCCGGCAAGCGCGATCACCAGGAAGGCGAGCCCGGCCCACCCGGCCAGCAGGCCGAGCACGCCCGAGAAGAAGCCGACAACAAACCTCATGCGCTGTCGATCCGCTCGCAAAACCGGATCAGATTGCCGAACGGATCGATCGCTCCGGTTTCCAGCGTGCCCCACGGCGTCTTTTCGAGCCCCGGCCGCATGTAGCGATAGTTTTTGGCGCTGATTTCGCGATGAAATTCCTCGACGCCGCGCATCATGACGCGCAGCCGCGCGCCGGGACTGCCGTCGCCATGATGCTCGCTCAGATGCAGGATCAGGTCCCACGCGACACCTGGCGATAGAGCGGCGCGCCCTCGTCGAAGCGGTGGTCCCAGTCGACCTTGAAGCCGAGGAAGCCCTGATAGAATTCGTCGGCCTTGGCGACGTCGAAGATCCGCAGGATGGGCACGATGCTGGTGAATTCTATGCTCATCGAGGCCCTCAGCTTCTGTAGCCGCGGTCGCTGACCGCGGGGGTTCAGCTTGTAGAGAAGTTGCAAATACGGACGCGTTCGTGGCGGCCGAGGTCAGCGACCTCAGCTACAGAGCTCACCCCTTCAGCTTCCGCATATGCGTGATCAACCCGGCCGTCGAACTGTCGAACCCCGACAGATCCGCGTCGTCATTGGCCACCGCAGGCGCCAGTTGCGAGGCGAGCTCCTTGCCGAGTTCGACGCCCCACTGGTCGAACGGATTGATGTTCCAGATCGCCGCTTCGACGAACACCTTGTGCTCGTAGAGCGCGATCAGCCGGCCGAGCATGCGGGGCGTCAGCTGCTCGTACAGGAACGTCGAGGTCGGCCGGCTGCCGGTAAACGTCTTGTGCGGCGCCAGCGCTTTCGCTTGCTCAGGGCTCGCCCCGCCCTTCTCGGTGATGCGGAACGCCGCCTCCGTGCTGCGGCCAATCATCAGCGCGTCGCTCTGGGCGAAGCAATTGGCGACCAGCAGATCGTGGTGATGCGCATCGGCCTGCGTCGGCCGCGCCGCGACCAGGAAATCGACGGGGATGATTTCCGTGCCCTGGTGGATGAGCTGGAAGAACGCGTGCTGGCCGTTGGTGCCCGGCTCGCCCCAGATCACCGGGCCGCTCGCGACATTCAGCGGCCTTGCCGTCGAGGTCGACGCCCTTGCCGTTGCTCTCCATCTGCAACTGCTGGAGATAGGCCGGGAAGCGCGACAGCCGCTGATCGTAGGGGATCACCGCCTGCGAGGCGTGGCCGAGAATGTTGCGGTTCCACACCGACAGCAGGCCCATCAGCATCGGAATGTTCGCCTCGATCGGGCGCGCGAGAGGAAATGCTGGTCGATGTCGAAGCCGCCGTGCAGGAACTCCATGTAATGCTCGGCGCCGACGGCGATGCGCGAGCGGCAGGCCGATGCTCGACCAGATCGAATAGCGGCCGCCGACCCAGTCCCAGAAGCCGAACACGCGATCGCTGGCGATGCCGAACTCGGCGACCTTGTCGAGTTGCGTCGAGACCGCCGCGAAATGATGCCCGATCGCGTCGCGGCCGAGCGCGTCCTCGATCCAGGCGCGCGCGGAATGCGCGTTGGTCATCGTCTCCTGGGTGGTGAACGTCTTGGAGGAAATGATGAACAGGGTGCGCGCCGGGTCGAGCGTGGCGACCGTGTCGGCGATGTCGGCGCCATCGACGTTGGAGACGAAATGGGCGTGGAAATGGGTCAAGCCGAACGGCGCCAGCGCCTTGGCGGCCATCGCCGGCCCGAGGTCCGAGCCGCCGATGCCGATATTGACGACGTCGGTGATCGCCAGCGCCCGTCGCGCCCTTGATGACGCCGTTGCGGACATCCTCGGCGAACGCCAGCATGCGGCTGCGCACGCTCTCGACATCGGCGGCGACGTCCCGGCCGTTCGACCGTGAGCTTTCGGCCGGAAAAGTCCCGGAGCGCGGTGTGCAACGCGGCGCGGTGTTCGGTCGGGTTGACGATTTCGCCGGCGAACATCGCGTCGCGGCGCGCCTCCACCCCGGCGGTCTTGGCGAGCCCGATCAGCTTTTCGATCACTTCGGAGGTGACGCGCTGCTTCGAATAGTCGTAGAGGACGTCGTCGAGCAAAACGTGAAAGCGGTGCGAACCGCTTCGGGATCGGCCGCGAAGGCGGCGCTGACCGGCTCGGCCAACACGCTGCGGGACAGCGTGGTCAAGCCGCTCATGAGCTTTGCGACCTCTGACAGCATGACGACCCTTTCCATGACGGTTGCGGCGCACTAAGGCTCCCGCGCCAGGATACAGGAATTTTGCCCCGAATGCCGCCCGTACTGCAACTCAGAGACATCGGCTTGACGCTCGGCGGCCAGCCGCTGCTGACCGGCGCGGAACTCGCCATCTCGCCCGGCGACCGCATCGCGCTGGTCGGCCGCAACGGTTCCGGCAAGTCGACGCTGCTCCGGATCGCGGCCGGCGAACTCACCGCCGACCACGGCGAGCGATTTCTGCACCCCAAGGCGTCGCTGCGCTACCTGCCGCAGGAGCCCGACCTCAGCGGCTATGCCACCGTGCTCGACTACGTGCTCGAGGGCCTGCCGGCGCTGGAGAGCGAGCATCGCGCCCATTCGCTGATGAGCGACCTCGGCATCGTCGCGGATCAGGAGCCCGCGAGCCTGTCGGGCGGCGAGGCGAGGCGCGCCGCGCTGGCGCGCGTGATCGTCGCCGAGCCCGACATCCTGCTGCTCGACGAGCCGACGAACCATCTCGACCTGATCGCGATCGAATGGCTGGAAAACACGTTGCGCGGGATGCGCTCGGCCGTCTGCGTCATCAGCCATGACCGCCGCCTGCTATCGCGCCTGACCCGCTCGACCGTCTGGCTCGACCGCGGCCGCACCCGCACGCTCGACAAGGGGTTTTCCGCCTTCGAGGCCTGGCGCGACAAGATGCTCGAGGAGGAGGAGCGCGAAGGGCACAAGCTCGACCGAAAAATCGTCGATGAAGAGCACTGGATGCGCTACGGCGTCACCGCCCGCCGCAAGCGCAACATGCGCCGCGTCGGCGAACTCGCCGATCTGCGCAAAGAGCGTCGCGAGGGGCGCCGCCCGTCCGATGCGCTGACCATGACCGCGCAGGACACCAAGGCCTCGGGCGCGCTGGTCATCGAGGCCGAGCACATTTCAAAATCGTTCGGCGAGCTCAACGTCGTCGAAGATTTCTCGCTGCGCGTGATGCGCAAGGATCGCGTCGGCCTGATCGGCGCCAACGGCGCCGGCAAGACGACCTTGCTCAACATGCTGACCGGCGTGCTGCCGCCCGATTCCGGCGAGGTGCGACTGGGCGCGCGCGTCGACATGGTCTCGCTCGACCAGCGCCGCGCCTCGCTCGACCCGACGACGACGCTGACCGACGCGATCACCGGCGGCGGCAGCGACTGGGTGGAGATCAACGGCGTGCGCAAGCACGTCGCCGGCTATTTGAAGGACTTCCTGTTTCAGCCCAACCAGATGCGCACCGCGATCGGCAAGCTGTCGGGCGGCGAGCGCGGCCGGTTGATGCTGGCGCGGGCGTTGACGACGCCGTCGAACCTACTAGTGCTCGACGAACCGACCAACGATCTCGACCTCGAAACGTTGGACCTGCTGGAAGAGTTGCTCGACGACTATCCCGGCACCGTGCTGATCGTCACCCACGACCGCGATTTTCTCGACCGCGTCGTGACCTCAGTGCTGGTCGCCGAGGGCGAGGGTGAGTGGCGCGAATATTTCGGCGGCTACGAGGACATGGTCTCGCAGCGCGGCTACGGCCTGACCGCGCTCGGCGACATGAAGCCTACCGCCGAAAAGGGCAAGCCGCGGGAGGGGACGCGCGCGGCGCCGAAGAAGAAAATGTCGTTCAACCAGAAGCACGCGCTCGAAACGCTGCCCAAGCGCATGGCGACACTGCAACGCGAGGTCGCGGCGCTGGAGGCGAAGCTGGCGGACGCCCAGTTCCACGCCCGCGATGCGAAGGGTTTCGACAAGGCGATCGCGCAGCATTCGGCCAAGCGCTCGGAACTCGAGACGGCCGAAAACGAATGGCTCGCGCTGGAACTGCTGAAGGAAGAACTCGGCGGGGTGTAAGAGCCCTTCTCCCGTATGCGTGAGAAGGTCCCCGAAGGGGGGATGAGGGCTTTTCTCGAAGCAGTCTGAGGTGGGTTTGCAATCGCGCGGCGCGTCCTCGTCCGGCGCCTCCCCTCATCCGGCGCTTCGCGCCACCTTCTCCCGCGAGCGGGAGAAGGGCGCGTCGTCACAGCTTCGCCGTCAGCGCCTGCGCCCATTGTTCGACCGGCGCCCCTGTATGGCTCGCGACGAGGAAGCGCTTGCCCTGCTTGGCCCAGGTCGCAATCGTGAACTCGCCCCGCGTCGTAACGCTCAGCGGCTCGGGTTTCGAGCCGTCGGCGAGAATGCAGAACAGGCTCGGCGCGCCCGAGCTGTCGGCGAGCACGATCTGGCCGAGCGCTGACCCGTCGTAGGCAAGGCCAAGCGCCATCTTGAACGAGAGGCCGGAGAGCGCGAGATCGTCTGATGTAAGCGACATCCCGAGCTTTTCGCTCAGGGCCGCGAGCTGGCGCTCGGCGCCTCGCGGGTCCGGCTGCACGGGCGAAAAGGTTTCGGGCGCGAACAGGCGCATGTTGGCGAGAACCGAGTCCACCCAATCGTCGTCGACGGTCGCGCTTCGCCACATCACGGCCGCCATCAGCGCCGCGCCCAGAACGGCGCCGATCGCCAGCCCCGCGGCGAGGCTCGCAGGAGCAAGGTTCGGCAGGAACCGCCGCCAGCCCGCGGGACGGCGCGCGGTCCGCGGCCGGCAGCGCCGCGCTCAGCTTCGCGACCGGCGCCGCACTGAGCAGGTCGGCAAAAACCAAATCGAGCTGCTCGCGCCCGGCGGCCAGGGCGTCGCGCTCGGCGCGCAGCGGCGCCTCGCTTTCCAGGCGCGACAGCAATGCGGAGCGGTCCGGTTCGGCGAGTTCGCCGTCCAGAAGCGCGGTGAGCTTCGTTCTGTCGGCCTCTGCGCCGTTCATCCCGGTTTCCATTCCACGAACGCGGCGCGAACCGCCGCAAGCCGGCTCATCACGGTGCCGACGGGGACATCGAGCGCCGCTGCAGCCTCGGAATACGTGTACCCCTCGGCGTAGACGAGCAGCGCCGTCTCGCGCAGCGGCGCGCTCAAGCGGCCGAGTTGCTTAAACACTTGAGCCGTCAGAATATTCATTTCCGCCGAGGCGACGCCGTCCTCCTGCAGCGCGACGTCCGCGTCAACGGTTCCTTCGCCTTGCCGGACCCGCCGGGCGCGCAAATCGTTCAGCCAGATCGAGCGCTGGATGGCGAACAGCCAGCGGTCGAGCCGCGTGCCGGGCTGAAACTGATCGGCGCGCTCGATAGCCCTCAGGCAGGTCATCTGCACCAACTCCTCAGCGTCGTTGCGCGATCGGGTCAGAACCATTGCGTATCGCCATAGCCCGGCGAGCTGCGCTTCCAGGTTCTCCCTTACTTCACGCTTCGCGGCGTCAACCATCGCCGTCAATTACAGCACAGCCGGCGGCAAAAGAGAAATGGGCGGCGCTGGTGAATAGGATCGCGGTTTCGTGTGTTGACATACGCCAACTGTCGCAATGCTCACGGAGACGCGCTTCATGTTCTCGGCCGACACACTCGCGCGCCTGAAGCCGCCGATATTGCTGGCAGCGCGCGCCATGCTGGCGCTGATCTTCATCGTCGAAGGCGTCGGGAAGATCAACGCCTATTCCGATGTCTCCAACTACATGACCGAATTCGGCGTCAGTCCGCGATTGCTGCCGCTGGTCATCGCTACCGAACTCGGCGGAGGCCTGCTCGTACTGATCGGATTTGCAACGCGGACGGCGGCATTTGGGCTGGCGGGTTTCTGCCTGCTGACGGCCATCCTGTTCCACAGCGCCGGCGCCGCCGATCAACAGATAGAGTTTCAAAAGAACGTCGCGATCGCCGGCGGCTTCCTGCTGCTGATTGTCTGCGGCCCAGGCGCCTGGTCGATCGAACGCCTCTGGCGCGGGACCGAGGCCACTCAAAATCTGTCGTCCCAGCGCTTTTGATGCGCGAATAGAGAGCGCTCGCGCGGTGTTTGTTTCCTGTCGGCTGTTCATCAAGAGAGGTTGCGGTCATGGTTGCGAAGTTTGAACTTGGAGTCATCACGCGGGCGATCGCACTTTCTTCCTGCGTCCTGTTTCTGATCGGAGGGCTGGCGTTCGCCGCAGGGGGAGGCGGCGGTGGCGGTGGCGGTGGCGGAGGAGGAGGTGGAGGCGCGGCCGGCGGTAGCAGCGGAGGCGCAGGCGGAGCTTCCGGGGCCAGCGGTGGCGGCGCCAGCGGCGGAGGCGCCGGCGGCGGAGGCGGAGGCGGCCATCTGCACAAAAGAACGGGCGAAGATCTGACGACGTGCCAGCCCGGCATGCTCTGGGATGTCAAAAAGAAAATCTGCATCCAGAAACAAGGCGGCGCTTTGCCAGACTATGAGCTCACCGAATACGCTTACGCGCTCGCCAAGGCCGAACGATTCCAGGAAGCTATCGATACTCTCGATATGCTCGAAAACCCGAACACGCCGCGCGCGCTCAATTACCGAGGTTACGCCACGCGCAAGCTCGGACGTACCCAGGAAGGCATTGGTTATTATCTGAAGTCGGTGGAAATGGACCCGGATTACGTTCAGGTGCGCGAGTATTTGGGCGAAGCCTACGTGACGCTCGGCAAGTTTGATGAAGCCAAGGCGCAATTGGCGACGATACAGAAGCTTTGCGGCGGTACCGACTGCGAGGAGTTCGAGGATCTCTCCGAGGCGCTCGAACAGGCGCACGCTTTGTGAGCATCGAGCGCGAGGGCGGTGGAGAGCCGCCCTCGCGTCATAGCGAAGCGTCAACTTGACCCTCGGCCGCAGATTGGGGCAAGCCATCCCCACTTCGTTGAATTCACTCAGGCCCAGGTTCCCGATGCCCGCTGGATCTCTGCTCGCGCTCCGCCGCCGGCCGCGACTGCTCATATGCTTGGTCGTGGCGATAGCGGTGTACGTGGCGACGCCCTTTGACTTTCGAGCGGCGACGCGGGCGTTGATCGCCTGGAATGTCGGGACCTGGGGTTATCTCGTGTTGGTTGGGACAATGATTGCGCGTGGCGCGCAAGACGGCATCCGCCGGCACGCGACGCAGGAAGACGAAAATCCGTGGATCTTGCTGGTGGTCGGCGTTGTCGCCGCCATTGCGGCTCTTGCGGCGATCGTCTGGGAGCTTGGTCCTGTCAAGGACATGACCGGCACGCTGAAAGGCCTGCACATCGGCCTGGTCGCGGCGACGATTTTGAGCGCTTGGACCTTTATCCACGTCCTGTTCGCCCTACACTATGCCGGTGAATATTATGCAGACGCAGATGGTTCCGGCCCGGGAGCAGACTTCAAGGGCGGCCTGAAATTCGTGGGAGAGGACGATCCCGTCTGGGGCGATTTCTTCTACCAGTCGTTTGTCATCGGCTGCGCATGCGCTACCGCTGACGTCAACACAACGTCAGGCGCCATGCGCAGGGTTTGCCTGGTGCATGGCGTCGTGGCGTTTTTCTTCAACACGATCCTGCTAGCGCTTACCATAAATATCGGCGCCGGGCTCATATGACGGCGGCGCCTTCGCGCCGCCGTGTATCATTGCTCAGAAACGATAAGGAACGCGTACCGGGCACGAACCGTAGTGCGGGAAGCAATATAGCGGGATACGTCACCGCGGCGCCCAAATCGGCAACGCCTCCGACAACGCCCCTCGCCGCGCCGACCACGGGATTGTTATACCGGTGAGCGTAGCGATACGGATGATGTGCGACGTAGCGCTGCGTCGTCGGCCGCTGCGCGGGCGTCGGAACCTGAGTTGTCGAACCTTCCGCCGCCGCAGTATCCGATCCCGACTGCGGGCCGGCCTCAGCCCATCCCGGGGTGGGCGCGGGCTCATCAAGCGAAGGCTGCGATGCACTCACCGTCGCCGGCGCAGCGGCTACGTCGGCGTGAGCCTGAGAAAGCGCCGCCATGGAAACAAACGCGGCTACGCCGAGCGCGATTGCCGAACCTCGAAGCAGAACACCGTCGGTCATGATGACCTCCTTCTGAAAATTTGCGGGCGCTTACGCCCTTGCTGTCAGTTGAACGCACGAGCGCCATGTACGTTCCGCGCCGCAGATGGCGGGCGGCGAACCGAGGCATCGAAACGGTCGTCCTCGCTAAAAGACCGCCAAAGGGGGCGCTACTTTGAGGGCTTTGAACGGTGGCCCTTATTAAAGGGCATCCATGCCCGAAACGCCCCCGGCCGTCTATTCGACTTGTAAAACGCTGTAAACGACGGCAACCTTGGCGCGCCAAGCGTGCATCCGACGGCAACCGCAGTTGCGTTGGGGTAGCGGAGCGCGAGCGTTTCGCCTCAGCGCGGCTTCACCGCCGCGCCCGCTACATACGTCTCCGCCACCGTGCGATCGTCGGCCATCATCATCAGCACGAACAGCTCCTCGGCGAGATTGCCGTGGATCGATTCCATGCGATGCGCCATCGCCGGCGTCGCGCTGGAATCGAGCACGACGAAATCGGCTTCATGTCCGGCCTGCAGGGCGCCGATCTTGCCTTCCAACCCGAGCGCGCGCGCGTTGCCGAGCGTCAGTTGATAGAAGGCCTGCAATGCGGGCCAGGATTGGCCATTCATCTGCAGCACCTTGTAGGCCTCGTTGGCGGTCTGCAGCAGCGAATAGCTCGTGCCGCCGCCGACGTCGGTCGCCAGCGCAACGCGCACGTCGGCCTCGTCGAGCCGCTTCAGGTTGAACAGGCCTGAGCCTAGGAACAGGTTCGAGGTCGGGCAGAACGCGGCGATGCCTCGTCGCTCAGCGAGACATCGCACTTCGGCGTCCTCGAGATGGATGCAATGGCCCGAAGATCGACTTCGGCCCGACCAGGCCGACGCGATCGTAGATGTCGAGATAGTCGCGCGCGGCCGGATAGAGCTCCTTGGAATAGGCGATCTCGGCGTGGTTCTCGCTCAGGTGGGTCTGCACGTAGCAATCAGGGAACTCGCGCGCCAGCGCGCCGGCCGCCTCCAGCTGCGCATCGGTGGAGGTGATCGCAAAGCGCGGCGAGATCGCATAGTCGAGCCGGCCGCGTCCGTGCCAGCGCGCGATCAGCGCTTTGCTCTCGTCATAGCCGCGCTGCGCCGTGTCGGTCAGCGCCGCCGGCGCGTTGCGGTCCATCATCACCTTGCCGGCGATCATCCGCGCATTGCGCCTTTCGCTTTCGACGAAGAAAGCCTCAGCCGACTCGGGCGCGACGGTGCAATAGACGACGGCCGTCGTGGTGCCGTTGCGGAAAAGCTCGTCGAGAAAGAATTTCGAGACCGAAGCCGCGTGGGCGGGATCGGAAAACCTCTGCTCCTCGACGAACGTGTATTTTTGCAGCCATTCGAGCAATTGCGCGCCGTAGGAGCCGATCACGCGGGTCTGCGGATAGTGGATGTGGGTGTCGATGAAGCCGGGCAGGATCAGCTTGCCCGAATGGTCGTCAACCGGCGCGCCCGGCGCCTTTTCGGCGACATCGGCGTAGTTGCCGACAGCGGCGATGCGGCCGTCTTCGACCAGCATGCCGCCGTCCTCGATGTACGTATGACCCGCTTCGCCCGCCAGCCTCGGCGACTCGTTGAAGCTCAGCAGTCGTCCCGCGAATGAGACGCGCGTCGCTCATGGCAGGATGTCCTTCAGGCGGAGCTCGGCGATGCGGTTGATCTGCTCCAGCGCGGTCGCGAATTCTGCCGCTGGGTCATTGGCGAGCCGCGCCTCGAAAGCGGCGCCGATCTCCTGCTTGGTCTTGCCTTTGACGGCGAGGATGAACGGGAAGCCGAACTTACTCTTATAGGCGTCGTTGAGCTCGGTGAAGCGGGCCAGCTCTTCCTTGGTCAGCTTGTCGAGCCCGGCGCTTGATTGCTCCTTCGTCGAATCCGCGGTCAATTGTTTGGAGAGCGCGAGACGGCCGGCGAGATCGGGATGGGCGAGGATCAGCTTGCGCTTCTGGTCCTCCGAGCCCTTCGCCATGGCCGCCGCCATCGCCTTGGCGAGGCCAGCGGCGCTGTCCTGCGCTTCGCTCAGACCTGCATCGTAGGCCGCCTCCGCGACCCAGGGCGAATGCTCGTAGACGCCGCCGAATTTCTCGACAAACAGCGTGCGCGTCAGGCGCGAAGGTTTCCAGCCGCCGTCGGGCGCATGCTTGGCGATCCAGCGCTTGGCGATGTCGAGCCGCGTGGCGAACCAGACCTTGTCATGCCCGAGCGCGTAGTCGAGAAAGCGCGCCAGCGACGCGGCGCGGCCCGGGCTGCCCACCAGCCGGCAATGCAGGCCGATCGACAGCATGCGCGGCGTCGTGGCGCCCTCCGCGTAGAGCGTGTCGAACAAATCCTTCAGATAGGCGTAGAACTGGTCGCCCGAATTGAACCCCTGCGGCGTCGCGAACCGCATGTCGTTGGCGTCGAGCGTGTAGGGCACGATGAGCTGCGGCCCGCGCGGCCCCTCGATGTAATAGGGAAGCTCATCGGCGTAGGTGTCCGCGCAATAGAGGAAGCCGCCCTCCTCGCAGCCGAGCGGGATCGTGTTGATCGAGCTGCGGCCCTGATAGAAGCCGAGCGGCCGCTCGCCCGCGACCTCCGTATGGACGCGGATCGCCTCAGCGATGTGCTGGCGTTCGAGCTCCGCGGGCGTGTCGCGATAGTCGATCCATTTGTAGCCGTGCGTGGCGATCTCCCAGCCGGCCTCGTTCATCGCGTCGACGATCGGCTTGTTGCGCGCCATCGCCGAAGCGACCGCATAACGCCGTGACGGGGATCTTGCGCGAGGTGAACATCTGGTAGCAGGCGCCAGAAGCCGACGCGCGAACCGTATTCGTAGATCGATTCCATGTTCATGTGGCGCATGCCCGGCCAGGGCGCAGCGCCGACGATCTCGGACAGGAACGCCTCTGACGCCACGTCGCCGTGCAAAATATTGTTCTCGCCGCCTTCCTCGTAGTTGATGACGAACTGCAGCGCGACCCGCGCCCCGCCCGGCCAATCCGCGAACGGCGGATTGCGGCCGTAGCCGATCATGTCGCGGGGATAGGCCTGATCCATCTTCGGTTCCTCTTTTCGGATCGCTGCATCGACACGCTACGACATGCGGCTCGATTGCTCAAAGCGACTAATTGCGTCAAGACGCCAAGCGGAAATTCAAACCTGTTCAAAGGATTGGCATGCCGAGCGCAGAGCTGCCGGACTTGAGTGTCGTCTTCGAGCCGCCGCTGGCGCGGATCCAGATCCACTCGCCGGCGCGCCGCAATGCGATGAGCCGGGCGATGTGGCTCGCCCTGGCCGACGCGGCGCACGAGATCGCGCTCGCGGCCCGATATTCGCGTCGTGCTAGTGCAGGGTTCCGGCGGCCACTTCTGCGCGGGCGCAGACATTTCCGAGTTCGAGCACGTCTACGCCACGCAGGAAGCGACGCGCGACTATCTCGCCGCGATCGAGAATGGCCTGACCGCGCTAGCGCGGCTAGACCGTCCGACCCTCGCGCTGTTCGAGGGCTCGTCGATTGGCGGCGGCCTCGCGATCGGGCTCGCCTGCGATCTGCGCTTCGCGACCGAGGACGCCCATATCGCCGCGCCGCCCGCAAAACTCGGCCTGCTCTATGGTCCCGCCGAAACACGCCGGCTCGCCGATCTCGTCGGCCCATCGCGCGCCAAGGATTTGCTGTTCAGCGGGCGACGCGTCCCGACCGAGGAAGCGCTCGCGATCGGCCTCATCGACCGGCGCCTGCCGGCTGAACGCCTGCATGCCGAAGCGGAAGCTTACGCCAGAGAACTCGCCGCGCTGAGCCAAACCTCGATTCGCGGCGCCAAGGCGATGATCGATGCGCTGGGCGGCGACGGCCCGGAGGTGGGCTTGCGCGCGCTCGTCGAAGCGGCCGCACAAGGCGAGGATTTTCAGGAAGGACGCGCGGCTTACGCAGAGCGACGCAGGCCAAAATTCGGGTGAGCCGTCATTGAGAGCGGAACTCGCAATGACGACTATCTACGCCACTTGCGACGCGAGCTCGCTTTCCTGTTCGCGCTTGGCCGGCGCATCTTTTTCGCATTGCTTGGCGCGCGCCAGCGCGAGCGCGGCGGCGCGGCCGAGATGGGCGCGCATGGCGAGGTCCGCGGCGTGTTCGTCGCCGGCGACGATCGCCGCCGCCAGCGCGCGGTGCTCGCGGACCGAATCCTCCAGAACTTCCGGCGTCAGGATATCGCCGACCTGCGCCATGATCAGCGGCAATTGCAGCCGAAGCGAAAGATCGGCTAGCTGCCGATTGCCGGCAAGCGCCATGATCGCGGCGTGGAAGTCGGCGTTCTCGATCAGATAGTCGCAGGTCTCGCGCAGCGCTTCACCGAAGATCGGCGCGATCGCCTCTTCAAATGCCGCGCGCTTTCGGGGATCGGCGGCCGCCGCTGCTGCGAGCCGGGCGGCGAGCGACTCGAGCTCGGTGCGGATCTGGAACAGTTCCCGAAGGTCGTCGGGAGACAGGCGCCGCACCAGCGCGCCACGATTGGGCACGTGCTCGATCAGCCCCTCGGCCGCCAGCCGCCGCAACCCCTCGCGGATCGGACCCCGGCTGACGCCGAAACGCTCGGTCAGCTCAGCCTCGACGAGGCGCGCGCCGGGCGCCAGCCGCCGCGCAAATATGTCGTCGCGCAGCCGCTCGACGATGTGCCCGACCATCTTGCCATGCGCGGGCAGATGCCCGGACTCGGTGTCGTCCATGCCCATATCTCGAAGGTTGATTTTGGCTCCTACCATAGGCGGCGGCTCGGGACGATGCTCAGAAGTCGGTATTGACGCACGTGTCGATCCCTGTTTTGTCCTACAATAGATATGAGCTAGGGAGGCTCGCCATGATGATTGGCAAACGGGGCGCGGCGACGACGGCGATTTCGGCCGGGCGCGCCGATGGCGTCAGCATCCGCGGCGAAAGCCTGGCGCGCGACCTGATGGGTCGCATGAGCTTCACCGAGTTTTTCTACTTCCTGTCGACCGGAAAGCCGCCGACCGAGGCGCAGCTGTTCTTCCTCGACATGAGCCTCGTCGGCCTCGCCGAGCATGGCCTGACGCCCTCCGTGCAGGCCGCCCGCATGACCTACGCTGCCGACCCCGCAGCCTTGCAAGGCGCTGTGGCGGCCGGCATCCTCGGCTGCGGCACGGTCATTCTCGGCGCCGCGCGGCTTGTGCGGCGATCTGATCGCCGAGGTCTACGCCAAGCGCGACGCCGGCGCCTCGCTCGCCGAGGCCGCGCTCGCCGTTGCGCGCGAGTACCGTTCAGCCAAGCGCCCGATCCCCGGCTTCGGCCATCCCCTGCACAAACCGGTCGATCCGCGCGCGGAGCGGATGCTGTCGCTCGAGCGAGGAGAGGGGCGTCGCCGGCCCTGCCGTCGCTGCGGCCAAGGCGTTGCAGATCGCGGTCAACGAGGCCTGGGGCAAGCCGCTGCCGATGAACATCTCGATGTCGATCGCGGCGACGCTGTCAGATGTCGGCGTTCCGCAAACCGTCATTCGCGGCGTGCCGATCCTCGCCCGCGCCGCCGGCCTGCTCGCCCATCTCGGCGAGGAGAGCGAGACGCCGATCGGCTTCCTGCTTGCCGCGACTGCCGAAGAGGCGATCGAACACACCGCGACCTTCGGGGAGGAATGAAGTTGATCGAGCCGGAGATCGAGGCCGCTCCCTGGGAGAAGCAGGCCGCCGAGGATGACGCCGCCTACCGCGATCAGATCGCCTATCTGTTCGCCCGTTCGCGCTTCTATCAGCAGAAGCTCGGCGGCGCCGGGTTCGCCGCGCCCGCCGCGGTCGGCGGCCTCGCCGACATCGCAAAACTGCCGCTGACCGAAAAGGACGAGCTGCGCGCTACGCGCAGCCGCGACGAGCCGATCGGAACCCATTGCACCGCGACGCGCGACGAGATCGTGCGCATCTACTCGACCAGCGGCACGACGGGAACGCCGAGCTACATTCCGCTGACCTCCGGCGATCTCGAGGTCTGGGTGCGCACCTCGTCGCGCTCCTACGCCGCGTCGGGCATCGCGCGAGGCGAGCGGCTCGTTTCGACCTACAATGCCGGGCCGTTCGTCGCCGGCGCGGCGCTCGGCGCGTTCGACCGGCTCGGCCTCTGTCACATCCCCGTCGGCACCGGCAACACCGAACGGCTGATGGCCGCGGTCGATCTCATGAAGCCGACCGTCGTCGCGATGACGCCCTCCTACGCGCTCTATCTGACCGAATGGGCGCGCGCCAAGAACTTCGATCTCGCCGCCTCCAGCGTCAGGCGCGTGATGGTCGCGGGCGAGCCGGGCGGCGGCGAGCCGGCGATGCGCGCGACGTTCGAGGCCGGCTGGGGCGCCAGCGGTCACCGAGGCGATGGGCATCGGCGATATCTCCGTCTCGCTGTGGGGCGAGTGCGAACAGAAGCAGGGCATGCATTTCTCCGGCCGCGGCTTCGTGCATTTCGAGCTGATCGACCCCGCGACGGCCGAGCCCGTCGAGATGAAGGACGGCGCGACGGGCGAACTCGTGCTGACCCATCTCGTCAACCGATCGACGCCGCTGCTGCGCTTCCGCACCCGCGATCACGTGCGGCTCGCCTACGGCCGCTGCGCATGCGGTCGCACGGCGCCGCGCGTGCGCTGTATCGGCCGCACCGACGACATGCTGATCGTGCGCGGCGTAAACGTGTTTCCGTCCGCGGTGCGCGAAGTCGTCAACGAATTCGCGCCCGAAGTCAGCGGCGTGCTGCTGATCCGTCCGCGCGGCGCCGGCGTGAGACAGGAGCCGCCGCTGCCCGTCGTCGTCGAACTCGCCAAGGGCGCGACGGGCGAAGGCCTCGCCGAGCGCATCAAGACCCGCCTGCGCGAAAAGCTGGTATTTACCGCCGAAGTCACGCTTGCCGAGCCCGAGAGCTTGCCCCGAAGCGAATACAAGTCGAAACTCGTCGCAAAAAACTAGAGGAAGGAGCGCCCGATGCAAAGGCTTCAGACACAGGGTCTGCATCATATCACGCTGGTCGGCGCCGACCGGCAGACGTCCATCGAATTCTGGGAGGGCGTGCTCGGCATGCCGTTCGTTTTCGAGCAACCCAACCTCGACAATCCGCTCGAGAGCCACATCTATTTCGATCCCGGCGACGGCCGGCTGATCACCATCTTCACCAACGAAGACCGCAAGCCGATCAAGCGCCGCACGCCGACGGAGCCCGGCTGCGTGCACCACATCGCGTTCAACGTCTCGCGCGCCAGTTTCACCGAGGCGCTGAAGCGCCTCAACGAGCGCGGCATAGAGAACACCGGGTTGCGCGACCGGCAGATTTTCGACGCCGTCTATTTCGAGGATCCGCTGGGCTTGCTGATCGAGCTGTCAGCCTGGAAGTTCGAGGCGCCGGCGGGATTTACCCGCACCGACGTGCTGCACGAGGCGCATCATTTGCGCGTCGCCAAGGGCGATCGCGCGATCATGGAATCGCATCTCGCCGATGCGATCGAAGCGTTGGTTCTTCGCTCGACGAGAAGCCTGTCGGCCGATCGTTCGGTGAAGAACCCCTATAGCCGCGGCTGACGTCGCGGTTTCTCAACAACCAAACCACAGGAGGAAATCATGTCCGCCATAAAACTTCATGTCATCAAGCCGAGCGTCAACAACATGACCGCGCGCGTATTCGTGCGCGCCGCCAAACTCGATTTCGTCGAGGACGATGTCTACGGCAAGACGCGCAGCGAAGCGTTTGTCGCCAAAAACCCGTCGTTCCTTACGCCGATGGTCGAGACTGACGATCTGCCGAAAGGGGTCATGTGGGAGAGCTGCGCGATCATGCAGTATCTCTGCAACAAACATAAGCTCGAGGCGTTCTATCCCTCGGCCCCCGCCGCGCGCGCGATGGTTGACAGCGCGATGTTCTATGTCGTCGGCACGCTCTATCCGCTCATCGTCCGCGCCACCTATCCGGCGCTCGGCTTTCCGCAATATGCCGGCGAAGTCGGCGCCAGCGACGCGAGCGCCGAGGCCAAGTCCGCCGCGCAGAAGGCCGCGACCGAGGCGCTCGCCGCACCGCTGAGCGTGTTCCGCGATTTCTATCTGTCAGGCAAGCCGTTCATCGGCGGCGACCATCCCTCGATCGCCGACATCCGCCTCGCCGCGACGCTCGAGTTCCTGGCCGCGATTGATTACAACTGCCGGCCTGGGCGAAGGAGTTCCATGCCGGCGTCGAGAAGGCGCTTGGCGCGGCTTATAGCGAGCCGGCGGCGGACGTGCGCGGGTACATCGGCTGGGTGAAGTCGCAGAAGAAGTGGGTGGCGGCGGCGGTTGCCCTGATTGGAGCCTTCTCCCCGCTTGCGGGGAGAAGGTGCGCAAAGCGCGGATGAGGGGGAGTTTCGCGCAGGAATAGGCACGCGAAGTGTGTGTCGGAAGCGCGTCGCAGCAACTTCGACCTCGCGGCGGCGGCTGCCCCTCATCCGGCCTTCGGCCACCTTCTCCCCGCCTGCGGGAGAAGGGGATTAAGGAGCGGGCTTTGCGTGGAAAGCAAGAAGGGAGGACGGAGAGGGCGCGGGGGCTTCGGCGCGAGCAGAACTCAGGCTGAAGGACGGCTCTGGAGACGGTTGCACAATCGGCAGCTCAATGGGTTCAAGTTTGTGAGGCAGGAACCTATTGGTCGTTACTTTGCGGACTTCGCTTGTCGTGAGTGCAAGCTTGTCATCGAGATCGACGGAGCGACGCACTCGACAGATGCTGAGATCAACTATGATCGCCGACGTGAAGCATCTCTGATTGAGTATGGGTTTCGAGTCCTGCGTTTCAACAACAACGAGGTCTATCAAAACCTAGGCGGCGTGCTCGAAACCATCCTGGCGGCTCTGGAAACCCGAACATTTCTAGATTAAGCCCTTCTCCCCGCTTGCGGGGAGAAGGAGATAAGGGAGCTGGCTTCGCGTGGGGCGACTCTTGATAGGTCGGGGTGAGGGGCCGCCCCCTCAGTAAACCACCACGCTCCGTATCGACTTGCCCTCGTGCATCAGATCGAACGCGTCGTTGATCTTGTCGAGCGGCATCGTGTGGGTGATCAGATCGTCGATGTTGATCTTGCCCTCCATGTACCAGTCGACGATCTTCGGCACATCGGTGCGGCCGCGCGCGCCGCCGAACGCCGAGCCTTTCCAGACGCGGCCGGTCACCAACTGGAACGGCCGGGTCGAAATCTCCGTGCCTGAAGGCGCGACGCCGATGATGATCGACTCGCCCCAGCCGCGATGGCAGCATTCGAGCGCCTGACGCATCGTGTGGACATTGCCGATGCACTCGAACGAGAAATCGGCGCCGCCGCCGGTCAGGTCGACGATCGCCTGCACGACCTTGTCGCGCCCGACCTCGTCCGGGTTGATGAAATGGGTCATGCCGAATTTCTTCGCCATCTCGACCTTGCCGGGGTTGAGGTCGACGCCGATGATCTTGTCGGCCCCAACCATGCGGGCGCCCTGGATCACGTTGAGGCCGATGCCGCCGAGGCCGAACACCACGACGTTGGCGCCCGGCCAGACTTTTGCGGTGTAGACCACGGCGCCGATGCCGGTCGTCACGCCGCAGCCGATGTAGCAGATCTTGTCGAACGGCGCGTCCTCGCGAACCTTTGCGACCGCGATCTCGGGCAGCACGGTGAAATTCGAGAACGTCGAACAGCCCATGTAGTGAAACACCTCGTTGCCGCGAGCACGAGAAGCGCGAGGTCTGGTCGGGCATCAGGCCCTGCCCCTGCGTGGCGCGGATGGAGGTGCACAGGTTGGAGCGTGCGCGACAGGCAGGTTTTGCACTGCCGGCATTCGGGCGTGTAGAGCGGAATGACGTGGTCGCCGACCTTGACGGAAGTTACGCCGGCGCCGATCTCGCGGACGATCCCTGCGCCTTCATGGCCGAGAATGGCGGGGAACTTGCCCTCGGAATCGAGGCCGGAGAGCGTGTAGGCGTCGGTGTGGCAGACGCCGGTCGCCATCACCTCGATGAGCACTTCGCCCGGCTTTGGTCCCCCGATCTCGATCGTTTCGATCGTCAGCGGCTTGTTGGCTTCCCAGGCGACGGCGGCGCGAGAACGCATGTAGGCTCCTCCAGCGGCAGCGCCCGAAGACTGCAGGCGCCCGCGACCCGCGGTCTAGCGCGCAGCCTTGTCAGTGTCGAGAATGTCGGCGGCCGATCCGCAGCAGCGCGGCGCGCCGAAGCGCAAGCGGCGCCCGTGGCGCGAGCCAGCGTAGCGCGCGACTGCTGGCGCTCAACGCCTGCCCCGCCAGCCGGCCGCGCCGGGTCAGCGGCAATTGCAGGTCGAGCACGTCGATTTCGCCGTCTGCGAACGCTCGCTTGTAAGGGTCCGCGGGCGCGAGCAGATCGTAGGTTTCAAACCCCTCCTCCTTGGCGGAACGGATCGAGGATTTCAGCGAGCAGCGCGCCCACGCCCAGTGCGCAGAGATCGGGATCATGGGCGAGCACATGACCAAACAGGCGACGAGCGCAGGCAAGCGAAACCTCGACGCCAATGACCCGCTCGCCACACGTCAGAGAAGAGACGCGCAGCTTCATAAGCGGGTCGTTCGCCGTGAGAGCCTCACGAAATGCGGCTTCGAATCTGGCGTCGAATGCCGCGCGCGCGAAATGGCCCGTTTTCAGCGCCCAGGCGCGCTTCAGGGTCATCGCCGTCGTCAGCAAGGCCTCGGCGACCTTTGGGCAAGTGGCGACTTCGAAGCGGACCGGTCCGATCTCTTCAAGCCGACGAAGCCGACGGCGGCGGTTGGCCAGCAACTTGCGTTTCTCGCCGATGCGCCTGTGCGAGCTTGCCGCCGACGAGGTCGACGAACGGCGCGCGATCGACGCGGAGCGTCTCAGCGCCCTGTGCGAGCAGCGCCGCGGCGAGAGGCATGTCGCCGCGGACACGCCGCAGGTTGAGAAGGTCGCAGCCTTCATGTCGCAGCTCCTCGATCGCGGCCCTAAGCAGGGTCTCTGATGGCGTGGCGGGATCCAAGATCGCGGTATGGTATTGGCAGATCGGGTCGCCGAGCGCCTCAAGAACCTGCGCACCAAGGAAGCGTCGCGAAACCAACGGCCAGATCAAGAGCGGCCGGTCCCGATCCCTGAGGGTCAGGACGTGCACCACTCCAGGCGTGGCGTATTGCCGGGCCCAGTTCGCCGCCCAACCGTGCGTCTGGAATCCTGAGCCTCGAATCCTGCGCGTGCGCGAATAGTCGGTCCCATTCCGCTTGCGCCGCCTGGAGTTCGGCAAAGTCGGTTAGCCGACGAAATGGAAGGCGCAATGGTGGCGCCGGCATCTGAGCGGCGCGTTCAACCTTCAGCGCCGCCAGCATTGCCAAAGCCTCCCGAGGCCCGAGCGCGGAAAGGTCCACAGGTAGATCGGCGCGAGGCGGGGGTTGCGCAGCACGAACGCCGCATCACCTTCCACCAGCGAACGGATCGCCAGCAACGGCAGCGGCGCGCGCAGCGGGCGAAAAGCGGGGTTTAGCAAGCCCCGGTCCTCGGAGTGCGGCTCGAACAGGCCGATCATCTTGCCGCGCCGGGTTGATTCGGGCCTTAGTCTGTTCTGCACGCGCTTCAAGGTCGCGCGGCCCGCGTCGCCGTCGCAATCGGGAAAGCCGACCAGGACACAGCGAAACGGCGCCAGCGCCGGCGCGCAAACAATCGCGTCAAAGGCGGCGACGGCGCTGCGCATGACTTCGTAGATGGCGTCTTCATCCTGCGCTGCGCTCGCCCCGATCAGCGCCAGATCCGTTTTCGCCGACGTCGCCGTGTAGGGGCAGACGGCGCCAGGCCGACCAAGATCGGGGTGCGGGCGCATCAAGTAGGCGCGCATCCAGGCGGCGATTTGCTCGACCGCGCCGCCATCGACAGCGCCCTCAGCGAACGCTGAGAGCGGTTCCAAAATCCGCAGAGCGCGGTCGGAAGCGGCGGGCACGGGAACGCTTGCCGGCTTATCCAGCATCAAGTGGCATCCTGAGGGTTACCCGTCAGAATGCCAGACAAGCGTAAAGGAGCAACAAACTGTAAGGCCTAAAATTCCTGAAGATTTCAGACCGTAACTCGGTTGCCAGATTGGCTTGACCAGCGCCTTTTTACGGGTATGCGATGTGCGGCTGGGGAAAGCGGGCGGGGGCGCGCGATGCTGAACGACAGCGATCTCGATGCGGCGGTCGCGGCAGGGCTGATTGATGCGGCTTTGCGGACGCAACTCGACGCCTTCGCCGCGTCACGTCGCGTCGACGCGCCGCCGGCGAAGTTCGACGCGATCCAGGTCCTGTATTATTTCGGCGCCCTGATCGTCATCGGCGCGATGGGGCTGTTTGCGACCTCCGCGTTCGAGGGGCTTGGCGGCTGGGCGCTCGCCGTCATCGCGGTGCTGTATGCGCTTGGCCTGACGGCCCTCGGCAATCGCCTCTGGCGCGATCCTGCGACCAAAATCCCCGGGGGATTGCTGATCGCCGCGGCGGTCTCGATGGCGCCGCTGGCGATCTATGGCGTGCAGGACGCGCTCAACATGTGGCCCGCCGACAAGCCTGCCGAATACCGGGATTTCTATCCGCTCATCAACGCCAGCTGGGTTTATATGGAGCTCGGCGCCGTGGTTGCGGCCGCGCTCGCGCTGAGCCGGTGGCCATTTCCCTTCATCGTGTTCATCGCGGCGGGCGCACTCTGGTTCATGTCGATGGATCTGGCGGCGCTGATCCTGCATCGCCGCGCCCCTGACTGGACCTACGATTTCGAATTGCGTCGGGTCGTTTCGGAGGTGTTCGGCGTCGCGATGATCCTCACCGGCTGGGCGCTCGATCTCAAGCGTGACCGCTTGTGGGATTTCGGCTTCTGGCTCCATCTTTTCGGAGCCATGGCGCTCTGGGGAGCGGTCACGTCAGGCGAAGGCAACGAATTCGCCGCGGCGGGCTACGCCCTGTTCAATATCCTGTTCATCGCGCTCGGCCTGTTTCTCAACCGTCGGATCTACGCCGTGTTCGGCGTAATCGGCGTGGCGATGTACCTCGGCCATCTCGCCTATGATGTGTTCAACGACATCATCGGGTTCACCTTCGCGCTGTCCGGAATTGGTTTGGCGATCGTGTTCCTCGGCGTCTGGTTGGAGCGGCGGCGTATGTGGCTCTCGGCCTATTTCGACGCCCATCTTCCTGGGCCGGTGCGCGCGCTGCGCCCACGCCGGATTTGAGATTGCAGATGACGATACGACTGGGCGTGAATCCGATCGGCTGGTCGAATGACGACCTGCAGGAGATCGGCGGCGACATTGCGCTGGAGACCTGTCTGGCGGAAGCGAAGGAAGCCGGCTTCGAGGGCATGGAGAAGGGTCACAAGCTGCCGAACGAGGGCTTGGCGCTGGCGGCCAAGCTGGCCCAATATGGTCTCGTGTTTGTCGGCGGTTGGTATTCGACCGAGTTGCTGCGCCGTTCGGCGCGCGAAGAATTCGAGCGCGCCGCCGCGCATATCGCGATGACGAAAGCCGCCGGCGCCAGCGTGATGATCGCGGCCGAATGTTCAAACACGATCCACGGCGACCGCAGCGCGCCGTTGTCAACGCGCCCGACGCTCGGCAAGAGCGAATGGCTCGAATTCGGCGCGCGGATGACGGAATTCGCCAAGCGGGTCGACGGCGCGGGTTTGAAGCTCTGCTATCACCACCACATGGGCACAGTCGTGCAGTCCGAGCGCGACATCGACTCTTTCATGGCGGCGACGAGAGCGCCGGTGCATCTGCTGCTCGACACCGGTCACGCCACATGGGGCGGCGCCGATCCCGCTGAACTCGCCGAGCGCTACAAGGATCGCATCGGCCACGTTCACTGCAAGGACGTACGGCCAGGCAAGATGCGCGAGGCGACCGACAAGGACCTGAGTTTTCTCGACGCCATCATCGGCATCGGCCCCGAACTCGGCGTCTACACCACGCCAGGCGACGGCGTGATCGATTTCCCGGCAGTGTTTCGCGAACTCGTGGGCTATTCGGGTTGGGTGGTCGTCGAGGCCGAGCAGGATCCCCTCAAGGCGCCGTCGCTGCTCTACGCGAAGCGCGGCCTGGCGCATCTGCGCAGGGCGTTTGCGGAGAGTGGGTTTGGTTGACGAGCGCCGCGAGCAAATGCGGTTATCCCCTTCTCCCGCTCGCGGGAGAAGGGCATCCGCGCACCTCAGCCCTGACTCGCAAGCGCACGGGCGTCGGCTCTGATGCGCTCGATCATCGAGCGCACGCCATTCGAGCGCTGTGGCGTCAGATGGGACTTCGAGGCCGAGTTCGGTGAACGTCGCGCGCGCGTCTTCGGCAAGGATCGCTTCCGGCTCGCGATCGGAATACAGCGCGAAAGTGATCGCGATCAGACCGCGCACCAAATGGGAATCGCTGTCGCCGAGGAAATGAAGCACCGGGCGCCCGTCGGCGCCGGGGCGCGTTTCGCCCTCGATCCAGACCTGGCTGACGCAACCGCGCACCTTGGTCGCCTCGTTGTGCGAGGCTTCGGGCAGCGGTTCGAGCGCCTTGCCGAGTTCGAGGATGTAGCGGTAGCGATCTTCCCAATCGTCGAGAAAAGCGAAGTCCTCGCGGATGGCGGCGATCGTGGTCAGGATAGGTCTCTCGAACGAGGTTGCGCCTCTCCATATAGCGCGCAGCCGCGGCGTGCCTAGCCTTCCTTACGCCGCGACGGCGTCGGGGGCCCGAGCCAGGGCGGCTTCCGGTCGTTCTCGGTGAGCGCCCGCAGGGGCGAAGGTGGGGTGGCCGTCGCGGCGACCGGCGTCGCAAACGAGGCGCATCCCATCGCGGCGAGGCCGCGGTAGGCGTCGGCGGCGCTTCCAATTCGCGCCACGAGGGCTCCGCTCGCGGCCGCGCAGGCCGCCGCCTGTTGCGCCGGCGACAGAACATCGGAAACCTTCGGCGGCTCGCCGAGCGGCATCGCCGTCAGCACCATCCCGAGCCAGAATGTCGTTTTCAGCATGAAGCCCATGTTCGGCGTCCGCTCGCGTTTCGGGTCAAACCTCGGCCCGTACTCGAAGTGTAGCGATGAGGGCTGAAATCGACGTCTCGAATGCACCGCAAATGCGAGGGATCGGATTCACCGCTCGCTAAGGTCTCGCGCCTATTTTGGTAAGGAACGGGAAACCATAGGCGCGGTCGCTGGCGCTGAGAAAGCCGTAAGTCGTTGATCCCATATGAAGCGGGCCGGCAGTCTTAGGGAGCAGTTAAGCGCTGCCAGCGATGTTGCTAACAACGGAGTTACCCGTTGTAGAGGAGTGGCGGGGTTTGTGGACGGTCGGGAAACTGGGCCGCGTCGTCTCCCGGATCGCATCGGACGATTCGGACACCTCTCTTGACGCCGCCTATTCGCGCATGGCCACGGCGGTGCTGGCCGGCTTGTTCGGACCGCCGATGCTTGCGCTGCCCGGCGATCGTCTGCACTGGCAGATCTGGGGCAGCCTCGCTTTGGTCGCCCCGCTCATCGCGCTTGCGCAGTCGGCGTCGCGCCGCTCTTTCACGCTCGCCGCCAGCCTGGGGTTCGCCGGCGCCGCCATCGGCGCGACGGCCGCCCATTGGCCCGATATCGGGTCGCTCGGCGGCTGGCTCATTCTGGTGCCGATCGAGACGGCGATCATTCTTGCCGCGGCGTGCTCCAATTTCGGCGGCCTATTTCCGCTCGTCCTGCTGTTCGGGCTCGCCATTGCCGAACGCATCGGACTGAGCGCCGCCCAACCCGATGCGATGCCGGTGCTGATATTCGCGCCGCCCGCTGCGGTCTGCGTATCGCTCGCAGCGCGCGCGCTGGATCGCTCCTGGCGGGCCCGCTTGCGCCGCGACTGGCTTCGCAGCCACCGCCACGCGCCGTCATCGAGCGAAATGTATCTGTGGCTCGACGCGCGGGGCCGCGTCATCGAGGTCGGCGCCGATCTTGCCGAATCGCTGCAGGTCGACGCCGAGCGTTTCTCCGGGCCAGGGACTGCTGCAACGCATCCACGTAGCGGACCGACCGGAATTCATGAGCGCTTTCGAGCAGGCGCTCGGCGCGGACGCCGTGGCTTCAGCCGTGGCGCGGATGCGCAAGGGCGAAACTGCGGCGGCCAGCGAGGGCAACGGCGAGGAGCCGGCCTACATCTGGTTCGATGCGCGCATGCGACGCCTGGTCGGCGGCGCGCGCGCCAACAGCGCCGCGGTCGTCGTCGTCGCTGAAAGACATCACCGAGGCCAAGGAAGCCGAGCGGCGGCTCGAAAATCTGCGCAGCGAGGCCGCGGCGGCGATTTCGATGAAGGATCGGCTGCTCGCCAACGTAAGCCACGAGCTGCGCACGCCGCTCAATGCGATCCTCGGCTTCTCGGAAATGCTGGCCGATCCGAGCCTCGCGCCGGCCTCCGCCGCCTCGCGCACAGAGTATGCGAGCATCATCCACACCTCGGCCAAGCACCTGCTGTCGGTCGTGAACCTGCTGCTCGACATGTCGAAACTCGAGGCGGGGCGCTACGAGATCGAGCCGGAATCGTTCGCCGTCGGGCCGCTGGTCCGCAATTGCGTCGACATGCTGAGGTTGAAGGCCGAGGAGCGCAACGTCGTGATCGACGCCAGCGCGGCCGACGGCGCGCTGGAAATCATCGCCGACAAGCGCGCCTGCCGGCAAATCCTGCTCAACCTGCTCTCCAATGCCGTCAAATTCACGCCGCCGCACGGCCAAGTGACGGTGGAGATCGAAGTGATCGCCGGAAAGCTCGAGATCGCCGTCTCCGATACCGGGATCGGGATTTCGGCCGAGCATTTGCCGCGCCTCGGCGACCCGTTCTTCCAGGCGCGCTCGGGCTATGATCGCACCGCGGAGGGCGCGGGCCTGGGGCTCGCGCATGGTTCGCGGCCTCGTCGGCCTGCATGGCGGCTCGGTGGCGATCGAAAGCGCGCCGGGAGTCGGAACCCGGGTGGCGGTGCGGCTGCCGCTCGACGGCCGCGCCCCGGACAGAATGGGTGCGGCTTCGCCTCGGTTCGAAGTCGTTGTTGGCATGAATCGGAAGCGGCTCCCCGGCCGTCCTGTCGTGATCGAGGAGCGTAAAATTGCCTGAGGCCCTGGCGCGCATGCGCCGCGAGCCAACGCTCAGCGCCCCGGCGCGCAGAGTCGACGCCGCGGGCGACGTAAGTCCGCCGCGCCGCCGGCCCTGCGCAAGACGGGCGCTGCTGCGCCTTCTGCCGAAAGACCTTCGGCGGGTACGCCGCGATCTTGTTTGGCGTGATGCTGGTTGGCGTCGTGGTCAACGCCACCGGCTTGCAGCATGAGCGCCACCCTGCCCCGCTGTTCGCGCACGAGCCCGTGGCGCCGATAGCGCCGCCGGCCCCGTTCGGCAAGCGCGCCGCGCCCCGGCGGACGCGCCGGCCGTGGCCGAATCCACGCCGGTCGCGAAGCTCGACGCGCCGCCGGTCCCGGTCGCGCGGCCAACGGATCGCGCCTTCGCCTCCACGGGCGCGAAAAAGCCTGACGCGATCACCGACTGGTTGCGAAATGGCAGCGTCCCTGACACGAAGGATGTGACTGCCGCGCAGCGCGCGCTCGTAAAACTGGGCTACGACTTGCAACCGAACGGCGCAATGGGTGTAGAAACCGTGCGCGCGCTGCACGATTTCGAGAAGAGCCACAACTTGCCGATTTCGTCGGAAATCACCCCTCGCCTGCTCGCCAGGATCAACGCCGCGACGCGCTGAGCCATGGGCCTGCGCTCGGACATCTGGGTCGCAGCGTACCTCAGGCTCGCCGGCGCCCAGGGCGCGTATCGCCGTGCTGCGCCGCCGCGGCTCGCCGGAAGCCGGCGCGATCTACGTGCTCGTCGACCGGCTCGACGGCCGCGTCGCGTTGTTCGAGCCGGCGCCCTCCCACGACGGAGAGCGGCGCTGGATGCGCGCCCATCAGGCCGAATGGGTCGAACCCGCCGAGGCCGAAGCGCGGCTGCAACGGCAGATCCGCTTCGATCCCGACATCTGGGTCGTCGAGACGGAGCGCCGCGACGGCGCGCATGGGCTCGATCTGGTGGGGGATTGAAGCCGACCTCGTCCTGATCCTGTCGAAGGACCGCGAGGCCCAACATGCAAAGAGCCGAAGGGCGGCGGCGCGTCCTTCGACGGGCTCAGGACGAGGGGTTCACGCGCCCATCAGCGCGTGACGTGGGCGGCGACCGAACGCGCCAGACCGTCAAGGTCGTAGCCGCCTTCAAGCAGCGACACGACCCTTCCGCCGCACTTGCGGTCGGCGATCGCCATCAGCTTGCGGGTGATCCAGGCAAAATCTTCCTCGCGCAGGCGAAGGTTGCCGAGCGGGTCGCGGTGATGCGCGTCGAACCCGGCCGAGATGATGATGAGGTCGGGGCTGAATGCTTCCACGCGAGGCAGCAGCGAAGTTTCGTAGGCCTCGCGGAAGGTCTCGCCAGCGTCGCCGGCGCGCAACGGCGCGTTGACGATCGTGCCGTGTTCGCCGCGTTCGCCCAGCGCGCCGGTGCCGGGATAGGCGGGCATCTCGTGCGACGAGGCGTAGAGCACCGACTTGTCGTTCCAGAAGATGTCCTGCGTGCCGTTGCCGTGATGGACGTCGAAATCGACGATCGCGATCCGCTCGGCGCCGTGCGCGGCCTGCGCGTGGCGCGCGGCGACCGCGGCGTTGTTGAAGAAGCAGAACCCCATCGGGGTCGAGACTTCCGCGTGATGTCCGGGCGGCCGCGTGGCGACGAAGGCGTTGTCGATCCGGCGCGTCATCACTTCATCGATCGCAAACACCGCGCCGCCGGCGGCGCGCATCGCGGCCTCCCAGGTGCCCGGCGACATGGACGTGTCCTGGTCGACGCGGACCCGGCCCTGCTTGGGCGAGGCGTTCTCGATCGCCGCGACGTAGTCGGCGGGATGGACCCTCTGCAACGCTTCGACACTCGCGCGCGGCGCCTGGTCCCGCGCCAGCATCTGGAAGCTCTCGGCTTCCAGCGCCTGCTCGATGGCTCGCAGGCGGCCAGGCCGTTCAGGATGGCCCTCGCCCATGTCGTGCTGCAGGCAACTCGAGTGGCTGACGAGCAGAGTCGACATTTGTTGCTAGCTCCCCGCTCTCGAAACCCTTGGGGCGTCCACCATCGCGCGATTGCCGCCGCTTGTCCACGCCAGCGCACATGGGGTTTGCATGGCTATTTGGCTAGCGGTTCGGACGCGCAGGCGAGCGTCTTCGCCTCCGCCTCGGCTTCCTTGTAGAGCCCCGGCAGCTCGCTGAACACGCGCCGGACCACATAGCCGTCGACCGTCGGCGAGATGATTCGCAGATCGGTCGAAGGGTTGTCCTCGTCCTCCGCCGACTTGCAGTTCGCGCAATCTGCTCGGGCGTGACGATGACGGCCTCGATGGCGCCCTTCGCGGCGGCGCGGTCGGTCAGGGCGTAGAAAACCGCGCCGCGGCGCGAATGCAGCGAGATCGAGGTGAAGGCGGCGCGTCCGAGCGGCGCCCGGACCCTGACCGGTCCGGCGCTGAGGTCGTAGCGGCAGAACGCGGCGGCGACGGCGGGATCGAAATAGGGGAAGCGCCGCAGCGTCGGCGACGACGTGCGGCAGCAGCCACAGTCTCGCCCGGGTTCGCCACCAGCGCGCTGAGCGTGGCGTAGGCGTCGTGGGTCGCGACCATGGGAATGGCGAGCAGCACGACGAAATGCACGAGCGCGCCGAGAACGACCACGATCGAGTCCATAGAACAGCAACTCGCCAAGCGCGCCGCAGAACCCTCATGCGCACGCCTCGCGCCGGATTTTCGGCGCCGCGGCGTTATCGACGCCCGCGGTTGCGCTGATCGGCGAATCGTAGAGCCGCATGACGAGCGCGAACGGGCGCCCGGCGCCGATCGGCAGCCAGTTGCCCGCATGCGCTGCGGGCGAGACCCAGATCACGAATGTGCCATCGGAATTGCGCAGCACCTCGCTGGAACGCAGCACGTAGCGCTCGGCGGGGTTTTCGATTGGGAAGCCGTCGAGATCGACGAGTTCGAGCGACCAGTAGCGGGCCGGCGGCGCGTGCGGCGCGACGCTGTAGGTGCAGCGCGGATCGAGCGCCCGACCGTCTTCATCCTTGCGCGCGACGAGTTGCAGACCCTCGCCGAGCGCGAGCGGAATTTCGCCGCGCTGCTCGAGCCCCGCCCGCGTATAGGGGTCGGCGTCGAGCGCTCCGGCGCGGGTCGCGATCCGCCACGGGCCGATTTCGACGATGTCGAATGGACCGCCGTCCTTGAGCGTCGTCTGCGTGACCCAGAGGCCGAGCGCGAGCGCGGCCATGGCGGCGAGAAGGGCCTTGACCAGCGTCTTCATCGCACGGTTCCGGCGCGCCCCTCGACTGCCGCTGTCTTGCTTCGCACCGTCTCCGCGAAATCGCCGATCGAGCGGATCGTTTCGGCGACTTTCGGCGTAAGGCCGAGGTCGCGCGGCGCGGATTGGGAATTGTCGGCCGCTTTGACCGCTGCGGCTCCCGCGACCGCCGGCTGCGGCGCGACGCCATAAGGCGGCTTGGCGTCGAGGCCCTGATGCGCATAGGCCATGATGGCGCGCCAGCTTTCGGCCGGCAGCGTGCCGCCGGTCATGCCGTCGGTCGGCGAATTGTCGTCGTTGCCGAACCAGACGCTGCAGACCATGTTGCCGGTGAAGGCGTTGAACCAGGCATTGGTCGAGTTGTTGGTGGTGCCGGTCTTGCCGGAGATCGTGAGGCCGGGGATCAGCGCCGCCCGTCCCGTGCCCTCGGTGACGACGTGGGTCATCAAATTGTTCATCTCGGCGACCTTGTCGGCCGGCAGCACCTGGACGGGCGGGCGTCCCGTTGGCGTCGTGGGTGTAGATCAGCTTGCCGGCGGAGTTGCGGATTTCGATCGCGGCGTAGGGTGTGGCGCGCTTGCCGCCGTTGGCGAGCATGGCGTTGGCGCCGACCATGTCGATCATCTTCACCTCGTCCGCGCCGACGGGGAGCGAAACGGTGTCGACCAGCGGCGTCGTCAGGCCCATCTTGCGCGCCGTTTCGACGATCTTGGAGCGGCCGAGCGAGGCGATCTTGCCTTCGTGGTAGGATTGCTTGGCGGGCCAGTACGCTTCGCCGATCTTCAGCGAAAGCCAGATCGCCGCGGTGTTGAACGATTGCGCCAGCGCGGTCGTCATCGGCATCATGCCGCCGCTCTCGCCGTGATAATTGTGCACGCAATAGTCGCCGATGCAGATGCCGCCGGCGTTGACGAGCGAGTTGGGGTGAAATTTGCCGGTCATCAGCGCGGTCATGTAGACGAAGATCTTGAACGACGAGCCCGGCTGGCGCGCGGCGTCGGTGGCGCGGTTGAACTGGTTGGCGCCGTAGTCCCGCCCGCCCACCATCCCGCGCACCAGGCCGTCGACGTCCGCGACCACGGTCGCCGCGCTATGCGCCTTGAAGGCCGGCGCCTTCTCACGCAGCATGTCCTCCAGCACCGTCTCCGATTGGTGCTGGATGCCGAGGTCGAGACCGGTTCGCACCACCAGCACGCGCTCGTCGCCAAGCTTGCCCGCATCCGAAAGCGCGCTTGATCTCGCCGAACGCGAAATCGAGATACCAGTCGGGGCTCTGCTGGCCGGCGAGTTCGACCGGCGTGGCGGGGTTGCGGCGCGCCGCATAGACTTGGCCTTCGGTCATGAAGCCGGCGTCGACGAGATTGCTCAGCACGTCGTTGGCGCGGGCGCGCGCCGCGGGAAGATTGACGTTGGGCGAGAATTTGGTCGGCGCCTTGAACAGGCCGGCGAGCATCGCCGCCTCGGCGAGCGTGATGTCGCGCGCCGACTTGCCGAAATAATGCTCCGCCGCCGCCTGCACGCCAAACGCGCCGCCGCCCATGTAGGCGCGATCCAGATAAAGGCTGAGGATCTGTTTCTTCGTCAGATGATGCTCGAGCCAGAGCGCGAGATAGGCTTCCTTGATCTTGCGCGAGATCGAGCGCTCGTTGGAGAGGAACAGGTTCTTGGCGAGCTGCTGCGTGATCGAGGATCCGCCCTGCCGGACGCCGCCGGCCGAAGCGTCGACGGTGAGAGCGCGGAAAGTGCCGATCACGTCGATGCCGAAATGGCTGAAAAAGCGCCGATCCTCGGTGGCGAGCACCGCCTTGATGAAATGATCGGGCAATTCCTCGAACGGAATCGCGTCGTCATGCTTGATGCCGCGCCGGCCGACCTCCACGCCGTAGCGGTCCTGGAAGGTCACCGCGAGGTCGGTGCGCTTCAGCCAGTCCTCGTCCGCGGTTTCGCGATAGGAGGGCAGCGCGAAGGCGATAACGACGACGATGGCCGACGAAACCGACGTTGAGCGCCTCGCAGGTCAGGTCGAGAACGATCTTGCTGATGCCGACCAGCCGCAGCCGCTCGGAAGCTTCCGATATGGCCTGCCAGGTGGCGAGGGAGCGTCGCTGGCCGTTGAACATCGCGGAGTCGATCCACGAATCAAGGCTCAGCAGCGTGCGCTTTACCGCCTTCCCAAATCCAACCCGCTGCTTTTCTTCCGACGCCATGGACTGTGAACCGCGCCCTTAAAGCTTGCTCCCGCTTCCGGCTTGTTAGCATAACTTTATGTTTGCGCCGACCGGGTGACGGGCGACGCCTGAAGGAGCCTTCGGCCGATGACTGATGCCGGCGAATTGCCGTTCTGGAAGCGGAAAACGCTCGAAGAAATGAGCGAACCCGAATGGGAGAGCCTGTGCGACGGCTGCGCGCGCTGCTGCCTGGTCAAGCTCGAGGAGGAGGAAACCGGCGAGATTCATTTCACCGATATCGGCTGCACATTGCTCGATGCGCGCTCGTGCCGCTGCAGCGATTACAAGAATCGGCAGGCCCGCGTGCACGATTGCGTGAAGCTGACCCCCCACGAAGCCCGCACGCTGACCTGGCTGCCGGTCACCTGCGCCTACCGGGTGCTGGCGCAGGGCGGCGATCTCGCTCCCTGGCACCCGCTCGTCTCGGGCCGGCCGGAGAGCGTGCAGGAAGCCGGCGTATCGGTGCGCGGGCGCGTATATGCGAGCGAAGATGATCTGGCGAACGAGCTATGGCCGGAACGCGTCGTCAAGTGGCCAAACCGGCAGCCGCGCAGGCCCAGAGGGCCGAGGGCGTAGGTCAGCAACCCGCGCTTTGTAGGCGAGGTCGCTGACCTCGCTGGTTCCGCTTGCTGTGGAATTGCAAAATGACAGGCTTGCGCGCCGCCGAGGTCAGCGACCCATGGGCGCTTGTTTAAGCCAGGACTGGGGTCGGCATCCCGCTTTCCGTCATGGCCGTGCTCGTCACGGCCATCCACGCCGTCAGGCAAGGCGCGAAGCCTTGAAAGGTGGATCGCGCAGCAAATGCGAAACCTTAAGCCACCCAAGCGGCTGAACGGCGTGGATACGCGGGACAAGCCCGCGCATGACGGCAGTTAGCGCCTCAAACGCCTTAACCTAGCGCCCATGGTCGGCGACCTCGGCTACAAGATGACGCCACCCGGCAGCTTGCCCCGATGCCTCAAGTGGACGGGCGTGACCAGCACGGCCATGACCCGCGCCACGCTACGCCTGTCAGAAGCTGAGGCGGACGCCGCCGGTGAACGCGGTGGTCTGCGTCTGGATGAAGCCGTTGGCGAGGCCGCCGGTCACTTCCGACCAGGTCACGCCGGCGTAGGTGTCGACGCGCTTCCAGGGGCGATAGTCGAGCATGAAGGCGACGACGGGCTCGTTGCCGGCGCACTTGCTGCTGTTGGCGCCTTGCGGCGGCGTGCCCTTCGGCGCGCCGGAAACCAGCGTCGTGTTCGGTCCGCAGGCTGTGGTGTTATAGTTGTTCTGGAAGATTTCGTAGTAGGCGGCCGTCGCGTCGAGGTTCGGCAGGACGGCGTATTTGACGCCGGTCCAGGCGATCTGCTGGATGCGGTGGATGTTATATTGATTATAGGTGACCGATCCCGAATTGATCGTATTCGGAGCCACCGAATAACCGCCGGGAACTTCGCCGATGCCCCAGGAATAGGTGTCCGAGGGATTGCCGAAATTCTCGTTGGCGTAGCCGCCGTAGAAGGTCAGTTGCTGCCAGTTGTATTTGGCCAACAACATGAAGGCGCTGACGTTGGCGAGCGTCGCCTTCAGATTGGAAGGCTCAATTCCCTTCGGCAGACCAAACGCGCCGGAATTGCCGCCCCACGCACTGAGCGAAAGCGCATCCTTGGTGTAGGAATAGACGCCGTCGAGCGAGAAGCCAGCGTAATTGCCGCCGATGTCGATCTCATAGGCGCCGTTGGAATCGTTGAGCTGCTCGTAGCCGCCGAACTGGACTGCGCCGCCGATGTGCACGAGGCCCTTGTAGTCGTAGACATAGGAAGCGCCGGTGTTGTAGCGCGCCATGCCGGTGACGCCGAGACCGGCGACTGAGGAGGAGCTGTAACCAATCAGGCCGAACGCATAGGCGCCGCCCATCGGATCGTAGGCGCTGGCGAGCGTATTGGAGAGGCTGTAGATACGGCCGGCGGTGAGCGTGCCGTAAGTTGGGCTGGCGAACCCGACATAGGCGCGGGAATTCCAGAGCGTGCCGGCGCGGCTCGAGTCCGAGTTCGACTGCTGATAGAAGGCCGGAACCGAGTTCTGGCTTTGCAGCGACGCCGGCCCGTTCGAGAATTGCAGCGAATAGGGATCGTAGCCGAAGTTGATGTCGCCGATCAGGCTGATGTCGCCCCAGACCTTCTGCTTGAACTTGAGGCCGAGGTTCGACTGGCTGAGGCCGTTGGGCACGAACTGCCACTTGGCGCCGTTGCTCTGTTTGCTGATCAGGTTCTGAACGCCGTTGTTATAGTATTTGTTGAACGGCGCGCCGTTGGTCTGATAGCCGCCGCCAACGTCGATCTGGCCATACAGCGTAACCGGACCGTAGCTGAGCGGGCAATCGCCGGCGGTAGAAGTCGAGCCAGGTCATGAAGGTTGCGAAGCAGTTCGGCTTCTCGACCGGCGGGGTCTTCTTGGTCGGCAAATCCGCCGCGAAGGCATTCCCGGCGATGAAAATACTTATGCCGCCCGCGAGCATGGTAGATTTAGAGAATTTCATCCGTCCCCCTCCGCCCGTTTCGCACGAGCGACCCAGACAACCGCGGCGACCCCCAAAATCGCCATTACTAAAAATAAATTTAGAGAAGACGGCCTGCTTTGGCTGTCGCATTTTTACAACACTCATAAATCAAATGATAAACTCTATCAATTCTATAGAAATTGCCGTGCGTGATATCGGCGCCGATATGACGAATTTGTGACATACCTTCGAGGGAATCCGTATTGTCCGCGGAAAACAGGGCGCTAGCCGCCGTCGGTAAGGCGTTTGGCCGTCTGCAAAATCCAGTCGGAAAGCGGCGCTAAGAGCACCCCTTGCGTCAGCTTCCCGCATTTGCGCCCGATCCGCCTTCGGTCCAGGCGGTCAGCGCGACCACCGTCGCGGCGTCCCCGCTGAAAATAGGGCCCCCGGAATCGCCGGAACATGCCCCGCCCGCGCCGGATGCGCCTTGGAGCCACAAGAGGACCGCTGAGCGCGGTTCGCGGACGGCGAGCGTTGCGGCGCGCAGGATCCCCCCGGTCGATGACTTGTGCTCCTGGGATAGTCCAAAGCCCACTGCGGTCACCGACTTCGCCCACGTCGGGAGACGCGCCGGTGGCGAGGACGGCAGCGCGAAAGCGGCTCGGCAGCGGCGTTTTCGTTTCAATCAAACCGACGTCGAGCGAGATCGAACGTTTGACGGCCGCGTCGGGGCGAAAGGCGGGATTGGCTTTCGTCGCAACGACGTCGACCACGATTGGCGATCCCCCCGCGTCGCGATAGTGGACCAGCATGTCGCCTGCCGGCCGCAGACAATGGGCGGCGGTCAGCACCACGGTCGGGGACAGCACCACGCCCGTGCAGAAGCCGGATCCTTGCGGACCGCGCATCAGCACCATCACGACCTCGTCGGCGAACGGAGATGCGTCTAAGGTCGGACCAACGATCGCGTTTGCGGGCGCGGCGAGCGCCAGCGCGAAGGAAAGCGTCGCCAGCGCGATCGACTGTCTGAATTTCATCGAAGCTGGACGCCGGGTCAGAGTGGGGTAGAATCATACGCGAGGGGAGCCATTCATTCCCCATTCAGGCGTTGAGCGAAAGAGTGCGGCCATGTTGCGCAGGTCCGTGATTTGGCTCGCTTCGACCCTGGCATTCGCCGGCGCCGCGCGCGCCGTGGAGCCTGCGGATGCGCATGCGCCCGGCAAACCCCAATGCATTTCCGCGAGCGAGACGCGCGAGGAGATCAAGGCCCACCACCTGATCGAGCCGTTCGCCGCCTTGAAATCGGCGCAGACGCAATACAAAGCGGAGGCGCTCTCCGCCAGACTCTGTCGCAGCGGCGATGAATACGTGTACGAAATTGCGCTGCTACATCGCGACGGACGTTACGTTCACGTGTCAATGAGCGCGGTGACGGGCAAGTGGATCGAAACGCATCGCCCGCGAGACGCTTCGCCACACGAGACCGCCGTCAAATCGAATGATCCGCCGCCGCCCAAGCCTTGAGACTACCGGATAGCTAGATGCGCCTGCTTGTTGTCGAAGACGACCGCGACCTGAACCGCCAGATGGTGTCCGCGCTCGAAGGGGCCGGCTACGCGGTCGACCGCGCCTTCGACGGCGAGGAGGGCTGGTTTCTCGGCGACACCGAGCCCTACGACGCGATCGTGCTCGACATCGGCCTGCCCAAGCGCGACGGCGTCTCGGTGCTCGAGGCGTGGCGGAAGGCCGGACGGTTGATGCCCGTGCTGATCCTGACGGCGCGCGATCGCTGGAGCGACAAGGTGCAGGGGTTTGACGCGGGCGCCGACGATTACGTCACCAAGCCGTTCCACATCGAGGAGGTGCTGGCGCGCCTGCGCGCGCTGCTGAGGCGCGCCGCGGGCCACGCTTCCAGCGAGCTGATCGCCGGACCGGTTCGGCTCGACGCGCGCGTCGGGCGCGTGACCGTCAATGGGCAGGCGATCAAACTGACCAGCCACGAATACCGGCTGCTCTCCTACCTGATGCATCACGCCGGCCGGATCGTTTCGCGCAGCGAGATCGTCGACCACCTCTACGATCAGGATTTCGATCGCGACTCCAATACGATCGAGGTGTTCGTCGGGCGCCTGCGCAAGAAACTCGGCGTCGACGTGATCCAGACCGCGCGCGGTCTCGGCTACATCATCGAAGCGACGCCCGATGAGGCGGCGCCGGCCGTCTCGGCGCGACGAGGCGCACGGTGAACCCAGGTCCCGGATGCTTTCGCTGCTGAAGGCGCTCAACGCGCAATCGGTCGCTTCGCGGCTGTTCCTCTCGGCGGCGTTCTGGAGCGCGACCATCCTGATCGTCGCCGGACTCGGGCTGTCGGCGCTCGACGCCCGCTCGGCCGAGTCGAATTTCGACGTCGAACTCAACGTCTATCTGAAAGCGCTGGTCGCCAATGTCGCGGTCAGCGAGGAGACCCATTCGGCGGCGGCGCCGGTCATCGCGCCGCAGTTCGAGCTCGCGTTCTCGGGCTGGTACTGGCAGATCACCCGGCTCGACCGCGATCCCCCCGAAATCCGGACTTCGCGCTCGCTGTTCGGCTCGCAACTGCCAAAATTCGATGACGACAAGGCGAGCGTCCGAGGCGTGACCAGCGGCTATGCCGCGGGCCCCGGCGACAAGACGCTTCGGATGCTGCAGCGACAGATCGACGCCGGCGACGAAGGCCGCTATCTCGTCCAGGTCGCCGCCAACGCCGAAGAGGTGCAGGCGCAGATCGAGCGCTTCGAATACGGGCTGGCGGCGACCTTCCTGCTGCTCGCGCTGGCGCTGATCGGCTCGACCGCGCTGGCGGTGCGGTTCGGGCTGCGCCCGCTGCGCGAATTGCGTCGCGGCGTTGCGGCGATTCGTCGCGGCGAGGGCGAGCGAATCGTCGGACAGTTCCCGGAGGACGTCGCGCCGCTGGCCGACGAGATCAACCTGCTGCTCGACTCCAATCGCGAGGTCGTCGAGCGCGCGCGCACCCAGGTCGGCAACCTCGCCCACGCCCTGAAGACGCCGCTGAGCGTGATCGTCAACGAGGCGGAGGCCGGCAGCCCGCTGCTCGCCGAAAAGGTGCAGGAGCAGGCGGGCGTGATGACGCGCCAGGTCGAGCTTCTATCTCGAGCGCGCCCGCGCCGCGGCCCGCGCCAGCTCGCTCAGCGCCTCGACGGACGTCAAGCCGGTGGTCGACGGTCTCGTGCGCACCTTCGAAAAAGTCTATCGCGACCGCGGCCTCGAGTTCCAGGTCTGACGCCGCCGATGGACTGCGCTTTCGCGGCGAATTGCAGGACCTCGCCGATCTCATCGGCAACCTGCTCGACAATGCCGGCAAATGGGCGCGCTCGACCGTGCAGCATCACGGCCGAGCGCGAGATCGATCTGAACCCCAACGCCCGCCCCTTCTTCGTCGCCCGCATCGACGACGACGGTCCCGGGCTCGAACCGCCGGCCCGTCAGGCCGCGCTCGAGCGCGGCCGGCGGCTCGACGAATCGCGACCCGGTTCAGGCCTCGGCCTCTCGATCGTCGTCGACCTCGCCGCAGCCTATGGCGGCGCGCTGACGCTCGAGGACAGCCCGCTCGGCGGGTTGAGAGCAAGCTTGCGCTTACCGTGCTTTTGAATTTCGGCGACCAGCTTGATCGCGCGCAAATGGACGCTTACCGCGCTTTGGGATAATTAGACCCGCCTTTCGCGACCCGCCGCGGCGGTGTCTCCAAAAAGCAATTCAAGAGGCTTTCGCGTATGTTCTGGTTGGTGGCGGCGGGAATGACCGGCCTCGCGGCGCTGGCCGTGCTGTGGCCGCTCAGTCGCCGCCGCATGCAGCCGCCGTCGAACGCGGACGAAGCGGCGTTCTACAAAGCGCAATTGCGCGAAATCGAGCGTGACGTCGAGCGGGGCGTGCTGCCGGTCGCGGAGGCGTCCTCCGCGCGCACGGAAGCCGCGCGCCGCCTGATCGCCGTGAGCGACGAAGGCGCCGCGCTCGCGCCGCAGCCGGGCGCTGTCAGGCCGCCGGCGAATCGCCGCAGCGGCGATCCTGGTGCTAGTCCCCGCCGTTGCGCTCGCCGTCTACCATTACGTCGGCCATCCCGAATACCCGGACGAACCGCTGGCAAGCCGCAGCGTCGAGCCCAATTCCGACGAGGCGATCGAACTCGCGATCGCGAAAATCGAAGCGCGACTCACTTCGCATCCCGACGATTCTCGCGGTTGGGAAGTGCTGGCGCCCGTCTACATGAAACTCGGCCGCTTCGACGACGCGGTCGCGGCCTATCAGAACATTTTGCGTCTTACCCCGCCGACAGCGGCGAAACAGGCGGCCTACGGCGAGGCGCAGCTTGCGGCGGCGCAGGGCGCCGTGACGGCGCCGTCGCGCGAGGCGTTCGAGGCGGCGCTGAAGCTGGATCCGCAGTTCGCCATGGCGCGTTTCTATCTCGCGCTCGCCGCGGAGCAGGACGGCGATGCGGCCAAGGCGCGCGCGATCTACGAGGAACTCGAACCTCAGGCCAAAGGCGACGCGCCGTGGATGATCGGGTTGAAGGCGAGGCTCGCCGCGCTGCGGGGCGGCGGTGGCGCGCCGGCGACGCCGGCCAAGGAAACGCAGGCCGCCTTTTCGCCCGAACAGCAGAAGATGATTCAGGGCATGGTCGCGGGGCTCGCGCAGCGACTGACAGAGAATGGCGGCTCCGCGGAAGAATGGGCCCGGCTGATCCGCGCGTACAGCGTGCTCAAGCAGACGGACAAGGCCAAGGCCGCGCTCGTCGATGCGCGCAAGGCCTATGCGAGCGACGCCACCGCGCTCGGCAATTTCGATTCGCTGGCGCGTCAACTCGGCATAGGAGGCTGACGGCATGACGCGCAGAGGTCGCCGTCTCGCTCTGATCGGCGCCGCGCTCGCCGTGGTCGGCGTCGCCGCCGGGCTGGTGCTCTATGCGCTGAGCGACAACATCGTGTTCTTCTACAGCCCGAGCGAACTGGCGGCGAAGGACGTGGCGATCGGATCGCGGCTACGCGTCGGCGGGCTCGTCGAGCCGGGCACCGTGGTGAAATCCGCGGACGAGAAGATCGCCTTCTCGGTCACCGACGGCGGCAAGAGCCTGAAGGTGTCGTATCAGGGCCTCGTGCCGGACTTGTTCCGCGAGGGCCAGGGAGTCGTCGCCGAGGGCGTGCTGACGGCGCCCGGCGAGTTGCGCGCCGAGACGATTCTCGCCAAGCATGACGAGCGCTACATGCCGCGCGAGGTCGTCGAGGCGCTCAAGAAGCAGGGGCGCTGGCAGGAAGGCGAAACGGGAAAACCATGATCGTCGAAGCCGGACATTTCGCGCTCGTCCTCGCCCTGGCGCTTTCGCTCGTGCAGTCGACGGTTCCGTTCTGGGGCGCCCGCAAGAACGACAGCCAGTTGATGAGCGTCGGCGTCGGCGCTGCGCTCGGCCAGTTCGCGTTCGTCGCGCTCGCCTTTGCCGCGCTCGCGCAGGCGCATCTCAGCTCCGACTTCTCGGTGCTCAACGTCGCGGAGAATTCGCATAGCGCGATGCCGGCGATCTACAAATTCTCGGGCGTGTGGGGCAATCACGAAGGCTCGATGCTGCTCTGGTCGCTGATCCTGGCCGCGTTCGGCGCGCTGGTGGCGCTGTTCGGCGCCGGCCTGCCGGAACGCTTGCGCGCGGATTCTCTTGCCGTGCAGGGGTTGATCGGCGCCGCTTTCCTTGGCTTCATTCTCGCCACCTCCGACCCATTCCAGCGGCTCGATCCGGCGCCGTTCGAGGGACGCGACCTCAACCCGATCCTGCAGGACCCCGGCCTCGCGATCCATCCGCCGATGCTCTATCTCGGCTATGTCGGCTTCTCGATCGTGTTTTCGTTCGCCGCCGCCGCCTTGATTGAAGGCCGCATCGATGCGGCCTGGGCGCGCTTCGTCCGGCCGTTCGCGCTGGTCGCGTGGTGCTTCCTCACCCTCGGCATCGCGATGGGCTCCTATTGGGCCTACTACACGTTGGGCTGGGGCGGCTTCTGGTTCTGGGATCCGGTCGAGAACGCCTCTCTGATGCCGTGGCTCGCCGGCACCGCGTTCCTGCATTCGGTCGGCGTGATGGAAAAGCGCGACGCGCTGAAAGTGTGGACGATCTTCCTCGCCATTCTCGCCTTTTCATTCTCGCTGCTCGGCACGTTTCTGGTGCGCTCGGGCGTGCTCACTTCGGTGCACGCGTTCGCGAGCGATCCGCGACGCGGCGTATTCATTTTGGCGATCCTCGCCTTCTTCATCGCGGGCTCGCTGTCACTGTTCGCTTGGCGGGCGAGCGAACTGAAAGTCGGCGGCCTGTTCGCGCCGATCTCGCGCGAAGGCGCGCTCGTCATCAACAATCTGCTGCTCGCCACCGCCTGCGCGAGCGTGCTGTTTGGCACCATCTATCCGCTCGGATTGGAACAACTGACCGGCGAGAAGATCACGGTCGGCGCTCCGTTCTTCAACATGACGGCGGGCGTGCTGCTGCTCGCGTTGACGTTCGTCACGCCGTTCGGGTTTTCGCTCGCCTGGAAACGCGGCGATCTCTACGCCGTCGCGCAACGGCTCGTATTCGCGTTTGCCGCGGGGCTGGTGACGCTCGCCATCCTGATAGCCGTCTTCCAGGGCGGCCCGACGTTGGCGCCGATTGCCGCGGCGCTCGCCGTGTTCGTGATGCTGGGAACGATCAGCGAAGTATGGGCGCGTCTCCGGCGCGGCGGCGCCTCGCT
Organism: uncultured Pseudomonadota bacterium; assembly: GCA_963771455.1. Taxonomy (GTDB): domain Bacteria; phylum Pseudomonadota; class Alphaproteobacteria; order Rhizobiales; family Beijerinckiaceae; genus Roseiarcus. The sequence continues at coordinate 268,721 of CAVYTP010000011.1, forward strand.
CAGTTACATGGTTGCTCGCGCGCGCGGATTTCCGCTGTCGTTCTGGGGCGGCGCGCTTGCGCATTTTGGAGTCGGAGTGACGCTGCTCGGGCTGGCCGCCACAGGTTTTGGCGTCGAGCAGATTGCTTCGCTGCGCGTGGGTCAGCCGATCGACGTCGGCCCGTATCAGATCAGCGTCGACGCGATCAGCATCCGCAGCGGCCCCAATTATCAGGAGGTGGTGGCGCCGGTGACGATCCGCTCGGGCGGCGTCGAAGTTGCGAAAGTCGAGCCGGCGCGGCGGCGCTTCGCCACCCGTCAGATGCAGACCTCGGAAGCGGGCATCGCCACGCTCAATCTCGGCCAGGTCTACATCTCTGTCGCCGACCCTGCGCCCGATGGTTCGGTGCCGGCGCGCATCTACTGGAAGCCGCTGGTGACGCTGATCTGGCTCGGCGCTTTGATGATGGCGTTCGCCGGCGCCCTTTCGCTAGCCGATCGTCGGCTTCGGGTCGGCGCGCCGGCGCGCGCCAAGGCTGCGAGCGGCGCCGCGCAAACGGCGACGAGCTGAGCGATGAAACGGCTGCTGGTCGTTCTCGTCCTGATATTCGTGTCATCGCTGGCGTTCGCGGTGCAGCCCGACGAGATGCTGAAAGACCCGACGCTCGAGGCCCGGGCGCGCGACCTTTCCTCGCAGTTGCGCTGCCTCGTCTGCCAGAACGAATCGATCGACGAGTCCGACGCGTCGCTGGCGCGCGACATCCGCCTGCTGATCCGCGAACGCATCACGAAGGGCGAGAGCAACGATCAGGTCAGAGATTTTCTGGTTTCGCGCTACGGCGATTTCATTTTGCTGAAGCCACCGCTGAAGCCTGAAACCATCCTGCTATGGATCAGTGCGCCGGCGATTTTGCTGATTGGCGGTTTGGCGATTTTTCTCGCTGCGCGCCGCGAGAGGTCGAAAGCGACGGAGCTATCGCCGGAAGAGGAAGCCCGGCTCGCGGAACTCGCAAACACCGAATAAGATGCGTCAGCCTTGCTGCTGACGGCTTTCCTCTGGAGTCAGCGTCGTCATCGCAATGGCGTGCAGGCCGGCCTCGATCTCTGGCGCGAGCAAGTCGTAGACCATGCGATGACGCTCGACCTTGCGCTTGCCTTCGAATTGCGCGCTGACGATGGCGAGACGGAAATGCGTCTCGCCGCCGGGACGCGCGCCGGCGTGGCCGGCGTGGCGGTGCGACTCGTCGATCACGTCGAGGCTCTCCGGCGCCAGCTCCTGCCGTCAGACGTTCGGATGATGCTATCTTTGACAGCCATCGATTGTGTTCCTTGATCGCGATCAGCGTCGAGGTAGGGACATACGCGCGGAGAGGCCGTCGCGCAATCCGGGGCGCGACGCGAAGAACTCCGATGGCAAGCGCGCCCAAAAGATCACGCTTCTAGCAGTACTGCGACCCGCAATATTGACCTAGCGCAATGCGTGTTTTTCGATTCCACACGATGTTGAGAGCGCTGAGATCGCGCGGACGAAACAACACGTATCCGCACGCATCGCTTCGCTCGAAGATTCAGTCTGAGGAACGCCGCCATGTCGCACGCCGGTACAAAATCGCTCTCGCGCCGGAATGTTCTTGTTAGCGTCGTGGGCCTCGCGCCGGCGCTCTTCATGGGACCTGCCAAGGCGGCGGGCCTGCCGCCGACTGCGGTAGGATACCAAGCCACGCCAAAAGACGGCAAGCAGTGCTCGGACTGCAAACTTTTCATCTCGCCTAACGCATGCAAGTCGGTCACTGGCGAAATTGCTCCGACGGGTTGGTGCAAGCTTTATGCGAAGAAAGCGTGACGTTCCAAGTTTTCAGTTCGTGATTTGAACCGGTGTGCTTGGGGAAACGGGATGGCGAACAGCAGGCGTTATGGGTCTCGCGTCCCGTTGGGCGTCGCCGCAGTTCGATCCTGGGCGACGCTGGTTGCGGCCGGCGTGTTCGGATTCTTTGTCGCAGCCATGACAGAGCCCGCGCAGGCCGTGCCGAGCTTCGCACGTCAGACTGGTCAGCCTTGCGCCGCCTGTCACACCGCATTTCCAGAGCTGACGCCATTTGGACGCCGCTTCAAGCTGGGCGGCTACACGCTCGGCGGCGGCGATTCAAATCTGCCGCCGGTCGCTGCGATGATTATTCCGGGCTTTACCCATACGGCGGCCAGTCAAGATTCTCCCCCGAGTCCAGGCCTCAAGACCAACGATAACGTCGTGACCCAGCAGGTCACGGGATTCCTTGCCGGCAAGCTCTACGGCGATCTCGGTTCGTTCATTCAGGTCACCGGTGATCCGGTTGGCGGCGGCGTTGCGCTGGACGCCTCGGATGTGCGTTACGTCAAAACCTTCCAGGTGTTCGGCAAGGACACGTTCTTCGGCATCGACGTAAACAACACACCGACCGTCGAGGATCCGTGGAACACCTACAACGCCTGGGGATTCCCGGAAGTCAGCTCTTCGGTCGCCGCCTTCTCTACGCCAGGCAATCACATCGATGCGCTCGCCCAGCAGGTCGCCGGCGTGGGTGTGTACGCATTCTGGAACGATATGCTCTATGCCAATGTCACTGCCTACGGTGGCCTCAACCAGCCAACGCTGAACGCGCTCGGCCAAGCGCCTGGGCCGAGCCCGGATGTTCAGCATGACCTGATGCCCTACTGGCGCGTCGCACTGGAGCCGCATTGGGGCGACCACTATTTGATGGTCGGCACGATGGGAATGTACGGTGAGACTATTCCAGGCGGCCAATACGGTAACGGCGTCGACAAATATCTCGATATCGGCTTCGACAGCCAGTACCAGTACGACGGCGATCCCTACAGTGTGACAATCAAGGCATCGAACGTTTACGAACGGCAGCAGTTCAACGCGAGCTATGTTCTAGGCTCCGCCTCGAATGTCGATAACTGGCAGAACAATTTCAAACTCAACGGCAGCTTTGTCTGGGACCACACCTACAGCCTGTCCGCCGGCTACTTCAATGTGACCGGGTCGAGCGATACTTTGTTTGACACAGGCATTTATGGCGGCCCGGGGGTCGTAAACAGCCCGACGGGTGACGGCCTCGTATTTGACGCCGCTTATCTGCCGTTCAGCAAGGGAGCGCCGTGGCCCTACGCGACCTGGAATGCGCGGCTTGGCGTCCAGTACACGACCTACCTGCGCCTCTATGGCGGCGCCACGAATTTTGATGGCGCCGGTCCGGGCGGCACACACAACGCAAACGGCAACAACACACTGTTCCTGTACGCCATGCTGGCGTTCTGAAATCGTTCGCCTCGTCGCGTTCGTCACCGCCGGGGTTTACCGAACGAGAGGCGGACGGCTCGCGACGAAAACCAAGCAAGAATGGGTGGGGAGCGCAGCATGAGCGGGCAATTTTGCAATAGAAGCACGCGAAGGATACGCGCGCAGGAGCATCCCTGCGGACGCGCTCTCGTCGGAACCCTCGCAGTCGCGCTGCTCGCGTTTCTTTCTGCAACTGCTGGGGCGTCCGCAGATAGCCTCGCGTTCAAGGCGGACCTGACGGGACGCGGCGAGGTCCCACCGAACGAGAGCACGGGAAAGGGACATTGCTACGCGACCCTCGACACAAAAACCCTGTTGTTGAGTTGGACCTGCACCTATCAGGGATTGACCGGTGGCGCTCCTACCGGCGCCCATTTTCACGGCCCCGTGTCTTACAGTGGCCTCACCTCAGAGGAAAATGCGCCCATTCAGGTCGGCACCCCCGGCAGTCTGACAAACCCTTTCAAGGGAACCTCGCAACTCGACGCGACGCAGGCGCATGATCTGAAGATCGGGCGTTGGTACTTCAACCTTCATACGCCGAAATTCCCCGCCGGGGAGTTGCGCGGTCCTGTCGTACACCTGTGAAAGCGGGGTGGACCGTATGGCTCGCCGCGATTGGATTCGCGTTTGGGACCGCACGCGCTCCCGCGGGCGACCCGCAGGCCGGGAAGGAAATCTTTGAACACGTCTGCCACAAGTGCCACGCCGCCCTGCCTTATACCGGGCGCATCGGCAATTCTAACCTGTCGGCCTTCCTAGCCAATCCAAAACGCTACAAACCGTCAACCGCAATGACGTTTCCCGGTCTGCGAAGCCAAAAGGATATCGACGACGTTATCGCCTTCATCACGGCCGGGCACTGAGCATCGGCCGTCCCTCGGCCCAAGGGATCAACCATTGCCCGCCATGCAGTCGTTGTAGCGGCCCCAGTACTGGTCATTCCATTGCGCGGAACCATTCGCTCCGCCGCCCAGCGCCCCGACGCCGCCGCCGATCAGCGCGCCGGTGCCGGCGCCTCTACCGCCGCCCAATAGCGCGCCGACGCCTGCGCCCAGCAGCGCTCCTCCGACCGCGCCGCCCGCCATGCTGCCGGCGGCCGCCTGATCGGCGTATTGCTTCGCCACCTGCCGGCAGTAGGATTTTCGCGACTGGGCGAAACTGTCGCCGACCTGGGCGAGAAGCAGGCCCGCTCCGAGCACCGCGCAGACGCCTGCGTGACCGATTCTGTTCATGTTCTGCGATTCTCCTGCCCGACAGACATACCGCGCGACCGTACACAAAATCTTTCTGACGCCAAGAGTCCGGACCCGCTGCGAAAATTTTCGGTCGCCGTTCCCTTCAAATGGCGACATCGACCTTTACCGGGGCATGGTCCGAGGGACGTTCCCAGCCTCGGGCGTCCTTGTGAACTTTCATCGCCTTCACCGCGTCGGCGAGCGGCGGGCTGACCCAGACGTGGTCGAGCCTTCGCCCCTTGTTGGCGGTCGACCAGTCGGGCGAGCGGTAGCTCCACCACGTGTAGAGTTTTTCGCTGTCGGGCACGAACTTGCGCAGCGCGTCGCGCCACTCGCCCACGGCTTGCGCGCGGGTGAGCTTCTCGACTTCGATCGGGGTGTGGCTGACGACGTTGAGGAGCGCCTTGTGGTTCCAGACATCGTGCTCGAGCGGCGCGATGTTGAGGTCTCCGACCAGCACTGCGCGGCTTTTGGCGCGCGGCTCGGTACGAAACCATTCGGTCATTTCGTCGACGAAGGCGAGCTTGTGAGCGAACTTGTCGTTGATCGCGGGGTCCGGCTCGTCGCCGCCGGCCGGGACATAGAAATTGTGGACCTCGATTCCGGCCGCTTTGCCGCCGAGCGTCACCGCGATGTGGCGGCAATCGCTTTTGGCGCAGAACTCGCGCTTGAGCTCGCCTTCGATCGGGTGACGAGAGAGCACGGCGACGCCGTGATAGCCCTTCTGTCCGTTGATCGCGATGTGCTTGTAGCCGAGCGCCTTGAACTCTGAAGTCGGGAACTGGCCGTCGGGGCACTTTGTCTCCTGCAGGCACAGCACATCGGGTTTTTCCTCGGCGAGATAGCGGGTGACCAGATCGAGCCGCAGCCGCACCGAATTGATGTTCCAGGTAGTGACGGAAAATCGCACGAAATCATTCCGAAGGGATGGGACCGGAACTGTGGGGCGCCGGACGGCGCCGGCCAAGACCGACGCACGCGTTTCCCACAGAAGTCAGCGCTTTGCCGGTCCCGAAGTGTTCGGCGCGTTCGGATCGATGGTGAACTGCGCAGGGTCCGGCTTCGATACGAGATCAACGTCGAACAGCGTGACGACGGTCTGAAACCCCTGGGGATCGATGACCGTCCATTGCTTGAGCGCAAAAGTCTGCGGGTCGAAGATCAGCGTGATGTCGGACTTGCCGCCAAAAGTCTGTTTGTCTTCGATTTCGATGCTCGCCGCGTTTTCGTCGACGCCGACGCGCTTGATGGTGACGTCGCGCCGGAGATCGATGTGGTCGGCGAGCAGGAATTTTAACGGCGTCTGCTGGATGAAATACACATCCTGCGTGCCGAGTTTCTGGTCGCGGATGGCGACCGAGCGGCCGTCCGCGACGATCTCGAGTTTGCTCGGCGGATGATAGCGGAACAGCAGCCGGCCGGGGCGCATGACGTAGAGCTCGCCCTCGGTGCGGGCGCCGTCCGGGCCGATCTGTACGAAATCGGCGGTCATCATGCGCGCGTCGTCGAGAGCGGCGTTCGCCTTGTCGACAATTTCGTCGGCGGTCAGCTCAGACGCCTTGTCGGAATCCGCCGGCGCGGCCTTGTTGCTCTTGGCGGACTTGTCCTTGGCTTTGTCGGCCTTTGGGGCCTTGGAAGGCTTTGGCGAAGGACTGGCCGCAGGGGTCGGCGCATCGTCCGCCCAGGCGAACGTTTCCGGCGCCGCGGCGAGCCCGGCGGCGATCAGCAGCGCGCCCAGAACCGTGATCGTGGGACGCAGCTTCGACATGGCGACCGTTCCTAAAAGCGCCCATGGCGACTCGACCACGGATTAGCACAGACCCCGGAATATCACTTCGAATTCGCCTTTTTAAAGAGCGGCGGTCAGGTGCTGCGGCTCACGAATGGCGCCGGCGCCGGTCGGCTGGCGGCTCTCGCCGCCCCAATTCCCGCCGGACGGGCGCAGAGGCGCTTCGCACGCTCGCAATGATGCGTTCGGGCCAGGCGCGATCTACGAACGGCGCCCAAGTCAGATAATCGACGCTGAAACCTGGACTCATGACCTGCAAATCGCCAGCGACGTCCTGAGCTTCATTGCGCCGGCCCAATTCGACGAGGGCGTGGATCTTTATCGTCTGGGCGAACCAATAGCCGGGCCGCAGCAGCAAGGCGCGATTGGCCCATTCCACGCTGTCCTCGAACCGGCCGAGCAGCATCGTGGATAATGCGAATTCGGTGTGCCGGAAGAACAGGTGGGTGTCGTTGGGGCTGAGGCCAGCGCCAATGGCCAGAGCTTCGAGCGCCTCCGCGGGGCGATCGCTAAGGTTCAGCGTGCCGCCCAGCTGCGCATAAGCGGGTTCGAAAGTGGGGTCGATCTCGATCGCCCGCCGTAGCCATGCTACGGCCGTGTTGCTGTTGCCGACCCAGGTCTCCGCGACGCCGGCCAGCCAGTAGCCGCGGCAATCGTCGGGGTCGAGCAGCATGACGTCGCGCGCCATATCGGCAAGCGCGCCGAATTCCTGCCGCGGCGCACGGCGCGCCCACTTCTCCCAGGCGAACCCCACAGCCTTCTGAATGATCGCTTCCGGCGATTGCGGCGCCAGCGACAGCGCCCGGTCGATCAGGCGAGCCGCGATCGCCGCGTCCGAGCGCGACAGCCGATTGACGTGCCAGCGGGCCCTCCAGATCAACGCACGAAAATCGTCCGCGCCGGAGCTATGGATCGCCCAGGCCTGCACTTCGCGTTCAATTCGCGCCACGAGCTGGGCGGCGAGGCGCACGGAGGGCTGGCTCGCGCCGCGCTCACCCTGTATCGCGACGCTTTCCACCCAGACAAGTTCATGAGTGTCGGCGCGCAGCAGCCGCAACTCGACGCTTTCCTGTGAGGGCATGCGCTGAATCGCGCGTTCGACGACGAACGGCGGCTCGCGCTCGGCCGGGGCATGACGGGCGTCGCCAATGGCGATCGCCCCAGTCAGCACCTTGAGCCAGCGAATCCTCGCCAACCACCCCGCGATTTCGTTGGCGCACGCCCGCGCCGGAGAGGACGTCTCTCCAGGCCCGACGAAATCATCAACCGCCGGCAGCCAAACGCCGATCGAAGCGTTCCCTTCGTCGGCCCTGCGCAGGGCGACGATGGAGTCCGTCGGCCGCCACGATTCCGCTTTAGGTGGACCCGCCTTGCCTGCGAACGCAATTGAGCTTCGGACAAGTTTGAGCCATTCGACAAAAGCGGGCTCGCCGCGCACATCGACGCCTTCAAGAAATTCCGCATCGGGCCCGGTTGGCTTGGCGGGCGCAAAGCCTTCGGGCTGGACGCGGACGACGTCGACATTGACGTTTTCGAGCCTCAGTCGAATGCGCCGCGCGTCGACTTGCAGGAAATTCTCCCACTCTGTGCCCAAGGCTTTGTGCATATTGGCAAGCTCACGTCGCATGCTGGCCCGCGCCTGCGCCTCGCCTCGAGAGCCCCATAACCGGTCCTGCAGCCAGGCGCGGGTGCGCTCGCCGTTGGGCGAAGTCGCGAGCATCGCAATCATCGCGATGCTCTTCTTGCTGGAAATCGGCAGCAAAACACCGTCCGCGTCGGCGAGACGGAAAGAGCCGAGCAAGGACAGGACGAAACGATTGGAAATCGTCAGCACACAATGGCCCCCAGTCGCACGCAGCGCCATATTTTCAGTCATATTCACATATTTTTCACATACTGGCGACGCTAAGTTCGCCCATCCTCTACCTCAGTATCGTAACGTGATTACCGCAAGCGTGGCGCCAGCCTGAAACGTTAGAAAAACCGCTGTTGTCGCGCGATCGGAATAGTCGCAGAGGCTCAGACCTAGGTATATTCATCCTTAGTCAGGGATCGGTGGCGTCGTAACTCGGGCTGGGGTTGAGTTATGCCAAAGAATGTCCCGCCTTCGGGCTCGAAGGGTCGATTTCCTTCACCGTCAAGAGAGTTCGAAGCTTTACGCGCGAGGGTCGAGTCGGTGACTGCGGACGCTGCAGCCTCGGCAGTGGCGCGCGAAGTCGGAAATGGCGACGAAATCGAATATTCCGACAAGTCGGCGACCTTTTCGAAGGGCCTTGCCCAACAGGCGCCGGGTCTCGTCGACCTCGCAGCGTTTCGAAAATTTCGCAACGCCGTCGACAGCCCAGCCGACAGCGATTGGGAAGGCGGATCCTACTCAGTCCGCCCGGGAGCCGCCCTGCCGCCGCCCAAGGCGGCAAGCGCCGAATATGCGGCCGAGTTGGTCGAACTGTATTGGGCGTCGTTGTTGCGAGACCGGCCTTTTTCGACCTTCGAAAGCGAAGTCACGGCCGTTGCGGCGGCGCGTGAACTGGACGGCTTGGGCGAGGTATATCGCGGTCCGCGAAATTCCGAAGGACGCGTCACCACAAAGACCTTGTTTCGGGGCGGGTTGAAGCGGGGCGGCAAGCATTATTTCGCCGGCGAAGTCGACGGACCCTATGTTTCGCAGCTGCTGTTGCTACCGGGACGTATGGGCGCCCAATTGCTTGACCGGAAATTTCGCACCCACCGCGCCGGCGTCGACTATTTGACGGAGGAAGGTGATTGGGCCTGGATCCAGAACGGCGGCGCGCCAAGCGGAGCGCTGCAACCTGATCCCGTTCGCCGTCACATCAGGGATGGACGCGGCCTCAGCGCCTTCGCGCACGCCGACGAAATTTTCCAGTCGTATTACGTCGCGCACCGCGTGATGGCGGAACTCGGGCTCGGTCCCAACCCTGGGCTACCCTCCACGGAGGTGTTGAATCGGCGGTCCACGATCCCCTTCCGCGGGCCCGATATTGTCGGCATGCTCAACTCGGTTTCCCGGGCGGCGCTTGACGCCGTCGTCGGCCAGATCTGGTTCCATTTGCGCCATCGGCCGGAGTCTGGCGGCGGCCTGCTGCAACTGGCCAAGACGCACCGCGCGAGCCGCATTCTGAAACGTGCGACCGGCGGCAACGACGAACTTCATGAGATCGTGATGTCGTCGCCGGCGGTGAAGCTCAGCTATATGCGGCACGGGGCCTTTCTGCTCTCGCAGGCGTTTCCGGGCGGCGCCCCTTCGCATCCCTCCTACCCCTCCGACCGCGGCGCGGTGGCGGGCGCCTGCGTGACGGCGCTGAAGTATTATTACGACTGCGATCAGCCCGTATCGCGCTTTGGTCAAGTGATGGATTCGACCGTCGATGGTCTGACGCTCAGGCCCTACCCCGGTCTCGACGCGGCGCAGATGACCTTCAACGGCGAACTCAGCAAGTTCGCCCACAACGTCGCGTTCGGCCACGGGCTCCATTCCGGCGCGAACTGGCGCAGCGATGTCGACGAAGGGCTGTTGCTGGGTGAGGCCGTGGCGATACGGGTGCTGAAGGCGCAGGCCAAACAAAACAGCGAGCGGTTCTCAGTCAGGATACGAAAGTTCGACGGCGAACTTGAAACGATTGGGAACTGAGGCGCGGTAGGGGCCTAGTTGGTGGTTGGCGGTTGCTTCGAAGGCGGCATTGCGCTCGGTATGCCGTTCGGACAACTTTCGACGCCTGTCCCCGCGCCTCTTCTCGCATAATCTGCACTTCCTCAAAGGCGCGGCATTTTGGGCCGATACCATTTGGTGCAGCAGTCATAACTGCTGCACCTCAAGATTTTGAGCCGAAAGCCGGGGCTTTTGAGAGAGCGCCGACCGTGCGAAATTAAGTATGGGGCGGGCCGACCCCCGCCGCGTCCTTCGGTGTAATTACGCCAATGTTTTCAATCAATGATCTGCGCGACCGACCTGAGTTTGCGCCAATTGTCGCCGACCGCGTTTGGCGCGCATGGTGGGAACCAAAGGGCTACTCTCTTTCCTTTATAGAGGAGCTGGTGCAGCAAAACCTAGAAGGCCGTCCGATTCCGATTGCTATTGTCGCTCACAATGGAGCAGATTTTCTTGGGACGGCCTCGGTAATTGCCTCTGATCTTGACGCTCGCCCTCAATATTCCCCTTGGATTGCCGCTGTTTGGGTTGAGGCTGCATATCGTTCAAAAGGAGTTGGTTCGGCGTTGGTGCGATCAGGAGCCGAGATAGCGCACAGCCTTGGGTTTATGCCGGTCTATCTTTGCGCCCTACCCCACAATCATCGCTTCTATGAGCGCCTAGGCTTTCGCCTGATCGAGGAAAACGTCACCGAACCGGGTCTTGCAGTGTTTCGAACCCCTTAGGAAGCGGGTACACGTGCAGAAGTCATGACTTCTGCACCTCCGGGCTTGGACCTCGACTAGCGCCCCTCTTCACCGGATAAGGGGCTCCGGCGAAGAGGGGTGCGACACGAGGCGCGTTGGAAATGGCCGAACTAGCAACCCGCCGCCTGCTTATCCGAGAGGTGTTGCCGTCCGACACCGACGACCTCTTTTGGTACCGACAGGAAGAAGATTACTGGCGTCACATTCCCATAGAGCAGCCTACCCGTGCGGCAATAGCGGCAAAGGTGAGCGGCTGGATTGAGAACCAAGTGCGAGACCCGCGAACAGCCTACAATTTGGCGGTGATCGACAGGCATTCGGGCCAACTGCTGGGCGATGCGGGCCTCTTCGTGCGCGATATTCATTCGCGGCAAGGTGAAATTGGGTGGGGTGTCGTTTCCAGTCACAAGGGACAGGGGCTCGGAACCGAAATTGGTAGCGCGCTGCTCATGCTCGCATTCGACACACTTAGCCTGCACCGGGTGTTCGCGCAGTGCCGGGTCGAAAACCATGCATCACGGCAGATAATGGCCAAACTCGGAATGCGGGAAGAAGGGATACTGCGGGAGAACATTTTTGCGCGTGGCGAATGGTGGTCCACAGCGCAAAGCTCGATCCTTTCGAGCGAGTGGCACGGCGTGACGAACGACAACTAGACATCGTTGCCGTATCTCAAAACCCTTCGATTTCTAGCCCAAAAACGATGGTGCAGAGTCATGACTTTTGCACCCGGCGAGCCATGTAAAGGTGAGTTTCGTAGTCCATCTCGAATTGAGCGCCGTAACTGTCGATAGCTCGAGCAATTTCGGCAATGAGTTCCTCGCAGCTGATTGGCTCCATCATCCGGTGATCCGACCTCGTACGTAAAAAATCAGAATAACTCGCTGCCGTGTGCCTCCATCGCCATGGGTAATATCGGTGGCTCACCTCACCAAATAAACCGGAGTCATCGAACCACCCCTTGAAAGGGCCTGCGGGGAGATACCATGCCTCCGGCGGCGGGCCCCATTTGCGCGTCCGACGCAGGTAGATGTCTTTGAAGCTGTCGAGTAGTGGAGCTGGCAGCCCGGCGGGAACATGGCCAAAAACCGCGAGGGAGCCACCATGCGAAAGCGCCTCGGCGGCCTTCGAAAACCGCTCCTCAGCGGAAACCCAATGCCAAGATTGCGCGGCGATAATCAGCCGAAACGCTTCTCGCTCCACGGGCCACGCTTCAAAAGTGGTCTGTAGAAATTGAACATTGCTCACTCCCGCCAAGCGCTCGCGCGCGCTGTGAAGCATTTCCAATCCCGGATCAGTTGCGAGGATCGGATAGCCTCGCTTCGCAAAACTCTCGGTTGCTTGGCCGGCGCCACAACCTACCTCGAAAATCCGATCACTCGGCTGAAGCGCGGCGTAGGCGACGATGTCGTCAATCAGTTCGTCGGGGTAGCCAGGCCGCGCCTTAGCGTAAGCGCCAGCCGCTTGATCGAATGAAAAGCGCTGTTCCATTGGCTCGTCTTTCCGAGGCGCTCAAGTTGCGGCCAATACCAGTCAATTCGAGCGAAAGCGCGCCGCCCATTCCTGATTGACGCCATCCGCCAGTTTGGCGAGGCCGGGTTCTACGCCGCATGCGACCCCTCGTTCGAGTCCCAAGCCATCCAACATTGTCCACAAAGTCTTCGTCGGGGCCGCAGAGAGCTCTTCGTAGGTTATGCGATGCGGATCAATCTCCGTTGCAGCGAACCAGTGTTCCCATTCGGAGTCTTGGGTGGTCATTTCTTCGAAACATGTGCGAATTTCGCTCGCGTTGTAGACCGGCTCTCGCGGCGGCGAGAGGCGCTCCAGTTCCGTTCCGTCCGGTGCTGCGTGCCAGAGGCCGGATTGCCGCGCCTTTACATATGAGACGGCCTGCGCAACCTTGTCACGTCTCGTCAAATGAACAAACAGGGTTCGCCCAAACGCGGCTTGGAATCTAGCGGCGTCCTTTGACTGACCCGGAAACAAAACGCCCAGTTGCTCGATAAAGAATTCAAAACTATGGCGTTGCAATCTTAGCCCGAAGACTCCCGTGTTAAGCGTTCCTTTGGCGATGGCCTTCCGGAAAATTACTTCCAGCAGTTCACGGTCTGAGGCTGATGGGTTGTGCGTCAAACCCAAATCTTCAATCCAACTGGATACCGACGGACCGTGGAAATAAGAGTTTGGATTGCCCGCGACTCCGGTCGCCGCCAAGAGCTTGCAAAGCAATGTGCTGCCACTGCGTGGCGATGTGCAAATTACATAGGAGTCATATTTCGCCAAGGCCGTGCACTCTGATCCGCTCGCGAACCAAGCGTTGGATTGGCTGCCCTAACATTCGGCCCTAGCGGGACAAAATGACGCTTCCACTCGTCCCTCAAGAGCCCGAGATTTCGGCCTGAACCGGCGGGGCGTCCCCTCTGGGTCGGGACTTGGACGACGAGGGAGCGAACGGCGTTCTCTGCCTCGAACGTTCCGACCTCCCATCGCGCCCCGGCAACTCGGCGAGTGGAATGGCCCCGGCCACTTCTATTCTCGCCAGCGCCAACCGTTATTTTGACCCCTAGCAAAACCCGCCCTCAAAGCCGCCAATGTCTCGGCGGGCCGCTCCACCATCAGCATATGCCCCGCGCCCGGCACAATTGTAAGCTTGGCGCCGGCGATCTTCGCGGCGAGCGCGGCGCCGGACTTGGCGGGCGTCATCATGTCGCGCTCGCCGAGCACAAGCACGGTCGGACAGCGCGTATTGCCGGCGTCCTCGCTGACGCCGCCGTAAGCGTTGCAGGCGGCGAGGTCCGTATGCAGGACGCCGGGAGGCGCTTGTTCCAGCAGGCGCTCGGCGCCGCCCAGCATCCATTGCCCCGGCGATGGCGACCCGCCCCGGGTCGCCGGCCCGCCGAGGCTCCAGATCGCGACCATATCGACCGCGTCGTGATGATCGGCTTTCGCCGCGTCGAGCAGGTCGGCATGAACGGGCATTTTTTCGGCGACCCCGATGAGCCCGAGCCCTGTGACCCGTTCCGGGTAGCGCGCCGCGCAGGCGAGCGCGAGCAGCGCGCCCATCGAGTGACCAACCAACGTCGCCTTGCCGCCCTGACCGCGGATCAGTTCTGCCGCCCAGGCTGCAAGCGTCGGGATGTCGCTCAGCGCGGGACCTTCGGAGTGGCCGTGCCCCGGCAGATCAACCGCCAGCACGCGCCAGCCGTGATGGGCGAACCAGCGGCTTTGCAGCGCGAAAACGCTGTGGTCCATGCCGGCGCCGTGCAGGAAAACGATCAGCGGCAAAGATGGGTCAGGCTCGGCGCCGCCGGTCGTCGCAAACACTTGCCGCCCTTCGACTTCGATCTTCATGGCGCGCCTCTCAACGTTGCGAGGCGCGCAGCGCCTGTTCGAGGTCCGCAATGATGTCGCCGGCGGACTCGAGGCCGACCGACAGCCGCACCATGTCTTCGCCGATGCCGACGGCATTCAGTTCGGCGGCGCTCATCTGCTGATGGGTCGTCGAGGCGGGATGGATGACGAGCGTCTTGGCGTCGCCGACATTGGCGAGGTGGCTGGCGAGTTTCAGCGCTCTCGATGAATTTGCGCCCCGCGCCGCGCCCGCCCTTGACGCCGAACACGACGATCGACCCTGCGCCGCGCGGCAGCAGCTGCGCGGCCAGCTGATGATCAGGATGCTCGGACAGCGAGGGATGGGTGACCCAAGCCGATCGCCGGATGCGCCGCCAGCGCCTTCAGCACCAAAGCGGTGTTGGCGACATGGCGCTCCATCCGCAGCGACAGCGTCTCGACGCCCGTCAGCAGCCGCGCCGCGTTGTGCGGCGAGAGGCAGGCGCCGAAATCGCGCAGGCCCTCCGTGCGGGCCCGCATCGCGAACGCGCCCGGACCGAACTCGTCGGCGAACACGAGGCCATGATAGCCGGCGTAGGGCTCCGTCAGCGTCGGGGAATCGGCCGGAGGCCCGCCAGTCGAAGCGTCCGCCGTCGACCAGCGCGCCGCCGATCACGAGGCCGTGGCCGCCGATCCATTTGGTGAGCGAATGGGTGACGATGTCCGCGCCATGTTCGAACGGCCGGCAGAGGAAGGGCGTCGCAAACGTGTTGTCGATGACCAGCGGCACGCCCGCGGCATGCGCGACGCCCGCCACGCGGGGAATGTCGAGCACTTCCAGACCGGGATTGCCGATCGTCTCGGCGATCACCGCTTTGGTGTTCGGCCGGATCGCCTTGGCGAAGCCCTCGATGTCGCGCGGCTTCACGAAGGTCGTCGTCACGCCGAAGCGCGGCAGCGTCTGGGTCAGCAGGTTGACGGTGCCGCCGTACAACGAGGCGGAGGCGACGATGTGGTCGCCGGCGCTCGCCAGCGTGGCGATCGCCAGATGCATCGCCGCCATGCCGCTGGCGGTCGCGACCGCCGCGACGCCGCCCTCCAGCGCCGCGATGCGCTCCTCGAGCACCGCCGTCGTCGGATTGGAAATGCGCGTGTAAATGTGCCCGGCGCGCTCGAGGTTGAACAGGCCGGCGGCATGGTCGGCATCGGCGAACACGTAGGAGGTCGTCTCATAGATCGGGACGGCCCTGGCGCCCGTCACCGGATCGGGCGCCTGCCCCGCGTGCAGAGCCAGCGTGTCGAAGTCGGGCGGTCTTGGGAGCGGGCATGTGGGACAGCACCCTGTGCGTGAGGACGCTCGGCGTCGGAACCTCAGCAGCCTAACTTAGTCTTCCGACCGCTTACACCCCGATCAGTTCGCCATCGTGCTCGGCGGTCTCGTGCAAGCGCCGGTAGACGCCGTCGAGGGCGAGAAGTTCCTCATGCTGGCCGGTCTCGACGAGCCTGCCGTGCTCAACGACGCAGATCTTGTCGGCGTTGACGACCGTCGACAGGCGGTGCGCAATGACGATCGTGGTGCGGCCGATGCTCAGGTCCTGCAAAGCGGCCTGGACGGCGCGCTCGGATTCGGTATCGAGCGCCGAAGTCGCTTCGTCGAGCAGGATGATCGGCGCGTTCTTGATGATCGCGCGCGCGATCGCGATGCGCTGGCGCTGGCCGCCCGAAAGCTGCATGCCGTGCTCGCCGACCGGACTGTCGTAGCCGCGATCGAAGCCCATGATGAAGTCATGCGCGTAGGCGGCCTTCGCCGCGGCGACGATCTCGTCATGCGTAGCGTCGGTGCGGCCCATCGCGATGTTCTGGGCGATCGAGCCGCGGAACAGGAAGGTTTCCTGGCTGACGTAGGCGACTTGTCGCCGAAGCGACTCGCGCGACACTCGATCGATCGACTGGCCGTCGATGCGGATGTCGCCGCCCGTGTGGCAGTAGAACCGCAGGATGAGATTCATGACCGTGGTCTTGCCGCCGCCGGAACGGCCGACGAGCGCCGTCGTCTTGCCGGGCTCGGCGACGAATGACAGGTCGCGAATGACCGGTTCGCCGGGCCGGTATTGGAATTCAGCGTGGTCAAACTCGACCTTGCCAGCGGTAACCTGCAGCGCCGGTTCGTCGCCGGATTCCTCTTCTCCCGCCGGCTGATCGAGGAATTTATATAGCATTTCAACGCCGAGCAGAGACGACGTCAGGTCGATGTGAAGGCGCGCCAGCCGCTTGGCCGGCTCGAAGGCCAGCATCAGCGCCGTAATGAACGCGAAGAAATTGCCGGGCTGCTGGCCCATCGAGATGACCCGGTAGCCGCCGTAGACCACGACGACCGCAATCGTCAGGCCGCCGAGGGTTTCGGCGAGCGGGCTTGACCGCGCGCCGACGGCCGAGAGCTTGTTTGCCGCGATGCGAAAAGTCTCAATCGCGGCCGCCTGCCGCCGGAAGAGGAAGGGTTCGAGAGCGTAGGCCTTCACGACCCGGATGCCCTGCACGGCCTCCTGCAGCGATTCGATGATCACCGCAAAGCCGCGGAACTCGTTGAGCATGACCTTCTTGGCGCGGCCGCCGAGCCGCCTGACGCCGATCACGGCGAACGGTATGCAAACCAAGGCAAGAGCGGCCATGACCGGATCCTGCGACAGCATGACCACCGCCAGGCCGATAAGCGTGATCACGTCGCGCGCCAGCACGTTGATCAGCAGGTTGAGGGCGCCGCTCGCCGCAGACGCGATGAAGGTCTGCTGGGCGATGAATTCCGAGGAATGGCGGACGTTGTAGTACCCGACGCTCATGTTGAGCATCTTCTGGAAAATGCGCGTCTGAACGTCGGCCACAATGGAGTTCGCGACGCGCGCCAGCACCGAAGTCTGGGCGTAAGTGGCGAGGCCCTTGGTCAGATAGATGCCGGAAATCGCGGCGCCGATGAACCACAAATACTCTTCGTTTTTATCGACGAAGATTTTGTTGATCACGTCCTTCATGATGTAGGCGGCGCCGGAAGTCGTGCCGCCAATCACAAACGACATCGCCATGGCGAAGCTGTAGCCCTGCCAGTGCCGCCAGCCCTGATCGGAAAGGAGGCGCCCAATGACCTTCAGGTTGCCGGAACTCACCAGATCGGTGAATCGCCGCACGCCACGGACCTTGTCCACATTATCCTTCATGAAGCATCCATCGTGCTCGCAGGCGCATTCCGTTCCGGAACGCCGGCGAACTCCCATCCTTCTCGTGCTTGGGCGGCCGTAGGCGCCGAACCTGCGAACGACGCCCAACGCGTCTGCACCACTCTCGCGGTCCCCTCAAGGTGGAGTTGCTTTGACCGCATTCCGCCAAAAATGCAAATTCCCCGCGGTCCGCGGCGCATCCGTTTTGGCCCCATCGCGACCCCGATTCGTCGTCGTGGACGCGGCGTCAAATCGCGCCGAGCCGCATCATGTCGTGGAAATGCACGATGCCGACGACTTCGCCGCCCTCCACGACCAGCAAGGCCGAGATCTTGCGGCTGATGAGCTCCAGCGCCTCGGCGACCAGCGCGTCGGGGGCGATCGTGCGCGGCGTTCGGGTCATCACCGCCTCGACCGGAGTGTCCAGGATCGACGATGTCTTCAGGCGCCGGCGCAGGTCGCCGTCGGTGAAGATGCCGGCCAGATCGCCTTCGGCCGTAAATACGCCGACGCACCCAAATCCCTTGGCGCTCATTTCGAGCACCGCGTCCGCGACCGTGGCGCCGACACGGACACGCGGCACGCGGTCGCCGGTGTGCATGATGTCGCGGACGTACGCGAGCCGCGCGCCGAGCTTGCCGCCCGGGTGCAAAACGCCAAAATCGCGCGCCGTAAACCCCTTGGCTTCGAGCAGCGCGATGGCGAGCGCGTCGCCGAGCACGAGCTGCATGGTGGTCGAGGTCGTCGGCGCCAGCCCGTTCGGGCAGGCTTCCGGCGATTCCGGCATCGGAATCAGCACGTCGGCCTCGCGACCGAGCGCGCTATCCGGCCGCGAGGTCATCGCGATCAGCGGGATCGCGAAGCGCTTGGCGTAGGTGACGATGGCGGCGAGTTCCGCCGTTTCGCCCGACCAGGAAAGCGCAAGCACGACGTCGCAGTTCTGCACCATGCCGAGGTCGCCGTGGCTCGCCTCGGCGGCGTGGACGAAGGACGCCGCCTGGCCGGTCGAGGCGAGCGTGGCCGCGATCTTGCGGGCGATCAGGCCGGATTTCCCCATGCCGGTGACGATCACGCGGCCGGTCGAGCCCTGAATGACCTGCACGGCGGCCGCGAAGGCGGCGGCGAGCGGCGAGGCCCCGTAGAGCGCCTCTTCGAGGGCGTGAACCCCCTGGCGCTCGAGGGAAAGGGTGCGAAGGGCGGAGGCCACCGCCGGCGATGTCGAAGCGTTCATGGCGCGGGCTTTTAGCACCGTCAGCGGCGGCGCGCACCCCGGCCGTTCCCAGGATTAAGTGGGCATTAACCATAACGACTTAACCCAAAGGCGTGGGCAACGCGCGGACAGGGGTCCGCCGAGAGGAGAGGAGCTTTGGCGCCATCGGTTCGCCGCTCGAAGGCGCCTCTGGCTGCGCTCGCGATCGTCGTCTCGGCGCTGGCGTCGGCGCCGGCGCGCGCCCAGCTCCAGTCGCTTTCCGACATGCAGATCGGGCCGGCGCAAACTGCGCAGCCCGAATCGGCGCTGCCTGACCTCAAAAACAGCGATGCGGCAAACGACGATGCCGACCAGACCCTGTTGCGTCCGCCCCCGCCGCCGGGCGCGAAGCGTCCGCCGCCGCGCAAAGCCGGCGATCTGCCGCCGTTGCAGCCCTATCCGGTCGCCGCCCGCCCCGGCCAACGCAAAGACGCCAAAGAGCTGCGGACGACCTCGTCGCCCGATGCGACCGAGGGCGTCGCGCCGCCCGGCCCGACGGTCGCGGCGCCACAGTTGCCGCCGCCCCGCCGCAAGATCGCGGTCGACGCTTCGCCCTTCGATCCGGTGGGCCTGCGGATCGGCGCCTTCGACGTGAAACCCTACCTCGAGCAGGACGTGGGCTACGCGAGCAATCCGCTTGGCCTCGTCACGTCGCCGAAGAGCTCCGGCATGGAGACGACGGAAGCGGGGGTGTCCTGGCAATCGCTAGGGAGCCACGACGATTTCCACGGCCAGCTCAAGGGCGGCTATACCGATTACTTCGAGACGCCCGAATCGAGTGGACCCTACGGCTCGGGAATCGTGGACGGGCGGCTCGACGTCACCCGCGATCTCGCTTTCGACGCCGAGGGGCGGTACACGTTCGCGCCCGAGCCGCTCAGCAATTTCGGCGTCGGCAACACGTCGGGCAACAACCCCTTCATCCAGACCGCGACCTATGGCGCGACGCTCGGCGCGGTGCAGAAATTCGGCGACTTCTCTGTCGGCCTGCACGGCTCCTATGATCGCCAGGCCTATCAGGACGACGCGTTGCGCGGGTCGAGCGGCCCGATCGATCCCTCGCTTTCGGCCGACGATTATAGCGACTGGGGCCTCAAGCTCAGAACCTCGTACCGGGTCAGCGAAGCGGTCTCGCCCTATGTCGAGGTCGACGTCGACACCCGCCGCTACGACAACGGACTGGACGCGCTTGGCTATCAGGCGGACAGCAACGGCGTCTCCGCACTCGTCGGCGTCACGCTGAGTTTCTCGCAGATGCTGAGCGGCGAAGTGGCGCTGGGCTATGGCGAGCGGACCTATCAGGATCCGCGCCTGCCGCACGCCCAGACGCCCCTGGTCGACGCCTCTTTGATCTGGGTGGCGACGCCGCTGACGACGCTGACGATCAGGGCCGCGACGGCGCTCAACGACGCGATCCTCATCAACGCGTCCGCCGACATCAACCACACCTATTCGATCGACCTTGCGCACGCCCTGACCCGCCAATGGACGCTGGGCCTGACGGGAACCTATGGAACCGACACGTTCGTCGGTTCGTCACAGACGGACCAGAACTGGACGGTCGGCGCGCGGGCGGAATATCACGTGACGCGCGACCTGCTCGTCAAGCTCACCGCGACGCACAACGCCTACGCGTCAAACGTTCCGAATTCGGATTCGTCGGGAAATACGGTGTTGCTGGGCGTCCGGTTGCAGAGGTAGTCTCACGTGCAGACTTGAATCGTCATCGCGAGGAGCGCAGCGACGAAGCGATCCACGCCTCGTCTGCCGCAACCCTTTGCGGCTAAACTGCAGAGGAGCGGCGGCTCAACGCAGATTGCTTCGCTTCGCTCGCAATGACGGCCGCCGCCAACATCTCACTTAGGCGCCACGACCACCTCGTAGTTGACCCCCTCCCAAGTCTGCGTCTCCGTCCAGAAGAACGTAAATTGCACCGTCTGTCCGGCGGTCAACCCTTCGCACGGCAGGTCGACGATGTGGACGCCGAGGCCGGTGTCGCGGGTTTCGAGATCGCTCACGTCCTTCCAGCCGTTGGTTCCGCAGCGCACCCGCGCCGGGGCCAGCAGCGCGACCGTCAGCTTGTGGCCGACCAGCATCCGGCGCGGCCGCACCTTCGGTCCCCAGATCGTGTAGTCGACTGCCGGACGCGCGCCTTTGTAGCGCGCCCAGGTCGCCGCCGGACGATCAACCGGGCGTCCGAGTTCATGGCTGTAGCAAAGCTTGACGAACTCGCCGTGCGCCCAGACCAGCGGCATCGCGGAGCCGCTCGGCTTGCCTAGCTCCAGGCCGTATTTTTCGATCGGCGCGGTGTCCCAGACCTGCTCGGGGATCAGCCCGAGCGGGCTGCTCATCGCCATCATCGCCTCGATGTAGGGCAGCGCGCTCTGGCCTGCCGCAACCGCCTAATGCCCGCGCTCGCCGGTCAGCAGCGGCCAGCCGCGGCCGCGTCCATCGCCGTCGAAACCCGCTGCCGTCGTCGTGCTCGCCATAGCCGTCGTCGTTATAGCGATGCCAGACCGGGCCGCTCGGCGTATCGGTCTTCAGCACGGCGTCGATGATCTTGAGGCTGTCCAGAATGTTGGGATCGTTCGCGGCGCGCAGCCCGTAGCGCACCAGTTGCAGGAAATCGGTGGCGAACTGCGCATTGGCGGGCAGATCGGGATCCGCCATCAGATTCTTGATCGGCACCGCCCGCGATTGCGCGTCCTTGTTGGCATAGGCGCCGATCGGCAGCGTGCGGATGTAATAGCCGCGGATGCCGTATTGGCGGGCGAGCGGCGTGTCCTCGACGAACGTCCAGCTTTCGATGCGCGCGTTCCAGTAGTCGGCCAGGCGCAGCGCGAAACTCTTCGCCTCGCCGTCGAGGAAGGCGCTCGCCTCGACCAGCGCCGCGATGGCGACCGCGAGCGTGAAAAGGTTGACGCCGGCGTCCTCTTCCCAGCGATCCTCCTGCGTCGCAGGTCCTTCGCGGACGATGAAGCCGGCGGCGCGCTTGATGGCGTCGACGACCGGAATGTTCGCCAGTTCGCCCTTCTCGCGCAGCGCCGCCGCGAGCAGAATCGGAAACCCCGCTTCGTCGAGTTGGATGCCCGGCCAGAACGCGGAGCCGCCGAGCCATTGGTTCTGGAACCAGTGGCCGTCCGACTGCTGCGTGGCGATCAGATAGCGCAGGATGTCCTGCGCTTCGCCGTAGGCTTCGAAGGCGATCAGCGCGCCCGCGGCTTCAACCAGATCGCGCGGCCAGACCAGATGATAGCCGCCGCGGCTTTCGCTGAACTCGCCCCACGGCACCGAGAGACTCGCCACCGCCGCGCCGCAATAGGTGCGGTCCTGATGCACCTTCATGACGGTCGCCGACAGCGACGAGCACCCGATCGATATCGTCGCGCAGGACCGGGCGGCGCCCCGACGACAGCCACGTGGTCCAGGCGTCGCATTGCTGCTGCCAGACGGACTCGAAATCTTCCATCAGATTGGAGACCGCAAGCGTCGCCGCCGCCTCCTTGGTCGTCGCCAAGCCCGAGCGCCAGCGTCGCTTGCTGCGGCAACTCGCCCATCAGCGCGACGGCGGTCGGTCCGGCAGAGGTATACTGCCAGGTCATCCGGCCGTTGCGGTCGAAGTCCGTCCAGCCGTCGCTGGTTCCCGAGGCAGCCGGCCGAACAGCGGCCCCAGGCGTCGGCGCCGTTCGCGTCCACTGCCGCGAGCGCGAGGCCGAACGGCCCCTGCTCCGCCCACAGCATCGTGCGGCCGCCGAAAGACCCGACCGACGCGACGTCGTCTGTCGCCGCGCCGCCCAGCCGCGTCGCCAGCAGCGCGTAAGGCCTGCAGCGACGCGTCGCCCTCGAGCTTGACCTGGATCAGCAGCACGTCGCGCCGCTGCGAAGGGCAGACCCGCAGCGTGAAGCATGAAGCGCGGATGGCGATGGACGATTTCGACCGCGGGCACGCCGGGCGAGGGCAGCGTCACGACGTAATTGTGGTTGCGGCGAATTTCGACCCAAAAGCCCTTGTCGTCGGCGACGATGAAGCCGAGGTCCTTGATCTGCGGAATGTCGATGCGGGGAT
Organism: uncultured Pseudomonadota bacterium; assembly: GCA_963771455.1. Classification (GTDB taxonomy): domain Bacteria; phylum Pseudomonadota; class Alphaproteobacteria; order Rhizobiales; family Beijerinckiaceae; genus Roseiarcus. The sequence continues at coordinate 291,316 of CAVYTP010000011.1, forward strand.
AGTAGACCTTCGGTGACGATGCCTTCGGCGATCGTGAACCACAGCCGCGAGGAGCCGAGGCTGGCGCCAACCATGTCCTTGCGCGCCGGCGCCCAGGTCGCCGGTCCGAGGCGTCGCCCGCCGGCGCCGGATTGTCGCTTGGCGTTGGCCTTGACGTCATCGAAAGTCTCCGAATGCAGAACACTTCATGCTGACGCTCGCGCGCCGGAATGCGCGGGATGCCTGATCACCAACCACGCGATCGCGCCAAGCGCGAGGGCGACGACGCCGCCAAGCGAGAACGCGCTGGCGTAGCTGATGCCGCCAATGTCCCGCAGCGGGCCGACGCCGAACGCCGCGACGCCAAAGCCGACTTGATAGAACGCGATCAACTCGCCCGAAATATCGGCGGCGCGCTCGGGAAACTCCGCGCCGCCGAGGCTGACGCTGAGCGGCAGCAACGCCGAGCACGCGAGACCCGCGGCGCCAAACGCCACGATGCCGCTGAAGTCGCCGTCGGCGCGCGCGACCAGCTGAAACACCGCGGCGAGCGCGAACGGCAGCGCCAGGTAGACCCATTTCGCCGGAAGCCAGCGCCCGAGCCCCGCGAACAGCACGCGGCCCACCGTGACCATCAGCCAGAACGCGGTGAGCGCGAACGACGCGTCGCGCGCGGAAAGCTGGCGCTCGCCCGAGAGATAGACGGTCGCCCAGTTGCCGTTCAGCGTCTCGACGACGCCATAGAGGCCCGCCGCCGCGACATAGAGCCAGAACCGGGGCGGAAAGGGTTTCCTTGCACCTGCCGCCTTTTGCGCGTTCGCCAGTGGGCCCTGCGCCACGAAAGCCGCAGATCAGCGCGGCCGATCACGACGGCCATCGCAGCGGCAGCGCCCACCAGGCGCCGAGCGCCGCTGAACAGCGCCACCAGCGCCGGCGCCAGCGCGGTGCCGACCCCGAGCAGCGCGTTGAGCGTCAGCACCGCGCCGTCTTCGCGCCCGGGGACAAGCCCTCGACCAGCGTATTCAGCGTCGGCACGGTCGCGCCGAAGCCGAGCCCGAGCGCGGCGGTGGCGACGCACAGCAGAACGATAGGCCGCCGGCGAGCCGATCAGCAGCGGGCTCGCCGCCAGCAGCGCCATCGCGGCGAAGTCGCCGGCAGAGGCCGATCAGCAGGATGCCGCGCAGCCCGATCGCGCCGGGCAAGCGCCGGCCCGAGCGCGGAGGCGAGGATCGCCATCACGACCTGCGGGATGAACATCGCGCCGTATTGCGCGCTGGAAAGATGGAAGCCGGAGGGGCTGACGAATGTCGCGCTGGCGGCCGGAAAGGTCACCAGCGCCAAGCCCTGCGCGACGCCGGCGAGATAGATCAGGCCGACTGTCAGACGGTTCGCTCGGCCATCCGGCTCAGCCGAGCCGCGCAAGCAGATGATCGCCGACCCGCAGCGCGTTGGCGATCGCGGTGAGCGAGGGGTTCACCGCGCCGATGCTGACGAAGAAGCTGGTGTCGACGACATAGAGGTTGTCGAGTTCGTGCGCCTTGCAATTGCGGTCGAGCACCGAGGTCGCGGGATCGTCGCCGAACCGGCAGGTGCCGGCCTGATGCGCGCAGCCGGCGAGCGGAATGTCGTTGTGCATGTAGAGATTGCGCGCGACCAGATGCTGCGGGCTGCAGGCCGATCTCGCCGAGCATCGAGCGCAGCTTCTCGTAAAGCTTCTGCATCGGCACCTGGTTGTTCGGCGTGTAGGCGAGCGTGATGCGGCCGTCCGCGTCGACGGTCACGCGATTGTCCGGATCGGGCAAGATCCTCGGTCGTCAGCCAGAAATCGACGGCGTGGCGCGATACCCAGTCGAGCGCGCGTTCCGGCGCCAGCGCGGTCAGCAGCGGCTTTTCCGCGCGATACATGCCCGGCAGCGTCTTGCCGATCATCTGGATGTTGCCCATCGGATAGGGGAAGCCCTCCATGCCGAAATAGAAATCGTTGAGCGCCAGCGTCTTCTGGAACATCGTGTCGTTCGGCGTCAGCGACAGCGCCAGCACCGCCTGGCTGTTGTGGAACATGTAGTTGCGGCCGACCTGGCCCGAGCCATTGGCGAGGCCGTGCGGGATGCTTGTCGTTGGCCGAGCGCAGCAGCAGCGCCGCGGAATTGGCCGCGCCGCAGGAGACGACGACGATGTCGGCCTCGAAGCGCTGCGGCGCGCCGTTCACCTCGGCCAGCACGCCGGTGACCGCCGTCCCGGCGGCGTTGGTCTCCAGCTTTGTCGCCCGCGCGTTGCGCAGCAGCGTGACGTTCGGCTGCTCCAGCGCCGGGCGCACGGCGATCACTTCGGCGTCGGACTTGGCGTGCACCAGGCAGGGAAAGCCGTCGCAGGTCTGGCAGCGGATGCAGCGGCTGTACGGCCATGTCGGCCTCGTTCAGCATCACCGCGGCGGGCGCGGGGAACGGGTGGTAGCCGGCGGCCTTGAGATCGTCGAACAGTTTTTGGATGCGCGGCTCGCTGGAGACCGGCGGCGCCGGATAGGGCGCGCTGGCCGGCGGCTCGGTGGGATCGACGCCGTGCTCGCCGTGCACCTGATAGAGCTGCTCGGCCTCGGTGTAATAGGGCTCGAATTCGTCGTAGCCGACCGGCCAGGCCGGCGAGATGCCGTCGTGATGCTGCAACTCGCCGAAATCCTTCTCGCGCAGGCGATACAGCGCCGCGCCGAACATCTTTGTCGCGCCGCCGACGAAATAGTGCACCTGCGGCTGGAACGGCTTGCCGTCGGGCAGCAACCAGGTATCTGGCGAGACGTAGCGGTTGTCGGCGAAGACGCTCGTCGACGTTCCAGTTGTTGCGCCTCGCGCGGCAGCCAGTCGCCGCGCTCGAGGATCAGGATCTTCTTGCCCGACGGCGCCAGCCGGTGCGCCAGCGTGCCGCCGCCGGCGCCGCTGCCGATGATGATGACGTCGTAGCGCTCGGCCATGCGCGCTACAGCCCGACGCTGCTCTGCATGATGCCGCCGTCGGCGAAGATCGTCGTCGCGGTGATGTAGCTGCCGCCGTCGCCGGCGAGGAACACCACGACGTTGGCGATCTCCTCCGGCTTGGCCATGCGCCCGAGCGGGATCGCCGCGTTGAGCTTCGCCAGCAGCGCGGGATCGTTCATGGTCGAGAGATTGATCGGCGTCGCGACCGCGCCGGGACCGACGCCGACGACGCGGATGCCGTGCGGCGCCAGCTCGACGCCGGCGGTGCGGGTCAGCATCCGCATGCCGCCCTTGGACAGGCAATAGGCGGTGTTGCCCGGCATCGGCCAGTCCTCGTGCACCGAGGTGATGTTGATGATGCGGCCGCCGCCGCCCTGCTTGATCATCTGCTGCGCCGCGATCTGCGTGCCGAAGAAGGCGCTCTTGAGATTGATCGACAGCACCTTGTCGTATTGCGCCTCGGTGGTGTCGAGCACGGAGGTGCGCGTCTCGACGCCGGCGTTGTTGACCATGATGTCGAGGCGGCCGAATTTCGCCACCGCGGCGTCGACCAGCCGCTGCAGGTCGTCGACCTTGCTGACGTCGGCCTCGACGCCGATCGACTGGTCGCCCAGCGCGGCGATCTGCCTGCTCCAGCTCGTCGGTCGCCTCGGGGTGCGGCGATGATAGTCGATGACGATGTTGGCGCCGGCCTTGGCGAGACCGAGCGCGATCGCCTTGCCGATCCCGCTGTTGCCGCCGGTGACGATCGCGACCTTATCCTGAAGCGCCATCGCTTGTCCTTCCAGAGCGTTGCGTCGACCGGAGTTCGGGACGCCCTATGCTGAAGAGGAGCGTATCATGCGCGCGCACGTTGAGCTATTTCATTGCCAGCCGTGATAGCAACGGACATGAGGTTGCGTCAGCGCCAACGCCCGACCTGAACAGCGCCTAATTTCCGATGCTCATGATGTAAGCTGGGAGATCGCCGGCCTCGGCGTGAGACAACTGCATGTCAGCGCATTTTGGGATGCGGGTCGCGAAGAAAGGCCGCAATCTTGTCCGCCGAGATTCTTGGGCGGCGGCCTATCGAGGCGAACGTCGGCACGGTGTCGGCGGCGCGCGCCTGGTCGGTGGAGACCATGTGGCACGCCGCGCACCACCGTCGCGCCAATTGCTCCCCGTGTGCGGCGTCGGCGGCGCTAGCGGGTTGCAACAGCAACATTGCCACGGCGAACATTGCCATCAGTGGCGCCGGACTGGCTTATGCGCGAAACTTCGATCATGGGGCGGCTTCCTCGATGAATCGGGAAGCATCGGTGACCTGCCAGGCGGGGGCCGTCCTTGATCTAAAACATTCCGCTACTTCGGCTTCGGCAACGCGTCGTACTGCGCCGTCGGAATCACGACCGAGACGTAGGGCAACGGCCGGCGTCTCGCCGGCTTTATACGGCCCCGGAATGGCGTTCTTGACCGGCGGCAGGCTCTGCAGATAGAGCGCAACGCTCTTCGCATCCTCCGCGGTCAGATGTGAAAAGCTTCGCCACGGCATGATCTCCGACAGCGCGCGTCCGTCCGGCATGACGCCCTTGGTGAACCCTGCGATGACTTGGTCGAGCGTCCATTTGCCGATGCCGGTTTCCTTGTCGGGGGTGAGATTGCCGCCGATCCACACGCCGGAAGCGGGGTCGCCGAAGCCCACGTCCGAACCGCCGAGAACGCGCTTTGGGTCCGGCGACCCGAGCATGCCGCCGGGCGTGTGGCAATCGTTGCAGCCGGAGATGCTGACCAGATATTGGCCTCGTTCGACCGTGCTCTCGGCGTGGGCTGCAAGGGGCGCCGTTGCGAGCGTCAGCCAAAGACACGTCGTCAGAATTCGCATCGCCATTCCTCCGTCGCTACGCGCCCGCCGAGCGCGGAGCATCGGCCCAGTATACGACCAGACTTGCAACGGCGGCCTAGCTCGTTGCGCCAAACAAAAAAGGGCGGCCTTGCGGGCCGCCCTTGATTGCGTCGGAGCGTTTCCGCCTCAGTACGAATAGTACATGTCGAACTCGACCGGGATGCGGCGTCATCTCGAAGCGGATCACGTCCAGCATCTTGAGCTCGATGTAGCTGTCGATGAAGTCGTCGTTGAACACGTCGCCGGCCTTGAGGAAGGCGCGGTCGCGCGACAGGTTGTTGAGCGCCTCGCGCAGCGAGCCGCACACGGTCGGGATCTTCTTCAGCTCCTTCGGCGGCAGATCGTACAGATCCTTGTCCATCGCCTCGCCCGGATCGATCTTGTTGGTGATGCCGTCGAGGCCGGCCATCAGCATCGCGGCGAAGGCGAGATAGGGGTTCGCCATCGGATCGGGGAAGCGCACTTCGACGCGCTTGGCCTTCGGGTTGGAGGTCCACGGAATACGGCACGAAGCCGAGCGGTTGCGCGCCGAATAGGCGAGCAGCACGGGCGCCTCGTAGCCCGGGACCAGGCGCTTGTAGCTGTTGGTCGACGGGTTGGTGAAGCCGTTGAGCGCCTTGGCGTGCTTGATGATGCCGCCGATGTACCACAGGCATTCCTGGCTGAGGTCGGCATAGAGATTGCCGGCCATGATCGGCTTGCCGGCCTTCCAGATCGACTGGTGGACGTGCATGCCCGAGCCGTTGTCGCCGAAGATCGGCTTCGGCATGAACGTCGCCGTCTTGCCGTAGCTCTGCGCGACCATGTGGATGCAGTATTTGTAGATCTGCATGTGGTCGGCCATCGTGACGAGCGTGGCCGAACTTCAGGCCGAGCTCGTGCTGCGCGGAGGCGACTTCGTGGTGGTGCTTCTCGACGACGGCGCCCATCTGCGCCATCGAGGCGAGCATCTCGCCGCGCATGTCCTGACCCGAATCCTGCGGGGGCACCGGGAAATAGCCGCCCTTGGTGCGGATGCGATGGCCGAGGTTGCCGCCGTCGTAGGGCGTGTCGGAATTGCTGGGCAGTTCGTTGGAGTCGAGCTGGAAGCCGGTGTTGTACGGATCGGCCTTGAAGCGGACGTCGTCGAACACGAAGAATTCGGCCTCGGGGCCGAAGAAGCACGGTGTCGCCGATGCCGGTCGACTTCAGATAGGCTTCCGCCTTCTTGGCGATGCCGCGCGGATCGCGGTTGTAGGGCTGGCCGGAGGCGGGATCGAGCACGTCGCAGGTGATGACCATCGTCGAAGCGGCGAAGAACGGGTCCATGCAGGCCGACGTCGGATCGGGCATCAGCGTCATGTCGGATTCGTTGATCGCCTTCCAGCCGGCGATCGACGAGCCGTCGAACATCAGGCCGTCGGCGAAAGCTTCTTCGTCGATCAAGCGTCTGGTCGAACGTGACATGCTGCCACTTGCCGCGCGGATCGGTGAAGCGCAGATCGACATATTTGACGTCGTTTTCCTTGATCGCCTTGAGGACTTCCTTGGCGGTCTTCATGGTGCACCTACCTCAGTCTGTTTAAGGTTCTGTTTTTTCCGCCCGCCGCTTGGGACGACGGGAAGCTCTTGAAAACAGCGAACGAGCGGGAAATGCGCATTAGACCGCGTCGGCGCCGGTCTCGCCGGTGCGGATGCGGATCGCCTCGTCGATCGTCGAGACGAAGATCTTGCCGTCGCCGATGCGGCCGGTCTGCGCCGCCTTGCGGATCGCCTCGACGGCGTTGGCGAGATTCTCGTCGGCGACGACGACTTCGATCTTCACCTTGGGCAGGAAGTCGACGACATATTCCGCGCCGCGATAGAGCTCGGTGTGGCCCTTCTGCCGGCCGAAGCCCTTGGCTTCGAGCACGGTGATGCCCTGCACGCCGGCTTCCTGCAGCGCCTCTTTCACTTCATCGAGTTTGAAGGGCTTGATGATCGCCTCGATCTTCTTCATGGCTTTCGTTTTCCTTCTCAAGGCGTCGATTTAGGCAGTTCCCCGGCGCAAAAGCGTCCGCGAGCCGCACAAAAATGCGTTTCGCGGCTCCTTAGCACCGGATTTTCGGCCACGCCATGCCTTCAGCAGGATTTGCGGCGCCGAGAGGGGCCGATCGCCGTAAGCGCCCAAGATTTGTGCAGATGCTAGACGGTCGGGCCCCACTGCCCGACTCGAAAATGCGCCAGGAGCTCAGCCCGGCCTTGGCGACTACGACGCGGCCTGTCTTGGCGACGCTGACGAGATAAGCAAACACCCGCGGCTGACGCCATGCGAGCGGACGCTCCGGCGCGCAAACCGCGCGATACTCGTTCGCGTCATGCGCTTCCATGAAGATGACGCCGATCTTGTCGGGGCGGAAGGTGCGCGACAGATCGCGTTGTCTCAGCCACTCGCATTCGAATTCGCGGCAAACTTGCGGGCGGGTGAAATACACCCTGCAGCCACCGCCCGAGAGACAGTTCGGGCACGGCGGACCCGCCGGCTTCTTGAGCTCTTCGATCTCCAGGGCGGAGCAGCACATGGTGCACTCTCCGCACGATTTTCCCGGCGCTGCCCCCACTCGGTTTGTCTCCTGGTCGCCGCCCGTCGAATCGGGCCCCGTTATTCTAGCATCGCGTTACGCGCGTCGCGCGCTGAAAGAGCCATATTGCGGAAACGACGGCAGTCCGGGCAATCGTTTGTTCATGATTGCGACCGATAATGGTTGAAGTTTCTCAACCATTTCGGATCCTTGGAGGTCGCGCCCTTGGACAACGTTTTCGACGGCACGCACGACACCAATCGCCGCAAGTCGTCCCGGCGCGGGAGCGAATCCCGTGTTTGGGCAGACCCCGGCGGCGTGCTTCCCGTGATCGACTGCAAGATCCTGGACATTTCGGCTAACGGCGCGAGGGTGCGCGCCCTGCACGGCGGGGAACTGCCTGATCAGTTCATTCTGAAACAAGAGACGACGAACATCATCGGCAAGGCGGACGTCATCTGGCGCAACGGCAACACCGTCGGCGTGAAGATCGACAGGAGTTGAAGGAAGGGGGCGGTAGGCAGTAGGCAGGCGCCACTGTCCTCGAGAAACTATCGCCACTCCGCTCTCCCCACTGCCCACTGCCCATTCCCCCAAACTTGACATCCTCCCCGCCGCCGTGTTCCTCGCGCCAAATTTTTGGCGGCTGAGGAGCTCAAGGACGGCGATGACGACCGCGCTCGTATTCCCAGGACAGGGTTCGCAATCCGTCGGCATGGGCAAGGCGCTCTTTGACGCCTTTCCCGCCTCGCGCGAAGTGTTCGAACGCGTCGACGCCGCGCTCGGCGAAAAGCTAAGCCGCGTCATATTCGACGGGCCGCTGGAGGAGCTGACGCTCACATCGAACGCGCAGCCGGCGTTGATGGCGACAAGCCTTGCTGCGCTTGCCGCCCTTGAAAGCGTCGCGGGGTTTGATGTCGCGCGCGACGCCGCCTTTGTCGCCGGCCACTCGCTCGGGGAATATTCGGCGCTATGCGCCGCTCGCGCGCTGACGATCGAGGATGCGGCGCGCCTGCTACGCATCCGCGGCGTCGCGATGCAGAAGGCGGTCCCGGTCGGCGTGGGCGCGATGGCTGCGATCCTCGGGCTCGATTTCCCTGCGGTCGCCGAGGTCGCCGCTGCGGCGGCCGCGAGAAACGGGCGAGATATGCCAGGCCGCAAACGACAACGGCGGCGGTCAGGTCGTCATCGCGGGCTCCAAGGCGGCGGTCGAGAAAGCCATGGAGATCGCCAAACAGCGCGGCGCGAAGCGCGCGCTGCCGCTGGCCGTCTCCGCCCCTTTCCATTGTGCGCTGATGGCGCCCGCCGCCGACGCGATGCGCGAGGCGCTCGCCGCCGCCAAGGTCTCTGCGCCGGTCGTGCCCGTCGTCGCCAATTTCTCGGCGCGGCCGCTCACCGATCCCGACGCGATCCGCCAAAGCCTCGTCGACCAGGTCACCGGCGCAGTGCGCTGGCGCGAAGGCGTGTCCTTCATGGCCAACGCTGGCGTAACGCGCTTCGTTGAAGTCGGCGCCGGCAAGGTGCTCGCCGGCCTGATCAAACGGATCGCCGACGGCGCCAGCACGGTCAGCGTCGGTTCGCCGGCGGACGTGGAAGGGTTTGGGAGGTAGGCAGTCGGCAGTCGGCAGTCGGCAGTCGGCAGTCGGCAGTCGGGGAGCTGGTTTGTTGCATTCGTTGTCAAGCGGCGATGCGATGGCCCGGTGTGCAAGCTTGGTTCTGCCTCCGACTGCCGAATGCCGACTGCCGACTGCCGAACCCAACAGAGCGCCGCCCCTCAACCAGGAGTCCTCATGTTCGATCTCACGGGAAAAACTGCGCTCGTCACGGGCGCTTCGGGCGGCCTTGGCGGGGCGATCGCGCGCGCACTGCATGCGCAAGGCGCGACGGTCGCGCTGTCGGGCACCCGCAGGGAGGCGCTCGACGCGCTCGCCGAGGAACTAGGCTCGCGCGCGCATGCGCTGACTTGTGACCTCTCCGACTCGGCGGCCGTCGAGGCGTTGTTGCCGGCGGCGGAGGCCGCGCTCGGTTCGCTCGACATTCTCGTCAACAACGCGGGCGTGACGCGCGACAATCTGTTCATGCGCATGAAGGACGCGGAATGGGATCAGGTGATCGGCGTCAATCTGACGGCGGCCTTCCGCCTGTCGCGCGCCGCCGTGAAAGGCATGATGCGTCGCCGTTACGGGCGCATCATCGCCATCACATCGATCGTCGGCGTGACCGGCAACCCCGGTCAGGGCAATTATGCGGCGGCCAAAGCCGGCCTGATCGGCATGTCGAAAGCGCTTGCGGCGGAGGTCGCCAGTCGAGGCATCACCGTCAACTGCATCGCGCCAGGCTTCATCGCGAGCCCAATGACGGACGCGCTGAACGACAAACAGAAAGAGGCGATCCTCGCCAACGTGCCTATGGGCCGGCTTGGCGCCGGCGCCGACATCGGGGCTGCGGCCGTCTATCTGGCGAGCTCCGAAGCCGCTTATGTGACCGGCCAGACGCTTCACATCAACGGCGGAATGGCAATGATCTGAGCAACTTGCGGTACGCAGTGGATAGCGCCGAGCGGCCGGAGCGGGCTCTCGCCACGTTAAAATAGATATGCTATCGAGCCCTCGAGGCGTCTGATGGGGGCGACCGATCTTTCCAGGGGGAGTTGACCGCTCAGGGAAATCTTCTAGAGAGCGGTCGGCTGAAGACTTCACCAGTACGCGACGATGGTCGGCTCTCGCGGGCTACCCAGGGGCGGGCGGGTGCGCAAGGGAACAATCAGGCCAGGCTTGGTCTGGCCGCATGAAGGATTATAAAAATGAGCGATGTCGCGGAGCGCGTAAAGAAGATCGTCGTCGAGCATCTCGGCGTGGAGCCGGATAAGGTCGTCGAAAATGCCAACTTCATCGACGATCTCGGCGCCGACTCGCTCGACACGGTCGAACTCGTCATGGCGTTTGAAGAGGAATTCGGCGTCGAAATCCCCGACGATCAGGCCGAGACCATCGTCACCGTGGGAGACGCGGTGAAGTTCCTCGAAAAGAACGCCGCCAAGTAAAGGCTGCGCGCATGCAAACGACGCGCGGCTTTTTGTCGCGCCGTCTGAGAAGCGAAGGGGCCGGCGATCGTCCGGCCCTTGTCGCATTTGACGCCGAGCAATTTCGTTTTGGTAGGGCGGGCGTCGGCAGGGATTGAGGTTTGGCTCATGAAACGAGTTGTCGTCACTGGGCTCGGCATGGTGTCGCCACTGGCGAACGGCGTCGAGGCAACCTGGCGTCGCCTGATTGCCGGCGAATCCGCGGCGGCGCGCGTCGAATCCTTCGATGTCTCTGACCTGCCTTGCCAGATCGCGATGCAGGTGCCGTTCGGAACGGGTCCTGACCAGTTCAATCCCGACGACTGGATGGAGCCGAAGGAGCAGCGCCGCGTCGATCCGTTCATCGTCTATGCGGTCGCCGCGGCGACGCAGGCGCTGCAGGACGCGAACTGGGCGCCCAAGACCTATGAAGAGGAATGCGAAACCGGCGTGCTGATCGGCTCCGGCATCGGCGGCCTCGACGGCATCGCAGCGACCGCCGTGGTTCTGCACGAAAAAGGTCCGCGCCGCGTCTCGCCGTTCTTCATTCCCGGCCGGTTGATCAACCTCGCCAGCGGCTATGTTTCGATCCAGCACAAGCTGAAGGGCCCCAACCATTCGGTCGTCACCGCCTGCTCGACGGGCGCCCACGCGATCGGCGATGCGGCGCGGCTGATCGCTTTGGGCGACGCCAATGTGATGGTCGCCGGCGGCGCGGAATCGGCGGTCTGCCGGCTCTCGCTGGCGGGCTTCGCGGCCTGCCGGGCATTGTCCACAGGATTCAACGACAATCCGAAGCAGGGCTCGCGTCCCTACGACAAAGACCGCGATGGCTTCGTGATGGGCGAAGGCGCCGGATGCGTCGTGCTCGAAGACTACGAGCACGCCATCGCGCGCGGCGCGAAGATCTACGCCGAGGTGATCGGCTACGGCCTTTCCGGCGACGCCTACCACATCACGGCGCCCGCGCCCGACGGCGACGGCGGGTTCCGTTCGATGTCGGCGGCCCTGAAGCGCGCTGGCCTGACGGCGGGCGACATCGACTATGTCAACGCACACGGCACCTCGACGCCGATCGGCGACGAGATCGAATTGCGCGCGGTCGAACGGTTGCTCGGCAATTCGGCGGGAAGGGTTTCGATGTCGTCGACCAAGTCGTCGATCGGCCATCTGCTCGGCGCGGCCGGCGCCGTCGAGGCGATCTTTTCGATCCTCGCGATCCGCGACGGGATTGCGCCGCCGACGCTCAATCTCGACAATCCCTCTGTCGAGACGGCAATCGACCTCGTGCCTCACAAGGCGCGCAAGCGCGAAATCAATGTCGCTTTGTCGAACTCGTTCGGCTTCGGAGGCACCAACGCGTCGCTCGTGCTCCGGCGTGTCCAATAAGTGGCGAAAAGACGCCCTCTCGTCTTTTTGCCGCAAAATGAGCTAGTATGGCCCTCGGTGCGTAACTTCCCGGAGTGTCGGCGAACCTCATGAGCGACAACCCGAAGCCCGAGAAACCCGAGCGGGCGAGTCTGTTCCGCAGCGCGCCGAAGGCGGCGCCGCAGCCCAAGAAGCCGCCGCCGCCGGCGCCCCTCAAACGCCGCCGCCGCTCCGGGTTGGGCGTTTTCAGCGCGTTGCTGTCGTTGGTGCTGATCGGCGCGTTGATCGGCGTTGGCGGCTTTGCCGCGGCGCTGGTCGAGATCAATCGCTCCGGTCCGCTGGCCGAGGACAAGGTGGTGGTGCTGACCCGCGAGGACGACGGCGGGCCGATCGGCGACCAGTTGGAACGCGCCGGCGTCATCGACAGCGGCATGCTGTTTTCCGCGCTGACCCTGCTCGACGGCTCCCGCAGCGGACTGAAGCGCGGTGAATACGAGTTCAAGGCGCAATCGACTTTGCGCGATATCGAGCAGCTGCTGCTTTCGCACAAGGTGGTGCAGCACAAGTTCTCCGCCCCAGAGGGCCTGACCAGCGAACAGATCGTCCAGCGGTTGCGCAGCGACGATGCGTTCGCCGGCGAGGTGAAAGAAATCCCCCGCGAAGGGTCGCTGCTGCCGGACACCTATTTCTTCGAGCGCGGCGATTCGCGCACCGCGATGCTGACACGGATGACCAAGGCGCAAGCCAAGACGGTCGACGAAATCTGGAAGCGGCGCAGCGCCGACCTGCCGATCAAATCTCCCGGCGAACTCGTGACGCTCGCCTCGATCGTCGAGAAGGAGACCGGCAAGGCCGACGAGCGCCCGCGGGTCGCTGGCGTGTTCATCAACCGGCTTGAAAAGCATATGAAGCTGCAGTCGGACCCGACGATCGTCTACGGTCTGGTGTTCGGCAAGGGGACTCTCGGGCGGCCGATCAGCCGCGCGGATCTGACCCAGGCGACGCCGTTCAACACCTATGTCATCGACGGCCTACCTCCTGGTCCGATCAGCAATCCCGGAAAGGCGGCGCTTGAAGCGGTCGCCAACCCAGCGAAATCGACCGATCTGTATTTTGTCGCCGATGGCACCGGCGGCCACGCCTTCGCGTCCACGCTCGACCAGCATATGAAGAACGTCGCGCATTGGCGGCAGATCGAGCAGGACGCCAAGGACAAGGTGGCGCCCGACGCCGGGCCGCCCGGAGCTGGCGCGTCGACTACCCACGGCGAGCTTACCCCTGTCGACGGCGACCTCTACGGCGCCGCGCAACCTTCCCCGCCGGTGAAGGTAAACCCCGCGATTTTTGGCGCGCTCGCGGCCGCTGACGCGCCCCCGCCAAAGCCAGACGCGAAGGTCAAGGCGTTGACCGCGAAGCTGGCCAAGATCGGCGATTCCCGCATGAAGCAGCAGGCCCTGATCGCCGTTGGCGGACCGCTGTCGGCGCAGGGCATGGCGGCGGCGAAGACGATCGATTCGCTCGGCGCCGTCATCACGGGCGTCAACGACACGCCGGAGACGGTCGTGTTCGGCGACGACAATTCCCAGCCGACCGGCGGCCCGGTCGCCAGCGCGCCGATGCCGGCCGCGGCGCTGGCCGACCAGCAGGCCCGCGAGGCCAAATTCGGCTATGGCGCGCAGACCCAGGCTTCCGCCGTTCCCACTCCGACGCTGACGCCGACCGCGCCGCTCGCAGGCGGAAAGGTCGCCGTATTCGACGTTTCCGAGGGCACCAACCTCGATCCGCTGCGCGAACAAGACCTACGATCTGAGTTTCGCGAAAGAAGTGCCGAACCTCAAATAATGGCCGGGCCGATCTTGCGGTAGGCGAGCGCAAGGGCGATCGCCGTCGCGTTGGAGACGTTCAGGCTCTTGATCGCGCCCGGCAGCTCGAGACGCGCCAGCGCGTCGCATTTTTCGCGTGTCAGCCGTCGCAGCCCCTTATCCTCGGCGCCGAGCACCAGAACGAGCGGCCGCTGCAGATCGCAGCTCATCGAGATTGATCGGCGCCTCGGAATCGAGCCCGACGCGCTGATAGCCCATGTCGCCGAGTTCTTCGAGCGCGCGCGAAAGGTTGACGACGCTGCACAGCGGCACATGCTCGAGGCCGCCGGATGCGGATTTCGCCAGCGCGCCGGCAAACTCCGGCGAATGGCGCTCTGTGACGACGAGCCCATCGACGGCGAAGGCGGCGGCCGTGCGCAGAATGGCGCCGACGTTGTGCGGGTCGGTGATCTGATCGAGCGCGATGACCAGCCCTTTCGACGGCAGTTCAGAGATGTCGATCGGCTCGATCGGCCGCGCTTCGAGCAGCAGGCCCTGATGTACGGCGTCGCGCGGCAGGCGCTGCGCGATCTCCTCGCCGGTGACGATCTTTGTCTCGACGTCCCGCTGTTTGATTTCCGCCGCAAGGCGCTCGGCGGCGGCGCTCGTTGCATAGAGGCGAATGAGCTTTCGCCGCGGCGCGCGCAGCGCAGCGCTGACAGGATGGAAGCCGTAAATGCGCGTAACGTCGCCGCCGCCGCGCGGCTCGTGCCGGCGAGGGCCCGCATCGGATCGCTGCGCCGGACTTTTCCGGCGCGTGAGTTTTTCCCGGTGTCTTGCCGGGCGACGGTTTGAAAGACGGCGGCCCGCGGTCGTCGCGACGCGTGGTTTTGCGGGTCATGCTGTTTGATATCTCGGCCAGGAAAGCGTTTCGCGTTCTACGGGAATTGCCGCGACGACGCGAGTCGCCGCCACGGACCTCTTCCTGAGCCTGTCGAAGAAAGCCGCCGCCTGCACGTTCCTGTCAGGAGCTGGCCTGCGATCGCATGGCTGCGGCAAAGTCCTTGGCGGAAGCCGAGCGGCAAACCGGACGTCCTTCGACAAGCTCAGAGCGAGGGCGGTGTGCCTGCGGAACGGGGATGTGCAAATGCCTTAGCGTTCCCGGCGATAAGCGCAGGCTCGCGCCTGCCAGCGCTTCTCAACGCGACAATCAATCAGCCACGGCCAGCCGTGTACTGCGCGTCGGTGACGTGCTCCATCCAGTCCACAAACTTGCCGTCGAGTCCCTCCTGAATAGCGATATGGGTCATCGCGGTCTTCGGCGAAGCGCCATGCCAGTGCTTTTCGCCGGGCGAGAACCAGATCACGTCGCCCGGACGGATTTCCTCGATCGGGCCGCCTTCACGCTGCACCAGTCCGAAACCCGAGGTGACGATCAGCGTCTGGCCGAGCGGGTGGGTGTGCCAGGCCGTGCGGGCGCCCGGCTCGAACGTGACATGGGCGCCTGCGACCCGCGCGGGCGGCGGAGGCCCCAACAGCGGGTCGACGCGAACCGAGCCCGTAAACCAGTCGGACGGCCCCTTTCCGGAGGGACGCGAGCCGCTGCGAAAAATCTCCATAAGGCTTCTCCTGAGATTTGGACGTCGGACGCCGCCGATCATAGGCGGAAGATTGTGGCTGTGGTCATATTTGACACGGCGAGCCGAGGCGATCCCCGCGCGCCCTCAACATACGATGCCCGCTTTGATATAGTTAGCCGCCATGTCGCGATTGCGGTCATATCGGAGGTTCATGAATGCGGCGCGAAGAGCTGGGCGACCTGACGGCCTTCCTGACCGTCGCCGAAGAGCGCAGCTTTACGCGCGCAGCGGCGCGGCTCGGCACGTCTCAGTCGGCGCTGAGTTTCACCATGCGGCGGCTCGAGACGCGCCTCGGCGTGCGCCTGCTAACCCGCACCACCCGCAGCGTCGCCCCGACTGAGGCGGGCGAACGCGTGCTCGGCGCGCTGGCGCCGGCGATCGGCGACATTGAGGGCGTTCTCGCGGGCCTGAGTGAATTCCGCGACAAACCTGCGGGGCATTTTCGCATCACCGCGGGGCAGCACGCAATCGAAACCGTGCTCTGGCCGACGCTCTCCAAATTGTTGAAGGATTACCCCGACATCAAGATCGAGCTGAACGCCGAATCCGCATTGACGGACATCGTGGCGGAACGGTTCGACGCCGGCGTGCGGCTGGGCGAGCAGGTCGAAAAGGACATGATTGCGGTCCGTATCGGGCCCGACGCGCGCATGATCGTTGTCGCGGCGCCCCGATGCTTTGAAACGCGGCCGAAGCCAATCACCCCTCGGGATCTCACTCGCTATCCCTGCATAAATCTGCGGCTCGCAACCTACGGCGGTTTCTATGCCTGGGAGTTCGAAAAGGACGGCGAGGCGATGCGGGTTCGCGTCGACGGGCAGTTCGCATTCAACAGTGTCCCGCACATCCTGACGGCGGCGCTCGAGGGCTATGGCCTCGCATTTATTCACGAAGACGTTTGTCAAGGCGAAGCTCGCCGAGGGGCGTCTCGTGCAGGTGCTCGATGACTGGTGCCCATCGTTCCCGGGCTATCACCTCTACTATCCAAGCCGACGTCAGCCTACGCCGGCCTTCGCGCTGATTGTCGAGGCGTTGCGCCGGCAGGCCTAGCTGGATACGGTCCTTGCGGGAGGCGCGAAGCTGATCAACTTCGATGCGTACACGAGGAGGCGGGACATGGAGCGCAAGAATCGAATTTCAGCTATCAACCGACGCAATCTCATGTTCGGTCTCGCGGCGGCTTCCGCTTTCCTCTCAATGTTCCCGTTCGGCGTCGCCACGCTCGCAGCAACTGCCGACGATCCGCTCCCCTCATGGAACGACACGCCAACCAAAAAGGCGATCCTCGACTTTGTCGCCCGCGTGACGACAGAAGGTTCGGCCGACTTTGTCCCGGAAGCGGAACGCGTGGCGACGTTCGATAACGACGGCACGCTGTGGGCGGAACAGCCGCTGTACACACAGGCTTTCTTTGCGCTCGATCGCGTCAAGACACTCGCGCCGGACCATCCTGAGTGGAAGGACAAAGAGCCATTCGCCTCATTGCTGAAGGGCGACGTCAAGGCCGCGCTCGCGGGCGGCGAGCCCGCCTTGGCGGAGATCGTGATGGCGACCGCACTCCGGCATGACCAACGACGAGTTCGCAACGATCGTCAACGACTGGATCGCCAAGGCTAAGCATCCGGTTACTGGCCGCCTGTTCACCGAGATGGTCTATCAACCAATGCTTGAGCTGACAGCCTACATGCGAGCGAAGGGCTTTCAGACCTACATCGTATCAGGCGGCGGCATCGAGTTCATGCGGCCGTGGACTGAGAAGGTTTATGGCATTCCGCCCGAGAACGTCGTCGGCAGCAGCGCCAAGGTCGAAATTCGAATTGCTCGACGGCAAACCCGTGCTGATGCGTCTACCCGAGATCGACTTCATCGACGACGGCCCCGGCAAGCCAGTCGGCATCAACGAACATATTGGGCGCCGCCCGACAGCCGCGTTCGGCAATTCCGATGGCGACCTGCAGATGTTGCAATATACGATGGGCGGCTCGGGGGCCCGATTCGCGCTGATCGTTCATCACACCGACGGCGTCAGGGAATGGGCCTACGATCGGGATTCGAAAATCGGCCATCTGGATAAGGCGCTCGACGAAGCGCTAGCCAAGGGCTGGACGGTCGTCGACATGAAAAACGACTGGAAAAAGATCTTTCCGTTCGGAAGCAAGTAAGTGCGGCAACGGGGGACCCAGCGTGGAAGATACGGAAGAGCCAAGCGCGATTGGCGACTATCTGGCGTCACACGAGGGGCCGTTCTTCCGGCTGCAACGACGGCTGGGCATGCTCCGCGAGGATGCATTGCTGGCGCCGCGCCGCGCGGTGATTTTCGTGGCGCTTGCCTGGGGCGTTCCGTTCCTGTTGAGCCTCGCCGGCGGCCGCGCGTTCAGTCCGGTTGATGAGAATCCTTACCTGCTCGACTTCGGGGCCTGGGCGCGGTTTTTCATCGCGGTCGGCCTGATGATACTGGCCGAGCAGCAGGTGGAGGACGGCTTGCGGGGCAAGATACGCCAGTTCGTCCGGGCGCCGCTGCTGGCCCCAACCTCCTTTGCAGCGGCCGCGGACGCCGTCGCTACGGCTTTGAAACGGCGAAATTCAGGGATCGCCGAACTTGTCTGCCTGGTGATTGCGTTCATCGGCTGCTTCGCGTGGTTCGAACATCTGGAGGGCGTGACGCTTTCGGACTGGGCGACGGAGGTCGACAGTTCCGGCCCTCACGTGACGCTGGCAGGTTGGTGGAGCGTTTTCATCAGTTCGACGATATTCAATTTCCTGCTGCTGCGCGGACTGTGGCGCTATATTTTGTGGGCGATGCTGGTATGGCGCATCTCGACGCTCGAACTGCGCCTCGTTGCGGCGCATCCCGACGGCAAAGCGGGGCTTGGCTTTGTCGCCGACTACCCCAACGCGTATGCGACGTTTGTGTTTGGGCTGAGTTCCGCCGTGGCGATTGTCGTCGTCCGTCACGTCTCCGAAGGCGGAATGACTCAGGTCACGTTCGGATACATCATCGGCGCGTGGCTCGCGATCGTGCTGGCGTTCTTCGGTTTCCCGCTGCTCGCGTTTGCGCGCCCGCTCACCGAACTCAAGACGGAATCGTTGCGATTTTGGGCGCCGAAGCGACGCGCTTTCATCGACAGGCTGAGCGCACGCTGCTGGGGCGCAACACCGTCGCCAACGATCCCTCGGAAACGGCGGTCGTCGCGCCGCCTTTCGATCCGTCCGCGCAATACGCGATCTCCAACAAGCTCTCCATTTTCCTGTTGAGCCGGACTTCGCTCGTTCCGATCGGCCTCGCCGCGCTCGTCCCGTTTGCGATCGCGGGAGCAACCAAGTTGCCCTACAAGGAAGTGTTTACGCTGGTGAAGAAAGTGCTGGTGCTTTAGCAAACACGGGTTCTGCGCGTCCTTTCACCACCCTCGTCCTGAGCTTGTCGAAGGACGTCCGGTTGGCCGCTTTGCCGCAAAAGAGCGGCGGCCGAACCGCTGGATTGCTTCGCTTCGCTCGCAATGACGGACTGGCAATTGTTCAACCGACCAAGCCAACGCAGGCGGGTTCGCGCTCCCTATCGCGCTGGCGAAAGCGTCCTTCGACAAGCTCAGGACGAGGGGTGCGTCGCTCACCCCTTCTTCTTCGCAATCCGCGCGATCTCGCGCATCGTCGCGAGCGCGCCGTCGAGCCTGTCTTTCAGGACATCGAATTCGCCGCTGACGACGATGCGCATGTCCGGCCTGACGCGCGCCTGCTCGTGGCCCTGCACCCACTTCACGAGCCCCGTCGGATTGGAAAACGCGTTGTCGCGGAACGCGAGCGTCATGCCCTTGGCGCCGGCGTCGAGCTTCTCGACGTTGGCGAACCGGCACAAAGCCTTGATCCGCACCAGCTTCAGCAGCAGGTCGACTTCTTCGGGCGGCGGCCCGAAGCGATCGACGATTTCGGCGCCCATCGACTCGATGTCGGCTTCTTCCTCGAGCGAGGACAGGCGGCGATACAGAGAGAGCCGCGTCGTCAGATCCGAGATGTAGGATTCGGGAATGGTGACCGGCGAGCCCAGCGAGATCGACGGCGACCAGAGATCCTGCGCAGGCTCCTGCTCGCCGCTCTTCAGGCGTTCGACCGCGTCCTGCACCATCTGCTGATAGAGCTCGTAGCCGACTTCCTTGATGTGTCCGGACTGCTCTTCGCCGAGCAGATTGCCGGCGCCGCGCAGATCGAGATCCTGGCTGGCGAGCTGGAAGCCGGCGCCAAGCGTGTCGAGCGATTGCAGCGCATGCAGGCGCTTCTCCGCCTGCGGCGTCATCTGTTTGCCCGCCGGCGTCGTGAACAGCGCGTAGGCGCGCGTCTTCGAGCGGCCGACTCGACCGCGCAGCTGATAGAGCTGCGCCAGACCAAACATGTCGGCGCGATGCACGATCAGCGTGTTGGCGCGCGGAATGTCGAGACCGGATTCGACGATCGAGGTCGACAGCAGGATGTCGTATTTGCCCTCGTAGAAGGCGCCGATCTTGTCTTCGAGCTCGCTCACCGCCAGCTGGCCATGCGCAACGACGAACTTGCACTCCGGCGCATTCTGGCGAAGAAACGCGGCGCATTCGTCGAGATCTTCTATGCGCGGGCAGACATAGAATGATTGGCCGCCGCGATAGCGCTCACGCAGCAGCGCCTCGCGCACGATCAGCGCATCGAACGGCGAAACGAAGGTGCGCACCGCGAGACGATCAACCGGCGGCGTCGCGATGATCGAGAGATCGCGCACTCCCGTCATCGCCAGTTGCAGCGTGCGCGGGATCGGCGTTGCGCTCAGCGTCAGCACGTGTACTTCGGAACGCAGCTCTTTCAACCGCTCTTTGTGACCGACGCCAAAATGCTGCTCCTCGTCGATGATGACGAGCCCGAGGTCCTTGAACTGCACCGCCTTGCCGAGCACGGCGTGGGTGCCGATGACGATGTCGACGCCGCCCTCGGCGAGCGCCTTCTTGGTCTCGCGCTGTTCGACAGTCCCCACCATGCGCGACAATTGCCCGATGCGGACCGGCAGGCCTGAGAAGCGTTGCTGGAAGTTGCGGAAGTGCTGGCGCGCCAGCAGCGTCGTCGGCACGACAACGGCGGTCTGTTTGCTGTTGATCGAAGCGGCAAAGGCGGCGCGCAAGGCGACCTCCGTCTTGCCGAACCCGACGTCGCCGCAGACGAGCCTATCCATCGGCCGCCCCGCGGCGAGATCATCGAGCGTCGCCTGAATCGCGTATTCCTGGTCCTGCGTCTCATCGTAGGGAAATCGCGCGCAGAATTCGTCGTAGAGACCGTCGGGCGCGGCGAGCCTCGGCGCGGCGCGGGTCAGGCGCTGGGCGGCGACGCGCACCAGTTCGCCGGCCATCTCGAGCACCCGTTTTTTCAGCCGCGCCTTGCGGTTCTGCCAGCCGGCGCCGCCGAGCTTGTCGAGTTCGCCGCTCTCCGAGCCGTAGCGCGACAACAGTTCCAGATTCTCGACCGGCAGGAACAGCCGATCGCCCCCGGCGTAGTGAAGTTCGAGACAGTCGTGCGGCGCGCCTGCGGCCTCTATTGTCTTCAACCCGATGAAGCGGCCGACGCCGTGGTCGATGTGGACGACGAGATCGCCCGCCGCCAGCGCGGAAGCCTCCTGCAGCACGTCCTGCGCGCGTCGCTTGCGCTTTGACTGGCGCACCAGCCGGTCGCCGAGAATGTCCTGCTCGCCGATGACGGCGATTTCCGGCGACTCGAAACCGTGCTCCATCGCGATCACGGCGAGCGGCAGGGCGCCCGCGCGCGCCGTTTTGACCTGCGCCAGCGAGGAGACGAGTTCGATTTGTTTGAGGCCGTGTTCGGCGAGCACGTGGCTCAGCCGCTCGCGCGAGCCGTCGCTCCATCCGGCGACGATCACCTTGCGGCCCTGCCCTTGCAGCGCCTTGATATGGGCGACCGCGGCTTCGAACACGTTGACGCCCTCCTGCGCCCGCTCCGGCGCGAAGTCGCGGCCGACCCGGCCCCCGGCGTCGATCACGTCCAGCGCCTCCGGCGCGCCTTCGAACGGCGTGAACCTCGCGAGCGGCAACGCGGACAGCCGCTCCTTCCACTCGTTGGGCGTCAGATAGAGCGCGCTCGGCTTCAGCGGCTTGTAGTCGGCGCTCGCCGCATCCGCATCGTCGGCGGACTTGCGGGCCTGATAATAGTCGGCGATCTGCGCGAACCGGCTCTCGGCCGCCTCTTCCGCGCGCGCGTCGAGCACGACCGGCGCGTCGGCGGCATAGTCGAACACCGTGTCGAGCCGCTCGTAGAACAGCGGCAGCCAGTGCTCGAGGCCGATCGCGCGGCGGCCCTCGCTGAGCGTCTCATAGAGAGCATCGTTGCGGCGCGGCGCGCCGAACTGCAGCGCATAGCCCTGCCGGAAGCGGCGGATCGTCTCTGTCGTGAGCTGCGCCTCGCTCATCGGCGCGAGATCGAGCGCGCGCATCTGCCCGATGCTGCGCTGGGTCTCGGGATCGAACGAGCGGATCGATTCCAGCGCGTCGCCGAAGAAGTCGAGCCGGATCGGCGCCGGCGCGCCCGGCGGATAAAGATCGAGAATGCCGCCGCGCTGCGCATAATCGCCGACATCGGTGACGACGCTGGCGCGCGAAAATCCGTTCGACTCGAGCCAGCGCACGAGGTCCGACATTTCGAGCACGTTGCCGGGCGCCGCCGAGATCGCCGCGGCGGCGACGAACGCCTTCGGCGGCAGGCGCTGCGCGGCGCCGTTGACCGTGGTGATCAGCACGCGGGGTCTCTCCCGCGCGCCCCGCGTCGAGGCGAGCCGGGCGAGCGCGACCATGCGGGCCGCCGAAATCGCCGCATTAGGCGAGACGCGATCGTAGGGCTGGCAGTCCCATGACGGCAGATAGAGAGCTTCGATCTCCGGCGCAGCGAACGCGAGCGCGTCGATCAGGCTCTGGGCGCGCAGACCGTCCCGCGCGATGAAGGTCAGCGCGACCGATCGCTTTTCCGCGTCCTTGGCGAGGGCCCGGACGAGGTCGGCGAGGAAGAACGCATCGTATCCATCAGGCGCGCGCGCCAAGGTGACGGCGCCGCGCTGGTTGAGCCGGAGCGCAAGGGCGAGAACCGGGTTCACGAGATCGGGCGCTCCGCGGCGATCGCCTCGCGCGGCGCTTCGCAGAGGCGTCGAAACATCGGCGTGTCGATATCGTCGGGCGGCGTGACTTCGCCAGTCACCCACGCGAACAGGTCGGGATCGGGAACATCGAGCCAGCGCTCGAATTCGGCGAGTTCGTCCTCGCCCAAGGTTTTCAGGTGCAGTTCCGCGAAATTGCCGAGCGCAATGTCCATCTCGCGAATGCCGCGGCGCCGGCTGCGAAACAGAATGCGGCGCCGGCGCGGGTCGAGCCCGGCGCTGGAAAGGGAGGAAACAGACATCTTGGACCTTGCGGGCGGCGCTCGCGGCGCTTTCGGGCCGGGCTTATAGCGCCCGGCGGCGCCAATGTCAGCCCGGCCTCGTCAGCCCGGTCCTTCATACGATATTCACCGCAACCCCGCTGCCGGCCGCGCCCACCGACAGCGCGAACTCGCTCTCGGCGTAGTTGCCGGCCAACGTCAGCGTCACTGTCGGCAACGCGGTTTGCTGAAAGGTGAGCGTCGCGACCGTCTGAGCGAGGTTCTCGGAAAAGCCGAACGTCGTCTGCGAATTTGTGAAAGCGAGCAGATCGAGGACATCGTTGGCGCCAAAGCCGGAGATTTGTCCGGTATAGGAGGCGCCAAGATCGAGTTCGCCCGCTCCATTGAAGGTCACCGGCCCCGCCAACTCGGACTTAAGCCGCGCCACGCCGCCGTTTTCGATCGTGACCGAACCCGTCAGGCCGCCCTTGATTCTCAGCATGCCATCAACCGTCACGGCGCCGAATATCTCCTGCGCGGTCAGCGCCCAATCGGCGCCTGCGCTCACCTCGAGCGTGTTGAAGTTCTCGATCGGGTTGCCCAACGTCCCCGCGCCTTGCAGGATTAATGTGTTGGTCGCCCCGCTGGCGCCGCTGCCGACGACGTCGCCTTCAAGCAGGGAACCGGTCTGCAGTATGAGCTGGTTTGCGCCCGTTCCAATAAAATCGATCGCGGTCGCCGCGCCGATGATCGCGCCGGCATTGGTGACGACGCTGCCGACGCCGTCAATGTAGACTCCGTAGCGAGCGCCCTCGATGATCCCGGCCGCCTGATTGGTGACGGCGCCGCCGCCAAACAAGCTGACGCCATCCCCAAGCTCAAAGGTCTTTCCGTCGAGAACGAGCGCGTTGCGGACAGTTCCGGAGATAGCGCCGTCGTTCGTGACATTGGCGGCGAGTTCCCGCGCCTGCGAGCCCGGTGTCGCCTGAGATCACTCCGCCGGCGTGGTTGTTGACGACGCCGCCGCCGGCGTTGTCGTCAGCGATGTCGCCGAGGAATGCGCCAATGTAAGTTGCGCTGATCGATCCGGAATTGTCGATCGAAGCGCCGATGTTGAGGCCGACGCCGATGCTCAGGCCGCTGATCACGCCGCCCGCATCGTTGGTGACGAGGCCGCCGTTTCGCATCAGTACGCCATGGCCGAGGCCGGCGATTAGACCCGAATTGGTGACGGAGCCGGAGGTCAGGAAATATACGGCGGTCTCGCCGACCGCCGTCGCTCTGATGACAGCTCCCTTGTTATTGACGACCGATCCGCCCGCTTCCAGATAGACGCCGCTCGTCCCCTTCAGCTTGCCATAGTTGTTGATGGTCGCCAGCCCCGTCGCATAGACCGAATTGTCGCCGGTGATGACGCCCCCCGCCTGGTTGGTGACCGTGCCGCCCGCCTTCAGATAGACGCCCGTGAACACCATGTCGCCGGTATCGGCGATCGCACCGGAATTCGTGACGACGCCGCCGTTTTTCAGATAGACGCCGGAGCTGTAGGACCCATTGACGGAGATCGATCCGGAATTGGTGACTTGCCCACCGTCGAGCAGCGACACGCCTTCGACATAAGTGCCGACCACGGCGATGGCGCCAACATTGGTGATTACGCCGAGCGAGCCAAGCTGAACTCCGGCCGCGTAGAGCCCCGCTTCGACGATGGAGCCCGTTGGATTGTTGGTTACGTCGCCGCTGAAAAGCGAGACGGCGGCCCCGGAGGTCCCGGCGCCGGAGATCTTGCCGGCGTTGTTGACGGTCACATAGCCGGCTTTGCTGGTGACGCCGCCGCCGCCGAGGATCAAGCCGCCGAGGATGTTGTTCACGGTCGCGCCGCTGCCCGCGTAAACGGCCGTGCCGCCGAGCGCGATCACCCTACCACCATTCTTGAGCCTTGCGCCGGCGCCGAGCGAAACTCCGGCTCCGCCTGTCGCGGTCGCTTTGATTTCGCCTGTGTTCGTTACTTTGGCCCCGGCGACTTCGAATTTGACGCCGACGGCGCCGTAGATCGAACCCGCATTGGTGATCGACCCGCTCGCGCCCTCGATCTCGACGCCATATTGCGCGCCCACGATAACGCCGCCCGAATAGTTGGAGAGCGCGCCGCCGGCCGAGAGATAGGCGCCATCGCCGACAGAAAGCTGATAGGCGGCTCCATTCAGCGTTGCAGGATAGACGGCTGCGGTCGTCCCGTGGACGTACCCGCTGTTGAGAATTGTCGCCGACGCGCCACTGGCGACAATGCCGCTGTCCCCGGTAATGGAGGCGCCCGCAAGGTTGACGACCGTTCCGCCTGACTGCGCCGATTTCGGCAGTCCGAGTTCGACGCCGACCGCGGCGCCGGCAATCGATCCGCCGCCCTGATTGGTGATCGTGTCGAGGCCGCTCAACGACGCAACGACGCCAAAAGCTTTGCCGGTGATGGCGCCCGCATTGGAGATTTTGCCTGCGCCCGAGAGCTCGACGCCGTAGAGCGAAGGTCCAGCCGCTTCGTTGATCGCCGCATTCTGGTCATTGTAGATATCGCCGCCGTTGAACAGGAAGACGCCACCCACGATCGAGCCGGAATTGGTGACGACGCCCGCTCCCATCGCGACCGAAGTGATGGTGACGTCCCCCCTCACAGCCTGCGCCGACAAGTTGTTGAAGCTCGCCGCGCCAAGCAGATTTATTGCGCCCGCAATCTTCCCGTCATTGACGACATTCCAGCCTCCGCCGGGAGCGCCATAGAGCGCGACGCCTCCGGGTACGTCGAGGTCAGCGTTTTGCCCGATCGTGAGTGGATTGTTGGCGCTATCGAGATTATAAGTGGCGCTGTACGCGCCGGAAATCGTCGTCAAGGAATGCTCCCGCATAAAATTGTTGATTGGAATTAAAAATGGATTTTTGAAAATATTTGATCGATCTAACACGACTGCAAACGGGCGACAACTGCCGATGCGCGCATCAATTCGATGAGCGTCAAATAGCTAGCCGCTGGACAATATCCGCCAAGCTCTGAGATGATGACATATGTCGATGACTCTGCGCTGAGTTGTGCCCGTGTGGCAGCGGTCTCGCTGCCGACCGCTGCTGTTCGCTCGACTTCGCAGCCCCTTGGCCGCAACCCGCGCCCGCGCCCGAAATCGCGACCGCGCTGGCCGCGCTCGAAGTGGACGATTACGCGCGGGCGGAGACGCCGCTGCTGGCGCTGCTGCAACGATCTCCATTGCATCCGCGCGCGCTCTGGTTGCTCAACGACATCCGCAGCGCGCAAGGACGGCAGGCTGCGAGCTGCGCCCTCTTGAAGCGTATCGTCGCTCTCGACCCAAACCACCTGGCGGCGACCCAGGCGCTCGCGCTCCTCCTGTTCGAGCTCAACGATTTCCGCGCCGCGGAGGTCCACGCGCGCAATTCCGTGCGGCTCGCGCCGCTAGACGCCCAATCCCACAACCTGATGGGCATGATCATGACCGAGGCGCAGCGGCCGCAGGTGGGTGAGCATCACTATCGCCGCGCGGTCGAACTGATCGGCCATCCCAGCCCCATCCTGCTCGCCAACCTCGCCTGGAACCTCAAGAACCAGGGCCGCATCGACGAAGCGCGCGAGCTTTACAAGCAATCGGTCGAGCTTGACCCGCAGATATTCCAGACCCTGTTCGGTTGGGCCTGCATGGAAGAAACCGATCGCCAGTTCGAACGCGCCGGCGAATTGCTCGACGCCGCCGAACGCCTGGCGCCGGGCCATCCGCGGGTGCAGCTCGAGCGCGCGGTTCTTCTCCCGGCAAGGCCGCCATGAAGACGCGCTTGCCGTGTATGACGAAATCGAACGCCGGCGGCACGGTCCGCTAGGCCCGCTCGAAGCGGCGGAAAAAGGCCGGCTGCTGGACCGCATGAAACGTCATGCCGAGGCCTTCGCGGCCTATCGCGATTCCAAGCAGCGGTTGCGCGAATTGAGCGGCGCTGGCTATCAGGCCGACGAAGCGAACGCACTTGTCTCCAGCCTGGAGCGGTTTTTCGTCAAGCCCAGACTGTCGATCCTGCCGCGGGCGCAGGCGCGCGCCGACGTTGCGCAACCGATCTTCGTGGTCGGCTTTCCGCGCTCGGGCACTACGATGGTCGAGCAGACCCTGACCACGCACCCGATGATCGCGGCGGGCGACGAACTGCCGATCATCAACGAGCTGACCGCCTTGATCCCGCGCATGCTGGCCAGCCCGCTCGCCTATCCGCAAGCGCTCGCCGAACTGTGGCTCGGCGACCATGTCGAGGGTCTCGACACTCTCCGCGACTATTATCTGCAGCGCGCGCGCCAGCTCGGCGCGCCGCAGCCTGGCAAGCCGCTGTTCACCGACAAGATGCCGCTCAACGAGACCCATCTTGGCCTGATCGGCCTGATCTTTCCGAACGCGCCGATCGTCCACCTGATCCGCCACCCGCTCGACGTCGTGCTTTCGGTGTTCTCCAATCATCTGACCCACGGCTTCTACTGCGCATACGCGCTCGAGAGCGCGGCGCGCCACTATGTGCTGATCATGGACCTCGTCGAACATTACCGGCGCGAGATGGACCTCCGCTACAAGGCGGTGCGCTACGAGGACGTGATCGACGACCAGGAGGGCCAGGTCCGCGCGTTGCTCGCATTCGTCGGCGTCCCGTTCGATCCGCACTGCCTCGCGTTCCACGAGAACCGCCGCTATGCGCGCACCGCAAGCTACGCGCAGGTGACCGAAAAGCTCTACAACCGCTCCCGCTACCGCTATCGCGATTATCGCGAGGAACTGGAGCCGGCGGCGCGGATTTTGGAACCTGTAATCAGGCGCCTGGGTTATGAGATGGAGTGAGAGCAAAACAAATCAGACTTCCGCCACCGCAAAGTTTCCTGTTCAAGCCACAAGGTGAGCGAAGGCGGCGCAAGTCGCCGAAGCCTGGGGATCCCAAATGTTCGTCCGCCAATTGGCTCTCGCGATCGGCGTCCTGTTCGCGTTGATCGGCATGCAGGGACCCGAATTTGCGCAGCAATATCGCCAGCGCCTCGCAGGCGCGATCGATGAGTTGCGGCGCGAAGTCGCCGAGTTCGACGCCGAGGCGGCGAGCCAGGCGCTGTCGCGCAACGACGCCGCGAAACGTCTGGAGAGCAACGCCGATCCGCTCGCTCACGATCGCGGCGTGGCGGCGGAGGCGGACGCGAGCCGGCTGGCGCGGCTCGAAGACGCGTTCTCCGCGCTGAAGAACGAGCCCGCGCTCGTGCGGCTGGTGACCTTCGTCAAGGACTACGACCCCGAGATCGCCGCCCGCGCGTGGCACGATTACGAGCCGGCGGCGCCGACGACGAAAGAGGCTTTCGTCATCGGCGGCGTGACCGGCGTGTTCGGCTGGGCGCTAACCCATTTCTGCGCGTGGCCGATCCGCCGCAGGCTCGGCAAACGCCGCGTCGAGAGTGCGTGAGTTCCTACCCTTCTCCCGCGAGCGGGAGAAGGTGGCGCGCAGCGCCGGATGAGGGGATTTCGGAGAAAAAACGGATGGGGAGCGCGGCGGCGGCCCGCCCTCATCCGCGCTTCGCGCACCTTCTCCCGCCAAGCGGGAGAAGGGCCAGACTCCCTACACAGCCACCTTGTAGGTCGCTTCCGTCTTGGCCGCGATGTCGGAAGGCGTCACGCCGGGCGCCAGCTCGATGAGCGTCATGCCCTTGGAGCCATGCTTGTCGATGGTGAATACGCCAAGCTCCGTGATGACCATGTCGATCACCCGGGCGCCCGTCAGAGGCAGGTTGCAGGCGTGCAGCAGCTTCGGGCCGTCCTTGGCCGAGTGCTCCATCACCACGACGATCTTCTTGACGCCGGCGACGAGGTCCATCGCGCCGCCCATGCCTTTGACCATCTTGCCGGGGATCATCCAGTTGGCGAGGTCGCCTTTCTCGGAGACCTGCATCGCGCCGAGGATGGCGAGGTCGATGTGGCCGCCGCGGATCATCGCGAACGAATCCGACGACGAGAAATAGCTCGTCGTCGGCAGTTCCGTCACTGTCTGCTTGCCGGCGTTGATGAGGTCGGGGTCTTCCTCGCCTTCATACGGGAACGGCCCCATGCCGAGCATGCCGTTTTCGCTTTGCAGCTGAACGCTCATGCCTTCGGGGATGTAGTTCGACACCAGCGTCGGGATGCCGATGCCGAGATTGACATAAAAACCATCGCGCAATTCCTTGGCGGCGCGCTCGGCCATCTGGTCGCGGGTCCAGGGCATGTTGTTCTCCTAAATCTCAGGCTGCGCGCTTGCGGGTGGTGCGCTGTTCGATGCGCTTGGGCGAGCCGGCGACGTCGACGATGCGCTTCACGAACACGCCCGCGGTCATGATGTGGTCGGGGTCGATCTGGCCGGGCTCGACGAGGCTCTCCACTTCGGCAATCGTGATCTTCGCGGCGGTCGCCATCATCGGATTGAAGTTGCGCGCGGTCTTCCGGTAGACAAGGTTGCCTTCAGTGTCGCCTTTCCAGGCGTGCACCAGCGAAACGTCGGCGAACAGGGCCTGCTCCATCACGTAAGGCTCGCCATTGAACTCGCGCACTTCCTTGCCCTCGGCGACGATCGTGCCGACGCCGGTGCGGGTGAAGAAGGCGGGGATGCCGGCGCCGCCGGCGCGGATGCGCTCGGCGAGCGTGCCCTGCGGGTTGAATTCGAGCTCGAGCTTGCCGGACAGATAAAGGTTGGCGAAGGTCTTGTTCTCGCCGACGTAGGACGAGATCATCTTGCGTATCTGCCCGCTCTCCAGCAGCACGCCGAGCCCGAGGCCGTCGACGCCCGCATTGTTGGAAATGATCGTGAGGTCCTTGACCCCGGTGCGCTTCACCGCCTCGATCAGCATTTCCGGAATGCCGCACAGGCCGAAGCCGCCGGACATGATCGTCATGCCGTCCTTCAGCACGCCCGCCAACGCGTCGTCGGCGCTGGAAAAAACCTTTTTCATATGCGCTCCTCTGGCGCGCGCCGTTAACGGCTGCGAGCAGCCTTGTGCCCCGCGCTTCCCCTCGCTCTAACGCCCCGCGCGGGGGGCGGCAAGGCCGGCGCCGCAGTGCGGCGCCGGAAGTTTTCCGTCACCAGCTTGTTAGACGCGTCGCCATCGGCGACTATTCCCGCGCACGCCTCGCATGGGGAGGCCGGGAGTAGGCATGGCGGGGGAAACGAACAGACGGGAAGCGCAGGCTGACGAGCCGACGCGCGAGCAACTCGTCGAGGCTCTGGCCGAGCGCGAGCGGGAACTAGCGGAACTCCGGACTCAGCGCGCTGCGGCGCTGGACCGTCAAGCGGCGACATCGGAAATCCTGCGCGCGATCGCCGGCGCGGGGGGCGACGCCGCGCAGGCCCTGCAGTTGATCGCCGAAACCAGCGCGCGCCTGTTCGGTGCAGCGAGCGTGGCGATTCAGATCGCCGAGGGTTTGGAGTTCACCCGCGAATATCGCGTCGGCGCGATCGCGCAGCGGATCGGATCGGCCTATCCGCGCTCCAACATACGCGTCGGCGGCCGCAACATGCCGGGAACCGTAGTCGCTGAAAATCGGCAGATCCATATCCCCGACCTCGACAATCTCGATCCGTCGATGTCCGATTGGCCGGGTCTGCCGCACGCCCGGGCCGGGGGAACCCGCAGCCTATGCGGCACCCCGTTGCGGCGCGAGAGCGGCGCGATCGGCTCCCTCATCGTTTTGCGCGATCGGCTCCTTCCCTTCACGGACGAGGAGCTTGCGCTGCTGCAGACCTTCGCCGATCAAGCTGCGATCGCGGTTGAGAACGCGCGTCTGTTCACCGAGACGCAGGAATCCTTGAAACAGCAGACCGCTACGGCCGAAGCGCTGAAGGTCATCAGCCGTTCCGCGCTGGGTCTCCACGACGTCATGCAGACGTTGATCGATTCCGCAGTGCGGCTCTGCGCCGACGATGGCGTCGTCTATCTGCGGAAAGGCGATGTGTTCCTGGCCGAGGCCGCCAACGACGCGGATGAAGAAAAGATCCGGGCCCGAAACCGCACTCCGCGCACC
This sequence comes from uncultured Pseudomonadota bacterium, assembly GCA_963771455.1. Taxonomy (GTDB): domain Bacteria; phylum Pseudomonadota; class Alphaproteobacteria; order Rhizobiales; family Beijerinckiaceae; genus Roseiarcus. The sequence goes on from CAVYTP010000011.1 coordinate 321,984, forward strand.
ATCGACCGTGGCAGCATGACCGGCCGGGTCGCGATGACCGGCGAAGTCCAGTTCATTCCCGACAACGAGGCCGACCCGGAATTCAAGATTGCCCCGGACATGCGCCTGAAAGGCATTCGCTCGCTGGTCGGCGTCCCGCTGCTGCGCGACGGCCAGGTGATCGGGGTATTTGTTCTCGGCAAGAAACAGACAGGCGCCTTCGGGGCGCGCGCTGTCGAAGTGGCCAAGACCTTTGCCGACCAGGCCGTCATCGTGATCGAGAACGTGCGGCTGTTCGACGAGGTCAAGGCGCGCACGCGCGAGCTCGAGGAGACGCTGGAACGGCAAGAAGCGACGTCGAACATTCTGGAGGTGATCGCCAGTTCGCCTTCAAACACGAAACCAGTCTTCGACGCCATCGCCACCAGCGCCAACCGTTTGCTTGGAGGGTTTTCAACGACGGTCTGGCGAATCGAGGGCGAGCTTCAGCATCTTGTAGCCTTCACGCCCACCAACCCTGAAGCAGACGCGGCCCTGCAGGCGCTGTCGCCGACTTCAAGTGCGACACTCCCGGTAGTCGCGCCGCTGCGCGACGGCGAGATCGTCCAGATTGGCGACACCGAGGAGGGGCCGCAAGGACTTCGCGATCTCGCACGTCTCCGCGGCTTTCGCGCCATGCTGTTCGTGCCGCTCCTCCAGCACGGCTCGGCGCTCGGCTTCGTCTGCGTCACGCGCAAGGAGCCTGGCGCGTTTGGTTCGGACGACGTTCAACTCCTGAAAACTTTCGCCGATCAGGCGGTCATCGCTATCCAGAACGCGCAATCGTTCAACGATACGCAGGAAGCGCTGGAGCAACTGAAGGCCTCGGCCGACGTGCTCGGGGCGATCGGCAAATCGGTCTCCGACGCGAACCCGGTGTTCGAGGAGATTCTCAATGCCTGCCAACGGCTGTTCGGCTCCGAGGAAATGGGCATCTACACCATCGACGACGACAAGATGGTGCGGGTCGCCGCCTGGCGCGGCGAAACAGGCGCCGAAGCGCGGAACGACGTCACCGCGCTCGACGACAGCATCACGGGTCGCATCATCAGGGAACGACGTCCGCACCACATCCCTGATCTCAGGGCCGTTCCGAATCTGCCGCCGAAAGTGCGCGAGCGGACCGACCGGCTGGGCGGCGCTTCGCTGCTCTATGCGCCGATGCTGTGGGAGGACGGCGGCGTCGGCTCGATCCTGATCGTGCGCTCGCCGCCGAGACCTTTCAGCGAGCGCGAGATTGCGTTGTTGCAGACCTTCGCCGATCAGGCGGCGATTGCGATCCAGAACGCGCGGCTGTTCAACGAAACCAAAAAAGCGCTGGAGCGGCAGACCGCGACGTCGGAGATTTTGCGCGTCATCAGTCAATCGCCAACCGACGCACATCCGGTGTTCGAGACCATCGTCAGTACAGCGGCGCGGCTGCTGCGCTGCGACCTTGCGTTCGTGATGCTCACCGATGGAACCGTCTGGTGGAACGCCGCAGTCGCATCGCCTGACGGCCCGGAACCGAACCTGCTGACGGGAAAGTTTCCCGTCGACGCCAACGCCAGTTTCCCTCCGCGCGCCATCATCGCGAAGGCGATGGTCTATCTGCCGGACTGGTCGAAGATCGAAGTGCCCGCGCATCAGCGCCGGGTGCAGGAAGCCTACGGCATCAACGCGTCGCTGCATCTGCCTTTCCTGCGCGACGGCGCGTGCGTCGGCGTGCTGACCCTGGCGAGCCGCGTCATCAACCCGTTCGGGCCGAAAGAGATCGCGCAGGCCGAGGCCTACCGCGACCAGGCGATGATCGCGCTGGAGAACGCGCGGCTGTTCAACGAGACGAAGGAAGCGCTGGAGCTGCAGACCGCCACATCCAACGTCCTCAAGGTGATCAGCCGTTCGGTGTCCGACGCCGCGCCGGTATTCGAGACCATCCTCGATTCCTGTCAGCAATTGTTCGGCCTGCAGGCGGTCGCCGTCTATCTCGTCGAGGGCGACAAGGTGAGGGGCGTCGCCAATCGCGGCTGGGAAATGGGCGAGTGGGGGCGCGACGCGATGCCGCTCGAGGGAAGCTCGACCGGCCGCGCGATCGCCGAGCGACGCGCCGTCCATTTCCCAGATCTCGTCGACAACCCGGCCCTTCCCGAAAAATACAGAGTGACCATCCGCGCGGCTGGGGGCATGTCGGTGCTCTACGCGCCGATGCTCTCAGAGGGCGGCGGCGTCGGTTCGATCGTGGTCTCGCGCAGGCCCGCCAAGCCGTTTACCGACAAGGAAATATCGCTGCTGCAGAGCTTCGCCGATCAGGCGACGATCGCGATCCAGAACTCGCGGCTGTTCAACGAGACCCAGGAGGCGCTCGCCCAGCAGACGGCGACAGCGGATGTGCTGAAGGTCATTAGTCGCTCCGCCTTCGACCTGCAGATCGTACTTGACACGCTGACGTCTTCGGCGACGAAGCTCTGCGACGGCGACAGGGCGGCGATTTTCCAGCGTCACGGCGACCATTATCATTTTGTCTCCAACTACGGCTTCAGCGCCGAAATGGAGGCCTTCGCCAGAAGCAACCCGCTTCCTTCCGGGTCGAGCGGAGGCATTACGCGCGCAGGGCGCGATCGCAAGTCGGTTCATATACCCGACGTTCTCGCCGACTCCGACTACACGCAGTCCGGTTATCAAACGCGCGGCGACTATCGCACCTTGCTTTCGGCGCCGCTGCTGCGCAAAGGGGAACCGATTGGTGGATTTGTCATTGTGCGTGAACGCGTTCGGCCGTTCAATCAGAGACAGATAGAGCTGCTGGAAAGCTTCGCCGATCAGGCCGTGATCGCCATCGAGAACGTTCGCTTGTTCGAGGAGGTGCAGGAGAAGACGCGCGATCTCACCGAGGCGCTCGTCTATCAAACGGGCAGCGCCAACATTCTCAAAGTCATCGCCTCATCGCCGACTGATGTCGCGCCCGTGTTGCAGGCGATCGTCGACAGCGCCTGCGAAGTCTGTGACGCCTACGACGCCGCGGTCATTCTGTGCGAAGGCGACTTCATGCGTTTCACGGCGCATCGCGGTCCCATTCCGATCGGCCTCGAAAAATGGCCGCTCAATCGGGCCTGGGTGGGAGGACGCTCCGTCATCGATCGCTCGGCGGTGCACGTGCCCGATCTACTGGATGCGGGCGACGAGTTCCCGGATGGCCGGGAAATGGCAATACGCATGGGGCACCGCACCATCCTGTCGGTGCCGCTGATGCGCGAAGGAGAGAGCGTTGGCGCGATCATCGTGCGCCGGAACGAGGTGCACCCGTTCGCCGACAAGCAGGTCGAGTTGTTGCGAAGCTTTGCCGATCAGGCCGTGATCGCGATTGAGAACACCCGCCTTTTCGACGAAGTGCGGGCGCGCACTCACGACCTCACCGAAGCGCTGCAACAGCAGACCGCAACGGCGGATGTGTTGAAAGTGATCAGTCGCTCGGTGTTCGATCTCGAGACCGTGCTGCAGACGCTGATCGACACCGCGGTGCGGCTGGCGCGCGGCAGCCGCGGCACCATTTTCATCAAACAAGGCGACATGCTGGTCGCGCGCGCGTTCCACAGCCAGGTTCCCAAAGGGTTGCGCGACTATTTGACATCGCAGCCATGGCCCCTCGACGGCGACACGCACATGGCGAAGTCCGCGCGTGAGGGAATAGTGATCCATGTCCCCGACCTCTCGCTTTCGGAAAAAGTCATGGACACCGAGGTGAAGAGGCTTGCTACGTTCGGCTCGGGATTGTGGACGCCTTTGAAGCGCGACGATCAAGTGATCGGCGTCTTCGGCGTGCCGCGCGAGGAGCCGATCGCGTTTACCGCGCGCGAGATCGAACTTGTGCAGACCTTCGCCGATCAGGCCGTCATCGCTATCGAGAATACCCGCCTGTTCGAGGAAGTGCAGGCCCGCCGGCGGGAACTCGAACAATCGCTCGATAATCTCCGGCTGACGCAGGACCGGCTGGTGCAGACCGAGAAGCTGGCCTCGCTCGGCCAGCTCACCGCGGGCATCGCGCATGAAATCAAGAACCCGCTCAATTTCGTCAACAATTTCGCGTCGCTGTCGCGCGAGTTGATTGACGAACTTAAGGAGGCGCTAGCCGAGGCGCCGCTGGAGCCGCAGGCGCGCATCGACGTCGAGGAGTTGATGACGATGCTCGACTCCAATCTCGACAAGGTCGCTCACCATGGCAAGCGGGCCGACTCGATCGTCAGGAACATGCTGCTGCACTCGCGCGAGGGCGCCGGCGAGCACTCGAGCTTCGACGTCAATCATCTGGTCGAAGAGGCGTTGAATCTGGCCTACCATGGCGCACGCGCCGAGAAGCCGAATTTCAACGTGGCGATCGTCAAGCGCCTCGACCCCGAGGCTGGCGCCATCGACGGCCACGCGCAGGAGCTTACGCGCGTGCTGTTGAATCTCGTCGGCAATGGATTCTATGCGACCGCCAAGCGCAAGGGGGCGGAACAGTCGGGATACGAGCCGACGATTACCGCCACGACGCGCACGCTCGGCGACCGCGTGGAAATCCTGATCCGCGACAATGGGACCGGGATTCCCGACGAGGTGAAGGCGAAGATGTTCAACCCATTCTTCACCACCAAGCCCGCCGGCGAAGGCACCGGGCTCGGCCTGTCGCTAAGCCACGACATCATCGTCAAACAACATGGCGGGACGATCGACGTGAATACGGAAAGCGGCGCGTTTACAGAGTTCGTCATCACGCTGCCGCGAGCGCTTGCCGCGAAATGAGCGGGTCTCCGAGTGTATTTCGTCAGGCAAAAATCGTCATTGCGAGGAGCGCAGCGACGTAGCAATCCAGGCGTCGCCTGCTGCAAGCCATTGTGAACAAATACGACAGGAGCGGCGGAGGCGACTTGCCGGCGATCGGCGGAGCGGCCAACCGGACGACCTTCGACAAGCTCAGGACGAGGGCGGTGGGCTTCGGAGTAGAGCTTTGTGAACGCCTGAGCTCCTACTCGGGAATGGCTCTAGGTAGCTGAAGCGTCGACGATCCCTAACGCTGCCGGCTGCGCGGATTTCATCACGGCCTTCTGGGCGCTATCCTTCATCTTCCGGGCGAAAGCTCGCGAGGCCCACAGGCTTGGCCGCTCGAAAACGTGAAAGAACAGCACGGCTACCCCTAGACAGGCCGGAAGAGCGAACCATGCCCAGTACGGGCCGCCGAGCTTGAACTTGCAGAGAAAGATCACGAGGGGGTGGGTCAGATAGAGGCTGTAGGAGATCTTGCCCAGCCACAGGCACAAGGGATGGCGAAGAACGGCGAGGTCAAAACGATAGCGCGCCGCAAAACTGCCGATGATGAAATACGTCGCGTAAAATACGAACCCGATATGTTCGCGTGCGACGATCAGCGCCAGACAAGACAGAACCGTGGTGACAGGCGTCCGGGCGCACAGCAGGATGAGCGGCATGGCGAGGTTGGCGTAGACCTCGAGGTAGAGCGACCACACGACCGGCGAAGCAAAGTGCACGCCGTAGGGAAACCAGAGAAAGTCGCTCCACCAAAGGGCATCGCCTGAGAGATAGGTCGCCCAGGCGACCGCGGCGGCATAGGCCGGCCAGAGGCGCAGGAAGCGCTTGCCGAGGAAGGTCGCGAAATTCCCATCCCAGGCTACCGTCAACACGTACGACGACAACAGGAAGAACCCGATCACCGCGATGCGCGCTGCCGGGATTAACGAATTATTGCCGCAGGAATTTTCAAAGTGGGCAACCGCAACGAAGAGAGCGAGCAGGCCGCGGGCGCCGTCAAGCGCGGCAAAGCGCTCGGGCGTCACTTTATTTGACGGCGGCGCGATCGTCGACACACCTGAAATTCCATACTGTACGCAAACAAGCGACAGCTCTGATTGTTGCTCAAAAAACAATTAGAAAAGCGTTAGTCGGCGGCGCCGAACGCCTGTGTCATCGTCACTCGCTCGTGGTCAAGACCCCCACATTCTTCGGTTTCGGCTCGCCCGCGAACTCCGTCGCCCAATAGACGCCCCACGATGTTTTCGGGTTCTTGGCGATGGCGACGCCCATACGCGTGAAGCCGGGGCGCAGCATGTTGGCGTTGTGCTCGGCAGAGCCCTTCCAGCCCGCCATCGCCTGGTCGAGGCTGTAATAACCGGCGCCGAGGTTCTCGCCCGCTTCAGCGGCGTCGATCTGGTCGGCCGCGAGCCGGGCCGTGAAGGCGCCGCCGACACTATGCGAGAGCTGACCGCTCGCCGCCATCGCATCGGCCTGATGCTGCGCCATCGCAGTCAGGCTCGCATCGAGCCGCAGTGCGGGCGCGCCTTTGCTGGCGCGATAGGCGTTGATGGCGGCCAGCGTGGCTTCGGGATCGAGCTTCACCGCCGCGATGGCGCGTTCGGTGCGCGCGTCGACGGCGACTTCAGTCGGCGCGAGCGAACAGGCGGTCAGCGACGCCGCAATCAAAGCGGCGCCGAGGGCGGATACCTTCATCCGCTCAGCCTAAATTCAGCTCCTTGAAGAAATCGTTGCCCTTGTCGTCGATCACGATGAAGGCCGGGAAGTCCTCGACTTCGATGCGCCAGATCGCCTCCATGCCGAGCTCGGGATATTCCAGCACCTCGACCTTTCTGATGCAGTCCTGCGCGAGCCGCGCCGCCGGGCCGCCGATCGAGCCGAGATAGAAGCCGCCGTGCTTGGCGCAGGCCTTGCGCACTTCCGCCGAGCGGTTGCCCTTGGCGAGCATCACCATCGAACCGCCCGCCGCCTGGAACTGGTCGACGAAGGAATCCATCCGCCCGGCCGTCGTCGGGCCGAACGAGCCCGAGGCGTAGCCGACCGGCGTCTTGGCGGGGCCGGCGTAATAGACCGGGTGGTTCTTGAAATAGTCGGGCATCGGCTCGCCGCGATCGAGCCGCTCGCGGATTTTGGCGTGCGCCGAGTCGCGCGCGACGATCATCGGGCCGGTCAGCGACGACGCGGGTGCGGATCGGATGCTTCGATGAGCTCGGCGAGGATTTCCTTCATCGGCCGCGAGAGGTCGATGCGCACGACCGTCGCCGCCGAGCGTCGCCTCGTCGACCGCGGGCAGGAAACGGGCGGGATCGTGCTCGAGCTCCTCGAGGAACACGCCGTCCCTGGTGATCTTGCCGAGCGCCTGCCGGTCGGCCGAGCAGGAGACGCCGAGCCCGATCGGCAGCGAGGCGCCGTGGCGCGGCAGGCGGATGACGCGCACGTCGTGGCAGAAATATTTGCCGCCGAACTGCGCGCCGACGCCGAGCTGCTGCGTCAGCTTGTGGATCTCCTCTTCCATCGCGAGATCGCGGAAGGCGTGGCCGTCGCGGCCGCCCTCGGTCGGCAGCGCGTCGAGATATTGCGTCGAGGCGAGCTTCACCGTCTTCAGCGTCAGCTCGGCGCTGGTGCCGCCGATCACGATGGCGAGGTGATAGGGCGGGCAGGCGGCCGTGCCGAGCGTGAGGATCTTTTCCTTCAGGAACGCGATCATCCGGTCGTGCGTCAGGATCGACGGCGTCGCCTGATAGAGGAAGCGTCTTGTTGGCCGAGCCGCCGCCCTTGGCGATGAACAGGAATTTGTAGGCGTCCTCGCCCTCCGACGAGATCTCGATCTGCGCGGGCAGATTGTCGCCGGTGTTCTTCTCCTCGAACATCGAGAGCGGCGCGACCTGGCTGTAGCGCAGGTTCTTCTTCTCGTAGGCCGCGCGGATGCCTGCCGCGATCGCGGCCTCGTCGCCGCCGTCCGTCCAGACGCGGCGGCCCTTCTTGGCGACGACGATCGCGGTGCCGGTGTCCTGGCACATCGGCAGCACGCCGCCGGCGGCGATATTGGCGTTCTTCAAGAGATCGTAGGCGACGAACTTGTCGTTCGAGGTCGCCTCGGGATCGTCGAGGATTTTCGCGAGCTGCGCGAGATGGCCGGGACGCAGCAGATGGTTGATGTCGATCATCGCCTGTTCGGCGAGCGCCGTGATCGCGCTCTCGCTCGACGACGAGCATTTCGCGCCGAGCGCCTTCTCGACGCGCACGCCCTCGGAGGTCAGCTTGCGGTAGGGGGTCGTGATCGGGGCCGAGCTGGAACAGCGGGGAATAGGTCTCGCTCATGCGAAGCGGCTCCCGTTAGATTGGGGAAAGGCGCGGCGCGATCGGCGGCGCGCCGCTGATATAAGAGCTTGACCGGATTTACGCCAGTCAGGCGGCGGCGAGCGCCGCGATCCCGTCGGCGATGGCGAGCGTGCGCTCGGCCATTTCGGCGTGCAGGCGCTCGACCATCCTGCCGTTGAGCTGGATGACGCCCCTGCCGGCGTTTTCCGGCAGCGCGAAGGCGCCGATGATCGCGCGCGCGCTCTCGACCTCGGCCGGGCTCGGCGCGAAAATCTCGTTGCAGATGTCGATCTGCGAGGGGTGGATCAGCGTCTTGCCGTCGAAGCCGAAGTCGCGGCCCTGCTCGCACTCGGCGTGGAAGCCGTCGAGGTCGGCGATGTCGTTGTAGACGCCGTCGAGGATGTCGCAGCCGTGCGCGCGCGCCGCCGCGATGCAGGTCGCGATCCAGGCGATGAACGCGGGCCGGCCCGGCGTCAGTCGGGCGCGCGTCTCCTTGGCGAGATCGTTGAGGCCCATCACCAGCACTTCGAGCCGCGCGTCCGGGTCGGCGGCGGTCGCCGCGATCGAGCCGGCCGACAGCATCGCCATCGGCGTTTCCATCATCGCCCAGATGCGGGTCTTTTCCGGCGCGTGGGCGTCCCGCAAAGCGCGCGCGGCGAGCATGATCGTGCCAGGACCGTCGACCTTGGGCAGGAGGATCCCGTCCGGCGCGGCCGAAATGGCGGCGATCAGGTCCTCTTCGCCCCAGGGCGTATGGGGGCCATTGATGCGGATGATGACTTCCCGCGAGCCGAACCCGCCGGCTTTCACGGCCTCGACGACCTGACCCCGCGCCGCCGCTTTCGCTTCCGGAGAGACGGAATCTTCAAGATCGAAAATCAGCGCGTCGGCCGACAGCGTTCGCGCCTTGGCCAACGCCTTTGCGTTGGATCCCGGCATATACAGCACACTGCGACGCGGACGAGCGACCATGCGAAACCTCCCGAACTCCTTTCATATAATTTGTGCGACGCAATATCGCTAGTGGAAAGCGAGGTTTACCGCGATGCGACTAACGGATGAACGTTCCCGTGCGTTAGGCCTGCGCCTTGCCGAGGATCGGGGCAAAGCCAAATCCGATCGCTATGCGATTCCACTGATTTATGACGCCGACCGCGACGCTGAGATGGGCGGCTTGATCGGCGTCGAAATGGGCGAGGACTTCGGCGTGCGCCGCGGCAAGCTCGGCTTCGTCGGCGATCCGGGTCAACGCCTCCGCCCAGCGGAGCGCCGCCTTTTCGCGGTCGGAAAACACGCCGGCCTCCCGCCATACCGCGACCAGGTCAAGCTTGAGGCCCGGCACTTCGGCCTTGCGCGCCCAGTCGATATGCAGCTTCAGGCAGAATGCGCAGCCATTGATCTGCGAGACCCGCATCTTGATGAGCTCGCCGAGGCCCTTGTCGATCCCGGCCTCGTTGACCGACTGCGACAGGGCGCGCAGCGCGGCGACGGCGGCGGGGGCGCGGCGGGAAAATTCTTCGTAGGAGAGGCGCGGTAGCGACATCGTGACAATCCCTCGTTCCCGGCGTAATGCCAGAGCACGAACATATTATTCGAGTTTTGACACTATGAGCAACAGCGACGCCGACCGCCCGCTGCCTGCGGCGGGCGAAGGCCGGCGCGGCGAGGGCGGCCATATCGGCTATCTGCTGCGGCAGGCGGGCACGGCGTTCCGCACCCGGATGGACGAGGCGCTCGGCGCGCTCGACGTGACCACGCCGCAATTCGTCGCGCTGACGATGATTTCAGCCTATCCCGGGCTTTCAAGCGCCGATCTCGCCCGCCTGTCGCTGCTGACGCCGCAGACCATCACTGTGATTGTAGGCAATCTGAAGCGCGCTGGGGCCGTCATTGCCGAGCCTCACCCCGTGCACGGCCGCATCCAGCAATTGCGCCTTACGGACGCTGGCGTCGATTTGCTGGCCCGCTGCCGGCCGACCATCGATGCGCTCGAGGCGAGGCTCGAGGATGGCTTCGATGCCGACGAGACAAAAGTGGTTCGCCGCTGGCTGGCGGCGGTCGCGCGGCTCTGAGTGTGCTCAACCGGCGCCCCCCTCACCCCAACCCTCTCCCGCAAACGGGAGAGGGGGCGATACCCTTCTCCCGCCTGCGGGACCGAGGGAAACGCTTTGCGTTTCCCGGGGGGTGGCGCGAAGCGCCGGATGAGGGGCGCCTCTGCGGAAATACTCAAACCTCAGCCGCCCCAGGCCTCGGCGACCGCCCTGCCGACGGCGGCGTGCGCGGCGTTCTTGACCGCGTCCGAGGCGTCGGTGTCGGCGAGGTAGGCGGCGATCACGAGCGGCGGCTGTCCTGGCGGCCACACGACAGCGACGTCGTTGCTGGCGCCATGGCCGCCCGAGCCGGTCTTGTCGCCGACCCGCCAGGCGGGGGGCAGGCCCGCCCTCAGTTTGGCCGCGCCCGTCTTGCAGGCGATCAACCACCCGACCAGCTTTTCGCGCGAGGCGGCGCTCAGCGCGTCGCCGGTCGTCAGGCGCGCCAACGTGTGCGCCATGGCGGCTGGAGTCGTCGTGTCCCTTGGATCGCCCGGCGTCGCCTCGTTGAGGTCAGGCTCGGTCCGGTCGAGCCGCGTCGTCTCGTCGCCGAGCTTGCGGACGAATGCGGTGACCGCGGCGGGGCCACCGAGCGCGGCGACCAGCAGATTGGCGGCGGTGTTGTCGCTTACCGTGATCGCCGCATCGCAAAGCTCCGCGATGGTCAGCGCGCCGCCCACATGGGCTTTGGCCACCGGGGCATAGGAAAGCAGATCCGCCGCCGTGATCGTTATAGGCGAATCGAGGCGCAGCGAGCCCGCGTCCGCGCGAGCGAGGATCGCGCCGGCGGTCAGCGCCTTGCTCGTCGAGCACAGCGGGAAACGCTCGTCGAGGCGGTGGCCGATCACCTCGCCGCTCGACGTATCGAGCACGGCGACGCCCAGCCGGCCGCCGCTCGTGGTTTCAATCGCCGCGAAGGCGCGCTCCAGCGTCTCGCGCCGATCCGCGGCGAGTGACCGGACGACACTCCCACCGAAACCCAGAGTGGTCAGCGCGACGGATTGCGCAAATCGGCGCCGGCTCAGCATGACCGTCAACGCGCCGTCAGAGCGTCGCGAATTTCGGTCAGCAGAACGATCTCCGGGGCCGGGGGCGGCGGCGCGACGGGAACAGCCGACGGCCTTCGGGTCATGTTGATCGCCTTGATGACGGCGAACAGCGCGACGGCGATGATGAGAAAGTTGAGGACCGCCGTGATGAAATCACCGTAGGCGAGCACGCCGCCCTGCTTGCGCGCATCGGCAAGATTGGTCGCGGTCACCGCAGGCGACAGTCCGATATAGTAATTCGAAAAATCCGCCTTGCCCGCGATTCCGATGATCGGCATCACGATATCAGACACCAGCGCCTCGACGATCTTGCCGAACGCCGCGCCGATGATAACGCCGACCGCGAGGTCGACGACATTGCCGCGCATCGCAAATTCTTTGAATTCCTTCAGCATTCCCTGCCTCCCACGGCGATTGCGGAAAGTCGTTGCGACGCACGTTATGGAATACAACCCAGCGGCAGCGCAACTCCGTCGCCCCGCTTGCAAGCCCTCGGCGCCCGTGGAACAACACGGAGACAAGCGCAATTCGGGCGGAGACGATGGCCGAGGCCTTCATAGGCGTCGATGTGGGCACCGGCAGCGCCCGCGCTGGCGTATTCGACAGCGAGGGCCGCCTGCTCGCCAGCGCCCGTCGCCCGATCCGCATCTGGCGCGAGAGCGGCGAGATCGTCGAGCACTCCTCAGCCGATATCTGGGAAGCGGCCTGCGCCGCGGTGCGCGAAGCGGTCGAAAGCTCCCGGGTGGGTCCGGCTTCGATCGCCGGCCTCGGCTTTGACGCTACCTGTTCGCTCGTCGTGCTCGACGACGCCGGCCGTCCTTTGCCGGTCGGGCCCAGCGGCGATGCCCAACGCGACACGATCGTCTGGATGGACCATCGGGCGACGGCCGAAGCGGCCGAGATCAATGCCGGCGGCCACGAATTCCTGCGTTACGTCGGAGGCACGGTCTCTCCGGAGATGCAGGCCCCGAAGCTGCTGTGGCTGTCGCGCTACGCGCCGAAGACGTTCGCGGCGGCGGGCGCGTTTCTCGATCTCACCGATTTCCTCACCTACCGCGCTTCGGGCTCGCTGGCCCGCTCGGCCTGCACGGTAGTCTGCAAATGGCCCTACCTCGGGCCTGAGCGGCGCTGGTCGGATCGTTTCCTGAAAGCGACGGGCCTCAACGCGCTCGCCGAAGACGGTTTCCGCCGCATCGGCGCTGAGGTCGTGCCGCCCGGGACAAGCCTCGGGCGCGGTCTGACTGCTGAAGTCAGCCGAGAAGATGGGATTGCTGCCGGGCGCGCCGGTCGCCGCCGGGCTGATCGACGCTCATGCCGGCGCCTTCGGCACCATCGGCGCGTCGCTCGGAGCCGAGCCCAACGATCCGACCCGCCGCCTGGCGCTGATCATCGGCACCTCCGGCTGCTGCATGGCGCTCGCCGAAGAGCCCCGCTACCTGCCGGGCGTCTGGGGTCCCTATTTTTCGGCGCTGACGCCGGACCAATGGCTCGCCGAGGGCGGCCAGAGCGCGTTCGGCGCGGCGATCGACCATCTGTTGCGGTTCCATCCCGCCGGCGCTTCGGGCGTCGATTTCGTCACCATGGAGCGCGAGATCGTCGCCCGCGCCGGCGGCCTCTCCGCGGCAGCGCTGATGGCGCGCGACCTGCACGTGCTGCCGGATTTTCTGGGCAATCGTTCGCCGCTCGCCGACGCCTCGGCGCGCGGCGGAATCGTCGGCCTCGATCTCTCCGACGATGAGACGAGCCGTCGCAAACTCTACATGGCGTGCCTATGTGGCCTCGCGCAGGGTCTGGCGCAGATTTTGCGGTTGCTGGAAAGCGGAGGCTACCGTTTCGAAATGCTTGTGGTAAGCGGCGGCGCCGCCAAGAGCGCGCTGGTGCGACAGGTCATCGCGGATGCGACCGGGCGGCTTGTCGCCTCGGCGGCGACGTCCGAGCCCGTGCTGCTGGGCGCGGCGATGCTGGGAGCCGTTGCCGCCGGGCGCCGCACCATGCGTTCGGCGATGACGGAAATGTCGCGGCTCGGCGAAATCCACCATCCTGCGGGCGGCATGATCGCAGAATTCCACGCCCGCAAACGCGCCGCGTTCGAAATCCTGCAGCAGAGCGAGCGCGGCCTGCGCGAAGCGATGCGCGGATGAGCCGCTGGCCCCAACTCGTGATTTTCGATTGCGATGGCGTGCTCGTCGACAGCGAGGCGCTGGCGCTCGGCTGCGCCCGCAACGCCTTCGCCGAACTCGGCGTCGACATCAGCGCGGAGCGTGCGCGCGATCTGTTTCTGGGGATCAGCCAGCCGGCCATGCGCGCGACTGCGCTGACGACGCTGGGTCTCGACCTGCCGCTGGGCTTCGAGGCGCAGTTGACGCGGCGCACGGTCGCCGCGTTCGAGCGCGAACTGAAGGGCGCGGAAGGTTTGCGCGAAGCGCTGGGCGCGCTGGGGGCGCCTGTCTGCGTCGCGTCGTCCAGCACGCCCGAGCGCATTCGCGCTTCGCTGCGGATCGTTGGCTACGAAGATCTGTTTGGCGAGCGCGTGTTCTCCGCGTCCGAAGTCGCCGCGCGGCAAGCCGGCGCCGGATCTGTTTCTTCATGCCGCCCGCGCGTTGGGGGCCACACCGTTTGATTGCCTGGTAATTGAAGATAGCGCGCCCGGAATAGAAGCCGCTGTGAGCGCGGGCATGACAGCGTTCGGCTTTACGGGCGGCGCCCATGCGCTGGGCGCCGACCTACCGCAAGCGCCTGCGCGACGCCGGCGCCGCGAGCATATTTGACGACATGCGCGAATTGCCGCTGCTGATCGAGACGGCGCGTCGGGAGCCGCAGCATGGCTAAGAGCTCCGAGGGCGAGAGCGCGCGGCTCGACGACGCCGCGCGCGCCGGCTGGCTCTACTATGTCGCCGGCAATACGCAGGACGAGATCGCCCGCAAGCTCGGCATTTCCCGGCAGACCGCGCAGCGGCTCGTCTCGCTGGCAATGACCGAGCGGCTCATCAAGGTCAGGCTCGATCATCCGATCGCGCGCTGCATGGAGCTCTCGTCGCTCATCAAACAGCGCTACGATCTGCACTATTGCGAGGTGTCGCCAAGCGATCCGACATCGGCTTCGGCGACGCTCGGCATCGCGCAGATCGCGGCCGCCGAAATGGAGCGTTGGCTGCGCCGTCCGGACCCTGTCGTCATCGGCATCGGCACCGGCCGCACAATGCGCGCCGTCGCCGACCAACTGCCGGCGATGCAATGTCCGCAGCACAAGCTCGTCGCGCTCGTCGGCACCGGCAAGATCGACGGCTCGGCCTCGTTCTACGACGTCATCATCCGGGTCTCCGACACCGTGCGCGCGCCCCACTACCCGATGCCGCTGCCAGTCATCGCGCGCTCGACCGAAGAGCGCGATCTGCTGATGGCTCTGCCTTCCGTGCGCAGCGTGCTGAGCCTTGTTGAGCAGGCCGACGTCACCTTCGTCGGCGTCGGCTCGATCGGCGAGAACTCGGCGCTGATGAAGGACGGCTTCATCACGCCGGAGGAGAACGAGGCGCTCCGGCGGGCCGGCGCGGTCGGCGAAATCACCGCCTGGTCGTTCGACGCGCAGGGCCGGCTGCTGCAAGGACACCTCAACGAGCGCGTCGCGAGCGCGCCGCTGCAAAGCCGAGCCGCGCCGATTGATGATCGGCGTCGCCATGGGCCCGTCGCGCCGCGCGCCGGTGCGCGCCGCGCTGATTGGCAGACTGATATCAGGCCTCATCACGGACGAAGCGACCGCGGAACATCTGCTGCGCCGATGACAAGGCTGCGCCATAACTTGTTTTTGATCTGGCCCGAGGCTCGACGGCTGTAGCCGACGTCGCTGACGTCGGCCGGCGCGAAGCTCGCACGCTTGAGACGGCTCGCCGAGCGGAACTTCCGCGGTCAGCGACCGCGGCTACAGACGACGCGCTACGCGCTTCTCTTCGCTGCGCTGCAATATCAAGAAAACGCTTTGTCGCACGCGTAGATAGCGTCTCCATCAAACAAATCCATTTTGCACTGCAGCATGATCTTGTTGCGCGATTGTATAAAATTTCTGTTGACTTTCAACGGCCCATTTCGAATATACGCCCGCACCGAGGGCATTTGCTCAGTCTCGAGCGCGACTCGGAACACTGGAGGAAACACTCATGACGACTCTTTTGAAGAGTCTCCTCGGGGCTTGCGCCCTGTCCACGCTCTCGCTCGCCGCTTACGCCGAGACGACGCTGACGATCGCCACCGTCAACAACGGCGACATGATCCGCATGCAGAAGCTGACGGACGATTTCACCAAAGCCAATCCCGACATCAAGCTCAACTGGGTCACGCTCGAAGAGAACGTGCTGCGCCAGAAGGTGACGACCGACATCGCCACCAAGGGCGGCCAGTTCGACGTTCTGACCATCGGCACCTACGAAGTTCCGATCTGGGGCAAGAAGGGCTGGCTCGTTCCGCTCGACCAAGCGTCGACGACGCCGACGATCTGCTGCCCGCGATCCGCTCCGGCCTCACGGTCGACGGCAAGCTCTACGCCGCGCCGTTCTACGGCGAGAGCTCGATGGTCATGTATCGCACGGACCTGATGGAGAAGGCCGGGCTGAAGATGCCCGACGCGCCGACCTGGGACTTCATCAAGGAAGCCGCCGACAAGATGACCGACAAGGCCAACGGCGTCTACGGCATCTGCCTGCGCGGCAAGGCCGGCTGGGGCGAGAACATGGCGTTCCTGACCGCGACGTCGAATTCGTTCGGCGCGCGCTGGTTCGACGAGAAGTGGAAGCCGCAGTTCGATCAGCCGGAATGGAAGGCGACGCTCGACTTCTACCTCGACCTGATGAAGGCCGACGGCCCTCCCGGCGCCTCGTCCAACGGCTTCAACGAGAACCTCGCGCTGTTCAACTCCGGCAAGTGCGGCATGTGGATCGACGCCACCGTCGCCGCCTCGTTCGTGACCGGCAAGGACTCGAAGGTCGCCGACAAGGTCGGCTTCGCGCTCGCGCCCGACAACGGCCTCGGCAAGCGCGGCAACTGGCTGTGGGCGTGGTCGCTTGGCGATTCCCGCCGGCTCGCAGAAGGCCGAAGCCGCCGAGAAGTTCATCGCCTGGGCGACCCGCAAGCACTACACCGAGCTCGTCGCCTCCAAGGAAGGCTGGGCGAACGTGCCGCCCGGCACCCGCAAGTCGCTCTACGACAACGCGGAATACGCCAAGGTGCGCCGTTCGCCAAGATGACGCTCGAACTCGATCAACTCGGCCGATCCGACGCATCCGACCGTCAAGCCGGTGCCCTATGTCGGCGTGCAGTTCGTCGCGATCCCCGAGTTCGCGGGCATCGCCACCGAAGTCGGCCAGGACTTCTCGGCGGCGCTCGCCGGCACCATGACCGAAGACGACGCGCTCGAGAAGGCTCAGGCGTCGACCGAAGCGGCGATGAAGAAGGCCGGCTACATCAAGTAAGCTGTACCCCGTGGCGGCCTCTCGCCGCCACGACCTCGGGCCCGGGGTTTCCTCCCGCCTCGGGCCCCTTTCCCTCCGGGGCGCATTGGCGCCCTGAGGTTCTCACGACAAATCCTGGATTGGCTGGCGGCGTCGATCCCGCACGACCTTGCGCGCCCGCTTGAGGCGCGGCCCGAGAGGACCTCAACCATGGCGACTCAACAAACCGCAACGGCCGCACGCCTGCTGGTCGCGCCTTCCGTCATCCTGCTGTTCCTCTGGATGATCGTGCCGCTGGTGATGACGCTCTATTTCTCGACGCTGAATTACAATCTGCTCGACGCCGACAATTCGCGTTTCGTCGGGATCGCCAATTACCGCGACTTCCTCACCGACCCGACTTTCCTCGGCGCGCTGCTCAATACGCTGATCCTGGTGTTCTGGGTGCTGGTCATCAGCGTCGTCGGCGGCATGCTCGTCGCGCTGCTGATGGACCAGCCGATCTTCGGCCAGAACATCGTGCGCCTGCTGGTGATCGCGCCGTTCTTCGTGATGCCGACGGTCAGCGCGCTGGTCTGGAAGAACATGCTGATGAATCCGGTCTGCGGCCTGTTCGCCTGGATCTCGCAGTCTGCTGGGCCTGCCGCCGATCGACTGGTTCACCGACTGGCCGATGCTCTCGGTCATCATCATCGTCGCCTGGCAATGGCTGCCGTTCGCGAGCCTGATCCTGCTGACCGCGCTGCAGTCGCTGGACGAAGAGCAGAAGGAAGCCGCCGCAGCTCGACGGCGCCGGGGCGTTCTCCTACTTCTTCTACATCGTGCTGCCGCACATCTCGCGCGCCATCACCGTCGTGATCCTGATCGAGACGATCTTCCTGCTCAACGTGTTCGCCGAGATCCGCGTCACCACCAACGGCGGCCCGCTCGACGACCAACCTGCCGTTCCTCATCTTCGAACTCGCCACCGACTCCAATGACGTCGGCGGCGCGGCGGCCGGCGGCATGGTCGCGGTCGTGCTCGCCAACATCGTCGCCATCTTCCTGATGCGCATCATCGGCAGAAACCTGGAGGGCTGAACCATGGCGCGCAAAGTCACCAATACGCGACGGGTCGGCATGACCGTCCTGGCCTGGCTGGTCGGCTTCCTGATCTTCTTTCCGATCCTGTGGACGGTGCTGACCAGCTTCAAGACCGAGGCCGACGCCTATCGCGATCCCGCCGAAGTTCCTGTTCTTCCACTGGACGATGGAGAACTACGGCGAGGTGCAGGAGCGCAGCGACTATTTCGCCCACGCCTGAATTCGATCCTGCTGTCGTCGGCTGCAACGTCGTCGGCCTGATCATCGCGGTCCCGGCCGCCTGGTCGATGGCGTTCTCGCCGACCAAGCGCACCAAGGATCTTCTGATGTGGATGCTCTCCACCAAGATGATGCCGAGCGTCGGCGTGTTCATGCCGATCTACTTCCTGTTCCAATATTTCCACCTGCTCGACAGCCGCATCGGCGTCGGCTTCGTGCTGATGATGGCGAACCTGCCGATCGTGATCTGGATGCTCTACACCTACTTCAAGGAAATCCCGGTCGACATCCTGGAAGCGGCGCGCATGGACGGCGCCTCGCTGTTCAACGAGATCGTCTACGTGCTGACGCCGATGGCGGTTCCCGGCATCGCCTCGACGATGCTGCTGGCCATCATCCTGTCCTGGAACGAGGCGTTCTGGACGCTCAACCTGACCACCTTCAACGCGGCGCCGCTCACCTATCTCATCGCGCAATTCTCGAGCCCCGAGGGCACGTTCTGGGCCAAGCTGTCGGCCGCCTCGACGCTCGCCATCGCGCCGATCCTCATCCTCGGCTGGTTCTCGCAGAAGCAGCTCGTGCGCGGCCTGACCTTCGGCGCAGTCAAGTAACGGGACGATTGACCATGGGAAGCATTCAGCTCGTCGACGTGCGCAAGGACTTCGGCGCCGTCAAAGTCATCAACGGCGTCAACCTCGACGATCGAGGACGGCGAATTCGTCGTCTTCGTCGGCCCCTCCGGCTGCGGCAAGTCCACGCTGCTGCGCCTGATCGCCGGCCTCGAGGACGTCACCTCCGGCCAGATCCTGATCGACGGCAAGGACGCGACCGACATCGGGCCCGCGCAGCGCGGCCTCGCGATGGTGTTCCAGTCCTACGCGCTCTATCCGCATATGAGCGTGCGCAACAACATCGCCTTCGCGCTCAAGATGGCGAAGACGCCGCAGAACGTGATCGACCAGAAGGTCGGCAAGGCCGCGGCCACGCTCAACCTGACCGACTATCTCGACCGCAAGCCGCGCCAGCTCTCCGGCGGCCAGCGCCAGCGCGTCGCGATCGGCCGCGCCATCGTGCGCGAGCCGAAGGCGTTCCTGTTCGACGAGCCGCTCTCCAACCTCGACGCGGCGCTGCGCGTGCAGATGCGGCTCGAGATCGGCGAACTGCACAATCAGCTCAAGACGACGATGATCTACGTCACCCACGACCAGGTCGAGGCGATGACCATGGCCGACAAGATCGTCGTGCTCGACAAGGGCATCGGTCGCGCAGGTCGGCTCGCCGCTCGAACTCTACAACAAGCCCGAACGACCTGTTCGTCGCCGCGCTTCATCGGCTCGCCGACGATGAACATCGTCACGGGCGACCCCGGCCGCCAAGCGCGGCGCCGCGTCGATCGGCGTCCGCCCGGAGCATCTCGATCTCTCGACGACCGCGGGCGAATGGCCGGCCAAGGTGCGCATCGCCGAGCATCTCGGCTCCGACACTTTCGTCTATGCCGAAGCCGACGAGCTTGGGCCGCTCACGGTTCGCACCGAAGGCGAGGCCGGCATTCATCCCGGCGACACGATCTACCTGACGCCCGCGCGAGGACGCGTGCACCGGTTCGACAAGGACGGTCGCCGGATCCCCTGACGAGCCGGCCGGTCGCCGGAACCGATCCGCCGTCTCCGGCAATCTCTGAACTCATTGACGGGACTTAACGCCATGAGCGTCACGACTATCCCTCGCCGCGCTGAAACAATTGCCGCCTGCGGTCACCGGGCCGAAATACGCCCGCGACCAGCTGAAGGCCGGCATCCTGCATTTCGGCGTCGGCAATTTTCACCGCGCCCATCAGGCCGTCTATCTCGACGAACTGTTCAACGCCGGTCTCGATCACGATTGGGCGCTGATCGGCGCCGGCGTGCGCGACACCGATCGCATGATGCGCGAGGCGCTGCGCGCGCAGGACTGGCTGACCACCGTCGTCGAGCAGGAGGCGAACGCTTCCAGCGCCCATGTGACCGGCGCGATGATCGACTTTCTCGAGCCGTTCGACATCGCCGCGACGCTGGAAGCGCTGGCGCGGCCCGAAATCCGCATCGTCTCGCTGACGATCACCGAGGGCGGCTATTATATTTCGCCGGCGACGCAGGCCTTCGATCCGACCCATCCCGACATCGTCTGGGACGCCGCCCATCTCGATGCGCCGCGCACCGCGTTCGGCCTGATCGTCGCAGGCCTGAAGCTGCGCCGCGCGGCCGGCGCCGCGCCGTTCACCGTGATGTCCTGCGACAACATTCCCGGCAACGGCCACGTGACCGAAAACGCCGTCGCGGGCCTCGCCGAGCTGGTCGACCCCGAGCTCGCGAAATGGATTCGCGCCTCTGTCGCGTTCCCCAATTCGATGGTCGACCGCATCACGCCGGCGACGACGGACCGCGAGCGGGCTCTGGCGCGCGACAATTTCGGCGTCGAAGACGCTTGGCCGGTGTTCTGCGAAGAGTTCAAGCAATGGGTGGTTGAGGATCATTTCCCGACCGGTCGGCCGCAGCTCGAAAAGGTCGGCGTGACGTTCACGGCAGACGTCGCGCCCTATGAGCTGATGAAGATCCGCATCCTCAACGGCGGACACGCGGCGATCGCCTATCCCGCCGGCCTGCTCGACATCCACTTCGTCCATGAGGCGATGGAGGACGCGCAGATCCGCGCCTTCCTGAAGGCGCTGACCGAGCGCGAGATCATCCCGCACGTGCCGCCGCCGCCGAACACTGACCTCGAGCGATTACCGGCAGCTGATCGAGCGCCGGTTCTCCAATCCGAAGATCGGCGACACGATCTCGCGCCTCTGCCTCGACGGCTCCAACCGCCAGCCGAAGTTCATCCTGCCGACCGCGGCGGCGCGCCTCGCGGCGGGCGGCGGCGTGGCTGGCCTCGCGCTGGTTTCGGCGCTGTGGTGCCGATACGCCTATGGCGAATCGGAGAGCGGCAAAGTGATCCCGCCCAACGATCCGTCGTGGGATCGTCTGCAGGCGGCGGCGCGGCAGGCGCGGACTCGGCCGGAAGCCTATCTCGAAATGCGCGACATCTTTGGCGCGCTCGCGACCAACCCGGCGTATGTCGCGGCATTTACCAGCGCGCTGACGAGCCTGTGGTCGCGCGGCGTGCGCGCCACGTTGCAGGAATATCTGGACGCTTGAAGTCTCCCCCAGCCGCTTGCGAGTGAGGGCGGGGGTTCCCTCATCCGGCGCTCCGCGCCACCTTCTCCCGTAAACGGGAGAAGGAATAGCTGGCCGCAATTTCCAATTCCCGCCTCAATTCTGCTAGGATCGCAACGTCTCAAGTAGGCGCTCAGTCGGGATCCATGGCTCCACAATCCAATATTCGCGGTCTTACTTCCCCGGCCGTCTTCCTTTTGGGAATGCTGTCGTTCCTGGTGCTTGTCGGCTTCGTCGCGATGGCGTTGTACCGGCCGATCAGCATCGCTTTCAGCGCCAACCCCGGGCTTAACGGACTGATCGTCGGCGTGCTGACGATTGGCGCCATCTTCGCCTTCCGCCAGGTTTTTCGGCTGTTTCGCGAAATTCGCTGGGTGAATTCCCTTTCCTCGCCCGAGGCTTATGCGAAAGCGCAGCCGCCTGTTCTGCTGGCGCCGATGGCGACCATGCTGCACGGCGGCGCCGGCAAGAGCGGCCTTTCGACCAGCGTCACGCGCGCGATCCTGGATTCGGTCGGCACGCGATTGGACGAGGGGCGCGAGCTCAACCGCTATCTGGTCGGCCTGTTGGTCTTCCTGGGCCTGCTCGGCACTTTCTGGGGCTTGCTGCAGACGGTGCATTCGATCAGCGGCGTCATCGACGCCATGAAGACCGGCTCTGATTCGACGACCATGTTTGACGACCTGAAGTCGGGTCTCTCGGCGCCAATCGCGGGCATGAGCGTGTCGTTCACCTCGTCGCTGTTTGGCCTCGCCGGATCGCTGATTCTCGGCTTTCTCGATCTGCAGGCGGGCCAAGCGCAGAACCGCTTCTATACCGAGTTCGAGGATTTTCTGGCGAGCTACGTCGAGACGTCCACCGCTCCGACGCCGGCGGCTGCGGTCGCCGATTCGGAGGATGCGCGCAAGAGCGCGGCGGCGATGGCCAGCCTCGCCGAAGGCATCCAGGCGCTCGTCAATCATATGCGCCAGGAACAACAGCAGATCCGCACCTGGGTGGAAGCTCAGGCCACCCAGCAGGACGAAATCCGCCGCCTGCTCCGCCGCCTCGCGGGCGAGCGCGAAAGCCAGCGCTAGGAGATAGCCCATGGCGCTCGGCCGCTCCCGCCGCCTCGAGGCGGTCAACTACTGGCCAGGGTTCGTCGATGCTTTGTCGACGATGCTGCTCGTCATCATCTTCCTGTTGTCCGTGTTCATGCTGGCGCAGTTCTTCGTGTCGCGCGAAGTGACCGGCAAGGACACGGCGCTCACAAAGCTCAACCAGCAGATCCAGGAACTGACCAGCCTGCTCGCGATGGAGCGCAGCGCAAAGACAGCCGACGACAGCAAGATCGCCTTCCTTTCCGCATCGCTGTCACAGGCGCAGAAGGACGCCGACAAGATGCGCGACGATGCAGCCGCAGGCGGCGCCGGCGTCGATGCGGCGACCGACAAGGCCAACGGCGCGGCCAACGCGCTCGATGCCCAAAAGGCGATCACGGCGCGCGCGCTCGCCCAGGTCGACATCCTCAACCAGCAGATTTCGGCGCTGAGAAAGCAACTCGCGGCGATCCAGGATGCGCTCGACGCCGCGCAGACTTCCGATCGCGAGTCGCAGGCCAAAGTCGCCGACCTCGGCCAGCGGCTGAACGTCGCGCTCGCCCAGAAGGTGCAGGAATTGTCGCGCTACCGCTCCGACTTCTTCGGCCGCTTGCGTCAGATTCTCGGCTCTCGGCCCGATATCCACGTCGTCGGCGACCGCTTCGTGTTTGAATCGTCGGTCCTGTTCGACTCCGGCAAGGCCGACGTGACGGCGGCTGGACACCAGTCGCTCGACAGCCTCGCCAGCGCGGTGCTCAATCTCGAGCGCGAGATCCCGCCGGACATCCCGTGGATTTTC
Organism: uncultured Pseudomonadota bacterium; assembly: GCA_963771455.1. Classification (GTDB taxonomy): domain Bacteria; phylum Pseudomonadota; class Alphaproteobacteria; order Rhizobiales; family Beijerinckiaceae; genus Roseiarcus. The sequence continues at coordinate 345,059 of CAVYTP010000011.1, forward strand.
CGCATCGACGGCCACACCGACGCCAAGCCGATCAGCGGCAATGGCGCCTTCAAGTCGAACTGGGAGCTTTCAAGCGCCCGCGCGATCGCCGTGGTGCAATATCTTGTGTCGAAAGGCGTCGACCCGCACTTCCTGGCCGCCGCCGGCTTCGGCGAATTCCAGCCGCTCGACAACGGCGCCGACGACGACGCGCTGGCCCGCAATCGCCGCATCGAGCTGAAGCTGACCGAGCGGTAGGCGTAGCCGGGGTCGCTGACCACGGCCGGCGCCAACATCTCGTATTTTGACAGTTATCGCGAAGCGGAACGGCCGCGGTCAGCGACCGCGGCTACAGAAGCGGCTAGTCTTCGTCATCCGCGCTTGCCGCTGGCCTTGGCGCCTCTCCGTCGTCGTCGCTGACGTCATCGATGGGTTTGCCGGGCACGACGTAGGAGCCCTTCATCCATCGGTAGAGATCCACGTCCGCGCAGCGGGCCGAGCAGAACGGGGCGTATTTTTCCACCCGCGGCTTGCCGCAGATCGGGCACGCCTTTGCGCCGGTCGCCTTTTTCATGCCTCGCCCCCGGGCCTCCAGCCAGCCGCGACCGGGTAGCCCTCGGCGGCCAGGTACGCTGCGGTTTCGGCAAGTGGCAGGCCGACGACGCCGGTGTACGATCCGATCAGGCGCACCACGAACGCGCCGGCGATCCCCTGGATCGCGTAGCCGCCGGCCTTGCCGCGCCATTCGCCGCTGGCGAGATAGGCGGAGAGTTCGTCGCGCGACAGGCGCTTGAAGCGCACCCTCGTCTCGACAAGTCTGGATCGTCGGCCGCCCGACGGCGTCACCAGCGCAATGCAGGTGTAGACCCGGTGCGCGCGGCCGGACAGCAAACGCAGGCAATCTTCGGCCTCGTCGCTGATCTCGCATTTCGGCAGGATACGGCGACCGACGGAGACAACGGTGTCGGCGGCCAGCGACGATCGCTGGGCCCCCTTCGTCCGTGCGCGCATGCGAGAGATCAGCGGCGGCTTTCGCCTTTTCGGTGCGAGCCGGATCGCCAGCGAACGCGGCGATTCGCCGCGCAAGCGGCGTCTCGTCGAGATCGGCGGGAAGGATCACGTCGGGATCGACGCCGATCTGGTTCAAGCAGGGCAAGACGGCGGGGCGAACCGGAAGCCAGAACCAGCCGGGGCCGCTTCGCTGGCGCGCTCACGCGAAAGCCCGCTCCATCACTTGAAGCGATAGGTAATGCGGCCCTTGGTCAGGTCGTAGGGCGTCATTTCGACCAGCACCTTGTCGCCGGCCAGTACGCGAATGCGGTTCTTGCGCATCTTGCCCGCGGTATGGGCGATGATCTCGTGGTCGTTCTCCAGCTTGACGCGGAAGGTCGCGTTCGGGAAGCAGTTCGACGACAAAACCCGGAAATTCGATCAGTTCTTCTTTGGACATTGTGCCCTTTCGGTTATCGCCCGAGGCAGGGGTGACAGGAGCGCGCCAACTCCGCGCCCGCACAGGGCGCACAAGCAGGCGTCCTCCCTCCGCGCGGCGGACTAGCCTTTATTCCCAACTGCGATGGGCTTCAACCCGCCCGCAGCGGCGGATTGCTGCGAATTGTGGCGCTAAACCGCGCTCAGGCGCGTCGTCGGGACCGCCCGCGGCGCCGGCGCTCTGCCTGCTCTCGTCGAACAATTCGGCGAGCTTCTCCGTCATCGCGCCGCCGAGTTCCTCGGCGTCGACGATCGTCACTGCGCGCTTGTAATAGCGCGTCACGTCGTGGCCGATGCCGATCGCGATCAGCTCGACCGGCGAGCGCGTCTCGATCTCCTCGATCACCTGGCGCAGGTGCCGCTCGAGATAATTGCCGGAATTGACGGACAGCGTGGAATCGTCGACCGGCGCGCCGTCGGAGATCATCATCAGGATTTTGCGCTGCTCGGAACGGCCGAGCAGGCGCTGATGCGCCCAGTCGAGCGCCTCGCCGTCGATGTTCTCCTTCAGCAGGCCCTCGCGCATCATCAGCCCGAGATTCTTGCGCGCCCGGCGCCAGGGGGCGTCGGCGGACTTGTAGATGAGGTGGCGCAGGTCGTTGAGGCGGCCGGGATTTGGCGGCTTGCCGGCCTGCAGCCAGGTCTCGCGCGACTGGCCGCCCTTCCAGGCGCGGGTCGTGAAGCCCAGAATTTCCACCTTGACGCCGCAGCGCTCGAGCGTGCGGGCGAGAATGTCGGCGCAGGTCGCCGCCACGGTGATGGGGCGGCCACGCATCGAACCGGAATTGTCGATCAGCAGGGTCACCACCGTATCGCGGAAGTTCGTGTCCTTCTCGCGCTTGAACGACAGCGGCTGCTGCACGTCGATGACGATGCGCGGCAGGCGCGCCGTGTCGAGAATGCCTTCTTCGAGGTCGAATTCCCAGGAGCGGTTCTGCTGCGCCATCAGGCGGCGCTGCAGGCGGTTGGCGAGCCGGGAGACGACGCTCGACAGGTTCTGCAGCTGCTTGTCGAGATATTCGCGCAGGCGCTGCAACTCGTCGGGCTCGCAGAGGTCTTCGGCCGCGATTATCCTCGTCGAACTTGGTCGTATAGGCCTTGTATTCGGGGCCGCGACGCTCCGTGTTGGCCGATTGATGCGGGCGGTTCTCGCTCGCCTCCTCGGATTCGCCGGCATCCATTTCCTCGGGAAATTCGGCCGACGGCGCGTCGGACGAATCCAGCGCGCCTTCCTCCATGTCGTCGGACGACTCGTCGGAGGCCTCCATCTCCATCTGGTCCTGGGAGGATTGTTCCTCGCCTTCGCCTTCCGCCTCTTCGGCGTTGTCGGGCTGCTGGTTGTCCTCCTCGAGACTCCTCGTCCTCGTCCGGCTCGGATTCGGACTCGTTGGCGAGTTCGAGCGAAACGAGCATGCGCTGAACGACCTTGGCGAAGCCCTTCTGGTCGAGCAGGGTCGATATCTAACCTGTTGAGCTCCTTGGCCGGCCTTGTCCTCGACATGCGAACGCCAAAGGTCGACGATCTTCTGCGCCGCGGCCGGCGGCTTGAGGCCGGTCAGGCGCTCGCGCACCATCATCGCGACGGCGTCCTCGAGCGGAACCTGGTCGCGATCGCGCGCATCGGCGAACGAGGTGCGGCTGTAGCGGTCGTCGAGCATGGCGGAGATATTGTTGGAGACGCCTTCCATGCGGCGCGACCCGATCGCCTCGACGCGCGCCTGCTCGACGGCGTCGAACAGGGCGCGGGCGGCCGGGCTCTGCGGCTGCAGGCGGCGGTGCACCGACTCGCTGTGGCAGGCGAGCCGCAAGCGCCATCGAATCGGCGAGGCCGCGCAAAATCGCCGCCTCGCGCGGGTTGGGCTGCCGCGGCGGCTCGGGCAGGCGCGCTTTGGCGCCATCGGGGCTGTCGAGCAGCGAAGGCTTGTCGGTGCGAGAACTGCACTTCGAGGTCGGGCCGGCGCGCCATGGCGCGGGTCGCCGCCGAAAGCGCGATCTTGAACGCCTCCGGACCTTTTTCCTGCGCCGGCCCGCCCTTGCGGTTCGTCGGCTTCACATCGACGGTCGCCATTCCCGGCCTTCGCGAACAATTTGGACAGCATGGTCTATAGGACGCGCGAGCCCGCGCCCGCAACAAGGGGCGCTATGTACCCGCGGTCGCCGACCGTCTGTAGCCGCGGTCGCCGACCGCGGGCTGCGCTTGGAGCAGGCTTGCAAGAATTGGCGCGCGTCCGTGCCGGCCAGCTCAGCGACCTCGGCTACAGATGGCGCCCCTGCCCTTGCGCCGGCGTCGCCGACTTGTCATGAAATGGCCACGACATTCGGCGAACAGGTTCGACGAAATCAGCGACCCCGCTTGGAGACATACGTGAAGAAGATCCGAATGGCCACGCTCGGCCTTGGCGTGGCGCTCCTGGCGGCGGCCCCGGTGGCAATGGCGGTTGCCGACGAATTCACCCCGGCGCAAAAGGCGGAACTCAGCGAGTTCATAAAAGACTATCTGATCAAGAATCCCGACGTCCTGCGCGCCGCGATCGACTCGCTCGAAAAGCACGAAAAGCAGATCGCGGAAAACTCGCGCCGCACCATGGTCTCCAACAAGGATGGCGCGCTCTACAATTCTCCGTTCCAGGCGACGATCGGCAACCCGCAGGGCACCGCGACCCTGGTCGAATTCTTCGACTACAATTGCCATTTCTGCAAAGGCGCGCTGAACGACATGGCGAAGCTCGTCCATGACGATCCCAACCTCCGGCTGGTCCTGAAGGATTTCCCGGTGCTCGGGCCGGGCTCGGTCGAAGCCGCGAAGGTCGCCTCTGCCGTCCGCCAGCAGCTGCCCGGCGACAAGTTCTGGGCCTTTCACAACAAGTTGCTCTCGATGAAGGGGCCGATCGGCGAAGCCGAGGCGCTTGCCGTCGCGAAGTCGCTCAACCTCGACATGGACAAACTCGCCAAGGACATGGCGAACCCGCAAATCGACTCGGGTCTGCACGAGGTGATGGCGATGGCCGACCAGCTGCAGATCAACGGCACGCCCAGCTTCGTGCTCGGCGACGAAGTGATCGTCGGCGCTGGCGAACTCGACGAGTTGCGCGACAAGATTTCGGCGGTTCACAAATGCGGCCACGCGGTCTGCTGACGGTTCGCATTTGTTAAAGTTAATCGGGTTATACCGACGGGGCGCGCGAAGCGCCCCGTTTTTGTTTTCGAGCCACGCGAGCGGTAATTTGACTACAATTCAAGCGATCGTAATGGCGGTCCTGCAAGGGATCACGGAACTGTTTCCCATCAGCAGCCTCGGGCATGCGGTGATCCTGCCAAGGCTGCTCGGCTGGTCGATCGACCAGCATGCGCCGGACTTCCTGCCCTATCTGGTCGTCATGCATCTCGGCACGGCCATCGCGCTGTTCGTGTATTTCTGGAACGACTGGCTCAACTTCTTCAAGTCGCTGGTCGACCGCGCCGCGCCGCGTTCGGCCAACGATCGCCGCCTGCTCCTGCTGGTGATTCTCGCGACCATTCCGGCGATCATCGTCGGCTTCGTGCTGCGCAAGATTCTCGGCGACGCGTTTGGCGCGCCGCCGATCGCCGCCTTCTTCCTGATCGCTAACGGCTTCGTGCTGTATTTCGGCGACGAGATCACCGGCGACACCGGCGGCGTGCTGGACCAGCTCAACTGGAAGGGCGCGCTGGCGATCGGCGTCGCGCAATGTTTTGCGCTCATCCCCGGCTTCTCGCGCTCCGGCCTCACCATCGTCGCCGGCGCAGTGGCGGGATTGAAGCACGAGGACGCGGCGCGCTTCTCGTTCCTGATGGCGACGCCGATCATTCTCGGCGCGACGGTGCTGGAGGCGCCGAAGCTGCTGCATTCGGGCGCCACGCTCGGCGGCGCGGCGCTGCTTTCCGGCGTCGTTGCGGGCGTCGTCGCCTACGCTAGCCTGTGGGTGCTGATGCGCTATTTCCGCACCCACGAGTTCCGCGCGATGAAGCCGTTCGCGTATTATTGCGCGGCGGCGGGCCTCGTGAGCCTGGCGCTGATGGCGATCTACTGAACGGTGGCGTCAACCACCCTCACCCCGGCCCTCTCCCGCAAGAGGCGGGCGAGGGGGCGATACCCTTCTCCCGCCTGCGGGAGAAGGTCCCCGAAGGGGGGATGAGGAGCGGCGCTTCAGCTCGCCATGATCTGGCTGCGCCGGCGGTATTGCCCGTTCTCGCCGCGCACGAACGCCTCGTCGACCTGCGGATGACGCACCGGTTCGCCGGACTCGTCGGGCAGCAAGTTCTGCTCCGAGACGTAGGCGATGTACTGGCTGTCGGCGTTCTCGGCATACAGGTGGTAGAAGGGTTGATCCTTCGACGGCCGCACCTCGGCGGGAATCGAGCGCCACCATTCCTCGGTGTTGGCGAAGACGGGGTCGACGTCGAACACCACGCCGCGAAACGGATAGATGCGGTGTTTGACAACCTGACCGATGCCGAATTTTGCGGTGCGGGGTTGATGGGGGGCGCGGGCGGGTGACATGGGCGCCACGGGTTAAGCGCGCACAACGCGACTGTCAAAGGGCGAATTTGATTCAAGGTCAATAGAGCGCGGCAAAATCGCTGTCCTTGGCGGCCACCTGGGTCGCGAGGTCGCTGATTACGCGCGCCTGCTTCCAGGTGGCGTCGTCCTGCATCTTGCCATCAATCATCACGGCGCCCGAGCCATCAGGCATCGCGGCCAGGATCCGGCGGGCGAATTTGACCTCCGCCGGATCGGGCGAGAACACCTTTTTTGCGATCGCGATCTGGCTCGGATGCAGCGTCCAGGCGCCCGCGCAGCCGAGCAGGAACGCGTTGCGGAATTGCGCTTCGCAGGCGGCGGGATCCGAGAAATCGCCGAACGGACCATAGAACGCCTTCAGCCCATTGGCGGCGCAGGCGTCGACCATCCGCGCGATCGTGTAGTGCCAGGGGTCCTGCTGCGCAGCGACGCGCGGCGCTCCGTCGGCGGTGGGATCCGAGAGCACCCGATAGTCGGGATGGCCGCCGCCGACGCGCGTCGTTTTCATGGCGCGCGATGCGGCGAGATCGGCCGGCCCCAGGCTCATGCCGTGCATGCGCGGCGACGCCGCGGCGATCGCCTCGACATTGTTGACGCCCTGCGCCGTTTCGAGAATGGCGTGCACCAGAATCGGCTTTTTGACGCCGGCGCGCGCCTCCAGCAACGCCAGGTATTGGTCGATGAAATGGATGTCCCAGGGGCCTTCCACCTTCGGCAGCATCACGACATCGAGCTTGTCGCCGATCTCGCTGACGATCGCGGTCATATCGTCGAGAAACCAGGGCGAGTTCAGCGCATTCACCCGCACCCAGAGGCCGGTCGCGCCGAACGCGTTGGCTTTCGCCATCGCAATGAAGCCGTCGCGAGCCTGCGCCTTGGCCTCAATCGGTATCGCATCCTCGAGATTGCCGAGCACGACGTCGACCTGGCCGACGAGCTCGCCGACCTTGGCGCGCACCTTCTCGTTGTGCGGCGGCACGAAGTGGATCATCCGCTCGAGCTTGAGCGGCAATTCCAGGTACGGGCGCGGCGCGCCGATGGCGAGCGGCTCGAAGAACTTGCGCGGCGCTTTCATTTCACAACCCCTTCAGGATCTGCCGCAAGGCCATAAAGCGAAGCCCGAGAAGCGGCAACACAGCCAAAGGACGGTAGCCGTCGCTTAGTTCTGCGGCATCTCGACCTCGACATTGCGGGCCCGCCACGGTCCCGAAATCCGAAGGCCGAGCGAAGCCCCATCGACCGAAACCTGTCCGATCGCGTCCGCCTGCTTTGCCTCGATCGTTGCATTTGAAGATTGAGCGGCAATGTAGATCGCGCCCGCCGCGGTCACCTGGACGCCCGGTCCGCTCAGACGCAAATCCCGCGTCTGCGCCGCGCCGTCGGCGAGGTAGAACTTGCCCTCGAGTTTGCGGAACCCGGTCTGGCCCACGAACAGATCGCGCGAAAGGTCGATCGTCCGGCGCTGGCCGCGACGTAGCGCTTCCTCGAAGTTCACCCCGATGATGGCGCCTTCGCGGACCGTCAGCGCGACCTCGCCCTCCGCGGTGTCGATTATCGACGCGACCGAATCGCCGTAGGCGGAAACGTCGAGATCGGCGGTGCAAACGCCCGTCGCCAGGCTCTTGCCGAACGCTTGCGACAACGTGCTTGCGTCGGCGTTGGCGAGCGTCAATGTCGCCTGGGTCGAGCAGCGCTGCGCGCAATCCTTGACGATCACTTCGCCGTTGATGGCGCCGCCGGCGTAGCTGCCGTCAAGAATCTTCAGCGTCGTTTCGTCGCCGCGCCGCGTGATCGCGACGGCCGCGTCGGCGAAACTCGCGCTGCCCCACATCAATGCAGTCGCCGAAAGCCGCATGTCGAGATCGATTGCAGGAAGCAGTGGCGCCAGCGGCGCACGGCTCCACCGTCCGAATTCGTCAATCATCGAGGGCGCCGGACCGAAGATCGCTGTCAGGTCGAGCCGTTCGGCCGCGAGAGTCGCCGAAGCGCTCCAGCCCTTGGCGCCTCTCTGCAGGCTCGCAGCGCCTTCGAAATTCTGGTCGTTGTAGGTGAGCGCGCCATCGTCGAAGCTCAACAATCCGTTGCCGACCGAGATCTTGCCTGTTGCGGCGGCAGATTCGTCCGGCGCGCCGACGAAATCAGGCTGCAGCCACGCGGCAACCTCGGCTAGCGACCGGGTGTTCGCCGCGATCTTGCCGGTGAAGGCGGGATCGTCGCCGACGATGGCGTCTCCGTCGATCGCGGCTTTCGCCCCATCCGCGGCCGCGCTGAACTTGACGCCGCTCGAGCGTCCTCTCACCAGATCTGCGGGTGCGGCGACTGTTGCATCGACATCCGTCCAGCGTCCGCGCCAGACGCCGCCGAACGCGATGTGAAACGGCTGATCGCGGCCGGCCCAGGATAGCGAGCCGTTGACCGGGGCGAGAGTCTCGTCGATCCCGTAGTGCGCGCTGGTAAGCCGCAATTGTCCGCCGCGCGCCTGCAATGTCACGACCGGCGAAGATTGCGCGAGGCCGGGAAGCAACTTTGCGAGCGCGTCGAGGTCGAGGTCGCCGGTCGGCTCCTTGAGGCGGGCGCGTACCGCGGCGTAGCGCCCCGAGAGCAGCTGAGGAATGGAAAGTTGTACGGCCGCGGTCGAGGCTCTGAACACCACGGCGCCGGAGGCGTCGACCAGTCTCAGTCCGAACACGTCGAGAATCGGTTGCGGAAAGACGCGAAGCGTCGCGCTGGTCGGCCGCTCCCAGTGATAATTGCGTGGCGCGAAGGCTTCATTCAATCGATCGACCAGCGGCGCGGGGTCCAGGCTCCAGGGAATGGAAGCGACGCCGAGAACCAGCGCCAGGCCGCCCCCCGCCGTCGCCCATACTTTCCAACCCCGCATCCATGGCTCCGATACGCGCTTCCACGCCGAGACCCGGGCCCTCATGGCCATTGCGCTCATCCCAGACCGCCGCGCGCCTTGTCAATGGCGTGCGCCTCGAAGTTCACGGCTTGTAAGCCTTGGGGTCTGCAGGCTTGTTAAAATAAGCGTTCAGCCATCGAACGCCGCCGAGCGAATCGCGCCCAAGGTACAACCAGCCGTCGTCATCTTCCTTGCAGGTCGTCGGCACAGCTTCGGTGAGATCGTGGTAGCTCAGCCAGAGCGGGTCGGCGAGAATTGACTGCACCTTTGGGCCCTGTCCCTGCAAGGTGCGCATCGCGACCTGGAAGGCGAGCGCAACCGCATCGCCCGGCGGCCAGGCGACGATCGCCTTCTGCAGATAGACTTCGCCTGCAAAATCGGGATTGTGACGCCAGTAGCAGACAGCGGCGTTGTCGCCGCTGATCGTCAGGATCGGCGTCTTGCGCTTGGCGTCGGAAAACACCTGCAAAATGCCGGCGTCCGCGCCGCCGCGGACGATGACGGCGTCGACGGGATCGTGATGGGTCGCGAGCCAGCTCTTGATCGCGGCCCGCGCCGCTTCCGAGCCGCCCTTGACGCTGAGATCTCCAACCATCTTGAGGCCGCGATGTTCGGCAAAGCCTGCCCGGACGCCATGCTCCAGAACCGCGGAAGCTGAGGGGTCAAGGAAGCCGCCGACGACAAGCACGTTGCCCTTTTCGTTGAGATTTTCGGACACCCGTTTCACGAGGTTGACGCCCGCTTCGTAAAGGTCGGTCGTCGTATTGAGCCCATACGGCGACGTCGAAAAGCCAAACAGGGTGACGATCAGCGAGCCCTTTTCGTGGGCATATTTGGCTGCCTCCTTGATCCCGTTCGGCGCGGCGCAGCACACTAGAATTGCGTCCGTTCCCTGATCGGCAAGCTCGCGGATCTGGCGGCTCGCTTCAGCGTCGTTTTGCGCGGCCGGGGGCGTCGCAAGCCGGCTGCTCAGCCCGAGGCGCTCCCAGCCCGGTTCGATGTCATCGCGCGCCGCCTTCAGCGCCGCGTCGCTCCAGGTCCCGAATCTGGTCGAGCCGACGTAGGCGAAGCTCCACGGCGCCGTTTTTGGCGATCGCCAGTTTTGGTAGACGCTTGGTCCCGTTGGCAATCCCGCCTCTAGCTGGGATTTTTCGGCGTAGCGAGCGGCGATTTCCGGCGGTAGTCCGTCGGCGTGCGCGCCTGGCCCGCGTGCCGCCAAGGCAAGGAACGCAGCTACCCAAAACCCGAATTGTCTCATGTATTTCCTCAGTGACGCCCGGCGCCGCCTGCGCGGCGGCTCCGGCGCGATCGCGCGGCTGCTCAATCGGCGAAGTGCTGAACGATCGTCTTGACCACTGTGAACTCTTCCAGCGCGAGGAAGCCTTTTTCGCGGCCGTGGCCGCTCTTCTTCATGCCGCCGAACGGCAATTCCACTCCGCCGCCGGCTCCGTAGCAGTTGATGTAGACTTGTCCGGAACGAATTCCGCGCGCCACGCGGGTCTGCCGGCTGCCGTCGCGTGTCCAGACGCCGGCGGTTAGGCCGTAGTCGGTGGCGTTGGCGAGGCGGACGGCGTCGGCTTCGTCCTCGAACGGCATGACGGAGAGCACCGGCCCGAACACTTCGTCACAGGCGAGACGGTTGCTGCGCGGCACCGGGCCAAACAACGCAGGCGTGACATAGAAGCCGCCCTTGGGCAGGCCGGCGGCGAGGCCACCTTCGGCGAGAACGGGAACGCCGCCCGAACGCGCGGCGGCGACGAAGCTGTTGACGCGATCGCGCTGCACGGCGCTGATCATCGGCCCGAGATCGAGGTTCATCTCAGGCGTCCCGACGCGCACCTTGGCGAATGCGTCCGCAACCTCGGCGACGAAATCATCGTAGATCGAATGCTCGACCAGCAGCCGGCTGCCGGCCGAACAGGTCTGGCCGCCGTTCTGGGTGATCGCCTTGACGATCGTCGGGATCGCCTTGGCGCGGTCGGCGTCGGCGAACACCACCTGCGGCGACTTGCCGCCGAGTTCCAGCACGCACTTGATGTGGCGATCTGCGGCGGCCTTCTGAACGAGTGCGCCGACCTCGGGCGAGCCGGTGAAGGTGACCATGTCGATGCCGGGATGCGACGTCAGCGCGGCGCCCGCCTCTTCGCCCAGCCCAGTGACGACGTTGATCGCGCCGGCGGGCAGACCCGCCTCCTCGGCGACCTTGGCGAACAGGATCGGCGTCATGCAGGCTTCTTCCGCCGGCTTCAGCACCACTGCGTTGCCAGTCGCCAGCGCAGGCGCCAGCGAGCGGCCGAACATTTGCGCCGGATAGTTCCAGGGCAGGATATGCGCGGTGACGCCGTAAGGTTCGCGCGTCACCATCGCGTTATAGCCCGCAAGATACGGCACGATCTGGCCGTGCAGCTTGTCCGCAGCGCCGCCGTAATATTCGAAGTATCGCGCGGCCAGGGTGATGTCGGCGCGGGCCTGCGCGATCGGCTTGCCGGTGTCGCGAGCCTCCGCGCGCGAAAACTCTTCGTGGCGCTCGGAGATCAGCTCGGACATCTTGTGGAGCAGGCGGCCGCGTTCGGTCGCGGTCATGCGTCCCCACGAACCCTCGAGCGCGGAGCGCGCCGCCTTCACCGCCGCATCGATGTCGTCGGCCTTGCCGCGCGGGATCGTGTCGTAGGTTTCGCCGGTCGAGGGATCGACCACGGGCAGCGTCTCGCCGGAGGCGGCCTCCCGCCACTGGCCGCCGATGAACAGTTTCTGCATCTGCCTATCCTCTTGCTCGAAAAGGGAATGCCGTCGGAGGTCGTTGGCCGAGAAGACTAAGTCGAGCGCTCTCGCGTCGCAATATCGGCATAACGGCGAATTTCAGAGGGTTTCGAAACCAGCCTCTCAGTCATGGCCGGGCTCGTCCCGGCCATCCACGCGGGCGGCAACCGGGCGGCCCCGCCCGTGGACTTCGTAGCGAATGCAATCCCTTCACGCTCGTTCCGCGGCACGGCGTGGATGGCCGGGACGAGCCCGGCCATGACGACTTTCCCGCCTGTCCTAAGACAATTACTGCCCGACGATGGTCGCACGGGCGCGCTGCCACCAGCCGCTGCGACGCGGGCGTGGCGGGCCCTCGGGCTCGAGCTTCCACCGGCTCTTCGACTGAGGTCGCCGGCGCGGCCTCGGGCTCAGGCACAGCCGGGGCTTCCGCGATGACTTCGACCGCCGGCGGCGGCTCGGAAACCGCCTCGGCCTCCGGCTGGACTTCGACGGGCGCGGACGCGACCGGCATGTGCCAAGGCAATTCCGGCTGGGTCGACGCCAGCGAAGGCTCGCCTTCGGCCGGCGCCTCCGCTTCTACCGGGGCGCCTTCTGTCTCGAACTCCTCGGCGGCGTTGGCCTCCTCGCCGCCCTGCGGCGCAAAACGCTCGCCGCGTCGGCCGCGACGCGAACGACGGCGCCGCGGACCGCCGGGGCGGCCGCCTTCCTCGCCTTCGGCCGCCGGCGCCGCAAGCGCCGAAAAATCTCCGCCGATCTCGGCGACCATGGCAAGGCCATCGTCGCTCGGCTGCGGGCCTTCGACGGCCGCCTGATCTGAAGGTCCACGCTCGTTGCCGCGACGACGGCGACGGCGACGGCGACGACGACGGTCGCTGTCTTCGCCTTCGCCGCGCGGACCCTCGCCCTCGCCTTCTGTTTCGCCAGCCTCGATCTCGTCGTCGCCTTCGGACTCGATGACCTCGACTTCCTCTTCGGGCTCCGGCGTCTCCTCGACCGCGAAATCCTCTTCCTCAGGCGCGGCGCCATAGCCGGCATGGCGATGCTCGGGCTCAGGCTCGGCGCGCAAGCCGGTGGCGAGTTCGCCACGCTCGAACGCGTGATAGGACGACCCGCTGAGGCTGTCGTCGGCTTCGACAAAAATCGTCACGCCGAACCGGCGCTCGATGTCGCGCAGGTGGGCGCGCTTCTGGTTGAGGATGTAGAGCGCGACCGGCGTGCGGCGTGCGCACGATCATGTCGTGGGTCGAGGAGCGGATCAGCGCGTCCTCGAGCACGCGCAGCACGTGCAGCGCGATCGACGAGGTCGAGCGCACGACGCCCGACGCCCATGCAATGCGGGCACTGCACGGTCGAGCCTTCGAGCACGCCGGTGCGGATGCGCTGGCGCGACATTTCGAGCAGGCCGAAATGGGAGATGCGGCCGACCTGGATGCGGGCGCGGTCGTTCTTCAGCGCCTCCTTCATGCGGCGCTCGACCGCGCGGTTGTTGCGGGTCTCCTCCATGTCGATGAAGTCGACGACGATCAGGCCCGCGAGATCGCGCAGGCGGAGCTGGCGGGCGATTTCGTCGGCGGCCTCGAGGTTGGTGCGAAGCGCGGTGTCCTCGATATTGTGCTCGCGCGTCGAACGGCCCGAGTTCACGTCGATCGCGACCAGCGCCTCGGTCTGGTTGATGACGATGTAGCCGCCCGACTTCAGCGTCACCTGGTTGGAGAACATCGCGTCGAGCTGCGCCTCGACGCCGGCCTTGGCGAATATCGGCTGGGTGTCGCGATAGGGCGTCACGGCGCGGACGTGGTTCGGCATCAGCAGGCGCATGAACGCGCGGGCCTCGCGATAGGCCGCGTCGCCGGCGACGACGATCTCGTCGACTTCCTTGCCGTAGAGGTCGCGGATGGCGCGCTTGATCAGCGAGCCTTCCTCGTAGACCAGCGTCGGCGCGGTCGAGGCGAGCGTCGTCTCGCGCACCGTCTCCCACATGCGCAGCAGATATTCGAAGTCGCGCTTCACTTCCTGCTTGGTGCGCGAGGCGCCGGCGGTGCGCAGGATGACGCCCATGCCTTCGGGCACCTCGAGCTCCTCGGCGATCGACTTCAGGCGGCTGCGGTCCTGCGGATTGGTGATCTTGCGGGAAATGCCGCCGCCGCGCGCGGTGTTGGGCATCAGCACCGAATAGCGGCCGGCGAGCGACAGATAGGTGGTCAGCGCCGCGCCCTTGTTGCCGCGCTCTTCCTTGACGACCTGCACCAGCATCACCTGCCGGCGCTTGATCACTTCCTGAATCTTGTAGTGGCGGCGCATGCGCGGCGCGCGGCGCGGCGTCTCGTCGAGCGCGTCGCCGCCGATCACCTCGACCGGTTCGCCTTCGTCCTCGGACGGGCGGCGCGGGGCGCGCATCTGGGTTTCGTCGGAGCCCGACCGCCGAGCGTCGTCACCTCCGGCTCGTCGTCGTCCTCGTGGTGCGAATCCTCGTGGTGCGAACCGACGAATTCGGCATGACCGAAATCGGCCTCCTCGGCGCCCGCGGCGGCATGTTCGGGCTCTTCGCCTGCGGGCGCGGTGCGCCTCGTCGTGCGGGCTGCGCGTCGTGAGCGGGCTCCGGGGCAGTCGCCTCCGGCTCGGCCGCGTAAGCCGCGACCGGCGTCGGGTTCCCGCTTCAGGGGACGCGTGTTCCGGCGGGCTCGATTTCGCGCCGGCGCGATGAACGGCGCCTCGTCGTCGGCCTCGATATGCGCAGCGACCGCCTTCCAGGCGGTCGGGCTCGTCCTCGCCGTGCGACGCCGGCTCGGAGACGAGATGATCGCCCTCGCCCGTCGCGCATCTGCTGTTCCTGCGGACGCGGGCGGCGATGGCGACGGCTGCGGCGATCGCCGCCGTTCGGCTCGTCGTCCTCGTCCTGATGCGAGCGCGCCTCTTCTTCGAGCAGCGCCTGCCGGTCGGCGACCGGGATCTGGTAGTAGTCGGGATGGATTTCGGAGAAGGCGAGGAAGCCGTGCCGATTTCCGCCGTAGTCGACGAAGGCCGCCTGCAGCGACGGCTCTACGCGCGTAACCTTGGCGAGATAGATGTTTCCGCGAAGCGGCTTCTTGCTGGCGGCTTCGAAATCGAACTCCTCAACCCGGTTGCCCTTGAGCACGACCACCCGGGTTTCTTCCGGATGGGACGCGTCGATAATCATCTTGTTGGCCATGAAAAACTCTCTTGCGGCGCCTTCGGGCCGGCAGTCTCTCGTTGTCGGGGGGAGACATAGCCGGGCGCGGAGCGCCAATGGTTGTGGATATGGGGAAGCGTGAAGACGCGCGTTCGGACTCCTGGTCGCACAAGACCAAGGGAAGACTGCGCGAATGAATGAAGGGGGCGCCGCAAACGTCCGATGCATCGCCCGGGTGGGGTGCATGATCGGACGGATATTGGCGACCCTGGCATGGTGACCCTGCGAGTACTTACGACCCTTTTTCGGCGCGCACGACCTCGCCGCCGAGGAGGGGCGCCCTCTCAAGCGCCGTGTTTCGCGGATCTCTGCTGCGCTCGAAGTGAGCGCACCTCCGCTCACCGCAAACCCGGCGCGGGCGCTTGCGCGGCCCTGCGAAGGAGGCGATGGACGGGCGAAACGCGCCCCAGGCGCACAGGGCCGGAACCTTGCCGCCGAAACCACGCCGCGCCGCAATGCGGCTCCGGCGTAACGACAGCGAATGGGAACCCGGTTCGAGCCCTCGATGCGAAACAAAAAGGAAAATAGGGGCTTGCTCTACGCTTGGCAAGCCAATTTACGGCGCCGCGGCAAACCCCGACGTTAACGGGACGTCAGCCTTAACAGCGCGTTTCGACGTCAACGCGCGGGGGTCGTCCCTTTTTTGGACGGTTTCAGCGTTAATTTAAGACCCCATTAACGACCGTCTCTTAATTCTCATTAACGGGCGAGGTTCGAAGCGGGGCGTATACGGGTCATGAAACACGTTGCGGTATTGATGGGAGGCTGGTCGGCGGAACGCCCTGTCTCCCTCAATTCGGGACGCGGTTGCGCCGCCGCTCTGGAGGCGCGCGGCTATCGCGTCACCGCCGATCGATGTCGACCGCGACATCGCCGACGTGCTGCAAGACCTTCAGGCCCGACGTCGCCTTCAACGCGCTGCACGGCCAGGTCGGCGAGGACGGCACGATGCAGGGCGTGCTCGAAATCCTGCGCATTCCCTACACCCATTCCGGCGTGCTCGCCTCGGCGCTCGCCATGCAGAAGGACCTCGCCAAGACCGTGCTGCAGGCGGCTGGCGTGCCGGTCGCCCACGGCCTCGTCGTCGATCGCCAGCGAAGCGGCGCGCCGGCATGTGCTGCGAGCCGCCCTACGTGCTGAAGCCGGTCAGCGAGGGCTCGTCGTTCGGCGTCGTCATCGTCAAGGCCGACCGCGCGCACCCGCCGCAGGAAGTCGGCGCGCGAGGATTGGCCGTACGGCGACCAGCTGCTCGCCGAACGCTACGTCGCCGGCAAGGAACTGACCTGCGCGGTGATCGGCGACCGCGCGACCGACATCATCGACATCCAGCCGGTGTCGGAAGCTTTCTACGGATATGACGCGAAATACGCGAAAGGCGGCTCGATCCACGTCCTGCCGGCGAAAATTAAACCGAAAATTTACCATGAAGTCCAAAACTTGGCGCTGAAGGCGCATCGCGCGCTCGGCTGCCGCGGCGTGAGTCGCTCCGACTTCCGGTGGGACGAAGCGAACGGGGAAGACGGCGAACTGGTCTGCCTGGAGGTCAACACCCAGCCGGGAATGACCGAAACATCGCTGGTGCCGGAAATGGCCGCGCACGCGGGCCTGACCTTCGGCGAGTTGGTGGAGTGGATGGTGGAGGACGCGTCTTGCGATCGCTGAGCGACACATGGTCCTGGCGGCGGCAGGCGACGCCGGCGTTCGCCGGAGCGCGGCGCTGAACGGACCGCCGCGCCGACCGTGCTGCTGCGCGGCGAGCGCACGCGACGCGGCGCGTCCTTCCTCGGCCTGCGAATCGACCGGCCCGCGCCGCGCGGCCTCGGGATCGACGCTCGCCATCGCGCTGCTGTTCAGCGGTCGCTGGCGTCGGCGCCATGCGCGGCGGCCAATATCAGGCGTTCGTGCAAGCCGAGGGCGGCCTCGGCGACTTCCTCGGCCGCGACCTTCGGCTTCGGCGTCGCAGGCGATCACGATGACCGGGCAGTCCCGCCTGACGCCCGACGAAGTGCTCGAAATCGCCGGCATCAGCCCGAGGAACTCGATGCCGTTCTTCGACGTCGACGCGGCGCGCGAGCCGGCTCGAAAAGACGCCGCTCGATCAAGCAGGCGAGCGTCCGCAAGCTCTATCCCGGCCAGATCGTCATCGAGCCTCGTCGAGCGCACGCCGGCGGCGCTCTGGCAGAAGAACGGCGAGATCAAGACGATTTCCGCCGACGGCGCGGTGATCGACGAATTGCGCGACACCGCCTTCCACGACCTTCCCTTCGTCGTCGGCGACGGCGCCAACGAGCGGCTGCCCGAGTTCCGCGCCCTGCTCGACGCGACCGAGGAGCTGCGGCCAAAGATCGCCGCCGGCGTCCTGGTCGACCGACGCCGCTGGAACCTGAAGATCCGCAGCGGCGCTCGAGGTCAAGCTGCCGGAAAACGACGCCGAGCGAGGCGATTTCGACGCTGCTGAAACTGCAGCGCGAATCGCGCATGCTCGACCGCGACATCCTCTGGGTCGATCTGCGCACGCCGGGCAAGGCCTTCGTCCGCCTCTCGGCGGATGCGGCCGCAGCGCGCGCCGAGGCTCGTCCGAAGAAGGGCGCGACCCCATGATTTTCAAGCCGCTCACGCCGCGCATGCGCCAGATACCCGCGCGACGAAGCGCGGTGCTTTCGGTCGTCGACGTCGGCGCCTCGAAGATCGTCTGCCTGATCGCCCGGCTGACGCCGATGGAGCGCGCCGACACGCTGCGCGGCCGCACGCATCGCGCCAAGGTGCTCGGCGTCGGCCATCAGCGCTCGCGCGGCGTCAAGGCGGGCGCGATCGTCGATCTGGAGCAGGCCGAAAGCGCCATCCGGCTGGCGATCGACGCCGCCGAGCGCATGGCCGGCGTCGAAGTTCAGAGCGTGATCGTCAACATGTCGGGCGGCCGCCTGTCGTCGCAGCTGCTCGCCGCCAAGATCGCGGTGCGCAATCGGCGGTCGGCGAATACGAGATGCATCGCGTGCTCGAGGCGGCGAGCGCGGCGAGCTCGCAGCCCGGGCGCGCCGCGCTGCACGCGCATCGCCGACCGGATTTCGGCTCGACGCCCAAGCCGGCATCCGCGACCCCCGCGGCATGGTCGGCGACGAACTTGGCGCGGAGCTTGCGGTCGCGTCCTGCGACGCCGCGGCGGCGCGCAATCTGATGCTCGCCATCGAGCGCTGCCATCTCCAGGTCGAGGCGATGGTCGCCTCGCCCTACGCGTCGGGCCTCTCCTCGCTGGTCGACGACGAGGCCGAGATCGGCGCGGCGCTGGTCGATTTCGGCGGCGGCTCGACCACGATCGGCGTGTTCCACAGCGACCGGCTCGACCCACGTCGACGCGGTCGCGGTCGGCGGCAATCACGTGACGATGGACGTCGCGCGCGGCCTGTCGGTCTCGCTCGCCGACGCCGAGCGGCTGAAGACGCTGTACGGCGCCTGCATCTCCTCGCCCTCCGACGACCGCGAGACGATCGCCGTGCATCGCGCCGGCGACGACATCGACCATCCGAGCTATCTGCCGAAATCGGATCTCGTGCGCATCATCCGGCCGCGCGTCGAGGAAATCCTCGAACTCGTGCGCGACCGGCTGAAGGCGGCGGGCCATTCCGCGCATGCCGGCCGGCGGCTCGTGCTGACCGGCGGCGCGAGCCAGCTGACCGGCCTGCCGGAACTCGCGCGCACCATCGTTTCGCCCCAGGTGCGGATCGGCCGGCCGCTCGGCGTCGAGGGCCTGCCCGAATCGGCCAAGAGCCCGGCCTTCGCCGGCGCGGTCGGGCTGCTGATCTACCCGCAGGTCGCGGGGCTCGAGCATTTCGAACCGGGCGCGGCCGTCAGCCAGCGCGCGCGCCGGACGACGGCTATGTGGCGCGCGTCGGGCGCTGGCTGAAGCAGAGTTTTTGAAGCAGGGAGCGGCGCGCGCGGACGCGGCGCGCGTCGAGACCGGAACAGCAGTCGAATCAACGGCGCCGGCGGGCGGCGCATCGGAACAAGCATCAAGAGGCCTAGCGATGACGATCAATCTGAAGGCTCCCGAACTCCGGGAATTGAAGCCCCGCATCATGGTGTGCGGCGTCGGCGGCGCCGGCGGCAACGCCGTCAACAACATGATCGTCTCGGGCCTCTCGGGCGTCGACTTCATCGTCGCCAACACCGACGCGCAGGCGCTCGCCTCGTCGCGCGCCGAGCGCATCATCCAGATGGGCCTGCAGGTGACCGAAGGCCTCGGCGCCGGCTCGAAGCCGGAAGTCGGCCGCGCCGCCGCCGAAGAGGCGATCGAGGAGATCCGCGATCATCTCGCCGGCGCGCACATGGTGTTCGTCACCGCCGGCATGGGCGGCGGCACCGGCACCGGCGCCGCGCCGGTCATCGCCCGCATCGCCCGCGAAATGGGCATCCTGACCGTCGGCGTCGTCACCAAGCCGTTCCACTTCGAGGGCGGCCGCCGCATGCGGCTCGCCGAAGGCGGCATCGCCGAACTGCAGAAGTCGGTCGACACGCTGATCATCATCCCGAACCAGAACCTGTTCCGCGTCGCCAACGAGAAGACCACCTTCGCCGACGCCTTCGCGATGGCCGACCAGGTGCTCTATTCCGGCGTCGCCTGCATCACCGACCTGATGGTCAAGGAAGGCCTGATCAACCTCGACTTCGCCGACGTCCGCTCGATCATGAGCGAAATGGGCAAGGCGATGATGGGCACCGGCGAGGCGACCGGCGAACGCCGCGCCGTCCTGGCCGCCGAGGCCGCGATCGCCAATCCGCTGCTCGACGAAGTCTCGATGAAGGGCGCGCGCGGCCTGCTGATCTCGATCACCGGCGGCAACGACCTGACCCTCTACGAAGTCGACGAGGCGGCGAGCCGCATCCGCCAGGAAGTCGACGAGGACGCCAACATCATCCTCGGCGCGACCTTCGACACCTCGCTCGACGGCATCGTGCGCGTTTCGGTCGTCGCGACCGGCATCGACCAGGCCTCGATCGACCGCATCGAGCCGGTCAACCTTGTCGGCCGCAACGAAAGCGCGCGCCTTCGTGCGTCAGCTCGCCAGCCGCGCCGCCGCCAGCGTCGCCCTGGCGACGGCAGCCGCTGCGCCCGCGCCGGTCGCCGATGGCGCCCGCCGCTGTCCATGCCGCTGGCCGCCGTCGCCGGCGAAGTCGAGGTGCGCGCGCATCGCGCCGAAGCCGACGCCGCAATATCGCGATCGAAACGTCCGCCGGCTTCGCCGAGGCAGGCGGAAGACTATGACGGACGAGCCGTTCATCCCGCCGGCGCCCGGAAACCATCGTTCGCCAGCCCCGCATGCCGGAGCTCGAGGATCTGCCGCGGCCGATCCAGGACCAGATCCGCATGCAGCGCGGCGAACTCGCGCCCCGGCGCCGCAGCCGGAAACCCGCCGCAAGACGCTGCTGGAGAAGCTCGCCGCGTTCGGCATCAACCGGCAGGATGACGTGCCGCCTGCGCCGCCCGCGCCGGTGCGCTCGATCGCGAACCCGAACCTCGCATCGCTGCGTCCGGCCGCGGCGCCCGCGGCGGTCGAATACGCGCGGCCCGCGCCGCGAGCGATCCCGCCGCGCGCGGCCCAAGGGCAACTCGACCCGCACGGCCGCGTCGCGACCCGCGGGCCGATCGCCGAGGACGAGCAGCTCGAAATTCCGGCGTTCCTGCGGCGGCAGCCGGGCGGCTGAATCCTTCAACGCGGCACGAATCATGGCGGCCGCGGCGTCTGAAACCGCGGTTTCCCGCGGCGACGCTTAACGATGTCGGGACGGGCGCGCCTCGCCGGCACGCCTAATCTTTCGTTAATGCTATTGATGCAACTGTATGCAATTGCGCGGCAAGGGCTGTTGTAACATTCGTTCACGAAAGGTGATTTGGCCTCCGGCCCACCCCCGCGTACGACAAGTACCTAGCGAACAGGCCGATGAACGGTCGTGATTCGCTGAAATGGGGTCTCGAACCTCGCAAGGAAATCCGGCGGAACTCAGCCGGGTTCGTGGTCGAAGTAAGGCCTGGCGGACATGATGGTCCTGCCGGGATGCGGGGAAGGGTGTTGATGAAATACGGCTACCAGACCACCTTGGCTGACCGGGTAGAGATTACCGGTCTTGGGGTTCATTCGGCGCAGCCGGCGCGGCTCGTCATCCATCCCGCCGACGCCAATTCCGGTATCGTTTTCCTCCGTACGGGCCTTCCCGGCGGCCGCGAACGCCTCATCGAGGCGAAATGGTCCAATGTGACGCAAACCGCGCTCTGCACCGTGATCGGCGACGCGACCGGCGCCTCGGTCGCCACGATCGAACATCTGATGGCCGCTCTCGCCGGCCTCAATATCGACAACGCGCTCGTCGAGATCGACGGCCCGGAAATGCCGATCATGGACGGCTCCGCCGCCCAGTTCGTCGACGCGATCGATGCGGTCGGCGTCGTCACCCAATCCCGTCGCCGCCGTTTCCTCAAAGTTCTCAAGACTGTGCGCGTCGAGCAGGGGCGCAGCCGCGCCGAACTCCGCCCGGCGGGCGGCGGCTTCCACCTCGACGTGGAGATCGATTTCGAGGCGGCCGCGATCGGCCGTCAGCGCATCGCTTTCGATCTCGACCCGCAGCGTTTCCGTCGCGATATCTCGCGCGCCCGCACCTTTGGCTTCGTCGCCGACGTCAAGAAGCTGTGGCAGGCCGGTTTCGCGCTCGGTTCTTCGCTGGAGAATTCCGTCGCGCTCGACGGCGACGCGATCCTCAATCCCGAAGGCCTGCGCTACGCCGACGAGTTCGTGCGCCACAAGGCGCTCGATGCGATTGGCGATCTCGCGCTGGCCGGCGCGCCGATCATCGGCGCCTATGTCGCGCAGCGCCCCGGTCACACGCTCAACCGCGCGATGCTCGGCGCATTGTTCGCCGATCGTTCGGCCTACGAAATCGTCGACGGCGCGCCGCGCCGCGTCTACGCCTCGGCGCGCCGGGACTGCGCGTTGCCGCCGCCGGCGCGACGGCTTTCGCCCCCGCGGTCGACTGACCCGTGAGCCGACGTCTGACGGGTCGGAAAACACAGGCTTTTCCCGACCACGGTGCTCGTTCTGGCGCGATCGCGCCATAATTGACGGGTATTCGCAGCTCAAGTGCGGCGGTTCCTCGCCTTGCGCCGGGTGGCGCTCGGCGCGGACTGGGGTATGGACCCGCGCGTAATATCTTCACCCGGCCGACCCCTGAAGGCCGCAAAGAGCCTATGGCATGAGTTTTTCGTCGAGCTTGTCGTTTCGCGCCGATTTCATGCCCGCGCCACCCTGTTCGCCGTGGCGACGGGCGTGCTGCTCGCGCTGAGCGGCTGCGGCGCGTTCGACGACTGGAACCCCTTCGGCGACGAGCGCTACAAGACGAAAATCGAGCCGGACGTGCCCGCGAGCCAGGTCTACGACCAGGGCCTCGGCAAGCTCGCCAATGGCGCGCCGCAGGAGGCGGCGAAGAAATTCACCGACCTCGGCAAGCAATATCCGGGGTCCGACTGGGCGCGCAAAGGCCTGTTGATGACGACCTACGCGCAGTTCCAGGCCGGCGACTACGATTCGGCCGCCGAATCCGGCAAGCGCTACGTCAAGGAATATCCAAAGTCCGACGAAGCGGCCTACGCGCAATATCTGGTCGCGAGCAGCTATTACACTCAGGTGCTCGACATTTCGCGCGATCAGGATCGCGCGCATCGACGCGCTGAATGCGTTCAACGAAGTCGTCAAGAACTATCCGAAATCCGAATATGTCGACGACTCGAAGTTCAAGGTCGGCGTGATGATGGACCAGCTCGCCGGCAAGGAAATGTCGATCGGGCGCTTCTATCTCAACCGCCGCAACTACACCGCGGCGATCAACCGCTTCCGCATCGTGCTCGCCGACTACCAGACGACCCGGCACACCGAAGAGGCGCTCTATCGGCTTGTCGAGGCCTATCTCGGGCTTGGGGATCAAGGACGAGGCGGAGACGGCGGCGGCGATTCTCGGCCATAACTTCCCGGATGGCCAGTGGTACAAGGACGCCTATGCGCTGTTGGTGAAGGACGGCCTGAGCCCGCAAAACCATCAGGAGTCCTGGATTTCCAAGCTCTACAAATCCGTCGTGCCGTCGTAAGCGGGGAAATCGGGGGGACCATGCTCGCCCGGCTTTCGATCCGCGACATCGTGCTGATCGATCAGTTGGATCTGGAGTTTGCCCGCGGCCTGACGATCCTCACCGGCGAGACCGGCGCGGGCAAATCGATCCTGCTCGACGCGCTTTCGCTGGCGCTCGGCGCGCGCGGGGACGGGTCGCTGGTGCGGCACGGCCAGACGCAGGGCCAGGTCAGCGCCGTGTTCGAACTGTCGCCGGATCACGGGATCGCCGCGACGCTCGCTGAACAGGACATCGCTTTCGAGGGCGAACTGATCCTCCGGCGCGTTCAGATGGCCGACGGCCGCACCCGCGCGTACGTCAACGACCAGAGCGTCGGCGCCCAGGCGCTGCGCGCGCTCGCCGCGGACCTGGTGGAAATCCACGGCCAGCACGACGAACGCGCGCTGCTCGACGCCGCAAAACACCGCGCGCTGGTCGACGCCTACGGCGGTCTCGAAGCCCAAGTCACGGCTGACCCGCGCGGCGCACGCGGGCCTGCGCGCGCTGGAAGCGGAACTCGACAGCGAGCGGCGCCGGCTTATCGAAGCCGAGAAGGCCGCCGATTTCGCCCGTCACGCCCGCGACGAGCTTTCGAAGCTCGACGTCCAGCCGGGCGAGGAAGAGGCGCTCGCCGAGCAGCGTCAGCGCATGATGCAGAGCGAGAAGGTCGCCGCCGACATCCGCGACGCGCACGAGAGCCTTGCCGGCGATTCGGCGATCCTGCCGGTCCTGACCCAGATCTCGCGGCGGTTGCAGCGCCGCATCTCGCAGGCGCCCGACTTGCTCGAGCCCAGCGTCAAGGCGCTCGACGAGGCGATGGATGCGCTGGAGATCGCGACGCAATCGGTCGAGGCGGCGTTGCGCGCCTGCGATTTCGATCCGCGCGAACTCGAGCGCGTCGAGGAGCGACTGTTCGCGCTGCGCGGCATGGCGCGCAAATATTCCTGCGCCGTCGAGGGCCTGCCGGCGCTGGCCGAGAAATATGCGGCGGAGCTCAGCGACCTTTCCGCGCTCAGCGCGCGCGTCGCCAAGCTCGGCGCCGAAGTCGCCGGCGCGTCCGGCGCATACCTGAAGGCGGCCGAAGTGCTGTCGAGCGCGCGCCGCAGCGCCGCCGAGGCGCTGGAGGCGGCGGTCAACGCGGAATTGCCGCCGCTGAAACTGGAGCGCGCGCGGTTCTTCGCACCGGTGGAGACCGACAAGGCGCAGGTCGCGGCGGACGGCTGGGACCGGATCGAATTCGTCGTGCAGACCAATCCCGGCTCGCGTCCGGGTCCGCTGATGAAAGTCGCCTCGGGCGGCGAGTTGTCGCGCTTCCTGCTGGCCCTGAAAGTTTCGCTCGCCGAGCGCGGCACCGCGCCGACGCTGGTGTTCGACGAGATCGACACCGGCGTCGGCGGCGCCGTCGCCGACGCGATCGGCCAGCGCCTGTCGCGCCTCGCCGGCAACGCGCAGGTGCTCGCCGTCACCCACGCGCCGCAGGTCGCGGCGCGCTCCAAAACCCATTTCAAGATCGTCAAGGGCGAGGCCGGCGCCGACCGCGTCGCGACCCGCGTCATCACGCTCGCCGCCGCCGACCGCCGCGAGGAAATTGCCCGCATGCTCGCCGGCGCCGAGATCACGCGGGAGGCCCGCGCGGCGGCCAAGAGCCTGATCGAGAAGGCGGGATGAGCGCCAAGCTTTCCCCTTGCCCGGCGCCACCCGCTCGCCTATCAAGCGCGATCGCCCGAATCCCTAGGGGAATCGATGAATTCCGATGACGATCGCGCCGCGCAGGAGCGCCGGCGCCGCGAACGTCTTGCCGCATCGCTGCGGGAGAACTTGAAGCGCCGCAAGGCGCAGCAGCGCGCGCGAGCCGGCGCGGCGGCGCCATTGCCGCGCGACAATCCGCCGGGCCTGACCGACGCGGAAGAGGGGTAGACGCATGGATCGCATAGTGATTCGCGGCGGGGCCAAGCTCGAAGGCGTCATTCCGATTTCCGGCGCCAAGAACGCGGCGCTGCCGCTGATGATCGCCTCGCTGCTGACCGACCAGACGCTGACGCTCGAAAACCTGCCGCGCCTCGCCGACGTCAGCCAGCTCGTGCGCATCCTCGGCAACCACGGCGTCGACTATTCCGTCGACGGCAAGCGCCCGGGCGAACACCCGTCCGCCGGCCAGACCGCGCATCTGCGCGCCCGCACCATCGTCGACACCACCGCGCCCTTACGATCTCGTCTCGCGCATGCGCGCCAGCTTCTGGGTGATCGCGCCGCTGCTCGCGCGGATGGGCGAGGCGCGGGTTTCGCTGCCGGGCGGCTGCGCGATCGGCACGCGTCCGGTCGACCTGCTGCTGATGGCGCTCGAAAAACTCGGCGCGACGATCGACATCGACGCCGGCTATGTCGTCGCCAAGGCGCCGAAGGGCCTCGTCGGCGGCGAAATCGATTTCCCGAAGGTGACGGTCGGCGGCACCCATACCGCGCTGATGGCCGCGACGCTGGCGCGCGGCTCAACGCTGATTCGCAACGCCGCGCAGCGAGCCGGAGGTGCGCGACCTCGCCGATTGCCTGATCAAGATGGGCGCGCGCATCAAGGGCGCGGGCACGCGGGAGATCGAGGTCGAGGGCGTCGCGCGGCTCAACGGCGCCCATCATTGCGTGCTGCCGGATCGCATCGAGGCGGGCACCTATGCCGCCGCCGTCGCGATGACCGGCGGCGATCTGCTGCTCGAAGGCATCCGGCCCGATCTGCTGCAGGAGGCGCTCGACACGCTGGAGCAGGCCGGCGCCAGCGTCAGCTCGGACAATCGCGGCGTGCGCGTCAAGCGCAACGGCGCCGGCATTTCGCCGATCGACGTCACGACCTCGCCGTTCCCCGGTTTCCCGACCGATCTGCAGGCGCAGTTCATGGCGCTGATGACCCGCGCCAAGGGCCGCTCGCGCATCACCGAGACGATCTTCGAGAACCGCTTCATGCATGTGCAGGAGCTGGCGCGGCTCGGCGCGCATATCCGGCTCGAAGGCGACAGCGCGATCGTCGAAGGCGTCGAACGCTTGCACGGCGCGCCCGTCATGGCGACCGATCTGCGCGCCTCGGTTTCGCTGGTCATCGCCGCTTTGGCGGCCGAGGGCGAAACGACGGTCAACCGCGTCTATCATCTCGATCGCGGCTTCGAACGGCTCGAGCAGAAGCTCAGCGCCTGCGGCGCCGACATCGAAAGGGTTGTCGGCTGAACATGCCCTGGAGCCCGCACGACCAGCTGAAACTCGATCGCCCTCGACCGCGAGGGCCTGCAGGTGATTTCGGCCCATCTGCAGGATGTGTGCGTCAAGCGCGGCGACATGGCCTATCTGCCGAAGCAGAACCGCTTCGCGCTTTCCGGCATGCGCTACGACTGGGCGGGCGCCAAGCACGGCGCCGAGGAGCGCGTCGGCACGGTGCTGTGTTTCGATCGCGTCACCAAAGTCTCGCATATCGGGCTGCAGGACCGCGGCGCCGACGAAACGATGAATCTGCTCGGCGTGACGTTCGAGAAGACCGAGCCGCCGTCGGGCATGGTGTTCCTCACTTTTGCCGATGGCGCTATCATCCGGCTCGAAGTCGAGTGCCTCGAAGTCGATTTGCGCGACGTCGGACCCCGCGTGCAGGCCTGCGATTGCGAAGGCCATATCCTGACTCGCGCCGAGGCCGAATAGGATCCTGGAACGATGGCCGTTTTCCTCGATTCGAAGGCCGCCGATTTCGAAGCGCGTTTCGTCGCGCTGCTCGGCGGCCAAGCGCGAAGCCGCGGCCGATGTCGACGCCGCCGTCGTCGAAATCATCGCCGACGTGCGCGCCCGCGGCGACGCGGCGCTGATCGACTATTCGAAGCGCTTCGACCGCGTCGATCTGGCCGACCGCGGCATCGCCATCTCTCGTGCGGAAATCGACGCCGCCGTCGCCGCCTGCGACCCCGAGGCGCTCGAAGGCGCTGCGCTTCGCCCATGCGCGCGTGCTCGCCTACCACGAGCGGCAAGCGCCGCAGGACGTGCAGTTCACCGACGCGCTCGGCGTCGAACTCGGCTGGCGCTGGCGGGCGATCGAAGTCGGTCGGGCTCTATGTCCCGGGCGGAGCGGCGAGCTATCCCTCCTCGGTCATCGATGAACGCGGCGCCGGCCAAGGTCGCCGGCTGCCCGCGCATCGCGATGGTCGTGCCGACGCCGAACGGCGAGCTCAACCCGCTCGTGCTCGCCGCGGCGCGGATCGCCGGCGTCGACGAAATCTACCGGGTCGGCGGCGCGCAGGCCGTCGCGGCGCTGGCCTATCGGCACCGCGACGATCAAGCCGGTCGCCAAGATCGTCGGCCCCGGCAACGCCTATGTCGCCGCCGCCAAGCGGCGCGTGTTCGGCATCGTCGGCATCGACATGATCGCCGGCCCGTCCGAAGTGGTGGTGATCGCCGATGCGAGCGCCGACCCCCGCTATATCGCCGCCGACCTGCTCGCGCAGGCCGAGCACGACGAGGCCGCGCAATCGATCCTCATCACCGACGACATGCGGCTCGCCCGCAACGTCGGCGAAGAGGTGACCAGACAACTGGCGCAATTGCCGCGCGAAAAAATCGCCGGCGCGAGCTGGCGCGACTATGGCGCGATCATTCTCGTGCCCGATCTCGCCGCC
Source organism: uncultured Pseudomonadota bacterium (assembly GCA_963771455.1). Lineage (GTDB taxonomy): Bacteria > Pseudomonadota > Alphaproteobacteria > Rhizobiales > Beijerinckiaceae > Roseiarcus. Next base: position 372,731 of record CAVYTP010000011.1, read on the forward strand.
GCGATCCCGCTGGTCGACCGTCTCGCGCCCGAGCATCTGGAAATCATCGCGCACGACGCCGACGCGCTGAGCCGCGGCGTCACCAACGCCGGCGCGATCTTCCTCGGCGCCTATACGCCCGAGGCGATCGGCGATTATGTCGGCGGCTCCAATCACGTGCTGCCGACCTCGCGCTCGGCCCGCTTCTCGTCCGGCCTCGGCGTCAACGATTTCGTCAAGCGCACCTCCATTCTGCGCTGCGACGCGAACGCGTTGCGCGCGCTCGGGCCCGCGGCGGTGACGCTCGGCGAGGCCGAATCCCTGCAGGCGCACGCCCGCTCGGTCGCGATGCGGCTCGCCGATCTCGGAGGAGGGACGCTGTGAGCTCGGACCCCGCGCGCAACCGGCTCTATGAGGTCCACCTCGACGAGGCGACCCTGCCGCGCGTCTCCGCCGACGCCGATCACGAGCGCGCCGTCGCGATCTTCGATCTGGTCGAGGAAAACAGTTTTGGCGTCAGTCGGGCGCGACGACGGCCCCTACAGCCTCACCATCGGCGCAGCAGGAAGGGAAGCTGAGCTTTGCGGCGCACACGCAGGCCGGCGAGACGGTGGCCGAATTCATCATCTCGATGACGCCGTTCCGGCCGTTGCTGAAAGACTATTTCCTCGTCTGCGAAACCTATTACGCCGCGATCCGCACCGCGAGCCCGCGCCAGATCGAGCAGATCGACCGCGAGCGCAGCAAGCTGCACAACGAAGGCGCGGAACTGATGGCGCAACCGCATGTCCGACAAGGTGGAGATCGACGCCAGCACCGCGCGCCGGCTGTTCACGCTGATTTCCGCGCTGCACTGGAAATCGTGACGCATACGACCGCCGCGCGTTCATCCTCGAAAACACGCGCCCCCTGAGCCCGCCGCTCGCTCCGCGCATGAAACTGCATCTCGCCGACGAAGCTGTGGCGCTGTGGACGAAGACCGAGGAGGAACTCGGCGAAATCGGCCTGCCGCCGCCGTTCTGGGCGTTCGCCTGGGCGGGCGGGCAGGCGCTGGCGCGCTACATCGAGGATCATCCTGAGCTGGTGGCGGGAAAGCGCGTGCTCGACTTCGCTTCGGGCTCGGGCATGGTCGCCATCGCGGCCGCGCTCTCCGGCGCCTCGAGCGTCGCGGCCAGCGAGATCGACGACTTCGCGCTCGCCGCCATCGAGATCAACGCCGAGGCCAATGGCGTCACGGTCACGACGCTCGCCGGCGACATCGTCGGCCGCGACGACGGCTGGGAGGTCGTGTTCGCCGGCGACGTCTCCTATGAGCGCGACATGGCCGAGGCCGTCACCAACTGGCTGGAAGCGCTTGCCGCGCGCGGCGCCGAAGTGCTGATCGGAGACCCCGGCCGCACCTATCTGGCGAAAGACCGGCTAGAGACAAATCGCCGAGTACAGCGTGCCCGTCACGCGCGCGCTCGAGGATGCGGAGATCAAGCGCTCCGGCGTCTACAGGTTTGCGAGGCGGCGGTGAATCAGGCTACGATCGTCATTGCGAGCGAAGCGAAGCCATCCATTGTGCTGCCGCTGCTAAGTTCGTTGTTCACCAACCGGGGCTCGCGGCGGCCGAAGCCTGGATGGCTTCGTTGCTTCGCTCCTCGCAATGACGGTTTCGAGAGGACCGGTCGATGAGTTCGCAAACCCAAGCCCTGCCATCGGCGCCTGCTCACAAGAGCCTCAAGGAACGCGCGCGCGAAGAGTTCATCCGCTTCGTGATCATGTTCCTGTACCTGTGGCTGCTGTTCTCGATGTTTCACATCCACGAGTATCTGGTGCTGGCGAAGGTCGAGCTTTCCTATTTCAAATTCGGCGTCAGCCTCATCAACGCCCTGGTGTTTGCGAAAGTGATGCTGCTGGCCGACAACATCAAGGTCGGCGCGTGGATGCGAACGCAGGCGCTGATTGTGCCGATCCTGGCGCGCGCGTTCGGCTTCGCGGTGCTGTTCATAGTCGCCCACGTCATCGAGACGATGATCGAGCGGGCTTTCAGCCACGAACAAGTCGTGGAGGGCGTTCCCAGCTATGGCGGCGGCCTGATCGGCGCCGTTGCGACGGCCGTGATCATCGCCATTTCGCTGATTCCATTTCTCGCCTTCGAAGAGCTCGACCTCGCGCTCGGAGCCGGCACGATGCGGGCCTTGTTGCTTACGCCGCGCCCGGCGCAGCCAAAGGTTCAGGCTGCGGTCGAAGCGCTGCAAGAGGCGACGCGAGAAAGCTGAGGGAGTTTGGCGGACCCCGCCCTCAGCCCAGCCCTCTCCCGCAGGCGGGAGAGGGAACATTCTTAAGGCGTACCAAACCCCTGCGCGGCGAACAGCGCATGCGCCTTCGGGCCCTTCAGATAGTCGAAGAATTGCTGCGTCTGCGCATTCTTCGACGCCGCCGTGATCGCGAACGGATAAAGAATTGGCGGGTGCGAATCCTCGGGGAATACCGCGACGATCTTCACTTTCGGCTCGGCGGCCGCGTCGGTTGCATAGACGATGCCGAGCCCCGCCTCGCCGCGCGCGACAAAATTGAGCGCGCTGCGCACGTCGCTGGTCAGCGCCAGATGCGGCTCGACCGTTTCCCATAGCCCGAGTTTCGTCAACGCCGCCTTGGCGTATTTGCCGACCGGCACCGTGCCGACGTCGCCGGTTGCGAGCTTGGTTGACGATAGCGCGCCGCCGAGCCCGCTTGGGTCGAGCGCGAGCTTGTCGAACGCGGCGTCTTTCGGCGCGATCAACACGAGGCTGTTGCTCAGCACGTCTACCCGCGTATCGGCCCGGATCGCGTTGGCCTTCGCGGCTTCATCCATCGAAGCCTCGTCAGCAGAAGCGAACACGTCCACCGGGGCGCCGGCGACGATTGGCGCGCCAGCGCCAGCGACCCGCCGTAGCTGATCGCCACTTCGGCGCCGCCATCGGCGTGATATTGGGCGGCGGCGGCGTCGAGCGCTGTCTTCAGGCTGGCGGCGGCGAACATGACAAGCCTGTCGTCGGCAAAAGCGGCCGATGAAGCCAGTGCTCCCCAAAGCAGCAAGAGGATGACCGTCACACGCTTCATGATTTTCTCCCGCTTTCCGCCATATTCGTCCAGCTATAGCGCAGAAAGCGGCGGCAACGAAAGTCGCACGCAAGCTTGCCGGATGAGAATCACCCGACAAAAGCGGTAAGGAGCGATCCTCTTGCGAACGATGCGCGCGGACGTGGCGAACGCGCCGCGAAACGGATTGGAAGAAGCCATCGAGCGCCGCAAATCCGGCGATGCCGCAGGCGCGGAAGCCGCGCTGCGGCACGCACTCGCCGAGCGGCCGGGGGATCCGACGTGCCTGTTCGTGCTGGGCCTGTGGCGGCAGGAAGCCGAGGATTTCGACGAGGCGGAGCGCGCGTTCGGCGGCGTGATCGCGGTGGCGCCTCGGCACGTTCAGTCGTGGCTCAATCTGGCGGCGCTGCAGACCCGCCGCGGCGATGCGCGCGCGGCGGCGGCATCGCTGCGCAACGTGCTGCAATGGGAGCCCGAGCGCTCGACGGTCTGGATTGCGCTGGCGCAATGCCTCGTCGCGGCGGGCGAGCCGCGCGAGGCGCTGCAGGCGGCGCGGCAGGCCGTCCTGGCGCGCCCCAGCGACGCTGATGCGCTGATCGCGCTCGGCGCCGCGCACGCCCGGCTCGAAGCTCCGCAAGCCGCCGCCGCGGCTTATGCGCAAGCGATCGCGATTTCGGAGACACACGCCGCGGCGCATCTCGGTCTCGCCTTCGCCCGCCTGCAGATCAACTTGCCGGAAGCGGCGCTGCCCTCCGCGGACCGCGCCGCGCGCGCTCGACCCGCTGGCGCCAATGGGTTGGTTGGCGCTCGGCCTGGCGCTGCGCGGAATCGGCGACCCCGAAGGCGCGGTGAAGGCCCTCAGCCGCGCCGTCGAACTCGATGAGAAGCTGATCGCCGCCCATGCCCAGCTAGGCGCGCTTCAGGACGAACTCAATCGTCCGCTGCTTGCCGAAGCCAGCTGGCAATCCGTGCTTGCCATTCAGCCGGAAAACGTAGCCGCGCATGTCGCGCTGAGCTCGCTCTACTGCAGGGCGCGCGCATTACGACCTCGGACGCGCCCACGCCGAGGCGGCCCTGCGTGGCGACCCCGGCCGTATCGATGCGCACCAGAACCTCGCCGGCATTTTCGCACGCGGAGGGCAACTTGAGGACGCGCGGCGCCATCGCGATTTCGCATTCGGCGCCCGTAACCTCATCACGGTCCGCGCCGCGAGGCCGCTGCGGCAGGTGCTGGTGCTGGCGAGCACGGAAGCGGCCAATGCGCCCGATCGCTATCTGCTGCCGCCGCACCGCTATAGCCGCCATCTCTGGTTCATGGACTATGCGAAGGACGAACAGTTCGCGGCGCTGCCGGGCCACGACATCGTGTTCAACGCGATCGCCGACCCCGATTGCGCGGCGGCAAAGGCGCCCGGGCTAGACCGCTTCGTCGGACTGTACACCGGCCCGCTTCTGAACCCGCCGGAGCGGATCGCGCGGACCTCGCGCGCCTACGCCCCGCAATTGTTTGCAGGCGTCGAAGGGTTGATCACGCCGAAAACCGCGCGGCTCGGCGCCGCGGAGCTCACCCTGCGCGGCGCGGAAGCCACGCTCGAACGGGCGGGACTACGCCTGCCGCTGTTGGTGCGCCCGGTTGGCGCGCATGGCGGCGAGGGTCTGATGCGAATCCACTCGCCAGATTCGCTCGATGCGCTGTGGCGCGCCAGCGGCGGCGGCTGCGACCTCTACGCCACGGAGTTCGTCGACTTCATCTCCTCCGACGGACTGTACCGAAAATACCGGATGTTCTTCATCGACCGCCGGCCCTACCCCTACCACCTCGCCATCGCCGATCACTGGCTGGTCCACTACGACAAATCGGGGACGGCGAACCACCCGCAGCGGCTTGCGGAAGAACGCCGCTACCTCGCCGATCCCGGTCGCGCGCTCGGCCGTCGCGCGCTGGAAGCGATCACATCCGTCGGCCAGCGTCTCGATCTCGATTTCGCCGGCGTCGATTTCGCGTTGCTCGGCGATGGCAGGGCGCTGCTGTTCGAGGCCAACGCAACCATGCTCGCACACGACGAGGCGCCCGAAAGCGCGCTCGCGCACAAGAACCCGCACGTGCATCAAATCTTCGAGGCGTTCTGGACAATGCTGGAATCCGCCGCGCCGAAGCTCGCGGCTTAAGCACACTGTAGCCGGGGTCGCTGACCCCGGCCGCCACGTGGCGGAGCCCCCGCGGTCAGCGACCGCGGCTACAAAAGCGCACCGCCTGAACCTTCAACCCTTGTAGGGCGCGGGGGAAAACCCGAGCGCCGCGAGGCTCCTGCCGAGCGAAACCAGCACCGGATGCAGCGCCGGCAACCAATGACGGGTCTGCCGGTACAGTTGCGCCGCGCGGATCAGCGACAGCGGCAGCGACACGATATTCTTGCCCCACAGGGCGATGTAGCCGAGAGCGTGAGGATGGCGCTTGCGGTCGATCGTGTAGTTGATGACGCCGGTCGTCACGCCGCGGCGCATCATCGAGTGGACCGCCGTGCGTTGCACGGGCACCGTCTCGACGACGATGGCGCGGCTGTTCCAGAACGCGCGGAGGCCCTTGAGGCGGCAGCGAGTGAAAAAATCCATGTCGCCGCCGCCCAGGAAATTGAAGCGGACGTCGAACTCGGGGCGGTCGAGCGCCTCGAACGCTTTGCGCGCGATCAGACAATTGCCTGAACCGAAAAGGCTCGGGACGAAACCCGAAGGCGGCGCCGGGCAGTTGAACAGCGGGTGCATCTTGGCGGCGCTGTTCGGGTCGGACTCGAACACGCGCAGCACGGGTCCACCAACCAGATCCGCGTCGTTGTCCCGCGCCGCGCGAACCATCTCGTCGACCCACGACGGCGAGGCGACCTCGTCGTCGTCGATCATCAACATGTAGTCGGCGCCCGGGAATTCCTGCAGCCCCGTCGCGAAGGCGCGATTGATGGCGAAGCAATTGCCCTGCCGAGTTTCGACGACGCTGAGCCCTTGCAGCCTGCCCTCGGCGAAGAATTTGTCGGCAACCGCCTTGCCGTCACTTTTGGCGGAATCGTTCTCTGACAACCACGACCGCGAACTTGATGTCCGAAATCTGGTTGACCAGCGAGCGCAGGGTCTTTTCGAGATGCGCCGGCCTGCGAAAGGTCGGAATGCAGACCACGGCTTCAACCTCGGCGCTTCGGGCTCACGCGCTCATTTCGTCTCCGTATGGCAAACATCGGTCATCGTTCAAAATCCCGCCGCCGCCGCGAGGATCCTGATCACGTTGCGAGGCGCACGGCGCGGCGCCGAGCGAAGCGCCCGCGCCGCCTCCGCGCAGCGCGCGCGGATACCCTCGCGAGCGCACGGCCTGGCAGGCCAGGAACATCCGCAGGTGCGCCTCGGCCTGCGCATGCAGACGGTCGAGCGTCGTGCGGGCTCCAGGCGGCTGAGAATGTCGGGATCAGAGAACACGCGGTCGAGCGCGTCGAGATAGTGCGAGAAGCTCACGGGTCCGCGCATCATCGCGCTCGCGGCATGAACGCGATAGTCGAGCACGATGGAATCGAGATAGCGGATCGGGCCAGCGGCCGCGAGCCGGCAGAAGGCCTGCCAGTCCTCGCAATAGCGAGCCTTTCGTCGAAGCCGCCGATGCGCCCGAACGCCTCGACGCGGATCAGCATCACGCCGCCGTTGACGATGAAATTGCCGGCGAGCAACGCTCGCAGAATGTCGCCGCTGGGCTTGCGCCGGCCCTGCAGCCAGCTGCGGTGTCCGACGATCTCGCCGCGCGCGTCGATCCGTTCGTAGTCGCCATAGACGGCGACGCAATCGGGCGTCGCCACCGCCAGGAGCCGGCCCGACGGCGCCGTCGCGCAGGCGGTCGTCGGCATCGAGGAACATCACGATACTGATGCGCCGGACTCGCTCTTGACGACCGCCGCGAACCCCCGATTGCGGGCCGCCGAGACGCCGCTGCGGCGCGCCGTCGATCAGTTCGACGCGCGCGTCTGGAATGGCGGCGACGATCGCCGCCGTGGCGTCGGTCGAGCCGTCGTCGACAACCACGACACGATCGACTTCGGGTTGCCTCAGCGCGCTGGCGATCGCCTCCGCGATGTAGTCGGCGCCGTTCCGTGCTGGAATCACCACGCTCACGCTCAAAGCGGCACGCTCCCTGCACTCTCGCAAGGCGCGCCGTCCCAATTCCGGACGACTCGCGCCTCTCTCGAGCCGAGATCCGCAAGACGCGCGCCAGAAACAGGCCGTGGTTGACGCCTGATTGTAAAACAGTCGAACCGTCAGCACAAATTAACCCAACGCGCCGGTCGCGCGCCGCCGCGCGCGGCTTTCATGGTAACTATCGCCTTCACCCTTTCCGCGGATGCGTTAACCATGCCCTATTCGCGCCGACAGTTTATCCGCGCGAGCGCGGCGGCGAGCCTCGCGGCGATCACGGGCGTCTGCGAGCGCTACGCCATCGGAGCGTCGCGCCGGCTACGGCGCCGCGGTCACGCTCGACGATCTCAAGGCGGAGCCGCGTCTCGCTGCGGCGATCAAGCACTATTGCACTCAGATCGTGCCCGCCTACGAACTCAAATGGGGGACGCTGCGCCCGAGCCGCGAAATGTTTGCTTTCGAGTTCGCGGATCGTTTGCTCGCCTTCGCCGCGCGCCAACGGCCTCAAGCATGCGCGGTCACAATCTCGTCTGGTACTACGGTCTTCCGAACTGGACGCGCGAAATCAGCTCGGCGCGCGAGGCGGAGCGCGAATTGACGCGTCATATCGAGACGGTCGTGTCCCATTATCGCGGCCGCCTGACCTCCTGGGACGTGGTCAACGAGCCGATACCCGACGATGCGCGGACGATACGGCGCGGCGCGACTGCCTGTGGTCGCAGATGGCTCGGCCAGCGCCTACATCGCGCGCGCCTATCGCGCCGCCGCCGCCGCCGATCCCGCCGCGCGCCTCGTGCTCAACGAATACGATGTCGAACATGTCGGTCCGCGCTTCACCCGCAAGCGCGCCGCGCTGCGCCGTCTGGCGTTCGAGTTGCTGGACGCCGGCGCGCCGCTGCACGCGATCGGTCTGCAATGCCATCTGCGCGGCGCGACGCCGATCGACCACGACGGCGTCAGCGCCTTTGTCTCAGAGATGCGCGGCGCGGGGCTCGACGTCTACGTGACGGAGCTCGACGTGATCGACGCGGATTTGCCCGCCGCGCCCGCCGAGCGCGATGCGATCGTCGCGCGCCAGGTCGAGGCGCTGCTGGCCGCCGTCAACGAGCCGCAACCGCTCGGCACGCTGCTGACATGGGGATTGAGCGACAGATACACCTGGATGACACAGACGCTGCCGCGCCCGGACCATCTGCCCAATCGGCCGCTGCCGCTCGACGCAGACTTTCAGCCAAAACCTTTCTTGGCGAAGATCGAGAAGTTTACGCGCGCCGCCGCTTGAAGCACGCGGCCGGAGATCCCTGAATGCTCATTCGCCATACCACGCAATATATGATCTCGGCAGCGCTGACCGCGATGCTCGGGTTCATCAGCGCGGCGGTGTTCACGCGGCTGCTGACGCCGGCTGATTACGGCGTTTATGTCGTTGGTTTCGGTCTGGCGAGTTTCATCGGCGCTGTGGCGTTCACCTGGGGGCGCTATTCGGTGATGCGCTTCGAGTCCGAGGGCGGCGGGGCCGACGTCCGCATGACCTCGCTGACGGCGTATGCGATCTCGGCGTCGACGGCGCCAGTGCTTCTGCTTGCAGCCCGATACATCGGTCATATGTCCTGGGATCGCGCGGCGCATGGCGATCGTCCTCGCGCTAGGCGCCAATCTGTTCGAACTCGGGCAGGAAATTCTGCGCTCGCGCTTGCAGGTCAAGGCGTTCGTGATCGGCTCGGTGCTGCGCTCGGCGGCCGCGCTGGTTGTCTGCGTCATCATTGCGGAGCTTGGCGGCGGAGGGCTCGGGCAACTGGCCGGCGCCGCCTGCGCCTATTTCGTGACCGTCTCTCCTCAGCGCGCGGGCGATCTGGCGCGGGCCGCGCGCGCCGATGGATCCCGCCAAGCTGAAGCTGTTCTTGAAGCTGGGCGCCTCGGTCACGATCGCGGGCCTGCTGGTGACCTTCCAGGCGACGCTCGATCGGCTGTTCATCGCCTGGCGGTTCGGCGACGGCAGCGCGGGGCTCTACGGCGCCTCCGCCGACGTCGTCAGACAGATCATCCTGATTCCCGCCGGCGGCGTCGCGGCCGCCGCGTTCCCGCTGACGGTGAGAATGTTTGCGGCCGGCGACGCCGCGGCGACCCGACGCCAGCTCGAACGCACCGGCGAATTGCTGTTCGCCGTGCTGGCGCCGGCCAGCGTCGGATTGGCGCTGACGACGCCCTATCTGGCGTCGTTCCTGCTGGGCCCGGCGTTCCGCGAGACGGCCGTGACGATCATGCCGATCCTCGCGTTCGCCTGGTTGTTCCAGTCGATCTCGCAGAGCTACATCCACGTCAGTTTTCATCTTGCGATGCGGCAATATCTGTCGATCCCCCACGCCCTCGTCACGCTTGCCGTCAACGCCGCCCTGCTCTGGCCCCTGACTTCGGCCTTCGGCCCCAACGGCGCCGCATGGTCGCTGCTGGCGTCCGAGGCGCTAGGCGCCGCGACCGGCTACGCGCTGACGTTGAGGGCGCATCGACTTCCCACCGTGGCGGCGCCAGCGGCGCGCATCGCCATCGCCTGCGCCGCCATGGCGTTGACAGTGAGTCGCGCTCGCGCGTGGCCTGCCGAACTACAACGCAGGCGCCTTCGTCGTGCTGGCCATCAGCGGCGGCGTTGTATATTTGCTATGCGCCGCGGTGCTGGACGTGTGCGGTTCCCGAGGCTTCGTTGCGGGCTTGGTTAATCAGGCGCAAGCGAGGATGGCGCTGAGGCGATCTGCAGCGTGATGGCTGTCTGGATTGTAGCGAGCGATCCTCTTCCTGAGCCTGTCGAAGGACGCGCCGACACCAGAGGCGGCGGCGCGCGAACACGTCAGGCTGGAGCGTCCTTCGACAGGCTCAGGACGAGGTTCCGGGATGGGCGTCTCGACCGCGAAGTCTCACGGCCACCGCACCGTCGGCGGCATCGATGACAGGATCGACTCGACGTTGCCGCCGGTCTTCAACCCGAAGATCGTGCCGCGATCGTAGAGCAGGTTGAACTCGACGTAGCGTCCGCGCCGCGTCTGCTGTTCGACGCGATCCTCCTCGGTCCAGGGCTTGTCGAAATTGGCGCGCACGATGCGCGAGTAGATGTCGATGAAACTTTCGCCGACGTCGCGCGTGAAGGCGAAGTCGGCGTCCCAGCCGGAATTGTCGGCGATCGCCGCCGCTGTTCAGATAGTCGTAGAAGATGCCGCCGATGCCGCGCGGCTCGTTGCGATGTTTCAGGAAGAAATATTCGTCGCACCACGCCTTCAGCTTGCGCATAGTCGGCGACCTCGGCGTGGCGCTCGCAGGCGCCCTTCATCGCCGCATGGAAGGCGAGCGTATCCGCATCCTCCTGCGTGCGCCGGCGCGCCAGCACCGGCGTCAGATCGGCGCCGCCGCCGAACCACGCCTTCGACGTCACGACGAAGCGCGTGTTCATGTGGACGGTCGGGACGTTCGGGTTCCAGGGATGGGCGATCACCGACAGGCCCGAGGCCCAGAAGCGCGGATCTTCATCGGCGCCGGGAATCTGCTTGGCGAATTCGGGCGAGAACGAACCGAACACGGTCGAGGCGTGCGCGCCCATCTTTTCGAACACGCGCCCCCGCAACATCGCCATCCGGCCGCCGCCGCCGGGCGCGCCGGTGTGATCGGTCCGCGCCCAGGGTTTCAGCTCGAACCGCCCGGGCTCGCGCGCCTCGTCGAAGAACGGGCCCGCGCATTCGCTGTTCGAGCGCCTCCATGGCGGCGACGAGCCGCGCCTGCAGCGACTGGAACCAGCGGCTCGCGGCATCCTTGCGGGTTTCGAGGTCTGTTGGCGAAGACATGCGTATCCGTTCGGCAAAAAGGAAACGCCGGCCTCATAGCAATCGGCGGCGGCGTTAGGAAGATATCGAGGCGTTCCTATATGTTGAGGATGACCGCGGAGACGCAACCATGAGCGTAGCATTTGTCCGGGAAGACAGCGCCGAAGCTGCGCAGGCGGTCGCGCTGCCGCCGCGGGCGATTTCGCCCTTTCCCAATCTCGTCACGGCGAACGGCCTGAAGGCGCTGCAGGACGCGGAGAGCCGCGGCGCGCGCCGCGGTCGGCGCCGCCGAGGCGAGCGAACCGGGGCCGGAGCGCCGGCAGGCGCTCGGAGACCGCGCTGCGCGATCTCGAATATTTTTCCGAGCGCGTGCGCAGCGCCGAATTGCGGCCCGACGCCCAGCGATCCCTCGTATCGTCGCGTTCGGCGCCAAAGTGACGTTCCGGCGCGACGGCGGCCGCGAGCAGACGTTTCGCATCGTCGGCGAGGACGAGGCCGATCCGCGCGCTGGCACAATCTCTTACGTCGCGCCGCTGGCGCGACTGCTGCTGCAGAAGCGGGTCGGCGATTTCGTCGAGTTCGACGGACGCGAGATCGAGATCCTGGGGATCGGGTGAACCCGGGTTGGCTTACGCTGCGCCGCCGTCGTTATGTTCGGCGCCCCGATTCGTGATTTGTGAGCCCCAGGGGAAATGATGGCCGAAAACGACAAGCGCATCGCAAGACTGATCGGCGGCGAGATCAACGCCCGGCCCGATCAGGTGGAAGCCGCGATGAAGCTGATCGACGAAGGCTCGACCGTGCCGTTCATCGCGCGCTACCGCAAGGAAGCGACCGGCGGCCTCGACGACACGCAATTGCGCACGCTCGCCGAGCGGCTGATCTATCTGCGCGAACTCGACAGCCGGCGCGCCGCGATTCTCGACTCGATCCGCTCGCAGGGCAAACTGACCGACGCGCTCGAAGCGCAGATCGGCGCCATCGCTGACCAAGGCCGAACTCGAAGACCTCTATCTGCCCTACAAGCCGAAGCGCCGCACCAAGGCGGAGATCGCGCGCGAGCGCGGCCTCGGGCCGCTCGCCGACGCGATCCTCGCCGATCGCACAGCTGTACCCGCCGAGCTCGCGGCGGCTTATGTCACCGGCGAAATCGCCGACGTGAAGGCCGCGCTCGAAGGCGCGCGCGACATCGTCGCCGAGACGATTTCCGTCAACGCCGACCTGCTCGGCCGCCTGCGCGCCTACATGCGCGACAAGGCGGAGCTGCGCGCCAAACTCGTCGAGGGCCAGCAGGAGGCGGGCGCCAAATTCTCCGACTATTTCGATCACAGCGAACGCTGGGCCGATGCGCCGAGCCATCGCGCGCTGGCCATGCTGCGCGGCCGCAACGAAGGCGCGCTGACGCTCGATCTCGAAGTCGACGCCGACGATCCCGCGCCGACGAAGCCGGTCGAGCGGATGATCGCCGAGGCCTATCAGGTCGGCGGCACGCTGCCCGGCGATCTCTGGTTGAAGGACGTCGCGCGCTGGACCTGGCGGGTAAAGCTGTCGACTTCGCTGTCGCTCGATCTGATGGTTGAATTGCGCGAGAAGGCGGAAGAGGAAGCGATCAAAGTGTTCGCGCGCAATCTGAAGGACCTGCTGCTCGCGGCGCCCGCGGGTCCGCGCGCGACGATGGGGCTCGATCCCGGCATGCGCACCGGCGTAAAGGTCGCCGTCGTCGATGCGAACCGGCAAGCTGCTGGAAACGGCGACCGTCTATCCGTTCCAGCCGCGCAACGACCTGCGCGGCGCGCAGGCCGAGCTCGCGCGGCTGATTGCTCGCCACAAGGTCGATCTGATCGCGATCGGCAACGGCACGGCGAGCCGCGAGACCGAGCGCATGGTCGCGGAGCTGCTGCGGAACGCTGTCGGGACCGAAGCCGATCAAGGCGATCGTCAGCGAAGCCGGCGCCTCGGTTTATTCGGCCTCCGCGCTCGCCGCGGCGGAGTTTCCAGGGCTCGACGTCTCGCTGCGCGGCGCGGTGTCGATTGCGCGCCGGCTGCAGGACCCGCTGGCCGAACTCGTCAAGATCGAGCCGAAGTCGATCGGCGTCGGGCAATATCAGCACGACGTCGACCAGTACCGGCTCGGCCGCTCGCTGGAGGCGGTGGTCGAGGACGCCGTCAACGCCGTCGGCGTCGATCTCAATACGGCGTCCGCGCCGCTGCTGGCGCGCGTGTCCGGCCTCGGCCCGTCGCTCGCGGAGGCGATCGTCGCGCATCGCGACGCCAACGGCGCATTCGACAGCCGCAAGGATCTGTTGAAGGTCAGCCGGCTCGGCCCGCGCGCGTTCGAGCAATGCGCCGGCTTCCTGCGCATCCGCGACGGCCGCGAGCCGCTCGACGCCTCCTCCGTGCATCCGGAAGCCTATGGCGTCGCCAAGAAGATCGTCGCGGCCTGCGGCCGCGACGTGCGCGCGCTGATGGGCGACAAGCAAACGCTGAAGTCGCTCAATCCGGCGTCTGTTCGTCGACGAGCGCTTCGGCCTGCCGACGGTGCGCGACATTCTCGCCGAACTCGAAAAGCCCGGCCGCGATCCGCGTCCCGAGTTCAAGACCGCCGCTTTCGCCGACGGCGTCGAGGACTTCAAGGATCTGCGGCCCGGGCATGCGGCTCGAAGGGACGGTGACCAATGTCGCGGCGTTCGGCGCCTTCGTCGACATCGGCGTGCATCAGGACGGGCTCGTGCATGTCTCCCAACTCGCCGACCGCTTCGTCAAGGATCCGCACGAGGTCGTGAAGGCGGGCGACGTGGTGAAGGTGCGCGTGGTGGAAGTCGACGTCGCGCGCAAGCGCATCGCGCTGACGATGCGCTCGGGCGAGATCGAGGCATCGACGAAAGTCGCGCGAGCCGAGCCGCAGCGCGGGCGGAGTTTTGAGCAGAGCCCGCGCGGCGGACGAGACGCTGGCGGCGGAGGCTTGGGATCGCTCGGCGCGAAGCTGTCCGAAGCGCTTGAAAGGCCGCTAAACCCTTCTCCCGCTTGCGGGAGAAGGTGGCGCGCAGCGCCGGATGAGGGGAGCCGCCGCCGCGCATTGCCCTCATCCGCGCTTTGCGCACCTTCTCCCGCTAAGCGGGAGAAGGGGACAATCACTTAGCCTCAATCAAAGGCGACATGACCTTTCAATCCATCGCCGCGCTCGTCATTCTGATCCTCACCTACGCGGGCGTCGCGATCGGGCGCATTCCGGGCTTGCGGCTCGATCGCGCCGGCATCGCTTTCCTCGGCGGCGCCGCGATGATCGCGGTCGGCGCGATCGGCATGGACGAAGCGTATCACGTCATCGACTGGGATACGCTGACGCTGCTCGTCGGCATCATGATCGTCGTGGCGCATCTGAAAGTGTCGGGCGCGTTCCGCGCGCTCGGCGCGCTCGCCATCGATCACGCGCGCCGCCCGCTCGCGCTGTTGATTGCCGTGACGCTGCTGACGGGCGTGCTTTCGGCATTTCTCGTCAACGACGCGATCTGCCTGGTGATGGCGCCGATCGTCGTCGAGGTCACGCGGGCTTTGAGACGCGATCCGCTGCCCTATCTGATCGCAGCGGCGACCGCCTCCAATTGCGGCAGCGTCGCAACCATCACCGGCAATCCGCAGAATATGGTGATCGGCGCGTTGTCGGGGATCTCCTATCCCGCCTTTGCGCTGGCCCTGACGCCTGTAGCGTTGTTTGGTCTCGTTGCGGTGGTCGTGGCTGTGCGCATCGTATTCCACGCCGAATTCGTGCGTCGCGACGATTTCGCGCCGCAAGTGTTTCATGGTCGCTCGCACAAAGGGCAGATGATCAAGGCGAGCTTGGTCAGCGTCGCGGTCGCGGTCGCGTTTTTCGCGGGGCTCAGGCCCGCGGAGGCCGCCCTGTTTGGCGGCGCCTTTCTGCTGCTGACGCGCGCCATCAAACCTTCGCGGATCTATCGCGAGATCGACGGTCCGTTGCTGTTGTTGTTTTGCGGCCTGTTCGTCGTCGTTGCGGCCGCGGAACGCATTCTGCTGACGCCCGATCTCATCGCACAAGTAAGGCGATTGGTCTGACCGACGTCTGGAGGCTGTCGGGCTTGACCGCCGTGGCCTCGAACATTGTCAGCAACGTGCCCGCGGTGCTGGCGTTGAAACCCTTTATCGCCACGCTGCCGGACTCGAAACATGCGTGGCTGGTCGTGGCGATGAGTTCCACGCTGGCCGGCAATTTCACCCTGATAGGTTCTGTCGCCAACCTGATCGTCGCCGAATATGCGCGCAAAGCCGGCGCGCCGATCAGCTTTTGGGCTTATTTCAAGGTTGGCGCGCCGCTGACGCTGGTCACGCTCGCGTTCGGAACGTGGTGGCTGTCGTAGCAGGCTGCCGCGGTCAACGACCCATATGCGCTAGGATAAGGCGTTTGAGGCGCTCTCGGCCGTCATGCACGGGCTTGTCACGCGTATCCACGCTGTTCGGTTGTCCGGGTGACTCAAGGTTTCGCATTTGCTGCGCGTTCCAACTGTCATGGCTTCGCGCTTTGCATGACGGCGTGGATGGCCGTGACGAGCACGGCCATGACGGAAAGCGCGATGCCGACTAGTTGGTTGTCGGCGCCGGCGTGGCGGAAGTACGCGCGGATTGCGCCTCCTTTTCCTTCTGCACGGTATTCATGTGGTGGCCGACGATACAGCCGCCCACGGCGCCCATTAGCCCGTGGTGGCCAGCGTAATGTCCCGCAACGCCACCCACCACCGCGCCCGACAGACAGCCCGCCGCGGCGGAAGGTTCGGCGGCGACGAGCGGCAGTGAAGCGAAGCTGAGCGCGGCGAGGGCAGCAACGGTAATTTTGTTCAGGGTCATGACGTCCTCGATTTAAGGGTTCGAGGCTTCAACGCCGTGCGGAGTGCGTACGTTCCCTCTTTTGTAGGGCGCAGTGCGGAATTCCTTACGGCGCATCACCCCTCGAAATCGACCTCCAGCTGCGTCTCCGCGTCGTCGAGCGCGGCCTGCGCGGCGAGGCGAACGGGCGTGTTGGCGGCGCCGTAGAAGTCGTAGTTGAGCGCTGCAGAATCTCGAAGAAGAACCGGCCGTGGAACGCTCGCGTGTAGATGTGCAGGAACTCGCCGTCCTTGATGCGGTCGTAGAGCACGCCCAGCGAGCGCAGCTTGGCGAGCCGGTCGGGCGCGAGCTCGAAGCGGGTCGCGAGGTCGTCGTAGTAATTGTCGGGGATCGGCAGGAACTCGACGCCGGCGTCTTGCGCTGCCGACGCGAAGGCGAAGATGTCGTCGGTGGACAGCGCGATCTGCTGATAGCCGGCGCCGCCGAACACGTCGAGGAAGCGCGACACGCCGGTCGCGCCGCCGTCGCCGATGTTGAGCGCGATCCGCAGCCGGCCGTCGGGATTGCGCAACAGGCGGCTATAGAAGGCGCCATGGGGATCGGCGACCTCGACAGCGGGCTGCGCTTCCAGGCCGAGCACCGTCTTATAGAACAGCGCCCAGGACAGGAATTCGCTGCGCCGCACGACATTGTTCATATGGTCGATGCGATTGAGCGTGACCCTCCGGCCCTCCTCAGTCGACCGGCGCAAAATCGTCGCGCCAATCCGGGCCCGAAGCGTCGAGGAAATAGATCAGGCTGCCCTCGATGCCGCCGACGGCCGGGATCAGCGCCTCGCCCGGGCCGATGCGGCCCATGTGGCTCTGGCACAGCATGGCGCGGGCGCGGTCCATCGCGCGGTCGACGTTATCAACTGTGAGCGTGAGGGCGCAGACCGAGGGACCGTGCAGCAGCTGGAACGAATGCGCAAAGCCTTCCTTTTCGCGGTTCAGCACGAAGTGGATTTCGCCCTGCTTGTAGAGGTCGACTTCCTTCGACTTGTGCCGACCGACTAGCCGGAAACCGAGGCCGCGGAACATGTCGGCGAGTTCGCGCGCATCCCGTTCTGCGGCGGCGAATTCCAGAAACTCGGGGTTCTCCGACGCGCGGCGCCGGCGGCGGCGGCACGATGTCGGGGATGGCCCCGTCGCCGCGCTGGGCGCGCCGCGCTTCGAGCGCCTCGCCGGCCGCGCGCAGCGAGCGCATGCCATCGACCGCGATGCCCGCCGCCGAGGCGCCGCGGAACTGCTCGTTGAAAATTTCGAGCGACAGCGGGCCGCGATAGCCGGAGCGCACGACGGCGTCGAGATAGTCGACGATCGGGTAGTCGCCCTGGCCGGGATAGCAGCGGTAATGCCGGCTCAGCGACAGCGGGTCCATCAGGATCGCCGGCGCGTCGGCGATCTGCACCAGCGCGATCTTGTCGTGCGGCAGCGAGGCGATCGGCTCGATCGGATTGCCGCGCACGCAGATATGGAAACTGTCGAGCACGATGCCGAGATTGGGGCGATCGGCCTTTTCGACGATCTCCCACGCCTTCGTCCAATCCTTGACGTGGCGGCCCCAGGCGAGCGCCTCGTAGCCGAGCCGCACTCCCGCCTGCCGCGCGAGGTCGGCGAGGGTCGGCCAGATCCTCGGCGGCGCGCTCGACGTCGTCGATGGCGTCCTCGGCGACGGTCGAGCACAGGCAGAGCAGCCCGGCGCCGAGTTCGCGCGTCAGCTCGAGCTTGCGACGCGCGCGATCGAGATTGCGGCGTCGCTGCGGCTCGGGCGCGGCCTCGAAATCGCGCAGCGGCTGCAGGGCGACGAATTCGAGCCCGAGATCACTGGCGATCCGGCGCGCATCGCTCGCCGTGCCGCGGAAAAACGTCAGGTCGTTCTCGAACAGCTCGACGGCGCGGAAGCCCGCCTTGGCGGCTGCCGCCAGTTTGACTTCGAGGGCGCCGCCAAGACAGACCGTCGCGATCGACCACTGATTCATGGCAGGAGGCTCCCGAAATCCCGCTGCTGCTATTGCGCCGCGGGGAGCGAAAAGCAACCGAAGGAACGCGGCCACAGGATCGCGTCGATTTGACAGAAGTCAGACCTTGCCCGGCCAGCGGGGCTATGAAAGCGTCGATCCAGGGCGCAAGCGAGGAGCCGCAGATGTTCAAGCACATTTTCATTCCGACCGACGGATCCGACCTGTCTCGCAAAGCCGTGCTCTATGGGGTGCAACTGGCCAAGCTGACCGGCGGCAAGGTGACGGCGTTCACCGTGCGCGTTCCCTACATGGTGAGTTCGCTGGACGCGGTCGCTTCGATAGGTTCGCAGGAGCTGTTCGAAACGGACATCAAGCAGTTCGCCGAGCACGCGCTTCTGCAGGCGCAGATGGCGGCCGAAGCGGCGGGCGTCGCCATCGAGACGCTGCAGGAAGTCAACGATCAGCCGTTCCGCGCCATCGTCGACTCTGCCGAAGCAAACGGATGCGACCTGATCGTGATGGCCTCGCACGGCCGCCGCGGCGTCTCCGCTCTGCTGCTCGGCAGCGAGACCCAGAAGGTGCTGACCCACAGCAAGATCCCCGTGCTCATCTACCGTTGAGCGGTTGACCGGGCGTCGCCAGCATCCTCGTCCAGAGCCTGTCGAAGGACGTTTCAGTTTACGCCCGTCCCCGGCTGAGCCGCCGGAGCGGCGGCTCAGCCTGTATGCTTTAGCGCCCGGCCCGGCGCCTCTCGCGCGATGCACACTGGAGCATGCTTCGACAAGCCCAGCATGAGGGACGTGGCTGTTCACGAGCGCTCCTTCGACAAGCTCGGAATGAGGTCCTAGGGTGAGGTGTCGAAACGACAGCCAAGGGGCCGGAATGGCGATCCATTTTACCGAAACCGAGATGGCCGCACGGCTCAGCCGTCTGGTTGAAGCGCTCAGCCGGGAGCAACTCGACGGGGCGTTGCTGTTCGCTCAGGAGAGCGATTACTGGCTGACCGGCTACGACACGTTCGGGTTCTGCTTTTTCCAGTGCCTCTACGTCGGCGCGGACGGGCGGGTCGCGCTGCTGACGCGCTCGGCCGATCTCCGCCAGGCGCAGCATACGTCCAACATCGCCGACATCCGCATCTGGCGCGATGGCGCCGAGCGCGGATCCGACTCAGGACCTGAAGGCGATGCTCGCCGACCTCGGCGCCGGCCGGCGGCTCGGCGTCGAATACGACAGCTACGGCCTCACCCATTTCAACGGCCGGCGGCTCGAAGCGTCGCTCGGCGCGAGCTACGAACTCATCGACATATCCGCGCTGGTCCCGCGCCTGCGGGCGACCAAATCGGCCGAGGAGATCGTCTACGTGCGCGAGGCGGCGCGGCTTTCCGATCTCGCCGACGCAGCCGCGATCGAGGCGACGCGCGCGGGCGCCGACGAGGGCGAGATTCTGGCCGCGATGCACTCGGCGATTTTCGCCGCCGGCGGCGACTATCCCGCCAACGAGTTCATCATCGGCTCCGGCCGCGACGCGCTGCTGTGCCGCTACAAGAGCGGCCGGCGCAAGCTCGACGCGCAGGACCAGCTCACGCTGGAATTCGCCGGCGTCAGCCGCCACTACCACGCCGCGATCATGCGCACCCACGTCGTCGGCGCGCCGCGCCCCGAGCATCTCGCCTATCACGCCGCGGCGAAGCAGGCGCTGGAGGCCTGCGCGGCGGAGTTGAGGCCCGGCCGGATCGCCGGCGACGTGTTTGCGGCCCATGCCCGAGTTTTCGACGCGCACGGCCTGTCGCGCCATCGCCTCAACGCTTGCGGCTACAGTCTCGGCGCGAAATTCACGCCGTCGTGGATGGACCCGCCGATGTTCTACGAACGCAATCCGTTTATAATTGCGCCGAACCAGGTTTACTTCCTTCACATGATCCTGATGGACAGCGACAGCGGCGCCGCCCTATGCCTCGGCCGGACCTATCTGACCGGGGACGCCGCCGCCGAGCCGCTCAACGCGGCCTCGCTGGACCTCGCGATCAAATAGAGTTACCAAGGCGTTAATGAAGCGCGACGGAGCGTGGGGCCGAGGAGCGGCGCAAGTGGTTTTTGCCAACAGATCGGGGCGCGCCTTCCGCGCGACCCTGACAGTGGCGGCGGGACTGGCCTCCGCGCTGCTTTGCGGCTGCGTCGAGCAGGCGGCGGACGTGTCCCCCAGCGCGACGGCCCTCCGCGCCCCGCTCGAGCGGCGCGATGGCGTATCGCTCGACGGCCGCGACGGTGGCGATCGTCTCCGTCGAGGGCGCGCCCGCGGAGCTCGGCGCCAGCTTCAACAGCGCGCTCGCAGGATGCGGCGCGCCAGCGCGAAATCGTTTTGGCCGAGCCGAAACGCGCCCGCTATCTGGTGCGCGGCTATCTCTCCGCCTCGCTGCTGCAGGACGGCGCCGAGGTCGAATACGTCTGGGACGTGTTCGGTCCCGACAAGCGGCGCGAGTTCCGGCTCAACGACGTGATCGACGTGAAGGGCAAGGCCGACGACGCCTGGAGCCTCGTCACGCCGGAGGCGCTGGCGAGCGTCGCGGGCAAGAGCGCGGACGATCTCGCCGCCTTCCTGTCGCAGACGCCGGAAGCCAAACCGCTCGACGCCAAGCCCGTGGCGAGCGCCGCGAAGCCGGCAGAGAGCGTCGCGCTCGGCTACGCGCCTATTCAATAAGCAATTTCCCGATCCCTGTGGAAAGCTCGCGTGTCGCGGCGGCGCCGTCGCACGGCCGTCGTATTGTTCCGCTGGCGGGGCGCTGCTATGACGCGCCGCACACATAGCCGGCCGGGCGCAGCCCGCGGCTTTGGCGCGTAGCTTGTTGGCGCTGCGCTGAACGCTTGAGACCGCGCGGAGCCGCCGAATGCAAGGCAAGATGAAAATTCTGGCGGGCAATTCGAATGGCCCGCTGGCGACGGCGATCGCCGCCTATCTCGGCGAACCGCTCACCAAATGCCACGTCCGGCGCTTCGCCGATCTCGAAATCTTCGTCGAAATTCTCGAAAACGTCCGCGGCCGCGACACGTTCATCATCCAGTCGACGTCCTATCCGACGAACGACAATCTGATGGAGCTGCTGATCATGATCGACGCGCTGCGGCGCGCGTCGGCGCAGCGCATCACCGCCGTGATCCCCTATTTCGGCTATGCCCGGCAGGACCGGAAGCCGGGTCCGCGTTCGCCGATATCCGCCAAGCTGGTCGCGAACCTCATCACCCGCGCCGGCGCCGACCGCGTGCTGACGGTCGATCTCCACGCCGGGCAGATCCAGGGCTTCTTCGACATCCCCACCGACAATCTGTTCGGCGCGCCCACCATGGTGCGCGACATCAAGGACCGCGGGCTCGGCAGCAATGTGATGGTGGTGTCGCCCGACGTCGGCGGCGTGGTGCGCGCCCGCGCGCTTCGCCAAGCGGCTCGATGCGCCGCTCGCCATCGTCGACAAGCGCCGCGAGCGCGCCGGCGAATCCGAAGTGATGAACATCATCGGCGACGTGCGCGGCCGCAATTGCGTGCTGCTCGACGACATCGTCGATTCCGGCGGCACGCTCTGCAACGCCGCCGACGCGCTGCTCGCGCAGGGCGCGAAGAGCGTCTCGGCCTACATCACCCACGGCGTGCTGTCGGGCGGCGCCGTGTCGCGCATCGCCGCCTCGCAGCTCGAGGAGCTGGTGCTGACCGACACGATCCTGCCGACCGAAGCGGTGCGCGTCGCCAGGAACATCCGCGTGATCTCGATCGCGCCGCTGATCGGCGAGGCGATCGCGCGCATCTACAAGGAAGAGAGCGTTTCTTCGCTGTTCGACTGAACGCGCGGCCGAAGGCTGTTCGTCAACACGATCGAGGCGAGCCCGACCACGGCGAACAGAGCGCCGACCGGCCCCAGCCAAGAAAATCCCTGCGCTTTCAGCGTTTCGCCGCCGGCATAGGCGCCGAGCGCGCCGCCGAGATAGATCGAGGCCGCATTCAGCGCGAGCAAGGTCGACGCACGAGCAGGGTCAAGGCCGACAAGCCGCGCCTGCTGCGCGGACATGAACGCGAACGCGACCATCGCCCATAACGACGAAAGCGCGGCGAAGGCGACCATGGGCAGCGTGAGCGCGGTAATCGGCGGCGTGAGGATCACAAGCCCCGCGCAGACCGCCATCGTCGTGCGTTCCGGCCCGATGCGATCGGTGAGCAGGCCGCCGATCCAGTTCCCGACCACGGCGCTCAGGCCGAATAGCGCCAGCAGCCCTGAAATGCCGTCGCGCCCCAACCCATAGCGCTGCTCGAGAAAGGGGCCGATGAAGGTGTAGACCACGTACATCGAGCCGAACACCCACGCCGTCAGCGACACCGCGGCGACGTGACGGGGCGAATGCGAGCGTCGCGCCCAACGCCGAGAGCGCGCCGCCCGGCGCCGACAGTCCCCGCGGCGTACGGGCAAACACTGCCGCGGCGGCGCCGCTCGCGAGCACCGCAACCAGCGCGAACGCCCATCTCCAGCCGAACGCGTAGCCGATCCAGCTACCGGTTGGTACGCCGATCGCCTGCGCGATGGTAAATCCGCCGAACACCAGCGCCAGCGCCTGGCCGCGCCGCTCCGGCGCGGTGATTGAAGCCGCGATTGCGGCGGCGACCGGCGTCATCATGCCGGCGCCGACCGCCATCAGCGCGCGGGCGAGCAGTACGAACGCAAAGCTCGGCGCCGCCGCCATCATGGCCCCGCCGACCGCGAACAATCCCAGCGCAAAAGTCAGGAGATGGGCGCGCTGGATCCGGCCGGTGAACGCGACGAGCAGCGGCGAGGAGACGGCGTAGACCAGCGAATAGGCCGTCATCACCCAGCCCGCGTCCGCCTTGCTGATGCCGAACGTCTGCGCGATCGGCGACAGCACGCCGACGGCCACGAAGGCGCCGAGGCCGATCGAAAAGTTGGCGACGGCGAACAGGATCAGCAGCGCGCGTTCGGGCATCGGCTCGGCTTTTCTTGGGAGAGCCGCGACTTCGTCCGGCGAGGGTTGAGACTGCAGCTTAGCGGCCGCGAGCGAAACGAAACAGGGGCCGAGAAAGATTCGTCGCGGCGGGCCTTGCACACCTGCTACCGAAGATATATCTTATTCTGAGACATATCTTGACATGTCTTAAAGCAACCAGGGAGAAACCTATGTTCTTCAGACATTTCCACGACCGCGAAGCGTTTGGCGGCCCGTTCGGGCCGCCCTGGGCGCGTCACCGGGCGAAATTCGGCGGCGGGTTTGGCGGTCGCGAAGGACGCGTGTTCGACAGCGGCGAGTTGAAACTCGTCATCCTCGCGATGATCGCCGAGAAGCCGCGCCACGGCTACGAGCTGATCAAGGAACTCGGCGAGCGCGTCGGCGGCGACTACAGCCCGAGCCCCGGCGTCATCTATCCAACCCTCACGCTGCTCGAGGAGATGGGCTACGCGACGTCCTCCGTCGATGCTTCCAATCGCAAGCTCTTCACGGTGACCCCAGAGGGCCAGGCGTTCCTCGCCGAGAACAAGGCGCAGGTCGATGCGATCCTGGCGCGGTTCTCGAACGCGGAGAACGCCGAGGGACGGGCGCCGATGGGCTCGCTGTTTCGCGCCATGATGAACCTGCGCGCGTCCGTAAAACTGCGCGCGCGCGGCGCCAGCCCGCAGCAGATGCAGCAGATCGTTGACGCGCTCGATGCGGCGGCGAAGACGATCGAGAGGCTGTGAGTTTGGAGATACGCGTAGCGCTATCTCCGTCATGGCCGGGCTTGTCCCGGCCATCCACGCCGTGGTGATCCGCGCTTCTGCCTGATAGCTGGCAACGAAGGCGCCGCGTGGATGCCCGGGACAAGCCCGGGCATGACGGCGCTCGGGGCATGCGATGTCGCTAGTGCAAATCTCACACAAACCGCGCGATGCACTCGATCTCGAGCCGCGCGCCGAGCGCGAGGCCGTTGCAACCGAAAGCGCTGCGGGCCGGCAAGTTTCCGGGCGTGAAATAGCGCGACGTACACCTGGTTGAACGCCGCCCATTCCGACATGTCGGCGAGCATGATCGTGAATTTGACGACGTCGTCGAAGCCGAGCCCGCAATGTTTGAGCGTCGCGCCGATGTTGTCCATCGCCTGCGCGGCCTCAGCCGCCGTTCCGCCCTCGACCAGCTTCAGCGTTCCCGGCGCGTTGCCGATCGCGCCTGACAGAAACAGCAGGTCGCCGACTCTCACCGCCGAGCAGAATGGCAGGTTGAGCGGCTTGTCTTGCGGAGTGAGGAAACGTTGCATTGAGCGCCTCAATAGCCGCGTTGGCGATCGACGAGATTGACGAGCGGCGCGCCGCGCTCGAAGGCGAGGATCGCCTCGGCGATGTAGCGCGCGACCGCCTTGGGCTCCGAAATCGCGGCGTTGTGCGGACTGATGTAGAGGTTCGGCGCGTCCCACAGCGGCGAGTCCTTCGGCAGTGGCTCCTGCTCGAATACGTCGAGCGAGGCGCCCTTCAACGCGCCGCTGCGCAGCGCCGCCGCGATGTCGGCTTCGACCTGACTGCCGCCGCGCCCGCCGTTGATCAGGAACGGGCCGCCAAGCCTGCCGTCGCGCGCCAGCTTGCCAATCAGATGCTTGTCGAGCATGCCGCGCGTCTCCGGCGTCAGCGGCAGCAGGCTGACCAGAATATCGGTGCGGGCAAGCATTTGCTCCAGCCCCTCGGCGCCGTGGTAAGTTGCTATATCCGTCGCCGCGCGCGGCGTGCGAGACCAGCCTGCGACATCGAAGCCTATCTGTTTGAGCTTCAGCGCCGCGTCGCGGCCGAGCTCGCCAAGGCCGAGCACGCCGACGCGCACGTCGCCCGCGGCCGGCTGCTGCTCGTCCTCCGCCCAGACGCGCTCGCGCTGCTGACGATCGTAGCGGCGGAACTGCCGGAAGTGCAGCATCACCTGCAGCACGACCCATTCGCTCATGCGCTGGGTCAGGTCGCGATCAACCACGCGCACGATCGGCGCGGATGGCAGATCCGGATCAACCAGCACATGATCGACGCCCGCGCCGAGCGAGAAGATCGCGGCGAGGTTCGGCAGATCATCGAGCGCGCCCGGCGCGTGTTTCCAGGTCAGCGCGTAGCGGAATGCGGCGCGATCTTTGATCCGCTCCGGCGTCAGCATCTCCCGCCCCGGCAGCAGCTTTGCGAGCTGCGCGATCCAGGTCGACGGGTCCCAGCCGGTGACGGCGACGAGCAGGCTCATCCGCTCTTGCCGCCGATGCGCGCAACGACCGCAGGCGCCGCCGGAGGCGGCGCGTCGCCGATCCGATAGGCGCCCTGCAGTGTGCGCATCGCGCGGGCTGCGCTCGCCTCGTCTCGAGCGTGGATGAGGCCGAGCGGAGCGGATGCGGAGACGGCGGCGCCAAGGCCCGCGAGTTCGGTGAGGCCGACAGCCGGATCAATCTCGTCCGCCGCGCGCGCGCGCCCGCCGCCGAGTTCGACAACGGCGAGCCCGACCGCGCGGGTATCAATCTCAACCACGTAACCCGAACGCGATGGCGGCGCCGCGCGAGTGAGCGGAGCCTCAGGCAGGATCGTCTTTGCATTTGTCAGGATGTTTGAGGGACCGCCGAGCGCTGAAACCATCTGTTCGAATTTCTCAGCGGCCGCGCCGCTGTCGAGCGCCCGCCGCATCGTCGCGAGGCCAGCCTCGACGCTCGCCGCCGCGCCAACCAGCGCCAGCAGCTCGGCGCCGAGCGCCTCGGTGACTTCCAGCAGACGCGGATCGCGCTTCGCTCCCGTCAGGAAATCGACGGCGTTCTGCACTTCGACCGCATTGCCGGCGGCCGACGCCAGCGGCTCGTTCATGTCGGTGATCAGGCCGACGGTGGGAAGCCCGGCGCCGACGGCGACATCGACGAGGCTCTGCGCGAGGTCGGTCGAGCCCTGCAGCGTCGACATGAAGGCGCCGCTGCCGGTCTTCACGTCCATCACGAGGCCCTTCAAGCCGGCCGCGAGCTTCTTCGACAGGATCGAGGCCGTGATGAGCGGGATCGATTCCACCGTCGCAGTCACGTCGCGGATCGCGTAGAGCCGCTTGTCGGCCGGCGCCAGATCGTCGGTCTGGCCGATGATCGCGCAGCCGACTTCGCGCACCACTTTGCGAAACAGCGCGTTGTCGGGCTTCGCGTTATAGCCTTTGATGGCTTCCAGCTTGTCGAGCGTGCCGCCGGTATGGCCGAGGCCGCGGCCGGAGATCATCGGCACGTAGACGCCGGAAGCGGCAAGCATCGGCGCCAGCATCAGGCTGACATTGTCGCCGACGCCGCCGGTCGAATGTTTGTCAACCACGGGGCCGGGCAGGCCGAGATCGTCCCAGTTCAGCACGGAGCCCGAGTTCATCATGGCGCGCGTCAGATGGACGCGCTCGTCCGTGGACATGTCGCGAAACAGCACCGCCATCGCGAAGGCCGCGGCCTGTCCCTCGGTGACGGCGCCTGACGTGAGGCCGGAGATGAAGCTCTCGATTTCGTGCGCGCGTAAGCTCGCGGCCGTCGCGTTTGGCGCGGATGATTTCCTGCGGCAGCATCACGGCGCCTTATAGTTTCGGATGAATGCGCGCAGCAGTTTTCGGAAGCGCTCGGACGCCTTGGCTGCGTATTCCTGCGTTTCCTCGTGGCTGGGATCGCCGCCGGAGAGGCCAGCGGCATAGTTGGTGACGACGGAGACCGCCGCGCAGGCGAGCCCGTGATAGCGCGCCAGGATGACCTCAGGCACGGTCGACATTCCGACCAGATCCGCGCCGAGAACTTTTGCCATGCGGATTTCGGCGGGCGTCTCGAACGAGGGGCCGTTGAACCACATGTAGACGCCCTCATGCAGCTCGATCTTCTCGCTCGCGCCCGCCGCGCGCAGCGCGTCGAGCAATCCCGGGTCGTAGGCCTTGGTCAGCGGCACGAAACGATGGTGCGGGTCGGCGTAGCCGATCAGCGGATTGACGCCGGCGAAGTTGATGTGATCGGTGATCGCGACCAGCGAAGGCGGCGGCCAATCCAGGTTGAGGCCGCCGGCCGCGTTGGTGAGGAACAGAGTCTTGCCGCCGAGCCGCTTGAACGTCTCGATCGCGACCGCCATCGCGCGCGGATCGCCGTGCTCGTAGAAATGGCCGCGGCCTTGGAACAGCGCGACCGGCTGGCCCTCGAGCTTGCCGACGACGAAGCGCCCGCTGTGGCCGACGACGGAGGGCTGCGGAAAACCCGGGATTTCGCTGTAAGGGATGATCGTCGCCTCCTGCGCTTCGTCCGCCAGCGGCCCGAGGCCGGAGCCGAGCACGAAGGCGAGCGGGGGCAGAGAAGTGACGCCGCGCGCGGCGAGGGCGGCGAGCGCTGTGGCGACATCACCCATTGGATTGTTCTCCCAGCGCGAGGTCGGCGAGATCCATTTTCAACGCGTGCGCGAGCGCCTCGACAACCAATGCGTGGTCCTCGCGTTGCGGCAAGCCCGACACCGTCACGGCGCCAATACAGCCCGTGCCCTTGAGTTTGATCGGGAAGCTTCCGCCATGGACGGCGTAATCGCGCTCCGGCAGGTCGCCTTGATCAAACAGCGTCTTGCCATCGCGCGCCAGCTTGCGGCCCATCAGATACGACGAACAGTGAAAGCGCTGCACGCTCGCGCGCTTACGCCGCACCCAGTCGTAGTTCGAGAACGTCGCGCCAGGGAGCGCGAAGCTCAGCAGCGGCAGCGACCAGAGGCCGATGTCGACGACGATGCCCATGCCGGCGGCTTCGCCGCGCTGCCTGAGATAAAGCCCGATCTCCCAGGCGGCGGCGCTGTCGAACGCCAGAAATTGCAGGCGCTCCTCCTGCAACTCGATACGATGGATGTCGTCCTGAAGCGTCACGTCGTTTCCCCAGCTGGCGTCGGCCGAGGTTAGCCAATCGCGGCGCCGCTGTCGAAGGGTCGGCAAACAGTTTCGTCTGGCGCTTGCATTGCCCCGTGCCGCGACGGACTTCAACTGCTGCCGGCCATTCCGCTGGTGATGACTTCCCAGAATTCGGCGCGCGAATTTGTGCGTGGAAACGGGGCGGCCGGCTCTGCGACGCCCAGAAACTTGCAGAGCGGGGCCCAGCCGTCTTTCACCTCGTAAACCAGCAACCGATCGGCCGGAATCGCAGCTTTCACCGCTTCCGTATGGGCGTTGAACGCTTTCTGGAGAGCCGCGGTATCGAGACCCAACGAAAAACCGATCTTGCTCAGGACGCGATCGGCCATTTCGAACCAGGGCTGGAAGTGTGCCGGCGCTTGATCCGCTCCGGCCTGAAACTTGTAAATCGTCTCCGAGAAGCTTTCCGCCCAGCCTTCGGCGCTTCGAACGGTCAGGATGATCCTGGCGTCGGGATAGACTTCGCTCAATTCCTGGTAGAAGCTGGCCGTCGGCCAATCGACTGCGCTTGCATAGCCTTTGAAGATCGTTTCCCAATCGGGCCGGCCATCGACAGCGGCCAACCAGAGCGGGACGTTGGCCTCCAAATTCTGCGCGAGCTCGTGCATATGATAACAGGGCCCGAACCCCAATTGATTGAGCGCCATCAGCAGGGATTTGGTCCCGGTTCGTCCAACGCCTGCGCCGATAACCCGCAATGCCATGTTCGCCCCCCTTGCCGGCACGGTTTAACAAAATTGCGCCGCTATTCTGGAACGGACGATAAGCCGATCAAGTTGTCAAGCAGGGTTATGGCGCGCTTGCGGAAAGGCGATGGCCTGAACTCGGAAAGTGGTTCGTCAGGCGCCTCTGTAGCCGCGGTCGCTGACCGCGGGCCGCCGAGGCGCGCCCGGCAAGGCTACGCTGCAGAGCAGCGCCCGCTCAATGCGGGAAATCCGGCAGTTCCGGCCCGAGCGGCACGATGCCGAGCGGGTTCAGCGACTTGATCGAATAATAGCCGCGCTTGATGTGATCGAGCCGGAAGGTCTCGCTGACGGCCGGCAGCGCAAACATCGCCCTGACGAACGCGCTGAGCGCGGGATAGTCGGCGACGCGGCGCAGATTGCATTTGAAGATGCCGTGGTAGGCGGCGTCGAACCGCGCCAGCGTGACGAACACGCGGATGTCGGTCTCGGTGAGCGTCTCGCCGAACAGATAGGGCCCGCGCCCGACGCGGCGCTCGAGCTCATCGAGCATCGCGAACACGTCGCGAAACGCATCCTCATAGGCCTCCTGCGTCGTCGCGAAACCGGCGCGGTAGACCCCGTTGTTGAGCTTGGGATAGACGGCGTCGTTGAGCGCGTCGATATCGGCGCGCAACGCCTCCGGATAGAGATCGATTTCGTCGTCTGCGAGCGCGCCGAAGCCGGAGTTGAACATCCGGACGATGTCGGCGCTCTCGTTGTTGACGATCGTTTTGCGCTTCCGGTCCCACAGCACTGGCACGGTGGCGCGGCCGGTGAACGTCGGGATCGGCGGCGGTATAGATCTCGTGCATGTAGGTCTTGCCGTTGACCTCGTCGCGATCGGCGCCGGGATAGTCGCCAAACCGCCAGCCCTCATCGGTCATCACGGCTCGACGATCGAGACGGAGACGGCCTTTTCAAGCTTTTTGAGTTTGCGCGCGATCAGGGCGCGCGTCGCCCAGGGGCAGATATAGGCGGCATAGAGGTGATAGCGGCCGGCTTCGGCGGCGAAGCCGTCTTCGCCGGTCGGGCCCGGCGACGCCGTTGGGCGTCACCCAATTCCGAAAGCTGGAGGTTTGACGGACGAAGCCGCCCTTGGCGTCGGTCGATTGCACCGGCTGCCAGTTGGCCGTCCATTTGCCATCTACGAGCATGTGAAAGCTCCGGACCCGAGCCTATGTCAATCAGGCGCTGGCGAGGTTGCCGCTCGGCTTGATCGCGAACGGTCCGTCGCCGATCAGCGCCAGCGCGAGCAGCGTCACGATCCAGAACGCCGGATATTCCCAGCCGCCGTTCGGGTTGGTGAAGAAGAAGCCGGCCGAGGCGTGCACCGTGAAAATCGCGCCGAGCAGGTCGGGGATCATCGCCAGCGCGACCAGACGGGGCCAGGCGCCGAAGATCAGCATCAGGCCGCCGACGATTTCCCAGGCGATGACGAAATAGGCGAGCGCCGGCGGCATGCCGATCGATCCGAAGAACGCGGCCGTGCCGGCGGGGGTGAACACGAAAAGCTTCAGCCCGCCGTGAATCAGAAAGAAGCCGCCTGTCAGCAGGCGAAGCGCGAGGGCGGCATAGCCGGCGGTGCGTTCATCGATCATCACTATCTCCTTGCGTCACGGACGGAGGGAACTCTGTCCTTGTGCTCGGGACTGTTATGATTGACTTTTCATTCGGCGATAATCCGGCCGAAAACCCGAACTGCCCTTCCGTTTTGGAAGCGAATGCTCACCAGCCCTGATCCCAGGATGGCACGCCGCGAAACTCGGCGACCAGGAACTCGATCAGCGCGCGCACCTTGGCGGCGAGGTGTCGGCTGGCGGGATAGAGCGCGAACACTCCGGCGCGCTCGTTCTCGAACGCGGGCAACAGCAGCTTCAGGGCGCCGTCGCGCAGCCGCGGCCCGGCGAGGAAAGTCGGCGCAAACGCAATGCCATGCCCGGCTACCGCGGCGGCGATGCAGGCCTCGCCATTCGAGAACCGCAGCCGCCCGTCGACCGTTACGCGGCTCTCCGAGCCGTCGGCCGCCCGGAACCGCCAGATGTGCGCATCGCGCCGATTGGCGTCGATGATGCACTCGTGCGCCGCAAGGTCGTCCGGACGCATCGGAACGCCCGCCCGCGCCAGATAATCCGGCGACGCCACGACGACGACGCGCATCGGGCAGAGCTTGCGGGCAATGAGGCTCGAATCGTCGGGTGAGCCGACGCGAACCGCCGCGTCGAACCCTTCGTCGAGCAGGTTGACCGTGCGGTCGGAAAACGACACGTCGAGCCGGATCTTCGGGTAGGCGCCGGCGAACGCGATCAGCGCCGGCATCAGTTGCTGGACGCCGAACGAATTCGGCGCCGTCAACACCAGGCGCCCGCTCGCCTCGCCGGCGGCGCTGCGGACGGAATCGTCGAGCGCGTCGAATTCGGCAATCAGCGCGCGCGACCGCTCGTAATAGGCGCGGCCGACCTCGGTCGGCGAGAGCGCCCTGGTGGTGCGGCTGAGCAACTGGACGCCGAGTTCGGATTCGAGCCGCGAGACCAGCTTCGAGGCCTGTCCGGAACTGACGCCGAGCCGCCGCGCGGCGAGGGAAAACGAGCCCGTTTCGTAGACGGCGAGGAACATCCTGTCGCAGTCAAGCCGATCCATAGCCCTGCTCGAAACCCCTCTGCGGCGAACTACGTCCCGACCAACTCGACATAGGACCCCAGCACCGCCTTGCGCCCGGCATGGTCGAAGTCGATCGTCAGGTGGTCGCCATCCTGCTTGACCACCGTGCCCGTTCCGAATTTCAGGTGGAACACCCGCGCGCCCGGCCTGGCTGCGATCGGCGCCTTGCGCGGGCGGGCCAGACGAACTCGGCGCGACGTGGCGCAAGGTGACGGTCGCTTCGGCGGCGCGGCCGGCGCTCCAGCTGGAAGCGGCGCGCGGCTGCAATTGGTCGAAGCGCGAACTCTGCGGCGCGCTCGGAATCCAGTGCAGGCGCGTGTCGGAATCCCTAGTGGCGACTTGATCGCTGGGCAGTTCTTCGACGAAACGGGAGGGAATCGAGGATTGCCAGTAGCCGCGCACCCGCCGATTGGCGGCGTGATAGATCCGCACCCGCCGCCGTGCGCGAGTGATGCCGACGTAGGCGAGCCGCCGCTCCTCCTCGAGCCCTTTGACGCCGCTCTCTTCGAGCGAACGCGGATGCGGGAACAGCCCCTCCTCCCAGCCCGGCAGGAACACGACGTCGAATTCGAGTCCCTTCGCGGAGTGCAGCGTCATGACGGAGACTTTCGGCCCCTGTTCGCCGCCTTCGGCTTCGACGACGAGCGAAACGTGTTCGAGGAATTCGGCGATCGACGCGAACTCGCCGATCGAGCGCACGAACTCGCGCAGGTTCTCGAGCCGGCCGCGCGCCTCCTCCGTGCGCTCGGCCTCCCACATCGCGATCAGGCCGCTCTCGTCGATCACCATCTGCGCAAACTGCTCTGGCGCCATGGTCTCGACGACCGAGCCCCAGCGGTCGAACGCGCCGACCAGCGCCTTCAGCGCGCCGCGCGCCCTCGGCTTCAGCGCGGTTCCCTCGCTGAGTTCGCGCGCCGCACGCAACAGCGGAATGCGATGCTCGCGCGCAAAGCGTACGATGCCGGCGAGCGTCGTCTCGCCAAGACCGCGCTTCGGCGTGTTGAAGATCCGCTCGAAGGCGAGATCGTCGTCGGGCTGCGCCGCGCATCGGATATAGGCCAGTCGCATCGCGCACTTCGGCGCGCTCATAGAAGCGCGGACCGCCGACGATACGGTAAGGCAGACCCAGCTCGATGAACCGCTCTTCGAATTCGCGCATCTGGAACGATGCGCGCACCAGCACCGCCATGTCGGCGAGCGAAATGCCTTCGCGCTGCGCCGCCTCGATCTCCTCGCCTACGTCGCGCGCCTCCTCCGCGCTGTCCCAGACGCCGACGACCACGGGCTTCTCGCCGAGCGAGGCTTCCGTGTAGAGCGTCTTGCCGAGCCGGGAGCGATTTTGCGCGATGAGGCCCGCGGCGGCGCCGAGAATGTGGCCGGTCGAGCGATAGTTGCATTCGAGACGGATGATCTTCGCGCCCGGGAAATCGTGCTCGAAGCGCAGGATGTTGTCGACGTCGGCGCCGCGCCAGCCGTAGATCGCCTGATCGTCGTCGCCGACGCAGCAGATGTTGCGATGGCTGGAGGCCAGCAGCCGCAACAGCAGATACTGGACCTGGTTGGTGTCCTGATATTCGTCAACCAGAATGTAGCGGAACCGGCGCTGATATTGCTCGGCGAGGTCGGCATGGGTCGCGCAGCAGCCTCAGCGTCTCGAGCAGGAGATCGCCGAAATCGACGGCGTTGAGCTGCTTCAGCCGCGTCTGATATTCGCCATAGAGCGCGGCGCCCTTGCCGTTGACGGAAGCCGGCGGCTTCGCCGCGCGGAACCTCGCTGGGCCCGAGCGCCCGGTTCTTCCAGGAATCGATTTCCGAAGCGAGGCCGCGAGCCGGCCAGCGCTTGTCGTCGACATCGGCGTCCTTCATCACCTGCTTGAGCAGACGCAGCTGATCGTCGGTGTCGAGAATGGTGAAATTCGGCTTGAGCCCGGCAAGCTCGGCGTGCCGGCGCAGCAGCTTGGCGCCGATCGAGTGAAAGGTTCCCATCCACGGCGCGCTTTCGCGCAATCCCGTCAGACTTTCGAGCCGGCTCTGCATCTCGCGCGCCGCCTTGTTGGTGAAGGTGACGGCGAGAATGTCATAGCCGCGCGCCCGCCCGGTCGCCATCAGATGCGCGATTCGGCTGGTGAGCACGCGCGTCTTGCCGACCCCGGCGCCGGCGAGCACGAGCACGGGACCGTCGAGCGTCTCGACGGCTTCCCGCTGCGCCGGGTTCAGGTTGGCGAGATAGCGCTGGCGGCCGAATGCCGCCGAATCACTGTCGTCAGCGCCGGCGGCTATCGATTCGGAGCCGGAGCGCCGGTATTCAGGACGAAAGTTAGACATAAAGGCGGGTTCCGCGCGCTCCTGGCGCGCCGCCTCTATGTAATCGCGAAGACCCTCAGGTCCAATGGTTAATTTCGACCACGGCCGGGCCAAGAATGGCGCAGAACAGCGCGGGCAGGAAGAACAGAATCATCGGCACCGTCAGCGTCGGAGGCAGCGCCGCCGCCTTCTTCTCGGCGGCGGCCATGCGCGCATCGCGGCTTTCCTGCGCGAGCACGCGCAACGCGGCGCCGAGCGGCGTGCCATACTTTTCCGACTGCACAAGTACTGTCGTCAGTTGCTTGACCGCGTCCATGCCGGTGCGCAGGTTGAAGTTCTCGAACGCGGTGCGGCGCTGCTCGAGATAGGAAAGTTCGGCCGCGAGCAGCGAGAGCTCCTCGGCGAGCTCGATGCTCTCCGCGCCGATTTCCATGCTGACCTTGCGCACCGAATGCTCGATCGACATGCCGGATTCGGCGCAGATGATCAGCAGGTCGACCATGTTCGGATAGGCGCGATTCATCCCCTTCTGGCGCTTTTTCTTCTTGTTCGGAGAGAAAGATCTCGGGCGCCTTCATGCCGACATAGGCCGCCGCCATCGCTATCGCGATCTTGATGATCGGCGATTGATTGATCTTGGCGATGAAGAAGACATATACCAGCGCGAGGAAGAAGAATACGATCGGCGCCACGAGCCGGAAGGTCAGAAACGCGTATTCGGGATTGGCGCCTCTGAAGCCCGCCTGGGCCAGTTGCTGCTTGGCTGTCTCCGTATTCAACCAGTTTGATAGATTGAACGTATCGACGACGCGCTTGCTGAGCGCCGGTCGCGTTGAAGCGAAGCTGGGGTTTGTTGCCGCCCGAGCTCGACGCCGCGAGGCGCTCCCGCTCGCGCATCCGGATCCGCTCGCGTTCGACGCCGACGGCCTTGATGCGCCGTTCGAGATTGTCGTTCTGCAGCAGCGGCAGCATGGCCAGCACGACGGTCGTCGCGCAGCCGACCGAGGCCAGCAGAATTGCCAGGAAATGTCCGTCTCCGAACTTGGCAAGGACTAGATCGAGCATACGCGGTATCCGTCAAAAATCGAAGCTGATCATCTTCTTCATCACCATCGCGCCGATGCTCATCCAGCCCAGAGCGAACATCAGAATGTAGCGGCCATGCACCGTGGTGAACAAAAGGCCCATGTATTTGGGCGCGATCATGTAGAGCGCGCCGGTAACGAAAAACGGCACCAGACCGATGATTGCCGCAGAAGCGAGCGCCTCCATCGACATCGCGCCGATCTTGCTCTTCATCTTCTTGCGCTCACGCACCGTGCGCGAAAGATTGCCGACCGCCTCGGAAAGATTGCCGCCGGCCTTGGACTGAATCTCGATCACGATGGCGAAGAAATTGGTCTCGGTCGCCGGCACCCGTCGCGCCAGTTTGGCGCAGGCATCCGGGACCGAAATGCCGAGCGCCTGCGACTCGACAACCTTGCGGAATTCGGAGCGCGCCGGCTCTGGAGCCTCGTTGGCGATAATCCTCAGGGTGTCGCCCAGCGGCAGTCCCGCGCGGACGCCGCGAACGATGATGTCGAGCGCAGTCGGCAGCGCGTCGATGAAACGCTTCAGGCGCCGCTGTTTCATTCTTGCCAGCAGGAAATGGGGCGCGCCGACAGCCGTCATGACCGCCACGAGACCCGCCATGACAGGACTGCCGGTCTTGAAATAGGTGATGGCCGCCCAGCACGATCGCGATGACTACGAAAATCAGCAGGAACTGCTGCTTTTTCATCGTCATGCCGGCCTGTTCGATGCGCGTCTGCAAGTCGACCCGTTTGCGTCTCGACGCGCTTCTCAAGATCCACGAGACTTTCCTGGATTTTTTGCTTCTTGGCGGAACGGTCGACGACGGCCGCGCGCGCACTGGCGCTTGTCGGCGCCTTGCCGATCGCCTGCATGCGCTGATCGGCCCGTTCGTCGCCGCCCAGAAACGCAAAGGCGACGCCACCTATCGCGATCGCCGCTGCGCCTGCAATATAGATGGCCCCGTTCATGGCTTCCCTCTTCGGTCGCTGCCGGCTCAGGCTTCGTGCACTTCCAGGGCGTCGAGCGCGGCCGCCAGCCGTTGCTCCTCGCCGTAGTAGCGCGCCCGGTCCCAGAACCTCGGGCGGCCGACTCCGGTCGAGCGATGGCTTCCCTTCAACTTCCCTTGCGCATCTTCTCCGAGGATTTCGTAAACAAGTAGGTCCTGAGTGATGATGACATCGCCTTCCATGCCCATCACTTCGGTGATGTGGGTAATGCGGCGTGAACCGTCACGCAGACGCGCCGCCTGGACGATGACGTCGACCGAAGCGCAGATCATTTCGCGGATGGTGCGCGACGGCAGCGCATAGCCGCCCATGGTGATCATCGATTCGATGCGGCTCATCGCCTCGCGCGGCGAGTTGGCGTGCAGCGTGCCCATCGAGCCATCGTGACCGGTGTTCATCGCCTGCAGCAGATCGAACGCCTCGGGTCCGCGCACTTCGCCGACGATGATCCGCTCAGGACGCATACGCAGGCAGTTCTTGACCAGATCGCGCATCGTCACCTGGCCGGCGCCCTCGAGATTGGGCGGCCGGGTTTCGAGCCGTACGACATGGGGCTGCTGCAGCTGAAGTTCCGCCGCGTCTTCGCAGGTGATGACGCGCTCGCCGGCGTCGATATAGTTGGTCAGGCAGTTCAGCAATGTCGTCTTGCCGGAACCGGTGCCGCCGGAGATGACGACATTGCAGCGCACGCGACCAATGATTTTGAGGATTTCCGCGCCCGGCAGGCGAGATCGCGCCGAACCGGGTCAACTGATCGAGAGTCAGCTTGTCCTTCTTGAATTTGCGGATCGTGAGCGCGGCGCCGTCGATCGCGAGCGGCGGGGCGATCACGTTGACGCGCGAACCGTCCATGAGACGCGCGTCGCAGATCGGCGAGGCCTCGTCGACGCGGCGTCCGACCTGGCTGACGATGCGCTGGCAGATGTTCATCAACTGACCGCTGTCGCGGAAGCGGATGTTGGTGAGCTGAATTTTGCCGCCGACTTCGATGAACGTCCGATGCGGGCCGTTGACCATGATGTCGGCGATATCGTCGCGCGCCAGCAGCGGTTCGAGCGGGCCAAAGCCCAGCACGTCGTTGCAGATATCGTCGAGCAGGTCTTCCTGTTCGGCGATCGACAGCACCAGATTCTTGATCGCGACGATTTCGTGAACGATGTCGCGGATTTCTTCGCGCGCGCTTTCCTGATCGAGCTTGGAGAGCGCGGCCAGATCGATCGCCTCGATCAGCGAGCCGAAGATCATCGACTTCGTGTGAAAATAGCTTTCCGGCTTCTGGTCGGTCTGCGGGTCGGTATGCTTGCCGCCAGAACTCTGCCGCAGACGAGCGCGCAGGTTCGGACGCCGAGGGCGTCGCGGACAACGCCGGCGTCGCGGGCTTGCCGGGGAGAGAGGGAGTCGAACGCTTACCAAACATGACCGGTTTCCCGTTGTCTCAGTTCGCGGGCCGGTTACGTCTCCGGCCGCTCAATTCAGCGCCCGGAGAACCGGGCCAGCAGAGGATCAAGCAAACTCAGGTTTCGCTTGGCCTTGCGGGTTTCGGTGCGTCCCGCAATGAGGGCGGCGATATCGGCGATGATCTCGGCGCAACGGCCTTTCGGATCGATCTCCGAAATCATCTGCCCATTGTTGGCGGCCGCGCCGAACAGTTTTGCGTCGTGCGGAATGACCGCGATCGGCTCAACCTCGATGGTCTTGGCGAAGTCGGGGACCGAGATTTCCGGGCGCTTCTGCATGCCGACCCCGTTGAGCACGAGGCGCGGCGGATGGTCGTGGGGACGCGCGCCGCGAATGTTGTCCATGATGTTCTTCGCGTTGCGCAGGTTGGCGAGATCGGGCGCCGCGACGATGATCACCTCATCGCTGCCGACCAGCATGCGCCGTGTCCAGGCGTTCCAGGCGTGCGGGATATCGAGAACGACCCACGGCGAAGACGCGCGTATCGTATCGACGAGCGGATCAAACGCGGTTTCGTTGAAGTCATAGAGACGATCGAGCATCGCGGGCGCCGCAAGCAGGCTGAGCTTCTCGCCGCATTTCGATAGCAGACGGTCGACCAGGTTGGCGTCGACGCGTTCGGGCGCGAACACCGCCTCGGCGACTCCCTGCGGGGGATCCTGATTGAAATCAAGCGCCGCCGTGCCGAAGCCCAGATCGAAATCGGCGACAACGGTCGCCATGTCGAGGGCGCTCGAGAATTGCCACGCGAGATTGTGAGCGATGGTCGATGCGCCGACGCCGCCCTTCGCGCCGACAATGGAGACGACACGGCCGACGGGCTTGGCGTTGGGGCCGCGAAACAGATGCGAGATCGCGCCGACGAATTCGACGACGCCAAACGGCCAGACCAGATATTCGCTGACCCCGCGCGCGATCAATTGTCGATAGAGCACGATGTCGTTGACGCGCCCGATCACGATAACCTTTGTGCCGGCGTCGCAATATTGCGCGAGATCGTCGAGCTGGGAGAGCAGCGGCTCTTTCTGAGACGTCGCCTCCAGCACGATCACGTTGGGCGTCGGCGAGTTGCGATAGGATTCCACCGCGGCGGCGGCGCCGCCCATGTTTTGTTTGACATGCGCCTTGCGCATGCGGCGGTCGGCCATCGCGGATTGCACGACGCCCGCCACTTCCTGCGTTTCGCAGAACACCTGAATGGAAACGCGCGGCACAGGGTCGATCTGCGGAATCTGTCCCACCGGCGCCGTGGAGCCCGGCGGCGTCGCGTCCAGGGCTTGGTTCGACATCTCTTAGCCTCCGACCTGACCGATTGCGGTGTTCTGCACTTTCCAGCTGGTGCCCGGATCGTTGCCTCTGCGAACGGCCTGAATCGCTCTCAGACGCATATCGACATCCGAATTCGCCGATGGCGCGGGCGCGGGCGAGATCGCGCGGATCGTCGATTTGAGCCGCCAGCATCTTCTGCGTCGAGCAGCCGTAGTTCTCGTAGGGCAGGTTCAACCACTCGTGATAATTGTCGCCCGAGGCGAGATCCTGCGGGAAGTTTCCGCACGGCGCCGGGACCTTGGCGACGATCCCGTCGTAGATCAGACGGAACGGGGCCGCGTCGGAGCGGTTCGGGTTAGGGTAGGAACCAACGGCCACCGAGCCGCGCAAGCCATTCGCGTACAGAGCGCTGCGCACTCCCGCGACAGCCTGACTGTTGCGCCGGTTGGCTGGCGCCAGAATGGTGACGTTGCCGGCGCCGAATCGATGATACCGCTCCACGAATTCCCTGATATTGGCGAGCGATTGGCTGTCGAGATTGCCATCGGCGGTGAAGACGTCGAGCGACGTCGGCGCCTGCGCGAGGGTGATCGGATAGCGCGTGTGATAGTCCAGGGCGGCCACCGGATCCTGCGATCCGTCTTCAATCTTGCAGGCGGAAAGCGCGATCGAGAGTCCGATGGCGCCGAGAGCGGCTACCGTTGCGCGGCGACGTGCAAGGAGTTTTCGGGGGAGGTGCGGCGACATTTGAGACTCGCGGTTAGATTTGTCTGTTGAAGCTCGAATTCGTCAGTCCGTTATGAAACCGATCCTGCCGGTGTAAGCCGATGTGTGGTTGCTGCTATTGGCCGACGAGTAGATGCGGTTGACCTTGCCAAGCAACCAGCCCTGCGGATCCGTCGCATCACGAATCCCTTCTCCGGACGCTGAATTTGCTGCGGGTCGATGCGCGTGAACGATGAAGGGCGTGACGATGATCAGCAGTTCCGTCTCCAGACGCTGATAGTCGCGCGAGCGGAACAGCGCCCCGAGCACCGGCAGATTCATCAGACCCGGGCAGGCCGCTGATCGCCGCCGCGTCTGTGTGGAGATCAATCCCGCAGTGGCGATCGAACCGCCCGAGGGCAGTTCGACAGTGGTCTCGTTCTTGCGGGTGCGGAAGCCGGGGATCGCGGTCTGCTGCGATCGTCAACGTCTTGGAAGGGTCGACGTCGGTGACCTCGGTCGCGATGCGCAATTGGATGCGGCCCTGTGAAAGCACGACCGGCGTGAACGCGAGGCTGACGCCATAGGGCTGCTGGATGATGCCGAGCGTGCAGATGCCGCCCTGGCAGGTTTCGCCGTTCGGGATCGGTATCGTGCCGCCGGCGAGGAATTTCGCCGATTCGCCGGAAATCGCGGTAACGGTCGGCTCGGCGAGCGTGCGGGCGACGCCCTGCTGCTCATAGGCCTGCAGCGTCGCCGTGAGCGTAGCGGAACCCACGGTCCAGGCCGATTCGGCGCCTTCGGCCGCGGCGGTGCCGTTGATCGAGAACGGGTTCGTCCAGTTCAGGGTCTTCAGTCCGTTGCCGGTGCTCACTGCGCCAATGTTGACGCCAAGCTGCTTGATGATGTCGCGCCGGATTTCGGAAACGGTGACGCGCAGGCTGACTTGGTCGAGGCCGCGGATCGTCAGCGAATTGACGACTTTTCCGCCGCCCGCCGCCGCCGCCGCCTCCACCGCCTCCACCACCGCCGCCGCCTCCGGGGCCGCCGGGCCCGCGCCGCCGCCCATATTGGCGAGGCCAATAAGCGCGCCGTCATTGTTGGAGAGAAAGCCTTCCGCGATGTCGAGCGCTTTTTGCGCTTCGCCTGCTGAGGCGACTGAGCCGGTGAGAATGATCGAGCCGCCGACCGTCCTGACGTGGATGTCGTTGCCGGGGATCGCCACCTCGAACAGTTTGGCGAGTTCGCCGACGTCGCGACCGACGGTGATCTCGAGCACGGCGATCTTGCGACCGGTCGCGGCCAGCGCGAAGATCGAGGTCTGGCCCGCGGCCAGGGTTGAGATGTAAAGGCGGCGTGGCGACCGCACGATCGCATTGGCGACTTTCGGTTCGCCGACGAAGATTTCCGCTGCGTCCTCGGGCAGATCGATGATCATCGAGCGTCCGACGCCTAGCTGCAAGCTCTTCACGCCGGAATTGTCGATGTAGACGGACGACGGCGATTCGGCATCGCCGGCGAAGCTGGGGCTCGGCGCCGCGACGCTCAGGCCCAGGGCGAGGGCCAGCGCGGCGAGGCCCGGCAGGGAGGCGGAGCCCGAGCGAACGGAAATGCGGGGGAGTTTCATGTTCGGGCGTCCTTTCAGCGGGCCGCTTCTTGGGCGGCGCCGTAGCGCATGATGGTCAAACCGCGAGCGTGACCTTGGAGGCCGGTGACCGTCTCGGCCTGACCGCCGCTATCAACAAGGCTCCTCAGCAGCAGGTGAAGATTTCCGCCGCCGGTGTGCTGGGCGAGAACGATCAGCTCTGACTGTTCGGGCGTCAGCTCCAACGTCGCGTTGCTGCCGACCGCGACCTTCTTGCCATTGTCGTCCTGCAGGATCTGGCCAATCGCCAGCACCTTGACGTTGGCAAGAATGGTTCGCGTCGTGAGCACCTCAATGCCACGCGTGCGGCTTGCCTCTTCGTCACGAAATATCTGCACCACGTCGACGCGATCGTTGGGAAGAATGAAACCGCCCGCGGTCGAGTCGCCGCCACCATCGATCTTGATCGCGACGGCGCGCATGCCGCTCGGCAAAATCGCCGACATGAAGCCGCCCTGACCGCCCTTGACGAGCTTGTCGCGACGAATCGGCTCGCCGCGCATGAACGAAAGGCGAGTCATGGACCCCTTGATTTCGTCGAGCTCATTGGGGCCGGCAGACTTGACGATCATCTGCTCGGAGATCGCCGCTTTCGGCCAGGTCTGCCAGGTGACCATATTTTCGGCCATCACCATGCCGAGTTGAACGTCTTCGGAGGCCACCAGAACCTGATCGGTCTCGAGCTTGGGCGCCTGCACGACGACGGCAGGCGGCGATTGCCAGGCGTTGAAAAAGAAGTAGGCGCCGCCGAAAGTGGCTATGGAGATGCCCAGCACCGCTATTTGCGTTCGGTTCATCGCGTCAGGTCCCAAGGGCGACCCATCTCGTCGCGGCCTGACTATGCGGAGGTAATCGTCAAATTACGGTTAATCGAGCGTATCCAAAACATTGCCAATCCCTAAACGGACGATTTGCCGCTTTCGATCATTACGAAGCTTTCATGTTGGCGCCATTCCGG
The DNA here is from genome assembly GCA_963771455.1 of uncultured Pseudomonadota bacterium. Classification (GTDB taxonomy): domain Bacteria; phylum Pseudomonadota; class Alphaproteobacteria; order Rhizobiales; family Beijerinckiaceae; genus Roseiarcus. Next base: position 414,308 of record CAVYTP010000011.1, read on the forward strand.
GGTTAGGGTTGCGGGCCCATCTTCCGTTCCACCGGCCAGCGATCAGTGGCCTCTTCCGATGGAGCGACAATGTCCCTTATGACCTCTCCCTTCGCAGGCCGCCGCGTCCGGCAGGCTTTGCTCGGCGCCGTTGCCCTGGGCGTCCTGGGAGGCGCCATCGTCGAGCACGACGGTTTCCAGCCGACTCGCGCGTTCGCCGATGCCGCGCAGGCCACGGCCGGTCCGGCTTCCTTCGCCGACGTCGTCGACCGCGTGAAGTCTTCGGTGGTCTCCATCAAGGTGAAGATGAGCGACGGCGGCGACGCTGATTCGAATTCGGACGACGACGCCGCCCCGCAGGGCCATCAGCACATGCCGCAGTTGCCCCCCGGCAGCCCGTTCGAGCATTTCTTCCGTCAGTTCGGCATGCCCGATGGCGGCGACGGTCCCCGATCATCCCCACATGAGCATGGCGCAGGGTTCGGGCTTCTTCATCTCGGGCGACGGCTATATCGTCACCAACAATCACGTCGTCGATCATGCGACCGAAGTCACCGTTACGACCTCGGAAGGCAAGACGATGACCGCCAAGGTGATCGGCACCGATCCGAAGACCGATCTGGCGCTCGTCAAGGTCAACGGCGACAGCTTCCCGTTCGTCTCCTTCACGGAAAAGGCGCCGCGCGTCGGCGACTGGGTGATCGCGGTCGGCAATCCGTTCGGCCTCGGCGGCACCGTCACGGCGGGCATCGTCTCGGCGCGCGGCCGCGACATCGGCTCGGGTCCGTATGACGATTTCCTGCAGATCGACGCGCCGGTCAACCACGGCAATTCCGGCGGCCCGACCTTCAACAGCGAAGGCCAGGTCGTCGGCGTCAACACCGCGATCTTCTCGCCCTCGGGCGGCAGCGTCGGCATCGGCTTCGCCATTTCCAGCGACGTCGTGAAGTCGGTCGTCGCCCAGCTCAAGGATAGCGGCGTGGTCGAGCGCGGCTGGCTCGGCGTCGAGATCCAGCCGGTCACGCCCGAACTCGCCGACAGCCTCGGCGTCAAGGACGCGTCCGGCGCGCTGGTCGCCAAGGAGAGCGCCAATTCTCCCGCGGCCGCAGGCGGCGTGAAGGTCGGCGACGTGATCACCGCGGTCAACGGCGACAAGGTCGCCGACCCGCACGAACTCGCCCGCCGCATCGCCGCGCTGGGCCCGCAGAAGACCGCCGAACTGGCGATCGTCCGCAACGGCGCCATGCAGAAGCTCGACATCACCCTCGGGTCGATGCCGGTCGAGAAGCAGCAGGCGAAGTTCGAGGAGCCGGCTGCGCCTGAGCGCATGAGCTCGCTCGCCAAGCTCGGGCTCGCGCTGAAGACCAACGGCAATGAGGACGGCGTCAAGATCGCCGACGTCGATCCCGACAGCGTCGCCTCCGACCATGGCGTCAAGGCCGGCGACGTGATCCTGGATGCCGGCGGCCGCTCCGTCAGCAAGCCCGAAGACGTCGCGCAGGCGCTCGACGCCGCCAAGGCCGACGGCAAGAAGGCGCTGCTGCTGCGGGTGAAATCGGACGACAACGTCCGCTTCGTCGCCCTGCCCGGTGAAGGCGGCTCGTAAGGCCTGACAAGAATTCGGCTCCGCCCGCCCCTGCGGAGCCGAAAGACCGAACGTCTGCGCAGCCCGCCCCTCGCTAGCGCAATTGTTCGGCCTGGAGCGGCGGGTCTCTACCCCGGACCCGCCGCTCACGCCTTTTCGATCTTTTTCCCGGTTTTTCCCGAAGGCGCGCGCCGCAGCGAAAAACCAGGCTCCCCTTTTCCGCAGCGCGCGTTAAATGAGCGCCATGCGAATCCTCATCATCGAAGACGATCGCGACGCCGCGACGTATCTCGTGAAGGCCTTCCGCGAGGCCGGGCACACGATCGACCACGCCGCCGACGGCGTCACCGGCTACGATCTCGCCCATGACGGCGGCTACGACGTCGCGATCGTCGATCGGATGCTGCCCAAGATGGACGGGCTTTCGCTGATCACGTCGTTGCGCGCCCAGGGCAACCAGACGCCGGCGCTCATTCTGTCCGCGCTCGGTCAGGTCGACGACCGCGTCAAGGGACTCAGGGCCGGCGGCGACGATTACCTCGCCAAGCCCTACGCGTTCTCGGAACTGCTCGCCCGGGTCGAGGCGCTCGCCCGCCGCAAGCCAAAGGGCGCTCCGGAAGAGACCGTCTATCGCGTCGGCGATCTCGTGCTCGACCGTCTGTCGCACAAGGTGATTCGGGCGACGGAGGAGATCGTGCTCCAGCCGCGCGAGTTCCGGCTGCTCGAATTTCTGATGCAGAACGCCGGCAAGGTCGTGACCCGCACCATGCTGCTCGAACACGTCTGGGATTATCATTTCGATCCGCAAACCAACGTGATCGACGTCCACGTATCGCGGCTGCGCTCGAAGATCGACCGCGATTTCGATACGCCGCTGCTGCATACGGTGCGTGGGGCCGGATACATGATCCGTGACGGCGCTCGCTAGGCTTTTCCGCGCGACAGCGTTCAAGCTCACGCTCGCCATCTTTGGCCTCAGCGCGGTCGGAACAGGCGTCGTGCTGGCCGCTGTCGCCTGGCAGGTCATCAAGCTCGTCGACGACGAAACCGAGAAATCGGTCGACGCCGAAGCGGCCACGCTTTCGGAAGTCTACGAACAGGGCGGACTGCGCCGTCTCGGCGTCGTGGTGCAGTCGCGCGCCAGCGAGCCGGGCTCGACGATCTACCTGCTCACCAGCGCAGCCGGTGAACCGCTGGCTGGCAACATCGCCCAACTGCCGGCCGGCGCGCAGGCCCACGGCGACTTCTTCAGCACGTCCTATCAATCGCTCGATAACAGCAGCAAGGGGCGCGAGGCGCTCGCCCGCGTCTACGAGCTGCCGATGGGGTTCCATCTGCTGATCGGGCACGACCTCGGCGACCGGGCGCGCATCGGCGCCATCATGGTCAGGACCCTCGCCACATCGCTGATTTTCCTCGCCGGACTCGCCGCGCTCGGCGCGCTGTTCGTCGCCCGTCGCGTGTTGACCCGCATCGATGGGATGAATCGCTCCGCGACCGCGCTGATGGGCGGCGACCTGACCGAGCGGCTGCCCGTCTCGGGGTCGGGCGACGAACTCGACCGGCTCGCGATCGGCCTCAATCTTATGCTGGGCCGCATCGCCGAACTGATGGCGGGATTGCGCGAAGTCTCCGACAACATCGCCCACGACCTGCGCACGCCGCTCACGCGCCTTCGCAACCACGCCGAGGAAGCCCTGACCCTCGGGCGCGATCCCGCCGACTATCGCGCCGCGCTGGAGCGCACGATCGAGGAATCGGACGGCCTGATTCGTATATTCGACGCGCTGCTGATGATCGCGCGGGCCGAGGCCGGCCGCGGCCAGATGGTCGTGCAGCCGTTCGACGTCGGCGCGGTCGTCTCCGGCGTCGTCGAGCTTTACGAGCCAGTCGCTGAGGAGCGCGGCATCGCGCTCGAAGTCGCGACCCAGCCCGGGCTGACCCTCGCCGGCAGCCGCGAGTTGGTCGGGCAGGTGGTCGCCAATCTCGTCGACAATGCGCTAAAGTACGGGGCCGAGGAGAAGGGAGGCCATCGTTCGATCGCCGTCTCGACCCGACGCGAGGGAGCCGACATCGTGATCGAGATCGCCGACCGCGGAGCGGGCATCGACGCGGTCGACCGCAAGCGCGTGCTCGAAAGATTCGTGCGGCTCGAGGGCGCGCGCTCCCTGCCCGGCTCCGGGCTCGGCCTTTCGCTCGCCGCCGCCGTCGCCCGCATGCACGGCGGGACGCTGCAGCTCGCCGATAACGCGCCAGGCCTGAAGGTCATCCTGAGATTGCCGGAAAGCGGAGCCGCAGGGTGAACGGCCCGTTCTGGGCGCGCTTGCAGGAGACTCCGGTCATCTCGGCTGGCCCCGCGGCGCCCGACCGGGTTGCAGGAGCTCATCGCCGATGAGGGTTTTGCGCCCGCGCGCGCCGTCATCAAGAACCCTCAACCGCGTGCCCTGCTCGTCGGGCTGGCCGAACATTCCCCCTATCTCTGGGCGCTGACCCAGGAAGATCCGCCGCGCGCGGCGCGCCTGTGGACACAGCCGCCGGAAGAGTTCGCTCGAAGCTCTGATCGAAAGTCTGCGCGGCGCCGAATTCGCCGATGAAGCGGCGGTCATGGGCGCGCTTCGACGCGCCAAGCGCGAGGCGGCGCTGCTGATCGCGATGGCGGAGATCGGCGGCGTTTGGGACGTCGTGGCGTCCACTGCCGCGCTTTCAAACTTCGCCGATGTCGGCGGTCTCCGCCGCATTGCGTTTCCTGCTGCGTCGCGCCGCGCGCGAGGGCCGGCTGACGCTGGCGCCCGACGACCCTGAGATCGAGGCGCATTGCGGCCTCGTCGTGCTGGCGCTCGGCAAGCACGGCGCGCGCGAACTGAACTATTCGAGCGATACCGACCTGATCGTGTTCTACGACCCGGACAGCCCGGCTATCCCCGAAGGCGCGGCGCCCGGTCCGCTCTACGTCCGCATCACCCAGGCGCTGGCGCGACTGATGCAGGAGCGCACCTACCAGGGCTATGTCGCTGCGGGTCGATCTCAGGCTCAGGCCCGACCCCAGCGCGACGCCGGTCGCGATGTCGATCATCAGCGCCGCCGCCTATTACGAGCGGCTCGGCCAGAACTGGGAGCGCGCGGCGCTCATCAAGGCGCGGCCGATCGCCGGCGATCTCGCGCTCGGCGAAATCTCTGCTCGACGAGCTCGCCCCCTTCATCTGGCGCAAATATTTCGACTACGCCGCGATCGCCGATGTCCACGCGATGAAGCGGCAGATCCATGCCGTGCGCGGCCACGAGGTCGTCACCGTGCCCGGCCACGACGTGAAACTCGGTCGCGGCGGCATCCGCGAAATCGAGTTCTTCGTGCAGACCCAGCAACTGATCTTCGGCGGTCGCCGGCCACGATTGCGCGGTTCGCGCACGCTCGACATGCTCAGCGAATTGCGTTCCGAGGGCTGGGTGACGCGCGAAGCGGAGGATGAGCTTTCCGAAGCCTACATGTTCCTGCGCCGCGTCGAACATCGCCTGCAGATGATCGCCGACGAGCAGACGCAGCGGCTGCCCGTCGAACCGCAGGCGCTCGAGCGTTTCGCAAACTTCTTCGCCTTCGACACGCTCGACGCCTTCGTCGACGCGCTCACGTTGAGACTGCGACGGGTCGAAAAACACTACGCGCGGCTGTTCGAGGCGGCGCCGAAGCTCGACGACGCCAGCGGCAATCTCGTCTTCACCGGCGTCGTCGACGACCCCGACACCCTGGAGACGCTGAGCGGTCTCGGCTTCCACAACCCCAAACAGGCGACGGAGATGATCCGCGGCTGGCACTTCGGCCGCCGGCAGGCCGTGCAGAGCCCGCGCGCGCGGGAAGTGCTGACCGAGTTGATCCCCGCGCTGCTGCAGGCGTTCTCGGGCTCGGGCGATCCCGACGCCGCGCTTGCGGCGTTCGACTCCGCGCTGGCGCGCATGCCGGCGGCGGTCGAGCTGATGTCGATCCTGCGCTCCAACGACAATGTGCGCGAACTGTTCGGCGATCTGCTCGGCGGCGCGCCACGGCTCGCGCAGGTGGTTGTGTTGCGTCCGCATGTGCTGGATGCGCGCGATCGATCCCGGCCGCACCGGCGCGATCGCCGAAATCCTCGACGAAGCCGCGATGGCGTCCCGCGTCGCCGCCTACATCGACCGCGCCGAAGATTACGAGGCCATGCTGGACCGCGCCCGCGATTTCGCCAGCGAGGAGACCTTTCTGATCGGCGTGCGGCTGCTGTCCGGCGCGCTCGACCCTGAAATGGCGGGCCGCGCCTACAGCGTACTTGCGGAAGCCGTCGTCGGCGCGTTGCTGAAGCGCGTCGGCGAGGCTTTCGCCGCCGACCATGGAATCGTGCCCGGCGCGCGCGTCGCGGTCATTGCGATGGGCAAGTTAGGCTCGCGCGAAATGACCGCGGCTTCCGATCTCGACCTGATCGTCATCTACGACGCGCCTGAACACGCCGGCGATTCGGAGGGACATCGGCCTCTCTCGGCGGCGGTCTATTACGCGCGTTTGACGCAGCGATTAGTGGCGGCGCTGACGGCGCCAACGAAAGCCGGCCGGCTCTACGAGGTGGACCTGCGGTTGCGACCCTCGGGCCAAAAGGGTCCGCTCGCCACCCAATTCTCGGCGTTTCGCCGCTATCAGAAAGAAAGCGCGGAAAGCTGGGAGCACATGGCGCTTACGCGCGCGCGGGTGGTCGCCGGCGACGCGTCGCTCGGGCGCGAAATCGCCGCCGCGACCGCCGAGATCCTCTCGGCGCCGCGCAACTTCGCCAAGCTGAAGAAAGACGTGCGCGACATGCGGGCGCTGGTCGCCAAGGAAAAGCCGGCGAACGACCCATTCGACCTGAAACTCGTGCCGGGCGGCTTGCTCGACATCGAGTTCATCGCCCAGTTCCTGATGCTCGCGCACGCCCACGCAAAGCCGGCGCTGCTCGACGTTTCGACCCGCAGCGCAATCGCCAAAGCCGGCGAGTTCGGCTTTCTCGACCCCGATTCCGTCGCCGCGCTGATCGACGCGCACCGCCTGTTCACCGACGTAACCCAGATGCTGCGCCTCACCGTATCAGGCGCCTTCGACCCCGCCGTCGCCGCCGCCGGCGTCAAGCGTCGCATCGCGGTCGCCACCCAGTTGCCGGACTTCGAGGCGCTTGCTGCCGGTTTGAAGGATGCGCGAGCCCGGGTCCGCGAGGCCTATGGGAAGGCGCTGTAGAGACGTCGCAACATCTCCCTCATGCGGAGCTTGTCGAAGCAGGCTCCCGTGGCCGAACGAAGCGTCCTTCGACAGGCTCAGGACAAGGTCAGGGGCTATACGGAGGACGCGAATGACGACGATTTTAGCCTTCACGCCAGCCCTCACGTCGTTGCGTCGCGTCCGCAAAACTGTTTCAAAACGGTTGACCGGCTTCCGTCGATCTGGAATCTGCGTTAATGGACGGTCAAGGCATTGCCCCTAAGGCTACACGGAAAGGCGGCGTGAAAGCGTAAACCATGAGCGAAGGCGTCTACGAGGACTACCAAGGCATTGCGATCGGAGACCCGTCGATACGACGGCTGGACCCGATGCGCGCTCTGCCGGGCCTCGCCATTGCGGCGACCTCTGCGCTGCTAGGCCTTTGGGTTTTCTACGTTCGCCCGAACGCGGCGCCTCCGGAGATCGTTATCGCCGCCCATCAGGCGCCCGCCGAGGCAAGTCCGTTCGGCGCCCTCGCCCCCTCCCCCGATCTGACCCAGCCCGGTGCGGCGACTTCGCCGGATGCTCGGCGATTCGGCGCGCTGGCGATCGGGCAGTCGTCTAGCGATTCGTCGTCGCCGTTCGCGGCCCCGATCGCCCGTTTTTCCCTAAGCACCCCCTACGGCGGCCTTGGCGATCTGCAGGGCAGCGTTTCCTGGGGCTTGATCGCGCTCAATCCGACGCAGGCTTTCGTCTCTGACGACGCCGAGCCCGGTCCGGCGCCGCAGATCGCGACGACGCTCGTCAATCCGCCTTTGCCGCCGCGCCGCCCCACCGATCTCGCGTCCCCGCCAGCTGCGGCTCCGGAGGCGTCCGTTCCGCCGGCCGTCGCCACTCTGGGCCCCGACCGGCCCGCCGGGCCCGACGTGCCGGGCTTCTTTTCCCGCCTGATCGCGACCGTCAGCCACCCGAATGTCGGCGGCCTTGCGCCGAACGCAGGCCGGACGGTTGCCTATGCGGCGCCGGAGACGAGCAGCGTCGCCCGCAACTCGTCGCGCGATAACGCCATCCTTCGCAGCCTGACGCCGTCGGCCCCTCCCGGCGCCCTCAGCCGTTACGACGGATACACGGCCGTCTACGACATCGAGGCCAAGACCGTCTATTTGCCCAACGGCACGCGGCTCGAGGCGCATTCCGGCCTCGGCGATCTCAAGGACGACCCGAAGCACGTGAACACGCACGCACGCGGCGCGACGCCTCCGGACGTCTACGAACTCACCGCGCGCGAATCGCTGTTCCACGGCGTTCAGGCGCTGCGGCTGAAACCGGTCGGCTCCGGCGAACAATTCGGCCGCACCGGCCTGCTCGCGCATCCCTACATGCTGGGGCCCGACGGCGACTCCTTCGGTTGCGTCTCCTTCAAGGACTATGACGCGTTCCTGCAGGCTTTCCAGTCCGGGCAGGTCAAAAAGCTCGTGGTGGTCGCCAAGCTCGACTGATGCGGGTTCCCAATCCCCTTCGTCCTGAGCCTGTCGAAGGACAGGCCGCCGCTGGGCGCCGGGTCCTTCGACACGATCATGTCCTTCGACAGGCTCAGGACGAGGTTCGTTGCCCGTCCAACGACCCCTACAGTCTCGCGCTGACATGACCCCGCTCGTCCTCGCCGGGGTGATGGCCGCCGCGATCCTCCACGCGGGCTGGAACGCGGTTCTCAGGGGCGGAAGCGACCGGCTGTGGTCGATGACGCTGATGATGATCGCCACCACAGCCGTCTCCGCTGTCGTGTGCGTGTTTGCGCCCTGGCCCAACGCAGCCAGCTGGCCCTACGTGATCGCCTCGGCGATCCTCCACACCGGCTACAATCTCTCTCTCGTGCGAACCTACCGCACCGGAGATCTCGGCCAGACCTATCCGATTTCGCGTGGGTCCTCGCCCGTACTCGTCGCTCTCGGCGCCGCGATTTTCGCGCACGAGACGCTGGGCGTGATACCCTGGCTTGGCATCGCGCTGGTCTCCGGCGGCATTCTTTCGCTCGCCTTCCAAGGCGGGAAGCTACGGGCCGACTATCTTCCCGCCGCGATGACGACAGGTGCGCTGATCGGGGCCTACACTGTCGTCGACGGGCTCGGGGTCCGACTTGCGGGCGACAGCATCGCCTACGCCAACAGCATGTTCCTGCTGTGGAGCCTTACGATGCCTCCGCTCTATTTTGCGATGCGAGGCAGGCCGCCAGCCTACACGATAGCGCAAACGGCGATGGCGCTGACAGGCGGCGTGGTCTCGATGATTGCTTACGGCATCATCATCTGGGCGATGAAATACGACGCGATGGGCATGGTGTCCGCGCTGCGCGAGACCAGCGTGGTCTATGCCGCGATCATCGGTCGCATATTCCTGAAAGAGAAGCTGAGCATGCGGCGGATCTCGTCTTGTCTCGCGATCGCCGCGGGAGCGGTGTGTCTGGCGCTATAGTTGACCGCTGGCTTCTTCTCCTTCAGCCATGCCTTAATCAACCGATTACTGTCTTTCAGCGCCGCGCTGGATTTACGTAACGTAACGCGCGACACTGGACCTCAGAAGCCAGGGCGGCCGTCGAGCAGGACGGCGGCTCGGCATAATGTTCGACGGGGAACATGCGCCGGAGCGGGCGCATGTTCCGAGCGGGTGAGCGCCCGCCGACCGGATGACCCAAGCGTTGGGCGCCAGCGCGCGCCCTCGCCGGCCCTTCCTCCCGCGCTATTTGTCGTCGCCGCCGAGCCCTGCGGCGTCGAGCGCCAGGTGCACCTTGTTCTGGAACTTGGCGTCCTCGCCTTTGGCGAGCAGCGCGGCAGACGCCGCCGTCGCATCGCAGAGCGCATCGACCCAGGTCATCTCAGCCTTGGAAAAGTCGCCGAGCACGAACGGCAACACCAGCTCTTTCGCGCCGGGATGTCCGATGCCGAGCCGCAAACGCTTGTAATCGTTCCCGACATGAGCGGTGATCGAGCGCAGGCCGTTGTGCCCGGCATTGCCGCCGCCGATCTTTATGCGCGCTTTGCCGGGCGCCAGATCCATCTCGTCATGGATGACGACGATCGCCTTCAGGTCGAGCTTGAAGAACCGCATCGCCTCGCCGACGCTGCGGCCGGAATTGTTCATGTAGGTGGTCGGCATCAGCAGCGCGACGCGCTCGCCCTCGATCGCGCCGTCGGCGATCACGCCCTGAAAGCGCGCCCGGAACGGGTCCGATGCGATGCGGCGTCCGCGATCCGCTCGACCGCCATGAAGCCGATGTTGTGGCGGTTGCGGGCGTATTTTGCGCCGGGATTGCCGAGGCCGGCGATCAGGATCATGGCGCCCTCTCAAAAGAAGGCCCGCCCGCCGTTGAACGGCGGACGGGCGAGGTTCAACCCAGAGCCGAAGCCCTAAGCTTATTTCTTGGCTCCGCCCTTGGCGGGCGCGGCCGCCTTCGCCGGAGCGGCGCCCTTGGCGGGCGCAGCACCCTTCGCCGGAGCCGCAGCAGCGCCCTTGGCGGGAGCGGCGGCCTTGGCGGGCGCGGCGGCGGCGGTCGCCGCGACGGCGCCGGCCGCGGGGGCCTCTTCCTGGAAGGTGGTCGGCGGCACGATGGTGACGATCGTGAAGTTCGAAGTCGTGTCCGCCGGGCGGCAGCCCTCGGGCAGCTTCAGGTCGCGCACGTGCACCGCGTCGTGGAAGTCGAACCCGGCGACGTCGATCGTGATCGGCTTCGGGGATGGCGTCGGCGGGGACGATCAGTTCGAGCGTATGCGCGACGAGGTTGACCGTGCCGCCGCGCTTCAGGCCCGGCGAGGCCTCGCGGTTCGTTACGTGGACGGGAACGCCGATCCGGACTCGCGAGCCGGCGCGCAGGCGCAGGAAGTCGACATGCACCGGCTTGTCGGTGACGACGTCGAGCTGATAGTCTCGCGGGAGCACGCGCTCCTTGCGGCCGTCGATGTCGAGTTCGAAAATGGACGTCAGGAAGTGCCCTGCGTAGACGAGCTTGTTGACTTCCTTGAACTCGAGCGAAATCGGCTCGGGTTTCTCTCCGCCGCCGTAAATTACGGCGGGTACGCGGCCCTCGCGACGAACGGAGCGGGCGGCCCCCTTGCCTGTCCCGCTACGCGTCACGGCCGCGAGTTCTTTGATCGCTGCCATGTCGGTTTTCCTTTAAGGTAGATGTCGCGCCACGCCTCCAGGGGTGTCGGAAACAGCGCGAGGCCGGGCTTATAGAGACATCCGCCGCGCGCGGCAAGTGCGCGTTTGGCCGCCCGCGTCAAGCGATTTTTCCAGTTGACAGGACAGCGTCGCCCGCCCGATAAGCCCCCGCGCCTCGGCTCAACCCGAGGCGTTTTCCGTCGCGATCCCATCGCGTACAGGACGGGGGAGTGTCCCGAGCGGCAAAGGGGGCGGACTGTAAATCCGCTGGCTATGCCTTCGTAGGTTCGAGTCCTACCTCCCCCACCAACCAAACCCTTGATTTTGCAGGGTTTTCTGTCTCCGACTATTTGGTCGACTTATCCGTGGCTTGCAGGCGTGGACCCGAAATTTTTGGCCGTCAGAGACCGAGAGACCTCTCTACGTGGGCCCAAATCCGAGTGCCGTCTCCGCGCGTGAAATAGTTTTTCCGGCAGCCGGTTCAAGAGCGCAGGTCGGAGACCGGTTCGTACTTTCGAGGAGACGGGTTCGAGTTCTGACTTGGTCAAGGGAGATCGGTTGGGCGAGTGGGATGGTACTGGTCTGCGCCGCGGAAGTTCTATGAGGTACAGCCAACGACCGTCATCAACTTCCTGCTTCACGACGAATTGGATTTTGGTGCGCCGACGCGCTCTTGAGATCTAGCGGAGGATGACCGGCGCCTCGTCCGCAAGTCCGAGCGCGCTCCACTGCATCGGCCACTCGCTGGGCAGGTCCGTCATCCGGGTCAAGCCGATGCCTCGGGGCATCCGGTTCTCGGCGATCGCCTTGATGAGGCTGGGCGCGAGGAACGCAAGCGACAACAACATCGAGACGGACCGAACGCTGCGGCCCTCTTTTCTCGCGAGACTTTCGATGTCGGTCTCGCGACCAGAGATGAGGTCACTCGCCCACATTCGCGCCTTCCCGATCGCGATCAGAAGGCGCCCACGCGTATCGAAAGTCATCGCGCGGGGATCATCTCGCTCCCCATCGGCCGGCGGCAGGATTTCGCGATTGACCCGAAACGGTGGTTTGACCCAATCGACAACGATGACCTCGCGGCCGACGATTTCGGCAGCGTCCGCGGTGAGCGCGATGCGTAGAGACTTCGGTTGGATCGTGATCCTTTCCACGTGCTCTTTGATCGCTTGAGCCTCCGTTTCGAACTTGCCGAAGCTGCCGATCGCCTGGGTGACGACCCGTTCGATATCCGCCGCCGGGACGCGGAAGATCGATCCAGCCGGCGTCCTTTTGCGCCTTCCGATCTGTCGCTCGCGACACATAGTAGCGATAGCGAACGCCGCCCTTGACCGCATAGCTCGGCGTCATTCGATTTCCGCGGTCATCGTAGAGCCTACCCTGCAGCAGCGCCTCGGATCGCGATTGCCGGTAGTTCGATGCCGCGGCCTGGGACGACAGCCGGGCCTGAACGGCATCGAACGTCTCGAGTGTGACGATCGCCTGATGCTCGCCGGGATAGCTTTCGGCGCCGTGGTTGAGTTCGCCCACGTACATCCGATTGCGCAGGAAGTAGGCGAGCGGCCCCTTCGTGAAGGGAACGCCCCCCACCGTCTTTCCCGTGGCGAGGGCTCGACGCCGAGTAACGATCCCCCTCTCGCGCAATTCCTCGGTCAGCGCGCCAAGCGAGCCCAACGCGAGATAGCGATCGAAGATCAACCGCACGGTCTTCGCCTCCTCTTCGTCGACGAGCAGCTTTCTCTCGACCACTCGATATCCAAGGGGCACAACGCCGCCGACCCAGATGCCTTTCCGCTTCGAGGCCGCGATCTTGTCGCGTATGCGCTCGCCCGTGACCTCTCGTTCGAACTGAGCGAAGGAAAGCAGCATGTTGAGGGTCAGCCGGCCCATGCTGGTCGTGGTGCTGAATGACTGGGTGATCGAAATGAACGAGACGCCGTGCTCGTCAAAATCCTCGACGAGTTTGGCGAAATCCCTGAGCGATCTGGTCAGCCGATCGACCTTGTAGACGACGATGATATCGATCTGCCGGCGCTTCACGGCCTCCAGCAGTTTCGTCAGACCGGGTCGATCGAGATTGCCGCCGGAATACCCACCGTCGTCGTAGTGGCCCGGCGCGAGCTTCCATCCTTCGTGCGCCTGACTGCGGATATAGGCCCCACAGGCTTCGCGCTGAGCATCGAGCGAATTGAAATCCTGCTCCAGCCCACTGTCGGTCGACACGCGGGTGTAAATCGCGCACCGCAGCGTCTGGCGTTTCTCGATCTCGGAAGCGCCACGGTTCCGAGTTAGTCGGCGATTTGCACGTGCGGAGGATAGGGTCGCGGTCACTTGATGCCCCCATCCGTGAGCGCGCTCGACCGGTCCGTTCCTTGCCGACCTTTGGATACCGTCAGAGGCGCCTCCGCTTTTTGACCGACGCCGAAAAACCGGCGACCATTCCAGCGCGTACCGGTGATCGCCCGTGCGACTTCGGAGAGACTGCGATAGTTTCTCCCTTCCCAGGCGAAGCCGACCTCCAGCGCCATGACACGATGGGTTCGGCCGCCCCAATCCCGAACGAGAACCGAGCCGGGCTTGATCGTCAGCGCTTCGGAGGCCGCTCGCTCTGGCGTCTTGGCGGACTCGCCCCCAAGGTCCGTAACCGCTGTCCCGCGTGCGGCATAGACCTCGAGCAGCCGAGCGAGCTGTGCATCGACGTCGCCAAAGACATCGGCCTGAAGGCGGTAGATCAGGATCTTGACAATGAGAGCCCTAGGCAGGCTGCTGGGGGCACGCTTTCCGAAGACATTGCGCCATTGCACTTCCAGGCCGTTGAGATCGAGCGATTTGATTCGCTCGATCTCCTGAGGCAATGCCGCCGCCCGCTGCGATTGAGGCCGACGCATCAGCGTGGTCCTCGCGACAGCATCAAGGAGCGCTCGGCCTCTCAGTCCCGGTAGCCTTGCGCTTCGTGCGGGCTTTCGGATGCGTTGCGTTCGCTATGGATTGACTCAGGCTGTTGTCGACGGTGTCAGGCGCGGGTTGCTCTTGCGGTTCGGGGGATGGGTCACGAACCGAGGCATTCAAAACGCGATACCTGGTTGTGGCATCTTCCCGGCTTCGTTCAATTCCATATCCGCGATGCCGCAATCCCGTGAATGCGGCCCGCGCGGTATGCGGCAGCCAACCGGTCACGCCGATGACTTCATCCAACGACGCCCCCTCGTTGCGCCCTAGCAAGTCGAGAACCTTGGCGATCTTCGATCCCGGGCGTGGTGGCGCTGACAGCGCGGACACACTGTTTGCTTGGTTCGTCAGGATCGGCCGAAGTCTCTACATACCCAGCGTCGCCTGAGACCAAAGTCGATTGCGGCGGCGCGGTACTGTCCGGCGCCGGCGGGCCGCCGTGAGAGGACACCTTCACGTCGCTCAAGCCCTCAGGCGCGCCTCGGGCCGCCTGCTCGGGCCCTTTCGCCTCTGGTGATTGTTGGTCCCGATCGTCAGCTTGGCGAATCGCGCCGGCGCGTGCTCCCGCCGCTGTAAGTTTCAGCGAATATTCGATGCCGGTTTCTTCCTCTCGTCGCCAGACTGGCATTCCCGGCTTCGCGCGGACCTCGCGGACCAATCCGGCCTCTATCAATTTTTCCGCAACTTTCCGACGCAGCCGCCGGCTTCAACTTTGGAGGTGGCGTCAGGCACCGATCCTCGCGCTGCGCTGCCGCGCTTGTCATCGAGAACTCGGCGTCGCTCAGTTTGATTGTCGTAGGTTTCGTATTCGCAATTGCCTTCGTCATGGTTCGACCCTCGGAGCCGAGAGGCGCGGCCAAATCCGGCCCCTCACCAGGACGAGCCCCGGATCAAAGTGATCAACGGGGCGAGGGTCATGTCGAGCGGATCAATCGCCGCCAACGCCCACACCAATGCTTGCTATGCAGGAGATTGCCAGTCCTTTCTGAGCGAGCTGGGCGGCAATGGAAGTCTGCGTTAATCGACGTCGTATACAACGTCTATGTGGCCCGCCTCAGAGGAACCGGTACCGGTCCAGATAAATTCCGCAGAGTTTACTCATCCAAGCCTTACCGACGATCATAGGCTCTTGGTCACGGCAGCAAGGATTTTTGCGGCAATTTTGGATGATATCTGATAATAACCTTTATCATATACGTCGCTGAAAAACGCCCATTGCAACAACGGCTTAACAAGTCGCCCGTGAAGAACGCGCTTACGCGATTTCGGTGAGGTAAGCCTGCTCGATCTGACCGGCTTCTAGGGCGTCCGACAGCAGGCGCAACAAAAGCCTCAGCCAGGCGAGTAGGCGTCTGAAGTTGTAGCCGGCGGCGGCGAGGACGGCGTTGTTGGCGTCGCCGTGTGATCCGATGAGGAAGTTGCGGTCCATGCGGTGGTCGGACTTGACGTGGCCGATGACCGGCTCGACCGCTGGGCGGCGGCGCAGGTCCCGTTTGATGGCTTCGGTCACGCCGCGCCTCTGGCCTGAGATATAGACCTTGAGCTTGTGGTCGTGCGGGGCGTTGTGGCCGCGATAGCCGCGGTCGGCGACGATGCGGGAAAGATTGACGCCGATCTGGGCTTCCATTTCCGGGATCACCCTCGCCAGCGTGTGGCCGTCATATGGGTTGCCGGGCAACGCCTTTCCGTGAGCGATGAACTGGCCGCCCTTGCAGCGCTTGAGCGGGGTCGCGACTGAGACCTTGACGCCGAACTCGTAGGGCCGATGAGGCTTACCCTTGCCGATGCACTCGACCTCGGGCGCGTGCAGGGAATAGATCTTTTTCCCGCGCTGCTTCTGTCGCTGATCGCGCACAGCAGAACGCCAAAGACAGGGGCCGGGCGAAAACGCCCTCCAGCCGCGCATTGCGTTTGATCTTGCGCACAATATCGCGGCAGACGCGGCCGAGATAGGTCCTCACCCGGCGCAACTCGCGGCCTGCGCGCTTGAACTGTTTGGCGTGGGCGTAACGCTGGTGGGCGATGAGCGCGTACTTGCCGACCCGTTCGTAGGATTGGCGAAGCGAAACGCCATGGTGTTTGGCGAGCCGAACCAGCCGCTCGCGCGCACGATGCATCAGCTTGGCGTCGGTAGGAAATGCGACCGCCTTCGGCTGCACCGTGGTGTCGACAATGACCTTGGTGAAATCCGCCGGCTTGACGGCGCCGGTCCGCGTGGCGACGTTCAGGCTCTCCTGGATCAGCGCCACGAGCTTCTCTTCGCCCATGCGCTGGCGCCAGCGCGTCAGCGACGAGCGGTCGAACGGCGGCTTGTGCTGGAAGAACTCTTCGCCGCAGAACAGCTGAAAATACGGGTTCTCCAGCCAGCGCTCGCATAAGGCCTCGTCCGAGAGGTTGTGCATGTGCTTGAGGATCGCCAAGCCGGCCATCAACCGCGTCGGCAGCGGGGGCTGGCCGCTCGTATCCGAATAGACCTCGCCGAACCGCTCCTCGAGGAACCGCCAGTCGATCGATCGACCGAGCTTCGCCAGCGCATGGTTCAAATCGACGATCTGATCGAGCCGCGCCCGAAACAGGTCGCTCTGCCCACTGTCCCGACGTTCTCTCGGCCGCATCGCGAAGCTCCGAATTCGCCTCTTCGCGACCAGAGAATCACGCCTCGCAGCCCAACTCAATTTGCAAGACTAACGCTCGTCCACACCGCAAAATCCGGCAAATCAATACTTGCAAATGCCCGGAAATGCCAAGCTATCCGGGAGACTCGGGTTAATTCACGGGGGACTAACAAGCCATAACCCGACGTTCGGCTGAGCTTCCTTGCGTAACATAATGACGTTACGTTCAGACGGTTTATTACTTTTTTTCAACAAGATAAACTATATTCTCTTCGGCAAGAAGGCAGCATGCCGCTGCCACGAACGGCTCTGCCCTTCACGACATGTGCAGGTGGAGGTTGAAGGGGCGAGCGCGGCAAAGTGAGCGTTGGGGTCTAGCAGCTCTCCCAATCTCCGCTTAGGTGAAGAGATGGATGGATGGTCCAACTTCTTCCTTGGGCAGCTCGGCGCGTCAGCCGCGCTGGCAGGTCTTCTATTCGTGAGCGTCTCCGTCAATCAAGCAAGGATTCTTGAGCTTGGCCGCATGGCGGATAGAGGGCTCGAAGCTCTAGTGACGCTGTTCCTGGTGATTGTGGTCGCGTCATTGCCTCTCGTCCCGGCGCAACCGCTCCGCCTGCTGGGCGGAGAAATCTTTGCGGCCGGGGCGGTGGCCCTCTTGGGCACCGTCCGTTTGCAACGTGTCTACCTTGAGACCGTTGATCCCGCTTACCGGCTCCGTACAACCCAGATGGTCCAATTCAGTCGCTTGGCGGTTACCCTAGTCGCGCTTGCTGGTCTGACTGTGCTCGCGCGGGGAGACGACGCGGGCTTTTATCTGCTTGTGCCCGGTTTCCTACTCTCATTCTGCGCCGCAGGTGCAAATGCGTGGGTCTTACTGATTGAAATAAATCGTTAACGCTGGGTGGGCTGCGTCACGCGCGAAAGGACCGAAAACGCCGCCTCGCCGTTCAAGCCACGGACAAGCGTCTCAAGCGGCGACGCCAGCACTCTATGCGACTTCAATCGACTAGGGCCGCCTAACTCGAAATTCTGAAATTCATAAAATCAGCCCACGGGGTTCTGGCCAGAATTGAGGGGGTTTGAGAGAGCGACTGTCTCTCTAACACAACGAAATGCCGCCTAAAGATTGTATGATTTGGGACAACATGGGGTAGGTTCCCGAGTTTATCGTCGCCGTTAAATTCCGGCGTCATTCAAATTGTGACGGGGGACGGAATGACATTACAATCATGGGCTTGGCTGGCGACAGCCGCCTACGCCGTGCATGTCATGGAAGAGTATACGTTTAACTGGCGAGATTGGGCGCGCGGGGCGCTCGCCCTTCCCGTCGAATGGAATGACTTTTACCTTACGAACTCCGTCGTCATAGTCCTAGGGATCGTTTCCGCCGAGCTTGCACCGGCCCTTCCAGTGGCGCCGTTAGCCTACGCGTCCCTTATGCTCATTAACGCGGTTCTTTTTCACATCTGGCAAGTCATCCGGGCCAAGGGCCGCTTCTCGCCGGGCGTCGTAACAGCTATTGCTTTGTTTCTGCCAATTGGCGTCGCCGAATTCATCGAAGCGTATAAGGAAGGCGTCCTTAGCGCCGCAGTCGCAGCCGGAGCGATAGTTGCGGGAGCGACCCTAATGGCCTTCCCGATTGTGATGCTGAAAACAAAATCTCTTCCCTACTTTCGCCAGAACTGAAAAGCGTTTCCCTTCATATGAGAAGATCGCCGAGGTCGCCGGCTGCTGAACCGCATCAAGCGCGAAGGCCAAGGGCCGACCCGCGCGAGGTAGTACGGAGCCGGACCTCGCGAGCGAGCTACCCCAGCGCAACCCCGCGCTCTAGCGCGTCTCAGCGCAACCTAAGCCGACGAAAGGCAACGCCGTGGCGATTTTCAAGGACGAGATGTTCGAGGCGCAGTGGCTGAGGGCGGCGGGGCATGGTAGCTACGAAGCGGCCGAGATCGCCGAATGCCTAGAGATCGCCCGCCAAATCGGCGGAGCCGATCGGGAGCGCTGGTTCGCGGCGTGGTCGGGTTTTGCCTCGCGGCTGTTCGAAGCGGCTGAACGCAGCGAGCGCGCCGGCCATTCCGTGAGCGCGCGAGGCGCTTATCTGCGCGCGTCCAACTACTGGCGCGCGGCGTGGACCTTTCTGTTCCAAGCGCCGATCGACGCGCGGGCGCTCGACGCCTACCGCCGCCACCGCGAGGCCTTCACCAGAGCCGTTAAGCTGATGTTTCCTGCTGGCGAGGCGATCCGAATTCCCTACGAAGGCAAGTTTTTGCATGGCTATTTCTTCAAGGCGGCGGCCGATGTCGCTTCGTGCAAGACCCTGATCGTCAATGGCGGGTATGACAGCACGGCCGAAGAGGCATTTCTGTTCAGCGGCGCGGCGGCAATGGCGCGCGGCTACAATGCGCTCGTGTTCGACGGGCCCGGGCAGGGTGCGGCGCTCTTCGAGGACGGGCTCATGTTCCGCCCCGACTGGGAGAAGGTAATCGGCCCGGTCGTCGACTATCTGTTTACACGCCCCGAGGTGGACCGAAGGCGTATCGCACTGATGGGAGTCAGCTTTGGCGGCTATCTCGCGCCTCGCGCGGCGAGCTTCGAACCACGCTTGGCCGCGCTGATCGCCGATCCCGGCGAACTCTCCCTGTTCGAGGAGATGAAACGCCGCCTGCCGCCTTTTGTCGCGCGCCGGCTGATGGAACGCGAAGGGCTCGTCCCGCGCATCCTCGAATTCGTCCTCTCCCGCCGCCTCCGCCAGGTCTCGAGGGGCTGGGCGTTGAGGCGCGGCCTGCTCGTGCATGGAGTTAAAACGCCGATCGACTATCTGAGGTTGACCGTTGACTATGTGTCGGAGCGTCCGGAAGCGATTGGCTGCCCGACCCTCGTCTGCTCAGCCGAAAATGACGAGATCGGCGCGACCGCGCGCGACCTTTACGATCGGCTGACCTGCGACAAGACCTTTTTGGCCTTCAAGGCGTCAGAAGGGGCTGGAGAACATTGCGAGTCCGGCGCGCGCGCCTGGTTTAACCAGCGCGTCCTCGACTGGCTCGACGAAACGCTTGCCGCGGTTGCTTAGTAGATAACCTACCTCGCGCGCGTGATCTCTCAGAAGGCCCCAACTTTCAGCCGAAAACTTCAAGCGCCGATTTTGTGATTTATGGAGACGCCGGCAAAAGGGAGATAGCTATCGGTCCGCCTTGGGAACTAAAGCCGCAGATATTCGGCCCGCATGTCGGCGGCAAGAGTCGCTGAATTTCAGGTTGCCGACGCTGCGGGCGGGGCACCCTTCAAATTGCAATCCGTTCGACCTCGTCAAGCGTGATTTCGTCGCCGGTGCGGTCATAAAGCTTTGTCGTGCGCGGGCTTTCCTGCGCCGCCATGGCTTGAGCATTCTCCAACGTGCCGCGGGCTTCGAGATAGGCCGTGATCCCCGGCGCGCGAAACGTGTGGCAGCCGATGCGAACGCGCGCGCCCCAGGTCGGCGGCGCGGAGCTGGACCATGCGCCAGGCGTCAACGCGGTCCATCGGCCTTTCGGTTAGCAGCCCGGTGCGCCCGACGGCGGAACGGAACAGAGGAGTCCGCCAGTTATACCTGGAAACAAATCGTCGAACTTGTGACCGGTCCCGACTCCAAAGACGTCGAGCAATTGCGTGCCGCCGGCAGCGTGGTGGGTTCGATTATCACCGACGAGTTGCCGGCTCAGCGCGCCATACTTTTTGAGGGGGTCGGTCCTCAGCTGCAAATCTACTGCCGGTTCGGGAAGAAGGCGGTCGATGCGGGCGCAGTCGTGGATGCGCTTACCTGGAATCCGACGGCGGGCGATTGGACGATGCACGTTCCCTGCGACGCCGAAAACATAGACTGGGTGAAAAAATCTCTCGCAAAGACCTCGCCGCGCATCAGAGTGTTCGATGTCGCTGAGGATGTACGCGCCGACGCTGAGGATGCTGCTGCCGCAGTGTCTGGCAAAAGTGATCTCACCGTTGATTGGAATTTCTGAGGGCTTAAGGCTATGGGCGTTCATGCAAACGTCAATGGTCACGGGAACACTTATACGTTCGCTCAGAACGTTATTTTTCTAAGCGATAACTTCCGCAATTCATTGCGCGAGGTAATCAGAGAAAAAGGCTCAGCCCAGACAAACTGATGCAGGATTGGCCCGTTGTCGAGAACGGAATCCAGACGTGGCTTTATTCACGTCATCTGCAATCGATTGTGGTCGAATTTTTCAAACGCGGCGCTTCGACCGCTTCTGCGCGGTGGGATTTTCCCCTCGGCTACGTGGGCCTCGGGGTCAATGACGACATGTGGCCCGACAAGGCTTACCTGCGCCGACTGATTGCGAAGTCTGCGCGCCCTACGGCCGATTGCACGTACGCATCCTTCTTTGCAAGCTCCCTGATGCCCCTTACGTTTCCGGCTTCATCGACAGCCCGTTTCTGAGCACCGGGCAGCTGACAGCGCGGCAAGCGGGCACGAGCATCTCCGCTGGCCAGTTGTCCGCTAGCGCGACTTATTGGAGGTAGCACGCCATGTTGAGCACCTCGGACGCGTTTGAAAAGTTTCGGCAGCGGCTGGAGTTGAGCGATACCGAGCAAAAGGACGCGGAAAAGCGGCATACCTCGGTGCGCAATTGCGTCCGCGCGGGTTTTGATATCAAGACGGACTTTTTGTCTGGGTCTTACAGGCGCCACACTAAGACGAAGCCGCTGAAGTATGTGGATGTCTTCTTCGTCATGGGCGAAAAGGAAAATGGCGTCGGGATAAACCGCCGATTGACACGTTGAGGCTTTTGAAACCCACCTGAAAAAAACCTATGGAACAGTGGATATCGGCCCGGCGGTCGGTAGCAATTGAGTTTGAGAAGAACTGGTATCCCGAGGACCATCACGGGAAGGTCTTAAGCATTGATGCCGTGCCGGCTTTGGAGCGCGACGCCGACTTTGAAATTCCCGACAAAGTCACGGGCACATGGATCAAAGCCAATCCGACGAAGCACCGGGAGCAAGCAACCGCTAAAAATAAGGACCTGAGCGGCCTGTGGATTCCTCTCGTCAAAATGCTGAAGGGATGGAATCGGGCGAACGGCAGACCTATCAAACCCTCGTTCCTGATCGAGGTTATGGCGGAAGGAATGTGGATGCTCCTTTCGCCAGCTACCCGCAGGAGGTGCGCAATTTCTTCGCTGGGGCGGAAGGGGATATCAGCCGCGCCTGGCCCGATCCTGCGGGGCTTGGGCCGCCGGTTTCGGACCGAATGACTTCGGACTTGATAGCGAAGGCGAAGACGGCCCTGCGTGAGGCACAAGGAAAGGTCGCATTGGCGGCGCGGGCCGAGGCGATAGGACGGCAAGGGGAGGCGCTTCATATTTGGCGCGCAGTCCTCGGTGATTACTTTCCCCTGTCGTGAGTGAGGCCATTATGACCGACGCTACCGGGCGTTCCTTCGTTAGCTATCGACACACGCGCGTCGATGAAGTGCGCTTGCTTATCTTCCTAGGTCTCGTCGGCCTTCTCACAGTTTTGCTTCCAGAAAATAGTGCGCCCTAGCGACGCTGTTTCGTTTTTGGACCCGAACGGTCACGGTTCTCTGGCGCTTCGATCGATGCAAGCAGCGTCTTTCGCGCCGAGTTCAGGTGGGTCTTGCAAGCAAGCTCGATCCGTCTCGTATCGCGGCTAAAAAGCGCCTCGATATAGTCGAGGTGCTCGTGGATCGCGCACTGGTTTCTTCGCGCTCTCGTCGACCTTCCTCCACTGATAGTGGTAGTGAAAGATCAAAGAAATGAGATCGTAAAAGTCTACAATAAAGCGGTTTTCGATGTATCGTAAATCAGCCGATGGAAGCGTTCATCAAGATCGGAGAAGTCGTGAAAGTCCGCGCCGATGCGGCGCAGCAAAGAGTGATGTTCTTCCTCCAGCGCCTTCAACTTGCTCCCAAATCGGCGAACTCTGAGGTTGGCTCGCGAACGCCATCGCCGATCGCGTTTCGAACAGATCGCGCACTTCGAAAATCTCAAGAGCAAATTCGCGCGTGAACCCGCGGATGATCCAACTGGAATTCGGCCGACGTTCGATGAGTCCAAAGCGTCTGAACCCATTAAGATACTCCCGTACCGCGCTGGTTGACACCTCAAATTGCCGCGCCAATTCCAGTCCGTTGATTGCAGTCGCCAGGTTTGCGGTCGCCGCGCAGCATCCACTCCATAAATTTCTTTTCGACCCGCGCCGAGGTCGCAACGGTTTCGTCAACGGGAAGTGTTCGGATTTCCTGGGAACGCCGGGCAACCACCCACTCCCCTCGACATTTTTGATCAATTTGCGGTCGCGCATTTCGGCGATCGCCTTGCGAACGTTAGTGCGGCTTGCTCCAAATTGCCGGGCCAGCGCTGTCTCAGTTGGCAAAGGACTGTTCTTCTTTTTAGCGGCAAAGTCGTCAATCATGGCGTTGAAAGCCTGTTTGTAGACAGTTTCGCCTCGCATCAAGTTCACCTGCAATCGGCCGCCCCCAGGCGGCGCTGGCCAAGTTACGTCCTTTATACTCAATTTTGAGCGATAAAAAACAGATTGACTATTTCTGCGTTCAACTGCGTTTTATCGCAAAGAGACAACATTTTTTATTGGCGCAAAAAACACATGCAACCGGTTCTCACGGTACGAGACCTAAGAAAGAGCTTCGGGCCGGTCGAGGTGCTTCGTGGCGTCGATCTCACCCTCAACGGGGGAGAGGTGCTGGCGCTGGTCGGAGACAACGGGGCAGGAAAATCGACGCTCATCAAACATATAGCCGGCGTCTATCGCGCTGATTCCGGATCATATCGAATTGGAAGGTGAGCGCATCGACGGGCTCTCTCCGCGTCAGGCGCGCGCGCGGGGCATCGAGACCGTCTACCAAGATCTTGCGCTTGCGGACGATCTATCGGTCGGCGCGAATGTGTTTCTCGGACGCGAGCCGATGGGTCGTTTCCTGGGCATCCTTCCCTATGTCGACGAGCGGCGCATTCGCATGGAGACGGCGGCGCTGCTTGAGCGGCTGCAGAGCACCATCCCGGCCAAGACCAAGACGGTCGCGCGACTTTCCGGCGGTCAACGCCAGGCGGTCGCGATCGCGCGCGCGATCTACTGGAAGGCCAAGGTCGTCATCATGGACGAACCGACCGCCGCGCTCGCGGTGATGGAGCGGGAGAAGGTGGTCCATCACGCCCGCCAACTCGCGGCGTCACGGCGCCGGCGTCATCTATATCGGTCACAATCTCGTCGAAATTCTCGAAGTCGCCGACCGTGTCGCGGTGATGTTCCGCGGACGTCGTTGTGCACGTGACGCGATCCGAGGAAACAAACCAAGAAACGCTGATCAAATACATGACTGGCTATGCCGAACGCAGAAACGCCGCCTGAAGGCGTCGTAACAGGGAGGAAATAATGACGGAAGAGCATGTTGTTGGCTGCGCGCGGCGCTGTTCGCCCTGGCCGGCCTCAGGCCGCGCAGCGCGCAAGATAGCGTCGCCGTCATCGTGAAAGCGACGACGTCAGAATACTGGCAGTGGGTGTTCAAAGGCGCGGAGCAGGCGCGGCAAGGAGCTCGGGGTCAAGGTCGAGGAACTCGGCTCGCCGAAGGACGACGCCGCGGCGCAGATTTCGATTCTCGAAAGCGCCGCCGAGCAAGAAGCCGGCGGCCATCGTCATCGCGCCGACCATCTTCGAGGCGCTCGGCGATCCGATCGCGGCGGTCACGCGACGCGGGTATTCCCGTGATCGTCATCGACTCCGGCGCAAAGACCGACAAATATGCCTCCTTCCTTACCACCAACAACGAAGCGGGCGGCAAGGCGGCGGCCGATCGCCATGGCGCAGTGCATCAAGGAGCGGACAGGCAAAGCCGCTGGCAAGGTCGGTTCCTCACCGCCATGGCGGGCCATGAATCCCTCGATTCCCGCGACAAGGGTTTCAAGGACGGGATCACGGCTTATCCGGACATCAAGGTCGTCGGCAATCGTGTCGCCAACAACGAGGAAGCCGCAGGGCATGAGCCTGACGGCGGACATGCTGACCAAGGACTCCGATCTTGTCGGGCGTCTTTGCCGACAACGCGCAAATGGGTACGGGCGCGGGCACCGCGATCGCCGAACAGAAGCTCGGCGTCAAAGTTCTGCCTCGTCGCCTTCGACGCCGATGCCGGCGAGGTCGAGCATCTCAAGGACGGCTCGATCTACGCCCTGGTCATTCAGGACCCCTATATGATGGGGTATGCCGGCGTCTGGTACGGCTACTGCCGCCGCGCACGGGGTACGCCTGCCGAAAAACGTCGACACGGGCGTCGGCACTGTGACAAAAGCCAATATGGACGATCCCGCCTTTGCGGGCCTCCTCGACGTCACGAAGCGCACACTTGGCGCCGTTCGTCGGCAACTAGCGGCAGATCGGACTGAATCCGGGGCGTGCTTCCGCCTCGGCCCCTGATCATTTCAGCTCGTCACGGTTCCGGGCGCTGGCTTCAAGGGACAGTGATCAAGATGTCGTTCTTGCGGGCTCGCTTTTTCAGAGACTGCCGGTCGAGACATATGTGATCGCATTCACCATTGCTCTCTGGATCGCGCTCTCCATCTGGCGCCCGAACTTTCTCACCGAAGGCAACATCAGCAACATGATGCGGCAAGTATCGGTCGCGGCGATCATCGCGATCGGCGTGCTGTGCACGATCATCATCGCCGGCATCGACCTTTCGGTCGGATCCGTCGTCGCCTTCTGCGGCGTGCTGGTTGCCCAACTGCTGTCGCACGGCTATGGCGTTGCGTTTGCGATCGCCGCTGACAATGGCGGTCGGACTGCTCGTTGGCCTCGTCAATGCCGCGGCGGTCGGCAAGCTCGGCATTCCCGCGTTCATCGTGACGCTGGCCGGGCTTCAGGTTTATCGCGGCTCGCGCTCTCTTGTGTCGGTGGCATGACGGTTGCCGGCTTGCCCAGTCGGCATAAAGGACTTCGCGCGCGGCTCACGTCTTCGGGATACCCAACCTCTTCCTTGACCATGCTCGGCGTCGCGGCGTTCGTCCACTACGTCGCTCGCCTATACCCGAACCGGACGCTACCTCTATGCCCTCGGCTCGAACGCCGAGGCCGCGCGTCGCCAGGGAATTCCCGTCTTCCGCATCACGGTCGTCGCCTACGTGCTGAGTTCCGGCCTGGCGGCGCTGGGCGGCGTTCTGCTGGTCTCGCGGCTCAGCGTCGCCTCGCCCTCGATGGCCAACGCCTACGAACTCCAGGCGATCGCCGCGGCGGTCGTGGGCGGCGCCAGCCTGTTCGGCGGCCGCGGCACCGTGCTGGGCGCCGTCGCGGCGCCGTCCTGTTCACCACGATGAGCAACGGCGCCGTCCTGCTCGACATTGATCCGTTTTGGGAAATGGTATTGGAGGGACTGCTGATCGCCCTCGTGGTCTATTTGGACAATCTGCAAAAGAAGCGGTTGAGCGGCGTCTAGCGTTTGAGCGACCGCGAGCCGAAGGAAAGGCGTCCCGAAATGAGAGCCATCGTTTGTCGTCAGCCGGGCGATCTCGTGTTGGAGACGCGCGCAGTGGCGCCCGTCAACCTCGCGAAGTGCGGCTGAATATCGCCCGCGTCGGGCATCTGCGGCACCGACTATCATATCTATGAAGGGCAATCAGCCGTTCCTCGAATATCCGCGCGTACTCGGGCATGAGCTCGCCGCATACGTCGCGGAGGCGACCGAAGGAAGCCGCGTTCCCGTGCGGCCAGTTGGTAATCGTCAATCCCTACATCGCCTGTCGGTCAATGCCACGCCTGTCGAAAGGGCCTTCCGAACGCTTGCATGCATATCGGCGTGCTCGGCGTCCATCGCGACGGCGGCATGTGCGAGGAGATCTGCGTTCCGGAGGAAAACCTCATTGCGGCTGGCGGACTGTCGCCAGATGAAGCCGCGAGCGTCGAGTTTCTCGCGATCGGCGCCCACGCGGTGCGCCGCAGCGGAGTTCAACGGGGGCGAACGGGCGTTGGTCGTCGGCGCAGGTCCGATCGGCCTCGGCGTGGCGCTGTTTGCTCGACTCGCCGGCGCGGCGGTCACTGTGATGGACCGCGAGGCTGAACGCCTTGGCTTTGCGCCCCGATATTGCGGGCGATCGATTCGACCTTGCTCGCCGAGAACGACGTGGCCGGTCTGGTCGCGAGGGCGTCGCAAGGCGACGGCTTCGACGTCGTGTTCGACGCCACGGGCAACAAGGCTTCGATGGAGGCGAGCTTTTCCTTCACCGCCCACGGCGGGCGATACGTTACTGGTCGGCCTGGTTAAGGACACGATTTCGTTTTTCGATCCCGACTTTCACAAGCGCGAGATGACGCTTCTCGCAAGCCGCAACGCGACGCTAGAGGATTTCGAGACTGTGATGTCGGCGATCCAGGGCGGTGACGTGCCCATCGACAGACTCATCACACACCGTACAATCTCGACGCCGTGGTCGCCGATCTGCCGAGATGGGCGCGCGAGAAGGCGGGTCTGATCAAGGCGATGGTTGTGGTCACATGACCCGGCGCATTTCGCAATTCGGCGCCAGCCGTTTTCTCCAGGCGCACGCCGACCTGTTCGTCGACCGAGCGCGAGGCGCTGGCCAAGACATCGGCCCGATCGCGGTCGTCAAGACAACGGCCGATCGCAACTCCCTCGGCGACGGCCCTATCGGGCCGCTTCGAATGCATGACCGCGTAAATCTGGCCGTCTTGAAAGTAGAGCGAGGATCTCGTCTCCCAACGCAGAGATTGACTCATTCATATGCGCCGCAGGCCGATCGCCTTCTCGAACGTTGGGACGCGGTTTCGGAGAATCCCGACGACCTCGCGGCGACCATTTGTGATCGTCCCAACCAATTACTATCCTGTAAAATACCGCTTCGAGCGAACGGAGGGTGAAGACGAAGCGGTAGCGAACAACTCTAATTTGATTCAACGGAGCAGAGGGGTCAAACATTCAGAGGCGTTTTGGGAATCTAATTGACATACCAAGGGGATCTGTTGACATCGTATGTCTTTTATAAAAAAAGGACACATAGCATAGGAGGAACAGGAATGTCCAAAGCAGACAAGTCGGCAGCGCAGTCCGCTGCAAACCGACGCGACGTGTTGAGAAGCCTAGCCCTAGGCGCCCTGGCGGCCGGAACGACAGCTGGCGCCGTTGTCGGCGGCGACGTCGTTACAAGGTCGCGTGGTCGCGCGCTCGCCGCGGACAAGAGCTTCAAGATGGCCTTCATTCAGTTCCAGCCACACACGGTTTCGACCGCATGGGCGAAAGGAATTCAGGAAGTCCTTTCGATCCAGCCGAATACGAGCTTCCAACTGCTCGATGGCCAAGCGAAAGCCGACGTTCAGATCAGCCTGATGGACACGGTCATCAACGACGGCGTCAACGTCATTTTCGTCCAGCCGGTCGACAGCGTCGGCCTCGCCCCCTCGATAAAGAAGGCCGCGAAGGCCGGCATTCCCGTCATCACGCTCAACATCGATTCGACGGCCGACATGCCGCGCATGTCGAGATGAACCATTATTACGGGGCCATCGAGATCGCCAAGGCGATGGGCGACCATGCTCGGCGGCAAGGGAAAAGTGGCGATCTTAAATGCGCCTCCTGGCATCATCATCCGCGATCAGCGCACCAACGGCTTCGTCGATGGGATGAAGAAGAACTTCCCCGACATCAAGATCGTCGCCGACCAGGTCGCCGACTGGGACCGTAAAAAGGCGCAGGACGTGCTGACGACGATCCTGACGGCCAATCCCGGACCTCGCCGGGGTTTACGGCGTGAACGATTCCATGGCGCTCGGGGCGATGGACGTCGCGAAGGCGAAGGGTCTTAAGCTGGTGATCTTCGGCAACGACGGCGAAAAGGACGCGCTCGAAGCGATCGAGGCGGGCGACCTCTCCGGGACGCAATATACCGACGTATTCCAGCAGGGACGGTTCGCAGCGGCCGCCGCTACCGTGTTGGCGACAGGCGGGGTTCCTGCGACCGCCTTCGCCGCGCAGGGCCATTTGCTGATGCCCTACGTGATCGCCACAAAGGCGAATGTCGGGACCATCCAGGCCTATCAGCGCTGGTGATTCGCGCCGCTCGTCGAGAAGACGGGCGGCTCCGGACGCCCGGCGCTGCTTTGCCTTTAATTGGGAACTGGAAACACATGGGCGTCGAGGCCTTTTTCAAACATCTGCGACGGCTTCGCCAACCGGGGACTGCTCTCGATCCTCGGAGGGACGGCTCTAGTGTTCTCGTTTTTGTCGCCGAGTTTCCGCACCGTCGGCAATTTCGAGAATGTTCTGGTCGACTTTTCGCACATGGGGATTTTCGCGGTCGGGCAGGCGTTCCCCATTCTGCTCGGCGGGATCGATCTCAGCGTAGGCGCGGTTCTCGCTCTGACAGGCATGATCGGCTTCGACCTCTTGCTTGTCTTTCATTGGCCGGGAGCGATTGTGGTTCCCGCGATGCTGGCGGCGGCGACGGCGGCTGGAGCCGTCAACGGCCTGCTCATTGTCGTCGTACGCCTGCAGCCTTTCATCGCCACATTGGCGACGATGGCCGCTTACCGTGGAATAACCTACGCGATCTCGGGCCGGCAAATTTTTCCGGAGCTTGCGACCTGTGCGATCGAGGATCGCTTCGTCCTTGGCTTCGACGATTTGCTCGGTTGGTTCCCCTACTCCTTCTTTGGTATGGCGATCGTCTGCGTGCTCGCGCAATTCGCACTCGCTTTCACGAAGTTCGGTCGAGACGTTTACACGGTCGGAGGCAATGTCGAGGCCGCGAGACTTTCGGGCATCCGGGTTGGTCGAACCATTATACGAGCCTATGCGATTTCGGGGTTTTGCGCCGGGCTGTCGGCGCTGCTGCTCGTTTCGCGAATGACAACTTCGCAGGAAAATCTTGGCATCGGCATCGAATTGTCGGCCATCGCCGCGGCCATCGTCGGCGGCGTCAGCCTGCAGGGCGGAATCGGCGACGCTTTTGGCCCCGTGATTGGAGCATTCCTGATGGGCGTGATCCTGATCGGCCTCAATCTCGTCGGCGTCACGACCTACGCCCAGCCGGTATTGACAGGGTTAATCTTGCTGGGCGCCGTCGCCTACGATCGCTGGCAGTTTCTGACGGGCGCGCGGCAGGGCGAGGTCGAAGCGTGAGCGGCGGCGCGCTGCTCAGAGCGACAGGCCTCACCAAGACTTATGGCTCCCTCGTGGCGTTGGCTGACGCCTCGCTCGTAGTCGGCGCCGGCGAGGTTCGGTCGCTGGTCGGTGCGAACGGGGCGGGGAAATCGACCCTCATCAAGATTTCTACCGGCGCGGTGCGCCCGAACGCCGGTCAGATCGAAATCAACGGGACGACCATTGAGCCTGGCGATCCTGCGCGCATGTTGGCTCACGGAGTGGCGTGCATCTATCAGCACTCGAATCTCGCGCCGGCCATGAGCGTGCTCGACAACATCTTCCTCGGCCGGCAACCGACGCGCGGATGGGGTTTGCTGGATCGCGGACGCCAGCGCCGCGAAGCTGAAACACTGCTCAAGCTTCGTAGGATCGATCTCGATCTCGACGCGAAGGTCAGAGACTTGCCTACCGTAAAGAGGAAAGAGGTGGAGATCGCCAAGGCTCTTGCGCTGAACGCGCGCATATTGCTGATGGATGAGCCGACCGCGTCGCTCTCACATCGCGATGTGGCGCGTCTGTTCGAGACGATCCGAGCTCTCAAGGCGAGCGGCGTCGGCGTCGTCTACATCTCCCACATGCTCGACGAAATCTTCGCCATCTGCGACACCCTCACCGTTTTGCGCGATGGACGCGTTGTCGAGGATTGCGCCGTCGCCGATATTTCGCGAGGCGCGTTGCTGCGCAAGTTTATCGGCGAAAGGCTCGCGGCCGAATCGAGGATACATGCGAGACGACGCCGATCGTCCGGCGTCGGTCGGTGAGGCCCGACTGGTTTGCAAAGGATTGAGCCGTGCTGGCGCGTTCGAAAACGTCAGCTTCGAGGTGCGCTCGGGGGAAGTGTTCTGCGTGACGGGCCTGATCGGATCGAAGCGGTCGGAACTGGTGCGCGCCATATTCGGCGCAGACCCGTTCGACGCCGGCGAATTGTTCATCGAGGGCGTTCTCGCGAGGCCCAAGTCGCCGATCACAATGATCCGGCAAGGAGTGGGCTTTGTGCCCGAAGACCGTCATCGAGACGGGTTGATGTTGACGATGTCGGTCGAGCGCAACCTGGTTATGGCAGGTGCTGGATATGTGTTCGAAATTCGGACTGCTCAGCCAGCGGAAAACCGCACAAGGCGCAGCGCGCCAAATCGCCGACCTGTCTGTCTCTCCGGCCGACCCGGGCATCGAGACGCGCAAGCTCAGCGGCGGCAACCAGCAAAAAGTCCTGATTGGCAAATGGCTGCTCCGTGCGCCGAGAATACTGATCCTCGACGAACCTACCGTCGGCGTGGACGTCGGCGCGAAGGCCGAAGTCTACGCGATTCTTCGGGCGCTGAAGGCGGGCGGTACAGCCGTCCTGGTCGTCTCCTCGGACATCGAGGAGGTGATGACCATCGCCGACCGTATAATGGTGATGCGCGCTGGCCGCGTTGCGGGCGTCTACGACGCGGACAACGTGACCGAGAACGGAGATCGTCGAGCAAGTGGGGGGCGCCTGAGGCATGTCGGCGGCATCTACGCGCGGCGCATTGCGGGTCTGGATCGCCCAACCGAGCGTTGCACTACCGCTCGCCCTCTTGACGGTTTGCGCGATTTTCGCCGTCGTGAAGCCTGTGTTTTTGTCCGCTGAGAACCTCGTCAGCGTGCTGCATCAGATCGCGATTATCGGGATCATGGCGACGGGGATGACCTTCGTGATAATGACTGGCGGCATCGATCTTTCGGTCGGACCGATCCTCGCTATTTCAGGCGTGTTCGCGGCCGATGTCTTGGAGGGCGGAAGCGGCGACACAATTCTCGCGGTTGGCGTGGCGCTGGGCGCATGCCGCGGCGATAGGCGGCATCAACGGCGGCCTGATCGCCTATGGCGGCCTCGCGCCGTTCGTCGTTACGCTGGCAGGGCTAAGTATGGTGCGAGGCGTAGCCCTTTTGATTGGCGGCCCGGACCTTCATCTGATCCGCGGACCCCGCGTCGTTCATCGCGATCGGGTCTGGCTCTCTTGTGGGCGTCCCGCTGTCGGTTCTCATTTTCGTCGCGCGCGATCGTTTTAGGATCCTTCGTTGAGTACGGGACGACGTTCGGGCTTTCGACGCTCGCGATCGGGGCCAATCAACGCGCCGCTCGCCTCAGCGGTCATCGAGTGCGTTTCGTCAAGATGATGGCTTATATCGTCTGCGCGACTTGCGCCGGGATCGCGGGCGTCATACAGGCGTCGCAAGTGCACACCGCGGCCGCGACATACGGCATGGGCATCGAACTCGACGTGATCGCCGCGGTCGTGATAGGCGGCGCAAGTCTCGCGGGGGAACCGGTTCGGTACTCCTGACCATGATTGGCGTTCTCCTAATAGGCGTAATGAACAACGGCTTGGGCTTATTGAATACCCCAGTCGAATGGCAGCTTGTCGCCAAAGGCATTATTATCATTGTCGCTCTGGGGCTCGCTGAGCTGCGAGGGCAGGCTTAGGCGAATATCAAAAGCAAACTGGTTTCAAGTTTTCGACCACTAGCGGTATAGGCTACCATCGACTGTTGATTTTCGCGTCAGATTGACCCGTTTTTCCATTTGATGCTGAACCATCACGTTCGACAAATTCTCAATTGATCGATTAATTTCTGGCGTGAAGAGGCGGGTCAGAGAGCGACGGAAAAGCGGGTCAATCTCACGCGAAAATCAACAGTTGGTATGGGCTGAATTGCGATCAGTGTATCCGAGTCTTAGCGCCGCGAGATCGTGTAGCATTCAAGACTGACTTAGTCGTTCTCTGATCGTCTTCTTGGAAATCTTTCCGTAGCCGGATTTGGGAAGTTCATTCCAAAACAAAAATCGCTTCGGAATCTTATAACGCGCAACTTTGTCGCCGAGCCATGTCTCAAGATCCTGGGAGGTCAGAACGGTCTCCAACCGCGCAACAGATACGGCTACCCCTACTTCGCCCCAAACGGGATCGGGCATGCCTATGACCGCCGCCTCCTGAATGTCCGGATGGGCGAGAAGCGCCTCTTCGATTTCTCGAGGATGAATGTTTGATCCACCAGAAATGTACATGTCTGAGGCTCGCCCGGTAATATACAGAAAGCCGCCCTGATCCATGTAGCCGAGATCGCCTGTCCGAAACCAACCATCCCGAAAGGCCTTTTGGTTCGCCTCCGGATTGTTGTAGTACCCAAAGAAAACCGCCGGCCCGATAACGCATATCTCGCCTTGTTCACCCTCGGGAACTTCAACCCCATCAAGCGTTCTGATCGAAATCTGCATGCCTGTGCGCTCGAAACCGCAGGTTCCTACGCGCGCTGCTAGTCCGTCATCGAGGCTATGATAGTTCGGCGGCAAAACAGTGATGTTTCCAGTTACCTCGCCTAGCCCAAAATACTGCACCAGCACTGGGCCAAGGGCTTTCAACGCCCGTATCTGATCGGCGCGGTACATCGGCGCTCCCGCGTAGACGACGTGTCTTAGCGAGGAATGATCGTATCGGCCGACCGCGTCGTGCTCAACCAACAACTTGATAATTGTCGGAACAGTGAAAAGGTTGGTCACGCGCCATTTCTCGACTAGAGCCCACGCCATCTCTATGTCGAATTGATCGGTGGGCAGCAACACGGTCGTTGCGCCCCTAGCCACCTGGGTCAGTTGATGAACGCCCGCTCCGTGCGACAAAGGCGCGACCACAAGTGAGACATCGTCGACGGTTGTCCCTGGTAACAGATCGCATAGGTGATTTGTGATCACGAACGCCATCTGACCGTGGGTAAGAACTGCGGCTTTTGGCTCGCCGGTAGTCCCTGATGTAAACAGAAACCAGCAGGGATCGTCTCGTTCTACCGCCGTCGTTTCCAATCTATGCCCAAGGTATTCATTGACGATCGCATCATAGTCCGTCCCAAATGGCGCATTACCTATAGAGATGAAGAAACGGAGGTGCTTTACGTCGCCGGCGCAGTGACTTTGGTGCTCTATAAAGCGGTTGCTGCAGATCATTCCGACCGCGCCGCTCACGCGCGCCTGCTGCGCTACCTCCTTCGGAGTTAGACGAAAGTTTGTCGGAACCCAGACGGCTCCGACCCGAAAACAGGCAAACATTGACTCGAACATTTGGTTGCAGTTCTGCGACTGAACCAGAATTCGGTCACCTTTCCGGACTCCAAAGCGGTCGATCAAGGCGGCCGACATGGCGTCAATCCGGTTTTCAATTTCGCGCCAACTAAAGGTCAGTTCTCCGGCTACGAACGCGATTTTCTCCGGGTAACGTCGCGCTGACTGCGTGACAAAAGTCGCGAGATTCATCACTCGCTTTGAGACGGGCTCACTCGGTTCGGCGGAAATCGTCGTCATCGCGCTCGCTCCAGGATCGAGACGTAATTCGTGACCGCCGCGCCGCCCATGTTAAATACGCCCGCGACATTTGCGCTCGGAATCTGCATGCCGCCTGCTTCCCCCATTAGTTGCATCGAGGCCATCACATGCATGGAAACGCCGGTGGCTCCGAGGGGATGACCTCGCGATTTCAAGCCGCCGGAAGGATTAATCGGCAGGCGCCCGGACTTGTCACTAACCCCGTCAAGAATCACTCGGGAGCCCTGTCCACGCAGAGCCAATCCCATGGCCTCATATTCGATCAGCTCAGCGATCGTGAAGCAGTCATGCGTCTCGACCAAGTCCAGGTCGAAGATAGTAAGCGCGGCGCCGTCGAGAGCAGCAGTCCAAGCCCGCCGCGCGCCGTCGAACTCAATCGGATCACGACGGCTCAACGCCATAAAGTCGTTGGCATGAGCTCTGCTACGGAAGGATATCGCGCGGTGCAGAGCGCTCGCAGTCTTTTCATCTGCAACAACGAGCGCAGCGGCGCCGTCCGACACGAGAGAGCAATCTGACCTCCGGAGGGGGGAGGCCACGAGCGGATTTCGTTCTGACACTGTGTTACAGAAATCGAATCCGAGGTCAGTGCGCATATGAGCGTAGGGATTTGCGACGCCGCTACGGTGATTTTTAGCGGCGATTGCCGCGAGGACTGCGGATTGGTCACCATACCGTAGAAAGTAGGCCTGAGCGATATCGCCGAATATGCCCGCGAAGCCGCCTCTGACGTCCGCCTCCTCGCTCCGATAGCATCCGGACATCAAGACGTCGGCTACTTGGTTAGCGGCCAGACCAGTCATTTTCTCCGCGCCGAACACGAGCGCAATGCGGCCGCGACCCGCCTCAATGAAGTCGAGCGCTCCGAACAGCGCTGCAGACCCGGTCGCGCAAGCGTTCTCGAATCGTGTCGCTGGCGTGATCGCCAGTTCGGGCATGCCCATACCAACGAGGGCCGCCTGGAAGTCTTGTCGGCTGAAACCGTTATTGTAGACGCCAACAAAAATGCCGTCGACATCGCCAGGTCCAATCCCGGCATGTTCAAGCGCTGGCGCCCCCACCTCGGCCATCAAGGACATGGTGTCAGGGGCAGACGATTTGCCGAAGACTGAGTGCGCCCAACCAACGATATGTCCCTTGGCCATGCGTTTTTCCTGGGTCAAGCAGCGGGTCGCGACTTCGCATAACCTGCGAAAATGAGTGTCAGGCGCTGGCTGCGGCCACCGCGGTATCCGAAACCTCCCGCTCGAATGCCCGCAATCCCGCTTCGAATGACTGCAACATTTCATCGATCTCGGAATCGTTTATAGTGAGCGGTGGGCAGATCATCAGCCACTCTCCGAATGATCCGCCGGCGGTCCGCCGGGAGAAGAGCAGTAATCCATGTTCCCGACAGATCATTCCAATTCGCTCGCTGGCCTTGATATGAGCTGGGAATGGCGCTTTGGTTTCGCGGTCAGCCACTATTTCTACCGCCATGTGCAAGCCAAGCCCTCTCACGTCTCCGATGACTCCGCTCTTTTCCTGGAGGGCCTCGAGGCGGGAGCGAATTTCCGCGCCACAGGCGGCGGCGCGATCCATCAATGCTTCATCCTCGACCACTTGCAGGACCATGTCGGAGGCGGCGCAACTGACCGGATTGGCGGAATACGTGTGGCCGTGCTTAAAACCGCCCGCCTGGCGCACGTCCGCGACCATTCCACTCGACGCCAAAACCACGCCTAACGGGGCGTAGGAGCCACTGACGCCCTTCGCGAGCGTCACGATGTCTGGCCTGCAGTCAGGCCAATGATGCCCCGCCAGAAACCTCCCTGTGCGTCCTGCGCCGCTCATGATCTCGTCGTAAATTAACATTACGCCATAACGATCGCAGACTTTACGAATGCGCGTGGAGTAGCTGTCCGGCGAGACCAGCGCGCCGGTGGACACCCCGCCGACCGGCTCGATCATGAAGGCAAGCACCGTCTCCGGGCCTTCGCGAACAATGGTATCTTCCAACTGACGCACGCAGCGATCGACAACGTCGAGCTCGCTTTCTCCCCGTGGGCGGCGATACATCAATGGCGCATCGACCTTAGGCATTTCAACAAACATGGGCTTGTAAGCTGCGGCGTAGTCAGGATCGCCTGTAATTCCCAGGAGGGCGGTCGTTGCCCCGTGGTACGACGGCACCCGACTGATGATTTTGAAGCGCGAGGACTGACCGCGAGCAACGGCGACCTGTCGCGCAAATTTGATGGCGGCCTCGTTCGCTTCGGATCCCCCCGATACGAAAAAGGCTGCACCGTAGCCCCAGTTGCTCAGTCGCTCCAACCGCGCGGCGAGCCGCTCGTTGGGATCATTGTCCCAACGCATGCTGTGCGCGTAGATGATCCGGCTCATCTGATCGCGCATCGCCTCGAGAACCCTCGGGTGCCCGTGACCAATATTTACGGAGATTGCCCCTGATGAACCGTCTAGCAATCGCCGGCCCATGCTGTCCCAGATGTAGACGCCCTCTCCCCTCACAACTTTGGGGAATTCCTGCGCGCCGGCGGGCGAGATAAAATGTTGATAGCGGAGTGTCAACGTTTGTTCCTCATTTCGATGCGGCGGCGTTGGAATGAAGCGGAAGTCAATTCACCAAATGCAATAGCGACGACGTTGCGTTTAGAAGCGTGGGGTCCGGATCGATGCCAAACAGCATTCGGTGTCGAGTAAAAGCGAGTAGCTCTGCCACATGCTCGTCGTTGGCCGGATCGTCTGGAAATTCGCTTCCGAATATTTCATCGATGTAGATGCGAGACATGACCTCGTCCGCAAAGGCGCTTGTCGCGTGGCCGATAAAGCGATCGAATGCGAGGGGAACCGGGCGCTTTGTGTGCTCCATCGCGATTTTAGAAAGTACGTTGGCCCACTGCGACGTCAATCGTAGCCACACCTCGTTAGCGTCAGGATCCTGCCGCTTCATTTGGAATAGGGCGCGAAAAAACGTCCTACGCCGACGGAATGCGCCAACTATCTCGGCGAATGTTGCTTTCATCTGCGAGAAGAGATCCCCGAATTCGTCACTTTTGGGAATCGCGGGGGCAATGTCGACAGCGGCGAACTCAGAAAAGACCTCGATCGCGAGACTGCGGATGCCGTCGAAGTGGAGATAGAACGTGCCTGCGGCCACGTTCGCTCTGCGGGTCACCGCGCTTATGGTTAAGTTGGCAAGATCGCTTTCGCTCAGGCATTCAACAGCGGCATACTTAAGTTTGGCGCGGGTTTTCTCGCTTTTTCCCTCGCCGTTCATTCCGTCAATTTGCCCATTTAGCATCGCCGCGTAGCGATCCCCGAGCGGCACACGGCTTTTCGCTGTAGCCTTCGCTGCTTCCTTTCGGGAGGTGCTTGAGTTGGCCAACGTAGCTTCCTTGATGTGAGGTTACGACGCGGTCGCCAACAGCGTGCGATCTGGAAGGGCCTCACCGACCAGATCCTCGAAGTTCGCGGCAAGCGCCGAAAGCGTGAGACCGATTTTCTCTCTCCCGGCGAGGTCCATCACTATCTTCCCGCGATGCATCATCAAAACCCGGTCCGAATGGGCTAGTGCGTGACCGAGATCATGGGTGACCATGATTGTAGTGATGGATTGAGCACGCACGATCTGCTCGGTGACGTCCGACACAACTCGGGCGCGCTTGGGATCGAGCGCCGATACATGTTCGTCCAAGAGGAGCACGCGCGGGTTGCGCACCGCCGCCATGGCAATCGCGACCGCCTGCCGTTGTCCGCCTGAAAGAGTTCCCGTTGACTCAGAGAGTTGATTTTCCAGTCCCATGCCGAACTTGCGGAGCGCGTCGCGCGCGGCTTCCCGCACCACAGTACGGTCGTAACGGCGCAGCCCGAATGCCCGTTGACGACCCATAAAGGCAAGCGCGAAATTTTCCTCGATGCTCAGCGCAGATAGCACGTTGTGCTCAGGATTCTGTCGAACCAAAGCGATCCGCGATGCGCGCTCCCAAGAGGAGGTCTCGCTGAGGTCCTCTCCATCGATATGGAGCGAGCCCTCATCGAGCAGCAATGTTCCCATAAGGATCGACAGCAGCGTCGACTTGCCAGCGCCATTGGAGCCGATCAGTGCGACGCAGCAACCGCACTCAACGTCCAGGCTAAGGTCTGTCCAGGGCGGTAAACACCTCTCTCTTTCCTAGACCAGGAAATCGCTTGGTCGCGTGATTGAGGCGAATTGCAGGAGCCGACGCGCCCTTGTCAAAGCAGGCTTGAGACACGGTCGTTCTCCAAGAATTGCAAATGCTTGCGACGGCGAACTCTCCAACTCTCGAACCCTGCGAGTGTGAACGTTCCTTTGCCATGCAGGCGAACCGCGATGAACGCAAACACAAGAAGCGCAGTGATCAAACGAACGAAATTCGGCGGAACGCCAAGACGCAAACTCAACGCGACAATACAACGGTAAATGACGACCCCACCGACGACAGCTGCAACATTTACTGCGACCTTGTCCGAGCGCACAACGCTCGTTCCGATCGTTAAAGCCGCGAGGCCGACGACGATGACTCCACCCTGAATCGAGACATCCATGAAACCTTGGCTCTGCGCAACGAGGGCGCCGGAGCAGCCGGCAAGCGCATTGGCCATCATTAGACCGATCACCTGATGCTTTTCAGTGCGAATGCCGAGGCTGCGGGCCGTCTGAATATTCAGTCCACTTGCGCGAGTGGCAAGCCCGTATCCAGTTTGTAGGAGCCAGACCAACAAGGCGGACAGCACAAGAGTTACGACGCCAGCCGCAATGATGCTTGACGCCTGATTGCCAAATCCTAACGACTGTATCCAAGTAAATATGGTGTCAAAACGTATGAGCGAAACGTTGCCGGTTCCCATGACGGCAATGCTGATAGACCAGGCCGCGGTCGTCATGAGGATACCAGCGAGCAGAACATTCATTTGTAGCACGACATGCAAAAGCGCCGTGAGCAGTCCAGCCAACGCGCCTGCGAGCATCCCAAATAGGAGTGAGGAGATCGGGTCGAGACCCATCACAAGACCGCTCGCAGCGGCCGCACCGCCAAGTCCAAACGAACCTTCTAGCGTTAGATCTGGAAGGCTAAGCACGTTGATGGCGAGATATATGCCAAGCGCCAACGGGCCGTAAAGCAACCCAATTTGGATGCCTATTACGAGAACGCTGGTCAACATTCGTATCTCCCTCAGTACGTTTTTACGGCCGACGAGAGCATATCATCAGGAATCTTCAGACCCAACGCTGCAGCCTGCGTCTTGTTGAGTTCAAAACCCGTGATCTTTGGGATGATGACCGGCATTGTCGCAGGAGCGCTGCCTTTCAAAACCTCCAAGACAAGCTTAGAAGCGTCCTTGCCAACGTCTACGTAACTGTAACTGCCCGCCAGGATCGCACCGCCTTTCACAGCATCCGAGGTGCATCCGAATACCGGAAGCTTTGCATCGTTAGCGACTTTGAGCGCGCCCGCCATTCCGGAGATTGTGGTCGTATCACAGGGGAACTCTATCGCCTGCACCCGACCAACAAGCGATTGTGCGGCCTGAGTCGTATCTCCGGCGTTGGCGATAGCGGCTG
This sequence comes from uncultured Pseudomonadota bacterium, assembly GCA_963771455.1. GTDB lineage: Bacteria > Pseudomonadota > Alphaproteobacteria > Rhizobiales > Beijerinckiaceae > Roseiarcus. Next base: position 453,891 of record CAVYTP010000011.1, read on the forward strand.
TGACTTGTTTGAGGCCCTTGCTCTTAATGTGGGTGACAGCGCGAGCAGCGAGCGGATCGCCGGCGGGATCCCCAACTTTGTAAATAAGCCCAATTGTTTCGATAGTTGGCAGCACTCTCAACATTCCGTCGATCTCCGATTCGACGGGAAGGGGATCAGAGACCCCGGTCATATTGCCGCCGGGAATGTCGAGCGACTTTATCAGGCCAGCCTCAACCGGCGTGGAAACGCCGGCAAACACCACAGGGACCGACTTGGTCGCTTGTTCGATCGATTGGGCTGCCGCTGTGCCGACGACCACAATCACGTCGCATCCGCCATTGGCGAATTGTTGCGAGATTGTCTGCTGCGTTCCTGCGTCGGCTTCGGGATTCTGGATGTTCTGCACTATCTTCCCGCCGGCTGCCGACTTCAACCCGACGTCCAAGCCCTTCAGGACGTCGTCGATTACCGGGGCAGACGCATATCGATTTACACAGACGGTCTTGCCTGCGAGCCCGGCGTCATCAGCCTGCGCCGTACCGGCGCCGGCAATAACCGCCGCTGTCATAATAGCGAATGGGAAAATCGAATTCATGATCGTTGCCCCGTTCAGAAAAGAGCGATGTTCGCCCGCGATATGAATATGAATTCATATTCATTGGATGTCAACCGCCGTAATTGCCGGGCTGCTGCCGTTCGATCGAGGTCCTTTTCGGAAGTTGGAAAAACACCCAACGATGACCGCTATACCGACGTGAAGTAAGTCGTTGTCTTTATTGAAGAACAGTCGGACAATCTGGGCTAAAGCTTCGCGTCCACTCGCGACGCCCTAATCCTAGCGGGGACCAACGACGTCATCTCAGACGCTTGCGTCGAAATCCTCGCCGAATACCAGGCACCCGAGTGCGCTAATTATCTCACAGACTCGGGCTCTGGGTAGACCCAAATGCAAAGCGCTCTAGGTCGCTAGGCCATTCCATGTCTCCCTGTCCGCCAAATTGCCGAGGTGTTTTTTAGGAGTGCTGACGATCGGCCGTGATCAACTCTCCAAGGCGCAGACGATCACGGTAGCGGCAATCGAATGCGGCGTCGCGGAATTGGCAGAGGCGCAGGACATTCTCGCCGAATTTCAAGCCATCATTCGCCGCAGGGCGCTCACTGAGCTTGACGCCTGGCTTGACCGCGCCGCCTGCGGCATCTTCGCCGCCATTGCCAACGGGATCATCAAAGACAAGGACGCCGTCCAGGCAGCTATCGTCTCAGCCTGGACCAACGGTCAGACCGAGGGGCAAATCTGCAAGCTGAAGCTCGTCAAACGCCAGATGCACGGACGTGGCAAGATCTATTTGCTCGAAGCGCGCGTCATCGGGATGAGTTGATCAGCTTCACCAAATATGCGTCAGAGCCACTCTGACGCGGAAATCAAGAACCGCGGCGTCAGACCATTTCGAGGTGCCCGAGGCAACCCATCGACGCCTGTTGGTCTTTGCTAGCATCGAGTTCCTGGGCGCAGGCCGTTCGCCCTCCATGCCGAGTACTCACCTTACGCATGATCCCTCCAATTCGCCCTAGCTGAGGACTCGCCCGCAAACCTAAATCTCAATTTCCTCGGCATCGAGCCCGACCGCATTTTGCCGCTGGGGCGCTAACCAGCATAATTTCCTCCATTCCAACTTGCAGTGAGGTGATCGCTACGACGTCCAAAGACGTATTCCAGGCGGAATGCGAGGAAATTATGCGACCTGTATTATTCGCCGCCGCGCTTGCCTCAGGAATTCTTGTCTCGGGCCTGACATCCGGCCGCGAAGATCCGGTTACCGCCGGCGTCCGAGCCTATTCAGACCAGAAATATTCAATCGCGGCGCAACTTCTAGGCGCCCCGGCCGAACAGGGGGACCCTATCGCTGAAACCTACCTTGGTTTCATGTATCAACATGGCCGCGGCGTCCCGCAAGATTATGCGCTGGCCGCCCACTGGTATCAAGCCGCAGCAGAACAGGGGCAGCCGTCTGCGCAATTTTGTTTGGCGATGCTCTACAACCGGGGACTTGGAGTACGCATGGATTTCGTTACCGCTGAAATGTGGTTCAACCTTGCTGTCTCGCGCGCCGATCCTCGTGAACGCGACTATTGGACTCGTATGCGCAATGCGGTCGCTTCCAAACTGACCGCCGAGGAGTTCGCGCGGGCGAATGCCTGGGCCGTGGCGTTCGCAACAATTCGCGCCCCATGACGGATAGCCCGTCAGCAACTAGCTGAGACGAGTAGCCAACAGCCACGTGGCCCAGATGGCCGGCGCAAAAAACGCGCCGAATGGCAGTTTCTCCGCGCGGTCGAATGGCGTTGCTAGAATCAGCTTCCGCCCAAGAATATACAACAAGGCCGACAAGCACGCCATTTCCACGGCGATCGGAATGTAAGGCCAATCAAGCCAAAGCCCCAGTACGCCGGCCAATTTTACGTCCCCGAGGCCCATGCCCTGGCGCCCGCGCCAAAGCCGGAACGATTCCCTGAAGACGAGAAATGCGAGAAAGAGCGCGGCGCCGCGCAACAGCGACTGAAGCAAAGTAACAATCCCGTCTTCGCCGCTTGTAGCGACCCACATAGCGAGCAAGGCCGCGGCGCGGGTCGCCGAGTTGGGAATGAGTCTCGCCCGCCAATCGACTCGCGCGATAATGGTGGCGATTGCTGCGAGCCCCGCCCCGGGAATGGCTTTTTGCGTCTCCAAGACCGCAAATGTGACGAAGACCATCGACGCTGCGAGGCAGACGAAAGCGCTCTCAGATCGCGTAGTCAAGGAACGAGGCGGGACATTCGACGAAGTCACTGCAAGCCGCGCGAGTTCACGTTCAGAGCGCCGGGCAACGACAGGGCATCGGTACGCCCGGTTCGCATCTTTGCCCGAAGCTCTTCGGCAACCGCCGAAGCGTCAGCGCTGTTGTGAATGACTTGCGGACGAATAAGGATGATCAGTTCCCTTCGCGTATCGCCCTTGGAAGTCGCGCCGAACGCGCCGCCGATTAGCGGCAACTGAGTGAAACCTGGAATACCTGAGCGGGAGTTGTCCAGACTGTCGCTGACGAGACCGGCGAGCAACACCATCTGCCCACTGACCACCGAAATCGAGCTTTTAACCTTGCGTTCCGAAATCGTAGGAGTGAGATTCGTGTTGCCTTCTGGAACGCTGCTAATCTCCTGGTCGATATTTAGTACTACAGAGTTGTCGGCATTTACGCGCGGCTGAACCTGCAGGATGATACCGGTATTCTTATAGTCGACCGTATTCACGATCGTATTGCTGCTCGTGAGCACCGTAGCGCTACCCGTGGAGATAGGGATTTGGTCGCCGACCTCGAAACTCGCCTCTTGATTGTCCATTACGACCAAAGACGGATTTGAGAGGATTCGCACGTCGGTAAGGCTGTGCAAGGCGTTGATGATCGCCTTTGGCGTGGCGTTATTCCCGACGAATATATTGAACCCCGGGGGCGCGGAAGTGGCGGCGGCCGGCTGACCTGTCGCGGAATTGACGATGCTGCCGAGGCTATTCTGCAAATAGAACTGCACCCCGTAGTTGAGGTTGCTGTTCAACGTGACCTCGGCGATCGTGACATCGATAGCGACTTGAAGCTTGGGGCGATCGATCTGGTTCAACGTCCGCTCGACAAGCCGGTAATTCTCGGCGCTTGCATAGACCAGGACCGAGTTGTTGACCGTGTCAGCCGAAAATCGGACTCTGGGCAGGAGAGAGCCGCTGGCGTCTCCCTGCGCCGAGTTCGCAAAGGCGCTCGCGAGAGCCGACGATTGCAGACCTCCAAAGTTTGCGGCTGCGCCTGAGGCGCCCTGCGCGCTCAGCTGGCCCGGGGTCGCTTGCCCATCCTGAGTATTCGTCTGGCGGCCGCCCGTAAGTCGCTCCGACGCCGACAGCGTTGCAGATCCCGACGAGGGCGCGAGTTGGTTGGTCGGCGAGTTAACGGTTGCCGCCGCCGAGCCGTTGCCAAACATTCCGTTCAGTAGCAATACGAGTTGCTTTGCATCGCCGTACCGGACCTTGTAGACGCGAACGGAGGCGGTCTCGGAATTGGGGGCGTCGAGGCGACCGATCCATTTTTCGGCGGCGCGCAACAATTCCGGTCGAGTGCTGACGACCAATATCGCATGCTGTCCAGGTACGGGCTGAAACTTGACTAACCCGTGGCCGAGCCCGCTATCGCTGGAATCCATGATCTTCTCAAGCTCCGCAACCACGGGTTCGGGCTCACTATTGTGGACCGGGTACATTCCGACGGACTGGCCGCGCAACCAGTCGACATCGAAACTCCGCACTGTGTCGGCTGCCGCCTGACGTTCCGGTCCGTTGCCGGTCACGATCAACATCGTCCCCGAAGGATCCGTGCGAAGCGCGCCAGGCTTCGCTGCGAAACCCTCCAACAAACGCGAAATGGTTGCGCTCGATACATAGCGAAGGGGGATGGCCGTGACTCCGTAGCCAGGCTCGGTCGCCGAACGGTCCAGCGGGCCGGCGCTCCCGTCGTTCGCGGGACCAATGCGATAAATTCCGCCTTCGCGAACCATGGCCAGATTGTTGGCCTTCAGCGCGCTTTCAAGCACGAACAAGGCCTGTTTCTTCGCGATAGGGCGCCCCGACGAAAGGCTGATCGTTCCTTGCGCGCGAGGATCCATGACATAACCGAGCCCCAAAGTGTCACCCAACAGCACTTTGGCTACGCTAGCGACCGGTGCGTTCTCAAAATTCAACGTGACGCCGTCTTCCGCGACTGTTGAATTGTCCGAACCGGAGCTGGTGTCGGCAACGGGCGCTTGCTGGCTTGTGTTGGATGTAGGAGGCCCCGCGCCAAATATCGAAAACCCCTGCCAGGCTGAAGGCTTTGCGTCATTGGAGCGCACAGGGGCGGGATAACGAGGCTCGAGGTCTGCGGCGCGCACCGCGTCGGCTGCGTTCGGAGGCGCATCTTGCCGCTCCTCGAGGATCGCCGGAGAGCAGGCGTTGAGACTCGGAGCCGCAAGCGCAATCAATAGCGCGCATCGAGTGATCGGCGGGAACGATATCCCGAATCTCATAATTGATCCTCTACTCTGACGATACGCTTCCACAGCTTCGACGGATCAACAAAGATCGCGATGCGAACCAACGACATATCACCCCGCGTTGATCCATTTTGTTGCCATAGGTTTCGATCTCCCGTGCACATTGTTTGTTGCGGACGCGGACGCCCCTGCCCGATCGTCGGCTAATGGCTTCTCAACGCTTGCAGATCGGCGCAGCCTGATGCACAGCTTCGCCCGGCTGACACCGTCGAGGGTTTTCCGCCTTCCGCGCTCATGTTCGGATCTGAGCCCAGCGTTGACGCGATCGCCAATACGCATGAACTCTACGGGTCGCCCCCCGCGGCGGTTTCAGCCCCGACGGTAGAAATCGTGGGCTTTGGCAGCTCGAGTTTGCTCTCTGTGCCGCCCTTCTGCAGCACAATCTCCCGCGCACCGATTTGTCGTGCGGTCCAACCGGCCTGCATTTGTCCTTTGCGCAAGCGGACTACGACATTTGTTGTGCGATCGAGCAGTACGGCAAAGCCCGTTTCGGAGCCCGATACGATCCCTACCAGCGTGAATGGCGGCGGTTCGGCCAACGTCGCAGGCTGCGGGGCCGATGACGCCGCAGCGGGCGGAACTCTGGGGAGTCAACGTGCTTGTCTCCGGTTCCCTGCGGGTTGCGGAGAACAGCGGGCGCTCTTGGGTAGTTTTGAGATCGCTTAGCGGGATTGAGCGAAGCGGGTTGCGCCCTTCCGCTACAGGTTTATCTGCTTTTTCAGGGTCGAGCGGAGTCGCCGGTCGCTCCGCCGGGCCGGACGCGTCGTCCTGCGACGCCGCCTGCGGCATAGCTGGACGCCCGTCCTTTTCATTGGCCTGAGCTGACACGATAAACAGCAGCGCAGAAACGGATTCCCGGAGTCTCATGGCAGCGCCTCCCACTGCCCCGAGACGCCGAGCGATACATGCAGCCGCGAACCGTCCGACTCGCCGATCGCTTGCGATGATTGGGCAGAGAAGTTGTCGATAAACAGATAGGGCTTGCCCGCCTCAATATCGTACAGGAAGCCTTGCAGCGCGCGTTGCGCAATTTCAACGTCTGCGTTGAGACTTATGGCGCCAGCACGGGACGCCTGACCATCCAGTTCCACTTGCGATGATAGGAGCGAACCACCGGCTCGGTTCACGGCTCTTCCAATTCGGCTTTGAAGATCGGCGCCAGCCTGGGTGATCGTGGCTCCCCTGATGAAGGGTGACCCAAATTCCACGTCCTGATCCGGTCTAACGATCCTTGTGCGATCTTTCCTGGCTTCTAGCTCCACCAACCGTTCGCGAAGCGCAGTCAAAGAAAAATAATCATCGACAATGCTCGAGCCGATCCATCCGGTCGCTGACAATAGCCCGCCGACGACTGCAAGATAGGCAAGCGCCGCAACGAGGTGACTATACCGCGACCCTTTGGAAAATAGCGATCCTAGCGTCATGGCGTAGCCGCCCATTTGGGTTCGATCCGGGCTTCGACATGAAACCGGTCGCCCAACTCGTTGGGCGCGTGCGTCGTCGGTTCAAAAAATGTGGCCTGCGAAAATCTGTGGGACTGTTCGATCAACCCGATAAGACGCGGTGCGTCATCGGTCAGTCCAGACATTTGCAGCTTTCCGCCCTCGATGTGCAGATCGGTCAGATAGGTGCCATCGGGCAACGCCTGCGACAAAAACTCTAGCGCCAGTACGCTGGGTAAGCTGGCGCGCTTTCGTCCGTTCAAGACGCCTAGGGCGTCGAGGGCGCCACCCTCGCGGTTCGCCAGCAACGCGGCGCGTTGCTGCGCGTACGTGTCTTCCAGACCTGCCTCCTGACTTTCGAGATCTGCACCGGCAGTCAGCCACGCAGCGCCGGCCAAACCTAGCGCGAACACAGCGGTTGCGAGGCCGACGGTCAACCTTTTGCGCCACCGCTGAATGCACATGCCCAAACCCGGACTCTCGGTGCAAACACACACCTCCCATTCATGAAGCCCCCCCCCAACCGAAGTCAGCACACGCAACTCGTCAACGCCAAGCGCGCTCGAGGCCGCCAAGAGCGATGCGAGATGGGAACGCGCCGCAGCGACAACGCGAACGAGAATTCGATCGCCATCCAGGCGCTCGGGGGTCGTTGAGCCAAACACCGCCTCGGAGGGCCCCCAGGGGGTCAGACGATCGATCTGCGAACGCAACACCCCGTCGACGAATTGGGTTGCTGCGGCTGGCAATTCGACGGGACGGACCACGAAGCGACTGCTTTTAAGCATCACGTCGACTTTCGCGCCAACCAGCTGCGATCTGAGGGCTGACGGCAGGGACGAGATATTCGAAGCGTCATCGAGCCTTATCGCGGCGCCACTCCAAGTCCATCCCGACCCTTTGATCTTTCTCGTCGGAGTGAACGCCCCATCGTCTTCCTCGACGAAGCGCATTTCTTGCCGAGTTCGCAGTGAGCCCGCAATCGCCGCAAAGCCTGCCGCAGCCGGCTCGATCACGCCGGCCAGCCGCGCGACGGCGGCGCGCAAAATCTTCATCGCGCCCTCGCAGAGAGAACGACGATAAATAAGGCTATCCCTTCGCGATCAACCATCCGGCAATGGCCCGTCGAAGTCGTCACGCCAATACAATATTTCGTAGGGGTCCTCCCCATCGGTCGTTAAGGCGAACACCACTTCCGCGCTCACCCGCCTTCGCGCCACTTCGACGATTATACGAGCGCGCGTCGATTTCGATGGGGCTGATGTCGCAAGCGCGCGCGCTTGACCGAGCCGCGCCAACAACATCTGGCCGCTCTCACCCTTATCGCGCGCGGAAATGAAATTTCTAAGCTGTTCGTGACTGACGCCGGGCAGCGCCGAAAGCGCCTCGGGCCTCGCATTTATCACATCGATCGAGGACAGAGCGCTGAAAATGGTCACAAATGGCATCGCCCTCTCGGCAATTTCGCGCGGAATGTCCCGCACCAGGCTCAGTTCGAGGGTGCTTTCAAAAGGCGCCTGACGGGGCGGGTAGCTCAACCCAATTGCCCGGTAGGCGGCGGATTTGGGATTCGGCTCGTTGGGCGCGATGCGGGTGCGCCATGCGACGACGTGGTCTGCGTAGCTGTCGGCCCTATCCTTCGATACTCCGATGCTCGCGAACAGACCCGAGAGCAGCTCTCTTGGCGCCGCGTTGAGATCAATTCGGGCGCCCTCCGAGACATAGGCCGCGCTGATCCGCGCGCCCGCGAGCTGGGCCCCGAGTTTTCCGTGCGTGGGTCGCGAGGCCTCTGGCGTCGAAAGCAACTGGAGCGCCACCAATTCGACGCCCGCGCGAAATGCCGCTTCCGCTCTGAGACGGTCTTCAGGAACGCGCGCGCTGGCTGCGGTATTCGTGGCGTAGCCGGAATAGATCGACGCCAGAGTCGCCGTCGCCGTCAAGATCAGCAGAACGACGATGAGTATGAAACCGTGATCCCGCCCCGGTTCGTCACTTGCCAGGTTCGTTGAAAGTACCCGCTGCAGTTTCACGGGACGCTGACCTTTGCAGCGACGATCGATTTCGGCGACGGAGCCGCAGTCGCTTCAGAGTCGGGAGGGGGCGGCGGGGCGGTAACGTTGATAAGTGTCGCTGTCGACGCGGCGAGCACGATACCGCTTCGCGAATCCCTAACGGTTATCCGGATGGCCGCTGGGAGCCGCGTGTTGTTCGTCCAGCTTTCCAACCATCGGCGGTCAGGCCCGGCATAGGCGAATGAAATACGGAAGGGCGCCTTTATGAGCACCACGGGGTTGCCGAACGACGGTTGGATATCGCCTGGAGCGAATGGCGCGCTCTCGCGCACGGTTTCGAAGCCGCGCGCGCTTGCGTGCTGGGCAATTTGAACAAACTCCAAACCGGAGGACACATTCGGGCCGACAGCGGTGCGAACAAACGTTGCCGAACCAGGCAACCCCTCGAAGTCGGGGGACTTCGTGTTGGCGTCGATGGTGACGAATTCGGCTGACGAGAGGTCGGAGGCGATCCGATCCAAACCCAAGCTGAGAAGCTCCGCAGCCTGAAGGCCGTTAAAACCATGACGCCAACTCGGCAGCCATTGACCAGCGATCAGTCCGAGCGCCGACACTATCGCCGCCATCGCGGCGACCGCCGCCATCGCTTCAATCAAAGTAAATCCGGCTTCACCGCGCCCATGCCGCGACATCACGGGGGGCCTCGCTTGCGCAGACGCACCGTATCGAAACTCAGAAACGCCCCGTCCGGCGCTCGGACCTCGAGCGACACGCGTTCAGGCAGCCAGCCTCCGCCGCCCGGCAATTGCGCATAGGGGCTCACATTCACGCGCCACCGGCTGTCGTCGAGGATGCCTGTGACGCCGCCCGGCGAGAGCGCCGAGCGAGGCGGCAGCGCCACGAAGGCCTTGCGCGCCGTCTGGAGCAGAGCCACTCGCGTCTCGACATCGCGGACGGAACGCAGCGTCGAGTGGGTCAAATCAGACAGGGCGCCGAGCGCCATGGCGGCTACGGTGAGCGCAGCCAGGGCTTCAAACAATGTGAAGCCGGCCTCCGTCGTCGTCCGCATCATCGTCATGCAGCGCGAGCTACAACTTGCCGAGCGACACAATCTCAACACCTCCTGTGAGCCAATTGACACGGATTTCCACGCTACGGCCGGGGCGAGCGAGTGCGATCACGCCGCCGCAGGACATCCCCGATGGAAAGAACGCTATTCCGGCGCTTGCATTTACGCCCGCGCAACGCTGAGCCAGAACTGCGTCGAACGAGATGCCCGGCGGCAGTTGCACGCTTCCGGACCCGGATCCCGATCGCACAAGCCGTGCGCCCGCGTTGAGCAGGGTCGCTACCGGCGCGCCGGTCCGAATCGCTGCATAGCGGTCGGCCTTAAGCAGCGCCGCAATTCTCATCGAGTAAGCGTCCACCTCAGCTGGGGTCGATCGAGAAAGCAAAGACGGTAACGCAACAGCTGCGAGCAAGGCGACTATCGCCAGAACGCAGACCATCTCAATCAGCGTAAATCCCTCCACTCTGGTCATGGCGCTTCAGTGCGCCACACTTGAAATCATCGTCTTCGCGCTCTTGCCTCCTTCAGGACCAACGGAACCATAGGACTCGATCTCGTATGGTGTATGATCCCCCGGGCTCTTGTAGATATAGGGATGACCCCAAGGATCAACCGGAACTGCAGAAGTCTTCAGATACGGCCCGTTCCAACCTGCCGAAGCAGCCGGATGCTGAACGAGCGCGCTCAACCCCTCGCTGCTGGCGGGGTACCGCCCATTGTCCAAATAGTACAAATCAAGAGCCGCAGACAGCCCCTCTATCTGTATCTTGGCCGTCTTCATCTTGGATTCGGAAAGATAATTCAGAACCCGGGGACCAACGAGCCCGACAATGAGACCGATGATGGTGATTACAACCAGCATTTCGATCAACGTGAAGCCCGCTTCGCTCGATCGCAAGCGGTGCGCCTGGCCACAGACATGGCCTCGCAGAATACCAGAACGCTTCATTGCGGCACCATTAGCTGACAATTTCGTTCACAGACAACAGCGCGGTCATTACGGATACAATCAACCCGCCGACGATCAGGCTGATGAAGATAATGGCGACTGGCCCGACCATGCCAACGACCCGGTCGAGACTTCGCTGAAGCTTCACTTCGTAGAACTCGGCGACCCGTCCTGCTAGCTCGGGCAACTGCCCCACATCCTCGCCCAGCCTGAGGGTGCGTACAGCCATCGCGGGGAGCGCCCCGGTCGCGCTCAACGCTTCAGAAAGCTTCCCGCCGCGGCGAACTTTGTCGACCACGTCGGACCATTGCGAGGCGGCCCCGGCGCTCGCCATGATATCCACCAGGATACGAAGGCTCGCGGTCAGTATTACGCCGCTAGAAAGCAGCAAGCTCAGATTCCGACAGAATAGCGTCGCCCGATAATATTCCATCGCCGGGCGAATGACGGGAAGGCGTGAGACAGCCTGGAGAGCCCTCTCCCGCACCGCCAGTTGTTTGGACAAAAGCCCGACCGCCACGAGAAGCGAAGCGAAGCCAATACCAAGGAACTCCCCGTGGCTCCGTAAAAACTGCGAAAGGCCGAGAAACGTCACCAGAAGGGGGTCGAGCTTGGCGTTGAAATCGCGAAACACGGACGCGAATTGCGGCAGCACAAACAAAAGAAAGAACGTCAACACGCCGCCCGCTGCGAGCAGGAGAAATGCGGGATAGCGAAGCGCGTCGATAAGTCGACGGCGCATTGCTTCCGACCTCTGTCTTTCGGCGGCCAGCAACTCGAGGATTGTCGCGAGCGCACCGGACGTCTCGCCAACCCTCGCCAACGCAACATACAGAGGCGGGAACACGTCGCGGTGACGCGCAATCGCATCACCGAAACTCTCACCTGCTTGAATGGCTGAAGAGACTGCGGTTATCGTCTTTCGCATGCGGCCGATATCAGGGTCTGACGCCAAGATCTCCAACGCTTCATTGACCCGCGCGCCTGTCCGCAAGAGAAGCGAGAGATCGCCGGTAAATACGGTGATGTCTTCGGCGCGGGGCGCGGCGTATAACGCGAAGCTTGCCGCACTGCCAAGCTTGATCTCCGGCCCCGCCGGGGCCGTGTCCAACGGAATGAGACCCAGATACTCGATTCGAACGTTGACCTCTACGGCGTTTGGCGCATTGAGCGACCCCATCACCACCGCACCGGCGCGCGTCAATGCGCGATAGCGAAACATTGGCATGACGTCACCTGACCGTTGTCACGCGAAACACCTCGGCGACTGAGGTGACGCCAGATCGACACTTTGCGATGGCGTCCGTCATCATCGTCGTCATACCGCCTCGGATCGACGCGAGGTCCAGAAGACTCGTGTCGACGCCGGGCCCGATGAGCTCGCGTACCTCTCCGGAAACTTCCATGGCCTCGAAAACGCCGACGCGCCCACGATACCCGGCGCCTCCACAGCGTTCACATCCGGCGGGCTCATACAAGGTGTCGCCAACCTCGAACAAGCAGAGAGCGTAGCGCGGGTCGACTTTGAAGTCGTCTGGAGTCAGCACGCGACGGATGCGACACCGTTCGCAAAGCACCCTCACGAGCCGTTGCCCAATGACTACGCGCAGCGTTGATTTCAGCAGGAACCCCTCCACCCCGAGGTCGAGCAAACGAGGCGCCGCCGCCGGCGCCGTTTCGGTGTGCAGGGTCGTGAGCACCAGATGGCCGGTCAAAGCGGCCTGGATGGCGATGTTCGCCGTCTCCGCGTCGCGGACTTCGCCAACCATGATCACGTCGGGATCCTGGCGCACAAAGGCCCGCATCGCAGCCGCGAACGTCAATCCGATCGCTGGCTTCACCTGACTTTGATTGACGCCGTGAATTTCGTATTCGACTGGATCTTCGATTGTCAAAATCTTGCGGTGCGGCTGGTTGAGTGCGGTGAGCATCGTGGCCAGCGTAGTCGTCTTGCCACTGCCTGTCGGACCTGTGACGACAATAATTCCGTGGGGAAGGTCCAGCGCTCGCCGTATTATGGTCTCATCGGTTGCCGAAAGGCCGAGTTTTGCGATCTCCAATAGCCCCCTGTCCCTTGGTAGTAGGCGAATGACAGCGGCTTCGCCGTGCTGGTTCGGCATCGTAGAAACGCGGATGTCAATTTCCGAACCTGCAGCGTGTAGTCGCGCTGCGCCGTCTTGAGGCAGGCGGCGCTCAGCGATATTGAGGCCCGACAAGATCTTAATGCGCGAGATCAGCGCTTGCGGCGGAGCGTCGCGCGGCGGCGACGTCACGCGCAAGAGTCCGTCGACGCGCATTCTGACGACAAGGGCGCCACGCATGGGCTCGATATGGATGTCGCTGGCCCTGAGCTCGATCGCCCTCTCGATAAGCTCATTGACAGCCCGCACCACTGGCGCTCCGCTCGCCAGATCGCGCAAGCTATCAACGCTCTCCTCGTTCGCCGTGGCTCCGTTTGCAAGTTCGCTGCTGGCGGCTTCACCCTCCCTGAGCCCGTCGCTCAAAGCAGCCGCCACATCTTCGAATGATGCGACGGTGACCTCGATTGGGTGGCCAAGTTCAAGTTCAGCTGCGTGCAGCGTCTCCCAATCCGAGGGATCCGCGACCGCAAGCGAATAGCCGGACGTATCGGCCCGCTGGAAAGGGTAGATCGTCGAATCCCGAAGGAATCTCTGTGTAAATCGATGGGTGAGGGAGCGCGTTCCCGTCAGGTCGTTCAGCGACACGCGCCCCAGGCGGAAGTACGCCGCTGCGTCGTCAGCAAACTCCGTTGCGGAGAGATCGCTCGCTTCCCACAGAGCCCGCAAACCTTTCCTTCCTGCCGGTCTGAACTTCTCGTATGGGTCGTTCAGGTATTCTCCAGCCAAACGCCCCTTACCGACCAGATATGCGGAGAAGCCTGCCACGGTATCTGCATTCGAGACAAACTCTCGCGTATCTGAATCCCTCTGCCTCAGCGTCTGCGGATCCCGAGGATGCAAAGCGGTCTCTCCCGGTGTTGTCAGAATTCGTGCAGTTGGTAGTTCCTGTGTCGCAGAAGCCTTCGAGACAACGCTACGAAGCAAAGCGGTATCTAACGAACCGCCATGGCGCGGACGCCTGGTCGATCAATCGAAAACGCCGAACGCTCTGCCCATCGCCGAGACAAGCACTGCGCGCGCTCGCACAAGTGCTCCGAATATGGGCTGCTAAAGCGCGCAGGACGTGCGCACAGGCCCCGCAGCGCCGAAATAACCGCGCCCAGTCTTGGATTGGAGACTCGGCGCGGTCATAATCGGAAGCGCTACGCGATTGATCCGTTCAAGCCGTTAGGAAAGAACAAACCCTTGTGCACGTTTTGCGCGCCGTAAACGATGCTCAGAATTTGCGTCGTCGTACGATCGAAAGCAATCGCATTGTTGCCGGGCGGCGGAGCCGTAAGGCCCCCCAGCACGGTGCTACCGTCTTGGCCGAAGCTACAATCAACAATGCTCGGCGCCTGGACGGTGCCTACCCCTCTGTCGTCGATATTCTGCGTCCCCGCGGTGCCGGCGAGAGTCGCGCGCACATTGGCGATTTTAGCGGTCTGATCGGCGAAGCCGCCGGCAAACAGCACCGTCCGGATAATCCCGGCGTGGTAAGCTTCAACAGCCATAATGCCGGCCGCTTTGTCGAGAACCGTTTTATTGGTGATCAAGGGCGCCGCGCCATGATACGCAGTGACCCCGACGTCTTCGAATACGTAGGACGCCAGCAGAAAATGGTTGGAATCCTTGTACGGGTGAAATTCCGGACTTAGGCCTGCTGCAGTCGCGAGCGTTCGGAAGCTGTCGATAAGATCGAGGGCGGGACAGGACACAGGAGTGCCGCCCAAGGCCGTTATCGCAGCCCGTAAAAACCGAACGTGTTTCTGTTCTTCGTGGGCGATCTCTTGCGCGTACGCCTGTACAAGTGGGTCTCCGAAGGTCGCCTGATGACCGCCGGTAATTACACCCGGATTGGGACCAAGGTCGGCGGGGTCCAGCCCCGTTCCTGTTGTCGCGATGAGATAGAAACTTGCCTCCAAATATTCCAGATTGAGCGCGAAGTTGAGAATTTCGAGGTCCAGCGTCGCGTCGGCCTTGGCGCCGCCTGAAACGAATGCGCCGGCTCCCAGCGCCGCAATCGATGCGGCTCCTAAGCCTGCACCGCGCAAGAACCGCCTGCGTCCCTCCGCTGGGGGAACGGGAGGGTAAGTCTCTTCGTCTGATTTTTGTATATTAAAACCAAGCACTGCGCGCCTCCCGAGGCAATAGGGACGCGGCCTCGCAACCGATCTGGCGCCGCGAGTCCGAAAGTCCTGAGCAAGACTTCAGAACTAAGTACGAGCCCTTATTTGAGAGGTTTCACCGAGCTCAGAAAAACTTTTAGCGATATGAGCAGCTACCGAAGTCTGGATCGAGCGTGCCTTTGATTTGCCGGCAAGTCCTGCCAACTCAGCGCGTCGAGCGGCACCATTCGCGGCGTCGCGCCAGCATGTTGATATTCCGGGCCAGACAGTTCAGCGAGCGCAGGAAGCTAGCCCTTCGCCTTTGAGCGCCGAACTTCCAATTGGCCGATGCGGTCGGTACATCCAAGGTACCTGTAGCGAACGAGGGAGTATCTGCGCGCCGGCAATCCTGGAGCCGGCAGACCACGCGTACGATCGGGTTGCGGTTGCAGTACAGGAATGATACATGGCCGGCCGGCCCGGGAGCACCGGCCTTTTCCGGTTTGCCGGGCGAAGCAGATGTCGATTGCGCCCGCTGGTTTTTCCGGCCACCGGCGCCCGAGCGGCTTGTCAACGACAGCTTTCGCCGGCTTGCCGTGGTTGGCGTCGAAGTGCGCATTTCGAAAAAGATCACACTAGAGGCGCGCAATTCTGCGACGTTTTCTTCGACGTCGGGACACTGAGCACCGGTTTCGTTTCATGAGGCCATCGCCGGAGCAGTTCGCGGCCACGGTGCGCGCGTTCGGAATCAGCAACAACACAAGGGTCGTGACTTACAGCACGACCAGTCCGCAATGGGCGTCCCGTGTCTTGTGGTTGCTGCGAGAGTTCGGTCACGACAACGCCGCCCTGCTAGACGGCGGTTGGAAAAAATGGTCGGCCGAGACGCGCCCGACGGAGACCGGCGCCGGGTCTGCCCGCGCGCCCGGAACGTTCAGCCCGAAGCAAGGGGTCTGATGGCTGATAAGGACGAAGTCCGCAACGCAATGCCCGCGGATTCGGCCGTTAGCACCTGGTTGGTACGCAAATGCATCAAGCGGCGTCATTCGAATCCGTAACATCCTTCGTTCAAACTCGTCCTGCCGTTCGAGACACCGTCGCCACAATTGCTCGTCAAGCCATCCGAGCAGCTTACGGTAGCTTCGCACTTTTCCGGTTAATGCAACGCCACTCGCAGCCCAAAACCGACCGGTGGATCTGTTGTTGACAACGACAAATCCATCAAGTTTCGCCCAAGTGAGTGAGTCTTGCCAATACGGTCCAAACCTATTTGTCTACCTTCGCATCAGCCGCGCAGACAAGGAAGCTTCGTGCCGAAATCCATCGCCCAACGTGTCGGTCTCCTGTTTGTCATTCTGCTCTTTGCCGGCAGCGGGGTGCTCCATTTCATCGTCACGGATCG
Source organism: uncultured Pseudomonadota bacterium (assembly GCA_963771455.1). Taxonomy (GTDB): domain Bacteria; phylum Pseudomonadota; class Alphaproteobacteria; order Rhizobiales; family Beijerinckiaceae; genus Roseiarcus. The sequence continues at coordinate 470,084 of CAVYTP010000011.1, forward strand.
TTTCGCCTCCATCATTCCGCCTTCGCTGCCAATGCGTCGCGAGGCGGTTTACATCAGCGGCGCATGCGAACTGGCAGGTGCGCTCGGCCTCTTCATGTCGCGCTGGCGTCGGCTGGCCGGGATCGGCCTCTTCCTTTTGACCATCGCGGTCACTCCGGCCAATATCTACATGTGGCTGCGCGCCGATCTTTTCCCGCAAGTCGCGCCAAACTTGTTGTTCTGGCGGCTACCGCTGCAAATCGTCCTTCTTGCGATCATTTGGCTTGTCGCCATTGCATCAACCGGCGAATCCAAGCCCTTCCCCAGACGCGCGGCGGAACCTTGAAGCACTGCTCAATCCGAAGATTGTCCAACTTGTCCCAAATCAGCTGACCTCGGCTCCTCTGCGCGGAGCGCCCTCAAGCGCCCGAATGTTCCTCGAGGCAACTTTATCGATGACGGGCACATGTTGTTATTCTGAGATTAGTCACTACGTAAAGGGAGGTGCGTTTCGTGTAACGGGGCGCTCTACCTCCTGCCGAGTTCATGGCTTTCGCTCCGCGAGCCTCCGGCCCTCTTGGGCCAAGCTATGGCAAATGCTCCCCAGATCGAAGCGGCCAGCACTTTGGCTGTCATCGTCGCGTCCAATGAACCGCTCCTATTTTTGGCGGCCAACCTCACGATCATTGCGGCAAGCGCATCTTTTTGTCGCGCCTTTCAGATCGACCCCACGACAGTGACCGGTCGCCCACTTTCTGGTCTTGGCGCGGGCGAATGGGCCTTGCCTCAACTCGGCTCGCTCCTCAGGGCGACCGCGTCGGGGAGCGCGCAAATCGAGGCCTACGAGATCGATCTCATCCGGAGAGGCCAACCGCCACGCTGTTTGTTGCTGAACGCGCGCAAACTCAATGACGGGACTAGCGGGGCCCGGCTCGGATTCTGTTGGCGATCACGGATGTCACGCTCGCCCGCGCCGAAGCTCGCAAAAATGATGACCTCATCCGCGAGAAGGCCATCCTTTTGCAGGAGGTGCAGCACAGGGTCGCCAATAGTCTCCAGATTATCGCAAGCGCGCTGATGCATAGCGCTCGTCGAGTGCAGTCCGAGGAGGCGCGCGGGTATCTGCAAGACGCCCATCATCGCGTCATGTCTATCGCCGCCGTTCAGCGCCAACTCGCCGCGTCGCATCTCGGGCTGGTGACGCTTCGACCCTATTTCACTCAGTTATGCGAAAGCCTTAGCGCGTCGATGATTTACGACCCCGAACGCCTATCGATTGAGGTAGTGGTAGACGACAGCGTCGTCGACGCGAACACTTCGGTGAGCCTGGGTCTCATCATTACGGAATTGGTGATCAACTCCCTCAAGCACGCTTTCCCGTTGCAGAAGCGCGGCAAGATTATCATCGATTATCGGCTCTGACTCAAAATAGGTGAAATTGGCGATTCTGATTGGCTTCGTTTTCCGATCGGGAGGCGAGCCATGCTTCATTTCGATTTGTCGCGGCTTGTGCCCACCGGCTTGACTATTGACGGCTTCGAGGACGCCGATGGCGTCATGATCATTGCGGCGCATTCGGCTTTAGTGCGACGCCAGTGCCCAGATTGTAAGACTTGGACGGAGCGAGTCCATAGTCGTTACGAGCGCAAATTGAACGACTTGCCGAGTGGCGGCCGACGAGTCCAGCTCATTGTTCGGGCTCGACGATTATTCTGTGATGCCGTGTCTTGCCGTCGACGGACTTTCGCTGAACGCTTCGACGGCGTAGTTGCGCCAATGGCGCGGCGCACCAATTGGCTCGACGAAATCGTCTATTGTCTTGCGATAGCCCTCGGCGGCCGACCGGCCGCCGCTTTGGCGACGCGTATCAAGATCAAAATCAGCAATGACACATTGCTGCGAGCCATACGCCGGCGCGGGCCGAGGGAGACTTTCGCGCCTTCGGTCATAGGCATCGATGATTGGGCGTGGCGACGCAATTTCCGTTACGGCACGCTCGTTTGTGATCTGGAGCGCCACAGGACGATCGCACTCCTGCCGGACCGAGAACCCTCAACCGCCGAGGCATGGTTACGTCAATGGCCTGACATCGCGGTCATCGCCCGCGACCGCGGAGGAGCTTACGCGTTGGCGGGGCAAAGAGCGCACCCCAAAGCCGTCCAGGTCGCTGATCGCTGGCATCTATTTGAGAATGCGAGCCGAGCCTTTCTAGGCGCGGTCAGCAAATGCATGCAGGAAGTCCGGACAGCGATTGGGGCAGCCAGAATAGATCCGCTATTGCTGACCTACGCTGAGAAACTTCAGTACGAAGGTTACCAGCGGCGCGAAGAAACAAATGCCGCCATCCTTACGCTGTCGCAACAAGGAGTGGCCATAAGGGAGATCGTGCGCCGCACTGGATATAGTCGCGGAACCATCCGGAAAATTATGCGCGGTCAACGCTCCGACATTTTCCGAACCCGACCCAGTTCGCTGGACGCCTATCTGCCTTGGCTAGACTCACAATGGGCTAGCGGCTGCCGAAACGGACTGGCATTGTGGCGGACTATGCGACTGCAGGGATTTCGTGGTTGTCGCGGCGTCGTGAGCGAATGGTGCGCACGGCGCAAGCGAGCGGAAAAGGTGGATGCCGGCGCGATTGGTCGCGCCCCGTCGGCCCGAACGATCGCCCGCTTGCTCACGATCGGACGCGATCAATTGTCGAAAGCGTAAACGATCACGGTGTCAGCGATCGAGCGCGGGGTCGCGTCATTGGTCGAGGCGCGCGATGTGATCGCAGAGTTTCAAGGAATTATTCGCCGGAAGGCGTTCGCCGAACTTAATGTTTGGCTCGACCGCGCCAATCGCAGCCTGATTGCCGCGTTTGCGAATGGAATTATGAAGGACAAGGACGCAGTCAAAGCGGCGATCGTGTCTGCCTGGTCCAACGGTCAGACAGAAGGTCAGATCTGTAAGCTCAAGCTCGTGAAGCGCCAAATGTACGGACGCGGTAAGATCGACCTGCTCCAGGCGCGTGTCATCGGCTACCCGTGAGCTCCCATTCACCAAATATGCGTCAGAGCCAATTTGACACGGAAATCAACACCATTTCCAGACGGCGCATCAGGAATGCGCCCTGGTACTAGCCGGCGGCTCGACCGCACCCGGTTGAGAGATCCGTAGATGTAAAGCTGAGCAGATCGCCCGGCGCATAGCCGAGCCGGCCTTTCGACTTCGGTTGGACCCGCGCCAAGCCTGCCTCGACGAGATCGAGGCCACCGACGAAGGCGCCGATGAAGCGCACACGATTGTCAGACCATACGTATTCGTCCACCGCTTCGGGTAGAAGAAGGAGTTGGTCGCGTTCGAAGCCGGATATGCGCGCCATGCCCAATTCTAATATGGCGCTGACGATTCGTAAATCCCGTCAGGCCGACTTTTCGCACGGTCTGCAAGACGCCGCGAACAGATCGCAAACCATCGCGAGATCGCCTCCGCTGCCTCCGAAGGGTCCGGCTCGCCCTCACAGGTCCACGCAACAACGCCGTCAGGACGGACAAGAACAGCTGTGAGGCCTAGCCGGTCCCTTGCGCTACCTTTGACATATTTGAACTCGGCTGTCCCACTGGCTTGCTAGCGCCTGAAGCGGCGCTCGGCTGTCGAAATCGATCAGAAGGCCAAACCCGTCGCCCATCAAGGCGGCGAGCTTGGTACCGTCCGTCAGTTCGAAGTCAGGGACGCTGCGACCGACCAACGCGTGACCGCAGCCGAGATCGTAGCGCATCGACACATTCCAGACCCGTTCAGCGAAATAGGTTGCGCCGTCACGCGTTTTGACGAGATCGCGGATGATCGCTTCCGTTGCACGAGCGTGGAGGCTGGGTCGCATGATTGAGACTTGTGCTCGCGACCAATCGAGAACCTGTGCGCCGATCGGGTGCCTTTCGGTGAAATAGGTATCGAGCAATCCGTCCGGCGCTTCGCCCTGGATGGTCGCGGCGAGCTTCCATCCGAGATTCATGGCGTCGCCGAGACCGAGATTAAGCCCCTGCCCGCCTAGCGGCGAGTGGATGTGCGCCGCGTCCCCGGCGAGCAGCACGCGGCCTTTGCGATATGTCGTCGCCTGCTGCGTGCGATCGGTCCAGCTCGTAGCGACATGCAGCGCCGTTAGCGTGACATCGGTTTGCGAGACGCGCCGCAGCACCGTTTGCATATGTTCAAGCGTGATCTGCTCGGTTCGGTGAAACGCGCCGCCGTCAAATTCCAAAATGCGCGAAATGTCCCGGTTGCGTCTGAAAATACATGCCGGTCGGCGTCAGGTGTCGGCCGAGTTTCAGCTTGTGGGGGTCGGCGATTTCGACCTGAAAGAAGTAGCCCGTAAACTCTGGATCGGTCCCAACGAACGAGAAGCCCCCAGCCTTCCGCACGACGCTGCGGCCGCCATCACAGCCGACCAGCCATCGCCCTTCAAAACTCTCATCGCCGCCCGTTTGGACCGTTACACTATCGGCAGATTGAGTGAAGCCTTGAACGCCGATGCCGCGCCTTATCTCGACGCCCATTGCTTGCGCGCGATCGGCGAGGACCGTTTCAATCCTTTCCATCTCGGCTGCCATGTTACTGTCGGCGGGGCTTGGAAGGCGATACGTCCATTTCGAGGTGTCGATGTTGTCGTAGTCGAAGGGGATTCCGGCGAAATGCCCGGCCTGTCGGCGTGGCTTCCCCTCTTGCGCCGCCGAGGTCGCCTCGCCGTCGGGGCGCTACAAGGTCAACCAAGACTGCGCGCCGGTAGAACGCTTCGATCGTCGGCACTGTCAGACCGCGCATACCAAAGGGCAGCCTCTTCAATGGCGATTGCGGGTTCTCCGCTCGCTCCAGTACCAGCACCGAAGCGCCCGCAAGGCGTAACTCGCAGGCCAAGAACAAACCGACGGGACCGGCCCCGGCAATCACAACATCGAAGAGCTGAGAACTTGGGTGGCGATCGTGCATGAACTACTCCCTCGTGGTCGTTCGACCGGAGCGGTTCGTCGGTTTGAGAACCACACGGACGAACAATGGACGCTCAACCAATAGCATCCGAAGTTCGTCGTGGGGTCTCATGCACAATGCAGGAGACAGAGCTTCCGTTTCAGGAAGGACTTGGGCTTACCAAACCAAGTCTGCCTTTTCCAACGCGAGCAGTATAGTGGCGTGTCGTGAAATCGGCAATGGATTAAGCGGGTCACTCTGACGCGAAAATCGACAACCGTCGTCACATTCCGCGAGCGCCTTATACCCGCCACAACATCTCAAGCCAAAATGAGCCAATACGGCTCGCGGTCTGCGACCGCAATCGGCCGGGCAACTCGAGTGCCGCAAAATCATTCGCGAAGGCGCCCCAGAAGGCCGACGTTACTACGCGCAGCGCTCCGCCGCGTTTCGCATGCATTGACGAGTGACACGTCGGTCGGCCAGCTTCCCCCCTTGCTTAAAGCTCGCCCATCGCGTGCGCCGGCTCGCCCTCCCCGATGATACGACGCCTTGTCTTGGCAAGACTTGCTCCGGCGTCCGCCGTCTACGCGGCCGGAAGGAACGTCATAGGGAAACTCGCCGATCTCATCACGGTCGGCCGCGGCTCCCCCGATTCGGGCAGGCAGTGTCGGCGCATTCCCGCTCGGCGGACGACTGCATGGCAAGAATGACTGGAGCCTGCGCGGACGGGCTCGGTCAGATTGAAATGGGAATTCGGATCAATCCGATGCGGAGCTCAACACTAGGTCTGCTTTCAGCGAAATTTGGTCAGAGGTTTTCGCCGTTGCATATCTGTCCCGCTTCGGCGGTTGCTCGCCGTCCCTTCGGGAGGGAGCGGGCTTGTGTTATTTGGGCGGGCTCTCGCCCTTTAACGGTCCGCGCGGCGCTCCAGCGCCGCATCGACCTGCAAATCGATAGTGGCGAATTCGTTGTCCTCGTCGGACCGTCGGGCTGCGGAAAGTCAACGCTTCTCAACGTCATCGCAGGGCTCCAATCCTCGACTACCGGGCGGATCGAGATCGGAGGACGCGACGCCACGCGCGTAGCGGCTGCCGACCGTGATATCGCCATGGTGTTCCAGAGCTATGCGCTTTATCCCGCGATGTCGGTAAAGGGCAACATCACGTTCGGCATGGAGTGCCGGGGGGTGCCGAGGGCCGAGCGCGAAGCCGCAGTGGACCGCGTGGCGAAGCTGTTGCAAAATTGGGCCACCTGCTTGACCGTCGGCCCGAGCCAATTGTCGGGCGGTCAGCGCCAGCGCGTCGCCATGGGCCGAGCGTTGGTGCGCGATCCAATCCTCTTCCTGTTCGACGAGCCGCTTTCCAATCTGGACGCGAAATTGCGCGTGGAAATGCGGATGGAAATCAAGCGGCTCCATCAGCGTGTTGGGGACGACTATGGTCGATGTGACGCACGATCAGGTTGAAGCGATGACGCTGGCAACCCGGATCGCAATTATGCATCAGGGCGAAATTCAACAATTTGCCGATCCGCAGACGATTTACGACGAGCCGACGAATTTGTTTGTCGCGCGCTTCATGGGGTCGCCGCCGATGAACACGATTTCCCGCCCGCATCGAAGCCGAAGGCGGCGGGGTGGTCGCCATATTGACAGGAGACGATGGGCGACTCGAGCGCCTTCCAATTCCGAAATGTCGCGCGCCGGAAGGCGGATTACCGCGGCCGCGACGTTCTCTGGGGGCTGCGGGCGGAGTGCATTCCAAGGCAATAAGGGATCGCCCGGACGAAGACCGGGGGCACGCATCTGCTGCGTGGGCGGGTGGAGACGATTGAGCCGACCGGCGCCGAGACAATGGCGCTGATCAGCGTCGCCGGAGTTGAGGCGATGGCGCGGCTCAAGGCCGACGCCCGGCCTGCGGTTGGCTCCCACTCGGTGTTTGCCGTGGATATGAACAAGATCTGTCTTTTCGATCCTCGAACCGAGCAAAAGATCCTATGACTGTTCAGCCGTCGCCATCGCTGCCGATCTATCGTGACCTCGATGGTCGCGTCATTCTCATCACCGGCGGCGCGACCGGTATTGGCGAGGCGCATGTTCGCGCCTTCTGCGCCAGTGGCGCGAAGGTCGCTTTCATCGACATTCAGGACGAGGCCGGGCGCAAGCTCGCTACGGAAACGATCGGAACAAGGCGCGACCGTCTCGTTTCTCAATTGCGATCTCCTCGACATCGCGGCGCTTCGCCTGGCGATCGACTTGTTACAGCTCGCTCGGGCCGGTCTTCGGCCTGATCAACAATGCCGCCGTCGATCAGCGGCATGCGTTTGCTCAGCTGACGCCGGCCGCATTCGATTGGATGATGAACGTCAATCTCCGCCACGCGGTGTTCGCGGCTCAAGCTGTTATTCCTCACATGCGGGAGATCGGGGCCGGGTCGATAGTCAACACGAGTTCGGTGGCGGCGCGCGCGGCATCGTCGAACCGAACTCTACAGTGCGACGAAAGCGGCATTGATCGGCTTTACCAATTCGCTGGCGAGAGAGGTTGGGCTGTTCCGTGATTCTCGGGTCAACGCGATCGCGCCGGTCACGTGCCAACGCCGCGCCAGCAAGCGTTGTGGACTACGACACCGGAAGAGACACAGATGCGCGCCTTGCAGTGCCTTCCCGACCTCATCGAGCCCCGCGACATCGCAAATGCAGCATTGTTCTTGTGCTCAGACGCTGCCAGAATCATCACGAAACAATGTTTAACGATCAACGCAGGGTCGCTCTAACGTGCGAAAATTGCGATCGTCGGGGACCCGTGTCGCGCCAGGCGCAGAAAGGCGTTTTGGCAGGCTCGAGATGATGCTCGACGATATGGGCGGTAGCCTTCTGGTCCTGCGTTCGAGCAGAAAAACCATCCGCTGAGGCTGTCGACGAACCGCTTGGAGCAACGCGGGACGTCGAATTTTTCCCAGACGATAAGGCTCTTAATTTTCGTCGCTTCGTGGGGGGAAGCAGATCGAAGTTCGTGATGGCTTTATCGACACTTCGGAGCGTCCCGGCATCGGATTCGATTTTGACGCCGCCCAGATGGACCGCCACGCGATAAATTCGTGGATCACACTGGGCGTGGCGGTGATCTGGCCGCATGAGGAATTCGTCGTGACCCTCCCGACCGATTGCCTCAAGGCCGGTCTTGCCGAGATCCGGCGACAGTCGGGACTTTGGCTTACACTCGAAAACGCCAATGCAGCTGGGATCGTCTACGGCTCCGGGTTCGATTGGCTGCTCGTCGATATGGAAATCAACAGTCTGAGCGCGCGCGCTCGGAGAGCCGAGGCGGCGCACGGCCGCCCCCCCCGGTGCTCTCCCGCGGCGCGCGAGAGCACGGACTTATGCCGCCTGTTACTTGGAGGCGTTGATCGCCTTGACGAGCTCGGTCACGGCGGCGTCCGAGGTCTTGATTTCGCCGTGGACAAACTTGGTGACGACGTCGTGATAGGCGCCGGCGACCGCCGGCGGCTGTGCGTAGTCCTGCGCCATCGAGCCGACGAACGTGCCCTTGGCGTTGGCGGCCTTCACGTCGGCGATGCCCTTCTTGCCGCACATGTCGAACGCGGTATCAGGCACATCCATGCGAGCCGGGACAGAGCCCTTGACGACGTTGAACGCTGACTGGAAGCTCGGGCTCATGGTCGCGTCGGCGAGCGCGAGCTGCGCGGTCTTGCGATCGGCGGAGACGTCGAACATCGCGAACATGTCGGTGTTGTAGATGACCGAGCCGTCGGTGCCGGGGAAGCGATAGCAAAGGAAGTCCTTGCCCGCTTCCTTGTTGGCGGCCTTGAACTCGCCCTTGGCCCAGTCGCCCATCACCTGCACGAGCGCGTCGCCCTTGATGACCATGGCGGTCGCGAGGTTCCAATCGCGGCCCGCATAATTGGGATCGAGGAATTCGCGCAGCTTGGCGAGATTGTCGAACGCCTTCTTCATCGTGTCCGACTTCAGCGCCGCAGGGTCGAGATCGATGAACGCCTTCTTATAGAACTCGATGCCGCCGGTCGAAGCGACGACCGAATTGAACATCGTGGCTTCCTGCCAGGGCTGGCCGCCGAGCGCGAGCGGAATGACGCCCGCGGCCTTGGCCTTGCCGAGCAGCGCGACAAAATCGTCGAAGGTCTTCGGCTCCGTGCCGCCGATCTTGTCCATCACGGCCTTATTGATCCAGATCCAGTTGACCGAGTGGATGTTGACGGGCACCGCGCCCCACTTGCCGTCATGCGTGGTGAATTTCTGCAGCGCGGTCGGAATGACCTTCGCCCAATCTTCCTTCGTGGCGAGCGAAGTGATGTCGCCGAGCTTGCCGGCCTCGGCATAGTCAAGCGCGTAATAGCCGAGGATCTGCGATGCGGTCGGCGGATTGCCCGCGGCCACCATAGCCTTCAACGTCGTCATGGCGGCCTCGCCGCCGCCGCCGGCGACCGGCACGTCCTTCCAGGTGTAGCCTTCCTTCTTGAGATCCTCCTTAAGGACGTTGAGCGCCGCCGCCTCGCCGCCCGAGGTCCACCAGTGCAGCATCTGGATTTCTTTGTTGTCGGCGGCGTGCGCTCCCGCGGCGAACCCCAGCGTCGCCACGCTCATCGCGCCCGCCATCAGCATCGAACGAAACTTCATTTTACAACCTTCCCAGTCGCTCTTCCCGCCGGAAACGGTCCGGCGCCGTGTTCGGAGGCCGTTGATCGGCCTCAGATTTGGGGTTCCCCCAGATCCTGGGCATCCACCATTCAGTGCGCGGCCCGGTGTGCAAGTGAAACGTCTTCTCTTCCGTATAGTCTTTGGCCGCGTTGCGTCCAGCTCCCTTTCGACCCCGGGACATGGACCGCACGACCGAGGTCGGCTGCACTCTTGTCGCTTACGTTTCGCGCATCGGGCCGGCCCTACCTTGCTGTAGGGCCGACGTGCGGCGCGACGCTTGAAATTTAACTCGAATTGCGACGTAGCAAGCGGCGCCGGACGCAGTTTGAGCTGGCACAATTCGGCGTCGTTCAAGAACTCTCCTTGGACAATCATTTTGCCACTGAGCGGCTATTGGGGCCAAGTTCGACCCCTGAAGGCGGCCGTCTGATTGCTACCGCCTAACGTTCGCTATGCAACGCATTTATGGACAGCGGCCGCTCTTACTCTGCCCTAGGTCACCGCGTTCGGCGTTTGCGCCCCGGCCCCGAACACGCCGTCGCGGCGGGTCAGTAATCCGTGACGGTAGATCTGGGCGGTAGCAACCAGGAGCGCGTCATGGAGACGGTGACGAGCGAAACCTCCGGTCAGGCGCGGCAAGAAAGCGCCGGCCCGCGTGGCGATCGCCGGGTCGACCGAATGGATTCGTATCGGCAAAGTTCCCGGTGATCTGTTCGAGCGACTCGCGAGACGCGTCGGCGCGCTGCGCTTGGCTCGAAGGAATTCTATGGATCGTCCCGGCGATCTCCGTAAGCGACGCGGCAGAGAGGAACAGCGAGGCGTCGTTCGCCTCGCACCGTTTCTGCGTTCGCCTCGCACCATTTCTGAAGGCTACTCGCTCGCGGCGAGGCGAGCAATTTGACCAAAGCCGTGTCGAACAACCAGGTCGCCACTGTATCCTCCAACTGTTGTCAGAAATCGACCTCAAAAGGATAAGGCGCGCCGAAAAGCGCCTTACTAAATGCCTCCGCGTCGGATAACGCAAGCTCTTCGACCACAGAGTGCCCCGGAACATTGGCAGCCATAGAAGGCGGTCCGATCACCGCGACGGGCATGCGGTTTTCAGTGACGAGGCCCGACTCGCCTTTGGCGGCGTTGCGCACCAACTGAGACAGGTGCGCTTTGGCTTGCCGGTTACCGAACGCCTTCATCGGGAGGTTCCACAGATTGAGGGGATCGGAAGTTAAGGAAAAGCTCTGCCACGCGATCGAGGTGTCGCGGGGCGCCGCTCGGCGGCCCGACTGCGAGGCGACGCCGCGCGTCGTAGCCCAGCCGAACCCGCGCTGACAAGCGGCGGTCAGGACTCCGGCCATGGAGTTACTCGCCCACGTCGAGAGCGGAACTCGTAGCGGGCGATGTGGCGCCGCTGCGGTCACCGCCGCCATGGTCAGCGCCACCTTCCCGATCGCTGGCGACGCTCTCGCGCGAACGCCGCGCCGCGACCTCTGCGAACCGTTCGCCGGTCCACTCGAGGTTTGCGGGGACACCCGAAACGGCCTCATAGCGGCGGGCGATGATGTCAGCAAAGAGCGGCTTAACAGCCGCGACATTGTGGAAGATATCATTTGGCGGACGCCCGCTGCCAGCGGTTAGGTCCTTCGGATTCGCGAGTTGCAATTCCACCACTTCGGGAATGATGGCAAGAAATCTCTAAAGCGCTCGAAGTTTCTGAAAGTTCTCGGGGGCTGAGGTAATACTCGGTCTCAGTTGCGCTTTCTGGCTCCGGGTGGACGAAATCATGCCGTGAGCGGCAGAAGGGCGTCCGCGTCTAGCGCGAGGGCGCGGCGGGCCGAGCGCCACGCGGTAACTGCCGGCTTAATGTTGTTAGGGTCGCGGGTCGCTTCGACCATCCCCTTGCCGACCGCGGCAGCAACAACAAAGTCTACCGCTTCGAATGTCGCGTTGTTCGCCATCAAGAATTCCACTCGAGCCTCCACCTGAGCCAGTTCTGTACGCGCCATCGCGCCAAAGAGAGCGTCCGCAACTTCGCCCCGGAGCGTAGCGACGATGTAGGTTTCCATGGCCCGATCGGCTTGCTCGATCGCAGCTCGATACGCCCGTCGGTCGCTGCGCGCGCCGCCACCGCCTTCCTGAGTGTTTCTCGAGTTTGGTCATCCCAGAACTCTTCAAATTAGGGTCTTTCGGAGAAGGGCGTCCGACTCGACGCCTACCTGGCGCTTTCGCATTCGGACCCGTCGCACGCCTCTTTAAAAACAAACTTAGACTTACCAGACGGCTTCTTTGGCGCGCTGCGTGTCCCGCTCGACGTGGCGCTCGCTCATGAACCACAGCCAGCTGGCGACGAACCCAAACAGGGCCGCAATCGCCAATCCCAACGCCAATCCCTGGTAGCCGCCGCCAAAGCCATCGGAGATAGCGCCGACCAACAGCGGGCCCCAGGCTCCGCCAAAAACGAACAGCGCGACCAGGGCCACGCCCCAGGACAGACCACGAAGCTTTGGCGGGACGACGTCCTGCGTCGTCGCGGCGACGGCTGGAAAGGCCATGCCGACGGAAATGCTGTGCAGCGGCATCATGAGGGCGCAGAAGATCATCAGCGGCTTGTTGTTGATATCAATCGCCGCGAGCAGGATCAGCAGCGCAAATACCGAGGCGACAGCGATGCTCACCGACGCCAGGCGCATGCGGCCGTCGGGCCTTTTACGTTGCCAGCGATCGGCCAACACTCCGCCCAACAGGGGACCGGCGATCCCGAGATCTACAGACTTCCATCACCAGCCCGGCGACATCCTCCTTGATGGAATAGGCGCGCATCAGAAGCGCGGGAAACCAGGT
>CAVYTP010000012.1:0-186072 GCA_963771455.1 uncultured Pseudomonadota bacterium
TGAGGGGGAGTTTCGCGCAAGAATAGGCCCACGCAGCAAGCCTCGGAAACACGTCGCAACCGCGTGCCCTCGTGACGTGGCTGCCCCTCATCCGGCCTTCGGCCACCTTCTCCCCGCTTGCGGGGAGAAGGGCAATGCCGGTGAACGTCGTGGTGAATACCAAACTCAAGCGATTGACGCCCTTTCAATCCGCCCCGATCAGGCTCGCAGCCGCCGTCTCCGCCGCTCGCGGCAGAACCGAGCGAACCAGCCCGCGCGCCAGCGCCTTTTGCGCCGCCCATTCCTCGGCGGGTTCGAGGTCGGGATGAAAATGCGTCTCGCCGGCGACCAGCGTCGCGATCGGAACGCCGTCGCGATAGAGCACCCGGTGGCTCGCCGCCGGCGCAAGCTTGGGTCCCGGCGTCAGGATGCCGGTCAAGTTCAGCGGATCGGCGCCGGAGAGCGGCACCATTTCGCCGGTCGCTTTCCCACGGCGCGTTTCCCGCAACGCCCCGATCGCCTCCGGTAAAGCGAACTGCTCGCCGGAGAAACCGGCGACAAATCGGCCGCCGCGGATCTCTCCGCGCGCTTCCCAGCGTCGGTAAACGCGCAGCAGGTCCCGCCAGGGCGGCAACCAACCAGCCTCCCGTTCCAGCAGCCGCCAGAACACCACGCCGTAGCGGTTCAACAGCGTTCGCGCCGCGTGTTCGATGGCTTCGTCAGCCGCTCGGGTCGCGAGCGCTGAGCCCGGTCGCAGCAGCGACCAGCGCCCCGCATCCTCGACGCCGAAAGCGACCGTGCGCCGCCGGCGACGGCCGCTCGCGATCAGCTTGCGCTGGTCGGACGGGACGAGCAGCGCGCGCAACCCGCCGAAGCTGTCGGAGGTCGCCAGCCCCAGCGCCACCAGTTCGGAGAGCGCCTGTTCGATCTGGCTGCGCAGCAATCCCGAACTCGCCGCCATTTCGTCGAAGAACGAAGCGCCGTTGTCGCGGATGAATTCCGCCACCGTCTGGGCGTCGCGACTGAGCGTCGGCGGCTCGGCTTGAGCGCAAAGCGCGCGCCAGTGCGCTGCGTTGCGCCGCGCAAACAGCGCGATCGGCGTTGTCCGCACCGGGCTTACCGCGCGTCCGCTTGAGTTTGCCGCAGCAACGAGTCGAGGCCGCAGGCGAGCCCACGACGACGCGTCCCGCGAGGCATTCATCGTCCAGCCACGCCGCTTCATAATCTGCAACGCGTGCGGGCAGAATCTCGCTTTCCCAAGCGCCCGCCGCCGCCTCGAAACCTTCGAGTTGAGCGAGCGTCGCCGCCAGCGCTTGCGGGCCCTCGCGACGCGCATCGGCGCTGACGTGCTGCCAACCGAACAGGAAGCGCATGAAGTCGCGCGCCGCAACGGGTTCGATTTCGGCGCGCAGGCGTTTGACGGTGTAGCCGTGGATGCGCGCCAGCAGCCGACGCTCGCACCATTCTTCCGTGTTTGCGCCGGGGGTAAACCGGCCCTGCATCGCAAAACCTTCGGCCCGCAACGCCTCGAGCGCCGCAGCGATCTCGCTGGCTTCGAGGCCGAGCGGAGCCGCCAGAACTGTCGGCGAAACCGGCCCGAGCCCTTCGAGCCGCCCGCGCAATATCTCGACCAGGGCTTCCTCTCGAGAGGGGGCCCCTTCGGCGGTGCGGCCCGAGGTCCGGCCAGAGGGCGTGGAAGTGCGGCAGGCGCTCCGCCGCCGCCCAGATGTCGAAGCTGCCGCCGACCAGATGCGCGACGCGGTTCTCCGACGCCAATTCATCGAGCCATTCGCGCCAAACGGCGGCCTCGGCGGCGCTGAGAAAACTCAGCCATGACAGCGCATCGTGCAGTTCGTCCGCGTTGCCGGGTTCGAGCCACGCCTCAGAGCGCACCCGCGCGATCGCCTCGGGATCGAGGCGGCCGATGCCGGCCGCGGCTTCGGGCGCCAGCCAGCGCCGCGCCATCACCGCCTGGGTGCGGCGCTCTTCGAGCGGCGCGTCGTCGAGGAACGCGTAGGGTTTGGCGGACAGCACTTCGAGCGCCAGCGGCGAAGGCTCCGTCAGATCGCAGGCGACGACGCTGATCTCGCCGGCCTCAAGTCCGCGCAGCAATCGCTCCAGGCCTTCGATATCCATCGCTTCATGCAGGCAGTCGCGCAGCGTCTGGTTGACCAGCGGGTGGTCGGGCACCTCGCGTTCGCCGACGATGTTTTCCAGGCACGCTATCTGGTCAGGAAACACTGACCCGACCAGATCCTCCGCCTCCATGCGCGCGAACTGCGGCGGCACGCGCTTGCCGCCGCGCATCCGCGGCAGGGCGAGCGCGATGCCGGCGGCCCATCGCCAGCGCGATGCGAACATAGGCGCGTCGAACAGAGCCTGGGTCAGCACGTCGCGCGCGCTCGCCGAATGGAGATAGCGAATGGCTTCAATCAAATCGAAACTGTGCGCCGTCGTCAGCGACAGGATGATGTTGTCTTCGGTCGCCGCCGCCTGCAGTTCGAAATTGAACTTGCGGCAGAACCGCTTGCGCAGCGCCAGCCCCCAGGCGCGGTTGAGGCGCCCGCCATAGGGCGAATGGATGACGAGCTGCATGCCGCCGGCTTCGTCGAAGAAGCGCTCAAGCACGATGTTCTCTTTGGTCGGCAAACAACCAAGCGCCGCGTGCGAGGCGGCCAGATATTCGGCGAGTTGTTCGGCGGCGGGCGTCGCCAGACCGAGGCTTGCCACGAGCCAGGCGACGATGCGCTCGACATCGGCGCCGCCGCGCAGACGCGCCGCGATATCGGCCCGCAGCCGCGAAACCGAGCTCGACAATTCCTCGCTGCGTCCGGGCGCCTCGCCGAGCCAGAACGGGATCGACGGCGCCATGCCGCGCGCGTCTTCGACGCGGACGTTGCCGCGCTCGACGCGCAGGATGCGATAGGTGCGGTTGCCGAGCTGGAACACGTCGCCCGCCATGCTCTCGACCGCGAAGTCTTCGTTGACGGAGCCGATGTTCTGGTTCTCGGGCTCCAGCGTGACCAGATAGTCGGCGGTGTCGGGAATCGCGCCGCCGGACGTGAGCGCCGTCAGGCGTGCGCCAACCCGGCCGCGCAGGCGATGATTGATCGCGTCGTAGTGGATGAGCGCGCCGCGACGACCGCGACGGGTCGTAAAACCATCCGCGAGCATGCGAGCCACTTCGACGAACTCGACTTGCGTCAAGTCGCGATAGGGCCACGCGCGGCCGAACGCGGCAAACAGCTCCTGCTCGTTCCAGTCCCGCGCGGCGACCTCTGCGACGATATGTTGCGCAAGCACGTCGAGCGGTTGCGGCGGGATCGTCAAAGCGTCGAGTTCGCCGCGCCGCGCGCTGTCGAGCAGCGCCGCGCATTCGACGAGGTCGTCGCGCGAAAGCGGAAACAAGCGCCCCTTCGGCGTCCCCTTCACGGCATGACCCGAGCGACCGATGCGTTGCAGGAAACTGGCGATCGAGCGCGGCGAGCCGAGCTGACAGACGAGGTCGACGTCGCCGATGTCGATGCCGAGTTCGAGCGACGCCGTGGCGACCAGCACTTTCAGCGCGCCCGCGCTTCAATCTTTGCTCGGCGTCGAGGCGCAATTCCTTCGCCATGCTGCCGTGATGCGCGGTGACGTCGGCCTCGCCGAGGCGATCCGACAATTGCCGCGCGACCCGCTCGGCCATCCGGCGCGTGTTGACGAACACCAGCGTGGTGCGATGCTCGCGCGCCAACGCCGCGATCCGATCGTAGACCTCGGACCAGACTTCGTTCGACATCACCGCTTCGAGCGGCGAGCCCGGAACTTCCAACTCGAGATCGCGCGCGCGGATGTGGCCGGCGTCGATGATCTCGCATTCGGCGGTTTCGGCGCCGACCAGAAACCTGGCCACCGTCTCGATCGGCTTTTGCGTCGCCGAGAGGCCGATTCGCTGCAGCTTGCCGCCGCAAAGGTTTTCCAGCCGCTCCAGCGAAAGCGCGAGGTGCGCGCCGCGCTTGTTGGGCGCCAGAGCGTGGATCTCGTCGACGATGACCGTGCGCGTCGTCGACAGCATTTTGCGCCCGGATTCCGAGCCGAGCAGGATGTAGAGCGATTCCGGCGTCGTGACGACGATATGCGGCGGACGGCGGCGCATCTTGCTGCGTTCGCTCGAAGGCGTATCGCCGGTGCGCACCCAGGCGCGGATTTCGACGTCGGGCAGCCCCTGGCTGACGAGCGCGGCGCGAATGCCTGCCAGCGGCGCGTCGAGATTGCGCTGGATGTCGTTCGACAGCGCCTTGAGCGGCGAGACGTAGACGATCTGGGTTTCGTCCGGCAGCGCGCCGTCGAGCCCCTGTCGCACCAGCGAATCGATGGCGGCTAGAAAGGCGGAAAGCGTCTTGCCCGATCCCGTAGGCGCCGCGATCAACACGTTCCGCCCGGCTTTGACCGCCGGCCACGCCCGCGCCTGCGTCTCGGTCGGCGCGCCAAGCGCGTCGCGAAACCAGGTCGAGACGGAAGGATGGAACAGGTTTGCGTTTGACACGAGCTACGCCGCTGCAGGGTGTCCGGAAGATAGGCATTCTAGCGCAAAATGTGAGGGCTGACATCAATGGCCGCCGCCCTCACCCCAACCCTCTGCCGCAAGCGGGAGAGGGGGGCTAAACCCTTCTCCCGCCTGCGGGACCGAGGGAAACGCTTTGCGTTTCCCGGGGGGTGGCGCGTAGCGCCGGATGAGGGCGGCGCCTAAGTACCTCGTTTGAGCGCGCGATTGAGCGAACCAAAGCGCACGCGATATTGCTTCGGCGTCACGCCGGTCCTGCGTCGGAACAGGCGGCCGAAAAAACTCGTGTCCTCGTAGCCGACGTCGTTGGCGATCTGCTCGACGGGCGATTCGGTCGTCTCGAGCATTTGCTTGGCTTCCTCGAGACGAATCGCGTGGGCATAGTCGAGCGGTTTCATTCCCGTCGCCTGCGCGAACCGCCGCACGAAGGTGCGCTCGGGCAGGCCCGACAGCTGCGCCATCGCGGCGACCGGCGCGCGCGCCGCGTAGTTCATCGCCAGCCATTCCTGACATTTCGCGATCGTCGCATCGCTGGTGCGGGGGCGGCCCAGCAGCGAGGAAAACGGCTTTTGCCCGAGATCGTGCCATTGCAGCAAATAGACTTTGGCGACCTCCATCGCCTCTTTCAGCCCGACGTAGCGACCAATCAGATAGAGCGCGAGATCCTGCCAGCTCGAACCGCCGCCCGCCATGATGATGCGCTGACCCTCACCGCTCAGGACCAGTGATTGCTGGGCTTTGACGCGTACGCCGGGAAAGTTGTTGGCGAGGCTCGCTGCGTAGCCCCAATGGATCGTCGCCTCGCAATTCGTCAGCAGCCCGGCCTCGCCGATCAGCAGCGCGCCCGAGCAAGCGCTGGCGACCATCGCGCCGTTCTCATGGGCGTGCTTCAACCAGCGCGCTTCACCTTCATGTCGACCGGCGATGCTCTCGCCGGGGTTCACGAAGAAGTCGGGAATGCAGACGATGTCGGGCGTGGGACAATCGCCGAGGCCGTGATCCGGGCGCACCCAGATTCCATTCGCCGCCTGAAACTCGCGTCCGTCCAGCGACACCACATAAGGGCGCATGCGCTGCGGACCTGCTTCGCCCTGGGTTATGAACGAAAAATCCCGGCCCGGCGACGAGAACAGATCGAACATGCCAAACAGCGCCGAGGCGGTCACCTCCGGCACGGCGAGAATGGCGACGTTGATCCTGCTGTCGGCCTCGATCATGGCTGAAACGGACGTTTTCTTGCTTTTTCGACTTTAGCGGCGGCGCGCGGATCCGCCTAGCTTGAACGCCTCGAAAGAGGAGGTTCGCCATGGATTACGAGACGCTGCGGGGCCAATTGCGTGGCGAACTGCTGACCCCGGAAAGCCCGGAATACGACGCGGCGCGGGGCGTCTGGAATGCGATGATCGACCGCCGGCCCGCAGCAATCGCCCGCTGCCGCAACGCCGGCGATGTCGTGGCTTGCGTGAACGCCGCGCGCGAAAACGGACTGGTCGTCGCCGTCCGTTCGGGAGGCCACAATGTCGCTGGCTATGCGGTCTGCGACGGGGGCTTGATGATCGATCTGTCCGCGATGAACGCCGTCAGGGTCGATCCGAGCCTCGACCGCGTCCAGGTCGAAGGCGGAGCGACCTGGGGCGATGTGGACGCGGCGACGACGCCGTTTGGCCGGGCCACTCCCGGCGGCCTGATTTCGGCGACCGGGGTGGCGGGCCTCACACTTTCCGGCGGCATCGGATGGCTCCGCGGCACGCGCGGTCTGTGCGTCGACAATCTTCTGGCGGCCGATATCGTGACGGCGGACGGCCGATTGCTGCGCGCGAGCGAAAGCGAAAATGCCGAATTGCTGTGGGCGCTGAAAGGCGGCGGCGGAAATTTCGGCATCGTCGTCGGGTTTGAATTCCGGCTGCATCCGATTGCGCCGGAAATGATGTTTTGCGCGCCGGCCTATGCCGAAGAGCGCGCTGCGGAAATCCTGCCGGAGTGGCGCGACTATATGGCCTCCGCGCCGGACGAGGTCAGCGGGCTCGCCGAATTTTCGACGATACCGCGCGATCCAGCTTACCCCGAACATGCGTGGGGCCGACGCGTGCTGTCGCTCGCCACCGTCTATGACGGACCCGCTGACGAGGGAGAGCGCGTGACGGCGCCGTTACGCGCATTCGGCGAGCCGCTCGTCGATTTCAGCGATCGCATGCCCTATCGCGTCCTGCAGACGCTATATGACGGCTTGTTTCCCAAGGGGCGGGACCGTTGCTATTGGAAATCGACCTATCTGAAGCGGCTCGACGAGGACGGGATCGGCGAGATCGTCAAACAACTCGCAATACGCCCCTCCGAGATGACTTATGCTTCGGTGTGGAAATTTGGCGGCGCCGTGCAGCGCATAGCCGCCGAAGCGACAGCTTTCGGCGACCGCTCGATGCCCTACATGCTGAGCATCGACGCCGTTTGGTCGAAGCCGACGGAGGATTCCGCAAACATCGAATGGGTCCGCAGTTTCTGGGACATCATGCAGCCTCACTCGACCGGCCGCCTGTACCTCAACTTTCCCGGCCATGGCGAGGGCGAGAACCTCGTTCGCGACGCATTCGGCGAGCAATCCTACGCAAGGCTGCGAGCCGTTAAACGGCTTCATGATCCGAGCAATCTGTTTCGAATGAACCAGAACATCTTGCCGTAAGGATTCGGCGCGATGGCCCGTTGCTGGAAGCGCCGGGCCGATTTCTGCTATGCCACTCGCGGACTGACCAGGGAGCGGAACACATGGCGAGGGAATTGGACGGCAAGGTTGCGGCGGTGACAGGCGCGGCGTCCGGCATCGGCCTGGCCAGCGCCGAGGCGATGCTGGCCGCGGGCGCGCGTGTCGTAATGGTCGACCGCGATGCGGCGGCGCTGAAGGCGCTGCGCGAGAAGCACGGCGACGGCGTAATTCCCGTGATCATCGACCTGCTGGATCCGAAGGATTGCGCTTCGCTGCTGCCGCAAGTGCTGGAAATGGCCGGTCGGCTCGATATCTTGCACGCCAACGCGGGCATCTATGTCGGCGGCGATCTCGTCGATTCCGACACCGGCGCGATCGATCGCATGATGAACCTGAACGTCAACGTCGTGATGAAGAACGTCCACGACGTGCTGCCGCACATGATCGAGCGCGGCGCCGGCGACATCATCGTCACGAGTTCCCTGGCGGCCCATTTTCCGACGCCCTGGGAGCCCGTCTACGCGTCCTCCAAATGGGCGATCAACTGCTTTGTCCAGACCGTGCGGCGGCAGGTGTTCAAACACGGCATCCGCGTCGGTTCGATCTCGCCGGGGCCCGTCATCAGCGCGCTGCTCGCCGGCTGGCCGCCGGAAAAGCTGCAGGAAGCGCGCGAGTCCGGAAGTTTGCTGGAAGCCAGCGAGGTCGCAAACGTCGTGATGTTCATGCTGACGCGGCCGCGCGGCATGACGATCCGCGACGTAGTGATGCTGCCGACCAATTTCGATCTGTAGGCCGGCTGCCCTAGAGCAGAATTCGATCAGGTTGAACCACCCTCACCCCAGCCCTCTCCCGCAAGCGGGAGAGGGGGCGATACCCTTCTCCCGCTTGCGGGAGAAGGTGGCGCGTAGCGCCGGATGAGGGAAAGCCGCGATTCGACCCGTTCGGAAATCGCTCTAGTTGCTCGGCCTGATTGATACGTCGTTTGCGAGCGCAGCGAAGCAATCCATCGTTCCGCTGCCGCTCGATGTGCGCTTCACCCGCAACGGCTTTACCTGCGGAAGCAACCGGGCCTCAGCCCCCATACCAGAGACGCGGGGCGGCCGTGAGCTCCGCGGCTCTCGTCTCCATCTCCTGCATGAAGCTTTCGAACGCGCGCGCATCGAATTCTGGCATGTGCAGGATCGCGACTCCGTTTTCAGTCATGCTGCGGCCAAGGGTCCCCAACTCGGGCGATTCAACCACGGCCAATCCCACCAGACCCGAGAAAATGGCCATCAATTCGCGACCGACCCGGCCGTCGTCCGTCCAGTCCAGCGCCACGATGAGTTCGACGCCCAGTTGTTCGAGAATTTCCACGGCAACATCCGCGCACGCGGCAATCCTTTCTTCAGGGCTCGAATCGGGCTCGACGCCGGCGCTCTCGAGTACGGTCAAGCCGATTTCAATCAAACGGTGCTCTAGCGGGAGCCGGTCCAGCAACCGATCATCAGCGCTGGAATCGGACCATCGGCTCAGCAGCAGGATCGGCAAACGCTTGCCTGCGCGGTGTCCAACCGGCAATTCGCCTCGCGAACTCGCAACGTCTTGACGTGACAAGCGTCTCGGATTCATCATGCGAATCGTGCCCTGCCGTCGGGCAGGCGGTCAAACGAAGCTTCGCATCTGAGCGCCGCTTCTTCTTCTTTCAAAGATTTAGCCATGCGCGTTCCCTTCGATCGGGGCGGTATTCGCCAACGCGACCGATCATCCCCATCGTATATAAGGTCGTGGGTCCGGGAGCAACGCGGCGGGCATGCCGAGTCAACGACGCAGATGCGTTCGTTGCGAAATAGGTTTTGAACGAAGGATAGCCGTCATGGCCGGGCTAGTCCCGGCCATGACGGAACGGCTCGTGATTCGGCGCGGCCGATGAGC
This sequence comes from uncultured Pseudomonadota bacterium, assembly GCA_963771455.1. Classification (GTDB taxonomy): domain Bacteria; phylum Pseudomonadota; class Alphaproteobacteria; order Rhizobiales; family Beijerinckiaceae; genus Roseiarcus. The sequence goes on from CAVYTP010000012.1 coordinate 9,141, forward strand.
TACGCTGCTCGTAGAGCCAGAACCTGGCCCTACGGGTCTTGAACTCTGTCCGGACCTAAGCGACTGCGGGGAATTGGCTGGGGTCGAACTGTCGCCCCCCGCGTTGTCCGGAATTGAGTCCGGGGGTCAAGGCCGAGACGTTGTTAGGTTTCGGCGACTTGGTTGTCCCGAAGCCGCCTTGGGAACCAAATATTGCGTTACGTTCGCATTCCGAAGACCGCAGAAAGGGATATCTGCGCGTTACCCGCTCACGCTCCTCGAGGAAATTGACCGCCATCAAGCTAACAGGCGTGCTGAGAGTCGGGTACGGCCTCGGCTCCGAGATGACGCGATGTCCAAACAGCCTCCGATAGAACGCCTGATGCTCGGCGCCAGCGGTGGCAAGCAACATCGTCGCCGACTCATGCTCACAGGCCATCCAGGCGAGGCGAATCGTCGCGTGAGGCAACTTCCGATATCGGCGCGCGAAATTATCGTCGACGACAAATCGCGTGGGATCAATCACGGTCATGCCCGCGCTCAACATCGGGCGGAGACAATCAGGAAAAACGCTCAGTGCTGGGCAGAGCGGAGCGACCGGCGTCGCCGTGTGCAATCGGATCGAGCTCGCAAGCCGACCATCTATGAACAGGCCGAAGGTTTTTGCGCTCTCGGTTCTCCGCCAGCGCGTCATCGGAAAGTTGAGGGGCCGGGTCAGGCAAAGCGTCATCGCGCAAATAAGCGGAGTGGCGAAGCCGGTAGACCTGTTCCTTCTCGGCGTCGAGAACGACTTCATGGCATTCCGCCTTCTCGAGCAAATCGATGATTTCCTGATGAAAAGCAGACTCCGAGAAGCTGTTGAACATCGTCATTGACCTGGACCCCCGCAGATACGTCCCATTGTCTGCCCCTCATCGCGTTCCGCGGCGCCTGATGGGTGGCGCCCGCTGCAGCCTTCCATCGCGGCGCCCTTTGGAAATCACGCTCAACAGCATCCGCTCTACACAAAAGACTTTCGCGTTAGGTTAATAACCTCACAAATCCGACTGCGAACCTCCCGCAAGGTCCACTGCCAGGCATTGATCGATTTTCAACCCACCCGGTCCCCTGCGAGTAAAACATTCAATTTAACTCGAAATTTAGCAATAACCATTTCTAGTAGTCATGGGCTGATTGGGGCGGAATCAGCTGCGCGTTAGAAGTGGAGCGTACACAGTGATTTCAATAATCCGGGCGCCTTTTGGTGAGGACGACGCTAATCGCCTCCGAGACCTGTTCGCCGTGCGCTATGAATTGTTTGTTGAGGGGCGGGGATGGCGCGCCCTTGCGCGACCCGATCGGCTCGACATCGATCAATACGACGACGAGCACACAATCTACATCATCAAGGAAATGGACGGTCTGATTGTCGGAGGCGCTCGGCTGCGCCCGACTACCCGCAAACATATGCTGCAGGAAGTCTTTGGCGATCTATGCGAGGCGGGGTCGCCCCCGGTCGGATCGACAGTCTATGAATGCTCTCGCACGTTTGTCGCTCGGCGGCACACGCAACGGCGCGCGATCTTCGCCGAGGTTCTGCTCGCCGCCGCGCAGTTTTGCGTCGCCAACGGCGTCGATACCCTTACCGGCGTGCTGGAGACCTGGTGGCTCAACAGCTATCTGGCGCTGGGCTTGACGGCCACGCCGCTCGGCATCCCCCAAGACGTGGAAGGCATGTCGCTGCTGGCGGTATCCTTTCACGTCGACGAATCCGTGCAGGCCAATCTCGCAAGTCGGCTTGCGATGCTCAGGAATCTGCGGCCGTCGCGGGGACAAACGCAGGTTGAGCGGCACGCGGCCTGAGCGAACTCGCCGTCAACGAGGCGGGCATCCATGGGGCGCCCGCTATATCGAAATAATGCCCTTGCGCGCAGCGATGGTGACGGCCTCAGTCTTGTTTTTCGCCGACAGCTTAAACATTGCGTTCTTGACGTGAACGTTGACAGTATTTTCCGACACAAACAAAATATACGCGATTTCTTTCGACGTCTTTCCCAAAGCGCTCCAGGCCAGCACCTCGCTTTCCCGTTCACTGATCGCCTCGATGCGCAGTGAGTGGTCGGAACGAATTCTCCTCAGCGTATTGAACGCCATCACCGACGCCAGGTACAAAGAGCGAATTTCCGTCCGCGGCAGCGACGTAACCGATCCGGACACAGAAACGCCGGCCTCGAATCCGTTTATGTTGTGAATGGGAAAGCAAACTCCGTTCACGAGTCCATAATCTTCTGCCCGCGCCATAATCTTGACCGCCTCGACTGGGGCCGATGCATCGATCGCTTCTCGCCAGTAGAATGGATCCTTTGCTTTCATGCATCGCTGTACGATCGGATCGTTAAGAACGTAATTATTGTTGAGATATTCGTGAACCCAGCCCTCTGGAAGATTGTGGACTACCATCATGTCTTCCAAATTCGTGTATTCATCCGGAATTCCGGAGATTACGTAGAATTTACATCCGAAACTGCCGACCAATTGTTCAAATTCGGACGCGAATGTTCTCGTATCGCCAATTTGACTCAGCTTTGATATAAAATGCTGAACTTCAGATTGGACGCTGGACATTAGCCTATCTCGAATACACTACTTGGCGGGAGTGCGTCTGCCGCCAGCCAGGATGACCGCTGAATTCAGAAATCGGACGCCAGTGTATAGTGTATTTGGTTTGTCCGACAACGCAAACGCCCTGCGTCGCGAGGGCTCATACCGTCGTCGTCGTCGGACAAGGGCGGTGCGGCTCGGACGGAGCGCGAACGTGAGCCTCTGCGAGGCGGCCGCCGGCGCCCGAGAGGGCAGAAACCGGCGGACCTTGCAAAGTTGCGCCTAGACGAAAACCAGCGGATTCGGGCTGCTGTTGAGGCTGCCGCCAGTAATGAAGTGGGTCGGCGCAGCGCCGCTGCCGCTGTAGGCGTACAGTTGATCGACGCTGGCCGCGCCCGTGGCGTTGGGGTTCGACGCAGAGAAATAAAGCTCGCCGCCGGAGGCCGCCATGGTGATCGGGCTTCCGGCCCCCCAGCCGGGGTCGAAATTGTCGCCGAAATTGAGCTTGGTGCTGGCGATGAGCTCCGTCAACTTCGATGTCGCGGGGTCGTACTCGAACAGGCCGCGGCCATGGCTATCGGCGCCCGTGAAATAAACATTCCCGTTGAGCGCAGTGATGTCATAAGGATCCAGTCCCGACGTTCCGGCGATTTCGGACGCCGAGTTCGTGCTAGCGACGCCGACGCTGAGCGAAAACTGACCGTCGGAGTACATCAGGCCGCGTTCGCCATGCGTGTCGACGCCGCTGAAGAACACGCCGGCCTCGACAAGGGTTGTTGAACCAATCGGGATATTCGTACGCGCTCGCGGTAATGTCGAGAGGATCGAGGCCGGTTGCCGCGCCCCCCGTGACATGGGTCAACGTCGCGCCGTCGTAGACGAACAAATTCTCGTGACCCTGGCCGTCCGTCCCCGCCATGAACAAAAGGGTCTCTGCATCCTGGAAAAGTCCGCTGCTCTGCGCTGTCACCATGTCCTGAGGGTTCAGACCATTGGCGCTTACATGTGCGGCGCCATGGGAGACGTCGACGAAATTTCCGTTGGCGGAATTGTAGCGCAGCAGATCGGGCGTGCCGGTCACATAGCCCTGCTCAGTTGAGGTCAGCAATTCGCCGTCGAAGAAAAGCCGGTTGTCGTACGCCGCCATTTGCCCATCATCGACCCACGCGTTCGACACTTTCGCGGCGCCGCTCGAAGACCCATTGGCCGCATAGAGTTCCTGGTAGCCGCTGCCAGCCGTGCCGACGAAATAGACAGTCCCATTGTAAGCCGTGAAGTCTTCGGGATTGACTCCAGAACCCCACACTGTCGGGTTGAATATCTGCAGCGCCTGCGTCGAATTGTTGTAGGCATACAGCTCCTGCTCGCCCTCGTTCCAGCCGTTGAAATAGACCATGCCGCTATAGCCAAACAGGTCCGAGCCGCCGTCCTCGATTGTAGGTTCGTCGCCATAAAGTCCGACGGCGCCGCCTCCGCCTCCCTCATTGCTCAGCTGCAAATCGATGGCAGCGGTGATGTCGAGCGGCGAGCCGCTGCCGGAATAAATGTAGACGTCGCCGTAACCGTTGTTCGACAGCGCCTCGAAATACAGACTGGCCATAATCGTCGCTCCCAGAACACCTCGAAACGTCGTCCCCGAAGACTCTGCCCCCACGGGCTGTCCGCGCGTCCGTTTCCCCAGCCTTTACGGTCTGCTGGACCGAACTATTCGCAGACTTCCAACTTGCGTCAATATTCCGACGAAACAGACGGAGATTTTTGCGACGCTTGTTTCCTGATCGCGCCGGCGGCAACGTCCTTCGACAGGCTCAGGACGAGCAGCGCGGTGGCGAAGCAAGCCAAGCTCATCCTTCGATACACTCAGGATGAGGGCGGTGCGTTTCCGCTGCGCGTCTGCGCCAATTCCCCCAGCACCTTCAGCAGACGATCTATGCCGGCCGACGAAAGTCGGATCAGGCCGCTGTAGGGATGGCTGAGTTCGAGGATCAGAAAAATCGCGCTGCCGATACCGATCGCTCCGGCGAGATGCGCGATCACCGTCACCGCATTCGCCGCGGCGACGATTCCATTGCCGAGAAACAGCGCAGAGGCCCAGCACACCACGACGTTCAGCACATAAGGGGGGAACGGGTTGGCGAGCTGCTGGGCCATCAGCATTTGGGTCTCGGCGAATTTCTTGGCGAGATCTCGCGCCGACGCGAGCAGTCGCTGTTGCGTGTCGGTTGCAGGCTTGAGGCTGTCGAAATAGCTCCCCAGCCCTAGCAGCGTCCCGCGTATCTCCTCGAAAGTGAAGGGCTGCGGCCCGAGCAGGGCGTCGCCGAAAAACCGCTTGCGCGACCGTTCCAGCGCGGCCCGCAAACCGGCCCGCCCGTTGACGCCTTCGGGCCCATATCGCTCAAGCGCAAGGTCCAGTTCGACGACGACCGGTCCCAGCGAAAAGGCCTCGGCCTGCTGAGTCGAAAAGACCGCGAACGCCGTGTAGACGAGGAACCCCAGCACCAGCGCGAGCAGCAAGGTGACGAGCCCGGTCATGGCGCCCACTGTGCCTTTGGACTCGGTGAGGACGGCTGTCGGAACGACCCATTGCAGCAGCATGCCGACCACGCTGGCGCCAAACGTCGTCAGCGCGACGACGATCGACCGTTTCAAGGAATTCATGAGCCCCGCCGATATTTGTTTGCCGCTGACTGCGGCGCACACTGTGCCTCACCGACGCGTGTTAAACAAGCTGCCGACCGGTTAGCAGCGAAGCCTCCAACTAGGAAGCGCGGGGCGGCCCTTTCATGCGTGCGCGCCGTCTCCCGACCGGATCTGCGGCGTGGCGCAGACCTTCGAGCCCCGCTGAGGCGAAGGCAAGCAGCGCCTCATAGGCGCTCTCCAGATCGTCGGCGGAAATCTCGCCTTGCGAGAGCGAATCGACGCGCCGGTTTTTTGACAACGTTTGCAGCATGCAATCGAGCGCAAGCGAGAAGCCGCGCAGCAGCAGTGGGCGCGGCACATCGGGCAATGTCACCGCCAGGCGCTCGACGAACAGCAGCGCCGTGCCATCGAAATGCCCGCGCAGCAAATCGAGCCAGCGGTCGCCCTGCGCAAGCTTGGAGATGATCAGCAGATAGGCTGGCCAACCGGGCTCGCCCGCTTTCATCCGCTCAAACAGCGGCCGCATGAACGCATTGAGCACGTCGCGGGTCGTGGCGTCGGCCGGAGTCTTTTCGAGTTCAGCGCGCCGGATCTGGTTGAGGATGTCGGCGCGGCGCGCTACGGTCTGTGCGAACAGATTTTCCTTCGAACCGAAATGGTAGCTCGCCAGCGCGAGAGTCACTCCGGCTTGCTGCGTGATCTCCCGCAGCGACACCGTGTCGAAGGTCCGTTCTCCAAACAGCGCTTCGGCGGCGTCGACAATGCGCACCCGGGTCGCGTCGCCGTTGGCGCGCGCGGTGGCGCGCGGCGCGGGCGCCTTGCGTAGCGTCGGTACCGTTGGGCGCAACGGCGACTTGCGTATTTTAGGCATCTGCGGACACTTCGGCGCCTTCCCGGCCCGGCGCCCTGATCTGGTTGCGAGGACCCATTTACGAAGATGGGACACGTGTAAGGCGTGTCGAGGCGCGTTCGTCAAGCGTAACGCAAGGGTTACCCGGACGTTTACGCAATCGCGAAACTAAGTCCCCGGCTCAAGCGACATTGTTCAACCCCTGCGCGCTACAACTGACGTTAGGTCAGTGTGGGAGGCCGAGCCGATGAGCGAGTATATGAAATCAGCGGGATTGGGCGATATCGACCCCCGTTTGCTCGAAGAAGCGATACGACGAGCCCTGATGACGGCGAGCCAGTCCGAAGTCGATCCTCACAAGGTGCTGACGGCGATCTTCGCCGAGGCGCGCGCAGGAACGCGCGACATGTACGGATTGGTTTCCGCAGGCGTTCGCGCGTCGCGATGAGGGGGCTGCGCTCCCTGCGAACGCGCTGCCGCGCGATTCATAGCCCGCCTGTTGACTCGCTTTCGTCGGACGCTTATTTATACAAGCGACCAAGTTAAGGGTTTGGGCATCCGAAGACAGCGGGGAGAGGCGTTTGCGTGTCGCAGTCACCGGCGCCGGGGGTTTTATCGGTTCCGCGCTGGTCAAGGCGCTCACGGCCGATCCCGACATCTCGGAATTGATCGCGATCGACTTCGCGCTGCCCAGCTTTGAAGACCCGCGCGTGCGGCCTGTGCGCGGCGCTCTGCCCGACGCGACGCTGCTCGCCCCCTTGTTCGAGCAACCGTTCGATGCCGTGTTTCATCTCGCAGCGATGCCCGGTGGCGCGGCGGCGCGCGACTACGAAGGTGGCTGGCAGGCCAATTTCGAGGCCAGCCACGACCTGCTGAAACGCCTGGCGCGCCAGAAGGCGCCGGCGCGTCTGGTGTTCGCGAGCTCGATCGGCATTTTCGGCGTACCCTTGCCTGATCATGTCGATGACGAAACGCTGCCGCTGCCCTCCCTGAGCTACGGCGCGCAAAAGCTGATGATCGAGACGCTCATCAACGACTACGCGCGTCGAGGCCTGGTTGATGGCCGCGCGCCGCGCTTGCCCGGCATAGTCGCCAGGCCTCGTGTAAAAGGTGGTCATCTTTCGGCCTATATGAGCGACATTTTTCATGCGCTTCGCCGAAGGGGACACATTTGTCTGCCCGGTCTCGCCCGCGTCGCGCTCGTGGATGATGTCGCGTGCGCGCTGCGTCGAGAATTTGCTGCACGCCGCACGGGCGCCAACGGAAGCGTTCGGATTGCAGCGCGCCTTCACGTTGCCGGCCCTGAATATCTCGATCGCCGATCTCGTCGCAGCGCTTGTCGAGCGTTTCGGCGCCGACCGCGCGGGGCTGATCAGCTACGCGCCCGACGCCGCGCTCGAAGCCCAATTCGGCGCCTATCCGCCGTTGACGACGGCGATGGCCGACCGTCTTGGCTTCCGCCACGATGGCGACGTGCGGAGCCTGATTGCGCGCGCTTTGGGCTTGCCGGGTGGTTGATGAGCGCTGCTTGCGTCGCCCTCACCCCAGCCCTCTCCCGCAAGAGGCGGGAGAGGGGGCGTGGACCCTTCTCCCGTTTACGAGAGAAGGTGGCGCATAGCGCCGGATGAGGGCTCTTTGGCGCTAAAGCGCCGCCAGAGGATCAACCAACGCCGCCTCACGAAACATGTTCCGCAACCAGATCAGCGCCGCGTCCTGCGTACGATATTTGTGCCATTGCATGGTCTGTTTCATCTTCGGCAGGCGGAACGGGATGTCGACGATCTTGATCGGCAATGTACGCTCGGCCTGACGCGGCGAGCCGGCCGTGGACCGTCGCGATGCGGTCGGTGCCGATCACCAGCAGGGGGATCGTGTTGAAGCTGTAGGTCGTCACCTCGGCGCGGCGGATCACTTCCTGGCGCCGGAAATAGACCGTCTCCAGCGATTGCGCGTCGCCCGGCGGCTGCATCACGACATGCGAGGCTTCCGAGAACTCGCGGCGCGTGATGCGTGCGCTGGCGAGCGGGCTGTGCTTCCAGACGATCGCGCTGAACTCTTCCTCGTAGAGCACCTCATGGGGATGGGCGCGGGCGCAGAAATCCTGAGGGATGATGACGAGGTCGACATCGCCGCGGTTCAGCAGATGCTCCGGCTTGTCGTACTGATGGAGAAAATTGAAGCTGATGGTGCGCGACGCCTCGCGGCAGCGCCGCAGCGCTTCGGGGGCCAGCGTCGCCAGCGAGTAGTCGGAGGCGAGGATGTTGAACTGCCGGTCCGATTTCGCGGGGTCGAATTCCGAGGTGGTGGCGATCGTCCAGTCGACGCGCACCAGCACGTCCCGCACCGCGTCCTTCAGCGCGTCCGCGCGGGGCGTCAGCTCGAGGCCGCGGCCGACCTTGACGAGCAGCTCGTCGTCGAAATAGTCGCGGAGACGGGCGAGCGCGTTGCTCATCGCCGATTGCGTCATGTTGAGCTGCGCCGCGGACACGCTGACGCTGCGCGAATGGAGCAGCTGGTCGAGCGCCACGAGCAGGTTCAGATCGAGTTTCTTGAAACGCATGCGCTGCCTCCGCGCGTCGTCTATCCATTTATGGAATCAATAGCACGAATTTCAACAATTCATTTTCCTGAGGCGTCGGCGCGCGATAAAGTCCACGCCAAGATGGGATGCCGCGCGTTGCGCAGCGTCCGGGGGAAGCGCGGAGTTTTACGGGCGTGTTCAAATACTTTCCGACCAACTACGTCTGGAACCTGTCGGTCGACCTCGCGATCGAGATGGGCGCCCGGATCGGCGAAATCGAGGAAATGTGCGCGCCGCTGCAGGAGGCGGCCAAGCAGCCCGACGCCGCCGGCACGCTCGCTTTCCGGCAGACCTGGGCAAAAATGGCCGACAAGCTCTGCGGCCTGGCGGAGGAGGATGAGGCCCGCGGCCGGCTCATTTCGGCCGGCGACAAATATGGCCGCGCGGCGAGCTACTATCTGACCGCCGAGCGTCTGCAGGCTCACAACGCTCCCGGCCGCATGGACCTCTACAAGAAGTTCCGCGCGATCTTCGACAAGGGCGTCAAGCTCGCCCACGAAAACTGCGAAAGGGTCGAAATTCCCTACGGCGACAGCCATCTCGCCGCGCTCTACGTGCGCGCCGAGGGCGTCACGGGACGCGCGCCGATCCTGGTGCAGCTCAATGGGCTCGATTCCACCAAGGAGATGAAATACCGCGTCGGCCTGCCCGCGTGGCTCGCCAAGCGCGGCGTCGCGTCATTGATCGTCGACCAGCCAGGCACGGGTGAGGCGTTGCGGCTGCAGGGGCTGCACGCGGTCTACAATGCCGAAATCTGGGCGAGCAAGGTCGTCGACTGGCTCGAGACGCGCGACGACGTCGACGCCAAGCGAATCGGCTGCGAGGGCGTCTCGCTCGGCGGCTATTACTGTCCGCGCGCCGTCGCGTTCGAGCCGCGCTTCGCCTGCGGCGTCGCCTGGGGCGCCAACCACGATTGGCGCGACGTGCAGAAGAAGCGCCTGGCGCGCGAGGGCAATTTCCCGGTGCCGCACTATTGGGAGCATGTGCGCTGGGTCTGGGGCGCGAAGGACCAGGACGATTTCATGCGCATCGCCGAGAACGTCCATCTCGACGGCGTGCTCGACCGCATCCGCGTGCCGTTCCTCGTCACCCACGGCGAGAAGGACTCGCAGATCCCGGTGCAATGGGCGCATCGCACCTACGAGCAGCTCGTCAACAGCCCGAAGCGCGAACTGAAGATCTTCACCGACCGCGAGGGCGGCGTGCAGCATTCGAGCTTCGACAATTCCGCCAACGCCGGCGCCTACATCGCCGACTGGGTCGCCGAGCAGCTCGGCGGCCGGGTCGCCTGAATTCAGAGACAGATCGGAGAGACAACCATGAATATCATCGGGCCTGACGCCCTGGTGTTCGGCGTCGACGACGTCCCCGCCTGCGAAGCTTACCTCACCGCCTACGGCCTCGATCCGAAAGGCGGCGGTCGTTTCGAAGCGCTCGATGGCTCAGCAATCATCGTCAAGCGCCGAGACGATCCGAGCCTGCCGCCGCAGCTCGAGTTCGCAGGCGATGCTGCGCCAGACGATCTACGGCTGCGCGGATCAGGCGACCGTCACCGCGATCGCTGACGAACTGGCGCGCGACCGGCAGGTGCATCGGCTCGCCGATGGCGCCGCCGAGTTCGAAGGACGATCTCGGCTTCGCGCTGCGCTTTCAGGTCAGCACGCGTCGCGAGCTCGATATGCCCGGCGAGCGCGTCAACGCGCCCGGCGCGCCGGCGCAGCGCGGCCCCAATCAGATCGGCGTCAGCGAGGACATGGCGGCCAAGCCGCGCACGCTCTCGCACGTCGTTCTGTTTGTTCCCGACATCGCGGCGGCGGAGGCGTTCTATGTCAACCGGCTCGGCTTCAAGGTGACGGACCGGTTCAACGTCGGGCCGTTCCTGCGGCCGGCCGGCACGATGGATCATCACACTTTGTTCTTCATCCAGACGCCGATCTACATGAAGGGATGTGAGCATTTCGCCTTCCACATGGGCGGCCCGACCGAGATGATGATGGCGGGCACGCGTTTCGTGCGCGCCGGTTATCAATCGTTTTGGGGTCCCGGCCGGCACAAGTTCGGCTCGAACTGGTTCTGGTATTTCAACAGCCCGCTCGGATGCCACGTCGAATACGACGCTGACATGGACATTCACGACGACGAATGGGCGCCGCGCGAGACGCCGATGAACCCGCAGGCCGCGCAGGCGATGCTGTTCGAATATCGCGAGCGCTGGGCGCCCGGCGGCCCGCCGCCCGGCGCGGGCGGACCCGGCCACTGATGAAGCGCGTGCTGTGCCCGCTCGCAGCGCTTGAAGATGGCGAGGCCCGCGGTTTCGGCCCGTTTGACGGCGGCCGGACCAAGGTCGTCGTCGTGCGGCGCGGCGAGGGCGTCCGGGCTTACTGGGACGCCTGCCCGCATTATGGCGGCACGCCGATGGCGTGGCGCACCAACGCCTATCTCAACGCGGCGCGCGATCGCATCGTCTGCGCGTCGCACGGCGCCGAGTTCGATATCGAGACGGGCGCATGCACGCTCGGCGCCGCGCTGGGCCTAAGCCTGCCGCCGGCGCCTGTCGTGGTCGACGACGCGGGCGACGTCGTGTTTGAGGCTCAATAAGAGATCGGGAGCAACCATGTCGGCTCAGGGCAAAAGAGTTCTCATCATCGGCGGCGGGTTCTCCGGCATGTCCGCCGCGATCCAACTACGCAAGGTCGGCGCCGAAGTCGATCTCGTCGAGATCGATCCCGGCTGGCGCTCCTATGGCGCGGGCATCTCGATGGGCGGCGCATCGCTGCGAGCTTTGCGCTCGCTCGGCGTGCTCGAAGCGTTTCTCGAAGCAGGGCGCCGCGGCCGACGGCGCCGAACTGCGCACGCCCACCGACCATCAGATCGCGGTGTTGCCGACGCCTCGCGTCGCGGGGCCTGATGTGCCGGGCGGCGGCGCGATCATGCGCCCTGCGCTGGCGGCCATCCTCGCTCAGGCGACACGCGCGTCGGGCGCCAACGTGAGGCTTGGCGCGACGTTCGAGCGGCTTGAGGATCTTGGCGAAACCGTGCGCGCGACGCTGAAGGACGGAACCGTCGCGGACTACGATCTCGTCATCGGCGCCGACGGCCTGAACTCCCTGACCCGCGAGGCCATTTTTCCGGTCGCGCCGAAGCCGCGTTACGTCGGGCAAGCCGTGTGGCGCGCGGTGGCTCCGAGGCCGGCGGAAATCGAGCGCGCGACGATGTGGATCGGCCACAAGGTCAAGGTCGGGCTCAATCCGGTTTCGCGCGATGCGATGTATATGTTTGTTACCGAAGACAGGCCGGGCAACGAGCGCGTCGATCCCTCGCAATTCGTCTCCCGGCTCTCCGAACTTCTCGCGGGCTTCCCGTCACCCCTCATTCAGGCGGTGCGCGCCAACCTCGGCGAGAGTTCAAACATCGTGTTCCGCCCGCTGGATTGGTTGCTGCTGCCAAGGCCGTGGTCGAAAGGGCGGGTCGTTTTGATCGGCGATGCGGTTCATGCGACGACGCCGCATCTGGCGTCCGGCGCCTGCATCGGCATCGAGGACGCGATCGTCCTCGCGGAGGAATTTGACCGCGCCGAAACGTGAGCGCGGCGCTCGCCGCCTTCGAGGCGCGCCGCTACGAGCGGTGCCGGATGGTGGTCGAGAACTCCGTGCGTCTCGCGCGAACTCGAGATCTCCGGTGAAAACCCTGCCGAACATGCGCGCGTTATGCGCGAATCGATGATGGCGCTCGCGGCGCCGATCTGAACGCCAACAAATCAAAGCCATGCTGAGGAAACAACCATGAGCCCAAGCACTGAAAACTGGTCGGGTCGCGTCCCGCTGATGATCGCCCATTTCGCCGGTATGGTCGATCTCGTCGCGCTGCCGGTGTGGGTCGGCGCGCTGATCGAGACAATACGGATTCGACGAGCCGCACGCCGGCGGTCTCGCGACCTTGTTTCTGGTCGGCGCGGTGCTGTCGAGCCTCTATTTCGCGCGGCTGTTCAATCGCGTCAATGCGCGCATGGCGGCGACGATCGGCTTCGCGCTGGCGGCGGTCGCCTTCTTCGCGGCTTCCTATACGCGTGAGTGGAGCGCTGCTGGCGATCCTGCATTTTGCCGCCGGCGCCTCGGCGGCGTGCGCGTTGAGCTTCACCCATGGCACGATCGCCCATTCGAGCAACCCTCACCGGCTGTTTGCGATCGTCAGGCCTCGCGCTCGGCGTAATGGCGATCGTCTTCCTCGGCGTGACGCCGAACCTGATCATCGCCTTCGGCGGCAAGGCGTTGTTCCTCACCTTCGCATTCGTGATGGCGGTAGCGGCGATCGCCTCCGGCATCGCCTTCCCGACAATCACGGCGCGCAGCGCAGCCGGCGAGAGACCTCGTCGAAGAAGTCGCGCATCTGAAGCCGGCGGTCTGGTTCGGCATCGTCGCCATCAGCTGCATGGCGCTGATCCAGGCGATGATGTTCAGCTTCCTGCAGCATATCGGCATCGATCGCGGCTTTGGCGCCGAGGCGGTGACCGGCGTGCTGATCGCGCTCGGCTTCGTCAACCTGATCCCGTCGCCGTTGGCGGCCTATCTGGAGACGCGGGTGTCGCCGCGGCTCGTGCTGGCGGTCGGCCCGATCCTGCAGGCGCTGATCGTGGTGGCGATCACGCAAAGCTCCAGCTTTATCGGCTATGCGGCGCCGGCGCTGTTCTTCGCCGGCGTGATGATCTTTACCCACACGTTCGCGTTCGGGTTGCTGGCGCGGCTCGATCCGACCGCGCGCGCGCTCGCCGGCACGCCGGCGATGCTGATGATCGGCGGCGCCATCGGGCCGATCCTCGGCGGCGCGCTCGTCAAGGGATTTCGGCTACGGCAGCCTCGGCATCGCGGCCATCATCGTCGACGCTTGCGCACTCATCCTGTTCACCCGTCTGCATGCGCCCGCCCGTCCGCTCGCTGCGGCGCCGGCGCGCTGAATTCCAAGAGGCAACAATGACCTTTACGTTTCCAAACTTCCGTCTGGTTGATCTGTCCGTCACCCTCTCCAACAATCCCAACACCGATCCGCCGGGGCTTGGGCCGCAGATCGACTACATCGATCACAAGGCGCAGATCCCCGAGCTGATGACAATGTTTCCGGGCCTCAAGGGCGAAGACATGCCGGACGGCGAGGGCCTCGGCGTCGAGCGCCTGCGCGTGACCGCGCACAACGGCACGCATCTCGACGCGCCCTGGCACTACGCCTCGACCATGGACCACGGCAAGCGCGCCATGACGATCGACGAGATGCCGCTCGACTGGTGCTTCCGCCCCGGCGTCAAGTTGGACTTCCGCCATTTCGAGGACGGCTATCTGGTCAAGGGCGCGGACATTGAAGCGGAGCTGAAGCGGATTGGTCATGAGCTGAAGCCGTTCGACATCGTGCTCGCCAACACCGCCGCGGGCGCCGTCTATGGCGAACCCGGTTACATCAACAAAGGCTGCGGCTTCGGCCGCGAGGCGACGCTATATCTGACCGATCGCGGCGTGCGCATCGTCGGCACCGACGCCTGGAGCTGGGACGCGCCGATGATGTTCACCCGCAAGCGCTATGCGGAGAGCGGCGACGCAGGGCTGATCTTCGAAGGTCACAAAGCGGGTCGCGAAGTGGGTTACGGGCAGATCGAGAAGCTCGGCCATCTCGAGCAAATACCGTCGACCGGCTTCTGGGTTTCGTGCTTCCCCTACAAGATCGAGCGCGGCTCGGCAGGGTATATTCGCGCGGTGGCGTTCCTGCCGGCGTAGCGGCTGAACCGCCCTCACCCCGGCCCTCTCCCGTAAACGGGAGAGGGGGCGACGCCTTCTCCCGCTTGCGGGAGAAGGTGGCGCGAAGCGCCGGATGAGGGCGGGCCACATCAACCAACTAGCCAATCGCCGCCCGCCATCGCCCGCGATACTCTGCAACCCCCTCGATCGCCCACGCTTCCGCCAGCGTCGTGCGGGCCGCGGGCAGCGGCTCGCCCCATCGCGCCAGCAGCGCAGCGCCCAGCGCGGCGCCTGAGGCGGATGTCGCAAGCGTGACACGCCGCGTCGGCGCCAGCGCGGCGAGCACGGCGGCGAAGGCCGGCGAACGCGCGAAGCCGCCCTCGACGATCCATTCGCCCGGCGCTTCGAGGCGCTCGAGCATGTATTCGGTCATCAGCGCGGAATAGAGGGTGGCGAGCGCCGCGCGCGCCGCAGGGCTCTCCGCCGCCGGGCCTTCGATGCGGCCCGCGCGGGCCCAAAACGGGCCGCCTTGGTCGCTGAACGCCGGCAGGGCGAGCGTACCCGCCGCGATGATAGCATTGATGTCGGCGGCTGAGATCGACGGCGGCGCGGCGCCGGCGAGCACGGCAAATTCGCGGCCGCCCATGAAACGCGCGCTCGGCGTCGGGCGCCCCAGCACGTCGACATTGGCGAGCATGTCGGCTTTCGGGTCGAGCGCGCCGCGCCCGCCGACCGCCATCATGATGACCCACGTTCCCGTCGAGACGACAGTGAACGGATCGGTGCGGCCGATCAGATGCGGGACCAGCGAAGCATTGGAATCGTGCGCGCCGCACAGCACGCGCGTCGCGGGGCTGAGCCCGGTCGCGGCGGCGACGGCGGGCGTGATCGTCCCTAGCGTATCCCAGGCGTTGCGGAGCGGCGGGAACAGCGGCGTCCAGCCCATATTTTCCACCAGGCTCGACAACCGCGCTTCCTTCGGGCGCCAGAGGTCGGTGTGGCTGCCGAGCGAGGTGACTTCGGAGGCGAGAACGCCGCTCAACCGCCAGGCTCCAGTACTGCGGATAGGCCAGGAATGCCTTGGCGCTGCGGCGTCTCGGCGGGGTAGTGGCGCCAATAGTGAAACAACTGCCGGCCGAGATTGAGACCGCGCGGCACACGCGGCGAAAGGGTCTCCTCGAACGGCGGCCTAAGCGCGTCATATTCCGCCGCATCAGGTTCGAGCACGTCGGAATCGTAGTCGATCGGCGGAAGCGCCGCCGCGTGTTCACCGACCAGCGCTCCGGCCCCGCCATGAGCGCTGACCGAAATCGCCTCGATTTCGAGATCGCGCGAAAATTCCGCGAGCGAGGCAAACAGGAAGCTGCAGGCGCCTTCGGTGTCCAGATGCAGATAGGGACACTCGTCGTCCGGCGGCAGCGGCGCATTGGCGCGGCTGCGCTCGGCCACGACATTGCCGCCCTCGTCAAATACAAGCACTTTGAGATTGGTCTTGCCGATGTCGAGCACCGCGACATTGCCGGCCATGGCGCTACTCCAGATAAAACACTTCTTCGAGCGGCGTGCGAGACAGGGCTGCCGTCGGGATTGGCGGCCATGATGTCGCTCATGTGGGCCCACCAGCGGCGCATGACCGGGTGATCAGGCAGATCGTCCATGCCGTGGCCTTCCGGGCGCTCCAGATAGGCGAACAGAATGTTTGTCTCGGGATCCAGATGGATGGAGTAATTGCGCACGCCGGCCTCGCGCAGCAGCGCCTTCAACTCCGGCCAGATCTCGTCGTGTCGACGCCTGTATTCGTCGCGTTGGCCAGGGTGGAGCAACATCTTGAAGGCGAGGCGTGGCATGGCGGGCTCGGGAATCTAGGCATCTTAAGCGCGCCGCCGTCATTGCGAGCGTAGCGAAGCAATCCATGCTTCAGCTGCCGCAGGCCTTCGGCGGTTGAAACGTGGATTGCTGCGTCTCCTCGCTCCTCGCAATGACGATTCCCCTCTCCCGCAAGCGGGAGAGGGGAGGAGGTACGGCTCAGAAATCGAAGCCGTTGATGTTGCCCTTGTTGAACACGTAGGGTGCGCCGAGCAGGATCTCGGAACCGTTGATGACCTGCAGCTTGCCGAGCTTGCCCGCGTCGACGGACGTGTCGCCGGGCTTCAGCTTGCCGTCGACGGCGGCGCGCAGGACGTAGGCCGCGGCATAGCCGAGATCGACCGGGTTCCAGAGCACGACCGACTTGACGCAATCGGCGTTGACGTAGGGCTTCATCGCGTTCGGGGTGGCGAGGCCGACGACCGCGACCTTGCCGCACAGCTTGGCCTTGGTGACGGCTTCGGCGGAGGCCGGCGTCGCTACCGAGGTCATGCCGAACAGGCCCTTCAGCTTGTCGCCGTATTTGTTGATCAGCGTGGTCGCCTGGTTGAAGGAGAGCACGTTGTCTTCCTGCGCCTCGACCGTCTCCAGCCACTTCATCTTCGGATGGCACTTGGCCTGATAGGCCTGCATCTCGGCGATCCAGCGCGCCTGGTTCGGCGTGGTGAAGGTGGAGGTGACGATCGCGAACGCGCCGTCCTCGCCGATTTCGGCCGCCATCGAGTCCATCATCGCCTTGCCGATGCCATTGAACGGCGACTGGTTGACGAACCATTCGCGCGCGTCGGGCTGCGAGTTGGCGTCGTAGCCGACGACGTGAATGCCCTTCGACAGCGCCTTCTTCAGCACCGGGGCGATCGCGACCGGGTCGTTGGCGGCGAACAGGATGCCGTCGACGCCGCTGGTGATGTTGTTGTCGATGAACTTGATCTGCTCGTCGATCTTGGCTTCAGTCGGGCCATCTGTCTTGGCCTTCATGTTGCCCATTTCCTTGGCGGCGTCGGCGATGCCCTTCGAGGTGGCGTTGAAATAGCCGATGCCGATCAGTTTCGGCACGTCGACGACGCTAATCTCCTTGCCGGCCTTGTTGGGTGGGTTGGTCGGCTGGCCGCCGTCGTATTTCATCGGAGCGGCGGCCGCGGCCGCGCCCGCGCCGCAAGCGAGCGGGCTGGTCGGCAGTTCGTCCGCGCCATCCCAGCCGGCCGCTTTGGCGGCATGTGCGGCAAACGCCAGCGCGAACGCTGCCGTGGTCGTCAACAAATATTTCTTCATGCGTTTCCTCCCGTGTTGTGCCGCCTGAATTCGCGGCGCCTCTCCCTCACCGGTCAATCGCGCCGGCGCTGGAGGGAACTTGCAATAAGAACGGAGGCGATCAGCACGATGCCGATCACCATGATCGTCGAGTCGCCCTTCACTCCGGTGAGCGCCAGACCGTTCTTTAACAACTGAATCATGACAAGGCCGATGACGGTGCCCCAGATCGTGCCGGCGCCGCCAAAGATGCTGGTGCCGCCAAGCACCACGGCGGCGATCACGTCGAGCTCGTAGCCGAGCCCCATGTCGGAGCGCGTCGTTGTCACGCGGGACACCAGGACCCACGCCGAGACGGCGGCGGTGAGGCCGGACAGCGTGTAGGCGATGAGCTTTACCCGGTCGACCGGCAGCGCCGAAAAGCGCGACGCGGTCTCGTTGCTGCCGATCGCATAGAGCGTGCGGCCGAAAGCGGTGCGGTCGAGCGCGACGCCGAACACGACGATCGCGATGACCAGGATCCACAATTGCATCGGCACGCCGAACAGGTCGCCCTGGCCGAGGAAGAAGAACGATTCCGGGTAGCCGCGCACCGAATGCGCCTTGCTGATCCCCTCGGCGAGGCCGCGATAAAAGGCGAGCGTCGCGATGGTGGTGATCAGCGGCGGCACGCGCAGGCGCGTGATGATCAGGCCGTTGACGAAGCCCGCGGCGGCGCCGACGGCGAGCGTGATGACGATCGCCAACGGCAGCGGCACGCCGAGATTTTTCCAGGAGACGCCGAGCATGATCGCGCACAGGCCGACGATGGCGCCGACCGAAAGGTCGATGCCGCCGGTGATGATGACGAACGTCATCGGCAGCGCAATCAGGCCGATCTCCGTCATCAGCCGGCCCTGGTTGAGCAGGTTGTCGACGGTGAGGAACTTGTCGTTGAGCGCGCCGAGCCCGACCAAGCGCGATCAGCAGGATCGCGAGCAGGATCGTCTCATGCCGGATCAGATATTTGCGCCAGACGGAAGGCGCGCGGGGGCGGGCGGCGACGACGGCGGTCATGGCCGCGCTCCCACGGCGCGACGCTGGCGACGCAGAATATCGGCGATGACGGTGGCCAGGATCAGCCCGCCTTGCACGGCGTGGGTCCAGAACGGCGAGATATTGATGAAGACGAGCGCGCTGGTGATCTCGGCGATCAGGATCGCGGCGAGCGTGGAGCCGACGACGGTGCCGACGCCGCCGAGAATGCTGACGCCGCCGACGACGGCCGCCGTGATGACGGTGAGTTCGAGATTGGGCGGCGCGGTCGACTGGATCACCTTCAACTGGGTGGCGAACAGCAGCGCCGCCACGCCGGCGAAGAAGCCGTGCAACGCAAACACCATCACGATGACGCGCTTCGGCGCGATGCCGCATAGACGCGCGGCTTCGGGGTTGCCGCCGGTCGCGTAGATCGCGCGGCCCTCCGGCCACCAGCGCATCCAGGCCGCGGCGGCGACGGTGGCGACCACCATCAGGAAGATCGGCATCGGCACGACGCCAAACACGTCGATGTCGGCGAGATGGAAAGATTCCGGCAGGTCGCTGATCCACTTGCCGCCGGTCACGCTGATCAGGCCGCCTTTCAATATCGAGAAGGCGCCGAGAGTAACGACGATGGCGGGAATGCCGAGATAGGCGACGACGGCGCCCTGCAGGGCCATGATCAGGATGCCGATAATCAGCGGCGCGAGCCAGCAGACAAAGATCGGCGCATGCGCGACGGCGAGCGAGCCGCTGATCGTCGCGAGCACGCCAATCAAGGCCCCGACGGAAATGTCGATGTTGCCGGAGATGATCACCATCGACATGCCGATTGCGGCGACCGCGACATAGGCGTTGCCGAGCAGGATGTCGGAGAGATTGTTGAGGCTGAGAAAGCGGGGATTGACGAAACCGACGAAGATCGCGAGTCCGATGATCGCCGCCGCGAGCAGCGTTTCCTGCGAACTCAAGCGGCGCAGGATTGAGGCGGCCGGCGCGCGGCGCGGCGGTGAAGGTTGCTGCGCTCACGCCGCCTGCTCCCCGCTCGAACCGTCGCCCATCATCACGGCGCCCACCGCCTGCGAGGTCGCTTCTGCGCGCGGCAGATCCGCGACGATCCGACCCTCGCGCATGACCAGCACGCGGTCGCTCATGCCCAAGACTTCGGGCAGCTCGCTCGATATCATCAGGATCGCGACGCCCTGGCTCGCCAGCTCGCCCATCAGGCGATGGATTTCCGCCTTGGCGCCGACATCGATGCCGCGCGTCGGCTCGTCGAGGATCAGCAGACGCGGCTTGTTGGCGAGCCATTTGCCGAGCACGATCTTCTGCTGGTTGCCGCCGGAAAGTCGGCCCGCAACTTCGTCGAGCGAGCTCGTCTTGACTCCGAATTGCGCGACGCCGGCGAGCGCGAGCTTTCGCTCGCCGCCTGGCGTCGATGAAGCCGAAATGGGTGAACTGCGGCAGCGCGGCGAGCGAGAAATTGTGCAGCACGCTCATCGGCCGAACGAGGCCCTGGGAGCCGCGATCTTCAGGGACATAGGCGATGCCCAGCGCGCGCGCCTCCGCTGGCGAGCGGATCGTTACAGCCTTGCCGGCGATGCGGATCTCGCCAGACGCCGCAGGCGTCACGCCAAACAGGGTTTGCGCCAGTTCGCTGCGGCCCGAGCCGACGAGACCGGCGAGACCGACGATTTCGCCGGCGCGCACCGTCAGGCTTACCGAGCGCGTCATCGGCGCCCGCACCAGGTCGCGCGCTTCGAGCACGAACTCGCCAATCGGCACGGTGATTTTGGGGAACAGGCTCTCGATCTTGCGTCCAACCATCATCTCGACGAGTTCGCCGACCTTGACGTTTTCGGTGACGCGCGTGCCGACGAAGGCGCCGTCGCGCAGCACGGTGACGCGATCGGAGAGCGCGAAGATCTCGTCGAGCCGGTGGCTGATGTAGACGATCGCGACGCCGCGCTCCTTCAGGCGCCTGACGATCTGGAACAGCCGCGTCACATCCGCTTCAGTCAGCGCCGCTGTCGGCTCGTCCATGATCAGCACGCGCGCTTCGTGCGAAAGCGCGCGCAGAATTTCGACGCGCTGGCGGTTGCCGACGGAAAGCGTGCCCACCATGGCGTCGACAGGCAGATCGTCGATTTCGAGCGAGGAGATCAACTCCTGGGCGCGCTCGCGCATCGCCCGTCAGGTCGATGCGGCCGAGGCCGCGCTTGGGCGCGTGGCCAATGAAGATGTTCTCGGCGACGCTGAGATCGGGGAACAGCAGCAGTTCCTGATAGATCGTGGCGATGCCGGCGCGGCGCGCGTCGTCGGGCGTGTCGAGCTTCGTCTCGCGGCCATCGACGAAGATCGAGCCGGCGTCGGGGCGATAGACGCCGGACATGATTTTTATCAGCGTCGATTTGCCCGCGCCATTCTCGCCGAGCAGCGCATGGACTTCGCCCGGCTGCAGGTCGAACGATACGCCCGACAGCGCGCGCACGCCGGGAAAACTCTTCTCCACGCCGCGGACTTCGAGCCGGGACGGCGGCGCGCTGTCGTTCGCGATCATGCGGCCTCCGTGGCTTCAATCGGGAGCGTCCGCAATGATCGTCTCGACGCCCGCTTCGGCAAGCATGGCGAGCGCGGCGGCGGGGGCGGAGACGTCGGTAATCAGGCGATGGATGCGGCTCAGCGGGCAGACGACAAGGCCGCCCTTGTTGTCGAATTTCGATCCGTCGGCGAGCACGACGAGTTTTTCGGCGCGGCGCAGCAGCTTGGCTTCCGCGCGCGCGATCAGCGGATCGCCCTCCATGACGCCATGCGGGCCGATCGCGATCGCGCTCATGAACATCAGCGTCGCGGCGTAGTGCTGGATCGCGTCGTCATCGAACGGCGCAACAATCATCTTCTGCTTGCGATAGACCTCGCCGCCCGGCAGCGCGACGAGGTTCTCGGTCTCGTGGATCAGAAATTCGGCGAGCGGGTAGGAGTTGGTCAGCACCTTCAGGCGCCGGTCGCGCAAGAACTCCGACATCTGGAACGTCGTCGTGCCGCCGTTGATGATGATCGCCTCGCCGTCGACGCACATCTCGACCGCCTTGCGGGCGATGGCGCGTTTCGGGCCGATGTTGATCATGCGGCTGACTTCGAAAGCGCGGGTGGCGAGCTGTTCCTGAGCCAGCGATTTGTCGGGCGTAACCGCCTGGATGCCGCCGTGCACGCGTTCCGCAAAGCCGAGTTCGGCGAGCCGCCCGGCGTCGCGCCGGGCCGAGGCGGCCGAGACGCCAGTCGCGGTCATCAGGTCGGCGATCGACAGGAAGCCGCGCTCGTTCAGCAGATTTCGGACGATTTCGGCGCGTTGGCGCTCGCGCATGTCCCTGATCGCTTCCTCGTTGAAGTGCCTTCGTTGAGGCAGACGTGCCACAGACGCGCATTGACGTCAATCACAATCGCTCAAAATCGATCACCGCACTGCACCATGGGTGCCGCTGCAGTGCACAATTGATCGAATTGCATGCAATTGAAGGTCGTCATTGACGCCAACGGCTTGATTTTGTAAGAAGCGTTCAAAATCGCTCAAATCGAGGAACGACCTATGAGCGGCGATGCGCCTCACGAACCCTCTCTGTTGCCGAACCTTTGGGACGAGGCGCGCGCTGCGGCGCTCGATGAGCCCGGCAGGCTGCTCTATCGCTCAAATCTGCTCGGAAGTGATCTCCGCATCACCAATTTCGGCGGCGGCAACACCTCGGCAAAGGTCGACGAAATCGATCCGCTGACCGGCGAGCGGGTCAAAGTGCTGTGGGTGAAGGGGTCGGGCGGCGACATCGGTTCGATGAAGCTCGACGGCTTCTCGACGCTCTACATGGACAAGTTGCTGAGCCTGAAGAAGGTCTATCGCGGCCTCGCGCACGAAGACGAGATGGTGGCGCTGTTCAACCATTGCACGTTCAACCTCAACCCGCGCGCCACTTCGATCGATACGCCGCTGCATGGTTTCGTACCGCACCCGCATGTCGATCACGTCCACGCCGACGCGGTGATCGCGATTGCGGCCTGTGAGAACGCCGAGGCGTTGACGCGCGAAGTCTATGGCGACGAGATGGGCTTTCTGCCGTGGCAGCGTCCAGGCTTCGACCTCGGCCTGAAGCTCGGCGCGATGGCCGCCGCAAACCCGCATTACAAGGGCGTCGTGCTCGGCAGCCACGGCCTGTTCACCTGGGGCGCCGACCTCGAAGATCTGCTACGAGATCACGCTGGAAATGATCAACAAGGCCAGCGTCTGGCTGGCGCGCCACGGTCGCGGCGCCGACCTTTGGCGGCGCGGCGACGCAGGCGCTCGGCGACCAGGCGCGGCGCGACGTGGCGGCAGAAGTTGCTGCCGGCGATCCGCAAGCGCATCTCGTCGGGCGAGCGCAAGGTCGGGCATTTCACCGACGCGCCGGAAGTGCTGGAGTTCGTCAATTCCCGGGATTTGCGGCCGCTCGCCGCGCTCGGCACCTCGTGCCCCGACCATTTCCTGCGCACCAAGATCCGGCCGATGGTGCTGGCCTTCGATCCTGCCGAGAATAATCTCGATCAGACCATCGCCTCGCTCGACGAGGCGGTCGCCGCCTATCGCGCCGATTACGCCGGCTATTACGAGCGCTGCAAGCGCGCCAATTCGCCGGCCATGCGCGATCCCAACGCGGTGATCTATCTGGTCCCCGGCGTCGGCATGCTGTCGTTCGCCAAGGACAAGGCGACGGCGCGCATCGCGTCGGAATTCTACGTCAACGCGATCAACGTGATGCGCGGCGCTTCGAGCGTCAGCAAATATATCGGCCTGCCCGAGCAGGAAGCGTTCGACATCGAATATTGGTTGCTCGAAGAAGCCAAGCTGCAGCGCATGCCGAAGCCGAAGTCGCTCGCCGGGCGCATCGCGCTGGTGACCGGCGGCGCCGGCGGCATCGGGCAGGCGATCGCGGCGCGGTTGATGACGGAAGGCGCCTGCGTCGTGCTCGCCGACATCGACGCCGAGAGCCTGCAGGGCTGTGTCAAGGATTTCGGCAAGCGGTTCGGCGCGGACGTGATTGGCGGCGCCAAGATGGACGTCACCAGCGAAGCGTCGGTCGAGGCGGCGTTCCGCGAGGCGACGCTTGCGCTATGGCGGGCTCGACATCGTCGTCTCCAACGCCGGCATCGCCTCGGCGGCGCCGTTCGAGGACACCACGCTCGATCTCTGGAACCGCAACATGTCGATCCTCGCGACCGGCTATTTCCTCGCCGCGCGCTCGGGCTATCGCCTGATGAAGGATCAGGGCCTCGGCGGCTCGATCGTGTTCATCGCCTCGAAGAACGCAATGACGGCGTCGCCCGGCGCCGCGGCCTATTGCACGGCGAAGGCTGCGGAGGTTCATCTCGCGCGCTGCCTGGCGCTCGAAGGCGCGGCGTTCGGCATTCGCACCAATACGGTCAACCCGGATGCGGTGCTGCGGGGCTCGAAGATCTGGCAGGGCGAATGGCGCACGCAGCGTGCGGCTTCAAACAAAGTGTCCGAGACCGATCTCGAGGAAGTCTATCGTCAGCGCTCGCTGCTGAAGCTCGGGGTGTATCCGGAGGATATCGCGGAGGCGGTGTATTATTTCGCGTCCGATCTGGCGGCGAAATGCACCGGGAATATCTTGAATGTCGACGCGGGCAATGCGGCGGCGTTCACGAGGTAAGCCGCCCCTCATCCCGAGCTTGTCGAAGGACGCGCCGCCGCTGCAGCGTCCTTCGACAGGCTCAGGACGAGGAGAGCGGCGGCCCAACCCTCATCCGGCCTTCGGCCACCTTCTCCCGCACGCGGGAGAAGGGACAACCTACAAATTTTCGGGAGGCCAGTTATGTCGTACCGCATTTCGCCGGCGCTGATTGAAGAAGACAACGCGCGCCGCTCGGCCGCCCTCGAAGAAGATTTTGGCGCGCTCGGGCGCACGCTTCGGCGCCGAGGCGTGGACATCGAGAAAATCACGGCAAAGGTCTCAGCATTTTCCGTCGCGACGCCGACCTGGGGCGTGGGTACGGGCGGCACGCGGTTCGCTCGCTTTCCAGGGCCGGGCGAGCCTCGCGGCATCTTCGACAAGCTCGACGATTGCGCGACCATCCAGCAGCTTTGCCGCGCCACCCCGACCTGCTCGCCGCATTTTCCGTGGGACAAGGTCAGCGACTACAGAGAACTCTCCGAGCGCGCGGCCGCGTTGGGCGTCGGCTTCGATGCGGTCAATTCCAACACGTTTCAGGATCAGCTGGGGCAGCCGCTCTCCTACAAGTTCGGTTCGCTGAGCCATTCGAAGCGCGCGGTGCGCGATCAGGCGGTCGCCCACAATATCGAATGCATCGAGATCGGCGAGAAGCTGGGCTCGAAGGCGCTCACCGTCTGGATTGCCGACGGCTCCAACTTCCCGGGACAGTCGAACCTCAACCGGGTGTTTGATTGGTATCTGGAATCGCTCGCTGAAATCTACGCGAAGCTGCCGGGCGACTGGCGGGTGTTCCTTGAGCACAAGATCTGCGAGCCGGCGTTCTATTCGACGGTCATATCCGATTGGGGCACGAGTCTGATGGCGGCGCAGGCGCTCGGGCCGAAGGCGCAGTGCCTCGTCGATCTCGGCCATCACGCGCCCAACGTCAACATCGAGCAGATCGTCTCGCGGCTGGTGCGCGCGGAAAAGCTGGCGGGCTTCCACTTCAACGATTCGAAATACGGCGACGACGATCTCGATGCCGGCTCAGTCGATCCGTTCCGCCTGTTCCGCGTCTTCAACGAACTCGTCGACGCCGCGGAGCGCAAGGCGCCCGGCTTCAATCCCGCCTACATGCTCGACCAGTCGCACAATGTCACCGATCCGATCGAGAGCCTGATGCTGTCGGCGATCGAGACCCGCCGCGCCTACGCGCAGGCGCTGATCGTCGACCGCGCGGCGCTGCAGGCGGCGCAGGAGGAGAACGACGTCGTCGAAGCGCTGCGGCTGCTGAAGGCGGGGTTCATCACCGACGTCTCGCCAATCCTGGCTGAAGCGCAGCGGCGCGCGGGCGGCGCGATCGATCCGGTCGCGACCTACCGCAAGTCCGGCTATCGCGCCCGCAAGGCGGAGGAGCGCCCGGCCGTGCAGGGGTCGTCGTCAGGCATCGTGTGAGGAGCGGGGCCTGACTCAGAACGGGTGGTACTGGAACATCCACGTCTCGGTCAGCGTCTGATCGCCGGCTTTCAGGTAGGCGCGCATTTCCACCGGATCGGGTCCGTCGACGGTGAGGTCGAATTCGACGCGCCAGTGGCCGGGCACGTCGTCGGGCACCGCCTCGACGATGCGGTAGCCGTCGAGCGAACCGCGCGATGCGGTCGTCACCATCTCGGGTTTCACGCCATAGGGCAGCGTGGCGAGCGGGCCGCCGAGGAATTCGACGACGAATTTGCGCACGCCCTTGGGCCGCGGCAGGCCTGGCTGGCCGCCGCGGCCGAGCCGCGTCGCGACCACGCGGCCGAGGCGGGCTCGGGAACGGTTCGTCCGCCACCCAGTACAGCCGGTAGGCGACCGATAGCTCCGCGCCCGCCGGCACCGGCTTTTCCGGCACCCACATCGCAACGACATTGTCGTGGATTTCGTCGTCGGTCGGGATTTCGCAGAGCTGGATCCAGCCTTTGCCCCAGCCCTGGCCGTCGGCGCCCGGCAACGGTTCGACCCAAAGCGTCGGGCGCCGGTCGTAATTGACGCCGTCCTGATAGTGGTCGAACAGGCGGTCGCGCTGGCAGAGGCCGAACCCGCGCGGGTTGTTGTCGGTGAACGCCGAAATCATGATCCGCGGCGGATTGTTGAGCGGCCGCCAAAGCCGCTCGCCGCGCGCCGGTCCACATCGCGAGGCCGTCGGAATCGTGCACTTCCGGGCGCCAGTCGATCGCGGTTTCCTTCTTCGTCTCGGAGAACCAGTACATCGAGGTCAGCGGCGCAGAGGCCGAAGCGCGACACCTGGGCGCGCGTGAACAGGGTCGCGTCGATGTCCATGATGACCGCCTTGGTGCGCTTCATCACGAACTTGTAGGCGCCGACGATCGAGGGTCCCTCCATCAGCGCGTAGAGGGTGATCGTCTCGTCGCCCTCCTGCTGGTCGATGTAGAAATTGGTGAAGTCCGGGAATTCCTCGGAGCGGTCGGCGACCGCGACGTCGAGCGCGACGCCGCGGGCCGAGAGGCCGTACTGGCGCAATTCGCCGATCGCGCGGAAATAGGCGGCGCCGAGGAAGGCGACCCAGTCGTTGCGCTTCCAGTCGAGCGCGCCGTCGCGCGCCTCCTGGATGCGTATGCCGGCGAAACCGGCGCCCCTCGGCAATTCCCGGGCGACGGAATCGGCGGGCATGTCGAAATAGGACTGATCGTAGATGAGCTTTCGCGAGGCGCCGCCCTCGATGACGTGGACATGTCGACCGCCTTCTGGAAGAACAGGCCGAGGTGGAAGAAGCTGACCGGGAAGCGGCCGGGGCCGTCCGCGAACAGCGAATCTTCCATGCGGAAGCGGATCTTGCCCCATTCCTCGTAGTTGATCTTCTGCACGACTTCCGGGTTCGGCCGCGGCGGAGCGACATAGGGCGCATGGGCCCGTTCGCGCGCCATCGCCTTGAAGAGGTCGAACGAGAACGGCTTCGGATCTTCGAACTGAAGCGCGCCGCTTGGCTGCGCCAGCGCCTCGCCGACCGCGCTGAGCGAGGCCGCCGAAGCGGCGACGCCTTTGAGTACCGTGCGGCGATCAAGGTTGTCGTGCATGGCGGGAACAGTCCTGCGATTCGGTAATAGGCTAGCTCAGATTCTGTTGATGATTGGGCGTACGGTCTGCCGCCGAAAAGTCAGGTAGGCGGAGGGTCGGCCCTCTGCGCGCGCCTTGGCCTCGTAGCGGGTGGGCGCCCACCCCTGCCAGGGTTGTCGCCAGTCGTCGGCGCGTTCCGCGACCCAGTGAAAATCGGCAGAAGCGAGAAAGCGTTGCAGCGTCCAGCCGGCGTAGTCATCGATGTCGGTGGCGAACCTGACATCGCCGCCGGGCTTGAGGACGCGCGCGAATTCCGCGATCGTCTCCGGGCTGATCAGCCGTCGCTTGGTCTGCCGCCGCTTCGGCCAGGGGTCTGGATAGAGCACGTAGATCCGGTCAAGCGACGCTTCCGGCACGCTTTCCACCAGGGCGCGCGCGTCGCCGGCGCGGATCCGGATGTTGTTCAGGCCCTCGCTTTCGATCGTCGCCAGCAGCTTGGCGACGCCGTTGATGAACGGCTCGCAGCCGATGAAGCCGGTCGTCGGGGCCTCGCGGGCGCGCTGCGCGAGATGCTCGCCGCCGCCAAAGCCGATTTCGAGTTCGATCCGCTCGGGCAGCAAAGGCGGAACAGCTTCGGCGGGATCGTCGAGCGAGGAAACCTCGAGCCGCGGCAAGGCCTCGGCGACGAGCCGCGCGTGATGGCTGCGAAGCGTCTTGCCTTTCGACCGCCCATACAGCGCCTGGCGGCGCGAGGCCCCGGGCGAGGCGTTGGCTTCGCCCGCAACCATCACCTGCATCTCGTCAAACGAGCTTCTTCAACGTGTCGGCGAGATCGGTCTTTTCCCAGGAGAAGCCGCCGTCGGCGTCCGGCGAGCGGCCGAAATGGCCGTAAGCCGAAGTGCGCGCGTAGACCGGGCGATTGAGCTGCAGATGCTGACGGATGCCGCGCGGCGTGAGGTTCATCGCCTCCATCAGCGCGGCCTCGAGCTTGCCTTCTTCGATATGGCCGGTGCCGTGCAGGTCGGCATAGATCGACAGCGGACGCGCGACGCCGATCGCATACGAAAGCTGCAGCGTGCAGCGATCGGCGAGGCCTGCAGCGACGACGTTCTTGGCGAGATAGCGGGCGGCGTAGGCGGCCGAGCGGTCGACCTTGGTCGGGTCCTTGCCGGAGAACGCGCCGCCGCCGTGCGGGGCCGCGCCGCCGTAAGTGTCGACGATGATCTTACGGCCGGTGAGGCCGCTGTCGCCGTCGGGGCCGCCGATGAAGAACTTGCCGGTCGGGATTGACGTGCCAGACCGTGTCCTTGGTGACCCAGCCTTCCGGCAGCGCGGCGAGCACGAACGGCTCGACGATCTCGCGAACGTCGCGCGAGGTGAGGTCCTCGACGACATGCTGATGCGAAACGACGATCTGCGTCACGCCGACCGGCTTGCCGCCCTCATAGCGGACGGTGACCTGGCTCTTCGAGTCCGGGCCGAGCTTGGCGGCGGGGCCCTTGCCGCTCTTGCGGGCGGTCGCGAGGTCTTCGAGGATCTTGTGGGCGTAAAAGATCGGCGCCGGCATCAGCGCGGGCGTTTCGCGCGTCGCATAGCCGAACATGATGCCCTGGTCGCCCGCGCCTTCTTCCTTGTTGTCGCCGGGCTGATGGGCGTCGACGCCTTGCGCGATGTCGGCGGACTGCGGGTGCAGCAGCACTTCGATCTTGCAGGTGTCCCAATGGAAGCCGTCCTGCTCGTAGCCGATGTCGCGAACCGCCATGCGCGCGACGTGGGAGATCAGGTCCTTGGTGACGCTGGAGGGGCCGCGCGTCTCGCCGGCGATCACGATGCGGTTGGTGGTGGCGAGCGTCTCGCAGGCGGCGCGGATGGTCCAGGGATTGAGGCCCGCCTTCTCGCCCTCACGGAAGAACAGGTCCACCACTTCGTCGGAAATGCGGTCGCACACCTTGTCGGGGTGACCTTCGGACACCGATTCACTGGTGAACTGATAACTCTGACGAGCCATACGGACATGCTCCCTGGACGCTGACGGATAGCCAAACGCGCTCGGCAAACCCCACGTTCACAGAGCGAATAGCCTTAGACCCCTGAATTTGGGGCTTTTGGCAGGGGGCGCCAATTTGGTCAAGTCGCAAGGGTTCGGCGCTCAGTCTGTCGAACCTTCGAGATTCGGAAACAGCGACGCGCCGGAGGCGCTTAATCCTCACCCGCTGCCAGCGACTGGACCAGATCGAGGATCTTCTTGCGCACCTTCGAATCCTTGATCGCCGCGAAGGCGCGATTGAGCTGCAAGCCCTCGTTGGTCGAAAGGAAATCGACGACATAGGCGCTGCTGTCGGGCTCTGCGAAGCCGCTCGCGGTGGGCTCGCCGCTCGGCGCGCCCTCGAAGAAATAGGAAGGCGGCACGTCCAGCACCCGGGCGAGTTGCTGCAGCCGGCTCGCGCCGATGCGGTTCGCGCCCTTCTCGTACTTCTGGACCTGCTGGAAAGTCACATCCAGCGCTTCGCCGAGCCTGCCTTGGCTCATGCCGACCATAAGCCGGCGCATTCTCACGCGCGCGCCGACGTGCTTGTCGATGGGATTTGGAGCCTTGTTCATCGTGAAAAGTCCGGTCGGCCAAGGCCTAATGCGTGTGTCGATAACGTAAGGGAATACTTAACGCGCGCGCGTATTCCGCGCAATCGCCGTCGAGCGCAATCGCGCCAAATTCCGTCGTAAAATGTAATCCGTTGGGGATTTTATAGCTTAAATTGCGATGTGATGTACCCGACAGTCGTAATAATTGACCGATAGATGCGCGCATCCGTCAAGTTTTTCCGGCAAACTCCGGAGTCCCGCACCCCACTTAATCAAACTCGATCAAATTGTGATTCGTCGACGGAACTGCGCAGCACTATAAGACGCCTCGATACAGTCTGCACGTATAACGTGCTACATTAGGTTATAACAACTAAAAGTAAGCTTGGTCGCAACCTGTTCGTTGTTTGCGGTTCAAACAAGATTCGCTGAGGGGAGTTTGCGGATCGCTCGACCTGCTTGCGTTACGACGAAGAAGCGCTGAGAACGCGGATCGGGCAGAGGGGTTGAGGCATGAAATGGCGATTGCCGGCGAGCGCGTTGGCCGTGGCGCTAACCTTCGGCGCCGCCGGGCTTGCGGCGAGGGCCGATGAAACGCCGCCCGAGTTGCGCGCCGGAATTATCCCCGGCTATCTGAAGCCCGCCGAACTCCCCGACAGCCTCGCGCTGATGCCGCCGCCGCCAGCGATGGGTTCCCCCGCGGCGGCCGTCGATCAGCAGGTGGCGAAGGATGCGCTGACGATGCAGGGCACCGACCGATTTAAGCTCGCCGCCCTCGACGCCGACCTTACCTTCCCCAATGCGGCCGGAGCGTTCTCGTGCGCGGTGGGCGCGCCAATCACCGCCGAAGACACACCGACGCTGTTCAACCTGCTGCACCGGATCGAGGCGGATGCGGGCGCCGCGACGGCGCCGCGAAAGACAAATACCAGCATGCCCGGCCGTTCATGCTCGACGGCCAGCCAACATGCACCCCGCTCGCGGAAAAAGCCATGCGCGCCAGCGGTTCGTACCCGTCCGGACATACCTCGATTGGCTCCGCCTGGGCCATGGTTCTCGCCGCGATCGCGCCGGACCGCACGACACAGATCTTCGCGCGCAACCGCGCGTTCGGCGACAGTCGACTGGTCTGCAACGCGCATTGGGCGAGCGACGTGGAGGAGGGTCGCCTGCTGGGCGCAGCGACAGCCGCCCGACTGTTCGCGAGCGCCGAGTTCCGCGCCGATCTGGAAACGGCGCGGACCGAATTGCAGGCCGCGCGCGACAAGGGGCTCAAGCCTCAGCGCGACTGCGAGTTCGAGGCGCACGCGCTTGGCTCGACGCCGTGGCTGACGCCCTGAAGACGGTCTCCCTTCAGAACGTGATGTTCGTCCGGATGCCGATGACAAGTTCGTTGTTGACCTTCTGGGCCGGGTCGTTCGGGTTTGCGATCCCGGCGCCGGATTCATGATGTACTGAATGTCGGGTTGGACAACTACAGAAGGCAGAACCTGCGCCTGATAGGTCGCCTCCAGGAAGGTCTCGGAGGTCCGAACCGGCGTGAAGACGTCTGGTTGGTAGATCTGCATGTCCTGGTCTGCATTGGCGGCGCCGCTGCTGACCTGCACGACGCCAAAACCCAGGCCTAAGACATCGTTGGCGCGCCCCTCGAAAGGCTGATGTACGGTCAGGCCCCCATTCACGCTGAAGCTGACGAGATTGCGGTCCTGCATCGTCGTGAACATCGGCCGGATGAAGGCGGTCACGTTACGAACGCCGTCCTTGGTTCGATAGATCGTCTGGTCGGCGATCGCATAGATCGAATAGTCGCCGTTATGCGTGGCCGGAACACCGTTGCTGGCGGGGCTCGCGAGCGGGACGCCGAACTGGTCGAATTGTTGATCGTCGAACGGCAAGCTGTCGTACCAGCCGCCGAGTTTATACGTTCCCGGCAACGGGCCGTTCGCGTCGGGCTTGTCGCCGCCGACGCCGCCGTTGATCGTGTATTGAAGTTCGGCGATCGCCAGGACGCCATTGACCGGGAATTTGACGCCGTACGGGTTGCTTTCCTGACTTCCGTCGGAGCCCCACGGAAGCGGGCTGCCGCTGTAGACGCCGCCAAGCACTGTCACCGCGTCGGAGACCTGATACCGACCGCGAACGCCTAGCGCCGCAAGCGGATACGCAGGGCCGCCGCCAGGAAGGTTGAGCGCCGGCAGTGCTCCCCAACCCATCGCCGAATTGAGGAAGAAGCCGGCGCTGACGCTGGTCATGAATTCCTGATCGATGCTCTGTTCGCCGACCTTCACGTCGAACTTGTCGCCGAACTTCTGCTGATACCAGAGCTCCCAGAGCCGCACGCCATGGTCAGCCTCGATGCCGGTCAGCGTTTGCAGGGCGAGTAGATTGGTCTCGGTCAGATTGCCGCCCCAGATATGGAGGCCGCTGACGTTGAACAGGCCGCCGTCGAGACCGAACGCCGGTTTGGTGTCGAGTTGCAACGTTACGGTCGTCAGGCCGTTGCCGCTAAAACCCTGTTGAGCGCCGCCGGTCGCATTGCCGAACATCTCGGCGTTCTCGGTGACGCCGAGCGTGATGCCGGCCTTTCCCAGAGTGGAGCGGAGCCCCCCGAGATCGCCGAGGAAATTGGCGCTGTCCCAGGCGCCGCTGAGGACACCGAAGGGCGCAGCGGGCGCCGGGGTCGCGTCGGGCGCGTCCGTCGGCGTCGCGAGATCCGCTCCTTTCGCGCCTGCCGCCAAGCTAATTGCCACCATCGCGGCCAGTGACGTTACGACGCGTCGATGTATCGCCAATCTGAAGCGCGAACGCGCCCAGGCTTCGGTCCCATGGATAGATGGCAATTTCGGCTCCACTGCACAAGTTCAATTCTATGCAGTGCAAATAAGCTTTGGGAAATTATTGAGTCAATATAGTCATCGTTATATTGGACTTGTTCTAAATCTAACGAGACATATGTTCAGTTTAGAATTGTTTTAAACTAACTATATTTGAATCAATGTGGAAAGAGTACTTTGTAATTATTCTAATTAGAAAGTGGGCTGTTGACGTCGATGGGCTGCAAACGTGCGAGGCCATGCGGCCAGCCCTTTCGCCCCGCTTGCGACGCGGCTGCCACTCGCGTCATGCCGGGCCAAGCCCTGCCATGACGGCTTGGACCGTAGGCGTGAAATTTCTCAACTTCAGCGAGCTTTTTCGTTTCGCCGGAGAAGGGGCTACTCACGCGCAATCGCGGCAGTTACATTGAAATATGAGAGAGGAACGCGGCCTTTGTTTCGTGGCTCGCGTTCCTGAAAATCAACCTACAAGCGAGGCGTCCGCCCATGCTCGATCACATCGGCTATCCGGTCTCCGATTTCGAAGCCTCGAAGCGCTTCTACCAGCAAGCGCTGGCGCCGCTTGCGATCACGCTGCTGATGGAGGTCACGCGCGAGCAATCGGGCGCCGACGCCCATGCCGGCTTCGGCTCCGACAACAAGCCCTATTTCTGGATCAGCGAGGGAAGGGGCGACGAGCAAAAGCGTCCATGTCGCTTTCACGGCTGGCGCCCGTTCTGAGGTCGACGCGTTCTACGCGGCGGCGCTAGCGGCGGGCGGCCGCGACAATGGCGCGCCGGGCCTGCGTCCGCACTACCATCCCAATTATTACGGCGCGTTTGTATTCGACCCCGACGGCAACAACGTCGAGGCGGTCTGCCACCGGCCCGCTTAGGCCGCCGTCGGTTCCGCCTTGGCCTTGGCCTTGGTCGCCTCCGCCTCGCGCAGCGCGATGCGCAACACCTCGGTCACGCCGCGGTGGGCGACGGCGGAAAGTTCGAGCGGCGCGGCGCGGCGGTCGTCGCCCTTGAGCGGCGGACCGTAGGTGCGCATGGCGCGTTTGAGGCGCTCGCGCTGCAGCTTCAGCGTATCCTCGTCGACCGCGTCGACCTTCGACAGCGCGACGATCTCCGCCTTGTCGGCGAGGCTCGGCGCCATAGGCTTCGAGCTCGCGGCGGATGATCCGATAGGCGGTGCCGGCGTGGTCGCCGGAGGCGTCGACGAGATGGATGATCGCGCCGCAGCGCTCGACATGGCCGAGGAAGCGGTCGCCGAGGCCGTGGCCGTCGTGCGCGCCTTCGATCAGGCCGGGAATGTCGGCGAGCACGAAATCGCGGTCGTCGATTTTCACGACGCCGAGGCCGGGATGCAGGGTGGTGAACGGATAGTCGGCGATCTTCGGGCTGCGCGGCCGAGACGGTCGCGAGCAGCGTCGACTTGCCGGCGTTCGGCAGGCCGACGAGTGCCGACGTCGGCGATCAGCTTCAGCCGCAGGATCAGCGTGCGCTCGATGCCGGGCTGGCCGGGGTTGGCGCGGCGCGGCGCGCGGTTGGTCGAGGTGGTGAAATGCAGCGTTGCCGAACCCGCCGTTGCCGCCCTTGGCGACCACGGCGCGATCGCCTTCGTGCTTGAGGTCGGCGATCAGCGCGCCGGTCTCTTCGTCGAACACCTGCGTGCCGGCGGGGACTTTCAGCACGGCGTCGGCGCCGCGGCCGCCGGCGCGGTTCTTGCCCATGCCGTGCACGCCGGTCTTGGCCTTGAAGTGCTGCTGGTAGCGGAAATCGATCAGGGTGTTGAGGCCGTTGGCGCATTCGACGACGACGTCGCCGCCGCGCCCGCCGTCGCCGCCGTCGGGGCCGCCGAACTCGATGAATTTCTCGCGCCGGAACGAGACGCAGCCGGCGCCGCCGTCGCCGGAGCGGATGTAGACCTTGGCCTGATCAAGAAATTTCACCGCGCCGTCTCCGACATCTCTCTGGCCGCTACGGCCGTCTGCCGCGCGCCGCGCCGCCCAGTCCGAGCGCTTCGAAGCTGCAAGCGGTCGCATGGCACCAGGCCGCCCCGCGCGGGCGCGCCCTGCGGGCCCGTGACTGACATGCACGAAGCCCGACTTTTCGAGCACGCGGCGCGAGGCGCGCATTCTCGACACGCACGTCGACGTTGATCTCGACGCAATGGGTCAGCGTGAACGCCGCCTCCACCATCGCCTCGACCGCCTCGCGTCGCATAGCCGCGCCCCCAGACTTCTGGCGAGAAGCGCATAGCCGAGCGCCAGCCGATCGAGGCCGCGCCCTTCCAGGCTGATCAGCGCCGACCACGTCGCGCTTGCCCGTCCTGCGGCTCGATCACGAGGGTCAGGTCGCGGCCATGCGCGTTGCGCCTCCCGCGCCGCGAAAATGAACCGCTCGGCGCGTGCCCGCGGATAGGGGTGGGGGATGTGCGCGGTAAATTGCGCAACTTCCCATTTGCACGAATAGCGATGGATCGCCGGCGCGTCCTTGGCGCGGGGCCAGCGCAGCCACAGCCGCGCCGTCTCCAGCCGGAACACATCGTCTCGGGCGATATCGGGAAACATGTCCGCTCCGCTTGCCTGGAACCGGCTATCAGCAGGCCCCAAACGACGAAGGAGATACGGCGCCCCGTATCCCCTTGGCTTGCAAGCCACGCGGCTTGCCGGACGGTTTGAAGAGATTCTGTTCTTCGTTCGTTTCCCGGGGCCGAGAACCTCGAGACCGTCCGCTAGGGGCTTTTGCGCCGCGGCGGGGTCTCGTCGGGCCCCGCCGTTATTCCGCCGCTTTCGGCGTACTCACCGATACATATTGACGCGTCTGATTTTTGCTCGAACGTCACGACCCCGGCGGCGGTGGCGAAACAGCGTATGGTCCGTGCCGATGCCGACGTTGCGGCCGGGATGGTATTTGGTGCCGCGTTGGCGAATGATGATGTTGCCGGGAATGACCTGCTCGCCGCCGAACTTCTTGACGCCGAGACGGCGGCCGTCGGAATCGCGGCCGTTGCGGGACGAGCCGCCTGCCTTCTTGTGAGCCATGGTTTCTGCTCCTGATCTGGTTCCGGCGCCTGCCGCGCATCGGCGCGTCGCAGGGCCTCTGATGTCTATGCGCGGGAAGCTCGCGCCCGTGAAAGCGTTCAGGCGCTGGCGTTGATCTCGACGATCTTGACGATGGTCAGATCCTGCTTGTGGCCGTGCTTGCGCTTCGAATTCTTGCGGCGGCGCTTCTTGAAGGCGT
Organism: uncultured Pseudomonadota bacterium; assembly: GCA_963771455.1. GTDB lineage: Bacteria > Pseudomonadota > Alphaproteobacteria > Rhizobiales > Beijerinckiaceae > Roseiarcus. The sequence goes on from CAVYTP010000012.1 coordinate 45,019, forward strand.
AAACCTTCGGGCCGCGGGCCTGCTCGACGATTTCGCCGACGACGCTGGCGCCGGCGACCGTCGGGGCGCCGATCTGGCTCGGCGTCGCCGTTGAACAGCGCGAGCACTTCGCCGAACGTCACTTTCGCGCCCGCCTCGCCTTCCAGCGACATGACGGTGATCTGGTCTTCGGCGGCGACCTTGTACTGCTTGCCGCCCGTCTTGATGACTGCGAACATTATGGACTCCTGATTCCCCGAGCTCTGCGCGGAGCGAACCCCGCGCGGCCGGCTTCTTGTTTGGGCGTGATCGGCCCGATTATTTGCTGCGTCCCGGTCATCACGACAAAAAGCGCGGCCGGGGCCGCGCATGGAGAAGCGCCGGCTGATAGGGCGCCCGGGTGAAAGTCAACCCGAAATCCGGGCGGTGCTCGCTCTTCGACGGCCAACCGCTTCTTCAATGCCCGCGACAAGAGCCTAAGAAAGGCTGCGTCGCAGTTGAGGAAACGACGGATGGGCAAGGAGCACGAGGGCGGGCGGAAAGCGCCGCGCAAGCGGAAACGTCGGCTGTACCTGCTGCGCCACGCCAAGGCCGTGCTCGGCGGCGAGGGCATCGAGGATATGCCGCGCAAACTCGCCGAGCGCGGCCATCAGCAAATGGCCGCGCTCGTTGAGGCGCTGGCCGACGAGAAATTTGCGCCGGACGTGGTGCTGGTCTCGCCCTCGAAACGAACGCTGGAGACGCTCGATTTGCTGCGGCCTCTGCTCGGCGACGGCGCACGTGGAAATGCGCGACGATCTCTATCTCGCGCCCGCAGCCGACCTTCTGCGGGCGGTTCAAAACCTCGGCGGCGACGTTCGCGCCGCATTGTTAATCGGCCACAACCCTGGCCTGCACGAATTGGCTCTGGGTCTCCTCGCGACTTTCGCGCCTCAAAAGCCGAAGCTGGGCCATCGACTGTCGCTGGGTTTCCCGACTGGCGCGCTCGCGGAATTCAGGTTTTCCGGCCACTGGGCGAAGATCGAAACGGAAACCGGCGAGCTTCGTCGTTTCCTGCGGCCGAAAGACCTGCTATCGCCCGCAGCGTGATGAAAACATTGCTCCGTATCCTCCTTGCGTCTGGCCTTCTGTTCGCGCTCTCGGCGCTGAGCTTCGCCGCGTCGTCGGACGGCGGCAAAACGGTCATCATCATCCGTCACGCCGAAGATGGCGAAGGACCGACAATCTCGAACGAGGGCGACGCACGCGCCGCCGCCTGGGCGCAGTATTTCAAGGCATTCCGTTTCAATGGCCAGTCGCTTCAGATTGGCTACCTGTTCGCGGCAATCGATTCCGACAACAGCCAGCGGCCTCGGTTGACGCTCGAGCCGACCGCGGCGGCGCTGGGGCTGCCGATCGACAGCGATTACAAGACAAAGCAGGTTGAAAAGCTTGCCGCGGCGGTGCGTGCCCTCCCCGCCGGCGCGGTGGCCCTGGTCGCCTGGCGCCATAGCCGAATCCCGGATCTGATTTCCAGTTTCGGCGCCGATCCCAACGCTTTGCTGCCGGACGGCCGATGGCCGGGCAAGGTCTACGATTGGCTGATTGTCTTGCAGTTCGATCCGCAGGGACACGTGACGGCGAGCCAGCGGCTGTCGCTCAACTGAATTGAAAGTCTAGAAGTACGAGGGGAAAATATGAACTTCCGTAGTCGTCATGGGCTGGCGCTGGCTTTCGCTGCGGCCCTGATCTCCCTCGTTGCGCTGGCGGCCAATGCCGCAGACCCTTTCACACACATCACCGCAGACGAAGCCGCTATCATGGGCGGCATCGATCCGCACGGCGATTCCTGGCTGTCGATCCAGCACAGCATTGGCCAGCTCGAACAACCTTTCTTCATCCTCAGGTTGTTCCTCAGCCTCACCCTTTCGGTTGTGACGGCTTCGATCATCGCCTGGCATCCGCGTTCGTCCAATCGCGAGGCGCTCGCCGAACTCGAGGAACGCAAGACGCTGATGATCCTCGGCATGGTCGGAGCCGCGGTCGCCGAACTCAGCATGATCAACCATTCGCTCGCGCTGGTTATCTTCGGCATCGGCGCGCTGCTGCGGTTCCGCACCGTGCTCGACAATCCCGAAGGTGACCGGCAAGGCGATCCTTGTCGTAGTTATCGGGCTTGCCTGCGGTGTCGGGGCCTGGGCGATGGCGATCCTTCTGACCGCGTTCAGCTGGATACTTATCTACTGGCTGGACTTCGCGCATCGCAGTGCGGCTGCAGATCCGGCTGGACAAGAGCGTCGATCCCGAACCGGTGTTCGGCGCCGTCCAATCTTTGCTGATCTCGCGCGGCTGTCATCTGCAGAGCTCGTCGATCAACAAGCCGAAAGGCCTGCTCGTGTTCCTGATGCACGTGCCGGCGACGCTCGAGCTGAACTCACTGAAACTCGAATTGTTCTCGACTTTGCCCGAGCCCGCGGACGCGCGCGTGGAATTCGAGACGACGTAAGCCTACGCCGTCTCCAGCTCGAGCTGCTCGTAGATCTCGTCCTTGGCGCGTCGAACCGCGGCGCGGCCGAGTTCGATGAGTTCGGCGGCGCGATGAAACTCGAACAGGCCGAAACGGCCGGTCTTCATCGTCAGAAGGAAATCGGGGGGATCGCCGGCGAGCCGGGAGCGCATGATCCGGTCCTGCGTGATGTTGAACGTGTTGACCATCACGGCCGCCATGCCGGGCGGGCCCGAGCTGTCGCTAGTCCACGTTCGCCGCAGCCATCGGCCGCCACTGCGGCGAAGACCATCGAATACGCCTGAGGATTTCGTCTCGACGACCTCGTCGGCGACCGGTCCGAGGACGATCGGGTCGGCGAGCGTCGCCCCTCGGCCCGCGCCTTCGCTGCCGATCGAAAGCGCGATCACGCGGTCGGCGCCGAGCGCGCGCGCGACGTTGACCGGCACAGGGTTGACGATGGCGCCGTCAAACAGCCAGCGGCCGCCGATCATCACAGGCTCGAAAACGCCGGGCAGCGCATAGGAAGCCCGCATCGCCTGAACCAGCGGTCCGCTCTTCAGCCAGACCTCATGGCCCGCGCCGATTTCGGTCGCGACCGCCGCGAATTTCAGCGGCAGATCCTCGATCCGCGTGGAGCCGAGGGACGCCTCGATCCGGTTGCGCAGCCGGTTGCCGCCAATCAAACCGCCACCATTGAACGACACGTCGAGAAAGCCGAACACGTTGCGGCGTGTGAGCGAGAGCGCGAATTGTTCGAGCGAGTCGAGTTTGCCGGCTGCGAAACATCCGCCAACTACGGCGCCGATCGAGGCGCCTACTACCACCGACGGGAAAATACCGATTTCCTGCAATTCCTGCAGCGCGCCGATATGCGCCCAGCCGCGCGCCACGCCGGCGCCTAGAGCCACCCCGATCTTGGGCCGCAACTTCATGGGCCCACCCGAACTGCGGTCGGCGTCCCCTCGACGGAAAAAAGCGATCGACATACCATCGCCTCAAGCAACTGACAGCCCGTTTGGTTCCCTGACCCGCGAGGTTGCCGCGAAAACCTCTACGCTCCTACCGAACCCTTATTTAATGATGAACTTGAGCCGATCGCCATAAGTTGCGCGTTGGCATGCTCACGGTTTCGTGAAGACGAGCTGCGGGCCCTCCGGCAGGCGCTCGACGCGCCGATAGAAGCAGGAGCGGCGGCCGGTATGACAGGCGCCGCCATCGCCGCCGACGTTTACGCGCGCCAGCAGCGCGTCCTGGTCGCAATCGACGAGCAATTCGACCAGCGTCTGGAGCTGGCCGGAAGTGTCGCCCTTGCGCCAGAGGGTCGCGCGGGAGCGCGACCAATAATGAACGATCCCGGTATCGATCGTTTTCTGCAACGCCTCGGCGTTCATGTGCGCGACCATCAGGATCGCGCCGTCGCTCGCGTCAACAGTAATGCAGGTGAGCAGGCCCTCGGCCGAAAATTTCGGCGAAAACTCGAGTCCTTCTTCCTGCGCGCGCGAACCGCCGGACATCAGCCTAGCGGGCTGCGCGCATGAGGTTGAAGAACCGGCTCTGCTCTTCGTTGTTGTCACGGAACACGCCGGTGAACTGGGTCGTCACCGTCGATGCGCCCTGCTTCTTGATGCCGCGCATCGCCATGCAGGTGTGCTCCGCCTCGATCAGCACGGCGACGCCGCGCGGACGTCAGGCCCTTTTCGATCGCATTGACGATCTGGGCCGTCATCGCTTCCTGCGTCTGCAACCGTCGGGCGAAGATCTCCACGATGCGCGCGAGCTTCGACAGACCCACCGCGCCGGCGCGCGGGTAATAGCCGACATGCGCCTTGCCGAAGAACGGGGCGATGTGGTGCTCGCAGTGCGAGTAAAAAGGAATATCCCTGCACGATGACGATGTCCGAATAGCCCTCGACTTCGTTGAAGACGCGCGAAAGCACCTCGCCGGGGCGTTCACGATATCCGCCGAACAGCTCCTCGTAGGCCTTCACCACGCGACGCGGGGTATCGATAAGCCCTTCGCGCTCGGGATCGTCGCCCGCCCAGGCGAGAAGCGTCTTCACGGCCGCCTCGGCTTCCTCGCGCGAGGGTTTCGCCACCGCCGGCCCACGGGCCGGCTTCAACTTAACGATATCATCCATTCCAGCCTCTCTGGCTAGCCACGCGATCGCGAGGCCGGTCGGACGTCGTCCGATACTCCCCAAAGGGGATCGTTTCTCTATATATAGTATGCTACGCATTTCCGCTAGTCGGCGGGAACAAATCAAATGCTCGACGATATCTACTCGCAAGCGCGTGCTCGAACTGGCCGCGGACATCCCTAGGTTGGGCCGGCTTTCCCAGCCGGACGCGACCGCGAAGGCGCATTCGCGCCTTTGCGGCTCGACGGTTACGATCGACCTGTCGATGCAGGACGGCGTGGTCAGCGATTTTGCGCATGATGTGCGCGCCTGCGCGCTCGGACAGGCGTCATCTTCGCTGATGGCGAGCCATATTATCGGCGCGCGGCCCGAAGAACTCGAGGCGTTGCGCGACCGCATGTTCGCCATGCTGAAGCAGGGCGGGCCGCCGCCGGACGGCAAGTTCGCGGATTTCGCGGTGCTCGAGCCGGTCAAGTCCTACAAGGCGCGCCATGCCTCAACCATGCTGACTTTCGACGCCGTGGTCGACGCCCTGCGTCAGATAGCCGCGCGCACGCCGGCGGCTGAGGCTTCGTGACAAGGCTTGCAGACGCGCCGCGCGCCGGCGCCCACCTGCTCATTCGCGCCTACCAGCTTTCGCTGTCGAGCCTGATCGGCCGGCAGTGCCGGTATCTGCCGAGCTGCTCGCACTATGCCGACGAGGCGATTCTCAGGCATGGGCTCTGGGCGGGCGGCTGGATGGGGTTCGCCCGCATCTGCCGCTGCCACCCCTGGGGCGGACAGGGTTACGATCCGCCGCCCGGCCGCCTTGCCGGCCGGCGCCGATCCGCTCGCGCCCTGGCGCTACGGCCAATGGCGTTATCGCTGCGAGCGCAGTCGAGGCGCCGTTCACGGGGCGTTAACCATAAGATGGTGATGTCCCTCCGACAGTTAACGCCTGGATACTATCGATGCGAGCTCTTGGACTCCTGGCAGCCCTGACCCTCCTGGCTGCGCCCGTCGCCGCGCACGCCGACGACGTGCACATCATCGGCGACAGCATTGGCGAGGGCCTGCACCTCGCGACCGGGATCGCCTCGCCGGCCAACCGGTTCAACGTCGCGATCTATACCGGCAAGGCGCTCGACCAGCTCAAGACGGTTCCGCGCGGTTCGACCGTCGTGATGAGCCTCGGCACCAATGACGCCGTGGCCGGTCTCTCCGACCAGAAAGCGAAAATCGAAGCGATTGCAGCGGCCGCCGACGCCCAGGGCGTAAAACTCGTCTGGGTCGGGCCGCCATGCGTGCTGACCAAGTGGGAGGATCACGCCAAGGCGCTCGACGCCAATATCGCCGCAACTCTGAAGGGAACGTCGGTGATTTACGTCTCCGCGCAGGACCCCGAGTTCTGCTCGTCGGCGGTGCATGCGGGGGACGGCGTGCATTTTAGTATGGCGGGCTATTCCCGGCTGTGGCAAAAGGCGGCGGCGGCCGCGGGACATTCCGGTCGCTGTCGCGACGTCGGCCTCCTCGCCGCACGCCGTGCAAGCTACGGGCGCGAAGAGCCGCAGCCGCCGGGGCAAGACGAAGCATCATAGGCCACAGCCTGCCATCGAAAACGCCGCAACCTACGCCCACGACTTGATTTAAAAGGGTAAAGCGAGCGGGCATGCGGATCGAAAAATCAAGTTGGAGTTGTGGGACCGCAATGGCGCTGCTGGCTCTGGCCACATTCAGCGCCGCGCCCGGGGCGAACGCAGCGCCCGCCGATGGTCCAATCCGCATCGCGTTCGTCGGGCGACTCGATGGCCGACGGGCTCTGGGGCGCGATGTTTCGCCGCCTCGGCAAGGACAAGTGTCTGGCCGAAAGGGTGAAATTGCTCCGCAAGGCGAAGAACGGCTCCGGCCTCACCCGGCTCGACCAGTTCAACTGGGTCGACGAGGTCGCGACGATCGCGGCCGATCCCGGCGCCGACCTGTTCGTCGGTTCGTTCGGCATCAACGATCGCCAGCCGATCGTCGAAGCCGACAAGACCCACACCGAGTACGGCGGCCCAGCGTTCGAGACCCGCTATCAGGGCCATGTCGAAGACCTGATCCACGGCGCGACCGCCAAGGACTATTCGATCGTCCTCGTCGGACTGCCGGTCATGCTCGACGCCGACGCCAATGCCGACGCGCTGGCCAAGAACAAGATTTTCGTCGCGGCGGTGAAGGCGGCCGGCACGCCGCTTGCCGCCTATGCCCCGCCGTGGTCCTCGCAGCCGCCGCCGGACGAGTACAAGCCCTTTCTGCCCAATTCGCGCAACGCCATGGTGCAGGTCCGCGCCACCGACGGCATCCATTTCACGACGTTCGGCTACGATCTGGTGATGGAGCAGGTCTACCCGATCGATTCTGGCGAGCATCAAGCAGCGGGGACGCGATCTCGGCGCCGAATGTCCCGCCGAAATAGGGACGAGGTGACCGCTTGCGAGGGACCGCTCAGGTCCTGATCTGGATGCTGCTCCTCGGAGTAGGCCTGGGCGGCGCTACATTCGCCTCGCGACACGAGCACTTACTCGCCGACTACAGTCCGATTAGGCAGTTGACGGTCGCCGAGACCTTTGCGCACGCGATGGTCGAGCCGACCCAGGGTGCGGCTGAGCAGAACGTACTGCAGAAAGCGGCTGCGTTGGCCTGGCCGCTGATCTGTGCCAAAACCCGCCGCCGCGCCGCATGTGGTCATCAAAGACATCATGAAACTGAGCTCCGGCGGCTCCAACGCAATGTTCGAGGCGCCCGACGGCGCCACCAAACGCCTTGTCGCCGCGATGCAACTGCACCCGCTCGGCGGCGCCTGGCGCGTCGCCGCCCCGCAGACGGCGCTCGCCGCCCTGAACGTCGCCACCGGAACGGGGGCGACCACGCTGCGGCTCGCCGACACGCCAACCGCCTATGGCGAGCTGGAGTCCGGCGCTATTCTCCTATCACCGGCTGACGATCCTGCAGCTCGGCGACAGCCACACGGCGGCGGATTTCTTCTCAGCGGCCGGGTGCGCGAGCGCCTGCAGCAGGCGTTCGGATTCGGCGGCGACGCTTATATCGTGCCCGGCCGTCCGCATCTCGGCGTCCGCTCCGCGCTGTTCGACAGCGACGCCAGCGACGGCTGGAACTACGAGGCGCTGCAGCGTTCGGACGCCAAGCGGCGGTTCTTACCTCTCCGGCTTCAACGCGATTTCCCATAAGGCGGGCGCGGAGCTGACGTTCCGTTCGCGCGGCGGCCGCTCCTATGACAATCTCGAGGTCGCGTTCCTCAAGCAGCCGGGCGGCGGCCGGGCCGAAATCGCGGTCGATGGGACGCCGGCGGGCCAGGTCAATCTCGACGGAACCGCAGACGAACTGACGACGCTCGCCGATCAACGCCCAGGGCGCCGGTGCGGCCCAGGGCTTTCACGAAATCAAGGTGAAGGCGCTAGGCGAGGGCCCGGTGACGGTGACCGGCGTCGACGTCGGGCGCGACGGCGACGGCGTCTCCTACATGAGCCTCGGCTTTCCCGGCGCGACGGTGCAGCTCCTGCAGAAGCTCGCGGCCGAAAACATCGCCTCCGACTTCCGCCGCATGTCGCCTGACGTCGTGGTGCTCGCGTTCGGCACCAACGAAGGCTTCAACGATAATCTCGACGTGGGAATCTACACTTCGCAATACGAGCAGATCGTGCGCCGCCTGATGGAAATCCGGCCGGGGGTGAAAATCGTCATCGTCGGGCCGCCGGATGCGGCGCGTCCCAATGGGGTGTGCCATGCCGCGGGCGTCGGTCAGGATTGCGGGCAGAACACCGCGACGATCTCGGCCGATGCGGGCGGCGGACAATGCAAATATCCGGTGCCGCCAAAACTCGGTCTGGTTCGCGAAGCGCAGCGCAGGCTGGCCGAGAAGCTCGGCGTCTATTTCTGGGATTGGTCGTCGGCGATGCCGTCGCCGTGCGGCGCGCAGATGTGGGCCGCCGCCAATCCGCCATTGATGGCGCACGACTTCGTCCATATGACGCTCGACGGCTACAAATTGTGCGCGGACAGATTTGCGGATTTCCTCATCCCGCTGATCGAAGGCCGTCAAGCGGGCGACCATGTTGTTTCCAACGATTGAATTCGGACTGTTCTTTTCGTTCTGTTACGCGCTGGTCTGGGCTCTAAACTCTCAAAACGAACTGAAGAAAATCGCGCTGCTCGCCATGAGCCTCGCGTTCTATGCGAGCTGGAACTGGCGCTTCCTGCTGCTGCTGTTTGCCAGCGGCGCGATCTCCGGGTCTTGTCGGCTACTATGTCGATGCTTCAAAGGCGCGGCCCTGGCGCCTCGCCGTGCTCTGGCTGGGCATCGCGATCGATCTCGGCATCCTCGCCTACTTCAAATATCTCGACTTCTTCATCGCGCAGGCGCTGACGCGCCTGCATGCGCTGGGGCTCAATCCGCCGCTCGGCTTCGTCAACGTGACGCTGCCGGTGGCGATCTCGTTCCTCACCTTCCACGCCATTTCCTATATCGTCGACGTCTATCGCGGGCGGCTCGCGCCGACGCGCTCGGCCGTCGACATCCTGCTCTACATCTCGTTCTTCCCGCATCTGGTCGCGGGCCCGATCGTGCGCGCGCACGAATTCCTGCCGCAACTGGCGAGCCCACGCCGCGCCGGCGATTTTTCGTTCGGCGAGAATCTGCTGCTGATCCTCGGCGGCCTGTTCAAGAAGATGGTGATCGCCAACTATCTCGCCGTCGGTCTCGTCGATCCCGTCTTCACCGATCCCTCGCAGGCCTCGCGGCTGGATCTGATCGTCGCCGTCTATGCCTATGCGGTGCAGATCTATGCCGACTTCTCCGCCTACACCGACATCGCGATCGGCGTCGCGGCGCTGCTCGGCTATCGCTTTCCGCGACAATTTCAATCAACCCTATCGCGCGCTCGGCATCGTCGATTTCTGGCGGCGCTGGCACATGACGCTGTCGAGCTGGTTGCGCGACTATCTCTACATTCCGCTCGGCGGCAATCGCCACGGCGCCTTCGCGACCTATCGCAATCTGATGCTGACCATGCTGCTCGGCGGCCTCTGGCATGGCGCGAACTGGACGTTCCTGATCTGGGGCGCGATGCACGGCGGCGCGCTGGTCGCCGATCACCTTTGGCGCGCGACGAAATCGTTCGCGCGGGTGAGCGAGCAGCCCTCTGTCAAGGCGGTCTACTGGTTGCTGACGTTCCACTTCGTCTGTCTGGCGTGGATCTTCTTCCGCGCGCCTTCGTTCGACGCCGTCAGCGCCTATTTCTCGGGATTGATCGTCGACAACGGCGCGGCGCCGATCGTGACGAGCTCGGTCTTACGTGCTGATCGCCGTCGCGATGGTGACGCAAATCGTCCCGCCGACCTTGCGCGCAACGCTGGGCGCGAGGCTCGACAATCGCGCGCCGGTCGTTCAGGCGGCGATCTGTTTCGCGATGTTTTATGTGATCCTCGTAATGGCGCCGACCGCCTCGGCGCCGTTCATCTACTTCCAGTTCTGAATCGATGACGCAGATGATCGAAAAACCTCAGAGCATCCGCGAGCCCATGGCCGCGCGCGCTGGTCATATACGCGGTGCTCGTCGCTGGGCGTGTTCGCGTTCCCCGGCGGCATGGTCGCGTGGCTCGACGAGCGCAACGACAGCGGCTGGTTGAACGCGCCGCTCGCGCTTATGCGCGGCGTGGATACGGCTTCAGGCGCGATCGGGGTCAAACAGGTGGGCCAGCGTCTGCGCCACGCGTTTGCGGCGTGGGTTGGAGCTGACGAAAGCTGACGGCGGCGCCTACAATAGGCCGAGCCGGCGCCCGACCTCGATCTGGCCGAGCGTCGCGGCGTTTCCCGCCGCCGGCGTCAGCGCTACGCCGAGCATCGCGCCGGCTTTCGCGTATCGCTTCGCAAGCTCCGCCGACCCGATGACCGTCGCCGCCCGTCGCCCGCCGCGCGCCCGACAGGATTTCGGCGCCGATCAGCAGGCCGGACAGGAACTCCGCGAGATCGGCGCCTTCCATCGCGCCGAACAGACCATAGGTGCGCGCGAAGAACGCGGCGTGCAGCAGGTCGCCGGGATGTTCGAGCCCCTGCGCCGCCTCGACGCCTTTCGCGAAGCCCGCGCCTTCGCGCCCCGCCGGCTCCGCCATCATGCGGCCGAGCACGCTGTGGGATTTCAGTACGGCGAAGATTTCGCCGGTCATGTAGGTGGCGAAAGCGACGATGCGGCCGCCTTCGACGCGCGCCCATTTCGAATGCGTGCCGGGCAGCACGAAGACGCCCTCGTCGCCGCGCCGGCCAGCGCGCCCAGGATCTGGGTCTCCTCGCCGCGCATCACGTCGGGCGCGCCGCGCGAATCGATGAAAGCTGACGCCGGGCAGGATGCGCACGCCGCCGAGTTCCGGGGCCGGCGCGACGATCGTCGCCGCCGCGATTTCGGCCGCGCCCGCCGGGCAGGCGACATAGGGCGCCTCGATCCAGCCTTGGCGCGCGCCGACCATGCCGGAGGCGAAGATCGGCGCCTGCGGATAGGCGTCGCGCCAATCGCCAAGGCGTTGGCTCAGATAGGGCTCGTGCTCGCCAGCCTGCAGGGTCAGCGCGCCCTTGCCTTCGGGAAGCGTCGCGATCGCCTCGCCTGCAGCGTCGACCAGATAGGCGCGGAAAGAGCTGGTGCCCCAGTCGACGCTGATGAGGGCGGCAGGCGCAGCGACCAAGGCGAAATCCTCCGATAGATGACCCGTGTTTCGCCTGTCGCCGCGCCCGTGACAAGCGGCGCCCCTTGTTCGGGGAGCCGCAGCGGACCTATTGCCGGACGAAACTCAGGGAGACGGGAATGAGCGAGCCGCTGGCGAATGTGAGCGTCGGGATGACGGGCCGAAAAGAAGAGGTCGTAACGCCGGAGCTGACGGTCGGCGGACACGTCGCCGGCATGCCGATGGTCTACGGCACGCCGATGATGATCATGGCGATGGAAATCGCGTCCGCCCACGCAGTTGCGCCGCACTTGCCCGATGGCTGGGTGACCGTCGGCAGCGAGGTCAACATCCGCCATCTGGCGCCGACGCCGGTCGGCGCGACCGTCGTCGCGACCGCGCGCGTCGTGGAGGTCTCCGGACGCAGCGTACTGTTCGCGGTCGAAGCCCACGACGGCGAACACAAGATCGGCGACGGCTTCCACCGCCGCGGCGCGGTAAACGTCGAACGTTTCAGGGCGCGTTACGCTAAGGAATGAGTTGGGTCGCCTTGTATTGCTCGATTTGCCCGCATAAAAGGGCGATGCGGAGTTGCGTCGGGGGGACGCGGCGACGTCAAAGATTTTCCTCAAGAGGTAGACAGCCCCATATGAAACTCTCCTTGATCGCCGCCGCTGTCGCGCTCGGCGTTTTCGCCGCAACGCCAGTTTTCGCCGACGATGCGCCCGCCGCGGCTGCCGCCACTCCGAAGCCCGCCGCGACCACGATGGCCAAGCCCGACAACGCCGCCAAGACCGCCAAGTCGCAGGAATGTTCGAAGCAGGCCGACGCCAAGGGTTTGCACGGCAAGGAACGCAAGAAGTTCCGCGAAGAATGCAAAAAGGGCGCGATGTAAGCCCCACGCGGGCTTACGGTTATAAACTACAGATGGCCGGCTTCGCGCCGGCCGTTTCGTTTGCGACCCACAGGACCCGAGATAGAACCCTCGGTCCGTCATGGCCGGGCTTGTTTCGGCCATGACAGCTGGGGCGTCGTGTGGATGACAACACTGACGAGTCCCCGCCATGACCGATCCCCGTCTCGAAATCTTCGTCACCCCCCGCGACTGGTTCCGCTACGCCGTGAGCCAGTTCAATGAGGCCGGCCTTGCCTTCGGGCATGGCGCGACCAATGCGATCGACGAAGCCGCGTTCATGATCCTCGAAGGCCTGAAGCTGCCGATCGACGCGCTCGATCCGTTTGCCGACGCGCGCCTGCTGTTCGAGGAGCGCCAGCGGCTGGCCGAGCTGATCGACGCCCGCGATCGCTACTCGCAAGCCGGCGGCGTATCTGCTCAACCGCGCCTACATCCAGGGCGTGCCGTTCTATGTCGACGAGCGCGTGATCGTGCCGCGCAGCTTCATTGGCGAACTGCTGTTCACCGAGATCGTCGGCGAAAACGGCCTGATCGAATCGCCCGAGGAGGTCGAGACCGTGCTCGACCTGTGCACGGGCGGCGGTTCGCTCGCGATCCTCGCCGCCGGCGCTTTCCCGGCCGCCCGGATCGACGCGGTCGACCTCAGCCGCGATGCGCTCGCCGTCGCGCGACGCAATGTCGAGATGCATGGACTGGAAGAGCGAATCACGCTGATCGAGGGCGATCTGTTCAAGCCGCTGTCGGGACGGACCTACGATCTGATCCTGACCAACCCGCCCTACGTCGACGCCGAATCGCTCAAGGCCTTTCCGCCGGAATTCGCGGCCGAGCCGCGCATGGCGCATGCGGGCGGCGCGGATGGACTCGACATCGTCCGGCGCATCCTGAGCGAGGCGCGCGCGCGGCTCAACGAGGGCGGCGCGCTGATCTGCGAAATCGGCCAGGGTCGCGGCCTGCTCGAAGACGCCTATCCGGACCTGAACTTCGTGTGGCTCGATACGCGCGAGAGCGAGGGCGAAGTGTTCTTCCTTCGCGCCGAGGATTTGCCGGCGCCGAAGCGGCGCGGGGCCTGACCTACTCGGCGGCCATGCGCAGCGCGCGCTCGCACGGAGCTGCGCAGGTCGTCGATCGGAACAAGTTTGCCAGCGCGCTCGATCCGCCAGTAAGTCCAGCCGTTGCAGGCCGGCAACCCCTGCGCCAGCGCGCCGATCTTGTGGATCGAGCCGACGGCGGGGCCGAGATGGATCGCCCCATCGGCGCGCACCAGCGCCTGCCGACGTCCATCCGGCGTGTGCAGCGCTTCCCCGGGTGTGACAAGCCCGGCCTCGATCAGGCTTGCAAAGGCGACCCGCGGCTCCTCGCGCTTGGTCTGCATGGGCGCCAAGCGCGTCGGCGGGCAGGGGCTCGACCGCGGCGATCCGCGCCTTCGCGGCCTCTGCATAGCCGGCGTCGCGCTCGATGCCGAGGAAGTGGCGGCGCAGGCGCTTGGCGACCGCGCCGGTCGTGCCGGAGCCGAAGAACGGGTCGAGCACGAGGTCGTCGACCTGGGTGACCGCCAGCATCAGCTTCGAGATCAGCGCCTCGGGTTTCTGGGTCGGATGGGTTTTGCGCCCGTCGGCGTCCTTCAGCCGCTCGCCGCCGGTGCAGAGCGGAAAGAACCAGTCGGAGCGGGCCTGGCAGTCGTCGTTGCCGGCCTTCAGCGCCTCGTAATTGAAGGTGTAGCGCTTCGCCTCGGCCGAGCGCGACGCCCAGATCATCGTCTCGTGGGCGTTGGTGAACCGGCGGCCGCGAAAATTCGGCATCGGATTGGCCTTGCGCCAGACGATGTCGTTGAGGATCCAGAAGCCGAGGTCCTGCAGGATCGAGCCGACCCGGAAAATGTTGTGATAGGAGCCGATGACGACGATCGTCGCGTCGCGCTTCATTACGCGCCTTATCGCCGTCAGCCAGTCGCGCGTGAACGCGTCGTAAGTGGCGAAATTGGCGAATTTGTCCCAGTCGTCGTCGACCGCGTCGACGAGGCTCTGGTCGGGACGGGTCAGGGCGCTTTCGAGTTGCAGATTGTAGGGCGGATCGGCGAAAACGAAGTCGACGCAAGCCTCGGGCAATGCCGATAGTTCAGCGATACAGTCGCCCAGCAGCACGACGTTGCGCGGGGGCGCTTCCTTCGTGCCGGGGTGTCGGGCCGCAGCGGTTCCAGTACGCGATACCTGAAGCTGGATCGGGCGGCCGGACGCCCCGGCACGGGAAGATACGCATCGACGCTACCACTCTACGCACGCGCCGAAAGGGACGCTTTCGACACGCCTGTTATGAGTTGATTCAGGTAAAGGCGGAGTTAGCCCTCGCCTGAGCCTTGCGTCTCATTTTTGAACGGTATTCTGCGCCCCGATTTCAAAACCAAATCAACGATTTCGTAACGAATGCTCAGGCGCCGCTCAAACAGCGAGGTTGGGCCGGAACGAGCGCCGGTGTAGGGGGCATAGGCCGAGCAGCGTGATCGCTTCGCGATGCACCTTGGTCGCGTAGCCGACATGGCTGGCAAAGCCGTAGCCGGGATGGATCGGCGTCGCATCCGGCCATCAACGAATCGCGCAACGTCTTGGCGACGATCGAAGCCGCCGCGATCGATTGCGACAGCCCGTCGCCGCCGATGATCGCCTGCGCGGGACACGGCAATCCCTCGGGAATGTCGCGGCCGTCAATCAACACGAAGTCGGGGCGCGGCGCGAGCGCCGACACGGCGCGCCGCATCGCGCGCAAGGTCGCGCCGCGGATGTTGTAGAGGTCGATCTCCTCGGCGCTGCCGAGCGCGATCGAGACGGCGAGCGCGGTCGCGAAAATCTGTACTGTCAGTTCCTCCCGCCGCTCCGCGGTCAGCGCCTTGGAATCGTCGAGCCCCTTCGGGATGCGTTTCGGGTCGAGGATGACGGCGGCGACGGCGACAGGGCCGGCGAGCGGCCCTCGCCCCACCTCGTCGACGCCGGCGACGAAGCGCGCGCCGGCCTTCCGTCGGGCGCGCTCGTAGGAATAGTCGGGGCCCCCGCCCGCCGTCGCGTCGCTCACGATTTGGCCAGCGGTCCGGAGCGCAGGCGCGCGAGATCGAATGCGAGCACGTCGCGCAGCAGGTCGATGAATTTCTCGGCGCCGCTTTCGGCGAGGGTTTCGCCGCGCTCGGCCGTCGCGTTTGCCGCATTGCCGACCGCGCCCAGCGGGTTCAGGTCGCTCGACATCCAGCCGAGGCCGATCGGCTGCGTGACGCGCAACTGAGTGTTGTCGCGCTCGACCGTCTCGGCGAAACTCTCGAAATTCTGCGGCCTCGCTCATCTTCACGGTGTTCGGCTTGAACGCGAGCATCAGCGAAGTCTCGGCGTCGCCGCCGTGAATGCCGTGCGCCCGCTCCTTCGCGTCGAACATGCCGTCCGGGAAACCCAAGCCGGTGCCAGGCGGCGTGCACCGCGAGCATCTTGTGCTTCACGCGCAGTTCGCGCGCGACGATGTCGATGACCGGCACGTTGCCGCCGTGCGAGTTCATGAAGAGGAGCTTGCGGCAGCCGGTGCGGGCCACGCTCTCGCCGATCTCGAACCAGGCGCGCGTCACCGTCTCGTGCGAGAAGGTCAGCGTGCCCGGATATTCGAGGTGCTCGTTGGACTTGCCGATCGCCTGCACGGGCAGGAACAGCACCGGCAGTCGGCGGGCACGCGTTTCACGGCGCGCGCCAGATAGCCTTCGTTGATGAACGTATCGACGCCGACCGGCAGATGCGGCCCGTGCTGCTCGATGGCCGCGACCGGCAGCACTGCGACCGCCTTGCTCATGTCGGCGGCGGCGAAGTCGCGCCAGCCCATCTCGGCCCAATATTTTGTCGGCAGCATCGCATCTCTCCAGCGAACTCTAGCGGCGGTCGCTGACCGCGGCCTGCCGAGGCCAAGGACCTCGGCTACAACATTACGGCGCGCGCGCCGCGATCGCTTCGACTTCCACCTTGAACTCCGGCCGCGCAAACCCCGAAACAATCATCAAAGTCGAAGCGGGAGGCGGATTGCTCACAAATTGATCGCGCGCCCGCATGTATCCGCCCAAATGTTCGGCCGAAGTGACATAGGCGTTGAGCCTCACGAGGTCGGCGAGCGTCATGCCGGCTTCGCCGAGGATCGCCGCGATGGCTGCGAAAGCAGAGATGGGCCTGCGCCTCGACGCCTTCGGGGATGACGCCGTCGCGGCCGATGCCGAGTTGTCCGGAGCAGAACACGAGCCTAGTCCGGCGGGCGTCTCGACGCCGTGGGCGTAATTGGCGAAGGGCGGATGGATCGATCCCGGATTCAGTCTTCGCATCGCTCTGGGGGCCTCCAGCTGGCGCTGTGGGTACCCCTTGCCAGACCCGCATGGCAAGTTGAACAATGGCCCGCAAGTTGCAACGACAAGATGGGCGCGGCGCGCGCGGGAGAGACAGTATGAACAGGCTTGGTATGGCGCTGGCGGCCGGCGTAGCAATGGTCGCTTCGCAGGCGTTAGCCGCGGACAAGGTGACCTTCGGCACCAACTGGCTCGCCGAGGCCGAGCACGGCGGCTACTATCAGGCGATCGCCGACGGCACCTACGCCAAATACGGGCTCGACGTAACGATCCGCGCAAGGCGGCCCGCAAGCCGCGAACTCGATCCTGCTCGCCTCGGGCAAGATCGATTTCTACATGGGCTCGAGCCTTCTGGAGGCGTTCGACGCGGTCAAGGAGAACGTCGGCCTGATCGCCGTCGCGGGCGACTTCCAGAAAGACCCGCAGATGTTCATGTCGCATCCGGGACAAGGGCTCGACAAACTCGAAGATCTCACCAAGGCGCCGGCGTTCGTCGCCAAGAGCCATCCGTTCTTTGACTGGCTGGTCTCTGCGTACGGGTTCTCCGAAGACAACATCAAACCCTACACCTTCAATCCGCAGCCGTTCATCGCCGATCCGAAGTCGATCCAGCAGGGCTACATCACCTCCGAGCCCTACGCGGTCGAGAAGGAAGGCCATTTCAAGCCGAACATTTTCCTGTTCGCCGATCACGGCTATTCCACCTACGCGACGACCATCGAGACCCGCGCCGATATCGTCGCCAAGAATCCGGACATGGTGCAGCGGTTCGTCGATGCCTCGGCGGTTGGCTGGTATCACTATCTCTACGGCGACAACAAAGCCGCCAACGAGATGATCAAGAAAGACAATCCGGAAATGACCGACGATCAGATCGCGTTCTCGATCGCCAAGATGAAGGAATATGGTCTGGTTGATTCCGGCGATACGCTGAAAATGGGTATCGGCGCCATGACCGACGATCGCGTCAAGAACTTCTACGACGCGATGGTCAAGGCGAAAGTCGTCGACGCCGGCGTCGACTACAAGAAGGCCTATACCCTGCAGTTTGTGAACAAAGGCGTCGGCCTCGACCAGCGTCCGAAGTGACAACCGTGTTTGAGGGTCGATGAGCTTGAGTTTGGTTTCTAACGCAATGCCCGCGAAGTCTGTCAGCCCTCCTTCGCTGGCATTGGGTTCATGGGCGGATTCCGACGCGATGGTGCGGTTGGAGGGCGTCAACAAGACGTTCAAGAACGGCACCGTCGCGCTGTCCGGCGTCGATCTCGACGTGCGGCGCGGCGAATTTCTCTCTCTGCTCGGGCCCTCCGGCTGCGGTAAGTCGACAATCCTTCGGCTGCTTTCGGGCCTGACTTCCGCAAGCGGCGGCGAAATCCGCTGGCGCGAACCCAATCATGAACTCGGCTTCGTGTTTCAGGAGCCGACGCTGATGCCGTGGTCGAACGTATTCGACAACGTCTGGCTGCCGCTGAGATTGGCCGGCGCCTCGCGCGCCGCGGCGCGCGATCGCATCGAGGAAATGCTCTCCAAGGTCGGTCTTTCCAATTTCGCAAAATCCTATCCGCGCGAACTCTCCGGCGGCATGAAGATGCGTGTTTCGATCGCGCGTGCGCTCGTCACGCGCCCTCAGGTGCTGCTGATGGACGAGCCGTTCGCCGCGCTCGACGAGATCACCCGCATCAAACTCAACGACGATCTCGTCTCGCTGAAAGTCGAACTCGGCGCGACCGTCGTGTTCGTCACCCATTCGGTCTACGAGAGCGTCTATCTCTCCGACCGCATCGTCATCATGGCCCCGCGGCCGGGGCGGATCGTCGCGGAGGTCAACGTGGCCGCCCCGCTGCCCCGCGACGAGGATTTCCGGCTCGGGCCCGTGTACGCCGACGGTTGTCGGGCGGCGTCGCTGGCGCTGCACAGAGCGATGGGCTCCGACAAGGCGCACGCATCTTGACCAAAGAACGCTTCATCAACATCGGCCTGCCGATATTTGCGCTGCTCGTGGCGCTGCTCGGCTGGGAAGCCGTCGTCCGCTTCAACAACATTCCGCCCGTCATCCTGCCCTCGCCAAGCCTGATCGCCTACACGCTGGTCAAGGACTGGCACACCTTGTTCGGCTCACTCGAAGTGACGATGTCGATAACGCTTCAGGCGCTGATCGCCGCGACCGTCGGCGGAACGCTGCTCGCGCTCGCGTTCGCGCAGTGGCAGCCGATCGAGCGGGCGTTCTTTCCGTTCGCGGTCATTCTGCAGGTGACGCCGGTCGTTTCGATCGCGCCGTTGTTGCTGGTCTATCTGTCGTCGAGCGAAGCCGTGCTGGTTTGCGCGTTCCTGGTCGCGTTCTTCCCGATCCTGGCCAACACCGCGCTCGGCCTCAACTCCGTCGATCACAACCTGCTCGATCTGTTCCAGCTCTACCGCGCGCCGGCGGCCCGGCAACTGCTGCTGCTGCGCATCCCGAGCGCGCTGCCCTATTTCCTCGGCGGCCTTCGCATCGGCGGCGGCCTCGCGCTGATCGGCGCGATCGTCGCGGAGATTGCGGCCGGTTCGGCGGGGCAGGGCGCGGGGCTGGCGTTCCGGATCGTCGAATCCGGATACCGGCTCAACATTCCTCGCATGTTTGCGGCGCTGGTGCTGATCTCGATCGCGGGCATTGCGATCTTTGCAGTGCTCAGCGCATTGTCCTTCCTTCTGTTGCACCGCTGGCACGATAGCGCGCGCAAACGGGAGGCGTGAGATTGATTTTCCAGATTGCGAAGGCGCCGACCTGGGCGATAGTGGGCGCGCGCGTCCTGCGCGAGCAACTGGGCGGCCTCGGCGCGCCCATCGACCGCGACGGTTTCGCCAAGGTCGACATGCTGATCGAGCACGATCGCATTGCGGCCGTGGCGCCAGCGGGCAAGCTCGATCTCGGCGAGGCGCCTCGCCTGGCGCTCGGCGGCAGGATCGTGCTGCCGCTGTTCGTCGATGCGCACACCCATCTCGACAAGGGCCACATATGGCGCCGCGCGCCTAACCCCACCGGCGATTTCCCCGGCGCGCTCGCGGCAGTGCTCGTCGATCGCGAAGCGCGTTGGAATGCGGCCGATGTCGCGGGCCGCATGGAGTTCAGCCTGCGTACGGCCTACGCCCACGGCACGCGCGCGATCCGCACCCATATCGACAGCCTCCGCGGTCAGTCGCGTATTTCGCTGCCAGTGTTCGCCGAGGCGCGCGAACGCTGGCGCGGCCGCATCGAACTGCAGGCCTCGCCCTTATTTGCGATCGACGCGGTGTTCGAGCCGGGCCATCTCGAAGAGATCGAACAGATGGTCGACGCCTATGGCTCGAAGCTGGTCGGCGCCGCGACGTTCGTGACGCCGCGCCTGAGAGAAGCCATCGAGATTTTGTTCAAGCTCGCCGAACGCAAGGGATGGGATCTCGACTTCCATCTCGACGAGACCTCGGACCCGGAAGCGCGCGCGCTCGGCATCGTTGCGGAATTGGCGATCGCCCGGAAATTTCCGGGCAAGATTCTCGTCGGTCATTGCTGCTCGCTGACCCGCCAGGACGAGGATGAGCGCAAGCGCACCGTCGATCTCGTCGCAGAGGCTCGCCTCAGCCTTGTCTCCCTGCCGATGTGCAACATGTTCCTGCAGGATCGACAGGCCGGCCGCACGCCGCGCTGGCGCGGGGTCACGGCTATTCATGAGCTGAAGGCGGCGGGCGCCAATGTCATGATCGCGAGCGACAATACGCGCGATCCCTTCTATGCCTATGGCGATCTCGACATGTTTGAAGTCTGGCGGGAGGGCGTGCGCATTCTCCACCTCGACTATCCATTCGCCGATTGGGCGCACACCGTGCAGGCCTCTCCCGCGAAGGCGATGGGTCTTGAAGTCGCAGAGTTCAAGGCGGGCGCGGGCGCCGACTTCATCCTGACTCAGGCGCGCGAGTTCACGGAATTGTTTTCAAGGCCACATTCGGAGCGGGTGGTGGTGCGCGCCGGGCGTGCGCTATCTGAGGCCCCGCCGGATTATGCCGAACTCGACAGCCTCGAAGGTCTCGCCTCATGAGTCCCAGCTACGACATCGCCGCCTTTCGCGCCCGCATCGGCGCGATTCGCGTCGAGGACAATGCGACGCTCGTCAAACAGAAGAGCCGCGACTTCTATTGGTATTCGCCGGTGCTGAAGCGCGAACTCGATAACGTCACCGCCGACCTGATGGTCACGCCGGCGAACGAGTCGGAAGTCAAAACCGTGCTCGCCGCCGCTTATCGCGCTCGGCATTCCCGTCACGCCGCGCGGCGGCGCGACCGGCAACTACGGGCAGGCGATGCCGCTCAACGGCGGCGTGCTGCTCAACCTCAGCGACATGAACAAGGTGAAGTCGATCGCGCCCGGCCGCGTGGTCGACAGAGCCCGGCGCGGTGCTGATCGACATCGACAAACAGGTCGCAGAAACGGGCCAGGAACTGCGGATGTTTCCCTCGACCCGCGCGACTGCGACGGTTGCGGGTTTCGTCGCCGGCGGCTCGGGCGGCATCGGCTCGATCACCTGGGGCGGCCTGCGCGATTTCGGGAACGTATTGCGCTTGCGCCTGTTGACGATGGAAGCAGAGCCGCGCGCGTTAGAGCTGACCGGCGCGGATTTGCACAAGGCCGTGCACGCCTACGGCACCAACGGCGTCATCACCGAAGTGGAAATGCCGCTGGCTGCCAAATATGACTGGACGGACGTGATCGTCGGGTTCGATACTTTCGACGCGGCAGTGGGATATGCGCTGGCGCTCGGCGAACAGGACGGCATCCTCAAGAAGCTCATTGCCGCCGTCGCAGCGCCCGCTCCCGAGACGTATTTCCTGCGCCACAAGTCGCTGATCCCCGAGGGGTCGAGCGTTGCGCTCGTCACCGTCGCCGCCCATTCGCTCGACGCGTTCCATGCCTTCACTGCGCAGTTCCGGCGCGCCAAGCTGCTGCTCGACTTCGAGCACGGCCTCGCCGGAGACGATGAAGGGCCTGCCGCCGAACTACGAACTGAGTTGGAACCATACGACGCTGCGCGGGCTGCGCGTCGATCCGAAGATCACCTATCTGCAGACGCGCTACCCGGACCAGGATACCGCTGGCGCGATCAAGCGCATCCACGACAAATACGGCCTGGAAGTCATGGGCCATATCGAGGTGATCCGCATGGGCGGCCGGATCTGCGCGGTTGGCCTGCCGATGGTCCGCTTCACGACCGAGGAGCGGCTGCAGGCGATCATGGACGATCATGAAGCGATGGGCGCCATGGTGTTCAATCCCCATCGCTACACGCTCGAGGAAGGCGGCATGAAACAGACCGATGCGATCCAACTCGCGTTCAAGCGCGAGACCGATCCGCAGGGCTTGTTGAACCCCGGCAAGATGATCGCCTTCGAGGACCCGAACTTCGACTTCGCTTCAGGCAAGGCGTTCCTGTTCCCGGGCCTGGAAGCGCGCGCCGCCGCCGCCGAGGCCTGAGCGCGATGCGCATCCTCGTGCTGTTCGCCCATCCCGTCGAGTCTAGTTTCGGCGCCGCCGTTCACGCCAAACTCGTCGCGACCCTGAACGTCGCGCGGCCACCAAGTCGACGATTGCGATCTGAACGCCGAAGGTTTCGATCCGGTCATGAGCCGACAGGACCGGCTCGACTATCACGATCCGAAAATCAATCGCAGCCGTATCCACCCCTATGTGGATCGCGTGCTGGCGGCGGAGGCGATCTGCTTCTCGTTTCCGGTCTGGAACATGGGCTTTCCCGCGATCCTGAAAGGCTTCGTCGACCGCGTGTTCGTGCCCGGCGTAAGCTTTTCATCTGAAGGAGAACGGCGACTACGTGCCCGGACTTTTCAACGTCAAACGGGTCGGCGTCGCCTGCACCTATGGCGGCACATGGTGGACAACGCAGATCGCCGGCGATCCGATCCGTCGCTATATCAAGCGTTCGTTCCTGTTCAACTGCGCGCCCGGCGCACGCTGCGACTACGTCGCGTGTCACGACATGAACCACACGACGTTGGAGAAACGCAGCGGCGTTTCTGGCGAAGGTCGAGCGCGAATTCGGGAAGTGGTAGCGGCGGCTGCTTATGCCCTTCGCCCCGCGAGCGGGGAGAAGGTGGCCGAAGGCCGGATGAGGGTCAGGGCGCACGAAAGCCTAGGGCTTGCGATGGGCGTTCGACATATATTCGGTGCGGTCTATTCTTGCCTGAACACCCCTCATCCGGCGCTTCGCGCCACCTTCTCCCGTAAACGGGAGAAGGGTATCGTCCCCTCCCGTTTACGGGAGAGGGTTGGGGTGAGGGCGGTTTGACCTAGATCGGCGCCTTGCCTAGCGGCAGCCCGTTGACCTTCATCACGCGATCAGCCCCGATCTCGCAGACCCAGACAAGCGCGTCGCCGTCGGCTTTGCCAAGGCCTTTGGCCATCGCGAGCATCGGCACGATCTTCTGCTGCGCGTCCTCGCCGAGCGATTTCAGCGCGGCGACCGTCTTGTCGAAATTGCGCATCCGGATCGTGATCTTGCCGACCGGCTTGCCGCCCTCACCGTATTCGGCACGGCCGTCGACCGTCAGATCGAGCACCGGCGACACGACGTGAGACGTCGGAATTTCTATGACGAGCGGCCCGGCGCCGATCAGTTTGGCGACCATCTTGTCATGAGCGTCCTTGTCGATCCAAGGGCCATCGCCGGCAAGCTTGATATCGGTGATCGCTTCCTGAACCGCCGCGTTCAGATCGAAGTTGGAAAGCTTGACGCCGATGTCGACTGCGGTGGGGACGAGGTCCTTGTAGGCCGCCGGAACGAGGCCCTCGGGCAGCGAAATGCCGGAGAACCCGAAATGCTCCTCAAAATGGCTCTGCGGGCCTTTCGCCGCGATGCTCACGCCACCCGCCAACTTATCGAAGCTGGCCCCGCCGCCGCGCGACGTGGCGAACGTGAAGCCGGCGCCTGCGAAATCGTTGGACGCGGAGGGTTGGCCCGCGGCGGCGGCGGCCAGCAAGGTCTTGAAGGCGGCCTCGTTGGCGGCAAGGTCAGCGCGTTGCGGATGAGCGACCATGAAGGCCCAGAGATCGAGCAGCGCGTGGCTCTTCAATCCATCAAACTTGGCGTCGCTCGTGATCCCGCCGCCCTTGCCGGTGACGGTCATCGGGCCCTGCGCAGCGTCCTTGCCCTTGTCATCGGCGACGAAAGTGAAATCTAGCGCGTCGAAAGTCTGTTTGATCGCGCCGGAAAGCGATCCGTCCGCGCCGCCGGCGCCCGTGATCGCGCCCTTGACGCCGCTGACGTCGATGTTCTCTTTGCCGTTCGGGATCGTGGCGACAACCGCAACCTTGTCAGCCGAAAAATCACCGCTGCGCACGCCTGCAATCTTCGGATCGTAAACGCTGACCTGCTTGAAGCCGGTCAGGCTTACCGTCTCATTCATCTCGAAGTCGTCGGTCTTGCTGCGCCACGACATCGGCGGCAGGTCTTTCTGCTCGACGCGCCAGCTGCCGTCGTCCTGAGCAAACAGCATGAAGGCGATTTTCACCGGTTCGATCTTGATGTCGCTGCCGCCAAACAGCGCCGCCGGCGCCGTGAAGTCGACGCTGACGCTATAGCCGGCGCCTTGTGGCGCGACCGATGGCGAGGCGCCGAAATAGGTTTTGAAAACGCCGGCGATCGCAGATGCGCCCGCCGAAGTCGGAGGCAGATCGCCCGCCAAAGCCGGGGCAACGAGCGCTGACCAGGCTACGCAGGCCAAAAGCGTCCGGCGCGACGATGATCGGAAGCGGAAACCGGCCATGCAAAACCATCCTTTTCCTGTTGGTCGCGCAGCGGCGACCCAACCGCGCAACGCGCGACGCCGGTTGTATCAACCGTTATCGCGCGCTGCGGAAGGGGGAAAATCGAAGAATTGGAATGATGGTTTCAGGGCGCCGGCAGCGCGGCGGTGCGCTTGGCCGGAATTTGCGCGCGGGCGAGGTCGGATTTGACCGCCGCCTGGACCTTTTCAAACGCGCGCACCTCGATCTGCCGGACGCGTTCGCGCGAGACGCCGAACTCGGTCGACAGATCCTCGAGCGTGATCGGATCGTCGACGAGCCGGCGCGCTTCGAAGATACGGCGTTCGCGCGGATTTAGAACGCGCAGCGCGCCCTGCAGGGCGGTCATCCGCGCATTCGATTCCTGGCGATCGACCAGCGAGGTTTCCTGATTCGCGGTTTCGTCGACCAGCCAATCCTGCCACTCGCCCTCGCCGTCTTCCCGCAAGGGCGCGTTCAGCGACGCATCGCCGCCGAGCCGGCGGTTCATGTCGATCACGTCCTGCTTGGCGACGCCGAGCTTGGTGGCGATGGTCGTCACCTGCTCGTCGCGCAGATCGCCTTCATCCAACGCCGAGATGCGGCTCTTGGCCTTGCGCAGGTTGAAGAACAGCTTCTTCTGGCTGGCCGTGGTGCCCATCTTCACGAGCGACCAGGAGCGCAGGATGTACTCTTGAATCGAGGCCCGGATCCACCACATGGCGTATGTGGCGAGCTTGAAGCCCTTGTCGGGTTCGAAGCGACGCACAGCCTGCATCAGACCTACGTTGCCTTCGGAGATAACCTCGCCGATCGGCAGTCCGTAGCCGCGATAGCCCATAGCGATCTTGGCGACGAGACGCAGGTGGGAGGTGACGAGTTTGTGGGCGGCCTCGCGGTCGTCGTGTTCGCGCCAGCGTTTGGCGAGCATATATTCTTCCTGGGGCTCCAGCATCGGGAACCGCTTGATTTCAGAAAGGTAGCGAGCAAGTCCAGATTCGCCTGAGATGATCGGCAAGGCGGCGGCCATAAATCCTCCTAGCGGCGATGGGTCGAATTCCTATCGCCGGCGGGCGTAGCTGCTACGCCCAATCGGTGCATATAGGTTTGCCGAACAATGTCCGAAAGAGGGCGTTCCTCGAAATCGAACTGCGGCGACGATGAAATTTTGTCCATGTCGCATCAGCGGCGACGAAAGAAGCCGGGTCGGCCGATGCAGTCGCGCACCGACATCATGGCTAACAGCGCGTAAATTTGCAAGTTAGAATCGCACTCAATAAAAGAATAAACTGCAAGTTTAATTGAAAATTAACCAAGCAATACGGAGCTATTTTCATAAGCCTAGCCGATATTTTCAGCAGATTTGAGCGTATATGAAAGTTGGTATGTCATCAGATCAACTGTTCTATATCTGACATTTTCTCAACTGTGCTCGCCAATATCTCGACACATTGCCAGAAGCGCGTGTTGTATCGAAGGAACAGCTTTCACTGTCGGTTCGATTTATATGTGCGCTCATGTCACGGCAGCGCGCGATTCTCCGTCTGCCTGGAAGCGTGAGAGGCATACAATGAAGCAGTTTCTGTTGGCCGCTCTGTCGGTTGGCGTCGTGTCCGGCGCGTTCGCCGCCGATCTGCCGAGTTACAATGCGCCACCGCCGCCCGCCGCCTATGCCCCCGCTTTCACCTGGGCGGGCGGCTACGCCGGTCTCAATGCGGGCTGGGCGTTCGGGGATCTCAGCAACTCGAACTTTTCAAATCCCGACGGCGGACTGATCGGCGCGCAGATCGGCTACAACATGCAGATGTCCCAGTTCGTTCTCGGCCTCGAGGCCGATCTCGAAGGGACCGGCATGGTCGCGACGGGCGTCTATCCGCTCGGGACGAACAAGTTTGGCACCCACACGCTGACGACCGAGCGGGTTCGCGCCGGGTTCGCGATGGATCGCACGCTGTTCTTTCTGACCGCCGGATATGCAGGCATGCAGACGACAGCGTCCTATACGGACTACACCTTTCACACGTCGGGATGGGCCAGTGAGTGGCGCAATGGCGGGGCGTTCGGGGCCGGCGTCGAGTACGCGGTTACCCCCAACATCACGGTGAAGGGCGAATATCTGTACCTGCCGTTCTCGAACACGACCTATTTCGCAGGCACCCCCGATGCGGAGACGAGCGGGCTGTCGCTCAACGTCATTCGCGCGGGCGTGAACTACAAGTTCTGAGCGCGCGGATTGCCGTCAGGCGGGGGCGCGGCGACGCGCGGTTCCGCACTTACGTTATCCCGGAGGGGAAACCCGAACCCGGCGGCTTGTACGGCGTGCGTAGAATTGCGATACTCCGGCGCGTCTTCGGCCGAACGAATCCGCGCAGGCGGCAGGATAGAGCCATCCCGGACGCACATATTCTGGGGCACGCGTCACGCAATGGGGGCGATTCGGCGCTTTCAACTCATCCTGATCAAGCCGTCGCATTACGACGACGACGGCTACGTCATCCGCTGGTGGCGGTCGATGATTCCGTCGAATTCGCTCGCGGCCCTCTACGGCATCGCGCTGGACTGCGCGGACCGGCGGGTGCTCGGGCGCGGATGTCGAGATCGATATCGAGGCGATCGACGAGACCAACACCCGCGTCGATTTCGACGCGTTGATCGGCCGCCTGCGCCGCAACGGCGATTTCGGCCTGGTCGCGCTGGTCGGCGTGCAATCCAATCAGTATCCGCGCTCCCTCGATATCGCTGAGCGGTTTCGCGCTGCGGGCGTGCAGGTGATGATCGGCGGGTTTCATATCTCCGGCTGCCTGTCGATGCTCAAGGACGACGCCGTCGACCTCGCCAAGTGCAGGGAGCTCGGCGTTTCCGCTTTCGCGGGCGAATGCGAGGGACGGCTCGAGAAGGTGCTGCGCGACGCGGCGGATGGGCAGCTCGCGCCGCTCTACAACTTCATGGACGATCTGCCCGGGCTGGAGGGGTCGCCCGCGCCCTTCCTGCCTAAACCCTATGTCGTGCGCACGGTCGGCGTCAGCACCAGCTTCGATGCGGGCCGCGGCTGTCCCTATCAATGCTCGTTCTGCACGATCATCAACGTCCAGGGTCGCAAGTCGCAGATTCCGGACTGCGGACGACGTCGAGCAGCTTGTGCGCCAGAACTGGGCCCAGGGCATCCACAAGTTCTTCATCACCGACGACAATTTCGCGCGCAATCGGCATTGGGAGACGATCCTCGATCGCCTGATCCTGCTGCGCGAGCGCGACGGCATTCCGCTCGGCCTGATGATCCAGGTCGACACGCTCTGTCACAAGATTCCGAATTTCGTGGCGAAGTGCGAAGCGCGCCGGCGTGACGCGCGTGTTCATCGGGCTCGAGAACATCAATCCCGACAACCTCGCCAGCGCCAACAAGCGCCAGAACAAGATCACCGAATATCGCAAGATGCTGCTCGCCTGGAAGATGGAAGGCATCATGACCTTGGCGGGTTACATTCTCGGTTTCCCCGCCGACACCCCGGAGTCGATCCGTCGCGACATCGCGATCATCCAGCGCGAGCTGCCGCTCGACATGATCGAGTTTTTCAATCTCACGCCGTTGCCGGGTTCCGAGGATCATCAGAAGCTGTGGAACGCGGGCGTCCAGATGGAGCCCGATCTCAACAAATACGATCTCGAGCACGTCTGCGCGCCCCACCCGAAGATGTCGAAGGCGGAATGGGAGGCGATCTACCAGGAGGCGTGGTCGCTCTATTATTCGCCCGAGCACATGAAGACCTTGCTGAAGCGCGCAGCGGCGACGGGTTTCCCGCTCGGCAGCCTCGTCGTGCTGCTGGCGCGGTTTGCGATGGCGGTCAGGGTCGAAAAAGTCCATCCGCTGCAGGACGGCATCCTCCGGCTCAAACACCCCAGCGAACGGCGCCCGGGACTGCCCGAGCGTCAGCCCCTGGCTGTTCTGGCCGGGCTTCGTGCTCGAGACGATCTGGAAACAGGGCGCGGCGGCGAACTTATTCATACGTCTCAAATTGTGGAGCCGTGCTGTTGCGCGCCATGCCGCGACCGCCACCTACCACGATGCGGCGTTGACCCCGGTCGGCGAGGAAGAGACACAGGATCTGCTGACCAAGACCACAGGGGGTCAAGCGGCCGTCGCGCATATCCGCAGGGTGGCTGAACTGACGCACGGCGCCAGCGCCGCCGCGGAGTAGCCCGCAGTCAGCGACCGCGTCTACAAGGACGCGCTCACAGAAAACTCTGCGGGTCGACATCGACAATCACTCTCACCCCGCCCCTCGGCGGCGGCGCGGCGGCGAGCATCGCGCGCAAGAAGCCCTGCAAGTCGGCGTTGCGCGGCGCCTTTGACCGCGAGGCGGAAGCGGTGGCGGCCGCGCAGGACGGCGATGGGCGGTTCGGCGGGGCCGAGCAGGGAGATCTCGCCGGAATCGGCGAGGCCGCCGATCGGCGCCAGCTTCCATTTGGGCGTGTGCGGCAGGCCATGGGCGGCGCGCGCGAGCGCCCTGGCGTGGGCTTCCGCGGCGCCGCGGTCTTCGCCCGAGACGATGACAGAGGCGAGCCGGCCGAACGGCGGCAGGCCGCCGCGCCGCCGCTGCTCGGTCTCGGCGGCATAAAAACTCTCGACGTCGCCCGATAGCAGCGCGGCGATCACGGGATGGTCGGCCTGATAGGTCTGCAACAGCGCGTGGCCGGGCTTGTCGCCGCGCCCGGCGCGCCCGGTCGCCTGCCGCAGCAGCTGGAAGGTGCGCTCGGCGGCGCGCGGGTCCGCGTTCGAAAGCCCGACGTCGGCGTCGACGACGCCGACCAGGGTCAGCAGCGGAAAATTGTGGCCCTTGGCGACGAGCTGGGTGCCGACGATGATGTCGTAGTCGCCGCGCGCGGCGGCGTCGAGCTCGGCGCGCATGCGCTCGACGCCGCCGGTCATGTCGGAGGACAGGACCAGCAGCCGCGCCTCCGGGAAAAGCGCGGCGGCCTCCTCGGCGACCCGCTCGACGCCGGGGCCGCAGGCGACCAGCGTCTCGGCCTCGTGGCATTGCGGGCAGAGGTCGGGCCTGCGCTCGTGATGGCCGCAATAGTGGCAGACCAGCGCCTTGCGGAACCGATGCTCGACCAGCCAGGACGAGCAGTTCGGGCACTGGAAGCGATGGCCGCAGCTCCGGCACAGCGTCAGCGGCGCATAGCCGCGCCGGTTGAGGAACAGCAGCGCCTGCTCGCCCGCCGCGATCGTCTCGCTCGACCGCCGCGACCAGCCGCGGCGCGAGCCAGCGGCCGCGCGCCGGCCCCTCGCGGCGCAGGTCGATGGGCTTGAGCGCCGGCATCGGGCGCGCGCCGAAGCGGGCGTCGAGCCGGAGCCAGCCGTAGCGGCCGTGTTCGGCGTTGACGCGCGTCTCGAGCGAGGGCGTCGCGGTGGCGAGCACGACGGGCGCGCCCTCGAGCCGGGCGCGCACCACCGCCATGTCGCGGGCGTGATAGATGACGCCGTCCTCCTGCTTGTAGGCGCCCTCGTGCTCCTCGTCGACGACGATCAGGCCGAGGTCGGCGAACGGCAGGAACAGCGCCGAGCGCGCGCCGACGACGACCTGCGCCTCGCCGCTGGCCACGGCGCCCCACAGCCGCTCGCGCTGGCGCGGCGTGACGCCCGAATGCCACTCGGCGGGACGCACGCCGAAGCGCTCGGCGAACCGGTCGAGGAACTGGCTGGTCAGCGCGATTTCCGGCATCAGGATCAGCGTCTGCCGTCCCGCGCGGATCGCGGCCGCGGCCGCCTCGAAATAGACCTCGGTCTTGCCCGAGCCGGTGACGCCTTCGAGCAGGATCGGCCGGAACGCGCGCGCCGTGACCGCTTCGCCAAGCGTCCGCGCCGCTTCGGCCTGATCGGCCGCACAGCGGCCGATGGAAGAAATCCGGATCGGGCGGCAGAGCGAACGGCTCGGGCGGCAGCGCGACCAGCGCCAGCGCGCCGTCCTTGACGAGCCCGTCGATCACCGCCGCGCTGCAGGCGGCGGCCTCGCCGAGCGCGGCCTTGGCCTGCGGCGATTTTTGGCTGAGCGCCTCGAGCACGCGGGTGCGCGCCGGCGTCAGCCGCGTCGGCGGCTTGTCGGTCTTCACGCAGACCGAATTTCGGCGCCGGCGCCTCGGTCGCTTCCGGCGCCCGGGTCGCCATCCGCAGCACAGCGCCGCGCGGACTAAGCGTCCAGCGCGCCACCCAGTCGATGAGGTCGCGCAGGGGTTGCCGGAGCGGCGCCCAGTCGCGCTTGGAGATGATCGATTTGAGATTGTCGCCGCCCGTCATCGCGCGTCGCCCAGACGACGCCGATCGCGGTGCGGGTTCCGAGCGGCGCGACGACGAAATCGCCGGGCGCGAGGGCAAGCGCGGCAGGGACGCGGTAGGAATAGGCGACGTCGACCGCGACCGGAAACTGGACGTCGACGACGCGAGGATTTGAGGCGGAAGCGTCGACGTCGGACATGGGGCGGTTCTATGTCGCCGGGCCGACCGCGACAACTTCCAAGCCGAGTGGGAAATCCGCCCCTGAAAACAAATCCGCCCGGGCTCGCGCCCGGGCGGATCCATTCGCCTCAAGCGAGCTGGCTTATTCCATCTTGCCCTTCATCGCCCGGATGCGCTCGTCGATCTCTGCCTTGACGGCTTCGAGGTTGAAGCTCGCGCCGCGCTGCATGGGCGGGTAGTCGACAAAGGTCAGCGCGTATTCGCCAACCGTCTGCTGCAGGAACACGAAACGCCAGAACTCGTGCTCGTAGAAGTCTGGCACGTACATGAACGAACCGTTGTTGCCCTTCGAGAACTGCATGCGCTCGAACGGGTCAAGGCGAAGGTTGGACAGGATCGGCCAATCGAGCTTTACCGTCGCGCCTAGCCAGCCGTCCGGCTGATCAATCAACCGGTATTTCCAGTCGTTGATGCGAACCGCGCCGAGAGTGCCCTCCGCGAAATAGAAGATTTCGTGGCGGTTGGACGGACCCTTGCCGGTCAGCAGGCTAGTCTGGTCATAACCGTCGAGATGGACTTTGTAGGAGGTATCTCCGAGCTTGGCGCCCTTGAGCAATTCTTCCTTGATGCCGGGATGGCCTGCCAAAGCCGTCAGCGTCGGGAAGAAGTCGAGGCCGGAGAAGATCCCGTTCTCGACTTTGCCGGCGGGGATGTGCCCGTTCCAGCGCGCGATCATCGGCGCGCGCATGCCGCCTTCCATGATCGTGCCCTTGCCGGCGGCGAACGGCGTGTTGCCGCCGTCCGGCCAGGTGAAGTTCTCGGTGCCGTTGTCGGTGGTGAACACGACGATGGTGTTGTCATCGAGCCCATCGGCTTTCAGCTTGGCCATCAGCGCGCCGACGTTGTCGTCGAGCTGCTTCATCACCCCCTCTTCGAGATACCACTGGTTCTCGGGGGTGAGCTGCGACGAATATTTTGGCGACAGATGCGAGATCACGTGGGCGCGGGTGGGGTTCCACCAGACAAAGAACGGTTTGCCGTCCGCCTTCGCCTTGTCGATGAATTTTTCCGCGTGATCGAGGATGTCCTCGTCGACGGTCTCCATGTTGTATTTGATGCCTTCGGTCGGATGCGGCGGCAACGGACCTTCATCGACGATCTTCTGCTTGCCGATCTTGCCCCAGCGCGGTTCTTCCGTTGGGTCATCAATTTCGGTGGCAAAGCTGTGGATCAGGTTGCGAGGTCCGACTTTGTCCTTGAGGGCCGGCGGATAAGAGTGCCAGAACGGATCCTCCATCGCATCGAGGTGATACAGGTAGCCCCAGAATTCATCGAAGCCGTGGACGGTCGGCAGGAACTGGTTGCGGTCGCCAAGATGGTTCTTACCGAACTGCCCGGTCTCGTAGCCTTCCGCCTTCAAAGCGGTGGCGATCGTCGGGGCTTGATCGGGCATGCCGATCGCCGAACCCGCCTGTCCGACTGTGGTCAGTCCGGTGCGGATCGGTAATTCCCCGGTGATGAAATTGGCGCGGCCGGCGGTGCAACTCGGCTCCGCATAATAGTCGGTGAAGCGCATGCCTTCGGTGGCGAGCTTGTCGAGATTCGGCGTCGTGTCATACATCAGGCCCTGATGGTAGGCGCCGATGTTTTCCCAGCCGATGTCGTCGCCCATGATGACGATGATGTTGGGCTTCTTGTCCTGGGCGAGCGCACCGGTCGAAGCCATGGCGGCCCACCCAAGGCCCGCGAGGAGCATCGCTCCTGATTTGTACAGCAAGCGTCGAGATGGCATTTCAACTTCCCTTCATTTGCCTAAGCAACTGTTGCGAGGCCCGGCCCACCAGGTATTTTCTCAATCGTGACAGTGAGCATGACGTTGAGTCTCGCCGATGCTATTCGGCCAGAACGTCGTTTAGGTGACACAGGGTTACCGCTATGTCAAAATGACCGCAGCGCAATTTTTTGAACTGCGAAAAAGGGTTGCAAAAATTCAATCATCAGACTTTGTTCTTGGTCAATTGCTGATAGTGTAGACCGCCGGGGCCGACGCGATTGCGGTTCAGGGAGTTGGTTCTTAACGCCCGCACGTCAGGGCGACATTTTGTTTTAGCGAAGTGAATTGTGTGACTCGCGATTTGGCGCAAGGGGACTCGCCTTGATAGTAGCTCTGTCGAAACTAAAGCTCGGCGATGTCTGCGCGGCGAAAGGTCAATTGGAGCTCGCGCTGGCATATTTTCAAGAGGCGGCCGACCTGCTCGAGCAGCGCGGCATCGCAAAGCCCGACAGCGATGCGAATGTGCGCGCGCTCGCGACGTGTTACGTCAAGATTGCAAAATGCCTAGCTGCGCAAGGGCAGCTGGAGGATGCGCTCGCCACCGTGCTGCGCGCGCAGACCGCCGTACGCAAGCAGATCGAGCGGCAACCCGCCGATCATCTGCTGCAGCGCGACCTCGCATGGATCGAAGCCAACGCGCACGAGCTCGCGGCCAGCGGGGCGCTGCGCTGAGCGAGATTACAGCTGGACCCGCCCTCACCCCAACCTCTCCCGCAAGCGGGAGAGGGGGCGCTACCCTTCTGCCGCTTGCGGAAGAAGGTGGCGCGAAGCTCAGCGACAAGCTTGCTTGTCGCGGGGATGAGGTCGGTCGCTGCGCCAACCAAATCCCTCAACCGCCGACGCTGAAACTCGCCAGCGTCGCCATGTTGACGATGTCGGTGTCGCGGGCGCCGAGGTTGACGATCTGCACCGGCTTTTCGAGCCCGACGATCAGCGGGCCGATGACGGTCGCGCCGCCGAGCTCCTGCAGCATCTTGGTCGAGATCGCGGCCGAGTGGAACGCCGGCATGACGAGCACATTGGCGGCGTCGGTCAGCCGGCAGAACGGATAGGACGCCATCAGTTCGCGGTTGAGCGCGACGTCGGCGTCCATCTCGCCGTCGTATTCGAAATCGACGCGTCGCGAATCGAGGATGCTGCACCGCTTCCTGCACGCGCTGGGTGCGTTCGCCCGGCGGGTGGCCGAAGTTCGAGAAGGCGAGCAGCGCGACGCGCGGCTCGTAGCCGAGGCGGCGCGCGACGCCCGCCGCTTCGATCGCGATCTGCGCGAGATCCTCGGCGTTGGGCATTTCGGTGATCGCGGTGTCGGCGACGACGACCGGACGGCCGCGCGCGAGGATCAGCGAAACGCCGATCACGCGATGGCCGGGCTTGTCGTCGATCACGCGCCGGATTTCCTCGAGCGCGATCGAGAAGTTGCGGGTGACGCCGGTCACCATCGCGTCGGCGTCGCCCTGCGCGACCATCGCCGCGGCGAAATAGTTGCGGTCCTGATTGATCATGCGCTGGCAGTCGCGCAACAGATAGCCGCGCCGCTGCAGCCGCTCGTAGAGGAACTGCGCGTAGACCGCGTTGCGCTGCGACAGCCGCGCATTGTGGATCTCGATGCCCTTCTCGTCGAGATCGAGCCCGACCTGCTCGGCGGTGGCGCGCACGCGGTCCTCGCGACCGACCAGGATCGCCGTGCCGAGGCCCTGAGTGACGAACGAATGGGCGGCGCGGATCACCTGCTCCTCCTCGCCCTCGGCGAAGACGACGCGCTTCGGCATCCGGCGCACGCGCTCGATGATGCGCTGCATGGCGCCGGCGATCGGATCGCGCCGCGCCGAAAGCTGCGGCTTGATAGGCGGCCATGTCGACGATCGGCCGCTGCGCGACGCCGGAATCCATCGCGGCCTTGGCGACCGCCATCGGGATCACGTGGATCAGGCGCGGATCGAACGGGGCCGGAATGATGTAGTCGCGGCCGAAGCGCGGCCGCGCGCCGCGATAGGCGACGGCGACCTCGTCGGGCACGTCCTCGCGCGCCAGTTCGGCCAGCGCATGGGCCGCGGCGATCTTCATCTCCATGTTGATCGTCTTGGCGCGCACGTCGAGCGCGCCGCGGAAGATGTAGGGAAAGCCGAGGACGTTGTTGACCTGGTTCGGGATAGTCCGAACGTCCGGTGGCGATGATCACGTCGTCGCGCGCCTTGCGCGCGTCCTCCGGCGTGATCTCCGGGTCGGGATTGGCCATCGCGAAGATGATCGGGTTCGGCGCCATCGACTTGACCATTTCGGCGGTCAGCGCGCCCTTGGCGGACAGGCCGAAGAAAATGTCGGCGCCGACCATCGCGTCGGCGAGCGTGCGCGCCGTCGGTCTCGACCGCATGCGCCGACTTCCACTGGTTCATGCCCTCGCGGCGGCCGCGATAGACGACGCCCTTGGTGTCGCAGAGCAGGACGTTGGCCGGCTCGAAGCCCATCGCCTTGATGAGATCGAGGCAGGCGATGCCGGCGGCGCCCGCGCCGTTGCAGACGAGCCGCGTCTGCTTGATGTCGCGGCCGGTCAGTTGCATCGCGTTGATCATGCCGGCGGCGGCGATGATCGCCGTGCCGTGCTGATCGTCGTGGAACACGGGAATGTCCATCAATTCGCGCAGGCGCTCCTCGATGATGAAGCACTCCGGCGCCTTGATGTCCTCGAGATTGATGCCGCCGAACGAGGGGCCGAGATATTTGACCGCGTTGATGAATTCCTCGGGGTCCTCGGTCTCGACTTCGAGATCGATCGAATCGACGTCGGCGAAGCGCTTGAACAGCACCGCCTTGCCTTCCATCACCGGCTTGGAGGCGAGCGCGCCGAGATTGCCGAGGCCGAGGATCGCGGTGCCGTTGGTGATGACGGCGACCATGTTGCCGCGCGCCGTATAGTCGTAGGCGGTCGACGGATCGGCGGCGATCGCCTTCACCGGAACGGCGACGCCCGGCGAATAGGCGAGCGACAGATCGCGCTGCGTCGCCATCGGCTTGGTCGCGACGATCTCGAGCTTGCCGGGCCGGCCGCGCGAATGGAACAGCAGCGCCTCCTGATCGGTGATGGAGGGTCGGGCGGAGCCGCCGTCGGTGGGATCTGTCATAACCTTGAGCTTCCTGGAAAATGGGAGCCGCGCGGGCGTTGCGAAAATTCGACTGGCCCTGCAAGCGCGTACGAACTTTCGCCGGCGTAAGCAAAGCCGCCGGGCGTCGCCGCCCTCGAAAACGCGTCCCCTCCTGTCTTGATCGCGCGAATTGTCGCAGCCTGCCGCGCTTGCGAGGCGACTTGTAAAGCAGAGCGGCCGAAGGCAATGCGCAGAAGGGATAGTCGGCCGCGCGCGACAAAAAAGCCCCGCGCGGCTTTGAGCAGCCTGCAGGGCCTTTGAATTCTGTACGCTGTCAGGAAGGAGCGGGCGCGGCCTCAGCGGATCGCGGAACTGATCTCGCCGAACACGCCCGACATGCGTTGGCCAGTGGCGCCGAGAATCGCGATCAGGGCGACTGCGATGAGCGCGGCGATAAGACTGTATTCGATTGCTGTCGCGCCTTGTCTATCGCCGAGAAACTTGAGAAATGAGATTGTGAATGGTCATGGAAACTCTCGCCGTCTTCGAGTCACAGGAATTTGAAACATGCGTCGTTCCTGTGACGGCAATAGATTGGTTCGCAAGTTTGAACGCGCTGCTTAATTGTCGAAATCCGCGCCGAGTAAACGCTCGAATGCCGGTCAGTATTGATGAAAATTTACCGATTTTCGTACGCTCTATGATCGTTAATTCCGTTTGGGACGACACGCTTGATATGACATAAAGATATCTTTATGTAGTTATGTCGTTCTAGTCGGGGCCGGTCCATGAACCAACACTCTTCCGAGCGCGGAAGCGTCCGCTCCGAAGCTGCGCACCGCCAAGCTGCTCAGCCGAAGCCGCCCGAAGCGCATTCTCGTCCTCGACGGCGCGATGGGCACGGAAATTCAGGGCCTCGGCTTGCAGGAGCCCGACTTCCGCGGCGAGCGCTTCATCGGCTGCGACTGCCATCAGCAGGGCAACAACGACCTGCTGACCCTGACCCAGCCGCAGGCGATCGAGGACATTCACTACGCCTACGCGATGGCCGGCGCCGACATCCTCGAGACCAACACCTTTTCCTCGACCCGCATCGCGCAGGCCGATTACGGCATGCAGGACTGCATCTACGAGCTCAATCGCGACGGCGCGCGGCTGGCCCGCCGCGCCGCCCTGAAGGCCGAGCGGGTCGACGGCCGCCCGCGCTTCGTCGCCGGCGCGCTCGGCCCGACCAACCGCACCGCCGTCGATGTCGCCGGACGTCAACAATCCCGGCTTCCGCGCCGTCACCTTCGACGATCTGCACGAAGCCTATGCCGAGCAGATCGACGGCCTCATCGACGGCGGCGCCGACCTCATCCTGATCGAGACGATTTTCGACACGCTGAACGCCAAGGCGGCGATCTTCGCCTGCGAGACAGGTGTTTGGCGAGCGCGGCTGTCGCCTGCCGATCATGATCTCGGGCACGATCACCGACCGCTCCGGCCGCACGCTCTCCGGCCAGACGCCGACCGCGTTCTGGCATTCGGTGCGCCATGCGCGCCCGATCTCGATCGGCCTCAATTGCGCGCTCGGCGCCGAGGCGATGCGCGAGCATCTCGCCGAAATCTCCGGCGTCGCCGACACGCTCGGTCTGCGCCTATCCCAACGCCGGCCTGCCCAACGCCTTCGGCCTCTACGACGAGACGCCGGAGCAGATGGCGGCCTCAGATCGGCGGCTTCGCGCGCGACGGCCTCGTCAACATCGTCGGCGGCTGCTGCGGCTCGACGCCCGCGCACATCAAGGCGATCGCCGAAGCCGTGAAGGGCATCGCGCCGCGCGCATCCCCCGAGATCGACGCCGCTGATGCGGCTTTCGGGCCTCGAGCCGTTCACGCTCACCACGGACATTCCGTTCGTCAACGTCGGCGAGCGCACCAACGTCACCGGCTCGGCCAAATTCCGCAAGCTCGATCACGGCGGGCGACTACGCCGGCGCGCTGCGTGGTGGCGCGCGATCAGGTCGCCAACGGCGCGCCAGATCATCGACATCAACATGGACGAGGGGCTGATCGACAGCGCCCGCGCGATGGTCGAGTTCCTCAATCTCGTCGCCTCCGAGCCCGACATCGCGCGCGTGCCGGTGATGATCGATTCCTCGAAATTCTCGGTGATCGAGGCCGGGCTCAAATGCGTGCAGGGCAAGGCGATCGTCAATTCGATCTCGATGAAGGAGGGCGAGGAGGCGTTCCTGCGCCAGGCGCGGCTGGTGCGCGCCTATGGCGCCGCCGTCGTCGTGATGGCGTTCGACGAACAGGGCCAGGCCGACACGCTCGAGCGCAAAGTCATCGATCTGCCAGCGCGCCTACAAGCTGCTGACCGAGCAGGCCGGCTTCCCGCCCGAAGACATCGTCTTCGATCCCAACATCTTCGCGGTCGCGACCGGCATCGAGGAGCACAACGGCTACGGCGTCGCCTTCATCGAGGCGACGCGCCAGATCCGCGCGACCTGCCCGCACGTCCATATCTCCGGCGGCGTCTCCAATCTGTCGTTCTCGTTCCGCGGCAACGAGCCGGTGCGCGAGGCGATGCACGCGGTGTTCCTCTATCACGCCATCCAGGCCGGCATGGACATGGGCATCGTCAACGCCGGCCAGCTCGCGGTCTACGAGACGATCGAGCCGGGCCTGCGCGAGGCCTGCGAGGACGTGGTGCTCAACCGTCGCGCCGATGCGACCGAGCGCCTGCTGGAGATCGCC
Organism: uncultured Pseudomonadota bacterium; assembly: GCA_963771455.1. GTDB lineage: Bacteria > Pseudomonadota > Alphaproteobacteria > Rhizobiales > Beijerinckiaceae > Roseiarcus. The sequence goes on from CAVYTP010000012.1 coordinate 83,480, forward strand.
GAGCGTTTCCGCGGCGGCCCGGAAAAGCAGGCGAAGGGCGCGGATCTTTCCTGGCGCGAGGGCACGGTCGAGAAGCGGCTCGCCCATGCGCTGGTCAACGGCATCACCGAGTTCATCGAGGCCGACACCGAGGAGGCGCGCCAGAAACTCGGCCGGCCGCTCAACGTGATCGAAGGGCCGCTGATGGACGGCATGAACATCGTCGGCGACCTGTTCGGCGCCGGCAAGATGTTCCTGCCGCAGGTGGTGAAGTCGGCGCGGGTGATGAAACAGGCGGTGGCGATACTGCTGCCCTACATGGAGGCGGAGAGCGCGGCCAACGGCGGCAGTCCGAGCGCCAGCAGCGCCGGCAAGATCCTGCTCGCCACCGTCAAGGGCGACGTCCACGACATCGGCAAGAACATCGTCGGCGTCGTGCTCGCCTGCAACAACTACGAGATCATCGATCTCGGCGTGATGACGCCGGCCTCGAAGATTCTCGCCGTGGCGCGCGAGCAGAAGGTCGACGTGATCGGCCTCTCCGGCCTCATCACGCCGTCGCTCGAAGAGATGGCGCATGTCGCGGCCGAGATGGAGCGCGAGGGTTTCGACATTCCGCTGCTGATCGGCGGCGCGACGACCAGCCGCGTGCATACCGCGGTGAAAATCCATCCGCGCTATCACCCGCGGCGCGACCGTGCACGTCAACGACGCGAGCCGCGCGGTCGGCGTCGTCGGCGCGCTGCTGTCGACACGACGCGCGCCGCCTTTGCGGACCGCACGCGCGCCGAATATCACGCCGTCGCCGAGGCCCATGCGCGCAGCGAGCGCGACAAGACGCGGCTGCCGATCGAGAAGGCGCGCGCCAACGCGCTGAAGCTCGATTGGAGCGCTTACAAGCCGACCAAGCCGCAATTCCTCGGCGCGCGCAAGATCGAGGTCGACGATCTCGCCGACGCTGGCGCGCTACATTGATTGGACGCCGTTCTTCCAGACCTGGGAACTGAAGGGCCGCTATCCCGCTATCCTCCAGGACGAGAAGCAGGGCGAGGCGGCGCGCAATCTGTTCGCCGACGCGCAGGCGATGCTGAAGCGCATCATCGACGAGCGCTGGTTCAAGCCGCAGGCCGTGGTCGGCTTCTGGCCCGCCGAAGCGCACGGCGACGACATCCGATTGTTTGAAGACGAAACACGCAAGCGCCGCGTCGCGACCTTGCACACGCTGCGCCAGCAACTCTCGAAGCCGCGACGGCAAGCCCAATGTCGCGCTCGCCGATTTCGTCGCGCCCGACGGCGGCGCGCCCGACTACATCGGCGCCTTCGTCGTCACCGCCGGCATCGAGGAAGACGAGATCGCCAAGCGCTTCGAGCGCGCCAACGACGATTATTCCGCGATCCTCGTCAAGGCGCTCGCCGACCGCTTCGCCGAGGCCTTGGCGGAATATATGCACGCGCGCTCGCGCAAGCGAATTCTGGGGCTATGCGCCCGACGAGGCGCTGGCGCCCGAGGAATTGCTCGCCGAGACCTATCAGGGCATCCGCCCCGCGCCCGGCTATCCCGCGCAGCCCGACCACACCGAGAAGGCGACCCTGTTCCGCCTGCTCGACGCGGAAGCGCGCACCGGCGTTACGCTTACCGAAAGCTTTGCGATGTGGCCGGGCTCGTCGGTTTCGGGCCTCTATTTCGCCCACCCCGACGCGCACTACTTTGGCGTCGCCAAAGTCGAGCGCGATCAGGTCGAGGATTACGCGGCCCGCAAGGGCATGTCGGTTGATGAGGTCGAGCGCTGGCTCAGCCCGATCCTGAACTACACGGTGAGCGCGCTGCCAGCAGCGGCGGAGTAGGGCGTTTACTGCGGCTAGCCTTCATAGCCGCCGCGCTACGACTGGCCGTCCTCGCGCCGCGCGCTCTCCTCGTCGAGTTGCAGGGCGCTCTTGCTGAGCGTCTGTTCGTTGACCTCGCTCGGCACAAGATCGGTGTCAGACTCATGCGCGGGGTTTTCGACAGGCGGGAAAAAGGTCTCGGCTTCCAGCTCTTCCATCGCATAAGGGTTCGGATTGAGACGCATCGCGTTTTCCGCGGTGACTTCGGGTGCGGTTTCGTGCGGTTCGTGATCGTGCTCGGGTTCCACGACCTCTGTCGCGCCCGCGCCGATGCCAAGCATATCTTTCACGTAGGAGGTCACCGTCTCTACCACGGTCTCCGGGTGTTCCTTTTCCACGATGAATTCTCCAACTTGGCCTGTCTGCTCGCCCGCGAACTAAGCCAAAGTGGCTTAGCGTTCCACCTGCAAACCAGTCCCGCCATGAGGGTTCAGTCCCTCGGCCTCCGGCGAGGTAAGCCCGCCCTTGGGAACGGTATCTGGTTCAGGCGGCGCGCCCTTGCCATGCGGCGTCCCATCCCCCGGCGGCAAACCTGCCAGATCCTTTAGCCGCGCCTTGACCTTTTCAAACGTGCTCTCTGATGGGACGTCCATGGCAGCATCCTCTTGTGGCCATTGGAGCAAACCCGCGAGTTGGGGGCGAGTTCCATATTGGTGGCATTACGGCGCTACATTCCGCCCCACGAGGCGGCGAAGGAGCGCAGTGTATTTGCCAAAGTAGCGGCTAGTGCTTCGCCCGGAACTGGAATGCGTTGACCCGCCGGCGCCTATCTGTAGCCGAGGTCGCTGACCTCGTCCTGCACGGCTTCGTCAGTCGGCAGCCCCGCGGTCAGCGACCGCGGCTACAAAAGCAGCGCTGCGAACTACGCCGCTGTAGGCAGGAACAGGCAAAAATCCTCATCGAGCGCGCGCCGGCAGATTTTCAGGACGTCGAACGCGCGCTTGGCGTCGAGCGCGGTGCGCAGCAGCGACGGCAATTGCCGGGGTTTAGCGGTCAGCGAGCGTCGGACGGCAAAAATGTCGGCGCGACCGTCGGCGCCCATGCCGACGAGGGCGGCGGGCGGCAGCGAGCGTCCCACAGGGTCCGCAACGACCCGGATCGCGGCAAACGGCGCGTTGTGTTTGGCGGCGCATCGCGCAGCGATGTGGGATTCCATATCGACCGCGACCGCGCCGGTCCGTTCGGCCAGCCGCGCCTTTTCCGGCGCGTGGGCAATGGCCTTTTCCGCGCCGAAAATTGCGGCGCGCGTGGCCCTCGGCAACTTGTCCGCCAGACGCTGCAGCCAAAAGGGGTCGCAGGAATGGGTCTCGTCCGCGGAGAGGATCCGGTCTGCGAGCACGACGGCCCCCGGCGCCAGACCGGGCACGAGGCCGCCCGCGATGCCGAAGCTCAGCACGCCCGCGGCGCCCTCGCGCAACGCAGCCACGAGCTCCGCCTCGAGCCGCGCCGCGAAACCGCCAAAACTGAACGTTTGAGTTCCGAGGCCTGCCGCGATCCGCGCTTCCGCAGCAAGGCCGCTTACGACAAGCACGCGCCCCCGCGCGTGCTTGGCCCCCAGGGCCGCTACATTCCCCAAATCACTGTCTCCGTATTCCCCTTGGCGAGATTACGGAAACGACTGACCGCCCACAAGGGGAAGAATTTGGCATAGCCGTGGTAACGTAGATAAAAAACGCGCGGAAATCCGGTCGCGGTGTGAAACTCTTCGTTCCAGAAGCCGTCCGCGCCCTGAGTCGCGAGCAAATATTTGATGCCGCTGGCGACCGCCGGGTGACGAGCTTCGCCGGCCGCCATCAGCCCGAGCAACGCCCAGGCCGTTTGTGAGGCCGTGCTGGCGTAGGGTTGATAGCCTTTGTAGGCGAGCTTGTAGCTTTCGGCGCTCTCGCCCCATCCGCCGTCGGAATTCTGGATCGAAACGAGCCAGTCGACCGCCTTGCGAACCGCGGGATGGGCGGGGTCGCACGCCCACCGCGTTGATCGCGCACAGCGCCGACCACGTGCCGTAAACGTAGTTCATCCCCCAGCGCCCGTACCAGCTGCCGTCCGCCTCCTGCACCTCGAACGAGATAGGCGAGGCCGTCCCGGACCGTTTCGCTCGACGTCGCGGTCTGGCCGAGCTGGCCGAGCAGGGACAGGCAGCGCGCGCTGACGTCGGCAGTCGGCGGGTCGAGCAGCGCGCCGTGATCGGCGAACGGAATGTAGTTCAGGTAGTGATGGTTGTTGTCGGCGTCGAACGCGCCCCAGCCGCCGTTGCGGCTCTGCAATCCCTCGATCCATTCGCGGCCGCGGTCGATCGCCTCGTCAAAAGTTTGCGCCGCCTCGGCGCCGCCGCGCCCGCGCGCGCGGTCCATCGCCATCGCCACGACGGCGGTGTCGTCGACATCGGGGTAATGGGCGTTGTTGTACTGGAACGCCCAGCCGCCGGGCCGCACGTCCGGCCTCTGCGCCGCCCAGTCGCCCTTCACGTCGAGCACCTGCAGCGGCTTCAGCCAGTTCAGCCCGCGCTCGACAGTCTGCGCTGACCTCGCCGCCGCCGGCCTCGAGCAGCGCCTGACAGGTCAGCGCCGTGTCCCAGACCGGCGAGACGCAGGGCTGGCAATAGGCTTCGTCGTCGTTGACGACCAGCAGCCGGTCGATGCTCTCGCGCGCCGCCTTGTAGTCGGGATGGTCCTGGGAATAGCCGAGCACGGCGTACATCATCACGCTGTTGGCCATCGCCGGATAGATCGCGCCGAGACCATCGACACCGTTGAGCCGCTCCGTCACGAAGCTGTTCGCCCGCGCGATCGCGCGCTGGCGCAGGCTCGCGGGGAAGTACGGCTCGACGACCCGAAGCACGCGATCGATGAGGTCGAAAATATGCGCCCACGGCCACTTCCGGTGCTGTCCTGCTGGCCACCTGCGCACTTTGTCGGCGGGAACGACGAACAGTTCCGCGACACCGATCTGCAGGGGATTCTTCGCCGCCGGCTTCAGCGCCATCAGCACCAGCAAGGGCGCGATCACCGTCCGCGCCCAGTACGAGATCTTGTCGAGGTGGAATGGAAACCATTTCGGCAGCAACATGATCTCGACGGGCATGACCGGCACCGCCGACCACGGGACCTGCCGATAAAGCGCGAGCAACGAACGCGTGAACACGTTGCTCATCGCCGCGCCGCCGCGCGCCAGAATGGTTTCGCGCGCCAGCCGCATGTGCGGAGCGTCGATGTCGTCGCCGATCATCTTCAGCGCGAAATAGGCCTTGACGCTCGCGCTCATGTCGAAAGGGCCGCCATGGACGAGCGGCCAGCCGCCATGATCCGCCTGCCGGCGCCGTAGATAGGTTGCGATTTTCGCTTCGATGCCCGCATCGACGGGTTCGCCGAGATAGTGGCGCAGCAGGACATATTCGGCCGGGATCGTCGCGTCAGCTTCGAGCTCGAAAACCCAGTGTCCGTCGGGTCGCTGTTGCGCGAGCAGCGCGTCCGTCGCGCCGCTCACCGACCGCTCGAGTTCGTCGAGCGTTATGCCCGCGGACGCTTTCCGGCGCCGCCACGCGAGTTTGAGTCCCGCTGATCAATGAACCTGTCCCCGTTTTGCTGCGACGAGATCTGCGGCGCGAAATCCCGAACGGATCGCGAACTCTATCGTCGCAGGCAGCTCACCCGCTGTAAAATCGCCGGCGAAAAACAAATTGTTCCATTGCGAGGATGCTTTGGGTCGGCGCGCGTCCTGAGCGGGCGTGGCTGCGAAGGTGGCGCGCTTCTCCTTGACGACCTGCCAGGCCGGCATCGGCGCCTTGAAATCGAGCGCGGTCTGGATCTCGCTCCAGAACAGATCCGCGAGGTCCTCGCGCGACCATTCCAGCAGCCTGTCGGCGCCGCTCACCGTAACCGAGATCCGATTGGCGAAGGCGAAGATCCATTCGACGCTGCCGCCGATGACCCCGAGCATCGAGGGCGAACCGGGCGGCGGCGTAAAACGGAAATGGCCATTGACGATCGCGCTCTGTTCGCCGTCGGGACTTCGAGCCCGGGAACGAGGTCCGCGGCGACCCAGGACGGGACCGCAAGGATCACGCGAATCGTCCGCGGCGACTGCAATCGTCTGATCGCCGAATCCGAGCCCCTTGACGGCGGCTGCCGTCAAAGTCGATCCGGCGCAGGCGCTGGCTGAACCGGATCGCGGCGCCTTTCGCTTCAAGCCGTTTCAGCGCGGGATCGATGAACGCGCGCGACAAGCCATTGGCGGCGATCAGCGGCCGGCACGCGCTGCCGCCGCGCGCCAGCGTTTCCCTGATGATCGAAGCGGCCAGAGACGCGCTGGCGCCGGCCGGCTCGGTATTGAGCGCGGCCAGCAGCAGCGGCTTCCAGAGCTTTTCGTATAGCGGCCCGGAGCAGGGGATCACGTCGCCGATCGCGGCGCCTTTCCCGGCGAGCAGCAGGCGGCCGAGCGACAGATAGTCTGACGCCGTGGTGCCGGGCACGCGGCGCGACGGGCTGAAGATCCACCAGGGCAGCGGCCCCGAATTCGGCCGCAGAATCCAGCGCTCGCGCGTCGCCAGTTCGACGAACGGAAAGCTCGCCTCGGCGGGACCAACCAGCTCCGACCGCGTCCCGATCGCGTCGAGATAGTCCATCGTCGCGCGGTTGCCGGACAGCACGAGGTGGTTGCCGTTGTCGATCTCCATGTCGAGCGCGGCTTCGTGATAGGAGCGGCACCGTCCGCCCGCGTTGGCCGTGGCCTCATACAGGGCGACGGACGCGCCCGCGCCCGCGAGCTTCACGGCGGCGGCAAGGCCGCCGAGCCCGGCGCCGATCACATGCACGACCGGAGTGGGCATCAGGCAATCCCGTAGCGGATCAGCAAACCAACCAGCGTGAGTTTGCCTAGCCGCGCCCGCTCGCGCGGCGGCCGAAAGCCGCGTCGCTCCAGCTTGGCGAGAATGGAATCGTAGGCCTCGCACATCAGCAGCGGCGTACGCACCTGGGCTCGCGGCGATCGCGCCATGATGGCGCGAGCCTCGCGAAAGTGTTCGCGCGCCTGCTTCGGCGAGCGGCGCGCAGACCGCGTCGATGCGTGGATCGAGGATCGTCTGGCGCGGATTGTCGAACGCGATCCCTGCGGCCGACAGCGCCTCACGCGGCAAGATACAGGCGGCCGATCTCGGCGTCCTCGTCGATGTCGCGCAGAATGTTGGTGAGCTGCAATGCGCGGCCGAGGTGGTACGCGAGCGAGACGCCATCGGCGTCCGGCATGCCGAACACGCGAACCGAAAGCCGCCCGACGGCGCTGGCCACGCGGTCGCAATAGAGGTCGAGCTTCGCCGCATCAGGCGCCAGCATTTCTCCCTCGAGGTCCATCTCCATGCCGTCGATGACCGCGATGAAATCTTCCTGTTTGAGCCCGAACTGCTTGACGGGAACCGCGAGGCCCCGAGTGCGATGCGTGGTCTGGCCGCGATACAGCGCGGCGATATCGTTGCGCCAGTTGGCGAGTTCCGCGAGCCGCTCATCCCTCGGACCGGGCTCGTCGGCGACGTCGTCGACATCGCGGCAGAACGCGTAGATCGCAAACATCGCCTCGCGCTGCGCGGCAGGCAGGATGCGCATCGCGACATAAAACGAACTGCTGCGGGCCTTGGCGCGGTCGGCGTCGGCGCCCTCGGCCGGTTGCAAACTAGGCATTGTCGACGATCCCCTTCGGTGGACCGAAACCGCGACCTAGCCGATGCCAGACGCAGCCAGCCGCCGCCGCCAGCGCGATCAACATAAATTGCCGCTTGCCGAAATGCACCCGTTGGCTCAACGGGTCGCGGCTCAACAACAGCCCGTTCAGGCCCTCGCCGAGCCGCTGAATCGCCGCGACTTCGAGCGCCAGCCGGAAATCGACGATGCCGGCGGAAAATGCTGCGCTGTGCCGCAACAGCTCCGCGTTGCGGCCCGCCAACCCGGAAATGCAGGCAAGCAGCTCCGGCGAAGCCGCGGGCGCGGACAGCGCCGTCACGTCGAGACCAACCGCGGCCAGCGCGTCGAGCGGCACGTAGACGCGGTCGATTTCGCGATAATCTTTGCGCGCAATCCTGCAGATGGTTGATGATTTGCAGCGCCGCGCACAGCGCGTCGTTCGCGGGCCAGAGTTTTTGGCTTTCGCCGTGAACGTCGAGCACGAAGCGGCCGACCGGCATCGCCGAATAGCGGCAATAGTCGATCAATTCATCCCAGTTCTGATAGCGCGACTTCGTGACGTCGCGACGGAACGCGGTCAGCAGGTCAAGCGCATGTTGAGGAGTGAGGTTCTTTTCTTTGAGCACGGCGCGCAGCGGCAGCGCATCGGCGGCGCTATCGTCTTTGCCAAGCAACGACGCCTCGAGCGCGTCGAGCCCGGCAAATTTGGCGTCCGGCTTCACGTCCGCGCTGTCGGCGATGTCGTCGGCGGCGCGCGCGAAGCGATAGAACGCGAGGATCGTCGTGCGATGCCGCGCCGAAACCAGAGCCGAAGCGACGGGAAAGTTCTCGTCCTTGTGCCCCTTGCTCTGCGGAATTTCCGCGACTGCGCTCATGGGTTCCTGGCCGCCTGCACTCTGCCCTTCCATAGCCCGCCGCGGCCGCGCATGTGCTGCCAACCGGAATCGATGGTGAACGCGACATAGACCAGCGCGATCACAGGCAGGAATACGCCCCACAGCGGCGAAAGCCGGTAAAACAACAGGATCGGCGCGAACATGACCGCCATCGTCGCCCAGATCGCGAGGCCCGCCGCGCTCTCCGATCCGTGCGCCAGCAACGCTGCCGCGGGCGGCAACGCGTAGACCAGCAGCATCGCAAGCACAGTTCCTGCGAGCAGGAACGGCGAATAGTGGAGTTGCGCGTAGGCCGAGCGGGCGACCATCTGCCGGATGTCGCCGAAATGCTCATAGGGCCGAATGCTATCGGCGCGCCGGGTCAGGCCAAGCCAGATCGGACCGATCGTCTTCAGCCGCGCGGCGAGCGTGCAATCGTCAATCAACGCGCCGCGGATCGAAGCAAAGCCGCCGATCGACTCGAGGGCTTCGCGCCGCGCCAGCAGGCAGCCGCCTGCAGCGGCGGCCGTGCGGGAGCGCCTTCTTGTTCACCCAGGCGAACGGATAAAGCATCTGGAAAAAGAAGATGAAGGCGGGGATGAAAGCCCGTTCGGCAAAACTCTTGCAGCGCAATTGCACCATCAGCGAAACCGCGACGAGACCGCCGGCTTCCGCCCGCTGCACAAGGCTCCTCAGCGCGTCGGGAGCATAGGCGATGTCGGCGTCGGTCAGCCAGAGATAGTCCGGCGTTTCGTCGCCCTGGATTCGGCCGCTCGAAACCCTGCTGAAGCGCGAACAGCTTGCCCGTCCAGCCGCTCGCCAGCGGCCGCCCGCTAAGGATCTCGATGCGCTCGGCGAAGCCCGCCCGCGCCGCCGCCTCGACGCGCAGCGCGGCGGTTCCGTCACGGCTCTGATCGTCGATGACGATCACGGAGAAATCGCCGGGATAGTCCTGCGACGCGAGCGAGCCGACGCTTTGCGCGATCACGTCGGCTTCGTTGCGCGCGGGCACGAGAGCGACGACGCTCGGCCATCGGGCGGGATCGGGGAGCACGCCGTCGTCGCGCTCGCGGCACAGCCAGAACCCTCCGCGCGCCAGCAGCAGGCAAAGCCAGACGGCCCCGCAGGCCAGCAACGCCAGCGTCCAGCAAACTCACGGCAAGCGATGCTCGGCGCGGAACCACTCAACCGCGTCCCGCAACGCCTCGGCGTAGGGTCGCGCGCGATAGCCGAGTTCGCGTTCCGCCTTCGCCGATGAGAAATACATGTAGTACTTGGCCATTCGTAATCCATCCACCGTCGCCATCGGCTCGCGGCGGGTAAATCTTGCCATAAATTCAGCAGCGTAGGCAACCGGATAGACCAGCCTGCGGGGCAGCCGGACGCGCGGGCGGCGCGCGGCCGACAAGCCCGGCGATCTCGCCGAGCATAGTCTGCAACGTGACGTTCTCGCCGCCGAGAATGTAGCGCTCGCCGATGCGGCCATGCCGCAGGCTTGCAGGTGCCCCTCCGCGACGTCATCGACGTGGACCAGGTTCAGGCCGGTATCGACGAACGCCGGCATGCGTCCCGCGGCCGCTTCGAGCACGATGCGGCCCGTCGGCGTCGGCTTGACGTCGCCCGGCCCGATAGGCGTCGAGGGGTTGACGATCACCGCCGGCAGCCCGCGCTCGGCGACCATTCGCTCGACGAGCCGCTCGGCGGCGACCTTGCTGCGCTTGTAGACGCCGACGGCTTCGGCCTCGCTCGAGGGCAAGGTCTCGTCGCTGGATCGGCCGTCCGAAAAGGCCCGCAGCGTCGCGACGCTGCTCGTATAGACGATGCGCCCGACGCCGGCCTCGAGGGCGGCTTCCATCACGCATCGGGTCATCGAAAGGTTGTTGCGCAGGATCTCGTCGGGATCGGGCGCCCAGATCCGATAATCGGCGGCGACGTGAAACAAAGTTCCGACGCCGCGCATCGCCGCGCGGACAGCTTCGGCGTCGCGAAGGTCGCCGACCACGACTTCGCTGTTGGCGATGTCGAGGTTGCGACGTGGGGTCTCGGCGCGCACGATCACGCGCACCCGCGCGCCGGCGGCGATCAGCCTGCGCGCCACCGCCGAGCCCACAAACCCGCCCGCGCCCGTGACGAGGACGATCCCCTCGGCGATATCGGTCACGGGGTCTCCGGAGAGTTGCCGCCGTTGAAACGGCCGAAGTGCCGCGCGAGAAAGAGGCCGAGCGCGAGCATGCCGGCGCCAAACGCCAAGACGTGAGCGCTGTTGCGCAGGTCGAAATTCCCCGACCCGGCAGACGAGCAAATAGAAGACGACCAGGTTAAACAGACCCCAAAGCAGGTTCACAGTTGACGACGAATGGCCTTGCCCCCGCGGCTTGGCGAACGGGCTCTGGAACGGGCGTCCCATCGCGCCGCTGATCACATGCGGCAGGGCGTTGATCAGAAATGCGCCGCCGAAGAAATATGAGACGAGATCCAACTGGGGCTCCGATGTCGTTTGCTTTTCTCCAGCCTTGCGCCCGTGGGCGTCGATGTAGAGCGGGAGCGTCTTGATGCTTACCCGCCGGCCCGCGGGTCTGGCAACGTCGGGGGCGTTTTGTTCAGCTTCAAAACATAACGACGGCGGTTCTGGCAATGCGGGTATAGAAGCGGACGGAACCGTAGCAGAGGCAGTGGCGCCCGCGTGATGGAAACGTCACCCCAAAGCCAAAACTCGTCAAGATCCGCGCGAATCTCGAGCTCGCCGCAGTCATCGCGATCTCACGTCGAACTTCGCGCTCACCATCAAACGAGTGTCCCAACTCGGTCTTTATTGGCGAATTGTTCCGATTTCTGCACGTGGCATCATAACGTCAAATGTTGCGCCCCGAGAGGATAATGAGAGAAGCCATGCGGCTTTAAGAATTGGAGCCGCCGTCCGGTGGTTGCGAGCAACGGCCGCAATCGTCGGAACTGCCACAAAAGCTTGAAGTTTTGACGTTTCGTATGGCGCTGTCGGGGTGACGTTGCGTTCACGAGCAGAATGGCGACAAAGCGATGTCAAACATCAATTACTGAAAGCGTTGTTCCGCCGCTAAACACCATGACTTAGGGGAATGCGGACAATTGCAAAGCTTACTTCCGTATCTCTCCGCTACGAATACCGCTTGCAAACGCCCGCGTTTTGGTAAATTGATCGTGCATACTCATCTGATTTATTTTCGCCACATTCATTTTATGGTTGAATTGCATGCCGTCGTTGCTGAGCACGGATGGCCGGGACTTTGCGCTGCGTCTTGGTGTTTTCCAGCCCTACCTTACAGCCCGGCGCGACGCGTGGTGCGCCCGATGGTCGACTGGGAAATGCCGGCCCGCGCAAGCCCGTTGACGGCCGCCTTGACCGAAACGGCTCCGGTCGTTGAAACAGGCTTGCCAACAGGGGCCACCGGGTCACGCCGGTTAGGGTCGACCGTCGCGGCGTTGCATCTTCGGCGCGTCGCCCGGCGTGTCCAGAGCGGCGGAGTGCCGACGCGCACCCCCTTTCAGAGTCGGCGAGACCATGCGCGCCCCGATGACGAGCGTCATCAAGCCGCAGCCGTAACCAAGAACAGCCGCCCCAGAGTTTCGCTACAGAGGCAAAAAGAGAAGCCGATTCCATTCGCGCCGCCGCAACCAAAACCGCCGGAGTGAAGATCCCCGCCGCGACGGCGAGCGTGAACAGATCAAAGCTCAATCCGAGGCATACTCCGGCAGCCCATACGAAAATCAGCGCCATCCTGCGATTCCGTGTCGTCGGCTTCAAAATGGCCAGGCGAATCGACATTTCGCCCGATTGTCGCTGCCGCTCGAAGAAACCACAAGTAACGCGAATTTGGCGGCCGTTTTGCCTTCCTCAAGGTTACTTTATTCAGTTGTAGAACTTCTCTTCGACGCCCAATAGATAAAGCGTTTATCTCGTCGAAAAGCACAAGGCGCTGGTTGAAGTAGTTCGTAGGCTCAAACAAGATCAATATTTTTCACCAACCGCCACGCAATGTTTGAAACACTTATCGCTAACGGCGATTTTCGTTTTCTAATCGATACTTAGACAAAGAAATATATTAGCCGGAATTGTGCATGTGCATAGGCCCATTTATTTGGAGACGATCGTTGTCATGATCTCGCTCGCTGGCTGTTCCATGCTCCCCGAGAGCGGACCTTCGCGTCGCGATGTTGAGGCGAGCGCAACGGTCACTGTTGGCGCCCTAACAAACACTATTCTGAACTATGCCTTGATCGATCTGAACCGGACCGTGCTTCCCTATGTAACCGACACGGGTCCAGGCTCGCTCTACACCACGTTTGGAACGGGGCGGGGTCCGGCGCCGGAACTGCTGGTGGGGATTGGCGACACGATTCAGGTGACGCTGTTCGAAGCTCAGGCGGGGGGCCTCTTCATACCGACCGATGCCGGCGCGCGCCCCGGCAATTTCGTCACGTTGCCGCCGGTAACTGTAGACGCCAAAGGCTATATTACGGTGCCTTATGCGGGCCCGATACGGGTTCTGAATCGAAGTGCGAGACAGATAGAAAGAGACATTGTTGAAAAGCTCAAAAGCCGCGCGATCGAACCTCAAGCCATCGTCGCCATTCTCAACCAGACATCGACGCAGGTGTCCGTCGTGGGCGATATCGGGTCGCCGGGAAAATTCGCGATCAACCCCGCAGGCGACCGGGTGCTCGATGCGATTTCGCGGGCGGGCGGCATAAGGAGCCCAGGCTACGAGGAATTCGTGACGCTCGATCGTCACGGCAGGCAGGGCAAGATTTACTTCCTGAATCTGCTCAGCCATCCCAAAGAGAATGTGTACGTCGACCCCGGCGACATCCTCTATGTTCAGCAGTACCAGCGCGCCTACATGGCTTTCGGCGCAACAGGCGCAAGCGGGCATTTCAAGTTCCTTCAGGAAGAGCTGACCCTCAGCGACGCCGTCGGAAAAGCCGGCGGCCTGCTCGACGAGCGCGCCGAGCCCGGCCAGGTTTTCGTCTACCGACTCGAGGACCGCCAAACGCTCGAGAAAATGGGCGCTGACGTTTCCAGTTTCGAAGCCGATCGCGATACCATTCCCACCATCTTCCGAGTGAATTTCCGCGATCCCTCGGGTTTCTTCGCCGCGCGACGATTCCCCATGCGCGATGACGACATCATCTACGTCGACAACGCCGACCAGGTCGAAATCACGAAATTCCTGACGTTGCTGACGACAGCGACCGGCGCCACGTCCGCCGTCGCGGGCGATGCGGCGAACACCATGGCGGCGGTCAGGTTTCTGCAGGGAAAATGTCAATTGACGCTCTGTTGATCAGCGTTGCCGAGGCGCCGCCTTTTGCGGTGCGACCTGCTGCAATTATTTGATGAATTGCGATCGAGTTTTTGGGAGCTTTGGATCATGTCTCGTCGCTCAATATCCTGGAAAGCGCCGACGCGCCGTGGGAGCGAGAGTTCTCCAATTCGTATTTTTTCCATTTAGTCCGGAGTTGGCGCCTTGCAGGGGCGAATCGAACGCACCAAACGTGTTGCGGCTGAAGTCGATCCGACGGCTGGCGCAGCTGCTGATCACGTCGACCCTTCGCGATTGCTGGCCGCCGCCAGGCGCCAAGCGCCGGTCATCGTTGGGTTGACGTTGTTCTGTCTCCTGTTGGGTCTGATCTATCTCTTTACCGCGCAGCCCGAATATACGGCGACAACGGATCTCTTGATCGACGGCCCCAAAGACGGGGCGGAGCTTTCCGCCAACATAGCCGAAATCGCTTTCGACACGGGAGCCATCGACAGCCAGGTGGAGGTCCTGAAGTCGGAACAGATCGCATTGTCGGTGATCTCGTCTCTGAAATTGACGGATGATCCCGAATTTGCCGGCGGCAGAAATTCGATGCTCGGCTCTGCGCTCAAATTCGTTGGCAGGACGTTGGACGACATCAGCTGGTTCCTGGCGCCGGAACGATCGCGGTCCGAACTACGGTCCTCGCCCCAACGGGAGGCGATCGACGTGCTCAAATACAATCTCGACGTCCGCCGGATCTCGCGCACCTACGTCCTTGCGCTCCAGTACACTTCCTCAGATCCAGACAAGGCGGCCAGCATCGCAAACGCCTTCGCCGAGGCGTATCTACGCGAACAGCTCGACGAGAAAATCGGAGCGACCCGCCGCGCCGCGCGTTGGCTGCAAAGCCGGCTCGCCGAATTGAAGCAACAATCGGTCGATTCCGATTTCGCCATCCAGAGGTTCAAGGGGGAGCATGGCATCGTCGCGACAGGCGGCGACAAGCCGGGACTGATCTCCGATCAGCAATTAACGGAGCTTGACGCCCAGACAATCGCCGCGCAGGGCGAGACCGCGCGCGCGGCGGCGCGCAACGCGCAGATCGAGGCGCTTTTGAAGTCTGCGCGAACGGGCATTGCGGTTCCCGACTCGCTGGCCAATCCGGTTATCAACGAAATACGCGGCAAATATCTGGCGGCTTCCAAAATGGAAGCGCAGCTCGAAAGTAAATTGGGCGCCCAGCATTTCCAGGTCGTCTCGCTAAAGAGCGAGATGGTGGAATATGACCATTTGATTTACGAGGAACTGGGTCGGATCGCTCAGAGCTACAAGAGCGACGAGGAAGTTGCGCGCGCCCGGGAGCGATCGCTGACGCTGTCACTCGCAAGCCTGGTCGGGCAGAATGCCGCGACCAACGAGACGCTGGTTGCGTTGCGCGGACTCGAAAGAGAGGCGGAGACTTACCGATCGCTTACCCAGAGCTACAATCAACGCTATCAAGAGGCGCTCCAGCAGCAATCGTTCCCCACCACCGAGGCGCGTGTCATCACCGCGGCGACGCCGCCACTCGCTCCCAGCTATCCCAAACGCGGCCTCATCGCGTCTTTCGCCCTCGCATTCGGCGCCGCGGCCGGCGCCAGCGTCGGCGCCCTCAGAGAGCGTCGCGACCATGTGTTTCGCGTCGGCGCCCAGGTCCGCGATGAGCTCGGCCTTGAGTTCCTGGGCATGCTGCCGGCCATAAGCAAGGCTGGCGCTGCGGCATCGTCGGGCGTGGAAATCGAAGCCCGCGAAATTCAGCCTGTTTCGGCGCTGCAGCGCTATGCAATCGACCACCCGTTGTCGAGTTTCGCAGAAACGTTGCGAAGCGCCAAGATTGCGATCGATCTTGCGGCCGGCGAGCGCCCCGCGAAGGTCGTCGCCGTGATTTCAGCGCTGCCACAGGAGGGAAAGTCCACGGTTTCGAAGAACCTTGCCTCGCTGCTCAGCCACCTCGGCGCGCGGACTCTGCTGATCGACGGGGACTTGCGCAGTCCCGGCCTCACGCGCACGCTTGCAGGCCATGCCGAGATGGGTCTGCTCGAAGTGCTGAGCGGGCAATTTGCACTTGCGGATTTGCTTTTGATCGAGCCCGCATCGGGTCTCAGCTTCCTGCCCGCCGTCGTCAAGACGCGCGTATTGCACTCGAGCGAGATCCTGTCTTCGGCGGCCATGCGCGATATGCTCGCTACGGCAGGCAATGCGTTCGAATATGTGATTGTAGATTTGCCGCCGCTGGGCCCCGTCGTAGACGTGCGCGCTTCGGCTTCCCTGTTTGACGCCTTCGTGTTTGTCGTGGAATGGGGTCGGACCCCCCGTGGAATCGTGCAAAACCTGCTCCAGACGCAGGCCACGCTCTACGAGAAATGCGCCGGAATTGTCTACAACAAAGTCAATTTCAAGCGCGCCCGTCTGTATGAGAGCGATACGTCGAAAGAATACTATCACGGCCAATACGGCCAGTATTATCAGCCCCTGAGATTTTGAGGATTCCGGTGCCGACGCCACTTTCCTTTCCAACTGCGCCACTCGGCGGGCTGCCAGCGACATGCATGGCGCCGGAGCCGTCGCCATCGCGGCCACTTGCGCCGGGCGAACGCTGGTATGTCGCGATGACGCTGCCCTACAAAGAGCGCTATGCTGGCATAAACTTGAGCAACCAGGGCTATCGCCATTTCCTGCCGTTGCAGGCGACGACCGTTCGGCACGGACGCCATTTTCGCGACCGCCTTTCCCCGGTTTTTCCGCGCTACCTGTTTGTTGCGCTCGATTTGGAACTGCAGCGTTGGCGGAGGATCAACGGCACCTTCGGAATTCGCTATCTTGTTTGCCAAGGGAATCGCCCGCTGGCGACGCCCAACGGGGTTGTGGAAGCGTTGCTGCAGTCGAGCGACTCTGAAGGCCGCCTCATCGCCGCGGAAGACGACCTCACACCAGGAAAGAGCGTGCGCGTCGTTACTGGATCGTTTGCCGGTTTGACAGGCGTCGTTCAGCGTCTCGACGGCGCTAAGCGAGTTAAGCTTCTGCTTGAGATTCTGGGCGTCGCGCGCGCGGCGTCGACCCTCAGAAAGACGGTTACTCCCGTATAGTTGGGACCCGTTGAAGTCCTCCGAACGTCCGGCGAGTCGCCCGGTGTGCGGTAGCGTGGCGACCCTCTCTCGTCCAATCAGGAGCCCGCCGACGAGATGAACTCCGTTTCGATAAATTCAGTGAGACTTGCGCCGTGGCTGCGCGCCGAGAGCTGTTTCGGGCCGTGGCGCGCATTCTGATCTACGCGATGAATTATGCGCCAGAGGTTGCGGGCGTTGGCCGATGCACGGGGGAGATCGGCGACTATCTGACAGCGCGGGGACACGAAGTGACTGTCGTGACGACGCCGCCGCATTACCCCGGCTGGAGTCTGCAAGGCGATTACAAGCCCTACCGCTGGAGCTCCGAACGGCGCGGAAGTCAGACAATCCTGCGATGTCCGCTGCACCTTCGGAAACGCATGTCTGGCGTCTGGCGCCTGCTCGCTCCGTTGTCGTTCGCGATCAATTCGGCGCCGGTCGTGATTTGGCAGATCCTGACCCAGCGCCCTGAAGTGGTCCTGTGTGTCGAGCCGACCCTGATCGCCGCGCCCGCAGCTTTGCTGGCGGCGAAAGGCATCGGCGCTCGCACCATTCTGCATGTTCAGGACCTCGAAGTGGACGCGGCGTTCGCGGTCGGCCATTTGAGAAGTCATGCGGCCTTGAAATGGATCGCCTTCGCTTTCGAACGCGCATGTCTCACGCGGTTCGGGCGCATCGTGACGATTTCGCGTCGCATGGCGGAGCAACTGGCCGGGAAAGTGACCGTTCTGACGTCGACCGAAATCGTCAGAAATTGGGTCGACCTCGAGCAGATAGGGCCGCTGACGGGGGAGAGCTGCTATCGCGCCGAACTCAATCTCAAGCCTACAGACCGGGTGGCGCTATATTCCGGCAACATCGGAGTCAAACAGGGATTTGACACCGTGCTCGCCGCGGCCGAGGCGCTGCGCGAGCGTAACGATATTCAGTTCCTGATCGCCGGCGAGGGGCCTGAAAAGGCAAGATTGCAGGCCTGCGCCGCGCATCTGCCGAACGTTCGGTTTCTGCCGTTCCAGCCCTACGCACGCATGGCGGAGTTTTTAGGCTTGGCCGACGCGCATCTATTGCCGCAATCCGCCGACGCTTCCGACCTGGTGTTGCCATCCAAACTTGGCGGCATGCTGGCCAGCGGCCGTCCGATTGTCGTGACAACGGAGACAGGCACGGAGCTCGCATCCTTCCTCGCCGGCTCGGCGATCTGCGTTGAGCCGGGACGTCCCGCAGACCTGGCGGCGGCGATCGTCGCGGCGACGGACCCCGACGCCGACGATCCGGCGCGCCGGTCGACGCGATTGGCTCTGGCGCGTTCGCTATCGCGTCGCGATGGCCTGATCGCCATCGAAGCCGCGCTGCTGGCGGGCAACGAGGAAGCCGAACCCGAGAACGGCGCCGAAGTGCATTCCGCGGTTTCTCCCCGCGCTCAAGTCCCGTGAGGTCCGATGACAAGCCTACGCCCGAGTTTCAGGATCTTGCCAGCTTCCGCGTCCCGCCGGGATTTCGAGGTCGCCCGGGCGCCTATCTGCTGCTCTGGCAGCTCGCACAGGCGACGCTGTTCGGCCTCTCACCGCAGCCGTTTTACGGTTGGCGACGGACCCTGTTGCGCATCTTTGGCGCCAAGATTGGCAAGGGCGTGGTTGTGCGGCCGTCCGCTCGCATAACGTACCCGTGGAAGGTCGAAATTGGCCCGTACTCATGGATCGGCGATAGGGTCGAACTTTACAGTCTCGATCGCATCGTGATTGGCGCCCACGTCGTCGTCTCTCAGCAAGCCTATCTGTGCACGGCGTCCCACGACCATCGCAAACTTCCCTTTTCCTATCTTGTCGCGCCGATTGTGATTGAAGATCAGGCCTGGGTGGCGGCCGGCGTATTTGTCGCCCCAGGTGTTACGATTGGCCGAGGCGCCCTGGTCGGCGCGCGCAGCCTGGTGCTCCGCGATGTCCCCGAGGGTAGGATCGCCTACGGGTCGCCGGCGCGGGTGCAAGGCCCCCGCCGGCCATCCAATGCGCGGGTCGGAATATGAAAACTGCGGCGGTGTTTGTCGGACAGTTTCCGCCGCCCTTGACGGGGTTCACGCTCATCACCCAGCGCCTCGCCGATGTCCTGCCGGAGAGCTACAAACTCAAAATCGTCGACATCTCGGGCGCGGGCGAACGCGGCCTTCCTTTCCACATCCTTCGCGCATTTCGGACGCTTCGGGCGGCGGCGCTCATCGCGCGATTGCGCCGAACTCACCCGATCGTCTATGTCGCCTGCGACGGCGGCCTCGGGCTCGCCTATGCGTTGCTTCTCACCGTCATCGCCCGGCTTTCGGGGATGCAATTCTACTTGCATCACCACAGCTACGCCTACATCGAAGCGCGGAACGCGCTCATGGCGGCGCTGCTGGCGATCTGCGGCGAGCAAGCAACCCACATCGTACTGGCGCCTGAGATGGGGCAATCTCTCGCGAACCGATATCGACGCCGGCTTCGCGTCGCTATCCTTCCAAACATAGCGCTCATCCCCCGCGTCGCAGATCCCCCCCGCAAAGTCCTTCCCTCCGATGTTCTGACAGTCGGCCTGCTCGGCAATCTCTGCGCGGAGAAAGGGCTGTCGACATTTCTCGCTATTTTGAGAAAGGCCAAACTCGACGCCATTCCGCTCCACGGCGTGCTCGCGGGCCCTGTATCGCGCGCCTCGGATCGGGAAGACATCGCATCCGCGATGTCGGAGCTAACGGAGAGCCTGGAATATCGCGGCCCCGTCTACGGCGACGAAAAAACGTCGTTCTACGCCGATATCGACGTGTTCCTGTTCCCAACGCGATACGCGAATGAGGCGCAGCCGCTGGTGATCTTCGAAGCGCTGGAATGGGGGCGGCCCGTCATAACGACGGAGCGCGGCTGCATCGGCAGCCAAGTCGCCGGGGGCGGAATCGTCATCGAGAAGACCGGCGACGTCATTGAAAAAGCGCTGGCGCAATTGACGGTCTATGCCAGGAAGCCTGAAGCGCTGCGCGCCAATTCTGCTGCGGCCAGAGCGTCAGCCGCCCGACATCGTCTATCCGCCGAATATGCACTTCCAGCGCTATTCGACGCGCCGTGTCGGGTGCTTTATCCAGCGCGATGCCGCGAGCATCAGCCGCGTGTCTGACCGAATCGAGATCTGGCACAATATTCTTTGGTCGCAATACAAAGGCGCCGTCTTCACCGAACTTAACCGGCTGGCCTGCGCCCACGAAGTACAGATAGCCTTCTTCCAGATCGCCGAGACAGAGGCTGCGCGAACCGGGTTAACGGCGGTCGATCTCAGCCGTCATCAGTATCCCTATGAGCTCATCGCGTCAGGCGCTTACGACGACATACCGAAGATGTGGCTCGCAGCGACCCTTTTCAGACGGGCCTTCCAATCAAATGCCCAGACGATCGTGATCGCGGGCTACCATCGGGTCGAGTATTTCGCGCAACTGCTCGGCGCAAAGCTTTCGGGGAAGCGAGTATTCGTCTTCTGTGACGCTACTTTATATGACCGGCCGCGCTCATGGTTGCGAGCGCTTGCTAAGGGCTATTTCTTCTCGCATTGCGCAGGTGTGTTTTGTTACGGCGCGCGAAGCCGCGAATATCTGCTTAGGCACAGCGTCGACCCCAAACGCATTTTTATCCGGCCGCCAAGCCGCTGCATTGCCACGCGACTACAATCCCGACGACGTTGCCCGACGCCGGGCTAGAATGCAGTCTCGCGCCAAGACCCCGGCCATCCTGTTTGTCGGCCGCCTCTCTGAAGAAAAGAACATCGGAGTTCTGATCGACGCTTTCGAGTGCACTCCGCGCGCAGGGCTCCAACGCCCGACTTCGCATCGTGGGCAGCGGCCCACAACGCGAAGATTTGCGCCGCGCAATCGTACGAAAGCAGTTGGACGCGGCGGTTGATTTTGTCGGAAGCAAAAGCGGAGATCCCCTCTATGATGAGTATCTGAGCGCCCGAGTCCTCGTGTTGCCGAGCTTGCGAGAGCCCTGGGGGATAGTCGTCAACGAGGCTCTGGCCTACGGTTGCCCGGTGATTGCAAGCGAGCGCTGCGGTTGCGCGCCGGAACTCATCAACAATGTCACGACGGGCATTTGCTTCAAACCCGACGACGCGGCAAGCCTGTGCGCACTGCTGGTCGAAATGCTGCGAAAGCAATGGCACACGCCCGAAATGATCGAAGCCAGAATGAAATGGATTCGGGACTACAATCCCTCCGTTGCCGCCCATGAAATGCTGACACCCCTTGAAGCATAGCGCTGCGACATACCCGTTCGGAAAGTCGCAAAGCCCCGTCGACGTCGGCCTGACGGCGGCGGTGTCGGGAGCGCTCCTCATAGCTGGGATCGGATATGGGGTCGCACAATCCATTGGCGACGAACATCGAACCGCTTTGGCGCTGTTGGGTCTCTCTCTTCTTTGCTTCACGTTTCTGACGCTGTATTCGATCGCTTCAAGGGACATTGGGCTGCTAACGATAACCGCGGGTCTTTACCATTCCATTTTCCTGATTTTCCCAGGAATGATCCACGCGGCACGCGGGCAGTTTCCGTTTTATGCGATGCGATATTCGGATGGAAGCGTCACGGAGGCGGCAGCGGTAGTGTTGCTATACTCCGTGGGCCTTGTAGCCGGCTATGGCATGCGTTGTTCAGCGCGCCGCAGAGACCTCATGCGTCGCATGGCGCCGGTCGCCCAAGTCGGAATCGATCCGGCTAAAGTCGTGGCGCTCACACTCGCAAGCGCCTTGATCACGGTTTGCTGCATCTTCGTCGTCGGCGTGAACCTGTTCACTCGGCACAACTACTATGAGCAGGTGGACCTGCCGACCGAATTGACGCCGCAGACTCTGGCAGTTCTGTACCTCCCGCGCATGCTTATGTTCGTAACCACGTGTGTGAGCGCAAAGTGCGTCGCGGAGCGCCCAACGGGGTGGCGCATCGTGAACCTTGCGATCGCATTGTCGATTACATTGTTCGTCGACAACCCTTTCGTCATACCCAGGTTTGACCTATTTGCGTTCGCGCTAATAGCGCTGGTTCTGTTCGCGCCTTCGTTTTCCGCTGTCGGCAAGACTGCACTGATTGCCGGAGGAGTGGGAGCGGTGACAACTTTGTTCCCGTATGTCGATTTCCTTCGACGAGGCGACAGCGTTGGCGGGTTCGTTTACGACCCGATGGGCTACTATACGACCAATGGCGATTTCGACGGCCTGCAATCCATCGTCAACATAGTGGAGGCCGTCGAAGTGAAAGGCTTCTGCTTCGGCTTTCAGCTCCTGGGTGCGACGCTCAGCTTCATTCCGCGAACCCTATGGGAATCAAAACCCTACTCCACAGGGCAAGCGGCGGCGCAATTTGTAGGCTATGACTTTACCAATATCTCCGCGCCACTGCCGGGCGAACTCTTTATCGATTTCGGCTGGCCGGGCGTAGCTATTCTGGCGGCGCTGGTCGGATGGACCGTGCGCAATATCGACGAACATCTGGCTGTCGCGAAAATGCGGAACAATTTCGCATCGTTGCTGATGTACGGTGGGATCGTCGGCTTCAGCACGATCGTGTTTCGCGGATCCCTGCTCGCGATTTCCTCGCAAGTCTATCTCTATTTCATCGTGGTGGCGGCAGTAAACCGCTGGGTGGTTTGGGGGCCTCAGGCGACGCCAAGGGCAAGTGTCGAAAGTGACAGTCCACGATGCTGACCCGTTAGAGCCCTAACCATGACAACGGTCTCCGTCCTGATCCCAACTTACAATCGGCCTCTTATGTTGGCAAAGGCCCTTTCGCACGTCAGAGCTCAGACCTATCGGGACTATGAGATCATAGTTGTAGATGACGCATCTGCGGATGCGTCGACCCGGAACGTGTGCGCCCTGTTCGGCGCGACGTATTTTAGACTGCAGACAAATCAGGGCGTCATAGGGGCGCACAATTTCGGCATCGCCAAATGTGCCGGAAGATATATCCTGAATCTGGATGACGACAGTTGGCCCGCGTCTCCCTCCTGCATCTGGGAGTTCGTGGAGTTCATGGACTCCAATGCCGGCGTTGCCGTGCTGGCGCTAAACGTTCGGGCGCCGCGTCGGCCGCCGCAATGGCCGCCTGGTCTAAGGCCGTTCAGGGCGCCGTATTATTCCGGATGCGCGGCCGTATTTCGGCGTGCGGCAATCCTGACAGTTGGCGCGAACCTCAGCGAGTTTCGAAGGCAGGGCGAGGAAAGCGACAGGTCGTTGAGACTCTATTCCGCCGGCCTTCCTATCGTCGCCCTTCCGGGAGTCGAAGTAGTGCACGAGATTTCAGAATTAAACAGGGATCGCCCGCGACACGTTGCGCGCGAAGCGTTGAATTTCCTCACAAGGGAGTTGGTTCGAGCGCCGCTGGCGCTCGTTCCTTACGGGGTCGCCAGGGCGCTTGCGTTCACTGTCCGCAATTGGCGGTTCGCTCGACTCCACTGAATATTTCGCTGGTTTGCTTGATCCGGAAACGAGTCCCGTTCGATTGATGCGAAAGTATCGATTTCCTGTGCGGCTAAGCAGCTATATTCAATGGCATATTCATCGTCATCTGTATTCTCCCGACAGAATGTCGATTGAGCGGTACTCGCGAAGATATGCATGGCCATGCGCGAGCGAGTGACCTTGGCGCCGGAATGAACGGGCCGCTCCTGTCGCGAGTCCGCGCGGGCCTGAGATGGTCGCCATTCCTGCTTGTGGCTGTTGCGGCGCGCTTGATCAGCGCCCTCAACGTCATTCTGCTGATGAGAAAGCTTTCGCCGGAAGGGTTCGCTCATTTTGCCTACTTTCAAATCAGCACGGGATACATCGCGGGATTTGCGCTCATGGGGCTCGATGTCTCTGCGAATGTTTTGCTCTCGCGGGCAGGCAGCTCCCGAAGCAACCCGAACGCAATCTACTTCAGCGCGCTTGCGACAGCGCTGGCGACGATCGCGTTCGTACTTCCTGTTTTAAATTTCGCGTATCTCAGCGTGCGTTCACCCGAGGGGTCTGGCGCCAGTCTCGGGGCCGCATGCCTGGCTGGAAGCGCCCTCGTTCTTCAGGGGGTTACGGCGGGGCTCCTGGCGGGACGGGCGCTAAACCTGGTCGCCGTGTCGCTAAACGCAGTCGTTTCGCTGGGGTTTCTGGTTTTCTGCGCGGCGATCCAGCCCGATGCGAATATTGCTATCGTCGGCTACTTCGTTTCCCAATACCTCCTCGCCGCACTGAACGTCGTCGCTTACAGCTATTCGTGTGGCCGCGAATTTGAGGTCGCGCGGCCTAAAATCGCGATAATCGAGAAGCTGCTTGCCTTTGGCGTCAAGAATGCGGGCGTGTCAGCCGCCGTGAACCTCGTGCAGCTATCAAGCCAAACCCGCATGCTCGGGGCGCAGGGGACGGCGACGGTCGAAAATGCCAAATATGCGTTCGCCGGGCAGGTCTATAACATTCTCATATTTGTTCCGGTGATGCTGAGCCCCGTTCTGATCAATCACATTGCAAGAAAAGACAGTGAAAGGGCCCGCTGGGGGTCTTGCCTGAGACTCGGCGGCGCTGTTTATCGCCTTGTCGTTGCTGGGACTGGCCGCCGTCCTGGCGGCTGCAAGAGCTCCTCGTCATGTTTTTGCCGGCCGTGTACGCGAGCGCCCAATACAGCATCACGTTGAACGCGCTCGCCGCGTTGTGCGGGTTCGTCAAGTCACCACTATCCGTGTACTTTGTAACTTCGATGAGAGTGTTGCCAGACGGCGTGGGAGCGGCCGTCGGCTCCTTAGTAGCCCTGATTGTGATTGGTCTTGGGGGAGGTATTGACGCGGCGGGCGCCTCCGAGATCCGGCTTTTGGTGCACGGGCTGCAGCTGATAGTCGTCTCGCTGTTCTTCGTGGCGGAGAGGCGGAAGGGGGCGGGGCGTGTTTCCTACGTGGCGCCGTAAAGTATGGGTCGGCGCGCTGCTTGTTGTTGCCGTTGTGGCCGGTACAGGCGTCCGAAGGAAGTGCGAAATCCGTATTTGCTCACTATATGGTGTGCTGCAGCCTGCACACTAATCCCAGCGTCGAGCAACTGGCGCGCGAGATCGAAACTCGCCCAGCGTTATGGCGTCGACGGCTTCGTCTTGAATTGCGGCGCGTGGAACCGAGAGCCTCGATACAAATTGGTATCGGAGAGAATGTTTCTGGCTGCCGAGCAGTTGAATACAGGGTTTGGGTTGTTTTTTTCGGCCGACCCATCTACCGGGCTCACGGTGGATGAGGCCGTGTCCATGTACGTGACCTTTAAGGACAGGCCCAATTATTTCAAACACGAGGGCAAGGGCGTGTTGACCACGTTCCATGGCGGGCGCCCATGGGTGGAACAAATTCAAGCCCGTCTTCTCGTCATTGCACGCGGATGTTTTCTTCGTTCCCAACGTTAGCACCCTGCGTGACGTCTCGTTGCCGGGCCGGGAGATTGAGACGCCTGGCGCTGCGACGGCCGAAAGGTTGATCGAGGAAGACCGCGACGTCGACGGCCATTCCTATTTTGGCGCCGGCGGCGCGTATCAGGATATCGCGGCGTCGACCTTGGCGTTGGGCGCAGCGAGCCGACGGCGAAACAAGCTTTTCATGGCGCCGGTGACGCCGTTCTATCGCGGCACAGGAAATAACAACAGGGTCTTTGAAAGCTCAGGCTTCGCCGGCATGGCGGCCGAATGGGAGGCTGCGATCCAATCGGGCGCCGAATGGGTTCAAATCGTCACCTGGAACGACTGGTCCGAGGCGACCTACGTGGAACCCTTCGGGGATATGCAGAAAGCGAAATCTCCCGGAAGGTGGCCGGGCCCGCTTTCGCATGACGGATTTCTTGTCGCGAGCCGCTATTATATCAAATGGTTCAAAGCGGGTGCGGAGCCGCAAAACTATCCGCCGGTGTTCTGCGTGTTTTTCAAGCCGGAAGCGCCCCCCGCCGCGGATGGAGCAAAGCCGAAGGGCTCGGAGGGGCTGCAGGACAGGCTGTTTGTGTTTTCGGCTCGTACGACCAATGCGTATGTCACGTTCTCCAGCGGGCCGTCGTTCACTTCGCTCGCGCTTGCGCCTGGGGCCCATAATTACGATCTCCCCAGCGATTTTGAACGTGGCGAGTTGACCATGCGAATGGAGGGCGTTGCGATGAGCCGGTCGATCCCGCAGCCACCGAGAGGGGAGCCGGGAGACGTGAACTATTTCGCCCAATGTTTCGAATTTTAGCGCGTTCGTGGGTTGGTTGAGGCGGAGGCCGTCCTCATACGGCGCGAGCGGGGGATCGTCATTGCGAGGAGCGTAGCGACGAAGCAACCCATGCTTCGTCTGCCGCAAACCGGTGCAGAGGAACCGCAAATAGGGGCGCAGCTTGACGATGGATTGCTTCGCTGCGCTCGCAATGACGGCTCCATTCGTGAGGCGCGAAGTCCCACTAGGAAAAGTTGAGGCGTAGGCCCGGTTGGTCCCACTCTGTCGCGACAAGACGTCCCGAACTCGACAGGGTTATGTAAGCGGTTCGCATGGCGGGGCCGCCGAAGCAGATATTGGTCGTCATCGGGTCCGGCGTCGCGATATGCGTTCCGGATTTCCGAGCCGGATCAATCACGGATATGCCGCCCGCGAAAAGGGTCGCCACGCAGACGCGGCCTGCGGCATCGACGGCGAGCGAATCAAAACCCTGATAGCCGCCGGGCGCGTAAATCAGTTCGCCGCCGTTCGGCGATTGGGGAAACGGGCGTCGAGCGATCTGACCAGGCGCGACGATGTCGAAGGCCCAAACCCGGTTCGTATGGGTCTCCGCCACGTAGAGTCGGTCCTCGTTGGGCGAAAGGCCGACGCCATTCGGGAAATATAGCGGAAACACCACCTCACGGATCGAGCTGCCGTCAGGCAGCGCATAGTAAACCGCGCCCCGATCCATGTCGCGGGCGCGCGTCTTGCCTAGATCGGTGAACCAGAAGCCGCCGTGTTTGTCGAACACGAGATCGTTGGGGCCGTTGAGATGGCGGCCATCGCAGCTCTCATAGAGAACATCGACGCGACCGCTCGCGAGGTCCACGCGTTCGATTCGGCCCGTCGTATAGGTGCTCGGCGTGCCGACTGGCCTGAGCCCGGTCTCCGGGCGGTCGATCCAGGCAAAGCCGCCATTGTTGCAAATATAGACGGCGCCGTCGGGCCCGAGCGCAGCGCCGTTCGGGCCGCCCGGCAGATGGGCGACGATCTCGACGGCGCCCTTCGGGCTGATGCGGGTCAGCGTCTGGCGTTCGATTTCGACAAGCAGCACTGAGCCGTCATCAAGCGCGATCGGACCTTCCGGGAAGCGCAGCCCCGACGCCAGTTCCACGAAGTTCATCGCGTTTGCTCCCTGTGGCGTCCTACCCCTTGAATCGCGTCTCCTCGAACGCGGGCGTCGCGTTCGCGAAGGCGTCGAGCCACTTGACCAGGCGAGGATGGCTCTCACGCCAGCGGCCTTCGAAGCGCAAATCCAGATAGCCGAGCGCGCAGGCCAGCGAGATCGTCATGACATCGACATCCACGTCCGGCGGCGCGCGCTCAAAACTGGCGAGCGCGCGCGCCACTTTCTCCGCCTGATGAGTTTTCCACTTCTCGCTG
This sequence comes from uncultured Pseudomonadota bacterium, assembly GCA_963771455.1. Classification (GTDB taxonomy): domain Bacteria; phylum Pseudomonadota; class Alphaproteobacteria; order Rhizobiales; family Beijerinckiaceae; genus Roseiarcus. The sequence goes on from CAVYTP010000012.1 coordinate 110,923, forward strand.
TGCTCGGACAGGTTGGCGGAAGCGGCCCTCGTAGACCAGCAGCAGGGTGGCGTCGGTCAGGCCGTCGGCCAGCGTCTGGCGCACAAGCATCTGGAAGCGGGCCGGGCCGCCCGCCGGCAGCAGCTTGCCGCCGCCGGCGAGGTCGTCGAGATATTGCTCGATCACCCGGCTGTCGTAGAGCGTTGTTCCGTCTTCAAGAATCAGCGTCGGGATCTTGCCGAGCGGGTTTTCGCGCCGCAGCGAATCCTCGGGGTTGCCGGTGTCGGCCGGGACGAGTTCGATTCGCTCGGCGAGCCCGAGCACGGCGGCGGCGATGCGCACCTTGCGCGCGAACGGCGACGCCGGGGAATATCTCAGTTTCATCATCTGCCTTATCCGCCCGTTGCCCCCGAGCGGGGCGGGGCCATATAAGCTGTCGGCATCTTTCCGGTCCAGGCGCGCCGCGCCGCCATCGAGGTTCCCTTTGACGTCCCCCGCCTCCTCCCACGAACGCCTCGTCATCATCGGCGCCGGCCCGGCCGGCTACACCGCCGCGATCTATGCCGCGCGCGCCATGCTGAAGCCGCTGCTGCTGTCCGGCTTCGAGCCCGGCGGGCAATTGATGATCACGACCGACGTCGAGAACTATCCGGGCTTCGCCGATCCGATCCAGGGCCCGTGGCTGATGGAGCAGATGCGCCTGCAGGCCGAGCACGTCGGCGCGCGGCTCGAGAACGAGCATGTGACCGCGCTCGATCTGTCGCGCCGTCCGTTCCGCATCCAGTGCGACAGCGGCCGCGTCGTGTTCGCCGAGTCGCTGATCCTGGCGACGGGCGCCAAGGCCAAATGGCTGGGCCTGCCCGAGCGAGCAGCACCTGCAAGGGCTTCGGCGTCTCGGCCTGCGCGACCTGCGACGGCTTCTTCTTCCGGGGCAAGACGCGTCGTCGTCGTCGGCGGCGGCAATTCGGCGGTCGAGGAGGCGCTCTATCTTTCGCAGCTCGCCGCCGTCGGTCACGGTCGTGCACCGCCGCGATCAGTTCCGCGCCGAGCGCATCCTGATCGAGCGCCTCGCCGCGCGGCCGAACGTCAGCTTCAAATGGAACCGCACGGTCGAGGAAATCGTCGGCGGCGGACAGCCGCGCGGCGTCACCGGCGTGCGGCTGCAAGCGATACGAAGACGGGCGCGATCGAGGAGATCGAAACCGACGGCGTGTTCGTCGCGATCGGCCATGCGCCGGCGACCGAACTGGTGCGCGGCCAGCTCGCGCTGAAGCCCAACGGCTATGTGCAGACGACGCCGGGCTCGACCGAGACCAGCGTCGAGGGCGTGTTCGCCGCCGGCGACGTCGCCGACGACATTTTCCGGCAGGCGGTCACGGCCGCGGGGCTCGGCTGCATGGCGGCGCTGGAGGCCGACCGCTGGCTCGCCGCGCAGGCGCCGGAGCGCGTCGCCGCGGAATGAGCCTCCCTTTCGCGCCGCTGACATTTCGCGTATGCGCTGGCTGCAGCGGGCGATAACGCGTCTCCGGCGCAAGCACGGGCAGGCGCCGGCGAGGGGCGTCATGGACTGGGACAAGCTGCGCATCTTTCAGGCTGCCGCGGAGGCGGGCTCGTTCACCCACGCGGGCGAAACGCTGGGCCTCAGCCAATCGGCGGTCAGCCGGCAGGTCAGCGCGCTCGAAGGCGATCTCGGCGCGCCGCTGTTTCATCGCCATGCGCGCGGCCTGATCCTCACCGAACAGGGCGAGACGCTGCTGCAAGGCGGTGCACGACGTCGCGCTGAAGCTCGACGCGGTGCGCTCGCGGCTGATCGACAGCCGCGAGAAGCCGCAGGGCGATCTGCGCGTGACGACGACGCTGGTGCTCGGCGCCAACTGGCTGGCGCCGCGGCTCGGCGAGTTCGTCGAACTGTTTCCCGGAAGTGAAGCTGCAGCTGCTGCTGTCCGACGACGAGCTCGATCTTTCGCATGCGCGAGGCCGACGTCGCGCTGCGGCTGCGCGAGCCGATGCAGCCGGACCTGATCCGCCGCCGCCTGTTCACCGTGCATTTCCACGCCTACGCCTCGGCCGATTATCTGAAGAAGAGCGGCCAGCCGCGCACGCGTGGAGGATCTCGACCATCACCGGCTCGTCGCCTTCGGCGCGCCGACCGCGACGCATTTCCTCTACGACCTGAATTCGCTGCTGACGGTCGGGCGCGATCCGAAATCGCCGCGCCAGCCGCACATCTCCGTCAACAGCCTCGCCGCGATCATCCGCGCCGTCGAGCACGGCGTCGGCATCGCCGTGCTGCCGGACTATTGCGTCGCGCCCAATTCCGGCCTGGTGCGCCTGCTGCCGCAGGCCGACATGCCGGAGATGGATTGTTTCCTCGTCTATGCCGAGGAAATGAAGAACGTCGCGCGCGTGCAGGCGTTTCGCGATTTTCTGGTGTCGAAGGCGCAGCGCTGGCGGTTCTAGCCCTGCCGCCCTTGTAGGCGAGGTCGCTGACCTCGCTGCCTACGCACGAGCGTCCGGCCGAGGTCAGCGACCTCGGCTACAGGCGGCGCCTGGATGAGGGAATGCAATCGCGGTTTTAGTTGATTGCCAATCAACCCACTCGCGCATTTTGGTCCTTCTCCCCTTGCGGGAGAAGGTGGCCGAAGGCTCAGCGACAAGCTAGCTTGTCGCGGGGATGAGGGGTAGGCTGCAAACGGAACGAATATTGCGCGTTCGTCGGTCTTCGTCGAGACAGTGCGGCGGCGGCGCTAACTCCTCATCCCCCCTTCGGGGACCTTCTCCCGCAAGGGGAGAAGGGGTTTATCCGGCTTGCCCTCGCTCTTTTACCCCACGCGCCGGGTCCACGGACGCTGTCCCACATGCGTCTCGCCGGGCTCGATGCCGCGCTGATAGGCGAGCGGGAATTTCGCCAGCCGGCCTTGCTCCAGCGCCTTGCAGCGTCGGGCCGTTGACGACATCGAACGAGGTGAATCCGCAGCGCAGCATCAGCGGGATTTCGTCGAGCAGCACGTCGCCAACCGCGCGCAATTCGCCCGCAAACCCGTGACGCTCGCGCAGCAGGATCGCGTAGGAGAACGCGCGGCCGTCGCCGAATTTGTCGAACTTCAGCGCGACCAGCGGCCGGTCGGCGGCGTCGGTCAGATGTTCGAGCGCGTCCTTGCCGGCGGCGATCTCGACGCCGACCGGCGCCTCGTGTTCGCTGAGCGTCTCGCGCTCGCGCCGCCAGCGAGCAAGGCTGACGATCGCGGCGCCGTTTTCCGGCAACGCCGCGTCGTCGGCGACCTGCGCCCACAGGTTTTCGGCGAAACCGCCCTCTCGCCAGAGCGCCATCAGATATTTCCTCCCGCCTCGAGCGTGCCGAGGTGAATGCCGCATTCGGTCTTGCCTTTGCCGCGCCAGCGGCCGGCGCGCACGTCCTCGCCGGGCCGGACTCGCGCTCGTGCAGGGCAGGCAGCCGATCGAGGGATAGCCCTTGGCGACCAGCGGATGCGGCGGCAGGCCCGCCTGTTTGATGTAGGCGAGGATGTCGCCGGCCGACCAACCCGCCAGCGGGTTCACCTTGACGCGCTCGCCCTCGGCTTCAAACAGCGGCATCTTGGCGCGCTCGATCGTCTGGAAGCCCTTGCGGCCGGTGATCCAGGCCTCGTAGCCCTCCAGCGCCTCGGCGAGCGGCAGCACCTTGCGGATTTCGCAGCAGCGGTCGGGGTCGCTGGCGAACAGGAATTTTTCCGGGTCCTCGGCCTGGGTCAGCGCCTCGTCGGGCGACGCGTTGATCACGTTGGTCAGGCCGAGCAGCTCGACCAGATCGTCGCGATAGGCGAGCGTCTCGGGGAAATGTTGTTTGGTGTCGACGAATACGACGGGCGTCGCCTTGTCGATCTCGGACACCATGTGCAGCAGCGCCGCGGAATCCGCGCCGAACGAGGAGACCAGCGCGATGCGGCCGGGAAACAGCTCCTCGATCGCGAGCCGCAGCAGCGACGTCGCCTTCAGGCGCGAGAAGCGCGTCTCCAGCCGCGAGGCGGCGATCGCATCGCCGAACAGTTTTACGTCGTGCGCGCTCATATGTCCGATCCCGCGTTGCGCTCGTACAGAGCCTCCTTGAAGGGGGCCATGCCGATGCGGCGATAGGTCTGCAAGAACGATTCGTCGGGCGACTGACGTTGCTCGACATAGGTGTCGACGACCGTGTCGATCGCGTCGACGATCGCCTCGGAGCTGAAGCCGGGGCCGGTGATCTGCCCGATCGAGGCGGTCTCGTCGCCGGAGCCGCCGAGCGTGATCTGATAGGTCTCCTCGCCGGCGCGCTCGAGGCCGAGAATGCCGATGTGGCCGACGTGATGGTGGCCGCAGGCGTTGATGCAGCCGGAAATCTTGATCTTCAGCGGGCCGATTTCGCGGGAGCGGCCGCCGTCGCCGAAATGTCTGCGAAAGGCGTTGCGCGACCGGGATCGAGCGCGCCGTCGCCAGCGCGCAATAGTCGAGGCCGGGGCAGGCGATGATGTCGCTGATGAGGCCGGCGTTCGGCGTCGCGAGACCCATCGCGGCGAGGCGATCGTAGACCGCGTTGAGATCGTCGAGCGCAACGTAGGGCAGCACCAGGTTCTGCTCGTGGCTGACCCGCACTTCGTCGTGGCTGTAATCCTCGGCGAGGTCGGCGACGGCGTCCATCTGGTCCGCGCTGGCGTCGCCGGGCACGCCGCCGATCGGCTTCAGCGAGGCGGTGACGATCGCGTAGCCGCGTGACCTTGTGCGGCGTCACGTTGGCGCGCACGAACGCGTCGAAACGCGCATCCTTGGCGCGGCGGCGCGCGACGCGCGCGCTGTCCGCGGCTTTCTCAGGCAATTCGGGCGAGGCGAAGTAGGCGCGGATGCGCGCGATCTCGGCTTGCGGCAGGCTCAACGAGTTCCGGTCGAGCGCGGCGAACTCATCCTCGACCGCCTTGGTGAGGCCAACCAGACCCTTCTCGTGCAGCAGGATTTTTATCCGCGCCTTGTATTTGTTGTCGCGGCGGCCTTCGAGATTGTAGACGCGCAGGATCGCCTCGCAATAGCTGAGCAAATCCCGCTCGGGCAGAAATTCACGGACCTTCTTGCCGACGAACGGGGTGCGGCCGAGGCCGCCGCCGACATAGACGGTGAAGCCGAGTTCGCCCTCGGCGTTGCGCACCACCTGCAGGCCGATGTCGTGCGCCTGGATCGCGGCGCGATCGTGCGCGCCGCCGTTGACGGCGATCTTGAACTTGCGCGGCAGGAACGTGAACTCGGGATGCAGCGACGACCATTGCCTGAGGATCTCGGCATAGGGGCGCGGATCGGCGATCTCGTCGGCGGTGACGCCTGCGAAATGGTCGGCGGTGACGTTGCGGATGCAATTGCCCGAGGTCTGGATCGCGTGCATCTCGACGCTCGCCAACTCGGCGAGGATGTCTGGCGTGTCTTTCAGCGACGGCCAGTTGTACTGGATGTTCTGTCGAGTAGTGAAATGGCCGTAGCCGCGATCGTATTTGCGGGCGATGTCGGCGAGCTTGCGCATCTGCAGCGAGTTCAGCGTGCCATAGGGCACTGCGACGCGCAGCATATAGGCGTGGAGCTGCAGATAGAGGCCGTTCATCAGCCGATGGGGCCGGAACTGCTCTTCGGTGAGTTCGCCCGCCAGCCGGCGATGCACCTGATCGCGGAACTGCTCTACGCGAGCGCTTACAAAAGCGGAGTCGAATTCGTCGTAGCGATACATGTCAAACCTCCGACGTCTTCTTTGCAGCGCCCGGCGCCTGGCCGTGCGCCTGCTTGCCGAGATCGCGCCGCATCGTCGGCCCGGTGGCGCGGATCGCCTCGCGCATCGCCTTCGGCGCGTAATGGCCGGCGCGCAATTCCAGATCGATCCAGTAGGGATCAACCACTTCGTTGGCGGCGGCGCTCCTGGCGCCGATCTCCAGCGCCGTCGCCTTGGCCGTGTCGCCGGACAGGACGGCGCCGAGATGGAAATCCTCGCTCCAGCCGCCCTGCGCGGTCAGAAACACGACGAGCCCATCGCTCAGGCGATTGGCGGTGACCATACCTTCCATGACCTAGCTATTCCTTCCGTCACGACGCTGTCGCATCGACTTGGGCGCGCTCTATGGACTTTGCCAGTGCGAGCGTAAAGCGCAGCCGCGATCTACGAAGTCGTTCAGGAAAATACGTATCTTGAGTGGAATATAGTATGAAGCACGGAGAAAATCTATAGATAATTTTAAAATGCATAACCTTTAAGTACTATTATCTTTTACGCGGCCTATCTGCCAGGCGGTTGTCGGCACCGCGCAGGCACGGCAGCGCACCGCCCTCGTCCTGAGCTCGTCGAAGGACATCCGGTTGGCCGGTCTGCTTCCGCCAGCAATCGTGCCAACGATCACGCGAGCACAGGCAAGATCGGGCGCCGGTCGCGCCGGCCGAAGCGTCCTTCGACAAGCTCAGGACGAGGGGCGTGGTAAAACGGCGGCTGCGCAGCGCGCGCCCTTGCGCGTGCGCCCCGCCCGAAGCGTGGCGGCTCGCGCCTAATGCGAAAAATCGGTCGAGCGGTCTTCGACGTCCTCGACGCGCTGGCGGTCGAGCGGGAAGGAGACGACTTTCTTGGCGGTGAAATCGAGCTTGCTGAAGTCGACGCTGCGCATCCGCCGGTCGTACATCGTCCAGTAGTAATAGACCTTGTGACGGGTGTCGGCGATCACCGACCATTGGGTGTAGCCGAGGTGGAAATCTTCCGGGGTCGCGCCCTCTCGCACCAGCCCCTGCGGGATGTCGAAATTGTTCAGCATCGTTGAAGCCGCGCTGACGCCGGCCGCCGCGTCCTTGGCCGGAACCATCGAGTTGACGAAGGCGACGGCGCGGATGAAGCGCGACGGCGGCGTGAAGTCGCCGGGCAGGCCAAGCATGCCGCTGCCAGCGCCGAACGGCGCCAGCGAAACGCCATCGATGTTGCGCGACGCCGGAGCCCCGAGCGGCTGCAGATTGGCGTAGTTGCGCAGATTGAGCAGATGCCAGTCATATTCAGGCGAATTGGTCATGGCGCCGACCTTGTTGTCGTAGATCGACAATTCGCCCTTGACGTATTCGATGACAATCGACGCGCCCGTCGCATCCGTGACGATGTGGTGGATCGGGATTGGCGTGCCAAAAGCCTTCTCGATATCCGGCGTTGCGCACGACGCGGATCTTGCCCATCGCCTCCCTGACTTCGCCGACGGTCGCGAAATTGCTCAGGATGTAGTTGGCGACATCGACGCTGGCGACCGATGAGCCCTGCTGGTCCGCCTTCGGCTCCTGGAATGCGGCGAAGCCCGGGAAGAACAGCACGCCGACGGTGAGGCCGGCCTCGTTCATGCCATCGGTGGCGAACGGCAGTCCGCCCGCGTTCACGCCGACGAAGCCGTAGCGATTTTTCCATTCGGCGCCCGTAACGCCCCCGCCCAGCGGCGACTTGAACGCCGTGTCTCTGGGAACCAGCGCCAGTTCAGAATGCAGATCGGAAGCGCCCCATTCCATCGTCCGCGCGTAGATGCCGGTTCCGTCTTCCGTCTTGAAGACCATAGCGGTGCAGGCCGACGCGGGCAGGGCGTTGGCGCCGAGCGTCAGGGCGGCGAGCGCCGAGGCAATGAATCTAGTCGCTGAACGCCTCATGGATATCCCCTCCTGGCAGTCCGCCTACGGAACTCGCGCCATCGGCTGCACATTGTGCCGCAGCCATTTCCGCGCGAGCCACTGCATATCAAACAGGCCAATGGACCTTTGTCGTATTTTCCACAAAGCTCTATATTTCGTCGCGGAGCGAACAATGCCACAAATTACCGAACGCGACGCATGCGAGGCCGTGGTCCGAACAAGGGGATGGCTGGCGCGCCAGCCGGAAATCTTCCAATCCGCGCTGTTGAAACGGGCCAAATTGCGAGCGGTCGAGGCGGAGGAGACGGTCCACCTGCCGGGAGCCGAACCCGGCGGCATGTTTGGGGTCGTCTCGGGGAGCTTTCGCGTTCATGTGCCGGGACGCGGTTCCAACTACGTCCTCGCCCATGTCCTCCGCCCCGGGCTGTGGTTTGGACACGGTCCGCTCAATACCGGTAGGCTGCGGACGATGGGCTTTGTCGCTGCGGAGCCTTCGATTGCGTTTCACATTCCCCTGGCGCCGCTGACCCAGTTGGCCGCCAGCGATGTTCTCGCGTCCCGCTGCCTTGCGAGCCTCACCGAGTACAGCATGGACATAACCGTCGCCACGGTCGCGGATCTGCTGATATCCGCGAGCGACAAGCGCATCGCGTCTGTGCTGCTCAGGGTCACTGGCGCCGCCGAGGCCGACCGAAGCGAACCGCCGGTCGCCTACCGTCTCACCCAGGCGCAACTCGGCGAAATGGCGAACGCGTCGCGCGACCTCGTCAATCGAACGCTCAGGAGATTTGAAGCCAAGGGATGGCTAACCCTGGGCTACAATCAAATTGACATCGCGGATGCGGAAGCGTTGTTGAATTTCGTTTCGGACTGAGACGCGCCGGCGTCGCCGGGCACGTCGTAAACGTCGGCAACCCGTAACCACACGAAAGAGAGTTTCCTGCTAGGGATTTCCTGCCGGCATCCCGTAAGGAGGAACGACTCACCGAATGGAAGAGGAGCCACTATGCCCTACAACGTATATTTAATGAACGGCCTCGGTATCAGCGCCAAAATGAATCGAACAGATCTAACGGCTACTCAATCGGGCAGTATCATTTCAACCGTCAAGGGTTACTTCGACCGGGTCATCACAGCTCACGACGCCGGGTCGGCGAAAACGAAATATGGCTCAGCTAGCGTCAGTTGGGTTGCTGGCGCCGCTAACCCTCAACCCAACGAACTTCTCATCTACTTGCTGCCGAGCGGCGCGACGGTTGTTACCGCGGGCAAGCTTGCGCAAGGCAACCCGCCTGCTGGCGAGGACGGCCTGACAAATCTCAATGTGGGGGGCGCAACAGGCGCCGAAGTGTACTTGCAGATCACCGACATGCAGGTGATTGCGAATCTGATGTTTCATGAAGCGATGCACAATAAGCTTCACTTGGGTAATGGGATGCACAGCCAGGGCGGACTTGCTAGCGCCGTTGTAGACGCTTCGACTCAGCTGACCGCCGCCAACATCAATGCTATGGCCGCCGCACTCGACACGCCAAGACCGCAGTGGACAGGGGGAATAACATTGCTGGCGCAAGCCGCGGCGGTTGACGATAACGACCCCTCGAAAGGGCTTTTCTAACGAAATGCGGGGACACGAGCTTCGTCGTCCAATTCGTCGCGCTCGGGTCCCTCCGCGCGACGTTCGCCATGGCCGAGTTCCTTCCGTCGCTATCGGCCGACGCATGACCCGGCGCCGGGGAGAATGCAAGTGTGACCGCAACTGCGTAACTCACCAGTTGTAGGGTTTTCCGCTTGCGTTACGATCCCATTTCAGCGGCTCGCTCATGCGCCGCGGGGAAGGGGTACAGCCACAATGCCTATAATTGCATCCAATCTTAACAGCGATGTCGGCGACGCCTACGATATCTCCGCCAAGTCTCTCAGCGTCACGATAGCTCCGAACATTGTGCTCAATGGACTCGAAGTCGGCATAAAAACCAAAGGTAGTAACGGGATACTCAACGACGGCATGATCAACGGCTTTTTCGCCGTAGCGCTGGATGGCGGCGATGACTTTCTTTACAACTCGGCCGCGGCGATCATTACGGGCGCCGATGCGATCACGGGAGGTGGCGAGGCTAACACGATAGAAAACTTCGGCGTCGTGTTTGGCTCGCAATACGGGCTCATATTGACCTCGGACGTCGGCAACGTGATCCGCAACCATGGAAGCATCATCGGTAGCAATGCGGCGATCCGGACGGTCTCCGGATCGAATCTCACCGTCATTAATCGGGCCGAGATTCAGGGCGACCTTCAACTCATGGACACCGGCGTCACCGTTGTGAACACTGGCGCAATCCATGGCGGAATAACTTTGGGGGACGGCACGAACTCAGTCGACAGCCGCGGCGGCACGGTCGATGGCGAAATTCTCGGTGGGGCCGGCGTCGACACGATCCGGGCCGGAAGCGATGGGGAGGTCATGAACGGCGGCGCAGGCCATGACAATCTTTACGGGGGCGCTGGCGACGACACCTTCGAGTTTACTTCTGCCGGTCCTTCGGACTTCGACTACATCCACAAGTTCGATGTCGCCCATGATACGATCCAGTTGACGGATGTGTTTTTCCCCCCGCTTGTGGCTGGCGATACGCCGTCCTTCAGCATTGGAAACGCACCGACGAGCGCGACGGATTATTTGTACTACAAGCCTTCCAACGGGGCGCTCTTCTACGATAGCAACGGCAGTGCAGCAGGCGGAACCGTCGAAAAAATCGCCATGTTGGCTCCGAACCTGCAACTCACCGCGAGCAACTTTACGGTGGTCCCATTCTGAGCTTTCGACTTTAGGGCGGCCCGGCCATTCGCGCCCGGGCCGAACCGTTTGTCACCTTGATGCCAGCGGCGTCGGCCCCGCGTAGATGCGTGGGATGAGCCCGCGCATGACGGCGCCTTTGACGCGCGTTGAAGATCGCCTGCGTCCGAACCTTCGACGCCCTGCATTTGCCACCGCGCGCCGTCGGCGATAGGGTCCGCGCCCTTGAGCGTCAATAAGAGCCGAGCCGTGAACCTCGCCGCCCCGCACCCCCCTGGCCACAATCGCCCCCGCAATCCCGGATCTCGTCTCGATCTCGCCGCCTTCGAAGGCGTGCAGGTCAATGCGAGCGCGGTCGAGCGGCGCGCCGCGACGCTGATGGCGCGGCGCTCGGTGAAGAAGGATTTTCAGGCGGCCTGGCACGTGCAGGCGCTGACCTGCATCGATCTGACGACCCTCTCCGGTGACGACACGCCGCTACGGGTCCGCCGCCTGTGCGCCAAGGCGCGGCGTCCGCTGAGCGAGGATTTGCTGATCGCGCTGGGGATGCAGGATGCTCCGCCAAAAGTCGGCGCCGTCTGCGTCTATCCCACCATGGTCGCCCCCGCGGTCAAGGCGCTTGCCGGCTCGGGCATTCCGGTCGCCAGCGTCGCGACCGGCTTTCCGTCGGGCTTGGCGCCGCTGCCGATGCGGCTCGCCGAGATCCGCTATTGCGTTGAAGAGGGGGCCGGCGAGATCGACATCGTCATTTCGCGCGCGCTGGTGTTCGAGCGCAACTGGAGCCAGCTATACGACGAGATCGCCGCGATGCGCGAAGCCTGCGGCGACGCGCACATGAAGGCCATTCTCGCCACCGGCGAGCTGAAGACGTTTCGCAACGTCTACGCCGCGAGCATGGTCGCGATGCAGGCCGGCGCCGATTTCATCAAGACCTCCACCGGCAAGGAGGACGTCAACGCGACCCTGCCGGTCAGCCTGGTGATGCTGAGGGCGTTGCGCGATTACCGCGAGGCGACCGGCTACGACATCGGCTTCAAGCCGGCCGGCGGCATCCGCACCGCCAAGGACGCCGTCAACTGGCTCGTGCTGATGCGCGAGGAACTGGGTCTCGCCTGGACCCGCAACGACCTGTTCCGCTACGGCGCGAGCGGATTGCTGACCGACATCGAGCGCCAGCTCGAACATTGGGCGACCGGCCGCTATTCGGCCAATTACCGCCACGCGATGAGCTGACCATGGGCCGAATTGCCGAATCTGATGCAGACGATGGAATACGGCCCCTCGCCGGAGGCCGACGACGCCGTGTCGCGGCGTGGCTGAAGACGCACGAGGCGGGCTTCGGCCATTTCATCGCGCGGCAAGTTCACCAAGCCGGGCGAATTGTTCGACGTGTTCGAGCCCGCGCGCGGCGTGCGCATCGCCGCGCGTCAGCCAGGGGACGAGCGCGGACGTCGACGCCGCGGTCGCCGCGGCGCGCAAGGCGCTCGGGCCGTGGAGCGCGCTGTCGGGCGCCGAGCGGGCGCGCCATCTCTATGCGATCGCGCGCCATATCCAGAAGCGCGAGCGCTTCCTCGCGGTGCTGGAATCGATCGACAACGGCAAGCCGATCCGCGAGACCCGCGACGCCGACATTCCGCTCGTCGCGCGCCATTTCTACCACCACGCCGGCTGGGCCTCGCTGATCCCGAGCGAGTTTCCGGGCGCCAAGCCGGTCGGCGTCTGCGCGCCAGATCATCCCGTGGAATTTCCCGCTGCTGATGCTCGCCTGGAAGATCGCGCCGGCGCTCGCCTGCGGCAACACGGTCGTGCTGAAACCTGCCGAATATACGCCTCTGACAGCGCTCGCGTTCGCCGAAATCTGCGTCGAGGCGGGACTGCCGGCGGGCGTCGTCAACATCGTCACCGGCGATGGCGAGACCGGCGCGGCGCTCGGCGCCCATGAAGGCGTCGACAAGCTCGCGTTCACCGGCTCGACCGAAGTTGGCCGCATCCTGCGCCGCGCGACGGCGGGCTCGGGCAAGAAGCTCAGCCTCGAGCTCGGCGGCAAATCGCCGTTCATCGTGTTCGACGACGCCGATCTCGACAGCGCGATCGAGGGGGTCGTGGACGCGATCTGGTTCAACCAGGGGCAAGTCTGCTGCGCGGGCTCGCGCCTGCTGGTCTCCGAAGGTATCGCCGAGAAATTCCTGCGCCGGCTCAAGACGCCGCATGGCGACGCTGATCGTCGGCGACCCGCTCGACAAGTCGACCGACATCGGCGCCATCGTCGCTCCGGTCCAGCTTGAGCGGATCTCGCGCCTCGTCGAGGCGGGACGCGCGGAAGGCTGCTCGATCTATCAGTTCGGCGCCGTCCCGCCGTCAGGCGGCTCGTTCTATCCGCCGACGCTTGGTGGAAGGCGTCGAGCCCGCGTCGCTGCTGGCGCGCGAGGAAATCTTCGGGCCGGTGCTGGTGACGATGAGCTTCCGTACGCCCGACGAGGCGATCGCGCTCGCCAACAACACGCGCTTCGGGCTCGCCGCGTCGCTGTGGACCGAGAACGTCAATCGCGCGCTGGAAGTCGCCGCAAAGATCAAGGCCGGCGTCATCTGGATCAACTCCACCAACATTTTCGACGCCGGCTCCGGCTTCGGCGGCTACCGCGAGAGCGGCTACGGCCGCGAGGGCGGCCGCGAAGGCCTCGCCGAATATCTCGTCACCGAGACGCTGCCGCGCGGGCGCGCCAAGGTCGGCGCGGCCGCCAAGCTAAGCGCGGCGCCCGGTCCGGCGCCTGCGGACCTGGGCATCGACCGCACCGCAAAAATGTACATCGGCGGCAAGCAGGCGCGGCCTGATGGCGGCGCCTCCTACAGCGTGCTCGACGCCAAGGGCCGCTCGCTGGGGCAGGCCGGGCTCGGCAATCGCAAGGACATCCGCAACGCGGTCGAGGCGGCGGGCAAGGCGGGCGGCTGGGGCGCGGCGACCGCGCACAATCGCGCCCAGGTGCTGTACTACATCGGCGAAAACCTTTCCGCGCGCGCCGCCGAATTCGCCGGCCGCCTGCAGGCGATGACGGGGGGATCTGCGTCGGAGGCGAAAGCGGAGGTCGAAGCTTCGATCCGCCGGCTGTTCTTCTATGCGGGCTTCGCCGACAAATATGACGGCGCCGTTCATTCGACGCGGACGCGGTTCGTCACCCTGGCGATGAACGAACCCTGGGGCGTGATGGGCGTGATCTGCCCGGACGAAGCGCCGCTGCTCGCGTTCACTTCGCTCGTCGCGCCGGCCATTGCGATGGGCAACGCCGTAATTGTCGTCCCCTCGCGCGCGCATCCGCTCGCGGCGACCGACCTCTATTCGGTGCTCGACACGTCGGACCTGCCCGGCGGCGTCGTCAATATCGTCACCGGCGAAGCGCTGGCGCTCGCGACCACGCTTGCGGAACACGACGGCGTCGACGCGCTCTGGCATTGCGGCGACAAAGCGCTGGCGAAAAAGCTCGAGACGGCGTCGGCAGGCAACATCAAGGCGACCTGGGATCTCGGCGAGGCCATCGACTGGAGCGCGGCGGAGGGGCGGCTGTTCTTGCGCCATGCGACGCAGGTCAAGAACATCTGGACGCCTTACGGCGAGTAAGTTTCTTCACCCATCACGAGATTGGGAGTTGCGGCGCGGCCCCAGCCGCGCCACAAGGCCCGCGGTCGCGCGGATCCTCGCCGCGGCTCAACAACCCTCATAAATGTCCGACGGTCTTCCTCAGCCGCAGCGAACGCTTGCGCTCCTCACGATCTGCATCGCCATCGGAATGTCGGTTATCGACAGCGCGATCGTCAACGTCGCGTTGCCGACGCTCTCGGCGGATTTCGCCGTGCCGCCCGAGCACGCGATCTGGGTCGTCAACGCTTATCAGCTCGCGATCACGGTCTCGCTGCTGCCGTTGGCCTCGCTCGGCGACATTCTCGGCTATCGCACCATCTATCGGATGGGCATCGTGTTGTTCACACTGGCGTCGGTCGCCTGCGGACTTTCAAACTCGCTGCTGACCCTGACGCTGGCGCGCGTCGTACAAGGGTTTGGGGCCGCGGGCGTGATGAGCATCAATATCGCGCTGGTCCGCGCCGTCTATCCCAAGGCGTCGCTCGGCGCCGGCGTCAGCAACGTCGCGATGGTGGTCGCTGTCTGCTCGGCCGCCGGCCCCTCGATTGGAGCGGCGATCCTCGCCATCGCGCCGTGGCGCTGGCTGTTCTTCGTCAATGGTCCGCTTGGACTGATCGCTAGCGTGCTGGCGTTCCGGGTGTCTGCCGCGTACGCCGAAACTCGAAGGACAACTCGACGCCCTGAGCGTGCTTCTCAACGCGGCGACGTTCGGCCTGCTGATCTTCGGCGTGGACTCGCTCGGCGCGCATGATCTCAAACCGGCGGCGCTGCAGCTCGGCGGCGCCATCGCCGCCGGCGCGCTGCTCACATGGCGCCAGTTCGGCCTCGCGCTGCCGGTGCTGCCTATCGATCTGCTGAAGCGCCCGGTGTTCGCGCTCTCGATGGTTTCGTCGATCTCGTCGTTTGCTTCGCAAAGCCTGGTGCAGGTCGGCACGCCCTTCTTCCTGATGGGCGCGCTCGGCATGTCGGTCGCCCGCGCCGGCGTGCTGATGACGGCTTTCCCGCTTGTCGATCGCCCTGATGGCGCCGATCTCCGGGCGGCTCGCGGATCGCTATCCCCCGGGGCTGCTAGGCTCGGCGGGGCTCCTCGTGTTCTCGCTGGGTCTCGTCTCGACGGCGCTGATGCCCTCGGCGCCGTCGGACATCGACATCGCGTGGCGGCTCGCGATGTGCGGCCTGGGGTTTGGCTTTTTCCAGTCGCCGAACAATCGCGCCATCATCGGCAGCGCGCCACCGGAACGCAGCGGCGGCGCGGCGGGACTGCAGTCGACGGCCCGCCTGGTTGGCCAGTCGCTGGGCGCAGCCATCACCGCAGTGATCTACGCGCGCGGCGCCCTCAATCCGACCCAGGTCGCGATGTGGTTCGGGGCGGCGCTGACGCTGGGCGGGGCGGTCGCGAGCGGATTGCGAAGGGTGAAGATATAGCCGGCCCTCTCCCCGGCCCTCGGCTATCAGATTCACACAACTCTGGCTTTTGTCACCACGTCCCTCGTCCTGAGCTTGTCGAAGGACGTTTCAGCCAGCACGCAGCCCTGCGGCTTGGCGCGGGCTCTTCAACAACTGCCGGCGCAACCGGTGCGGCCAACGAACGTCCTTCGACAAGCTCAGGACGAGGGTTTTGTGTTGCGGAAACAAAGAAGTGTGAATTTGAGAGCGCAAGCGGGAGAAGGCGGCGCCGCATCAACCCAACTCACGCGAACTGCATCGCCCACCGTCCCGCATAGGCCCCGATCGCGCTCACCAGCGCGCCCCAGGCCATGTCGGCGATCGTCAGCGTCGTCGACCAGTTCTTCAGCGTCGCCTGGTTGGTGAGGTCGTAAGTCGCATAGGCCGCAATGCCGAAAAGCGCGCCGTTGAGAAAGGTTCGCGCAAAAGTCTGGTCCTCGCCGGGCCGCACTGCGAAATAAACCAGCGTTGCCAGATAGACGAGATAGAACACCACTGCGGGAACGGGTCGAAAGCCTTCAACCAGCATGTCGCCCATGGTTGGGCGATAGAGCGCTTTGCCCATCACGGTCAGCCAGACCGCGTCAAGCGCAAGGAACACGACCAGCGCTCCGATGTATGCAAAAATGAGAGCCTTCATTGCCGTTCTATCCTTGACCAGCTGACCGATTTGCAAACCGAGCTGCAGCGAGATCCTGGTTCATTGCGCGGCCTCCTGAGGCACGAGCGTATAGAACCCGACGTCGATCGCGCCTTCGCGAAACCCCGCCTCGCAATATTCGAGGTAGAACGTCCACAGCCGACGGAAGCGTTCGTCAAAGCCAAGCGGCGCGATTTTCGCCCAGTTCTGATGGAACCGACGACGCCATTCCGCGAGGGTATCGGCATAGGACAGACCAAACGGCTCGGCGAACGCGATCTTGAGGCCGGCGCGCTCAACGGCCTTGAGCGAACGTCGCCTTCGATGGCAGGAACCCGCCGGGAAAAATGTGCTTCTGGATGAAATCGGTATCGCGGCGATAGTCGTCGTAGCGATCCTCGGCGATCGAAATAACCTGCAGCACCGCGCGGCCTCCGGCGGCGAGCGAGCGCCGCACCGTCGTCGAAATAGGAAGGCCAATAGGCCTCGCCGACCGCCTCGAACATCTCGATCGAGACGATGCGATCGAACTGGCCCTCGACTTCGCGATAATCCTGGAGACGCAGATCGACGCGATCGGCGACGCCGGGTTCGACGAGCGATTGATGGGCATAGGCGAGTTGCGAGGGCGAAAGGGTGATGCCCGTAACGTGGGCGCCCGAGCGCAGCGCCAAGTGCTTGGCGAGCGCCCCCCAGCCGCAGCCGATCTCGAGCACCCGTTCTCCGCCCATTCAGTTCGAGCAGCTCGCGGGCCCGCGCCAGCTTGGCTTGCTGCGCGTCTTCGAGCGTCAGGGTCGCGCTGTTGTAGATTGCCGACGAATAGACCATCGCTTCATCAAGCCACAGCCGGTAGAATGCGTTCCCGAGATCGTAGTGCGCTTCGATGTTGCGCCGGCTGCCGCGCTTGCTGTTGGGGCGCATCCAGTGCTTTACGCGGCTGACCATGCGAACCAGCGGCGAGCCCTTGATGGTCGACTTGATCGCCGCGGTGTTGCGCGCCAGCAGGCGAATGAGCGCAACCCTGTCCGGGCTCGTCCAATCGCCCTCGATGAAGCCCTCGGCGAAGCCGATGTCGCCGCTGCTGACGACACGGCGCAATGCGCGCCAGTTGCGCAGGATGATGGTCGCGTCAGGTCCTTCCGCCGTCCCGCCATGCAGGAAGCTCATGCCTGACGGCGTTACGATCCTGAGCCGCCCGTACGCGAGCTTGCCTACCAGCTTCGCGATGATTTTCGAAGCCTGACGCGCTAAGCGGCTGCCGTCGTCGGGCGCGACGTCGGCGGGCTCGAACAGGGTTTGTTTGGAGGAGCTCATGACACGGCCTTCGAGGTCGATGATAGCGGCGCTGGATAGGATACGGCTTCATCCGGCGGTTGCGGACGCCGGCGCAGTCGCACGCCCTTCAGCCAGAGTTTCAGGGCTTCCCAGTGAATGCCGGCGATGACGCGCAGCGTCACGAACGGAACGGCGGCAAACAGCTTCAGGAGCGTGCGATCGCTCGCCTCGACGCGCCGAGCGAGTTGGCGCGCCGTCAGCAGCCTCCCTTCCGCGTCGGAGACTTCAATCACGAGCGAGAACAAATCCGCCGGCGGCCGCACCCGGAACTCGTACGCGAGGTCCATGTCCAGGAACGGTGAAACAAACAGCGCCTTGTCGCAGCGCTGATGGATTTCGTCGCCTTGCGTTTGCGTCACCGGCAACAAATAGCCGTGCCGATCGCCAAAAGTGTTGTCGACTTCCCAGAGGATCGCGGCGATCTCGCCGCTGCGGCGGTGGCAGAAATACACCGACAGCGGATTGAACGCGTAGCCGAGGAATCGCGGCATCGTGAACAGCCGGATCGGGCCGCCGTCGGGATCGACGCCGCCGGCGCGCATCGACGCTTCCACCTGCGCCTTGAGCGGGCGCTCGGAACCATCGCCGCGGTCGCGCTCGTGGAAGGAAAACAAGTTGAAGCGGTTGACTGAAAAGAAGCGCAACGAACGGTCGAGCTCATCGAGCTCATCGAGATCGATCAGCATCGACCATACGCGATAGGCGAGGCGGTGCTCTCGGGGGCGCAGCCGGTGGTGGGAAACGTCGCCGGGATAAAACGCGGAAGCTAGCGCGGTCATTCCGCCGCCTCGAGTCGCGGGGCGGGCTCAACCGGCGTACGGTGAATGCGGGCGCTGTCGTTGACGACCGACCACGGTCGCCTCAAGCCGCCGAGGTCTTCGGCCACCGCAAGTCCCGCCTGCAATCCGTCCTCATGGAAGCCCGCTCCAAAATAGGCGCCGCAGAACCAGGTGTTGCGCACCCCCTGCAGCGACCACAGCTCGCGCTGCGCCTTGCGTTGTCGCCGTCGTCGAAGGTGGGGTGTTCGTAGGTGTAGCGGCCGTAAACGCGGTCCGGGCGGATGTATCGCAGCGGATTGAGCGTCACGAACAGGTTCGGCGCGGACCCGAGCGGCTGCAGGCGGTTCATCCAGTAGCTGACGGACAGCCGCCGATCCGCGCCCTCGGTGTCCGAGAGATAGTTCCAGCTTGCCCATGCCGCCCGACGGTGCGGCATCAACGCCGGATCGCAATGCAGGAAAGTCTCGTTCGTCGAGTAGCGGAACGCGCTGAGCAGCCGGCGTTCGTCGTGCGGTAGGCGCCGCAAGCAGTCGCAGGGCCTGATCGGCATGGGCGGCGATCACGACATGATCGAAGCGGCGAGCATGGCCCCGGCGCGTCTACAATCGAGACGCCGTCTGCGTCGCGCAGGATGGCGCGCACGCCGGCATTCTCTGACGAATGCCGTCCGCAAACGGCTGTGCAAGCCGCCTGACGTACTCGCGGCTGCCCCCGACGACCGTGCGCCAGACCGGCCGGCCGGTGAGCTGCAGCAGCCCGTGGTTTTCGCAGAAGCGCAGAAAGGCGGCGGCCGGATATTCGCCGACCTTGGCCGAGGGCGTCGACCAGATCGCGGCCGCCATCGGATAGAGGTGATCGTCGCGGAACGCGCGGCCCACGCGGCGCCGATCGAGATAGGCGTCGAGGCTTTCGTCGCCGAGCGTCGCCAGGTCGCGCGGGCGCGATCCGGTAGAAGCGCAGCAAGTCGCGCGATCATCGACCAGAAGCGGGGCTGCAGAGCGTTCGCGGGTCTGCGCGAACAGGCCCCGGAAGTCGCTGCCGGCATATTCCAGCCGGCCGCCGTCGAGCGAGACCGAGAAGGTCATCTCGCTGGGGCGGGTCTCCACGCCGAGTTCGGCGAACAGCGCGGTCAGATTGGGATAGCAGGGCTCGTTGTAGACGATGAAGCCGGTGTCGACCGCGATGCGGCGGCCTTCGGCTTCGACCTCGACGGTGTGCGAATGGCCGCCGATCCGGCCGTCGGCCTCGAATACCGTGACCCGATGACGTTTGGCGAGCAGCCAGGCCGCCGACAAGCCCGAAATGCCCGACCCGACGACCGCGATGTTGAGCGGCGCGCCATCGGACCCAGCCTGGCCGCCCGGCACACCCACACTCCCCACGTCGTTATCGTTTGCCGCCATTGTTCGAACCCACGCGATTTCTGCCGGATTAGCAACGGGGTTTACGACGCCGAGTTTCAAAAGGACTTTTCGAAAATCCAAGAATTTGTCGCGCCGCAACGAAACCCGCTCGCCGGTGCGCGCGTTCCTCGAAGGTGACCCGCCAAGCGAGTATGCCGCCGGGGGTTCCGTGGGCGCAACGGGAGCATGCGTGATGAATCTGATCGCCACGGTCATAGACGCAGTCGAGCGCGCTCCGCTCCCGGACCGGCTTACGCTGGCGGGCATCGACTGGCTTTGCGGCCGGACGGCGCGACGAATCGAGACTATCGACGACGAGGCGGAGCAGGAATTCGCCGACGGAATGGACGAGTTTCCGATAGCGCGCAGCGCGGAGGCCGCCAATGCGCCGCATTACGATCTGCCGCCCGAATATTTCGGGCTCGTGCTGGGACCGGCGCGCAAATATTCCTGCTGCCTCTATCCGAAAACCGACACGACGCTCGCGGAAGCCGAACAGCTCGCGCTACACGATACCTGTGAGCATGCCGAACTCGAGGACGGGCAACGCATTCTCGAACTCGGCTGCGGGTGGGGAGCGCTTTCCCTCCATATGGCGAGCCGCCTGCCCCATGCGAGCATCGTGTCGGTCTCGAACTCGCGGTCTCAGCGCGATTTCATCGCGGCCGCTGCGGACCGGCGCGGGCTCGCCAACCTCGAGCGTCGTCACCGCCGACTTGAACGCATTCAACCCGGCGCAGCAGGATTTCGACCGCATCGTCTCGATCGAGACGTTTGAACATATGTCGAACTGGCGCGAGTTGCTGGCGCGCGCCCGGGGCTGGCTCAAGCCGGACGGCCGGCTGTTTCTCCACGTGTTCACCCACCGCTCGCGCTCGTATCGTTTCGACCCCGACGACCCCGATGACTGGATCGCGAAACATCTCTTCACCGGCGGGATCATGCCGGCGCAGGATCTGCTGCATCGCTTCAGCGATTTGTTTTCCGTTGAACAGGAGTGGCGCTGGTCAGGCGAGAATTATCGGCGCACCGCGCTTGATTGGCTCGCCAATTTCGACCTCGAGAGCGAACGCGTCCACGAGATCCTCGGCGACGTCTACCAACCCGACGGTCGCATCTGGCGAAGGCGCTGGCGGCTGTTTTTCCTCGCCACGGCTGGGTTGTTTGGACACGCCGGCGGCGCGGAATGGGGCGTCGGGCATTATTTGCTCAAGCCGGAGCTTGGTTGAGCGGCGGCTGCCCTCAACCGGCGCTACGCGCCACCTTCGCCCGCAAGCGGGTGAGGGCGGCGCCGCATCAACCAAACCTCCAAATCTCCTACGGAAACAGCCCCCGCGCCAGCTTGGCCTTGCGGACCCGCTCGACGCCGATCGCCATCGCCGCGGTGCGGTTGGCGACGCCGTCGCGCCGGGCGCGCTCGACCACCTGGCTCCAGGAGCGGTCGAGCGCCCGCTCCAGCCGCTCCATCACTTCTTCCTTCGACCAGAAATATTGCTGCAGGTCCTGCACCCACTCGAAATAGCTGACGATCACGCCGCCGGCGTTGCAGAGGATGTCGGGGATCACGAAGATCTCCTCGTTGCGGCCGGCGAGCACCAGATCGGCCTCCGGCGTCGTGGGTCCATTGGCGCCTTCGGCCAGCACCCGGCATTGCAGCCTCGCCGCAATCTCGCCGTCGATCACCCGCTCGATCGCGCACGGCGCCAGGACATCGCAACGTTCGGTCAGCAGATCCCTGGGATCGATCGCCGCCGAATCGGCGAAGCCTTTGAGCACCCCATGCGCCGCGACATGGACAATCGCCGCGCGGACGTCGAAGCCTTTTGGATCGTAGAGCGCGATCGTGTGGTCGCTCAGTCCCGACCACCTTGACGCCGCGCACGCTCAGGCCGAGCGCGGCATGCGAGCCGACATTGCCAAAGCCCTGCACGATCGCGGTCGAATCCTCGATCTTCATCCCCAGCCGCTCGAGCGCGCGAAACGCGAGGAAGGCGACGCCGTGGCCGGTCGCCTCGCGGCGGCCGAGCGTGCCGCCCGATCCGACCGGCTTGCCGGTGACGATCTCGGGCACGGTGACGCCCTGATACATCGAGTAGGTGTCCATGAACCACGCCATCACCTGCTCGTTGGTGCCCATGTCGGGCGCCATGACGTCGGTGCGCGGGCCGACGAACGGGATCATCTCCTGCATGTAGCGGCGCGACAGGTTTTCCAGCTCCCGCATCGAAAGCGCGCTCGGATCGACCGTCACGCCGCCCTTGCCGCCGCCGTAGGGCAACTCGGCGAGCGCGCATTTCCAGCTCATCCAGACGGCGAGCGCGGCGACTTCGCCGATGTCGACATTGGGCGCGAAGCGCGTGCCGCCCTTGGCCGGCCCGAGCGTCAAATGGTGCTGCACCCGATAACCCATGAAAACCTTGGTGCGCCCGTCGTCCATATGGATAGGACAGGAGACCGAGATCGCGCGCTTGGGCAGCAGCAGCCGGTCGCGCTCATCTTCGGGGATTTCGAGATGGTCGGCGATGACGTGGAACTGGGCGCGCGCCATATCGAACACCGGTCCGGCGAAAAGCTCCATGGCGGTTCCTCAGCGGCGCGGTTCTACGCCCGAGGGCATTCTACCGCCGAAAGTCGGCGTAGCGCGAGGGGCGCCGATCACGCTTTCTTCAGTCGAATGCCCTGTCCGGCTTCCGCAGGCCAGGCGAGCTCGGCGTGCCGGTTTGCGAGTTCAACGAGCGCCGCCTTGGTAGAAGGGCTCCACGCCGCGGCCCTGCGCGCCATGGGTCTGCGAAACGGACAGCAGCAATTGTTCGCTCGCCGCCGAGGGCGCCTCCGCTCCGGCCTCGCGCATCTGGAACCAGACGCGCAGCCGCTTGTCGTCGTGTTCCAGAACCTGGCAGGTCACCTCGAGTTCGGCGCCTTCCTTGATCTCCCTGTAGTAGTGCAGCATCATTTTCAGCGTATAGAGCGTTTGTCCCGTTGCCCTCCGGGTCGCGGCGTCGAGGTGGATCGTGTCCATCAGCGCGTCGCAGGTGTGGCTGAATACGATCGCATAGGCCGCGTCGTTCATGTGGCCGTTGTAGTCGAGCCATGGCGCGCCGACGCGGACACGATAGATCACGCGTGGTTCCGTGGTCTCGGGTTCTGACATCGTCCGTCCTGCATGGGCTCAAACTCCAAACGAGACCAACACGGGGATTGCGCCGGGGTCAATGGCGGCCGCTTTCGCCGGCCGCGGATTGCGGTAAAGTGCCCGCAATGCGGACGAAAGAACGCCGCCAATCCGGGAGAGACGCCTGATGCCAATATCCCTTTCGGCAGGAGCCGAGCGGCGCCACGGCCCCGCCGCAGCTTATGCGCGCGCCGCATTTTTCGGTTTCAAACGCCGCGACAATCGGCGCACAGTCCGCCACGCTAGCGTCCTCTGATCGCCTGCCGGAGTTCGTCGATGTCTGTTGAAGCCCCTCCCTCCGAGCCGCGCCGTGGTCGCGAAGCCAGACGCGCCGCGCGCGCCCAGCGCAGCACCGTGTCCGCGCCCTACATCGTGCGTGCGCTTCCGCTTACGGAGATCCTCAGCCAAGAAGGCCTGGAGATCATCGAGCGCAACGCGGAAACGCTGTTGCAGGAGATCGGCATCGAGTTCCGCGAATATCCCACCGGGCTCAAGCGGCTGAAGGACGCCGGCTGCGACATCAAGGGCGAGCGGGTGCGGTTTCCGCGGGGACTGGCGCGCCAGCTCTGCGCGACCGCGCCGCAAACCTACATCCAGCACGCGCGCAACCCCGAACGCAACGTGATGATCGGCGGCGACGCGACCGTGTTTGCGCCGAACTACGGCTCGCCGTTCGTCCACGATCTCGACCGTGGCCGGCGCTACGGCGCGATCGAGGACTTCCAGAATTTCGTCAAGCTCGCCTATCTGAGCCCCAACATCCACCATTCCGGCGGCACGGTTTGCGAGCCGGTCGACCTGCCGGTCAACAAGCGCCATCTCGAGATGGTCTATTCGCACATGCGCCTGTCCGACAAACCCTACATGGGGTCGGTCACCAAGCCTGAGCGGGCAGCCGACACGGTCGCCATGTCTGAAATCCTGTTCGGCAAGGAATTCCTCCAGGATCACACGGTCTGCACTTCGCTGATCAACGCCAATTCGCCGCTGGTGTGGGATTCGACCATGCTCGGCGCGGCGGAAGTCTACGCGGCCAACAATCAGGCCTGCATCATCACGCCTTTCATCCTGTCCGGCGCGATGAGCCCGGTGACGGTCGCCGGCACGTTGACGCAGGTGCTCGCCGAAGTGATGGCGGGGGTCTCGTTCTGCCAGCTGGTGCGCAAGGGCGCGCCAGTGATCTTCGGCACGTTCGTTTCGACGCTGTCGATGCAGTCCGGCGCGCCGACCTTCGGCACGCCCGAGGCGGCGCTGGCGATCTACGGCGCGGGCCAGCTTGCGCGCCGCATGAAACTGCCGTTCCGCACCGGCGGATCGTTGTGCGCATCGAAGCTGCCCGACGCGCAGGCGGCCTACGAGAGCGCGCAGACGCTGCTGCCGACCATGTTTGCCGGCACCAACTTCGTGCTGCACGCCGCAGGCTGGATGGAAGGCGGCCTGTCAGCCTCCTACGAAAAATTCGTGCTCGATTTCGATCAGCTCGGCGCGATGCAGAAGCTTGCGAAGGGCATCGACCTCACAGAAAACGGCCAGGGCATGGAGGCGTTCCACCAGGTCGAACCTGGCGGACACTTCCTCGGCTGCGGCCACACGCAGGCCAATTTCGAGACGGCGTTTTATCGCTTCGAGACTGCCGACAACAATTCCTATGAGCAATGGCTCGAGGAAGGCTCGAAAGACGCGGCCCAGCGCGCCAACGCCGTCTGGAAGAAAATGCTGCGGGAATACGAGGCGCCGGCGATCGACCCGGGAGTCGACGAAGCGCTGCGGGCGTTCATCGAAGCCAAGAAGGCTTCCATGCCCGACATGAATTACTGAGGCGTGGTCGCCGGTAGCAGACAAGTTGAGGGGATAGAATGCGGTCTCATGCGCGCGCGGTCGTGATCGGCGGAGGCGTTGTCGGCGTCTCAACCCTCTACCATCTGGCGAAGAAGGGCTGGTCGGACAGCGTACTGCTCGAGCGCAAGGAGCTGACGTCGGGCTCGACCTGGCACGCGGCGGGCCTGCTGCCGTTGTTCAACCTGTCCTATTCGGTGGGACAACTGCACAAATATTCGGTAGGCCTCTACAAGACGCTGCAGGCGGAGACCGGTCTAGACGTCGGCTTCCGACAGGTGTCCAACATTCGGCTCGCGCGCACCAAAGACCGGCTCGACGAATATCGCTATTACGCCGGCGTCGCCTCGACGATCGGCGGCATCGACGTCGAGTTCCTGACGCCGGCCGAGGTGAAGGAGCTCTGGCCGCTCTGCAATGTCGAAGACCTAATCGGCGCCATCCGCCATCCGCAAGACGGCTACATTCAACCCGCCGATCTCACCCAGGCGCTCGCCAAGGGCGCGCGGGATCGCGGCGCGGAGATCAACCGCAACACGACGGTTCTCTCGATCGCGCGCACCGCGTCGGGCGAGTGGAAAGTGACGACCGACAAAGGCGAAATCACCTGCGAGCACCTGGTCTCGGCGACCGGCAATTTCGCCCGCCAGACCGGCCGCATGCTCGGCATCAACGTGCCCGTCATCCCGGTCGAGCATCAGTACATCGTCACCGAAGCGCATCCCGAGATACAGGCGCGGCGCGCCAAGGGGCTGCCCGAAATGGGCGTGCTGCGCGAATCCGATTCGTCCTGGTACATGCGCGAGGAGGCGGGCGGCTTGCTGCTCGGACCCTACGAAATCGGCGCGCCCGCCTGCTACGTCGACGGACCCTCCGCGCAGAGCGAATACGAGCTGTTTCAGGAAGACCTCGACCGTCTCGCGCCGTACATCGAAACGGCGATCGCGCGCGTGCCGGCTTTTGGCGAAGTAGGCGTCAAGAAGGTCTACAACGGCGCCATCGCCTACACGCCCGACGGCTCGCCGATCGTGGGTCCCGCGCCGGGCCTCAAGAATGTCTGGTTGAACGAGGGCCATTCGTTCGGCGTTACGGCGGCGGGCGGCGCCGGCTGGCAAATCGCCGAATGGATCGTTGAGGGCGAACCGACCGTCGACATGCTCGGCGTCGACCCGCGCCGCTTCGGGCCCTATGCACAGTCCGGCTATCTGATCGAGAAGAACGAGGAGGCCTACGCAAAAGTCTTCACGGTCCATTACCCCAACGAAGAGCGCGGCGCCGCGCGGCCTTTGCGTCAGACGCCCTGCTACGACCGCATGAAGGCGCTCGGCGCAGTCTTCGGCTCCGTCTATGGTTGGGAGCGGCCGAATTTCTTTGTTCCGGCGGGTTACGGCCTCACCGACGAGGAACTGGCCAAGCCCGACGTGCTGCTGAATGAGAACCACCCGGAAGCGAAACCGGGCGAACGGCCGCGCGAGAAATGGAGCTTTCGACGCTCCAACGATTTTTCCTTCATCGGCGCGGAATGCCGCAACGTTTACGAGAACGTCGGCCTTCAGGACATGTCGGCGTTCGCCAAGTTCGAGGTTTCGGGCGCCGGCGCTGAAGCGTGGCTGGGCGCGATCTTCACCAACGCCATCCCGAAGACGCCGGGCCGCGTGACGCTGACCTATCTGCTGACCAAGCGCGGCGGCGTGCGCGCCGAGTTCACCCTGACCCGGGTGTCGTCGGAGCGCTTCTATCTGGTCTCGGCCGGCGCGCTCGAAACCCACGATTACGACTCACTGCAGAAACTGCTGCCCACGGACGGATCGGTGATCCTCACAAAGGTCACGACGCAATACGGCGTGCTCGTGCTCGCCGGCCCGCGCTCGCGCGAAGTGCTGGCGCGCGTGGTTGACGCGGACATTTCCAACGCGGCGTTCCCGTGGCTGACCGCCAAGCCGATGTCGATCGGCGCGGCGGGCGCGCTGGTGTTGCGCGTCAACTTCATTGGCGAACTCGGCTTCGAGATCCATCATCCGATCGAGATGCAGAACTACATTTTCGATAAACTGATGGCGGCGGGCGCCGATTTCGGCATCAAGCCGTTCGGCATCCGCGCCATGGATAGTCTCAGGCTTGAGAAATCCTACAAATATGTCGGCCGCGAGCTTTCGATCGAATATGCTGCGTTCGAGTCTGGGCTGGAACGCTTCGTCAGCCTGAAGAAGCCATTCCTCGGCAAGGACGCGCTGCTCGCCTGGCGCGACAAGGGGTTCGCCAACAAGTTGGTCACGCTGGAACTGGCCGGCGTCGGCGACGCCGATGCGCGCGGCTCAGAGCCGGTGACGAAAGATGGACATGCCATCGGGCGAACGACCTCCGGCGGCTTTGGTTGGAGAACAGAGCAATCGCTGGCGCTCGCGATGGTGAAGCCGGAATTCGCTGTCGTGGGAACCGAGATGGAAGTGTTCGTGCTCGGCCACCCCAGGCGCGCGATGGTGATTGGCGACAGCCCCTATGACGCCGACAACGCCGCGCTGAGGAGTTAGCCCCTTCTCCCGCTCGCGGGAGAAGGTCCGCGAAGCGGGGATGAGGGGTTTTGGGCGGCGAGAGAGTGCCCTCATCCGGCCTTCGGCCACCTTCTCCCGCAAGCGGGAGAAGGGGCTCACCCCCGCACTTGCGGCATTCTGATCATGTCCCAGGGGCTCGGCATTTCGCCGCAGCGGACGTGGACGAGCGCGGGCCTATTCGCCGCGAACGCGAGGTTGAGCGCGCGTTCGAGGCCTGGCGGATCGTTAACCCGGTAGGCCTCGACGCCAAAATTTTCCGCCACGGCGCCGAAGTCCGGATTGACCAGATCGGCGGCGATGTGGCGGCCGCCGAAATTCTCTCGCTGCAGCAGCTTCACGTTGCCGAACTGGCCGTTGTCGAACACGACGACCACGACGCCGAGATTGTGTTGCGCGGCGGTGGCGAGCTCGCCGATCTGGTAGAGGAAGCCGCCGTCGCCGGCGGTCGCCAGCACAGGCGCGTCCGGCAGGGAGGCTTTGACGCCAAGCGCGGTTCCGTATCCCCAGCCGAGATTGTCCTGCGAACCCGGCGAAAGATAGCTGCGCGGCCGATAGACAGGAAACGCCAGGCGCGCGGCGAAGCCGAGCTGCGTTACTTCATCAACCAGCACGCCGTTTTCCGGCAACGCCTGGCGCATGGCGCGCAGATAGCTCATCTGCGGCTCGAGCCGCGAAAGCCGCTCGGCGAGCCATGCGCTATGGCCGGCGATTTCGTCGGCGCGGCTGTCGCGCTTGGCGTTGTGAGCAGGCAACCGGTCGAGCAGCGCGGCGACGGCGACCGCCGCATCTCCAACGATGCCGACATCGGGCTTCGCCCATCGCTCGGTCTCCTCGGGATCGATGTCGATGCGGACAATCTTGAGGTCCTTGTCGATGCCCCATTGCGAATGCTGGATCAGCAGTTTGGTGCCGATGCCGATCACCGCGTCGGCGTCGCGCCACAGGCGATGTCCGATCGGCAGGTTGACGGCGAGCCGATGGCGCGCCGAAACGACGCCCTGGCCGCGACGATAGGCGATGACCGGCGCCTCCAGCATTTCGGCGAGCGCCGTCACCTGCGGCTCCTGCGTCGAGGGCGCCCGCGCCGACGACAATGACCGGGCGTTTCGCGGCGCCGAGAATTTTGGCGGCGCGCTCGATCGCGTCGGGGTCGACGGGTGACGGCGGGGCGGCTGCGAACGGCGGCAGGAGGTCTACAGAGGCCCGACGGCCCCAAACGTCCATCGCGCATTCGAGATACACAGGGCCGCGACGGCCGCGCATCGCCGCCGCCAGCGCCTCGTTGACGAGCCTCGGCGCGTCCTGCGGCGCGCGGATGCGCTCGACATATTTGTTGAAATGGCGCGCGATGCCGATCTGGTCGTGCAACTCGTGCAGGTGACCGTGGCCGCGATCGATGTCGCGCTGCGGAATCTGACCGGAGAGCGCGAGCACCGGCGCGTTGAGCGTCTGCGCGGTCAGCATCGCCGCGCTCGCATTGAGGAAACCGGGACCGGGCACGACGGAAAAGGCTTGCGGCCGCCCGGTCGCCATCGCGGCGCCGAGCGCCATATAGGCCGCGCTCTGTTCGTGGCGCGCGTGCAGCAGCTTCAGCCGATCCTTCGCGCCATAAAAGGCGTCGAACAACGGATCGTTGTGGACGCCCGGCAGCGCGAACACCTTGTCGATGCCGGCGGCTATCAACGTCTCGACGGTCGCCTCGGCCGTGGAGAGAGACGGCGGCGCGTTAGCGGCGGTTTCTGACAAGGCTCGATCTCCAGGAATTCTGGATGCGTGTGCTTAAAAAATATGGCGCGTTCGCGAGCTCGCAAAACGCGCCATATTGAACCGGCTTACCGGCTCAGGTCGCTGTCACGTCCGCGTTGCGATAGCGCGATAAGCGACCAGTACGATCACCGCGCCGACCACGGCGAGAACAAGGCTCCAGAGATTCAGGCCGTTGACGCCGCCATAGCCAAGCTTGTCGCCGATGAAGCCGCCGATCACCGCGCCGACGATGCCGATCACGATGTCCAGCAATATGCCGGAGCCCGTCCTGTTGACGATCTTGCTTGCAATGAACCCGGCAATAAGGCCGAGAATGATCCAGGAAATCCAACCCATGGCGCCGCTCCTCCGTTACGCCGCGGAACCTGCGGGATGGACGCGCAAAAGGCAAGCCGGTAGAGTTCTCCACTTGGATGCAACGGGAGGTCGACATGGGTATGTTTGACGATGCGCTCAAAGGGTCGGTGCCGGGTGGCGATCTCGCCACGCCGATTGCCATTGCGGCAGGCGCGCTGCTGCTGCGCCACTGGATGGGTTCGGGCTCTTCGTCGACGCCCGCTCCGGCGCCAGCGCCGACGCAGATTCCAACTTCGGACCCGTCGGCTTTGCCGGCCGGCGGCAGCATCCTGGATGGGCTCAGCAACATCCTGGGCAAGTTGAATTCGGCCGGACATGGCGAAGTCGCCAATTCATGGGTCGGCAACGGGCCAAATCAGCCTATTCAGCCGGGCTCGCTGGGCAACGCCCTCGGCCAGGATACGCTTGATCAACTCGCCGCCAAGACGGGCTTGAGCAAGGAGCAATTGCTGGCAGGCCTCTCCGCCGTTCTGCCGCAACTCATCAACAAGCTGACCCCGAACGGACGATTGCCGACCAACGCGGAAGTGGGCTGAACTTAATTAGCTGACGGCATCGCGGTGGTCAGGCGGCGCGCACATGGCGCCGCCCAGCGCGCGCCGCGTCTCGTAGCGAACCGGGATCCTCGGGTCGAGTTGACATGTCAATATCTCTGCCCGGATTACTTAATTCTAGGCCCTTTAGACGTCTTGACGGTTGTCTGTCGAAGCCTCAAGCCGAGGAGGCTTTTTGAACAAACGCGATCTTTAAGGGACGGCGTATGATTGAGACGGGGGAACGCAACAAGGATTTCGGCGCAGACAAATTCGGCTTTGCCGAGCTCGCCGGCGTCAACTGGAACCTCGGCGCGCCGCAGCTTTATGAGCACGCGCTGCAGCTTCAAGAGGCGCATATCGCCGAGCACGGCCCGCTCGTCGCCGATACCGGCGTGCATACCGGCCGCAGCCCCAAAGACAAGTTTGTCGTTCGCGACGCCGAGACCGATCCGATCGTCTGGTGGGACAACAACAACGCGATGTCGCGCGAGCACTTCGATCTGCTGCTCGGCGATTTCCTGACCCACGCCAAGGGCAAGACGCTTTTCGCTCAGGACCTCTACGGCGGCGCCGATCCGGCGTTGCGCGTAAAGGCGCGGGTGTTCACCGAATTTGCGTGGCATTCGCTGTTCATCCGCAACCTGCTGATCCGGCCGCCGCGCGAAGATCTTGCTGCATTTGTCCCGACGTTGACGATCGTCGATCTGCCTTCGTTCAAGGCCGATCCAAAGCGCCATGGCTGCCGCACCGAGACGGTGATCGCCTGCGATTTCACGCGCCGCATCGTGCTGATTGGCGGCACCAGCTACGCTGGCGAGATGAAGAAGTCGGTGTTCACCTATCTCAATTACGTTCTGCCCAAGCAGCAGGTGATGCCGATGCATTGTTCGGCCAACACTGCGAAGGGCGGGGAAGGCGCGGCGATTTTCTTCGGGCTCTCGGGCACCGGCAAGACGACGCTGTCAGCCGACCCGCACCGGACGCTGATCGGCGACGACGAGCACGGCTGGGGCAAGAGCGGCATCTTCAATTTCGAAGGCGGCTGCTACGCCAAGGCGATCAAACTCTCGCGCGAGGCCGAGCCGGAAATCTACTCGACCACCGAGCGTTTCGGCACGGTCATGGAGAACGTGGCGCTCGACCCCGAGCTGCGCGTTCCCGATTTCGACGACCAGAGCAAGACCGAGAACACCCGCATCGCCTACCCGATGCATTTCATCGCCAACGCCTCGGAATCCGGGCGCGCCAAGCATCCCAAGAACATCATCATGCTGACCTGCGACGCGTTCGGCGTGCTGCCGCCGATCGCCAAGCTCGACGCCGCGCAGGCGATGTACCACTTCCTGTCGGGCTATACGGCGAAGGTCGCGGGAACCGAGAAGGGCGTCACGGAGCCCTCGGCGACGTTTTCGACCTGTTTCGGCGCGCCGTTCATGCCGCTGCATCCGACGGTTTACGGCAACCTGCTGCGCGATCTGGTGGCGCGCCATCACGTCGACTGCTGGCTCGTCAACACCGGCTGGACGGGCGGACGCGTCGGCGTCGGCCGCCGCATGCCGATTCGCGTCACGCGGCGGCTGCTGACGGCGGCGCTCGACGGTTCGCTGCACAACGCCAAATTCCGCACCGATCCCTATTTCGGGCTCGCCGTGCCGAAAGACGTGCCGGGCGTCGAGCCTCACATCCTCGAACCGCACAAGACCTGGCGCAACAAGGCCGAATTTGCCGACGTCGCCGGCAAGCTCGTGCAGATGTTTCGCGACAACTTCCGGAAATTCGAGGCGCACACCGACGACCACGTCCGCAACGCCGGCCCCTCGTCGAAAATCGCGGCGGCGTAGGTTTGTAGACGGGGTCGCCGACCCCGGTCTGCCAGCTGCCGCTTTCCTGCGAGTGTTCTTGCTGCGGCGCCCCCCGCGGTCAACGACCGCGGCTACAGAGGTGCATCCGTCACGCACCCGACATCAACCTCCGCACATAATTGGCGCCGGAGGACGATCATGGCTCAGGACACTGCAGAACTCGACGCGAAACAGGCTGCCTACAAAGCGGCCGTAGAGGACTGGATTGCCGCCATCCGCGAAGAGGAGGCGCTCGCTTCGGTCGCCCATAGCATCGCCGAGATCGACCGGTGGGAAGGCGCTAATTTCCGCGAAGCCGATGTGCGCGCCCGCGTGAAGAGCGCGAAAAAGGCCTATGAAGACGCCTTGCGTCTCGCCCACTTCAACTTCTGAACTAAGCCGCGGCGTTCACTCCGCCGCGGTCGCCAGCCCGCTCTCGATCGTTCGCACGGCTAGCGCGAATTGCCGCAGCTCGCGCTCGACCTCTTCAGTTGTGGCGCCGGGATGAGTCCGGCGGTATTGCGCGTCGAGCGATCGCAGCGAACTGCGATAAACCGACGCGCGGCTCACTCTCGATAGCGGGCGGGTTCCCGACACGTGCACCGCCCTATTTAGGATCGCCACATAATCAACCATCGCAAACGCTCCCAGTAAAACGCTTACGGGGCCGTGTTGCCCGGCCTTGTCCCTTCAAGCTGGCACATTTCGGTCCCGCTCGTCGAGCCCACTCGTAGGAAGCGTCAAGCTATCGGCCGAAATCCGCACAGCTCGCGAGGGATTGATCCCGGCGGCCCTGTGCGGCGCGCGTGAGCGCGCCATGTATAACGCGTCAAAGGGCGGCAAGTTCGGCGCCTGAACCAAAAGGACAGCGAATGCGGCTATTTATCAGAGTACTCGCGCTGCTCGCGCTCACCAGCGCTCCGGCGATCGCCCAGTCGGCCACAACCGTCCGAGGCACGATCGTCTCGGTTTCTGCCGATGGCGCCGTGCTGGACGTCAAGACGCGGGCTGGCGCTCCGGCGACGATCGGCCTCAAGCCGGATCTGAAGGTGACGGCCATTGTGCCCGCCGAACTCAAGGATCTCAGCGAGAATGTGTTCGTCGGCGTAGCCGCCGTGCCGGAAGGCGAGGATGGCCTCAAGGCGATTGAGGTCCACATCTTCCCCGAGGCGTTGCGCGGGACGGGCGAGGGGCATCGCGCGTTCGATCTTGGGCCAGGCAGCACCATGACCAACGGCGCAATGACGGCGCGCGTCGACGGCGTGGATGGCGCGAAACTGACGGTCAGCTATGCCAGCGGTTCGCAGACGATAAGAATCGACCCGGCCACCAAGATCGTGAAGTTTGCGCCAGGCGAACGCTCCGAGCTCAAGCCGGGGGCCGAGATCATCGCGCGAGGGACGAAGGCCGACGACGGCGCCGTGCAGGCGAGCTTCGTTCTCGTCGGCCGTGGCGTCACGCCGCCGATGTAGGCTCAGTCGGCTCGGGTGGTCTCGACGCGGAAGCCTGCCGTACGCGCGACATGATTGAACAATCGCTCGATCGCGTGTTCGGTCGTGCCATCGAGCCGGCCGCATTCCGGCTCGAAATCACTGGCCGAGAGGTTCAGCTCGGCGATCGGCGCCAGCGCGCGCGGTCGCGCCCAGAACATCGTGCCCTCAAAAAAATCGAAGTCCGGCTCTGTGAGCGGCGCGCCGAGCCGCTTGGCGATTTTCAGCACGTTGGGGCGATTGGGTCCCATCACGTCTTTGGGGTCGGCGGCGGTCGAGGCCGACAGGAAGCGCGCCGAGCCCACGAGGCCCAGATCGTCGGCCGCATCGAAGCGCGCGACCGTTTCCGCAACCCTCGCCGGATCGGCGATGAGATCGTGCAGATTGGTCCGGCGCAGCGCGTCGCCGAAGGTCGGCAGGCGTCCACCGCCGCAGGAACGCTTGCTGTGGAGCTTACAAACGAGATCGAAACTGTCGAACGCGCCCTCCTCGAGCCACAGCAGGAACGGACGCACGTCGCGGCCGAGGTTCTCGACCACCCGCACGACGGCGTCGGGAAATGTGCGGCGCACCCGGGCCTCTAGCTCCGGATTGGGCTTGCTGATCGTGAGGAAAAGCCGAAACGGCAGAGTCCAGCGCCCCAGCAGTGTTTCGAATTCGTCCCAAAGCTCCGTGTAATAGAGGTGGATCGCGACGGCGACGCGCGCCCCTTCAGTTGGCGCGCGGGTCAGCGAAGGTTCGAACGGCCAACCGACGATAATTTCGGGATGCGCCGCCACGAAATCCCCGTCCCAGGCGCTTTGGTGACGCCGGGAAGTCTCGATGTGTTTTCGGAAACGACGGCTATCCGCGTGCGAGCCGCCCGACACAATTCGCACTCCGGGATAACGGAGGCCGTAATTTTCCCAGGCGCGGAACCTCATTCGCAGGCCCGCCATCAGAGCGACGCCGATCGGCATCTCTTCGAGCACGCCATCAGAAGGATCGATTTCCAGCCGGTTCGCGTCCTCGAGACGCACATACATCGGCAGCGATCCAGATGCGGGGACGTAGCGTCGCTCGGCGCCTCCGATTCGAATTGAGAAGTATCCTCGCGCGGCGGCTTCCGGTTTTAGGCGAATCTGCTTCCAGCGCTGCGTCAGTCGGCCAAGCTCCCGAAGCGGCGCAAGG
The DNA here is from genome assembly GCA_963771455.1 of uncultured Pseudomonadota bacterium. GTDB lineage: Bacteria > Pseudomonadota > Alphaproteobacteria > Rhizobiales > Beijerinckiaceae > Roseiarcus. The sequence continues at coordinate 145,301 of CAVYTP010000012.1, forward strand.
CGATGCGCAACTCCATTGACCCTCGCCTCGACAAAATCTGCGTCAGCGGTTTGCAATTCGGCTGCGGAACGCCGTTGCCACAGCACGGGTGCAAGTTTTATCATCATGAGTCGGTGGAGGCGCGAGGCATGCGGTTACTGGCTGTATGGTCAGCTGTGGGAGGCGGAGCGGCTTGTGCTGTCGTCGCGGGAATTGCGGTCGAACGTATAGGCGGTATAGACGCATTCTTCAGTACGCTACAAGAGACCGTTGCGCCTGCGTCGGCCCCTATCAGCGCCAAAAACACAAATATTGTGCCCGAACCCGCCGAGCCAAAGTTAGGCGCCGATCTGGTCAAATCCGAGGCGGCGAAAGCCGGCCCGATGCCGCCCGCGTTTGACATCGTCAGGGTGGAACCAGGTGGCGACACAGTCGTCGCCGGACATGCAGAGCCGCGGGTGTCGGTGCAATTGCGCGACAATGGCAAGACCGTCGCAAACGTCACGGCCGATGATTTGGGGCAATTCGTCATCATTCCGGATCCCCTCATCGCTGGCGACCACGCCCTTCAGCTAGCCGCGGCCGCCCCGTCCGGACCTGAACTTCTGTCCGCGGTCTCCGCCGTCAAGGTGGATCCGCGCCCTCGCGACGGCGGCCACGCCGCCGAAACCGGCGCCTCCTGCCGCGGGGGTCGCAGCGATCTCGCCGGCACCGGCGCCTGTCCGGGCCGAGCCGAAGCCTATCCCGAGCGTCGCGCCGCCGCCGGCAATCGCCGCGGCGCCAACGCCTTCTCCAACCCCTGCCGTCGTCAATGCGCACGTGGAAACCGACGCAACAAACACGACTGTAGTTGCTGGAGTCGCGCCGACTCCGGGCGCCGCGCCGGCCGAGGATGTCACGACGGCCGCCGCGAGCCAGACGCTCTCGCCTGTGGCGTCGGAGCCGGGACTGGCGACGGAAGGGTTACGGATCGCGAAAGCCCGACCGAACCAGAATGGCGGGCTCGAAGCCCGAGGCAACGCAGCCCCCGGCGCGAAAGTTCGCCTGAAGCTAAATGGTGCGTACGTTGCGGAAGTCGTCGCCGACGCGCTCGGCCGTTGGTCGCTAACGGTCGAGCGGGGACTGACGGCCGGCATTTACGCGCTGCGCGCTGAAATGATCGATTCGTCCGGCAAGCCGAAAGTGTCCACCGACGTCACCTTCGCTTACGCGCCGCATCCCACCGTCAATTTTCTGCCGACCGCCGCCCCGCCGCCTGCCCTCGGCTCCCTGGCGTCAGCCGATGCGGACGCCCAACAGACCGTGGTCGCCGCCGCCTCGCCTTCGATGGACTTGACGGTCGCGTCAGCGGACCCTTCACATGCCGTTGTCGCGGAGATCCGTACCGCGACGGTCGTCAAGGGGGACAATCTCTGGGATCTCGCCCGCCATTTCTACGGCGACGGCTTGCATTATTCCGACATCTTCCAAGCCAATTCGGTCCAGATCCATAATCCGAACCTGATCTACATTGGGCAGGTTTTCGTCGTCCCGCAGCCGTCCTCCGCGACACGTTGAACTCTACGCGGCCTGGGCGACTTTCTTCGACACCATCGCGCGCAGCGAACCCAGATCCTTGGCGAACTGCCGGATGCCTTCGGACAGCTTCTCGGTCGCCATCGGGTCCTCGTTCAGCATCCAGCGGAAATGCTTCTCGTCGAGTTCGATCTTGGCGGGCGCTTCGCCCGGCGCCTTCGGGTCGAGCCGGCGCGGCAGGGCGCCCTCGTCCTTGGCGAGTTCGCCGAGCAGTTGCGGCGAGATGGTCAGGCGGTCGCAGCCGGCCAAGGCTTCGATCTCGCCGATGTTGCGGAACGAGGCGCCCATGACGACCGTGTTGATGCCGTAGGTCTTGTAATAGGCGTAGATCGAGCGCACCGAAACGACGCCGGGGTCGGTTTCGCTGGTCATAGGGCCCGCCGCCGGCCTTGACGTGCCAGTCGAGAATGCGGCCGACGAACGGCGAGATCAGGAACGCCTTCGCATTGGCGCAGGCGATCGCCTGCGCGAGCGAGAAGATCAAGCGTCAGATTGCAGTCGATGCCCTCGCGCTGGAGCACTGCGGCGGCTTGCGCGCCTTCCCAGGTGGCGGCGAGCTTGATCAGGATGCGGTCTCGCCCGATGCCGCGGCTTTGATAGTCGGCGATCAGCGCGCGGGCCTTGGCGATCGTCCCCTCGGTGTCGAACGAAAGGTCGGCGTCGACTTCGGTCGACACGCGGCCAGGCACGATGCGGGTGAGTTCCGAGCCGAAATTGACAGCGAGACGGTCGGTCACCAATCCCGCCGGGCGCGTTGTGCTTGGCGCCCCAGGAGATCGCTTCGTCGACGAGATGATTGTAGGCCGGCAGTTGCGCAGCTTTCAGGATCAGCGTCGGGTTGGTGGTCGAAATCGGTCGGCTTGAACGTTTTGATCGATTCCATGTCGCCGGTGTCGGCGACCACGACGCTCATCTCACGCAGGGCATCAAGTTTGTTTGTCATGGCCTCATTCTCCCTGTCTGGCTTTCAGCCAATGTGCGGCGCGCGACGCCCGTACGCAAGGGCGGCTCACTTATTCCTCGCCTTGCCGGAAAACTCCGCATTTCGCGCCATAGGATTTGCATCGCGTAGTTAATGGCTCGCTGAGCGAAATTGCCTGCCAAGGTTGTACGCTTTTCCAAAGGCAACTATCGCAAGGGTTGCAGTTCGAGCCTAGCGGACCACAGTATTGCGCGTCTGCGCCTTCGATCGCCGGCGCTCCCCGATTCCCTAACGGAACGCTCGAGCGAAGCCAACAATCTGCATCGACGCCCATAATCCGCCCCCAACTCGTCCTTGCCTACCTTTGCTGCATTTGGAGACGGCTATAAATTCCAAACTGCCGTGCGGCGACATTGATCCGCCATCGGAACACGATTTGATATTTCGCGATTTCGAGGCGGTGCATAATGCGGTGCTCGAAACGGATCGCGGACGTTGGTTTTTAAGCGAATTTTCACGCCGACAGCGCACCGTCGAATCCGCAGAGATTCTCACCGCGCTCGACCGTCTCACCCGTCGCGTAGTCGCCTACAAGTCTTTTCTCGGGCAGCTGTCGAAGGGCCGCGACGCGCCGATCGATTTCCGCCCGATGCGATAGCGTCGAAACCGCCTGAAGTTCTGGACGAGCCCAAGCCGCGCCCCGATCTCGGAGAACGGTTTGCGGCGCTGCGGGAAATCGATGCGCTCGACGTCGAAGCCAAGGTGAAGCTATTTGCCTGAACTACCGCGGGCGATGATGGAGAGGCCAAATCCGCGGCTGGCCGGCTATCAGTCAACATCCACGAGAATTGTGATCGCTAATCCCTGCTGTTCTGTCGCCTCGTCGAGCAGTCTCGCCAGCACCTCCGGCTCACGCGGGAAACCGGCGCGGATCCAGAGCGCCTGCAGCCGCTTGAGGATCGCGCCGACGCCTTTGCCCGGCTCGATGCCGCGCGCCAGAATATCGGCGCCGCTGAACGGCAGCCGCGGCTGCGGCGTATCGCTGACAAAACGAAACGCAGACGCGAACCGCGCCATGTCGGCCTCGCGCTCCGGCATCGATCGCCGCAAACTGCATAGCGTCGCGGGCGCCCTGACGACCGCGCTCAAACAACAAGATGCGGAGATCGCCAAGGCTGGGCGGCGCCTACACGCCATGCTGGGCTTCCAGCGCGCGCTGCAATCGCGTCCAGCCGATCGTACTCCGCGTTCGATAGCCGCAGACGCTCGATGTAGCCGTTCGGCGTCCTCGCGGATCCTAACCCCCAGCGCGGCCAGCCGCGCCAGCGCGTCGGGCGGCTCGCCGAAGCAAGCCTCGATGGCGATGGCGCGGACGAGTCGCGCCGCGTCGACGGTCCCCGCCAGGAGCGGTCCTGCAAGACCCGCTTCCGCAAGCACGGCGACGGTCTCGCCGGCGCGCGGCGCGACCAGCAGCTTGAGGAGTTCGGCGCGCACGCGCTCGCGCGAAAGAATTTCCATCCCATCGCGCTCGGCGATCGACGCCGAGAGCCCATCGGGATCGAGCGGCCCGCCCGCGTAGCGCGCTGAAAAGCGGAAGAAGCGCAGGATGCGCAAATAATCCTCGCGGATCCGCTGGCGCGCGTCGCCGATGAAGCGCACCCGGCCGGCGGCGAGATCGTCGCGTCCGCCGCAATAGTCGTGCAACCGGCCCGTCGCATCGAGCGACAGCGCGTTGATCGTGAAGTCGCGGCGCAACGCGTCGAGCCTGAAATCACGACCGAAGCGGACCGTCGCCTGTCGACCGAATGTCTCGATGTCCTCGCGAAGCGTCGTCGTCTCGAAGGGGCGTCCCTCGACCAGAACGGTGATCGTGCCGTGCGCAAGCCCGGTCGGCGCGACCCCGAAGCCCGCGGCCCGCGCGCGCCGGATTGTCTCCTCGGGCAGAGCGGTCGTAGCAAGGTCGAAATCGCCGGGGCGGTCGCCAAGCGCGAGATCGCGCACCGCGCCGCCGACCAGCCGCGTCTCCTCGCCATCGCCGTTGAGCGCAGCGAGCGCGCGGGCGAGCGGCCCGTCGCGCAGCAGCGTCGCATCCGCGAGCCGGCCGTCGACCAATCCCGGCAGGCTCGTCACTCGAAATGTCCGGGCACGAGCACTCCGTTGACGTTGTGCGCCGGGACATAGACGCCCCGTCCGCGCGGCGCGAGGATTTCGAGCCCTATCAAGCCGACGAGGGCAAGCGCGACGCCCGCCAGCGTCAGCCAGGAAACGCGCCCGCGCGTCCAATGCTCGATCTCGAGCGGATAGCGCGCCCGCAGGATCAGATAGATCGCGAACAGGACAAACGGCGCAAGGAACAGCGCCACGGTCTCGAAGGCGATGCGGCCTAACATGGCGGGGCCATCGAGAGGCGCAGGTGAGAGTTGCCTGATCCCCGCTTGCGGGGAGAAGGTCGACGCGCAGAGGGAGCTCGCGAACAGGCCGATGCCGCTTGACAGAAGCCGTCGACACCCGCTGTACAGCGGCGGCTCAACGGCCTTCGGCCACTTCCCGCGCATCGAGAGGGACGACCGCCTCCGCTCGTTCTATCGCTTGCGACGCGCAAACGCTCGTGGCGGCAGCCTTTCCCCGCTCGCGGGGAGAACGGGACAACCCCCTCCGCTGCGTTCTCACGCTTGCGATGCTGTGGCTAACCGGCGGGTTCGAGCCGCTCTCCCCACATGCACGCCCGTAACCAGAGCCTTCTCCGAGCTCGCAGGGGAAGGTCAATCCGAAACAGGACGCATCCCGCTCACGCGAACAGCCTCTCGAACATGTTCCGGATGATGCCGGCGGTGCGCCCCAGATGTAATGGCCGTCGTGTGGCATGGCGTAGTACCGGCGCTTGAGGCCCTGCCATTCGCGCTCTTCCAGCCGGTGATTTTCCGGGTTCATCAGATAGGCGAGCGGCGTCTCGAACGCTTCGGCCACTTCATTGGCGTTGATGACCAGGTCAAAGCCCGGTTTGACCAGCGCGACCAGCGGCGCGATGCGGAACCCGGTGCCAGTGAGGTAGGGATCGAGCCAGCCGAGTGGCTCGACGAAGCCCGGCTCAAGGCCGATTTCCTCCTGCAGATTCGCGCAACGCGGCGAGTTCCGCCGTTTCGCCGGGTTCGATCCTGCCGCCGGGAAACGCCACCTGTCCCGAATGGGCGCGCAGATGCGAGGCGCGCTCCGTCAACAGCAGATGCAGGCCGTCCGGACGGACGACGATCGGCGCGAGCACCGCCGCCGGACGCGACGCGACCAGCGTGTCGAGGTGGGGATTGCCGCCATTGAGCTTGAAGTCGCTGGCGCGCGGCCAGACGGCGTTATCGAAGGTCTCGGACGGAAGCTCCGCTGGCAGCCGTTCGCCCACCAGGCGTCGCAGCGCATCAGCGGTAAAGGGGACGGGATACGGAATGATCAGAGCCCTTCGATTTCGCGCGCCGGCCGCATCGGAAAAAACTGGCCGCTGGAGCGGACGCCGAACCAGTTTTCGCCCTGCCAAGGCTCCACGCCGCCGAGCGCGACGAGGTCATAGAACAGGGCCCGCTTCACCAGCGCCCAGAGCTCGCCGCGCACCTTGAAGTAGGGCTTCACGCCGTCGGCGGCGCCGGCCTCGAAGCGCAACGGATGCTCGCCATCGACCGCGACGACATCTTCCACCTGGGTGCGGAAACTGAGCTTCTGGTCCGGGCCCGGATTTTCGACCTGCATTTCGACGGCGAGGAAGGGCGCGTCGTCGACCCGGATGCCGACCCGCTCGACCGGCGTGACGAGCACATATTGTTCGCCGTCCCTGCGCAGGATCGACGAGAACAATTGCACGAGCGGCGCCCGGCCGATCGGCGAGCCCATGTAGAACCACGTGCCGTCGGCGGCGATGCGCATATCGATCTCGCCGCAATAGGGCGGGTTCCACAGATGCACGGGCGCCGGGCCGCGGCGGGCGACCGTCGCAACTTGACCGAGGCCTGCAATCGCCTCATCGGGCGCCCGGCCGCGGGGGGTATCGCTGTTCTCGTGCGCCATAATCTCGCGTAGATTGTCGGCAACAATGACAGGAAATGCGGCTCGACGCGCGCGCCGCAGGGCCTAATCTTATAGAGCGTAGCGCCCGAAGGGAAACCCGGCTTCATTCTTGCCTTGAAGCCAATGGGTTGATTCGGGAAGGGGCGCCGGGCCCGGAACAGGAGATTTCATGGCCGTTGCGGAATTCGAGGCCGGCGTCGCCAAGGCGGCGGAGGCGACGCTTGAGCGGGTGAACGCGGCCCGCGAATCGATCGGGAACGTCATTTTCGGCCAGAAGCAGGTGGTCGACCACACGCTGACGACGCTGCTGGCGGGTGGTCACGGTCTGTTGATCGGCGTGCCCGGTCTCGCCAAGACCAAGCTCGTCGAGACGCTCGGCATCGTGCTCGGCCTCGACGCGCTGCGCATCCAGTTCACGCCCGACCTGATGCCTTCCGACATTCTGGGCGCCGAAGTGATGGAGGAAGGCGCCGACGGCAAGCGCGGCTTCCGCTTCCTGAAAGGCCCGATCTTCGCCCAGCTGCTGATGGCCGACGAGATCAACCGCGCCAGCCCGCGCACCCAGTCGGCGTTGTTGCAGGCGATGCAGGAGCATCATGTGACGGTCGCCGGCGCGCGCCACGACCTGCCGACGCCGTTCCACGTGCTGGCGACCCAGAACCCGCTCGAGCAGGAAGGCGCCTATCCGCTGCCCGAGGCGCAGCTCGACCGCTTTCTGATGCAGATCGACGTCGGCTATCCCGACCGCGTCGCCGAACGCCGCATTCTCGTCGAGACGACCGGCGCGAGCGAGACGCGCGCCGAAGCCGACGATGACGGCCGAGGAGCTGATGGCTGCGCAGCGGCTGGTGCGCCGCGCGCCGATCGGCGAGAGCGTCGTCGAGGCGATCCTCGATTTCGTGCGCGCCGCGCGCCCTGGCGAAGGCGACGCCAAGATCACGAAGTCCATCGCCTGGGGCCCCGGCCCGCGCGCCGCGCAGGCGCTTTCGCTCGCCGCCCGCGCCCGCGCGCTGATCGACGGCCGGCTCGCGCCGTCGCGCCAGGACGTCGCCGCGCTTGCCGAGCCGGTGCTCAAGCACCGCATGGCGCTGACCTTCTCCGCCCGCGCCGAGGGCGAAACCGTAACTTCGGTGATCGCGCGTCTCGTCGAGACGCATCTCGGCTGATGCAATGGACGACAAACCGGCCAGGCCATTGAAAGCCCGCTCCGCGGAGGCGGCTCAGTTCGCCGCACGGCTGCCCGACCTCGTCATCGCTGCGCGCCGCGTCGCGCGCAGCGTGATGCAGGGCGTGCACGGCCGGCGAGTCGCCGGCGCCGGCGAGACGTTCTGGCAGTTCCGCCCGTTCGTGTCCGGGGAACCCGCCTCGCGGATCGACTGGCGCCGCTCCGCCCGCGGCGCGCAGGCCTTCGTGCGCGAGCGCGAATGGGAGGCGGCACAGACGCTGTGGATCTGGATCGACCGCTCGCGCCTCGATGCGCTTCGGTTCGACCCTCGCGGAAGGCCCGAAGCTCGATCGCGCGGTCGTGCTGGCGCTCGCGCTGGCCGAACTCGCGGTGCGCGGCGGCGAGCGGGTCGGCCTCGTCGGCCTCACGCGGCCCGTCGCTTCGCGCGACGTCATCGACCGTTTCGCGGAAGTCCTGGCCGTCGCCGAAGTCGTCGCCGGCGGCTGCCGCTGCCGCCCGCCGCGCCGCTCGCGCCGCGCTCCCGATTGGTGCTGATCGGCGATTTTCTGTCGCCGCCCGAGGACATCGAGCGCGCGCTTCGATGGCCTGTTTGCGGAAGGCGTGGTGGGGCATCTCGTCATGATCGCCGATCCGATCGAGGAGACTTTTCCGTTCTCCGGCCACGTCGAATTTCTGGAGACCGGCGGCGAGCGAAGGCTGCGGGCGCCGCGCGCGGAAGCCTGGCGGGCCGGCTATCTCGAAAAGCTCGCCGAGCATCGCGAAGCGCTCCGGCGGCTCGCCGCGCGACGCTGGCGCCGACCTGCTCATCCACCGCACCGACGCTTCCGCCGCGCAGGCGCTGCTCGCGCTGCACGCCCGACTTTCCGAGCCCGCTGCGGCGGCCGTTTCGCGGAGCGCCTGAGCGATGCTGGGTCTGCCGCTCGCTTTCGCCGCCCCCGCCGCGCTGGCCGCCCTGGTCGGGCTCGTCGCGCTGTACTGGCTGCTGCGCATCACGCCGCCGCGCCCGCGCGAGCAGAGCTTTCCGCCGCTGCGGCTGCTTCTGCTGCTGACGCAGCGCGAGCAGACGCCCGCCAAGACGCCCTGGCCGCTGCTGGCGCTGCGGATCGCGACCGCCGCCGCGATCGTGCTGGCGATGGCGGGGCCGATCTGGAACGCCGTGCAGAGCGCGACCGGCGGCGCGGGCCCGCTGCTGGTGATCCTCGACGACGGCTGGCCGGCCGCGCCGAGCTGGGAGCGCCGCGATCGCCGCCGCCAAGGAGGCGGCGCGTCAGGCGACCGGCGCGGGCCGGCTCGCCGCGCGTGCTGCCGATCTCGCAGGGCGGCGCCGACGTCTCGCCGCTCGACGCCGCGACGGTTCGCCGACCGGCTCGCCGCGCTGAAGCCCGTTCCCTACGCGCCCGACCGCGCCGGCGCCTTGCAGGCCGCGACACGGTTCCTGCAAGGCCAGAGCGGCGCGGAAATCCTGTGGATCGCCGACGGGCTCGAACTCGGCGCCGCCTCCGATTTCGCCGCCAAGCTGAAGGCGCTCGCCGGCGACCGAACGCTTCGGCGTCGCCGCTCGACGGTCGAGACGCCCGCCGCCATCGACGGGCTCGACAGCACCAGCGGCGCGCTGCAGGCGACGCTGACCCGCGCCGACCGCGCGGCCGACGCCAGCGGCGTGCTGAAGGCCTACGACGTCGAGGGTCGCGAGATCGGCGAGGCGCCGTTCGACTTCGGCGCCGACGATGACCACGCAGGTGAAATTCGAGCTGCCGGTCGAACTGCGCAACGAGATCGCGCGGCTGGCGATCTCCGACGAGCCTGCGGCGGGCGCGACCTGGCTGGTCGACGAGCGCTGGCGGCGGCGGCGCGTGGCGCTGGTCTCGGGCGCCAGCGCCGATCTTTCCGAGCCGCTGCTGTCGCCGGTCTATTACGTGAAGCGCGCGTTGCAGCCGTTCGCCGAAGTGCGCGAGCCGAAGGTCGGCGCCGCCAATCCGATCGGCGCGCTGCTCGACGAAAAGCCCTCCGCGCTGGTGCTGGCCGACATGAGCGTGCCGCCGGGCCCGATCCATGACGCGGTCGCCGATTTCGTCGAGCAGGGCGGCGTGCTGGTCCGCTTCGCCGGTCCGCGGCTCGCCGGCAGCGACGACGACCTCATCCCGGTCGCGCTGCGCAAGGGCGGCCGCACGCTCGGCGGCGCGCTGTCCTGGGAGACGCCGAAGCACATCGCGCCGTTCGAGCCGGGCAGCCCGTTCGCCGGCCTGACGGCGCCGGACGAGGTCAAGATCTCGCGCCAGGTGCTCGCCGAACCCGAGCCCGGCCTGACCGACAAGACCTGGGCGCGGCTCGCCGACGGCACGCCGCTGGTCACCGCCGTGAAGCGCGGCAAGGGGCTGATCGTGCTGTTCCACGTCACCGGCGACACGACCTGGTCGAACCTGCCGATCTCGGGCCTGTTCGTCGACATGCTGCGCCGCATCGTCGCGCGCGCCAGCGCGGCGCCCGGCGAGGCGCCGACGCCAACGGCGCGGCGGCGGCGCATGCCGCCCTATCGCACGCTCGACGGCTTCGGCGCGCTCGGGCTCGCCGCCCGCGACCGCCGAGCCGATTCCCGCCGGCTACGACGGCGCCGCCCAGGCCCAGATCATCCGCCGGGCTTCTACGGCGCGCCGGACGCGCTGACGGCGATCAACGCGCTGCAGCCCGGCGAGACGCTCGCGCCCGCCAACTACGCCGGGCTGAAACTGCGCGAGCGAGGGCCTCGACGCGACGCCGCCGGTCGACCTGAAGCCCTGGCTGCTGCTCGCGGCGCTGATCGGCTTCCTCGCCGATACGCTGGCGAGCCTGTGGCTCTCCGGCCCGCGGCCGTTCGCGCGCGGCGCCGTCGCGGCGCTGGCCGGCGCTCGTGCTGCTCGCCGGCCTCGCGGATCTCTCGCCCGGCCCGCGCGGAGGCGCTGAGCGACCAGGACGCCGCGCTGCAGCCGCGCCTCGCCTATGTGACCAGCGGCGACGCCACGGTCGACGAGACGACGCAGCTCGGCCTGACGCGGCTCGGCCAGGTGCTCGCGCAGCGCACTTCCGCCTCGCTCGGCGACCCCGTCGCGGTCGATCCGGCGCACGACGAACTCGCCTTCTATCCGCTGATCTACTGGCCGATCGTCGCGGGCCGGCCGCAGCCGCCGTCGGCCGCGGTCGCGCGAAGATCGCCGCCTACATGAAGAACGGCGGCACCGTGATCTTCGACACCCGCGACGCGCTGACGCGCGCGCCCGGCGCGCCGGCGACGCCCGGAGGCGCAGTGGCTGCGCAAGCTGCTCGCCGGCGTCGACGTGCCCGAGCTCGAGCCGGTGCCGCGCGACCACGTCGTCACCAAGACCTTCTATCTGCTCGACGGCTTCGTCGGCCGCACCGACATGGGGCAGACCTGGATCGAGGCGCTGCCGCCGCCCGACCCCAACGACCGCGTCTCGCGCCCGGCGCGCGCCGGCGACAGCGTCTCGCCGATCATCATCACGTCCAACGATCTCGCCGGCGCCTGGGCGGCCGACGATCGACGGCCAGCCGCTCTATCCGCTGGTGCCCGGCGGCGCCGCGCCAGCGCGAACTCGCGCTGCGCGGCGGCATCAATCTCGTGATGTACGCGCTGACCGGCAACTACAAGGCCGACCAGGTTCACGCCAAGGACCTGCTCGAAAGGCTCTCGCATTGAACGCCTGGTCCGTCGCCTTCTCGCCGCTGCTGCCGATGCCCGTGCTGGCCGCGCTGCGCGGCGCTGCCGCGGTCGTCGCCGTCGGCCTGACGCTCTGGCGCCGGCCGCGCGCGGCGCTTCCTGCGCGGCGCTGGTCGCCGCGCTGCTGCTGGTCGCGCTGCTCGATCCGACGCTGCAGCGCGAGGACCGCAAGCCGCTGAAGGACGTCGTCGCCGTCGTCATCGACCGCTCGCGAGCCGAACCGGCTCGGCGAGCGCGCGGCGCAGACCGACGCGGCGCGCGCAGCAGATCGAGAAGCGGCTCGCCGAACTCGGCAATGTCGAGGCGCGCTTCGTCGAGACGCCGCGCGACGATCCCGACAATCAGGGCGACGCGCCTGTTCGGCGCGCTGCGCGAGGCGCTGCGCGACACGCCGCCCGAGCGGGTCGGCGGCGCGATCATCGTCACCGACGGCATCGCCCACGACATTCCCGCCTCGCCCGACGCGCTCGGCTTCCACGCGCCGCTGCACGTGTTCGTCACCGGCCACGAGGGCGAGCGCGACCGCCGGCTCGAACTCGTCGAGGCGCCGCGCTTCGGCATCGTCGGCAAGGCGCAGACGATCGTCGCGCGCGTCACCGACAGCGCCGACAGCGAGACGCCGGCAAAGCTCGACGGTGCGCCGCGACGGCGAGCTGATCGCGACGCTCGACGCGCCGATCGGCGCAGACGATCAAGATCACCGGCGCCGATCGATCACGCCGGCCCGAACATCTTCGAACTCGACGTCGATCCGCCCGCCGAACGCGCTGACGCCGCTCGACGCCAAGGCGGTCGCGACCATCGAGGGCGTGCGCGACAAGCTGCGCGTGCTGCTGGTGTCCGGCGAGCCGCATCCGGGCGAGCGCATGTGGCGCAATCTGCTGAAGTCCGACGCCAACGTCGATCTCGTGCATTTCACCATTCTGCGCCCGCCGGAGAAGACCACCGACGGCACGCCGATCAACGAACTGTCGCTGATCGCGTTTCCGGTCGCCGATCTGTTCGGCCGCAAGATCAAGGATTTCGATCTCATCATCTTCGATCGCTATTCGAGCCAGGCGATCCTGCCGCGCATCTATCTCGACAACATCGTCCGCTACGTGCGCGAAGGCGGCGCGCTGCTGATCGCGGCCGGGCCCGGAATTCGGCACGCCCGAAGGGCTCTATTTCACGCCGCTCGGCGAGATCGCGCCGGCGCGGCCCGACCGGGCACGATTTCGAGGGCCCGTTCCGGGCCAGCGATCTCGCAGCGACGGCGCACGACATCCGGTCACGCGCGGGCTGCCGGCGCCGAAAGCGACCCGCCCGGCTGGGGCCAGTGGTTCCGCAGCATCGGCGCCGAGGCGAGCGCGGGCGCGACGGTGCATGGAAGGCCCCGACAAGTCGCCGCTGCTGCAACTGGCGCGCGTCGACAAGGGCCGCGTCGGCGCTGCTGCTCACCGACCAGATGTGGCTGTGGGCGCGCGGCTACGACGGCGGCGGCCCGCATCTGGATCTGCTGCGCCGCCTCGCGCACTGGCTGATGAAGGAGCCCGAGCTCGAGGAGGAGGCGCTGCGCGCCAAGGCGCGCGGCAAGCAGGTGACGATCGAGCGCCAGAGCCTGAAGGACGTCGCGCCGCTGGTGAAGCTCATCGGTCCCGACGGCAAGAGCCAGCGACGTGCAGCTCGCCACCGCCGAGCCGGGCCTGGCCCGCGCGGTCGTCACCGTCGACGACAATGGCCTCTATCGCGCGGTCGACGCCGAGCGCTTCGCGCTCGTCAATGTCGGCCCCGAGAACCCGCTGGCGCTGCGCGAAGTGCTGTCGACGACCGAAAAGCTGAAGCCGATCGCCGAGTCGACCGGCGGCGGCGTGTTCCGGCTCGCCGAGAAGGAGGGCGACCCGCCGATCATCCCGAGGCTCGCGCCGATGCGCGAGTCGCAGCTTTACGCCGGGCCCGACTATGCGGGGCTGAAGCGCACCGGCGCCAGCGTGCTGATCGGCGTCCAGCGCACCTCGCTCGCCGCCGACATCATCGGCCTGATCGTGCTGCTCGGCGCGCTGGTTGGCATGTGGCTGAGGGAAGGCTGGCCGGCGCGGCGACGGGCGTAGGGTGGTTGAAGCGGCGCCGCCCTCATCCCCGCGACAAGCAAGCTTGTCGCTGAGCGCTTCGCGCCACCTCCGGGAACGCGAAGCGTTTCGTCGAGCGGGAGAAGGGGATCGCCCCCTCTCCCGCCTCTTGCGGGAGAGGGCTGGGGTGAGGGCGCTTCCAAGGGCTCGCTCATTCGCCGCCGGCGCGCGCGGCAGCGTGATGATGAACTCGGTGAACGCGCCGCGCTCGGTCGTCACATCGATCGTCCCGCCATGTTGTTTGACGACGATGTCGTGGCTCAGCGACAGGCCGAGCCCGGTGCCTTCGCCGGCGGGCTTGGTGGTGAAGAACGGGTTGAACATCTTCGCCTTCACTTCGTCGGGAATGCCGGTGCCGTTGTCGCGGATGCGGATCTCGACGCGATCGCCGAGATTGCGCGTCGCGGCGGTGATCGTCGGCTCGTAGTCGGCCGGCTCCGCTCTGCCTTGCGTTTCGCGGTCGCGTAAAACCCGTTGCGAGACGAGGTTGAACAGCACGCGCGTCAGCTCCTGCGCGTAGACGGTCGACGGTCGCCGGCTTCCGGGTCGAAGCGCGTTTGACGATCGTCACGTTGAAGCTCGGCTTTTCGGCGCGCGCGCCGTGATAGGCGAGGTTCAGCGCTCTCCTCGACGAGCGCGATTGACATCGACGGCTCGGTGCTCGCCGGAGCCTTCGCGCGAATGCAGCAGCATGTTCTTGACGATGGAATCGGCGCGCTTGCCGTGATGGGCGACCTTTTCGAGATTGGCAATCGAGCATCGTCGATCAGATCGTCGACGTCGTCGCGCTGCGCCTGTTTCGAGCGGCGCGGCCGCCAGCGCCTCCTTCAGTTCGTCGATCAGCTCGCGCGACAGCGAAGCAAAATTGTTGACGAAGTTGAGCGGGTTCTTGATCTCGTGCGCGATGCCGGCGGTGAGCTGGCCGAGCGAGGCGAGTTTTTCGGTCTGCACCAGCCGGTCCTGCGCCTTGCGCAGATCGTCGAGCGATTGCTCGAGTTCGCGGCGTGCGCGCCTGCACCTCGTCGAACAGCCGGACGTTCTCGATCGCGATCACGGCCTGGTCGGCGAAGGTCTGCGACGAGTTCGATCTGGCGCGGCGGTGAAGGCGCCGGCTCGCGCGCGGCACGCCGAAGACGCCGATCGACTCGCCGTCGCGCATCAGCGGCACGCCGAGCAGTGCGCGCCGAATCGCGGCGCGCTGTCTGCGCCTCCGGAACAGTCATATTCCGGATCCGCGAGAACGTCGGGATATGGATCACCTGCCTTCGAGCGCAACGCTCGCCACGTGACTGTCGCCGTCGAGCTGGCCGGGACTGTCGCTCGAGGTAGGCGACGCAACTCCGGCGCACAAGCCTGTGGAAGCGCGGCGCGAAAGCATGTCGCCCTTGTCTGACGCAGATCGTGCCGCGATCGGCCGCTGCGCAGAGCTGCGCCGCGGAATCGACCAGCGTGTCGAGCACCGTCTGCAGATCGAACGCCGAGCGGCTGATGACCTTCAGCACGTCGGCGGTCGCGGTCTGCTGTTGCAGCGCCTCGGTCAGATCGCGCGTGCGCGCCTGCACCTCGTCGAACAGCCGCGCGTTCTCGATCGCGATCACCGCCTGGTCGGCGAAGGTCTGCACGAGCTCGATCTGGCGATCGGCAAGAAGCTGTCGACGCGTGGCGCGCGAGCGATGAACATGCCGATCGGTTCGCCCTCCCGCATCAGCGGCACGAGCGATGCGGCCTCGCCATCGGCTTGCGCGGCCATGTCCCGCGTATGCGAATAGTCGGGTCTCCGCACGTCCGCGATATTGCACGGAGCGCGCACGTGCACCGCGCGGTCCCGACGAGCGGCGACCCGCACGCGATGGCGCGCGGATGCTGCCGCGACCAAGCATTGCGACTCGGGTCCGGATGGCGCGGCGAAAGGCTACAAGATCGCCATCTCGCGATGACAGATTGACCGCCGTCGATAGCCGTCGCAAGCTCGCCGCCGCTGTCGCAAATCGCCTCGAACACCGGCTGCAGATCGAATCGGCCGAGCGGCTGATGACCTTGAGAATGTCGGCGGTGGCGGTTTGCTGCTGCAGCGCTTCCGTGAGGTCGCGGGTCTTCGCCTGCACCTCGTCGAACAGGCGCGCGTTCTCGATCGCGATCACGGCCTGGTCGGCGAAGGTCTGCGACGAGCTCGATCTGGCGCGGCGTTGAAGGGCTTCGGTCGTGGCGCGCCATGATGAAGACGCCGATCGACTCGCCATCGCGCAGCAGCGGAACCCCCAGCATGGCGCGATAGTCCGCCAAGCCGCTGATATTCGCTGGCTTGGTAGTTCGGGTCGGCCAGCACGTCCGGGATGTGCACCGTCGTCCGATCGCGGGCGACCCGCGAGATCGCGCTCCACTTCCGGCCGGAAACGGATGGCGTCGCGGCATAGTCGACGAGCGCCTCGGAGACCGCAAGTTGGACACCCAGCCGTAGACCTCGCCCGTCGCGATGAAGATGCACGCCTTTTCCGCCTCGGCAGAGCGTCGCGGCGGACGCGACGAGCGTATCGAAGACGCGTCTGCAGATCGAACGCCGAGCGGCTGATAACCTTCAGCACGTCCGCCGTCGCCGTCTGCTGCTGCAGCGACTCGTCAGTTCGGCGTCGCGCCTGCGTCTCGTCGAACAGCCGGACGTTCTCGATGGCGATTACCGCCTGATCGGCGAAGGTGCGCAGCAGTTCGACATCGTCGGGATCGAAAGCGCCTCTATCGGAACTATTGACGGTGAGGCCGCCTATGGACTTTCCCTGGCTTAAGAGCGGCACGTTGACGCTGCTGCGGATGCCCCGTTTCGCGCCCTCGCGCCATCCCCAGTCGTCGTCGGCCTCGGTGTCGTTCACCAAAACCGTCTGCCCCGAATGCAGCGCTTGCGTTATCGGATCGTCGGCGGTTCGCGGGAACGTTGCGGCGAAGAAGGCGTCATGGTCTGGCTCGACCGGCGTGAAAGCCGCCAGATGGGTCTTGTCGTCGACGAACCGGGTCAGAACGCCCGCCCGGGCGTCGAGCAATCGCTTGGCGCTCGCCACGATCGCATCGAAGACGGGTTGGGTGTCGTCAGGCGAACGCGCGATAACCCTGAGGATTTCCGCCGTCGCCGTCTGGCGCTCCAGCGCGTCCTGGGTCTCGTTGAACAGGCGCGCGTTCTCGACCGCGATCATCGCCTGATCGCGGAAGGAATGGCTTTCGAGAATCTCGGCCTCGCCGAAGGCGAACGCTCGGCGACTGAGAAGCGTCAGCACGCCGACGCATTTGCCTTCGCGCAGGAAAGGCAGATGCAACGACGCTTGAATTCCGTAGAGATCCTGCACGCGCCGCTGATGATCCGGCATCTGGATCGTGCAGACCAGTCGGGCAGCGACACCATCGCTCTGGCGACGATAGCGCGCGATGGAAAATTGAGGTTGGGGTCCACGGGAAAGGTCTCGGTCAACGCGACCTTTCCCAATCCCTCCGGCGTAGCGACAGCTGCATTACGCCAACTTTCGCCTTCGACCAGCATAACGAAGGCTATGTCGCATCGCAAAATGCGCGCTGCCGCGACGACGATGCTCTCGAATACCGGGCGCGCGTCGGTCGGCGACTGGCTGATGACCCGAAGAATTTCAGCTGTCGAGGTTTGCTTGGCGAGCGCCTCTTCGAGATCGCGCGTGCGCGCCTGCACCTCTCGAAACAATCGCGCATTCTCGATTGCAATGACGGCTTGATCCGCGAAGGTCTTCACCAACTCGATCTGCCGTTCGCTGAACGGTCGCGGCTCCTCGCGGGTGACGTTGATGGCGCCGATCGGCTCTCCGTGACGCAGCATCGGCACAGAGAGCGCGCTCCGGAATCCGCTCCTTACCATCGCTTGCGCCGTGTATTCCGGGTCGATCGCAATGTCGGGAACATGCGCCACGTCGCGGCTGAGGATGGCGCGCCCGGCCATAAATCCGCGATGCGGCGCGACGGGGAAGGTTAACGGCGCCAGCGCCAGTTGCTCCGGCGTCACGTTGTGGGAGCCGACGAAATGGACGAGCCCGTCCCGTAGCTGAAACACGCCGCTGTTGCTGGCATCGCACAGCTCCGCAGCGCTACGCGCGATGGCGTCGAACACCGGCTGGACGTCCGAATCGAACTCGCGATCACTCTGAGGATGTCCGCCGTCGCGGTCTGTCGCTCCAGCGCCTCTTTGGTCTCGTTGAACATCCGCGCATTCCGGACGGCAATCGCCGCTTGATCGGCGAACGTCTGCAACAACGCGATCTCACGTTCGCTGAAAGGTGTCGGCGGCGAGCGCACGATCAGGATCGAGCCGACGCCGCTGTCTTCCCACAGCATCGGCGCATAGAGCAGCGAAGCGCCGCCCAGCCGGTCGGTCCGCTCGCGCACTTTCGGCGGCAAGTTCGGAACGGCCCGAAGGTCGGGGATATGGTGCGGGCGCCGCTCCCTGATGATGCGGCCCGTGATGCTGTCTTCGAGCGGCGTAACGTCGTTGCGCGCCTCCGCGCCCGTTTCGCCGCGCCGGCGGCCACCCGCACCATGTTGTCGTCGCCAATGGTGTGATGCCCATTTCCTCAGAGCCGAACAGCCGTTGGCAGGCATCGAGTATTTCCTCGAACACCGGGCTCGCGTCGGACACGGATTTGCCGATCGCGCCGAGCACATCGGCGGACGCCTCGTTGTTCGAGCGCCTCCTGCAGTATCGTTGAACAGGCGCGCGTTCTGGATCGCGATCACGGCCTGGTCGGCGAACGACTTGAGCAGCTTGCACTCATTCGGCGCGAATGCGCCGGGCGGCTGGCGGGAGACACGGATCGAGCCAAGCACCAGCCGTCTCACAGCAGCGGCACGAACAGCATCGCGTAGTTGCCCATGCGCTCGGCGAGCTCGCGCATGAAGGTCCGGCAGCTCCTCCTCGGTGTCAGCGCGTCGGGAATCTGCAGCCGTCGCGGAGCGGCCATGGCCGGGCCGATGGGCGAGCGGTCGATGGCGCCTGGACAGAAGCCGCTCGAGCGTCTCGGGTTGGTCGACCCGTGAAGGCCCCAGATGATCGAGGTCGTCTCTCGAAACAGCGAGATGCCTGGTTGAGATGCCCGGAGAGCAGAGCGTTGGCAGCTGTCGAGGATCTTCGTCGAACACCGGCGCGCGGATCTCCAGCGAGCTCGCGATGACTTCCAGCATGTCGGACGTCGCTTCCTGCGGTCTGAGCGTCTCTCAGGGCTCGCGCGTGCGCGCCTGCACCTGATCGAACAGCCGGACGTTCTCGATCGCGATCCGGCCTGGTCGGCAAACATCTTGCGCAAGTTCGATCTGCCGCTTCGGCGTGAACGATCGGGGCTCGTTCCAGGGGTGAGAGAGGGCCCCGACAGCCGGCCTTCGGCAGCATCGGCACGGCAGAGCATGGCGCGGTAATGCCCGGTTCTGTTCCAGATTGAGGCCGTAGGCGGGGTCGGTCCACGCACGTCGTTGGAATATGGCGGGCGTTCAGCGTCGCGCCTGCGCGCCCCAGCGCCGCGGATGTCCGGGCGCGGGCGGACGGCGCGCCAACATTCATGAGACGTCAGGGGGAAAATTCCGCGTCGCCGGATCAGGTGGAACAGCCGACCATCGAAACGTGAAACATCGTCATGTCGGAGCCCACGAACAGCCGCATGGCGCCGTCTCGAGCGATGGCGTCGAGCACCGGCATCAGGTCGGTGGGCGATTGGCTGATGACGCGCAGCACGTCGCTGTCCGCGGTCTGCTAATCCAGCGACTCGGTCGAGTTCTGCGCGTGCGCGCCTTGACCTGCGTCAAACAGCCGCGCGTTCTCGATCGCGATCACGGCCTGGTCGGCGAAGGTCTTGGCGACTTCTACGGCGCGCGGCCCGAAGGCGCCGGTCTGTTTCTTGCCTAGAACGAATACGCCGATCACCTGGTCGCCGCGAAGCAGAGGCACGCCCAAGAGCGAGCGGATGCCTTTAAGTCGAAGGTTCGGCGGCAGTGTGAAGTCGGGGTCGGCTTCCGTGTCGGGAATGAACTGGATTTCACCCGTCATCGCGACCCGACCGGTCATGCTGGTGCGGTCGATCGTGCGAGGAGTGCGGTTTCGGGCCCGGATCTTTTCCTCATCCGCGTCGTTGGCCGCCTCGGCCAGGAACACGTCGTCCTTTCGCAGGTAAACGACGCCATCATCGGCGCACAGCTTGACGGCGGAAATCAATCAACGTTTGCATGACATCGTGGAGGCCCAGGGCCGAGCGGCTAATGATCTTCAGCGCGTCCGCCGTCGCCGTCTGTTGTTTCAGCAATTCTTGGATTTCAGTGAACAGGCGCGCGTTCTCAATCGCGATTACGGCCTGGTCGGCGAAAGTCTGCTGAAGCGCGAGCTCGTCGTCAGTGAACGGCTGCAGCCGGTCGCGGTAGACAATGAGTGCGCCGATAGCCCCGCTCTCGCGCCGCAGCGGCGTGCCGCATACGGTGCGGGAGCCGGCGGCCCTTGCGTGCGGCAGGCCCGGCCAGTCGGCCATCGACGGATCGAGATTGTCAAGATCCGGAATGTGGATCTGCCGATTTTCGGCGACCACCGTTCCCGGCATGTTGCGGCCGCCGACGCGGATGATGGAGCGGGGAACTGCCGATCTGATCTGCTGCGCGCTCGCCCCCACGCGGTATTCCCGAGTGAATTCCAGACCCTCGGCGATCTGAATCGATGCGCTTGCCGCGCCGAACAGACGCGCGCTCGTTTCCGCGATCAACTGTAGCGCTTGCGAGGCGTCGCCCGATGCGTTGGCGATTGCGCGCAGGATTCGGAAGTCGCCTTTTGCCGCTCCAGCGTCACCTTCGTTTCGTTGAAAAGCCGCGCGTTCTCAATCGCGATGACGGCCTGGTCAGCGTACGACTTCAGCAGTTCGACCTGGTGGCGCGGAAAGGGGCCAGCTACGGGACGCGCCACCGCAATCACGCCGATGACCTCGCCGTCACGCTTCATCGGGGCAGCAAGCACGGCGCGGATAGGCGCCGAGCGCGGAGCCTGTCGATTTCGCGGCTTTGATGGTTTCGACCACGCGCGGGTCGGCTTCGGGGTCGCTGAAAAAATCTTCGACGCACTCAACTTCGCCGGAGATGATGGCGCGCTCGGCCGCGGTGCCGCGGCCGCCGTGGATCGGTCGCCCTTTGAACAGACGCGACAACTCCTCGACGCCGACGCCGGCGATCGCCCTGCATTCGAAAGTGGCGCCACCGCGGAGATAGAGCAGCCCGATCGCGCCCCCGCACAGGCGATAGGCCGAGCCGACCAGCGTCTCGAGAACGCTTTGCAGCTCGAAGGCGGAACGGCTGATGACGCTGAGGACTTCGGCCGTCGCGTCGCGTTCGGCGTGAATTTCCGCAAGTTCGCGCTCGCGAACGGCGAGCGCGGCGATCAATTCGTCGCGCGTCGGCCCCTCAGCCTGGGCTTGCCGCCTTATCGTTTCCCCCGCCATGCCCGCTCCCGACCCGCCAGGGGGAATAGTCGCCGATGCCGACGCTTGTAACAAGCTGGCGGCGGAAAACTTCGGGCGCCGCATTGCGGCGCGGCCTTGCCGCCCTCCGCGCGGGGCGCTAGAGCGAGGGCAAGCGCGCGCGGCATGGGGAGGCGCGCGACGCCGAAGCCGCAGGCTTCGCCAGATTGCCCCACCGCAGCGCCGCTCGCAGGCCCGTTAAGGCGGAAGCGCGCGCCAGAGGAGCGCATATGAAAAAGGTCTATTCCAGCGCCGACGACGCGCTGGCCGGCGTGATCAAGGACGGCATGACGATCATGTCGGGCGGCTTCGGCCTGTGCGGCATTCCCGAAACGCTGATCGAGGCGGTGACGCGCAGCCGGCGTCAAGGACCTGACCGTCATCTCCAACAACGCGGGCGTCGACGGCGTCGGCCTCGGCGTGCTGCTGGAGAGCGGGCAGATCCGCAAGATGATCTCGTCCTACGTCGGCGAGAACAAGACTGTTCGCCCAGCTCTATCTCTCCGGCGAGCTCGAGCTCGAGTTCAACCCGCAGGGCACGCTCGCCGAGCGCATCCGCGCCGGCGGCGCCGGCATTCCCGCCTTCTTCACCCGGACCGGCGTCGGCACGATCATCGCCGAGGGCAAGGAAATGCGCGAGTTCGACGGCGAGAAATATGTGATGGAGCGCGGCCTCGTCGCCGACATCGTCGCTGGTCCACGCCTGGAAGGGCGACACCGAAGGCAACCTCGTCTACCGCAAGACCGCGCGCAACTTCAATCCGATGATGGCGACCGCCGCCAAGATCACCATCGCCGAGGTCGAGCATCTCGTCGAGCCCGGCGAGATCGATCCCGACCACATCATCACGCCGGGCATTTTCGTGCAAGCGCATCGTCGCATGTCGCCGACGGCGCCGAAGCGCATCGAGCAGCGCACCGTCCGCAAGCGCGCCGCCTGCCAGATTCGAGGAGACCGATCATGCCCTGGACCCGCGACCAGATGGCGGAGCGCGCCGCCAAGGAACTGCGCGACGGCTTTTACGTCAATCTCGGCATCGGCATTCCGACGCTGGTGTCGAACTACATCCCGCACGGCATGAACGTGCAGCTGCAGAGCGAGAACGGCATGCTCGGCATGGGCCCGTTCCCCTACGAGGGCGAAGAGGATCCCGACCTCATCAACGCCGGCAAGCAGACCGTCACCGAATTGCCGACGACGAGCTATTTCTCGAGCGCCGATTCGTTCGCGATGATCCGCGGCGGCCACATCGATCTGGCGATCCTCGGCGCCATGCAGGTCGCCGAGAACGGCGATCTCGCCAACTGGATGATCCCCGGCAAGATGGTCAAGGGCATGGGCGGCGCGATGGACCTCGTCGCCGGCGTCAAGAAGCGTCGTCGTCGTGATGGAGCATTCGGCCAAGGACGGCCCGAAGCTGCTGCACCACTGCAACCTGCCGCTGACCGGCGCGCATGTCGTCGATATGGTCATCACCGACCTCGGCGTGTTCACGATCGACAAGCACGGCCGGGGGCATGGCGCTGGTCGAACTGGCGCCCGGCGTGACGCTCGACGAGATCACCGCCAAGACCGAGGCGACCTATAGGGTCGCGCTGTGCGAGGTATGGCCCTTCTCCGCTCCCGGGGGAGGTGCGCGAAGCGCGGATGAGGGGCGGCCCCTGCGCGCTTGTCTATTGCTGTCCGACCCCTCATCCGGCGCTGCGCGCCACGTTTCCCGTGAGCGGGAGAAGGGAAGCGGCTACGCGCTCACCCTGGGCGCTTGCCGAGCCGCGCCGGATCGGCCACGCGCCGAGATGGGTCAGCGCCCAACCAAACAGCGCCCGTCACGCCGCCGACGACGAACGCCTCTTCGTGGTCGGCGCCGCCGGCTCGTAATCATGCCAGGTGCGGGCGGCGACCTCGGGGTCGTAGTCCTTCGACGAAGGTCACGAGCCGCACCAGTCCGGGCTCGTCTTTCAGCGCGGATAGGCGTCTTCGAGCCGCGCCAGCCGGCTCGCGTCCGCCTCCGCCGCCACGCCGCGATCGCGCGCGAGCGGATCGGAATTGCTCTTCAGCCGTTTCACGGCCTCGTTGCGCGACAGCGCGTGGCTGGCCGCCTCGGCGTCGAACTCGGCGACTTCGCGCCGCAGTTCGTCGATCGCGCCCGCAAGTCGCTGGCGATATTGCTGCGCGAATTCCGGACCCTGCATGCCGATCAGCGCGAAAAGGACGCCGATCGCGAGGGCCAATTGGCGGATAAACATTTGCGCTCCCCGGGCTTCGGCGCCTCGCGCTGCCTTCCCTCACGACGTTGCTTGAAGGATATTCTGCGCTGGTGGAAGCCTGATTTGCCTGGCTTTCACTCCATCTCATAACCCAGCCGCCTGATCACCGGTTCCAGAATCGTCGCCGCGGGCTCCAGCTCCGCGCGATAGTCGCGATAGCGGTAGCGCGAGCGGTCGTAGAGCTTCTCGGTCACCTGCGCGTAGCTCGCGGTGCGCGCATAGCGGCGGTTCTCGTGGAAATCGAGGCAGCGCGGGTCGAAGGGCGCGCCGACGAAATCGAGCATCGCGCGCACCTGCGCCTCCTGATCGTCGATCATGTCCTCGTAGCGCACCGGCAGATAGCGCAGCTCCATCTCGCGCCGGTAATGCTCGACCAGATCCATCGATCAGCACATAGTGCGCGCGCGATGCTCTCGAGCGCGTAGGCGCAGTAGAAGCCGTGCGTCAGATGATTGGAGAACACCGACAGCACGACGTCGAGCGGATGGCGCATCAGATGGATGATCGGCGCGCTGCGGGAAAGATCAGCCCGATCAGGCCGAGATGGGTCTCGTTGAGCGGCATCTTGTCGGTGAACCACGGCTGTGCCCGGCTGCAGCGCGCCGAGCTGGCGGGCGCGCTGCAGATAATAGTCGCGCAGATTGTCGAGGCCTTCGAGCTGGTCGCCGATCCAGAGCTCGGCCAGCGCCTCGGGATAGGCGAGCGGGCTGCCAGCATGCGCGGCATCAGGGCGGTGAGTTCGTTGATGATCGGCAGTTCGTCGCCGGCGGCGATCTGCGGATGCGCGGTCAGCGTCTGCTCGACCATCGTCGTGCCCGAGCGCGGAAAGCCGACGATGAAGATCGGCTGCGCGACGTCGGCGCGCGCCTGCGCGCGCGGCAGGATCTTCAGGCGCGCGGCCGACGAAGAACCCCTTCAGGCCGGCGACAAGCGCGTCGCTTCGTCGGCGAGATAGGCCAGGCCGCTCATCTCGCGCAGCCGCCGCTTGCCATCGGCGAAGGCGGCGAAGGCTTCGTCGTAACGGCCCATCTGGTCGAGCAGGCGGCCCTTCTCCGCCGCTTCCATCGGGCCGAGCGGCCGCCGTGCCGCTGGCGCTCGATCTCGTCGAAGATGGCGAGCGCGTCGTCGTAGGTCCTTGACGCGGCCGTGCAGGATCGCGCGCTTGCAGCTGGACGCGCGGATTGCCGGCGCGAGACGTTCGGCCGCGTCGAGCAGTTCGCCGGCGCGCGCGAAATTGCGGTCGGCTCTCCTCCATGCGCGCCCAGCCGAACAGGGTCTGGAAGATATTCGGGATCGAGCGCCGACCGACTCCTCATAGAGCGCGCGCGCCTCGGCCATCCGGCCCTGGTTCTTCAGGTTCCAGGCGAGATTGGCGAGCAGGATCGGGCTGGCGCTGCCGAGCAGCTCGAGCGCGCGGCGATAATGATATTCGCCGACCTGGGGCCGATGCGCCTCGGTCATGATCATGCCCATCAGATTGTGCGACTGCGCGATCGAGCGGCGCGATGCGCACGGCGTTGCGGGCGTGGAGCTCGGCCTCGGCGAAGCGCGCCGCGCTCGAACAGCGAGCAGCGCGAGCGCCTGCGTCGCGGCAAGATGGTTGGGATCGAGCGCGAACGATGCGGCCGCAGCAGCGCCTCAGCGGCCGCGCCTGCCGTCCCTGCGCGCTGCGGACTCCGTAGAGCAGCCGAGCCCGCGCAGATGCAATGGCGACGTTCTGCAGCAGCGCGAGCAGCGGCGTTTCGGCCCGCGCGTAATCGCTCGGCGCCGAGCGCCGCCAGCGCGCGCTCGATTTCCGGCGCGGGCGCCGGTTGCGGCCAATGGGCTGATGAAGTCGAGCGCACAGCAGCGGTCGGCGGCAAGGCCGCTGCCACAGGGGCACAACTCAGGCGATGAAGCGCTGGTCTTCGTCATGCGTCATCATTGCAGAGCCGGGCGGAAAATGCACGGCGGCTGCGGTTGTCGTCGGCCTGCGCTCGTGGTAGAGCGACGAAATATTTTCAAGAACCTATTTCTATTTCCAATCAATAAATTGCTGCGGGGGTCATTCCTTGACGACGATTTCTGGCGCGTTCAGCGCCACGTTACAATCTTGGTGTTGCGAACAATCCACTCACGATAGGGCAAAGCGCCTATCTCGACGTCCCCGGCGGCGTGGCCCTCTACGGCGCTGCCGGCGGCGGCTGGAATGTCGTCAATAACGGCAAGATCGCGGGCGCGATCAATCTCCTTGGCGCAGCGACCTTCAGCAATTTGTCGGCGCAAGCTGTCAGAGGAGACGTCAATATCACTTCGGCGGCGATGGGAGCAGGCGTCGTCACCAACTCCGGCTCGATTGTGGGGGGCGTCTTCCTGTTCAACGGCGGCAATATTTACAACAACCAGAATGCGGCCATCAACGAGGCGGCTGGACCGTCGCTCTACGGAGTGGAGCTCTCGGGCGCCGGCAAAATCTCCAATGCGGGCGCCATCACCGGCAAAGCTTTCGGCATCGTCGCGTCGTTGAGCGGCCTCGACACGATCACCAATCAGGGCGGCGGATCGGTTGCCGGCGCCGCGGTCGGCGTCGAACTCGGACTGCCGAAATCGGCGCAGTCAGGCGGAACGGTCGTCAACCTAGCGGGCGCCTCCATTACAGGGGACAGCGGCATTGTCGCCAGCGGCGCGTCGGCGACGGTTCTCAACACCGGATACGTCCACGGGACGACCGCAACCGTCTATCCTGCGACGCTGAATGGATCCGCCTATCAGCTTTCTGTCGGCGATGGCGTCTATCTTTCAGTCGGCGGCGCGCTCTCCAACTATTCCGGCGGCGTCATCGTGGGCGCGCAATATGGCGTCGACGTCGAGGGCGCGACCGGGGCGATCACCAATGCGGGTTCGATCTACGGCGCCGTCGGCGTCAAATTCGATGTCGCGGGCGAAAAGTGACCAACACCGGCGAAATCAAAGCGACCGCGACAGGAGGGGCCGGCGTCTCGCTCGGCGCCGCGCAAGGCTCAAGAATGGCGGCCGGGTGATCGCGCTCGGCGGCACGGCCGTCTATGCGGGCAGCGGCGCGACCGTCAACAACCTCCTGGGCGGCTTGATCCTGGGCGGCGGCGGCGTGACCGGCAAAGCCGGCTATGTGACCGTCAACAACACCGGCAAAATATCCGGCGCCGGGACCTCGGCGGCGGCCGTCTCGCTTTTCAGCGGCAACGTAACCAACAATCCCACGGGCGTCATCGTCGAGGCGGGGCTCTACGCCGCCGGCGTAATGCTTGCTTCGCTCGGCGTAGTCACCAATATTGGCGACATCAGCGTGGTCGGCTCTTATGTCGAAGGCGTCTCGCTGCTCGACGGCGGGCAGGTCACCAATTCCGGATCGATCTCCGTCAACGGGTCCTACAGCTCCGGCGTCTATCTGAAAAATGGCGGCGCCGTCACCAATTCCGGCGTGATCGCCGACACCGGCGACATGGTGTTTACGGGCGTCTATCTGAAGGCGGGCGGCGCAGTCACCAATCTGGCGGGAGGGGTCATCACCGGCGACAATTCGATCTACGCGACCGGGACGGCGACGGTCAACAACTACGGCAAGCTGAAGGGGACGAGCGGCGTCTATCTGGAGGCGGGCGGATCGGTCGTCAATAACAAAGGAGCCGTCATCAGGGCGACGGCGGTCGGCGAGGCCGCCGTCTATTTCCTGATTTCCGGCTCCGTGACCAATTCGGGCGTTATCGCCGGCCTCGGCCATGGCGTGCTGATGCACGACGGCGGCCTCGTCACGAACGACGCGGGCGGCGTGATCAGCGGCCTCAGCATCGGCGTCGGCCTCAACATCGGCGCTTCGATCGACAATTCCGGATCGATCAGCGCAACTTACATTGGCGCGTTCCTCGGCGACATCGCCGATGGCGGCGCGGGCGGTGGCGTCGTCAACAATTTCGCCGGAGGCGTGATTTCAGGAGACACGGGGCTCGCCGGCGCGGGACTCGCCGCCAATGTGACGAACGGCGGCACGATCTCTGGCCTTCGTCGTAACCCGCTCGTTCTCGACAACAAGACCTTCGAGCTTGGAGATGGCGTCAGCCTGTTTGGCGGCGGTACGGTCACCAATCAGGCGGCCGGGATCATCGAGGGCACCCGCTACGGGGTCTACATCGACGGCGTCGGCAGCATCGTCACCAATGCGGGCGCGATCATCGGCGCAGCGACCGCGATCGATTTCATAGGAACGGGCGCAAACCAACTCATCCTCCAGACCGGTTCCTTGCTCGAAGGCGACGTGGTCGGCAGCGGCGCCAACGGGGCGACCAACGCACTTGTGCTGCAAGGTGCGGGAACGATGGGCAACGCGATCGAGAATTTCAACACGCTCGAGGTGAGCGCGGGCGCCAGTTGGGCGCTGACCGGGCAGGAGACTTTTGGCGCTGTGACGGTTGACGGCATCCTGAAAATCAAGGGCGGCCTGACAGGCGCGATCACCATCGATAACGGCGGCCTGGCGCGGTTAAAATCAACGGTGACGGGACCCGTCGTATTCAACGGGGCGGGCGAGCTCGATCTTGGCTCCGCCTATACCGGGCAAATTTCCGGCTTCGGCGCCAACGATGT
Source organism: uncultured Pseudomonadota bacterium (assembly GCA_963771455.1). Classification (GTDB taxonomy): domain Bacteria; phylum Pseudomonadota; class Alphaproteobacteria; order Rhizobiales; family Beijerinckiaceae; genus Roseiarcus. Next base: position 173,184 of record CAVYTP010000012.1, read on the forward strand.
CCTCGATCTGCTCGCCTTCACCCCTTCGCAGACGACGCTCGGCTTTTCCGAGAATCTCGCTCAGACCGTCGCGACGCTTATCTTTCAGCAAACGGCGTTGCCGAGTGTGACGCTGACGCTGGCCGGCAATTATACCCAGAGCGACTTCGCGCTGTCTGTGGGCGCGGGCGGAGGCGGGGTTGCGGTAGATTTCGTTTGAGGCGCCGCGAGGCGGAGGCCGGGCTGACAACGACGCGGCCGGGCGCTATAAGCCCGGCCCGAATGCGCCGCGAGCGCCGCCCGCAAGGTCCAACATGTCCGTCTCCTCCCTCTCCAGCGCCGGGCTCGACCCGCGCCGGCGGCGCATTCTGTTTCGCAGCCGGCGCCGCGGCATGCGCGAGATGGACATCGCGCTCGGCAATTTCGCCGAAGCCCATCTCGCAGACTCTGGCCGAGGACGAACTCGCCGAATTCGAGCGCTGGCTCGACCTTCCCGATCCCGACCTGCTCGCGCTGGCTGACCGGCGAGGTCGACGCCGCCCGCCGATATCGACACGCCGCTGTTTCGCCGCCTGCGCGACGCGCCGCGCGAAGCGATCGCCGCGGAGCGGTCGATCTCGTGAACCCCGATCTCGCCCTCGCGCTGCGCCTCAGGCAGCGCGGCGCCGTCACGCTGGCGCGCGCGCCCGAAGGTTATGACGCGTTCGTCATCGCCGATCTCGTGCGCGCGCTCGCCAAGGAGGCCGAAAAGCCGGCCGGTCGCGCTGATGTTCGTCGCGCGCGACGGCCTGCGCGCGCAGAGCCTTCATCGACGCGCTCGCCTTCGCCGCGCCCGAGATCGAAGCGCTCTATCTGCCCTCCTGGGATTGCCAGCCCTACGATCGCGTCTCGCCCAATGCGGCGATCTCGGCGGCCCGCATGGTCGCGCTCGCCCGGCTCGCCTCGACGCGCGGCGCGCGGGAGCGGCCGCGCGTGCTCGTCGCCACCGTCAATGGCGCCGCGCAGCGCCTGCCGCCCAAGGCGTTCGTCGCCTCCGCGGCGCTCTCGGCCGCGCCCGGCAACGTGCTCGACATGGCCGATCTGGTGCGCTGGCTGGAGTCGAACGGCTTTTCCCGCGCCAGCGTCGTCACCGACGTCGGCGATTACGCGCAGCGCGGCGGCATTCTCGATCTCTATCCGCCGGGCCAGCCGGCGCCGATCCGGCTCGATTTCTTCGGCGACGCGCTGGAATCGATCCGCTCGTTCGATCCCGAGACGCAGCGCAGCGATCGGGCAGTTGCGCGCGCTCGATCTCGCGCCGATGAGCGAGGCGCAGCTCACGACCGAGACGATCCGCCGCTTCCGGCAGGGCTATGCGCTGGAGTTCGGCGCGCCGCGCCGCGGCGATGCGCTCTACGAGACGCTGAGCGAGGGCCGGCGCGCGATCGGCCTCGAGCATTGGCTGCCGCTGTTCTACGAGCGGCTCGACACGCGTGTTCGACTATGCCGGCGACGCGCCGCGTCGTGCTCGACGCGCGCGCGGAGGAGGCGGCCGAGAGCCGGTTCGCGCAGATCGCCGACTATTATCAGGCCCGCAAATCCGCCGACGACGCCGATCCGGCGACCGCCGACTACAAGCCGCTGAAGCCGAGCGCGCTCTATCTGACGCCCAACGAATGGAAGGAGCGGCTGTCGCGCGCTGCCGCTCGCGCGGCTCACGCCGTTCGAAGGCGCGCCCGACGCGCTCGACGTGATCGACGCCGGCGGCCGGGTCGGCCGCGATTTCGCGCCGGAGCGGGCGCAGGAGAGCGTCAACGTGTTCGAGGCCGCGGTCGCGCATATCAAGGCGCTGCAGGGGCAGGGCCGCAAGGTGATCGTCGCCGGCTGGAGCGACGGCTCGCGCGAGCGGCTGAGCCACGTGCTCGCCGAGCACGGCCTCAAACAATTCGAGCTTGTCTCCTCGCTCGCGCAGGTGAAGACGGCGCGCGCGGGCGCGTTGCCGCTCGCCGTCATCGCGATCGAGCACGGCTTCGAGTCGCCCGATCTCGCCGTCATCGGCGAGCAGGACATTCTGGGCGACCGGCTCGTGCGCCAGTCGAAGCGCAAGCGCCGCGCGCAGGACGTGCTGCAGGAGGCCTCGGCGCTGGCGGCGGGCGATCTCGTCGTCCACATCGACCACGGCGTCGGCCGCTTCATCGGCCTGAAGACGATCGAGGCGGCGGGCGCGCCGCACGATTGCCTGGAACTCCACTACGCCGGCGGCGACCGGCTGTTCCTGCCGGTCGAAAATCTCGAGCTGCTGTCGCGCTACGGTTCGGAGAGCGGCGAACTCGACAAGCTCGGCGGCGCGGGCTGGCAGACCCGCAAGGCGCGGCTGAAGAAGCGCGTGCGCGAGATGGCGGGCGAACTGGTGCGCATCGCCGCCGCAGCGCCTGACCCGCGCGGCGCCGCGGCTCGCCGCGCCCGACGGGCTCTACGACGAATTCTGCGCGCGCTTTCCCTACGACGAGACGCAGGATCAGGAGCAGGCGATCGAGGCGACGCTCGACGATCTCGCCGCCGGCCGGCCGATGGACCGGCTGATCTGCGGCGACGTCGGCTTCGGCAAGACGGAGGTCGCGCTGCGCGCGGCGTTCGCCGCCGCGATCAACGGCAAGCAGACCGCGGTGGTCGTGCCGACGACGTTGCTGGCGCGCCAGCATTCAAGAACTTCCAGCAGCGCTTCGCCGGCCTGCCGGTCCGGATCGGCCAGCTGTCGCGCATGGTCGGCGGCGGCCGAGCAGCGCGAGACCAAGAAGGGGCTCGCCGAGGGCGGCGTCGACATCGTCGTCGGCACCCATGCCGTGCTCGGCAAGACCGTCGCAGTTCAAGGATCTCGGCCTCGTCATCATCGACGAGGAGCAGCATTTCGGCGTCGGCCACAAGGAGCGGCTGAAGGAGCTGCGCGCCGAAGTGCACGTGCTGACGCTGTCGCGCGACGCCGATCCCGCGCACGCTGCAGCTCGCGATGACCGGCGTGCGCGATCTCTCGATCATCGCGACGCCGCCGGTCGATCGGCTCGCGGTGCGCACCTTCGTCTCGCCGTTCGATGCGCTGATCGTGCGCGAGGCGCTGCTGCGCGAGCGCTATCGCGGCGGCCAGGCTTCTATGTCTGCCCGCGCATCGAAGATCTCGACGAATGCGCGGCGTTCCTTCGCCAGAACGCGCCGGAGTGCCAAGTTCGTCGTCGCGCACGGCCAGATGGCGGCCGAGCGAACTCGAAGACAAGATCGGCGCCTTCTACGACGGCAAATACGACATCCTGCTGTCGACCTCGATCGTCGAATCCGGGCTCGACATTCCGCGCGCCAACACGCTGATCGTGCATCGCGCCGACATGTTCGGTCTGGCGCAGCTCTATCAGCTGCGCGGCCGCGTCGGGCGCTCGAAGACGCGCGCCTACGCGCTGTTCACGACGCCGGCGGGCAAACCGATGACGCCGCAGGCGGAGAAGCGGCTGCACGCGCTGCAATCGCTCGACACGCTCGGCGCCGGCTTCCAGCTCGCCAGCCACGACCTCGATCTGCGCGGCGCCGGCAATCTGCTCGGCGAGGAGCAGTCCGGCCACATCAAGGAAGTCGGCTACGAACTCTATCAGCAGATGGTGCAGGACGCGGTCGAGCGCCTGAAGAGCGGCGTCGAGGAGCCGGCGCAGGAGCTGTGGTCGCCGACGATCTCGCTGGGCGCGCCGGTCACCATTCCCGAGGCCTACATCGCCGACCTGTCGAAGCGGCTGTCGCTGTATCGCCGGCTGTCGTCGCTCGAGGATGAGGCGGAGATCGAGGCGATGGGCGCCGAGATCGTCGACCGCTTCGGGCCGCCGCCGCGAGGAAGTCGGCATGCTGCTGAAGCTGGTGCGGATCAAGGCGCTGTGCCGGTCGCGCCAACGTCGAAAAGCTCGACGCCGGCGCCAAGGGCATGACGCTCGCGTTCCGCGACAACTCCTTCGCCAATCCGGCCGGGCTGGTCAAGTGGGTGCAAGGCCACGAGCAGGCGCGCGTGCGGCCGGACATGAGGATCGTCGTCAGCGGCGACTTCGATGCGCTGAAGGACCGGCTCGACGGGGCGCTCGCGACGATGCGGGAGATTGCGCGGATCGCGAAGAAGAAGGGGTGAGCAAGAGCCCTCATCCGGCGCTTGACGCTTCCGCCAGCGCGAACTCGTCTGCGTTGGCTTGAGGAGTTTAAACAATTGCCAGCCGTGCGACAAGCGAGCTTGTCCTAGCGCTTCGGCCGCCTTCTCCCGCAAGCGGGCGAAGGGGACGACCCTCTCCCGCCCGCGGGAGAGGGTGGGGTGAGGCCCGCGCTTTGCTACAGCACCAGCACTTTCTTCACCAATGCAAACACTTCCTTGTAGGGTAGCTTGGTGGCTCCCGCGATCGCAAACGGGACGAGCGCCGCGAGGCCGATCGGAACAAGCGATGTCCGGCTCAGCAGGAAAACGGAAAGCTTGTTGGAGATCGCGTATTGCGCGGACGGATCCAAGGGCGGCGCCGACAACCGCCGTTTCCGACGGATCGTTCGCGACGGTGTTGCGGCCCAGCAGCGTGCGCTCCGCCTGCCGATGAAAGCGCGTCGCTTCGGCGCCCAATAACTGCAACGATTCCGTTTTTAGCTGCATGAGCGGGCGTGCGAAGGCAATCAGCGGGAAGCCGAAAAACGCCAGCACGATGGCGACCACGCGCCGATAATGTATCCGAATGTGACCTGAGTCATGCCACCTTCGGAGACGTGACGAACGACAACGATCGCCACGGCCGAACTCAGCCCAAAGACAAACGTCGCATACGCGTTGGGGTAGTCGGCAACAAATCCAAGTCCCGCTTTACCGTCGGGATGCGCCGCCACAAGGCGCAGTTCGAGCGTTGAAATACGCCACACCAGCATCGCCCACAAAATGTAGCGCCACAGCCCGCGCAGCAGCAGGAAATTGAAGATCGTGGAGCTGACGAAAACGCTCCACCAACCTGCCAGCGTCACGTGCGGGCCGGAGCTGTCGACCTCCGTCGCCCAGTCGGAAAGCGTCGCGCCCTCCAGATGTTCGAACCAGGCGAAGCAACCGACCAACGCGATAGCCAGGCAAACGAGCTCAGCAACCCCTGAACTTCGTCGCTTCAAAGCTGTGGCGATGGCGTCCGCTGCCGCAGCGAACGAGGTCGGGGCCAGCAATGGCGCCCGGACGAACTGACGGATCTTCGCCCGCAGGCCGTCTTCCACCTGCTGCTCGGCCAGTATCATCAGGCCGACCGCGATGAAGAATCGCGCCCAGGCCCCGAAATCGAGCAAGTAGGGGTTTTCGTCAACCGGAGTGAACGCGCGGCCCGCGGCAAGGCTCAACAGGAATGGAACGCCCCAGGCAAGCGCCACGAAGATTGCCGCGCGCCGCGGCGCCAGCAACGCATCCTCGCGAAGCATGCCCATCCGTCGCTGCAGCCGGAAAAACGGCCCCTCGTGCGACGCCAGATAGTCGCCAATCGCACTTGGCTCGTCCGTATCTTCCATGCCGGATCCCCCGATGCCGCCGCGCTTACTTGCTTCCGAACGGGAAGATCTTCTTCCAGTCGTCTTTCATGTCGACGACGGTCCAGCCCTTTGCTTGCGCCTCGTCGAGCGCCTTGTCGAGCTGGCCGATCGTCGAATTGCGGTCGTAGGCCCATTCGCGCACGCGCGTCGGTGTGATGCACGATCAGCGCGAAGCGCGGCGCCGCGTCGCCCACTGCGTCTATTGCAGCATCTGCAGGTCGCCATCGGAATTGCCGAAGGCACGATCGGGCGGCGGCCGATATGCTCGTTGATGCCGACCGGCTTGCCGGGGCCGTCGTCGATGAAGTCGATCTCCGGCAGCCGCATGAGCACCGGCTTGCCGTCGCGCAGCTCGAACTTGCATCTTGGCGCTGCTGCCGACGACCTGCTCGGGCGGAATGCCGTAGACCTTCTCCGTCCACGGGCGCATGAACTCGATGCCGCCGCCGGAGACGATGAAGGTCTTGAAGCCGTTCGCGCGCAGGTAGGCGGGCAGTTCGAGCATCGGCTGATAGACCATCTCGGTAAACAGCCGCTCGGTGACCGGGATGCTTCGCGGTGGCGATCCAGTCGCTGACGATCTTCGCGAATTCGTCGTGGTCATGCCGGTATGCGTCGCCGATCACGATCTCGGCATGGCCTTCTCGCCGCCCGGCGAGCGCGGCCTTGATGTCGCCTTTCAGCAGCGAGGCGAAGGGCTCCTTGTTCTTCCACTCGGGATGCTGCGGCGCGAGCGCCTTGACCCGATCGAGCGTAAAGAAGAGCTGCGAAGTACAGCGGCTGCTCGGCCCACAGCGTGCCGTCATTGTCGAAGGTCGCGATCCGTTCCGCTTCTGGCACGAAGTCGGCGGACCCTGGTGTCGTCACACGAGCGACAAAGTCGAGGATCGCCGTCTTGGTCGCCGTGTCGTTCCAGGACGGCAGCGGGTCATCGGCAGTTGCTGCGAGCGTCGCGACGCTGATCGGGAACACCGAGAGGAACGCGGGAACCGCAACCAGACCGGACAGCAAGTTGCGTCGGTTGATGGCGGAAGATTCATGCTTGCGATCCATGATCGACCTGCTCGTTGAATTGAGTTTTCGAAGCGTGGGTAGCTTCGCCGGGACATTACCATTCCAGGAGGAAACGTCGAACTCTGCGGTTGAAGAGAGTTCCGCCGGCCTGATTGCCGTATCAGCTAGGCCCTCCGCTGGAAGCGGCGTGTCCGGATGAACGTGCGACCCTTGGGACGTCGAGGCGCGCGTCGGCCAGCCCAGTCGCTTCATATATCGCGACAGCCGCCATCCAGGGGCTATGATCCGCGGCCTACGCATGACTTCGAAATCACAGGAGAACAGTTATGGAGATTTTTCGTAGCGGCTCGCAGCCCTCCGGCAAGGGCCCGGCCGACTGGTTCACCGGCACGGTGCGGATCGACCCGCTGTTCAGCGCGCCCGAGCCGGCGCGCGTCGCGTGGCCCAGCGTCACGTTCGAGCCGGGCGCCCGCACGGCGTGGCACACCCATCCGCTCGGCCAGACCCTGATCGTGACCGCCGGCTGCGGCTGGGCGCAGCGCGAGGGCGGCCCGGTCGAGGAGATCCGGCCGGGCGACGTGGTCTGGTTCGCGCCGGGCGAGAAGCACTGGCACGGCGCGACGCCGACCACCGCGATGACGCCACATCGCGATCCAGGAAAAGCTCGATGGCAAGGCGGTGGACTGGATGGAGCAGGTCACCGACGCGCAATACCGGCCGGGCGCGGCTGATTTCCTCTCGCTTTGCAAGCGTGGGCAATCGGATGAGAGGCGCGAGCCAGCGCCCCGCCATCAAGCCTGTACGTCATCACCGCGAAAGCGCTACGGCATGCGCACATCTCCTCCCCCGCAGCCCACGGACCTCATCCTGAGCTTGTCGAAGGACGTTTGATGGCCGCTCATCCCGCCAGCCACGCAGGGCCCACGCAAATGTGGGAGAATTGACGCTACGGGTATGCAAGCTGAAGCGTCCTTCGACAAGCTCAGGATGAGGGCCGCCGATGGCAAAAATTTTTGTCTTCTCAATATTTTTGTTGCTGATTTAGATGTGTGCATGCCCTGGCGCGAAGGCGGGGATCCAGAGTCGTAGAATGCGACGGATAACTGCTGAGTTGCAGGTCAAATGAACAACTCGCGTCGCTGCGACAATTCCCGTAGAACGCGAAACGCCTTCCTGGACGAGACACCAAACAATATGACCCGCAAAACCACGCGTCGCGACGATCGCGGGCCGCCGCCTTTCAAATCGCGCACGCAGGAGTCCGGCGAAAAATCTCGCTCCTGTAAAGTCCGCGCGCCGATCGACGCGGGGTCGCGCCGTCATGAGCCGCGCGGCGGCGGCGACGTCACGCGCCTCTACGGCTTTCATCCGGTCGCCGCGGCGCTGCGCGCGCCGCGCCGCAAGCTCGATCCGGCTCTATGCGACGAGCGCCGCCGCCGAGCGCTTGCGGCCGAGATCGCCGCGCGCGGCGTCGAGACGAAGATCGTCACGGCCGAGGAGATCGCCCAGCGCCTGCCGCGCGACGCGGTGCATCAGGGGTTGCTGCTCGAGGCGCGGCCGCTGGAGCCGATCGACATATCCGAACTGCCCGCGCACGGCCTCGTGCTGGCGCTCGATCAGATCACCGATCCGCACAACGTCGGCGCGATCCTGCGCACCGCCGCCGCTTTCGCGGTCGACGGCGCTCGTCGTCACCGAGCGCCATTCGCCGGAATTCGCCGGCGCGCTGGCCAAGTCCGCCTCCGGCGGGCTCGAACATGTGCCGATGTGCAGCGTCGTCAATCTGTCGCGCGCGCTCGAAGAACTCGGCGACATGGGCTACTTGCGCGTCGGCCTCGATTCCGAGGCGCCGGCCGATGCTCGACGCGCTGCGATCTGCAGCGGCCGCTGGTGCTCGTGCTCGGCGCCGAGGACAAGGGGCTGCGCCGACTGACGCGCGAAAAATGCGACGCGCTGGCGCGGCTCGAACTGCCGGGCGCGATCAAGAGCCTCAACGTTTCGAACGCCACCGCGATCGCGCTGGCGCTCGCCTATCGCAAGATCGGCCGCGGCCAGGTCGTCCGCGACTTGAGGTTGGGCACGTCCTTGGCGAAGCTCAGGTCGTAGGTCTTGTTCTTCAGCGGATCGAGCGCGTGCCTTCGGAGGCGTCGAAGACGGCGACCTTGCCGCGCGGCCAGCGGGGCGCGGGCGGCGCGTCGGCGTCGGCGGCGTACGGCTGCGCGGTCGCGCCAAGCCGTATTTGGCCTCGCGCGCCTTCTGTTCGGCGAGCGCGGCCGGCGACATCGGCGCGCTGGCGACCGGGCCGCCCGTGTCCGCGCGGGTCTGTCATCGCCGAACAGCGACGTTCCGGCGCGTCGTTGACGCCGGTGATGACGGCGCCGAGCGCGTCGATCGTCTTGGCCGACGACATGCCCTGCGACGGGAGCGCGCCGCCCGCGGCGAACAGGGCCTGCTGCTTCAGAGCGGGAATTGCCGAGCTTGGCGAGCTTCGCCGTCAGCGCCTTGCCTTTGCGTCCGGTTTGGCGGGCGAGCGGTCGCGAGCGCCCAGAGCGCCGAAAGCGCGCGGATCGAGCTTCGCCGGCGGCGCCGGCGTGCACGTCGCCGAACAGGTCGCGTCGGCGGCGTGAGCTCGCCACGGGTGTCGGCGCCGCGGCGCCCGGCGGGCCGGCGTCGGGCGCGACCTTGTCCTTGGCGTCCTTCTCGATCTGACGCCAGTGCGCGACGTTCTTCAGGTGCTGGTCGAGGGTTTCGGCGAAGGCGTGGCCGCCGGTGCCGTCGGCGACGAAATAGAGGTCCTTCGTCTTGGCGGGATTGGCGACCGCCTCGAGCGCGGCCTTGCCGGGATTGCAGATCGGGCCCGGCGGCAGGCCGTCGATGATGTAGGTGTTGTAGGGCGTCGGCTGCATCGAGCTCGGCCTTGGTGATCGGATGGCCGAGCGTGCCCTTGCCGAACACCAGCCCGTAGACGATCGTCGGGTCGGACTGCAGCTTCATGTGCTTCTGCAGCCGGTTGACGAACACGCCGGCGACGCGCGGGCGCTCGTCGGCCTTGCCGGTCTCCTTCTCGACGATCGAGGCGAGCGTCACGAGTTCGCCCGGCGACTTGATCGGCAGGTCGGGCGCGCGCTTCTTCCAGATCTCGTCGACGAACTTGGTCTGCGCCTTGGCCATGCGCGGCGAGCAGCGCGCTGCGCGTCTCGCCGCGCGCGAAGAAATAGGTGTCCGGCAGCAGCGAGCCCTCGCGCGGCGATTTCCTTGACGTCGCCGGCGAGCACGTCGTCGTCGCGCAGGCGCTGGACGATCTGTTCGCTGGTCAGGCCTTCGGGAACGGAGAACTTGTGCTGCACGACCTTGTGCGACAGCAGCAGCTGCCTCGACGTCGCGCAGGCTCGAATGCGCCTTGAACTCGTATTCGCCGCGCTTGAGCCCGCTGCGCGTGCCATCGAGCACGTCATGGCCGAGAACAGCGTCGCGCTGTCGATCACGCCGGCGCGCTCGAGCTGGTCGCCGATCGGGCCGCCGTCGTCTTCGCGGGTCAGCAGAACGACCTTGTCCTCGGCCAGCGGGCCCGCGCTGTTGATCTCGAGCAGCGCCGCGGCGAAGCCGCCGAGGCCGATCGATGGCGCCGACCAGCACGAAGGACAGCAAAGCGCTGAATATGCCGAGGCCGGAGCGGCGCCGGCGGCGTTTTGGCGGAGGCGGCGGCGGCGGCGGGTTCTTCGGCTCGCGGCGGCGGCTTCGGCGCGCTGCGAAACAGGCTGGCGCGCAGGCGGCTTGGGTCCGGGCGGCGGGTCCGACTTGTCGCTCATGAGGTTAGTCGACACTCCCGGCAGATACGCTCGCCAGTCGCCATTGCTAGCTTGCTTTATGTCCAAAAGACGAGAGCGACGGCTTCGTCAGTTTACGCGCCGGAAGATCAGCGAGGCGTTGGTGCCGCCGAAGCCGAAGGAATTCGACAGCGCGACGTCGATCTCGCGCTTGCGCGCCGTCATGCGGCACCAGGTCGATCGCCGTCTCGACGGAGGGATTGTCGAGATTGAGCGTCGGCGGCGCGATGCCGTCGCGGATGGCCAGGATCGAGAAGATCGCCTCGACCGCGCCGGCCGCGCCGAGCAGATGGCCGATCGCCGACTTGGTCGAGGACATCGACACGCGTGCCGCGGTATTGCCGAGCAGGCGCTCGACCGCGCGCAGTTCGATCTCGTCGCCGACCGGCGTCGAGGTGCCGTGCGCGTTGACGTAGTCGATGTCGCCCGCCGTGAGGCCGGCGCGCTTCAGCGCCGCCGACATCGAGCGGTAGCCGCCGTCGCCGTCGGGCGAGGGCGCGGTGATGTGATAGGCGTCGCCGGACAGGCCGTAGCCGATCACCTCGGCATAGATCTTCGCGCCGCGCGCCTTGGCGTGCTCGTAGTCCTCGAGCACGACGCAGCCGGCGCCTTCGCCCATCACGAAGCCGTCGCGGTCCTTGTCGTAGGGGCGCGAGCCCTGCTTCGGGCGGTCGTTGAAGCCGGTCGACAGCGCGCGGCAGGCGGCGAAGCCGGCGAGCGCGAGCCGGCAGACCGCCGATTCCGCGCCGCCCGCCACCATGACGTCGGCGTCGCCGAGCGCGATGAGCCGCGCCGCGTCGCCGATCGCGTGCGCGCCGGTCGAGCAGGCGGTGACGACCGAATGGTTCGGGCCCTTTGAGGTTGTGCTGGATCGAGACATGGCCGCTCGCCAGATTGATCAGGCGGCCGGGAATGAAGAACGGCGAGACGCGGCGCGGGCCCTTCTCGTGCAGCATCACCGCCGTCTCGGCGATGCCGTCGAGGCCGCCGATGCCGGAGCCGATCAGCACGCCGGTCTCGCATTCCTCTTCATAGGTCTTCGGCGCCCAGTTCGCGTCCTTCAGCGCCTGCGTCGCCGCCGCGACCGCGTAGACGATGAAGGGATCGACGCGGCGCTGCTCCTTCGGCTCCATCCACTCGTCGGGCTGGAACGCGTCCGGCGCCGGTGCCGAGCGGGACCTGCGCCGCGATCTGGCAGGGCAGGTCGGAGACGTTGAAGCTTTCGACGCGCGCCGCCGCGGATTCGCCCGCGATCAGGCGGCGCCAGGTCGCCTCGACGCCGCTCGCCAGCGGCGAAACCATGCCGAGCCCGGTGACGACGACACGCTTCATGATCGAGACACCTCGACTCCCGCTTCGACGCCTGCGACCGTCGCGAACGCTCGTCGGCGTCAAATGCGACAAGGGCCGGACGCCTGCCGGCCCTTCGCTGCAAGCGCGCGAACGCGGCGCATTTTCACGCGTCGCGCCTGCGGCAGAATCCGCGCTTACTTGGCGGCGTTCTTTTCCAGGAACTTGACGCGTCGCCGACGGTGACGATCGTCTCGGCCTGATCGTCGGGGATTTCGACGCCGAATTCTTCCTCGAACGCCATGACGAGCTCGACCGTGTCGAGCGAGTCGGCGCCGAGATCGTCGATGAAATTCGCGTTCTCGACGACCTTGTCCGCATCGACGCCGAGATGCTCGACGACGATCTTCTTCACGCGCTCCGCGACATCGCTCATAGATATGATCCTTGTGTCCCTCGTCGGCCGGCGTCTTGCCCGGCCATGATTTGATCCTCAGCGCACCCGCCGCCGCAGGCACGGCCCCGTTGGGAGCCGCTCCCGTCGGCGCGCTGGTGAATTCCTGGCCGCTCTCTAGAAGATTTCCCCCGGCGGTCAACTCCCCCTCGAGATCAGGTCGCGCCCAAGTCTGACGCGCCAGTGCGGCTCGATAGCATATCTCCTTCATGATGGCGAGAGCGCGCGGCGCGATCGCGTCGCCGCTGCGCAATGCGAGCAATCGCCTCAAATCATTGCCATTCCGCCGTTGATATGAAGCGTCTGGCCGGTGACGTAGCCGGCTTCCGCGCTGGCGAGATAGACGACCGCCGCGCCGATGTCGGCCCCGACGCCCAGCCGGCCCATCGGCACGGTGGCCAGGATCGCCTCCTTCTGCTTGTCGTTCAGCGCGTCGGTCATCGGGCTCGCGATGAAGCCCGGCGCGACGCAGTTGACGGTGATGCCGCGGCTGGCGACCTCCGCCGCCAGCGCCTTCGACATGCCGATCATGCCCGCCTTGGCCGCGGCATAATTGCCCTGCCCCGGATTGCCGGTGACGCCGACGACCGAGGTGATGCCGATGATGCGCCCGTAGCGGCCGCTGCATCATGCCGCGCAGCGCCGCGCGCGACAGCCGGAACGCGGCGGTGAGGTTGACGGCGATCACCTGATCCCATTCCGCATCCTTCATGCGCATGAACAGGTTGTCGCGCGTCATGCCGGCATTGTTGACGAGGATGTCGAGCTGAGCCGATCGCCGCCT
>CAVYTP010000013.1:0-100952 GCA_963771455.1 uncultured Pseudomonadota bacterium
TAGCGGACATTCAACTCGCGGCCGATCTGTTCAGATCGACGGCTTTGCCCTTGTAGGTGAAGGCGGTGTTGCGTCCGATCACGAAGGAGCCGCGAATGCGCGAAAGGTCGGTCGTCAGGCTCTCGGTCACGCCGTCGACGAAATACTCGTGCTCGGGGTCGCCGCCGATATTGGCGAATGGCAAGACGACGATGGAGAGCCGCGGCGGCCCGTGCTGCTTCGCGGCTGCGGGACAGCGTGGCACGGCGGCGCTTGCCGAGCCGATCTTGACCGCATAGCCCGCACCGGTCGCGCAATGTTCTTGAGCGTCCTTCTCGCCGAGATCGACGAAGTCCGCGTCGATCTTGCCGCGCACGTGATCGTAGGCGGTGCCCGAAATCAGCACCCCGCCCGGCTCGCAAATCGCCCTCCAGCCGCGCCGCGATATTGACGCCCTCGCCCAGAATGTCGTCGCCCTCGATCAGCACATCGCCGAGATTGACGCCGATGCGGTAGACGATGCGCTTGGCCTCGGGCATGTCGGCGTTGCGCTCGGCCATCAGCTTCTGGATCGCGATCGCGCATTCGACGGCGGCGACGACGGAGGGAAACTCCAGCAGCAGCCCGTCGCCCATCGTCTTGACGATGCGGCCGCCGATGCCCGCCACGATCGGCCGCGCCGCCTCGCGATGCTCGCGCACCGCCAGCGCCGTCCCCGCCTCGTCCTCGCCCATCAGGCGCGAATAGCCGACGACGTCGATGGCCATGATCGCGGCGAGGCGGCGAGTACCTGTCATAGGCTTCCCCAACAAGGGCTCAGCATAGCACAAGGCAATGGGGGGTAAACGTCGCCTTTGGCTCGCGGACTGCCTATCGACCAGCGACAACGAATGTCGATCGGGCGAACCACTCGTTCCAAGGCCGCCCTTCTGCAGTCGGCCAATCCGCGTCATTCAGCCAATCGTCGCCGCAACTGCGAGCTGACATTCAGGGGAGGGCCGGATCGGCCGCTGTCGCGGATGGTAGCCGTAGGCGAGGAGGCATCAACAGCTCACAACGTCGGGACATTCACGCACCCTTCGCGCCGGCTCCCTCTCGTCGTCGCCCGTCAGAGGGAGAAGCCGGCGACCACAAAAATCACGACGGATCCGTGCGTCGCAGTCACTCCTCCGGCATCCCAGCCTTACGCAATCCTTCGACGTAGGCGGGAAAGTTCCAGATGTTGGCGCTCAACCATTTCACGGTGAGTTTGGGATTGAGGGAGAAGGGCTTCGGCCACGGCGGACTTCGCCTCTTCGGGCTTCCCCTCTTGCACATAGGCGACAGCCTGCGCCGCCCATGCGTAGAAGGTGCGGTAGCCGCCTTCGAGCGCCTTCCGGCATTCGTCGCTCGCGACATCGAAATGCCCGAGGCCGAGTCGGGTGACACACGACTGAAAATGCCAAAAGCCGACTCCCGGATCGCGCGGGAGGTCGGACGGTCATTGGGGCGCATTATCCCTCATCGACAAAGGCCAGGAGAACCTTGGGCGCGCGTACGGTCATGCCGCGATAGCCAAGTTCGATCAGCCCGCGCGCCTTGAGCCGGTGTAACATCGTCGCAACCGAATTTAGCGACAGGTTGGCCGCGCCGGCGAGCTCGTTTTGGGTAATCGAGACCTCGACCGGCTTTGTGTCGTCGAGACCGCCGAAGCGAAGGCCGCCAAGTCTCGAGAGCACCGCGGCGCAGCGGCGTTCGCTATCCCGGATAAGCAGATCGGCGGCGATCGTCTGGGAGACCTCGCCGTAGATCACCGCGAGTTGCATCAAGTGTCGCCACCATTCCGGCCGCTCGATGAGAAGCGCCCTGATCGTGGCTTGGGGAACGCGCGCGAGCCATACCGGCGTCTTGGCGCTGGCGGCGATCCCTCGCGGCCGACCGGTGAGGATGGGCACGTAACCGAACCAGAATACGGGACGGGCGAAATGCATGATTGGCGTATCGGCTCGACCGAGGACCGTCCGCATCTCGACAATTCCGGCCGCCAGTCCGATCAACTCGCCCTCCTCTTCGCCGCCGGCCTGGATTTGCGCCCCCGGTTCGATGCGGCCCCAGGCGCAGCGCGTGAGGATCGCCTGCTGAAATTCGATCCGGGGTGGCGCTAAGCCATCCGCCGTCCTTCAAGATGCCTATCCCCTCGTCGCGTCCCACGGGCCCAACCCCTTCGAGCGAAGTTTTTTCGGTTCGAGCTCCTCAATTACACAAATTTGGGGGCAACGAGAATTTGGCATGTGTTAGTTGCCCAAAGACCGCAAACGGCCGACGACGCCGGCGCGACTTCCCATCGCTGCGGGGAGCAGTTGCTGACGTCAATCGGTGGCCGATTCTCGTCGGCCGCGATTTAGAGCAGACGATCGACGCGCTCGATAAACGACCTGCTCTGGAATTTGGCTCACAGGGAGACTGACGTGAAGATTGCGATCCAATGCTGGTCAGCGCGCGGCGCGCTGGTCCTGGGACTCATCGGATTTCTGGGCGGCGCGGCCGACGCCGCCGTTCGTATCGACGGCGTGGTTCAGGTCGGCGGCGGCTCCGTCGCTGGCTCGACCGTGACGCTATGGGCTGGCAGCGCGGGCGAGCCGAAACAACTGGCGCAAGTGAAGACTGCGGCTGACGGAAGCTTTTGCGCTCGATACGGATCAGACCCCGGAACCCGGTGTGAGCCTCTATCTGATCGCCAAAGGCGGCATCCCCTCGGTCAATAAGAGCGCGTCAGACAATCCGGCGCTGGCTTTGCTCGCGGTGCTCGGGGCGACGCCCCCGGCCCATGTCACCGTCAACGAACTCACCACCGTCGCTTCGGCGTTCACCGCCGCCCGATTCATCAAGGGCGAATCGATCTCCGGCAATCCGCTCGGACTGAAGATCGCCGCCGGGAACGTGCCGAACCTGGTTGATCCGGCGACTGGCGGATGGGGCAAGGTGCTGCTCGATCCGCTCAACAGCACGCAGACCACGACGCTCGCGAACCTGGACACGCTCGGCTCGCTGATCACTGCGTTCGCCGCCGGGAGCGAACGACGACTGGCGCGCCCGCTTCCTCAAGGCCGCAACCCCTTCGGACGGCGCCACGCCCAAGAACACGCTCGAGGCGATGGCCGGCATCGCTCGCGAGCCGTGGGCCGACGCGAAGGAACTTTATGCGTTGTTCGACGAAGCCTACCCGCAGCCGAAGGATGGCTCGCGGCGCGCGGCGCCTTTCGTGCCGTATCTCGTCTTTGCGCCCGACGACTTCGCGCTGTCGCTCGCCTTTGCGGGCGGCGGAATCTACGCCAATGGCCGGTTCATGTTCGATGCGGAAGGCAATCTTTGGAGCGGCCAGAACTGGATGCCCGGCTCGCAGTCCGGCGTCAGTCAAGAGCATCGGCGGCGGCGTGGTGAAGTTGACCCCCAACGGAACGCCGCTTTCGCCGCCGATCACCGGCTTCACCGGCATGGGCATCGACGGCGTCGGCTGGGGCACCGCCGTGACCAAGGACAGGGTCTGGGTCACCAGCTTCAACGGCAAGATCCTCGTCATGGATTTCGACGGCAAGCCGGTCGCCACGGAAGCGACTTCCCCTTCAAAGAGAAACTCCTCGGCCTGATGGGCATCGGCGTCGCCGCGAACGGTGACGTCTGGATCGCCGATGGCTCGGACAATCAGTTGTTGTATTTCCCCGGCGGACGGATCAAGGACGGCAAGATCGTCAAGGTCGCGGGGCTGAAGTCGCCCTTCGACATCGTCATCGATGCCCAGAACCGCGTCTGGGTCAGCAACTCGCAGTCGGACACGGTCGTGCGCTTCCCGGCTGACGATCCCACGAAAGTCGAAACTTCCGGTCGGGATCGGTCGTCCGCGCCCTCGCGCTTGGACTCGAAGGGCAATGTCTGGGTGGCGAGCAACATGTCCCTGGATTTCCCGATGCCGAAAGTTCCCGCAAGGCGCGTCCATCATGAAGCAGTTTGAGATTGCTGGGCGCAGCCGCGTACGCACTATCCAAAGAGCACCGGCGTGATCAACATGATCCGCCCCGACGGCACTCAGCCCTCGCCGACGGGTTCACCGGCGGCGGCGCGGTCGACATCCCGTGGGGCCTGAATATCGACGGCAACGACGACGTTTGGGTCGGCAATATTCGGGCCGCTGACCAACGGCGTTGTGCTGATGGCGGGCGTCGACACGAAGGGCCATCCGGCCGGCACGAAGACCGGCGACGTCATTCATGTGTTCAAGGGCGGCAGCATCCAGATGCTCACCGACGTGTCCATCGACCCGGCCGGCAACGTCTGGGCCGCAAACAACTGGAACAATCTCGAAGCGGCGATGGCGAGAGCCGTCCCGATCCCCGCTTCTCGACCTGGGGCGGCGGTTCGGGTTTCACCGTCATCTATGGCGTCGCCGCTCCAGTGAAGCCTCCGCGCATGGGCATCGTCAAGGGGTACTGACGACCTGCTTCCCGATGGCGACGGCGCGCGCAATCCGTCGGCGCAAAAGGATGGGCATGGAAAGGCGCTTCGGCGCAACGACATTCAAGCTCGCGGCCATTGCCGCCGCGTGCTCTTTCGCCTCGGCCGTGGCTACGGCTGCAGCATTCCTAGGTCAGCCCTTCTTCAACTACAATTTCGGCGAGGGGTGGTTTTGCTGGATCCGCTTCGGAGCACCGCAGGCAGGTAAGCGGAGCTTGGTCCGAGGGCATCTGATCCGCTGTTGTCGATCCATGTAGCTCTCCAAGGCTGTAGATGCGTCGCCTGGGAGCTTTCACTGACAAATGATCGAGCGCAACGAAGCCGCGGCTGCCTTTCGAGGACGGAACGCGGGGCGCAGCTCGACGGATGAGTTCGCCTTTCTGCAACCCTCCCGGAACTTTTGGAAGGCCCAACTACTTACCCTAGGGCAGCACAGCGCTGTCTTGAGGCGGCGATATGGCGGAAAGCCCTGTGTTATGTCATCCGCATCTGTAGGGGCGAAAAACTGGGCAGAAATCCTTGGGCGCTATCGCTCGCCTGATGTATCGCGCACCATCTTTGAGCTCCTGGTCACCGCCGTGCCGTTCGTATTGCTTTGGGCGACGATGTGGGCGGCGCTCGCAGTCGGCTACTGGCTTTGTCTCTTGCTGGCTTTGCCGACCGCCTGCTTTCTCATGCGCCTTTTCATGATTCAGCACGACTGCGGTCACGGCGCTTGTTTCACGCGGCGCGCCAACGAATGACTGGGTCGGTCGCGTCATCGGCGTCGTCACTTTGACGCCGTATAGGTTCTGGTTGCGCGCAGCACGCGCTTGCATCATGCCAACGCCGGCAATCTCGATCATCGCGGCAGCGGCGACATCATGACACTGACGATTGAGGAATATCGTGGCGCAGATCGCGATTTCAGCGCCTCATCTATCGGCTCTACCGCAACCCGCTTGTCATGTTTGGGCTGATTCCGACCTATCTCTTCGTGTTGCATTATCGCTTTCCGTTCGGCATGATGGGCTCCGGCCGCAAGCCCTGGCTGAGCACGATGGGAACGAACGCCGCGATCGCCGGCGTCGTTTCTGCTGATATGGCTGATAGGGCTGGGACCGTTTCTTCTTGTGAAGGCGCCGGTGGTGGTCATAGCGCCACGATCGCCGTATGGTTCTTCTATGTTCAGCATCAATTCGAGGATACGCTCTGGGCTCATGATGGCGAATGGAGCTTTCACGAAGCGGCTCTCAATGGCAGCTCTCACTATGAACTGCCGTCGGCCCTTGCCTGGTTCACCGGCAATATCGGGGTGCATCATGTGCACCATCTTGCTAGCCGTATCCCTTTCTATCGTCTGTCCGGAGGTCCTTCGCGATCATCCGCAACTCGTGGCGTGCGGGCGGATGACGTTTCTTCAAAGCTTGCGGTGCGCGACGTTTGGCGGTCTGGGACGAGAGACAGAAGCGGCTGATATCGTTCCGCGAGCTACGCACGCTGATGCGCCGGACTCCGGACCCAGACTTGGAGACCGCTTGCTGAGGCGGGGCGGACATATGCGCGCCGCTTGGCTGCGCCTCCCTTTCGCTTCGGCGCATGGCCAAAGGGACCCCTCGCTATGAAGGCCAATGTCGCTCTGGTCACTCGGCGTCGCCACTTGAAGGGCAGAGATGCGCCCAAACTGTTCGTTTAGGCCGCGATCGACGCAATCCAAGATCGGACGTAGGGTTTGGCCAAGCCACTATTCAAACGTTAGCTTCATCGGCGACTGTCAGCAGCCCACTCGCTGCCTGCAACCGTCGCGTATACGGATGAGATGCCGCGACGTAGAGGCCGGCCTTATCAATTTCGTCCACGATCCTGCCACTTTGCATAACGATTGCCCGATCTGAGATGTAGCGGGCGACGGCAATGTCGTGAGTGATGAACAGACACGCGAATCCTATTTCATCGCGCAGATCGCTGATCAGGTTGAGGATCTGAGCCTGAACCGACACGTCCAGCGCACTCACCGCTTCGTCGAACACCAGGAGTTGCGGCGTGGTGCTGAGCGCCCTAGCGATGGCGATCCGCTGTTGTTGCCCCCCAGAAAGCTCATGTGGCAATCGCCGTACAAAGTCTTCGGGTAGGCCCACTTGTCCCAGGAGCTGGCAAATCCGGATGCGGTCGAGGCGTCCAACGATGCGCATTGGCTCCGCGATCGCAGCACCGATAGTCATGCGGGGGTTCAGTGACGAGGCCGGGTTCTGGAGAACCGCCGCCATTTTCCCGCGCAAATTTCGCGCGCCGGGCCGCAGCGGCGCGCCGTCGAATAGCAGCGTTCCCGAGGTCGGGGCGAGGAGCCCCAG
Organism: uncultured Pseudomonadota bacterium; assembly: GCA_963771455.1. Lineage (GTDB taxonomy): Bacteria > Pseudomonadota > Alphaproteobacteria > Rhizobiales > Beijerinckiaceae > Roseiarcus. The sequence goes on from CAVYTP010000013.1 coordinate 6,798, forward strand.
ACAGAGCCGCGCCAGGGTCGTTTTGCCCGAGCCGGACTCTCCGACGACCGCGACGGTTTCTCCGGGGGCTATGGCGAGCGAGACAGGGAGCAGGGCGTCGACGGCCCGCCGCCGCCAGGGCGGACCCATAGGGAAGCGCTTGGCTACCGCTTCGAGCCGGATGACGGGCATCGTCATGTCAAGATCTCTTCAGCCCGGTGGCATAGGACGCTTCGGCTCGCCGCTCTCGCTTCTGGGCGCTGTGACCGACAGATATCGAGTGCAAAGCGGCACCGCGGCGCGAAGGCGCACGAGCCTTGCCGTCCCGAAATATGTGGAGGAAGGCCCGAGATTGGGATGACGCGCTCACCGGGGCGCTCAGCCCCGACGGCTGCCGCAAGCAGCGCGGCTGTGTACGGGTGCCTGGGCCGCGCCAGAACTTCCGCTGTCGGGCCGCTCTCGACGATGCGGCCTGCATACATCACGTCCATGCGGTCGGCATGGCTGCGCACAGTTTGCAGATCGTGGGTGACGAGCAGCAGCGCCGCGCCGAGCCTTCGGCATCCACCGACGAGTAGGTCCAAAATCTGCGCTCGAACTGGCGCGTCGAGAGCGGCGGTTGGCTCGTCGGCGACGACCAGCCGCGGTCGCTTGCGCATCACCATCGCGATCGTCACGCGCTGCGCCATGCCGCCCGAAACTTCGTGGGGATAGGAGCGAAGCACCCGGACGACGTCGGCGAAACCAAACCCGTCGAGCGCCGCGGCGGCTTCGGCAGGTCCGATGTCGAGCGCAAGCTCGACCTGCCTGCTGAGTTTCATCGTGGGATCTAGAGAGGCGACGGGATCTTGAAATATGTACCCGAGCACGTTTCGCCGTAGCGCCTGCAAATTTTGGCGGTCAAGCGATGCGACTTCGCGGCCTCCGATCCGCACCTGGCCGGATACACGTCGCATCCCCGGGATGGGAAGATGGCCGACCGCAGCGGCGAGCGTCGATTTGCCTGATCCGCTCTCTCCAACCAGCGCGACGATCTCGCCTGGCGACATCACGAAATTGACTCCGTCCAGCGAGCGAACCGGCTCCGGCGACGCGCCGTATTCGATCGTGAGATCGACAAGCTCAAGTAAGCTCATCGAGCCCTCCGGTCAAAACTCTTCCGAAGACCGTCGCCAAACAGGTTGATGGAGAGGATCGTTAACGCAAGCGTCACGCCCGGCGCGAACACGAGCCAGGGGGCGACCGTCAAATAGGGGCGGCCCTCAAGGATGAGTGAGCCGAGCGAGGCATCGGGCGGCTGAACGCCGAGGCCCAGGAAACTGACTCCGCTTTCGATGATCATTCCGAACGAGATCGAATAGGCGCTCTGCACAATCACGGCGCCGGCGACATTGGGCAGGATGTGGACCCACAGGATGTGGATGGGACCGGCGCCGGCGATGCGCGACTGTAGGACGTAATTGCGCTCCGCGATGACGATCGTTTCGGCTCGCACCACGCGGATGGCGATCGGCAGCGTGACCAGAACGACGGAGGCGATCGCGCTTTGCGCGCCGGGACTGAACAGGGCGGAAACAAGGATCGCGACGATGATCGCGGGGAAGGCGAACATCGAATCCGCCATGCGCGCGATCAACTCGTCGACGAGCCCCTTGAAATAGCCGGCGCACATGCCGAGCAGAGTTCCGATCGCCACGGCGATCAGCACCGCGCCGGAGGCCAGGATAACGGATTGGCCGATGCCGGCGACGGTGCGCGCAAGCACCGAACGGCCGAGATTGTCCGTGCCGAGCGGCAAGCCCCAGGACGGCGGCCGCAGGGGAGCGCCGACGAACGCAGTCGGCGCGCCGAACAGGTGCGTCGCGAAGCCGAGCCCGCCGCAGACGACGAGCAAAAGCAAGACCAGCGCCCCGAGCCGGGAAAGGCCATCGCCGCGGAAGGGCAGAGCTGTCATCGCGAAGCCCGAATCCTTCGGATCGAGCCATCCATAGGCGAGGTCGACGATGAGGTTCAGCGCGATGAACAAGACTCGCGGCGATCAGCGCGCCGGCCTGGACGACAGGGTAATCCCGAAGTTGCACGGCCTGCAGCAGATAGCGTCCGACGCCGGGAACCGTGAAGGTCGCCTCGACGATCGCGGTGCCGCCGAGCAGGAAGCCGAAATAGACCCCGAACACGGTGACGACGGGAATGGCGGCGTTTCGAACGATGTGTCGCCGGAGGATCTGCAACGGCGAGGCGCCTCGCGCGGCGGCGGCGCGCACGAAAGAGCTGCGGCTCACGGCGATGCCCGAATGGCGCGCCGCGGTCATGATGAAGCCGATGCCGAGCGCCGACAGCGAAAGCGCCGGGAAGAATCGTGGTCGAGAGACCTGCGGCCCCTGGAAAGACCTTGGAAACGAGGTACAGCAGCAGCGTCCCGATGACAAAATCGGGAACGCTGATTGCCAACGAACCGCAGAGACGAGCAACCCACTGCGCGGCGCCCGAGCCGCTGAACAGGCCAGCCAGCAACCCGGCCGGCGCGCCGATCAGCAGTGCGAGCGCGGCGGCGAGCGCGGCGATCGTCGCGGTCGTAGGCAGACGCGCGGCGAATTCTTCCGCAACCGGCTTTTGCGTGACGAGCGAGACGCCGAAGTCGCCCTGTGCGGCAGACTTCAGCCATTTCGCATATTGCGCGGGCAGCGGGTCGTTCAGGCCGAACTGCCGCTCGATCCGAGCTTTGGCCTCAGGCGTCGCATAGGCGCCGAGAAAGACGTCGGCATAGCCGCCCGGCAGCGCGTGAATGGCGGCAAAGATGATCAGCGAAGACAGCAGCAGAGTGGCCGCGGCGCTCGCGGCCCTTCCCAGGACGAACGCTAGGCCTTCCGACATCCTCCTCCAATCCGAGTCCCGTCACAGGCGCTCGAAAGTCGCTATGCGCCTCAGAGTGGCGTTATAGCCTTCCTTGGGTTGAATTGTCGGCTTGATCTTGTCGTTGCGATAGCCGACCGTTACGGGCTTGGTGACCAGGGGGATCATCTGCGCGCCCTTATCGACGCCAGCGCAGATTTGCGCGAACAGCTCCTTGCGCTCGGGACCTTCCGCAGTCTTTCGCTGCTCGGCGATGAGCGAACCGAGATTTCCATCCGAGACCACATAGCCGCTGGTAAACTTGGCGATGCCGGGCTCCCATAATGGGGCTACCATGCCGGGATCGGCATAGGCGGACCAGAACAAGGGCGCGGCCTGGAATTTGGCGTTGATGAAGACCTTGTCGACGAACACGCCTTCGTCGACCACGCTGAGCTTCACCTTGATTCCGGCCTCGGCGAGGTTCTGCTGGATCACTTGCGCGATGCGTTGGATCGCCTGGCTGCTTTGCACCAGCATTTCGAAGTTCAAGCCCCCGCCCGCTTCCGCCAGCGCCTTTGCCTTGGCGACATCGCGCATGGGGGTCGGCGCGGGGCAGCCGTTGTCGAATACGATCGCGGCGGCGCCGGAGACTTCGCCTTGTCCGCTCAGCGCAATGTCGCGGATCTGCTGGCGGTCGAGCGCGAGGAACACAGCCTCTCTCAGCTTCGCGTCGCGGAACGGCGAGTCCGCCCAGACCGAATTGAGCACGAGCGTGTAAAGGTCCGGCGTCAACTGCGAGACGCAAGTCACGTGGGCGAGGTCTTTCAGCAGCAGCGGCGCGTCGGGGTTCTCAAAATTGGCGATATCGACCGAGCCCTGCTGCAACGCCGCCAACCGCGCCGCGTCGTCGGTGATGATCTTGACGACGACCTGATCGACCTTGGGCAGGCCAGGTTGCCAGTAATGGGGGTTCCGGTCGAGAATCCAGAAGTCGTTCTGCTGATGCTTGGTGACCATGAAGGGCCCTGTGCCGAGCAACTCTTTGCTCGGATTGAAGGCGCCGGCCGCGAGTTCCTTGATCGGCAGGATCGCCGTCATGCTGGCGGCGAGCGAAGCGAGGAGCGGTGTGAACGGCTCATTGAGTTCGATGGTCACGGTCTTGGCGTCGGTTGCGACGATGCTCTTGATCGAGCCCATCTGGAACGCCCACCAGGAACCGAAAGCCGGATCGACGACACGTTTCAGACTTCCGGCCACGTCGTCGGCCGTCATCGCGCGGCCGTTGGAGAAGCTGACCCCCTCGCGCAGATGAAACACGTAGGTGGTCGGGGTCGGCGTTTCCCAGGATTGTGCGAGACCTGGCAAAGGCTCGAAATTGTCGCCCATCTGAACCAGGCACTCGTAGACCAGATACTGCAACTGCCAGGCGGAGCCGACGAGCGCGCTGTGGGGATCGATCATGGTCATCTCGATCGACTTGCCCCAGACAATGGTCTTGGCGTCACTGGCCATGATGGCCCTGGGCAGGGCGGTTGCGGCGGCTACAGCCGCGCTCGACTGGATGAGAGCGCGGCGAGTGATCGAGGGCAGGCGAAGCGACGACGTCATGGCGGTCTCCGTGCATACTGTTCATGCTAGATGAACAAAAATCATGTTGCACGATTTATGCCAGACCCTGATCTATCTGACAATCTGCATTGTTCGCCAAAACGGATGAATTGCAGGCTTATCACGGGTGCATACCGCATGCATAGGGATCACTTATTGGGCGCGAACCGCCTAAAGTTTACGCATTTTGCGAATGAAAATGCGATTTTGGATTTCATTGACTTGGAATTTTGGTCGTAAAAATTGACTGGTATGCATGTTGCGGGATACGCTCTCGACCAGGAGAACTGATGGAGCAGAAATTCGAGACCCTCGGCGTCGCGGAAACCGCCGCATTGGTCCGTTCCCGCCAAGTTTCGGCCAGGCAAATGACGGAAGCTTGCCTCGCGCGCATCGGCGAAATCGACGGGGACTTGCACGCATTCGTAACGCTAGACGCGGCAGGGGCCCTTTTCGCCGCGGACAACATTGATCGGCGAATTGCCTCCGGCGACGATCCTGGTCCACTCGCAGGCGCGCCCGTAGGGATCAAGGATCTCCTGTTTACCGCCAATCTGCGAACGACGTTCGGCTCCGCGCACTATCGCGACTTTGTTCCGCGGCAGGACGATATAGCGGTCGCCCGCCTGCGTGCGGCGGGCGCGGTGGTGATCGGTAAGACCAATACATCCGAATTCGGCTACGGCCCGGTTCCGCGCAACGCGCTTTTTTCAGCGACCCGAAATCCATGGAATCGGGCGCTTACTCCTGCCGGTTCCAGCGCGGGTTCAGCGTCGAGCGTCGCCGCTGGGTTGGTGCCGCTCGCGCTCGGCAGCGACGGGGGTGGTTCAATCCGCGTCCCCGCCGCCATGACCGGTATCGTTGGCTTCAAACCAACGTTTGGGCGCGTCCCTGTCTTTCCCGGCTGCCGTGACGAAAAGCTTCCCGGCGTCTCCAGTTGGGAAAGCCTGGAACATATCGGGCCAATGGCGCGATCTGTTGCGGACATCGCCGCCGCATTCGCCGTTCTAGCTGGGCCCGACTCCAGAGATCGCCATAGCCTTCCGCTGGAGGGCGCGGTGCGCGCTGCTACTTCATTGTGGCGGATAGCCTATAGCCCGGACCTCGGCTTTGCCAACGTTGATGGCGAGGTCGCCGGCATCTGCGAAAGGGCCGCCCGTGATTTGGGCGAGGCGCTCAGCGCAACCTTCGAGATCGCCACGCCGGCCGCGGGCGATGTCCAAGATGCATTCGAGGCGCTCGTCGCGCTGGAAACGGACTTTGACGGCTTGCTTGCGATGCGCGCCGCGACCGGTGTTCCATTCGGCACGGCCCTAACGCAGTTGCTGGAGCGGGACTGGCCGGCGTCGTCCCTCATCGCGGCCGGTTTCGCTCGAAAACGGGTAGCCAATCAGATGGCCGTCTTCATGGCGGATTGGGATCTTCTGGCGACGCCCGCGACGGCGGTTGCAGCCTTTCCCCTCGAATGGGACGCACCGCCAGCTATTGGCGGTAGGGTGGCGCGGCCGACCGACTTTGCACCCTTCTCGGCGCTCGCCAATCTTACCGGACAGCCCGCTATCACTCTGCCGGCTGGCCTCACCGTTGACGGACGGCCGGTCGGATTACAGATCCTCGCGCGACGTCTTGCCGATGCGGAACTTCTGAAGGCGGCTGCGGCCTTCGAGCTAGCCCGGCCGTTCCCGCGCTTCCTGGACAAACGCCGAGGCGCAAGCGAACGTCGCCGCGATTCGCCCGCGAGAGGATGCGTAATTGCCAGGTAGGAACCCCAGCCGGAAACCGCAGGAGAAGCGCGACGAGTTGCAGGTCGGCGCCCGCCTTAGGCACGCGCGCCTGCTAGAAGGCATCCTCATCCGGGAGCTTGCCGAGCGGGTTGGCTGCGATGAGAGCATGATCTCTAAAATCGAAAACGGCAAAGTCGCGCCGTCGCTCACGATGTTGCAAAAGCTTGTCACGGCTCTCAATCGGGACCTAGCTTCCTTCTTCGGCGCCGACGTCAACTCGCCTGGCCTGATACAGCGCAACGGGCAGCGTGCAATCTCGACAATCGATGCAATTCGAGGCGGGACTGGCATAAGCTATGAGCGCCTCGTTCCGTTCGCGGCCGGTAATCTTCTAGAGGGCAACATTCACAGGATCGAACCGGGTGGAGAGAAAGTTGACCAGATTACGCATCAGGGAGAGACGCTCGGCTACGTGCTCGAAGGCGAACTCGAACTGACAATTGAATCGACGACCTACACGCTACGGGAGGGCGATTCATTCTTCTTCAAGAACCATCTCACGAACAAATACCGCAATTCGGGAAGCGTTATTGTACGGCTCATCTGGGTAAACACGCCTCAGATTCACTGAGCAGAAACGCGCCGTTGCGCAAGTTCTAACCGGTATCGACATCCTGGAACCCCGCAACTGTCGCTGTTGCCGGAGTCGGAGCCGAACACAATTGGTGGTTCAGAATGTCTGCTTCGCCCCAGGAACCCGTCGGTCCGTTCACGGCCAATCCCGGGCATGAACAGACGGCCTGCGTTGCGTCCAACTCAGCCGTTCAGACGATTGCCGCTACGCCTCGGAAGCGCACGTGACGACGGACCTGGTCGGCGGTCGTGGGCGGGGAGCCGCCCGTCCGCTCTAAGTGCCGGCGCGGCGAGAAGTGGACGTTCGATTTATGGGCGAGATGGGCCGCAGGCGGGTCCTGGGTAAATTCCGACCCTGTCGCATCGTGTCCGATTGGGCTCTAGGATCGATCCTGTTAGGCCGCAATCGTCATCCGACCCCGCAGCAAAGCGTTCTCTCTTCATGGGTGGGCCCCCGTCCGTGATCGATGACCATTCGGCAAAGGCACATGAAATGGACAGCGCAACGAAACATCGGGCCATCGTCGATACCCACCGGCACCCGTGGGGACAAAAAATGCTAGCCAAGATCGAAGAGCGAGGCCTGCTCGACCCGAAAAAAGGTTTTCCGCAGACCAACGCTCTGGACTTGATGGCCTATCGCGAGGTTTTCGATCTGGACTACGCCATGCCTATCCAGCGCAAGGGTGGCATCACCCTGAGCCTCATGACCAATGGCGGCGAGTTAGAGTGGCTTGCGCGGGATCTGCTCCACGCCGGCGCCGTTGACGGTATCAAGTTCTTCAACGACGAATACGTGGAGATCATGAATCGCTATCCCGGCGAGTTCGCACCGACGGCCAACGCACACGCACTCGAAGAGGCCTGTCGGCCCGTTGTTGAGGAGATGATCAACAAGGGCGGCGCTAGAGCGATTGCGGTGGCGTCGAGCTACGGCGACGGCGCGGATCGCGTCTTCCTCGACAGCCCCAAGGCGGAATGGCTGTGGGAGTTTGCGGAAGCCAATGACATCGTGGTGCACATTCATCCACCGATGCAGTCGATCGGGCACGAGTCGCTCATGCAATATCGTCTCAACGAGGCGGTTGGCCGCCCCTTCAACTCGACCGTCAACGGCGCGCGGATGATAGCCTCCGGCGTGTTCGACCGCCACCCGAAGCTCCAGGTGCTGATAGTCCATATGGGCGGTGGACTCGCGTCGATCCTTGGACGTCTCGAATTCAATTGGCATCTCAACTATAACGGAATTGCCAACCCGCCCGCTGGCAAGCCCTACACGAACAAGCGGCCGCCATCCGACTATTTCAAGACAAACATCCTGGTCGACTGCATGGGGTTCAGCGCCATTGGAATGCGGGCCGCGGTTGAGATGTGCGGAGTAGATCGAGTGGTGTTCGGCTCCGACTTCGGTCCCGTGCCTTACGGCATCGAGGAGCATGTGCGGATCGTCGACGAAGTGCTTCCGAGACCGGTTGATCGCGAACTGGTGTTCTGGAAGACAAGCAACAGAATATTCCGCCTTGGCTTAGCCGATACCGATCTAATCAACCCCGCCATCCTGCCGGCGGCTGCCTAGCAGAGGGCTTGCTGACAGACCTCGGCAAGCCCGTACAGACATTAGCGTGCAATTCGGAGCCATATGAACGAAAAAAGTGAGGTCAGCCCGTCGACATCGTTCTCGCCCTCTCACTTGGCCAATCCGCCACGCAAATTCGGATCGCGCTTCGTGGCAATAGGCAAGATCGCCGCCATGGTTTCGATTTTGGCCACGGCATATTTCTTGGCGGCTGCGGTTGGCGCTCACATTGTCATGACGCAGTACAATTTCTTCAGTGACTACATCAGCGACTACGCAGTCGGACCTGGGGGATGGATCTATGGTTCGGCGTTTTTAGCGTCGGCCCTCGGATGCCTCGCTCTCGCCGTCTCCAGCGTTCTTCTGATTCCGACTCAGGCTCTGTCTAGGATCGGGGTTGTCTTGCTGGCCCTCGTCGGCGTCACCTATGTCATAGACTTCATGTATCCGACCGATATCCTTCCGCCGGGAGCGCCGCCAACAACTCGTGTAGGCGCAGTTCATTTGCTGGACGCGCTCCTGGGTTGGGTGCTCTTCACCGTAGGGAGCGTAATGATCTCTTCGCGCTTGAGGCAAGCCCCTTATTGGAAAGCACTCCAGCCCCTTCTTACAAGCCTCGCTTGGCTTTCGGTGCTGCTCCTTTTTGCGCTGGTTGGCGTGGTCATATCTAAGGCGCCGTTTGGCGGCCTTGCCGAGAAGCTCTTCATACTGGATCGCAACTTCTGGGCCCTCGCGTTGGGCATCTTGGCCTTCAGGGCGCCCATATTCGGGAACCGCGTTGTTGGTCGCGGCCGACCGTAATGGGCGCAACCGGGACGGTGGTGTCACGGCCGAAGCCTGGCCGAGAAGGTGACCGGCGGCAATTGCGATAAGCGAGATGACCACGTGGCTTCTAAAGCCAACCCAACTCGACGGCAAAGGCTGAGCCGGAGCCGACAGCCCGTCCGCTGGAGATTGCCGCTAGGGTGGACGGATGCGGCAAAGACAGCGGCGAGCTTGTCGTACCTCGTTGCGACGCGCCGCCAATCCTTGAGTCGACCGAACATCCGCTCGATTACGGTTACGCTCGCGGTATAGCTTGCGATTGAACGGGTGAACCCGCTGTCGTTGCCGCGACCCACGGGGCGCGACGCTTGAAAGTGCTCGGAGGCTCCCTTAGCCCGGGGTGCGGTGAATGGCGAGACCACCGCCGTAGTCGTCGCGATCATTATAACACGTGGGAAGGAACTCGCGCAGTTCAGGCGGATTGTGGATTCGCGATTAATTCCCGTGGGGCGCCGCGTTCCACGATGACCCCATCGTCCATAAAGACCAGTTGATCGCCGACTTCTCGGGCGAAGCCTATCTCGTGAGTGACGACAACCATGGTCATGCCGCTCACTGCGAGGTCGCGCATCACCTGCAGGACCTCCCCTACTAACTCTGGATCGAGCGCCGAGGTCGGTTCGTCAAACAACAGCACTTTGGGATTCATCGCCATCGCACGCGCAATCGCGACCCGCTGCTGCTGGCCTCCTGACAGCTCACGGGGATAGCGTTTGGCCTTGTCGGAGAGGCCGACACGCGCAAGCAGAATTTCGGCTTCGGCTTTAACGTGCGGCGCGGGCAGGCCACGGACCCTGAGCGGGGCCTCTATGATGTTCTCCATCACGGTCATGTGCGCGAAGAGATTGAAAGACTGGAACACCATTCCGATATCGGCGCGTCGCTTGCACAGCAAGTTGCCCTCGATCTCATAGAGCTTGTCGCCGCGCAGATCGTAACCGACGAAATCGCCGTCGACCAAAAGGATGCCGCCGCTCAGCTTTTCCAGATGGTTTATGCATCTGAGGAACGTGCTCTTGCCCGATCCAGACCGGCCAATAATGCAGGCAACCGAGCCCGAGGGAACTGTCAGATCGACCCCTTTCAACACTTCGAGTTGGCCAAACGACTTGCGCACTCCGCGGGCAAACACCATCGCGTCAGCCGGTGCGCCGAAGCGCGAGTGGTTTTGCGCCTTCGCGGTCATCGCCTCCGCCCACCGCCGACGGATTGAAGGAAGTCGCGGAAGGCGACCCCCATTGGATTTTCGACGCGCTCGCTTCGACCGTAGTAACGCTCCAGCAGGTGCTGACCCATCGACATCACGGTCACGACAAACAGGTACCAGAACGCCACAACGATCAACAAAGGGATCGTTTCGAAGGTGCGCGCATAAATGCTCTGCGCGGAATAGAAGAGATCATCGACCGCGATGAAGGTCACAAGCGAAGTCATCTTGAGGAGGCTAATCGCCTCATTGCCGGTGGGAGGCACGATGAATTGCATGGCCTGCGGCATCACGATGCGGCTCAGGATTTGTCGATGCGTCATGCCTAGGCTGCGCGCTGCTTCCGTTTGCCCGCTCGGCACCGATTTGATGCCCGCGCGGATGATCTCCGCGAGGTAGCCGGCCTCGCACAACGAGAGCGCGACAATTGCGGACACAAAGGGGGTCATGACGTCGTTGGTGTTGAACGAATAGACTGTACCTATCCATGGCAGAGACAACGAGAAGGTTCGGAACAGCAGCGACAGGTTGAACCAGAAGATGAGTTGGATCAGGGCGGGGACGCCACGGAAGAACCATACGTAGACGCTGGCAAAGGCTTGCAGCACGAGGCTCGGCGACACGCGCATGACCGCGACGACGGTGCCCACAACGATGGCCGCCAGCATGATAATAACTGTCAGCAACAAAGTCTTGACGAGTCCACGAAGTATGGACGGGTGAAAAAGATAATGTGCGGCCGTATCCAATGCGAAAGCTGGGTTGGTCGCGAAGGCTCTGAGAATGACAAACGCAAATAGCAGCGCGACCGCCGTACCGATCCAGACGCCATAGCGCCGTCGCGGCACGACGACCAACTGTTCGATGCTCGGTCCCGGCGAGTGCGTGGTCATGCCCTCCGGTTGCGCCAAACCCATCCGCCCGATTCCCTGGACAGCCACCGCATCGAGGAGAAAATTGCGCCCGAGGCTTTGAGCCTCTGGCGCGGAAAACGTCAGTCCTTGCGCAGCTTGTCCATGCTGTCGACGAAGTAGGGTTCCTTGATCGCGTATTTTCCCATGCCATACTTGTCGAGAATCTTCTGGTAAGCGCCGCTCTTGAACATCTGGTCAAGCGCGGCGACCATCATGGCCTGCGTCGGGGCGTCGCCTTTGGCGATCGCCAGCCCAAGGGGAGCGACGTCGTACAATGTGGGAAGCACGACGAGCTTGCCGCCGCTTGTCACCTCGAAATAGCTCGAAGCCGTCGCGTCGTCGATCCGCGCGTCAATGCGTCCCGACAGTACGGCCTGGACAATATCGGTCGATGCATTGAAAACCGACTTCGCGATCGGCGGAAGTCCGGCCGTCTTGCAGTCGGCGTCGAGTTTGTCGACGAGGAAATCAGACGCGGAGCCGGCCGAGACGCCGACCTTCTTGCCGCACAGGGGATTGGCTGCGGGGAACAAGGCTACCTTGTCCGGGACCGTGGAGGCGGCGATGCCCGCCTTCAGGAACATGACGAAGTCGACCTGTTTCAGTCGGTCGGGATTGGCCGAGAATGTCTCCCAGGCGATCTTGAATCGTCCCGCGGCGAGGCCGGGGATCATCGAGGGGAACGGCGTCCGCTGAATGTCGAGCTTCGCGCCGACCATCTTCGCGACTTCCCCCGCGAGTTCAACGATGATGCCGGTCTGCTTGCCGTCGGCATCGAGATATTCGAAAGGGGCGTAGTCGAGCGTATTGGCGATCGTGAGCGCCCCCGACTGCGCGACCTCCGGCGATTTGGGCACCTCCGCCGCCCACAGGCCTGCACTCCAGGATATGAGACCGAACGCAAGCCCGAACCGCGTCAATTGGCCTATACGTAGTCGCATTGTTTCGTCCTCCAGTCAGATTGGTTGAAGATTGAGCAAATCCGCCGCGCACCATCGAAAGGATTGCCAACGGTCGAAGATCGATCCCGCGCCGCAGGCGGCCCATTAAACTCCTGTGGTTGGCTGTGGTGTCGTGCCGTCAATAAACCGCTCGTAGCGGAACGCCCAGGGATCGACGATCGGGTCGGCGCCGGTCGCCAGATCCGCTGCGAGCCGCCCCGCGGCAGGTCCAATCCCAAAGCCGTGACCGGAGAACCCGGTGGCGATGATCAGCCCGACGTAGGTTTTTACGGTGGAGATCACGGGTATCGCGTCGGGCGTAGCGTCAATCATGCCGGCCCAGGTTTGTAGGATCGGCGCGTGCGCGAAGATCGGAAACGCCGCCTTGAGCGCCGCGTAGACCCTGTTCAGTCGGCTCGCGTGAGGCCGGGGATCGAGCGTCCGGATTCGTTCGAAGACCGACGAACTGTATTGGCTCCTCCACAACCCTGGAAAAACTGGCGCTCCCACGGACAGACGCAGGCTTCGCCACTCCCGCTTCAATACTGGGACGAAATCCCTGAAGTAGCGAAAGCTGTCCGGACCGAGATCGTGTATGCTCAAACTGCCGTCGGCGATTGTGTAGCCGCCATCGAGGCGTTTGCGATAGGCGAACTGTGGACCCCATGCGGCGCCAGGGGGGCCGTCTACGGGCCCGGTCCGCAACACCGACGAACGCACGCCCAATTGCGGTAGCCGCAGCCCTAGCGTCCGGCAGAGCCGGCTGGACCAAATGCCGCCCGCGATGACGACGCTCCGCGTTGCGATCGGTCCGCGCTCGGTGACGACGCCGGAAATGCGGCCAGCCGACGCCTCAATGCCGCGCACAGCGCAGTTGGCAAGCAGCACAGCGCCGGAATTCCCCGCCGCCGCCGCGATCGCCGGAGCCGCCTTCTGAGGCTCCGCGCGGCCGTCGCTCGCAGTATAGAGGGCAGCCGGGAAGCGTTCGGTGGTCCCCGGAAGCAATGTCGACAACTCGGCGCCGGAAATGATCCGCGAGTCCAGCGCATAGGACCCGGCGCGGGACAGCCAGTCTACATGACGCGCGACGTCGTGGTCATTTCGGCAAAGATATAGGATGCCGGTTCGGCGAAAGCCGACATCGCGGCCGATAAGCGTTTCCATCTCCGCCCAGAGACGCATAGCCTCGACGATCAAGGGGAGTTCCCTTGGGTCGCGACCCATGCGGCGAACCCAACCCCAGTTTCGGCTCGACTGCTCGCCCGCGAAGTTCCCCTTTTCGCAGACCACGACTGAACGTCCTCGCTTGGCGAGAAAAAACGCGGTGCTCAGCCCAATAATGCCTCCGCCGACCACGACGACATCGGCGGACTTCGGTTGGACCTCAGCGCTTGCTACAGGATCGAGGGGCGGCCCCAAATGCACTCTCCGGCGGTCAGTCTCGGCTCTTCAGCCCTTAGTCCCATCTAGCGCCTTGGCGCCTCATGGCGATGGTGAGCCGCCCTTGCGATAATGGTAGTTCTTGTCGATGCGTTCCATCAGATAGTCGCCGTAGGCGACGGGCGCATATTTGGGCTCGGTTCCCTCAGGCACGCAATTGGGAAGCACCTCGATCATCTCATCCATGGCCGGATCGAAGAAGAAGGGCTGCGAATAGCGCTCGCGGCCCGAGCGGTTGATCACCCTGTGAGGCGTCGAGACAAAGCGGTTGTTTGACCAGCGCGCCAGGATGTCGCCGACATTCATGACGAAGGCGCCGGGAATGGGCGGCGCGGCGATCCATTCTCCCGCCCTGTTCTTCACTTGGAGCCCACCGACGTCATCCTGAGCAAGCAGAGTAATAAAGCCGTAGTCCGTATGGGGGGCCGAACCAAACAAGTCCGCATCTTCGAGTTGGGTCGGATAGTGCAACAGCCGGAGAAAAGTCGTCGGCTGGGCGAAATACCGATCCAAGCTCGACGGCGGTAGGCCGAGCGCGATTACGATTGCGTGAACCAAGTCCCGCGCCAGCGCACTCATTGAGTTCACGTAGCGATCTATCGTCGCCCGGAACCCCGGCAGCCACTCCTCCGGTGGCCATTGGTTCGGCCCCTGCAACGGCTTTCCGGCAAGCCAGCGAGGATCATCATCGCCAACCTCATGCAAAAAGAATATCGATTCGCTTTGGTTTGGCTTGCTGACTTTCGCCACTGACGATGTCACGATGGTTGACCCGGCGAACGGCAGGTAACCACGAAAATTCTTGTCAATCTTCAGGGCCAGCTTCTGCTCGTCCGGCAAAGCAAAGAACGCCTTGCTCATTTCTCTTACGGCTTCAACTTCCGCGTCGGGCACGCGATGGCCCACGACATAGGTGAAGCCGACGTTTTCGAGATAGTCCCGGAGCGTCTCCGCGATCGCCCGAAACGTCGCATCGTCGCCGGTGTAAAGTCCGGCAATATTCAGGACAGGAATTTGAGAGAAGTCCCCGCTTGTCTCAGCGACCATTTTGGCCATCCCGGCTTGAACATAAGATACAGAACTGTATGCTGGTGAAATTCGCTTGGCAAGCGCCGGGACACCGCCCGAGTCGGCGATAAGGAGAATTCGTGACTCCGCGAAAGATCATTATCGACACAGATCCCGGCCAGGATGACGCCTTTGCAATCCTGTTCGCGCTCGGATCGCCCGTTGAACTAGAAGTCGTAGGCGTCACCACCGTCGGCGGAAATGTCCCGCTGGCGCTGACGTCCAAAAACGCCCTCAAGGTGCTCGAACTCGCAGGCCGTACAGACATCCCCGTGTACGCCGGTTGTCCGGCTCCCATGGTCAGGAAGCTGCTGACGGCGGAAAAGGTGCACGGACCGAGCGGGCTCGATGGCGCCGATCTGCCGGATCCGACCACCGCGCTGCAGGATGAGCACGCCGTCAACTACCTCGTCCGAACAATCCTAGCAGCGCCCGAGGGCGAGCTGACGATCTGCACACTCGGGCCGATGACCAATCTCGCTATGGCGATGGTTTTAGAGCCGAAGAATCATCCCACGACTGCGCGAAGTTGTACTTATGGGCGGCGGGTTCTTTCAGGGCGGCAACGCAACCCCCGCTGCGGAGTTCAACATCTTTGTTGATCCCCACGCCGCTCATGTCGTTTTCGAGTCAGGCGCACCCGTCACGATGTGCCCGATCGATTGCACCTACACCGCCGAAATGACGGTGGAGTGGCTGGGATTGCTGCGCGCTACAGGCAAGAGGGCCGCCATCGAAGCCGCCAACATGGCGGACTTCTATCGCCAGTACGGCAGCCACAAGTTTCCAACAACTGCGCGGCCCATCCACGATGCCTGCGTCACCGGCTATCTGCTCGCGCCGGAGCTCTACGAGCAGCGCCAATGTAACGTCACGATCGACATCGTCTCACCGGAAACGATCGGCATGACAATCGTCGATTGGTGGCACGTCACGGGCAAGCGAAAAAACTGCACTGTCTTACGGCGGATGAACCCAGAGCCCTTCTTCGCGCTGATGTTGGAACGCATTGGAACGTTACCTTGAGTTGCAATCTTAGGAGCTTGTTTGACGGCCCTCCAAAACGCGGAAGCCCACATTAAAAGCCCAGGAAAGCATTTTGGTTGCCATGAATTCCCGAGGTGACAAATTGTCTGTGGCGCGTACACCCCGGCGCAAGACCTTGAGTCGCGAGCGTTGGACGGCTGCCGCGCTCAAGGTGCTTGAGACTCGCGGTATCGCCGCAGTGAAAATAGACATGCTGGCGAGACAATTCAAAGTCACGAGGGGCAGCTTCTACTTTCATTTCTCTGGCCTCAAGGACTTGCAGGACGTCTTGCTGGACGAATGGCGCACTCGCAACTGCCGCCCGTTCCAGGACCTGGCGCAGGCCGCCGGGTCTGAAGGGTTGTCCTTTTTTGAAGTCATCGTAAGGATCTGGGTTGATGAAAAGTCGTTTCGGCCAAGGTTGGATCTTGCAGTGCGTGACTGGGCGCGCACGTCACGCAAGCTCGCTGACGAGGTCGCAGCAGCAGACAATAGCCGAATCGCTTTGCTGACGAAGGCTTTTCGCCAAATGGAATATTCTGATGATGAAAGCCTGGTCCGGGCTCGCATCACATATTTTCACCAAATCGGGTACTACGCGCTGCCGTTCAAGGAAGACGACGCCGAACGAAAGCGATTGCAGCCGCTCTATGGCGAGGTGCTGGTTGGGCCTGTAGGACACGCGTCCAACAATGATCCCGCCGGCATTCTCACGTTCGGACCGGCTCGCAGAGATCTTCAGAATGTAGTAGTCAATAAGGATGGCCAAGCTCTGTTACGCCGGTGACCTGCCACCGAAGTTTCATCCAGCGGCGAGTAGATGTTGATTTTCGCGTCAGATTGACCCGCTTTTCCGTCGCTCTCCGACCCACCTCGTTACGCCGGGAATTGACCGATTGGTTGGGAAGTTGTGGAACGCCACGGGTCAGCGCCAAACGGAAAGACGGATTAGTCTGAGGCTCTGACGCAGATTTGGTGAGGACAGCGTCAGCTTATCCCAATGACGCGCGCTTCGAGCAAATCGATCTTGCCACGTCCGTACATCTGGCGTTTGACGAGCTTCAGCTTGCAGATTTGCCCCTCGGTCTGACCGTTTGACCAAGCTGAAACGATTGCGGCGTGAACGTCAGCCTTGTCTTTGATAATCCCATTGGCAAAGGCGGCGATGAGGCTGCAGGCAGCGCGAGCAAGCCAGGGGTCAAGTTCGGAGAGCGCCTTGCGGCGAATGATGGCTTGGAACTCGGCAAGGATGTCGCGCGCCTCCGCTAACTCCGCCACGCCGTGTTCAATCGCCGCCACCGTGATCGTCTGCGCCTTGGAGAGTTGATCGCGGCCGATCGTGAGCAGGCGCGCGATCGTTCGAGCCGACGGAGCGCGACCGATAGCGCCAGCGTCAGCCTTCTCTGCCCGCTTGCGCCGCCCGCTCCATTCGCTGACCACGCCGCGGCAACCGCGAAACCCGCGTTCGCGCAGGGCTCTCCACAGCGCGAGCCCGTTTCGGCAGCCGGCGGTCCATTGTGCGTCCAGCCAAGGCAGATACGGGTCGAGCGAACTCGGCCGCGTGCGAAAGATGTCCGAACGCTGACCGCGAAGGATTTTGCGGATCAGACCCCGACTGTAACCCGTCCGACGGACGATCTCCCTTATCGATACTCCCTCTTGTGACAGCGAAAGGATGGCGGCATTCGTCTCCTCGCGCCGCTGGAAGGCTTCGTATTGCAGCTTCTGGCATACGTCAGCAATCGCCGGTCTATCCGGGTGGCTCCGACCGCCTTGCGGATTTCCCGCATGCTTTTGCCGACCGCGTCGACGAAAGCCCGACTGGCGTTCTCCATCAAATGCCAACGGTCGGCGACTTGTACAGCGTGTGGAAGGGCCCGCCGCGCCGCTACCGCGTAGCCGCCGCCACGATCTCGTGCAACCGTGGAGATTTGCGGCTGGCGAGCCAACCAGGCTCCAGCTGTCGCGGGCTCCCTATCGGGCAACAGCGCGAGCGTGCGGCGACGCTCGAGGTCGCAGAGGAGCGTGCCGTAACGAAGGTTCCGCTTCCAGGCCCAGTCGTCGATGCCGACGATTGTCCGTGGCGTGAACCCCGCTGCGCCGCGGCGGCGCACCAATCGAAGCAGAGTGTCGTTGCTCACTCGGACATTGAGCCGCCGCGTCAAAGCCGCCGCCGGCCGACCGCCCAACGCGATCGCAAGGCAATGAACAACTTCATCGAGCCGGCTAGAGCACGTTCGGCCGGGTTCGATTCGGAGGGATTCCCTTCTTGAGTTCTAAGTGTGAGTTTATTCGCGTTGAGGCGATGGAGATTCGCGATGGCTCGGGCTTACAGCCAAGATTTGCGTGATCGCGTTATTGATGCCGCGTTATCTGGCAAGTCGGCTCGAGGTTCGGCTGCTCATTTCGGGATCGGGCTGGCGACGGCGATCGTTTGGGTTCGCCGAGTCCGGGAAACCGGCGATTGGACAGCGCGCAAGCAAGGAGGAACGAGGGCCTGCAAGCTTGATCCGCATAGGGATCTTCTTCTGGAGCTTGTGGACGAAACGCCGGACCTGACCATCGATGAATTGCTGGAGCGTCTATCCTCAAAACGTGGTGTGAAAGTCTCGCGATCAACCCTTTGGGGGTTTCTCGACCGGTGCGGCCTGACGTTTAAAAAAGAGACCGCGCACGCCAGTGAGCAGGATCGCCCCGACGTTGCTGAACGACGGGAAGACTGGTTCGAAGGCCAGCTCGATCTCGACCCTGAAAAGCTCGTCTTCATCGACGAAACCTGGGTGACAACCAACATGGCGCGCATCCGGGGACGTGCGCACAAAGGCGAACGCCTTCACGCTGCCATCCCTCACGGACACTGGAAGACGACGACGTTCATTGTCGCGTTGCGGCTGAACGCGATGACCGCCCCTATGGTGCTCGACTGTCCCATCAACGGCGTCTGGTTCCAAGCCTATGTTGATCAGGTTCTGGTTCCGACGCTGTCGCCGGGAGACATCGTCATCATGGACAATCTCAGCAGCCACAAACGCCCCGGCATTCGCGCCGCGATCGAAGCGGTTGGCGCAAACCTACGCTACCTTCCGCCCTATAGTCCGGACTTCAATCCCATCGAGAACGCCTTCTCGAAACTCAAGGCGTTGCTCCGCAAAGCCGCAGAGCGGACCCTCGAAGCCTCTGGGCCGCCATCGCAGAATTCTTGCTCCAATTCACGCCAACAGAATGCGTCAATTTCTTCGCCGCAGCCGGATACGACTTGGTTTGATCCGAATCTGCTCTAGATGGTGGGCGATACAGGGTTTGAACCTGTGACCCCTCCCGTGTGAAGGGAGTGCTCTACCGCTGAGCTAATCGCCCCGCCCAATCGCGCCCGTCTACGCCGTGAGGCCGCGGCGAGTCAAGGCGAGGCGAGATCGTAGACGGCGTCGTAGAGGGCGTCGAAATGCGAAATGACGCGGTCGGGATCGAGTTCGGTCACCGGCACGTCGGTGTATCCAAAATCGACGGCTACGACGGGGACTGCGGCGGCGCGTGCAGTCTTGATGTCGGTGACGGAATCTCCAACCATCACGGCGAGGCCCGGGTGTCCGCCCATGGCCGTGATGGTCTCGAGAAGGGGCCTCGGATCCGGCTTTCCGATCCCGAACGTGTCCTGGCCGCAGATGAAGTCGAACCGCTCGGCGACGCCGAGCTTCGTCAGCAGCAGCTTCGACGAGAATTCCATCTTGTTGGTGCACACGCCGAACCGCCAG
This sequence comes from uncultured Pseudomonadota bacterium, assembly GCA_963771455.1. Lineage (GTDB taxonomy): Bacteria > Pseudomonadota > Alphaproteobacteria > Rhizobiales > Beijerinckiaceae > Roseiarcus. The sequence continues at coordinate 26,326 of CAVYTP010000013.1, forward strand.
CCGCGCGCGGCGAACCTGTCGAGCGAGGCTTCGACGCCCGGAAAGAGGGTGGTGAAAATGGCGATATGCGCGTTGTAGTAGCTCAGGAAGTCAGCGAACAGGAGTTCAAGCTTCTGTGGCTCCAGGCTCAGCCCCGCTTGCGCGAAACCGCGCATGATGAGCGCGCGACCGCCTGCGCCAAGCAGCGAGCGCGCGGTCGCTTCCGAGACGGGCGCAACGCCCTCGTTAGCCAGCACGAAATTGAGCGCGGCGACCAGATCGCCCGCGGTGTCCGCCAGCGTCCCGTCGAGATCGAATATCAGCGCCCTCGGCTGCGACATGGCTCAGGCGCTCCAGAACTTTGGTTCCGCGGGTTCGAGCCATGGCCCGATCCGCACCGGCGAGACGCTCTTTGCAAGACCGCCATCGCCGATCTCGACCGCTACGCCGCACAAAGTGCCTTCTCCAAGCGCGGGCTCGAATTTGCCGCTTGGAATCTTGCGCAGAAAGCGGTGCAGCGGTTCGGATTTGCCCATGCCGATGACGGAATCGTAGTCGCCCGTCATCCCGGCGTCAGTGATGAATGCGGTTCCGCCGGCCAGGATGCGGCCGTCCGCGCTCGGCGTATGGGTGTGCGTGCCGGCGCACAGGCTGACGCGTCCATCGACATAGTGGCCAAATGCCTGTTTCTCGCTTGTCGCCTCGGCGTGAAAGTCGACAATGGCGGCGTCGCAGTCGCTTCCCATGGGCGTCGCCGCCAGCAGTTCGTCGATGCCGCGGAAGGGATCGTCGAGCGAATCCATGAACACGCGGCCCATCATATTGACGACCAGCACGCGCGCCCCATTGGCGGCCGAAAACACCGCCGCGCCGCGGCCGGGCGCCCCTGGCGGAAAGTTCGCGGGCCGGATCAGGCGGGGCTGCCGGTCGATGAACGCCAGCGCCTCGCGCTGGTCGAACGCATGGTTGCCAAGCGTGACCGCGTCGGCGCCGGCGGCCAGGAATTCTTCCAGGATCGCCTCGGATATGCCGAAACCGCCGGCAGCGTTTTCCCCATTGACGACGATGAAATCGAGCCGCCATCGCGTGCGCAATTTCGGCAGATGCGTGAGCAGAACCGCCCTGCCGGCCCGCCCGACGACATCGCCGACAAACAGCAGCCTCATCGAGACGCTCCCTCGCAGGCGATCAACTCCTCCTCCGTCAGGATGAAGTCCAGGGGCTGATCATGCGCCTCCGAGGGCGCGCAAGGTATTTCGCTCACCGAAAAGGCGAGGCCGACGGCGCGAAGCGGCCCTCTTTCCCTGAGAATGGCAAGCGTACGGTCATAGTGCCCCGCCCCGAAGCCGATGCGGTGACCGCGCCGGTCGAACGCGGCAAGCGGCACAAACAGCAGATCGGGATCGACCGTCGCCGCCTCCCGTGACGGTTCCGCGATGTTCATGGCCCCGCGGACGAGCGCGTCGCCCGGCTTCCAGAGCCGGAAGGCAAGCGGGTCGGTCCGCGACACCGTCACGGGGAGCGCTGTGCGGTAACCGCTGTCCGCCAGGCTCGATAGCAAGGGCAGAGTGTCGGGTTCGTCGCGCAGCGGATGGAACGCGGATATCGCACGCGGGCGCCAGAGCCCCGCCATACGCAGCCCCTCCTGGCCGATCCGCGCGGCAAACGCGGCTCGCGCTGCAGGCGGCAAGAGGCTGCGGCGCTCCAGCGCCGCGGCTCTCAGTCGCCGCTTCGCCGCCGATGGCGCTTCGGCGGGCATCGCGGCGAAAACCTTGTCAACTTTGGAAGTCAATGAGCGCGGAGCCGAGCAAGCCGTTGGACGGGATCCCGGGCGCCTACGTTAGTAGGTGGGAACCATATGCCCAAGCCCACGGGCAAGGACAGGGACAGCCCCCATGGGGATCGTACGGCCCCGGAGGAAGTGTCCTGACGCGCCCCCCAGCCCCGCAGCCCCCTATGTAGCGATTGAACCCGAATATTGCTAGCCGCCTTCGCCGGGCGATCGGCCTATCGCGTCGCGCGTTTTGTGCTAAAGCGCTCTCCCGCGGGACGCCAGAATTCGGCGCCGCTCTCCTTGAGGTAATCGCCCATGCGGACTTCGCAGCGCGCCAGCGACGAGATGCGCAAAGTGACTCTTGAGCGCGGCGTCGCGAAATACGCCGAGGGATCGTGCATCGTCCGTTTCGGCGAAACGCATGTGCTTTGCGCCGCTTCCCTCGAAGACAAGCCGCCACCGTGGCTGCGCGGCCAAGGTCGCGGCTGGATCACCGCCGAATACGCCATGTTGCCGCGCGCCACGCTGAGCCGCACCCGGCGCGAATCGTCGACGGGCAAGGTGTCTGGCCGAACCCAGGAAATTCAGCGCCTGATCGGGCGCTCGCTTCGCGCCGTCGTCGATCTGGGCAAGCTCGGGGAGCGCCAGATCACCATCGATTGCGACGTGCTGCAGGCCGATGGCGGCACGCGGACCGCCGCCATCACCGGAGCCTGGGTCGCGCTGCACGACTGCGTCAAATGGATGGTGCAGCGTTCGATCCTCAAGGAGAGCCCGATCCGCGACCACGTCGCGGCTGTGTCGTGCGGCGTGGTGAAAGGCGAAACCTTGATCGACCTCGACTATGCGGAGGATTCGACGGCCGAGACCGACGCCAATTTCGTGATGACAAGCGCAGGCGGCCTCGTTGAAGTGCAGGGCTCTGCGGAAGGCGCGCCGTTTAGCGAAGCCGAGTTGCTGAAACTGCTGAGTTTGGCGCGCGGCGGCATCTCGAAACTTATCGCTTTACAAAAATCGACTCTCGGATGAAGCTTGAATTCGAGACTGAGGGTTCTCAGCCGACGAATTCAAGAAAATCCAAAGGTTAGTTGCGCTTACCTTTCGCGAGTGTCGAATGTCCGGCGTCCGCGTTTTGGGCGCAGGGGCCGGGCTAAAACATTGGTTTGCGGATATTCTGTCAGCTGTTTATACTATCGATAACGATCGTGTTTTCCTTTTGCCACGCCGTGTAACATGAAAATCGCGCGAATTGGCGATGCGCTTCCCGATGTAACCCTGAGTGGCGCTGGCCCGTTGCCAGACTTTGGGCGTTCGATGAGCGAAGGCCTGATGGCGACGCGCTGGATGTTGCGGCGTTGGTCGGTCGGTCAGTTATGGCGCAGGGTGCGTCTTCCGATACGAAGGAGGCGGTGGGCTGCGGAGCTGCTGAGCGCGTCCGATCCCTTTCGCAAAGCTGAATCCGCCAGGTTAACTTCGGGGTCGGCAATCGTTTTCGGCGAATTTTCGGGCGTTCATGGTTTGGGCCGTGCGGCGGCTTATGACGTTGCGATGTTGCGCGAGCGCCATTCCGAGTTGCATCTGGTCGATATTCGTCCCTATCTGAAAGGGCAGACGCCGAAGCGGCTAGAGATCCCCCGCGCGGAGAACGTTTATTTTTTCTGCCAACCCGACACGTTTGCGACTGTCTTCCGGCTGATCGATCCCTCCGTCATTGCAGACGCGTATCGGATCGGCCGCTGGGTATGGGAGACGCCTAGACTTCCAAAAGAGTGGCGTTTTGGCCAAAGCGTTGTGCACGAAGTGTGGGCGCCTTCCGCATTTTGCGCCGACGTATTCGCCGCCGCGCTGGACGTGCCGGTGCGGAAGATCGAGCACGCCGTCGTGGCGCCGGCCAAATCTCTCATCGACATGCGCGACCGTCTGTCGATCGACCCCTCGGCGTTTGTCGGACTTGCGGTTATGGACATCGTCTCGTGCCCCGCTCGGAAAAACCCATGGGCGCACGTCCGCGCATGGCAAGGCGCGTTTCGGGGCTCTAAAAGCGCAATTCTGATCATGAAGGTTCGCGTCGGCAAGCGTACGCGGATGGTCCTCGACGAGATTCGCGATCTGATCGGCAATGACAAGAATATCATCTTGTTGACTGACGATTACAGCAACGATGAAATTGCAGCCTTGTTCAGATCGTCTGACATTTACCTGTCGCTGCACCGCTCCGAAGGATTTGGACTGAATATTCTGGAGGCGTTACTGCTCGGGAAGCAGGTTGTCGCCACCAACTGGTCCGCCAATTCCGAATACGGACCGCGCTATCCGAATTATCACGGCGTTTCCTACGAATTGGTCCCGTATAAAGACTGGACGGGCCATTATCAGGACGGTGATTTCAAATGGGCGGACGCAAATCTGGACGTTGCGATCGACCAGTTGCGCAAACGGTTCAAGCATCAGGCGCATGCGGCATCCCATTACCGAAGCGCGAGCTTGGTTGAGCGTCAGGCCACCGGCGTCGAGAATCGCTGAGCGAATATCAGCCCGGCAGCCGGGACCTGCGGAAAAGCTGGACCAGACGCTCAAAAGTTCTGGAGACGGGCTCACTGCCGTCAACCTTTCAGCGTCCCCATCAGCTTCGACAAGATCGTCAACATCACTTCGTCGGCGCCGCCGCCGATCGCGGCGAGCCGCAAATCCCGGAATGAGCGCGATACCTGCGACTCGGTCATGTAGCCCATGCCGCCCCAGTATTGCAGACACGCGCTCGGCAGTTCGCGCCCGAGCCGACCGGCCTCGAGCTTCGCCATCGTGGCGAGACGCGTCGAGTCCTCGCCGGCCAGTATCCCCTCCGCTGCGCGATAGACGAGCGAGCGCAATAACTCGACTTGCGTCTGCAGTTCCGCGAGCTTGAACTGAACGACCTGGTTGTCGAGGATCGGCGCGGCCAAAGGCCTTCCGCTCGCGCGTGTAGCGGATCGTCTCGGCGATCAGATGTTCGTGGCCTTTCAGACACGACGCCGCCGCCCAAAGCCGCTCCTGCTGAAACTGCGTCATCTGATAGACGAAGCCTTTGCCCTCTTCGCCAATGCGGTAGCGCTTGGGGACGCGGACGCCATCAAAGAAAATCTGCGCGGTGTCGGAGGCGCGCATGCCGAGTTTGTCGAGCGTGCGCGCGACCGTGACGCCTTTGGTCTTCATCGGCAGGCAGATCAGAGACTTGTTGCGATGGGCGGGTCCTTCGGAGGTATTGGCCAGCAGGCACATCCAGTCCGCCTGCGAGCCGTTGGTGGTCCACATCTTGCCGCCATCGATCACGTAGTCGCCGCCGTCGGCGCGCGCCGAGGTGCGGATCGACGCCACGTCCGAGCCGGCGCCCACTTCGCTGACGCCGAGGCAGGCGACGTAGTCGCCGGAGATCGAGGGCGCCAGAAACTCGCGGCGCAGCTCGTCCGAGCCAAACCGCGCGAGCGCGGGCGTCGCCATGTCGGTCTGCACGCCGATCGCCATCGGAACAGACCCGCCCTGAATGTTGCCGAGTTCTTCGGCCATCATCAGCGCGAAGGAATAGTCGAGCGCCTGGCCGCCGAACTCCGCGGGTTTGTCGAGGCCGAGAAATCCCAAGCCTCCCAGCTTCTTGAACACTTCATGGGCGGGGAACCGTCCTTCCCGCTCCCAGAGGTCGAGATGGGGATTGATCTCGGACGCAATGAAGCGCTGCAGCGTGCGTCGCGGTTCGTCGTGCTCGGCGCTATAGATCATCGCTCGTCTCCTCGGCCCTGTTTGCACGCTTGGTTTGCGAGGGAATAGTGCCTTCGCGCGCGCCCCCCTCGAAATATTCCCGCGCCGCCTCTTTTCGGGCCGCCACCGACGTTATAACTGGCTTTATAAGGTTGCGTAACTGCGGCGCGTGCGATTCGCACGAAATTGGTAGCCTGGCGGAATTGCCGTGTCGCCTGCATGATCGATGGGCGCTACGTCAGGAAACTCGGACGAATTTTTGAGCATAGGCCTGTGCGCTTCAGAACATCGCGCATCTCTCGGAGCCCATGGAAATGGCGAAGATCGTCGAAGATCCAGAAGTCGCAACGGTGGCGTTGGCATCGCTGACCAAGATGGTCGCTTTGCTGGCCGCGGAGCTGGTTGTCGGCATCCACCGCGACGATATCGATCTCCTCGAGAACGCTATACGCTTGAAGCTTTTTGCGTCTGTCGACGGCGTTTCGCCGGAAGCCACTGCCGCGGGAATCGCCCTCGCCCATCGACTTATCGAGCCGGTGCTGCGTGATCTCCGCGCGCGCGTGCGGGCCGCGGCGAACGTGGACCAGGAATCCGCTGTCTGGCCGACGCGTAACGGCAACGCATCTCAATCCCGCAAATTGAACTGAAACTTCGCGGCGCTGATTGATCAGACCGTCGTCCCGTTTGCGATGATGGGTACAAAAGCGTTCGCCCGAATCCGCTGCCGGTAGCCGCACAGCAATCAGAGGCGCGCTGCGCGGAATTGGTTGCAGACGCCCGAAGAGCTTGCGTCGTGAGCCGTAATTTGTCAGAAATGTGTCGCGCCTGATAAGACTCGGGCTGAAATGACGTCGCTCTAAAGTGACCTCTACCTGCGGTATGTGCCGGATATTCTTAAGATTCATTGATTGCCGGCCAATGGCCTTTAGGGCTTCGCGCGAAAGCGATGCGGGGGGATCAGTCCCCGTTGCCGAAGAAAGGGACGGAAAAATGGTTGAAACAACTAAGTCTAAGTTCATTTCGCGTAGGAGCGTGCTTTCCCTGCTTGGGATCGGCGCCACGTTAGGCTTCGCGCTGTCGCCGTTGGCGGCCAATGCGGAAGATGCTGCGGCGCCCGCCGCCACACCTGCGGCTGGGGCCACGCCGGCTCCGACTCCAGCTGCAACCAGCGGAACTCACGGGATGAACCGTCGGAAGTCGAGGCGGCACGGCCGGCATGAACGAAGGCACGAACGACGGACTGGCGAGACACCAGCAATGACGCCCGCTCCGACGGAGACGCCCAAATAAGCGGCTCGCAACTGCCGATCAATCCGGCTGCCCAAGCGAATCGTATGCCTGATTGAACTTCGGGCCTTATATCCTGGCGGCGGACCCCACCAACTACGGTCCGCCTGCAGCCCAATCAAGTCGGCGCGCAAGCAGCGATGGGTGCAGACGTGCGCCGATGGGCGCTACGACAAGGGCTTGCAAGGACCTTGGCCGTCATGGCCGGGCTAGTGCCGGCCATCCACGTCGATGGGATCCACGCCGTCGATTTCGTTCTTAGCCCGGAAAACATTTGTTCGCCCGCCACGCGGCCGCAATCTCGGTGCGCTGAGCGCCTTAGAACGTCTCGTGGATGAGCAGAGCAGAAAAATCCTGCCCGGCCGTATCAATTGAACGTTTGGGCAACTCGATTTTCTTGCGATGCGGCCGTTCGTAGGGAATCGACTTCAGGAAATGGCTGATGACGTTGAGTCGGGCGCGCTTCTTGTCGTCGGATCGAGCCACATGCCAAGGCGCCCAGGGCGTGTGTGAGCGAGCAAACATATCGTCGCGCGCCAGCGTATATTTGTCCCAAAGCGCATAGGACTTCAGGTCCATGTCCGACAATTTCCAAAGCTTGCGCGGGTCGCTGATCCGCTCATTCAGGCGACGGGTCTGCTCGTCGGGGTTCACTTCAAGCCAATACTTGATAAGGAGAATGCCCGATTTAACCATCGCTTTTTCGACTTGCGAAACCGTGGAAAGGAAGGCTTCGGCATCCTTTTCCTTGCAGAGGCCGATCACGCGTTCGACGCCAGCCCTGTTGTACCAGCTACGGTCGAAGATCACGATTTCTCCGGCGGCAGGCAAATGGGGAAGATAGCGCTGAACGAACATTTGCGATTTTTCGCGCTCGGTCGGCGCAGGCAGCGCTATGACACGGAACGTGCGCGGGCTGACCCGTTCCGTGAGCGCCTTGATGACCCCGCCCTTGCCCGCCCCGTCGCGCCCCTCGAACACGACGCAGATCTTCTTCCCCTCGGCTTTGACCCACTCCTGCAGTTGAACAAGTTCGCCATGAAGACGAGCAAGTTCGGCCTCGTAGGACTTGCGCTTCAATTTTTCGGGGCTCGCTGTCATGGCGTTCGGCGCATCTATCTGCACCCCGCTCACTCCTTCGTGTTTCCGCCGCCCTTTTTTATCTTTGTGTTGTGTGCTCACATTCACCTCCCTATTTGTCTTTAGGGCGACAACTATGTCTCCTTTCGCGCGAGCACGTCTGCCGCCCAGACCGCCCCCGCACCGCTTCGTCTCAGCGCCTGCAGGGCGTTTGCAAGCGGCGTGTCACACAAGAAGACATGCGACTTTTCGACGATGAAAACGCCGCCTGAATGGGGGTTGGGCGAATTGGGCACAAATATCGCTTGCCACCTTTCGCCAATGTCTTCGGTTCGCAATCCGATCCGGTAGGAATTGCCAATGCGCACAAGAACTACATCCTGAGCTCTGGCGTTTCCTTCGCCGAGGACGCTCGTGCCCTCCTGCTTCAGGAATTCGTAGCCTGGCAGATAGGACAGGATGCTTTCCTCGAGCTTTTTCACCGGGCGTCGGGCGATCGCAGTGCGGGAAAGCAGCCCTGCGAAGAAACATATCGCGACGATCAACAGGCCGGCGAGGACGGCTACCTTCGCTGACCCGAGACCGAGCGTGTCCGGTATGCGGTCGGCCAGTGGGCGGATCACAGACTTGGCAAAACCGAGCGCCTTGTTCAGCACGACTACCAGCACGACGAGAGGCATCAGAAAGAGGATGCCGCCCATCACTGTCGCGCGCAAAAACTCCAGAACGCGCTTCATGAGGCTGCGTACTCCTTATTTCACGCCGCCACCCCCGCTCTCCATATGATCATTGCGCAGACAATCGCCGATTGAAAGGGTCATCGCTCCCCACCGGGCCGACGAAGCGCGTCGTTGGAGCTTTTCACTGCTCGCTGAGCAGCGAAAGTTGCTAGTGTGTTGGGGAGCTGGAACTTCCGGAAGCACGATAGTTCCCAGCGAGATCGTAGCATTCGAACGATGAGGAACCGCGCTGGGCCAATCGAATTCGTGCAAGCTTTGCGGACACCACCCCGCTTCAGCTTGATTGCGTGGCGCCCAATTGACCCGGCAACCCCTCAGCCAAAGCACGACCGCCACGGCGCTTTGCGCTCGCGATGGCGGTCACTCAAAATCGCCATCTGCATGGCTATAAATCGACTCAACTTCAAGTTAAGTCGTCAGGCAAAAAGCAACCGCTACTTGCCTTTTACAACCGCCTGGACCGCCTCGATGACTTTTTTGTCGGGATTGGCCTTGCAGTAGACGATCGTATCGTGAATGCCGTCCTTGGTTCTGGCGATGTTCATTACGTGGCTTTTGTTGTGGCCATTGAACCAACCGCTGTACCAAACTCCCAGAAAATCGGCGTCTTCCTGGAACGTCCCCGCGAGCTGCGCACAGCTCAGCGTTTTGACGTTTATGTAACCCTTCGCGTCTGCGTAGGTCTTCAACTCGACTTGAGCGAACGAAGATGTGGTCAACGCGAACAGTGACGCCATTCCCGCGATTATGAATTTCGCGACGTTGCGATGGCGTGTGGGCAGCACAGATTTCCGTGCGCCAGAAATAGACTCACCCATTAGTTGTCTCCCCATTTCCAGTTACGTCGTTCCGAAGTGCGAGGCGCCTGTTGCGCTCAACCGAAACACTTCTGCTTACGACAATTAAACCGCTGACAAGCTGCACGCGAAAGCGTAGATCACTGCTCGTCCTTGACCTTTATGCCTTTTTCCTTGCGATAGCCTTTGATGACAACATCAATTGCTTGTATGACCTTCTTGTCCGGATTTGCTTTGCAATAAACAATGACACGGTGCTCGACTTCTTTGGCGCGATCTACATTTATCTTGGTGAAATTCCCCAGGCCGTTGTACCAGCCGCTGTACCAGACGGACATGAAGTCGGCGTCTTCCTGAAACGTCCCGGCCAGTTGCGCGCAGGTCAATTTCTGGACGTCGATGTTTCCATCCGCGTCGGCATAGGTTTTCAACTCGGCCTGGGCGTGCGCCGCCCCCAACGACAAAGCGAGAATTCCGGCCGCGTATAGACATGATTTCATGTGTGTTGCCCCCTTGTTCACCCGCGCGGACATTGGCCTACAATCGGCAAATGGGCCGCCATTCACAATTTAAATCGTGATTGACGGCACCCTGCGACAGTTCGGCTGATCACGCAAGCGACGAGAGTTCAAAAAGTGCGCTCCCACTCGGCCGCGCAATTGTTGTCAACAATGCCGGGGCCGCTCAGGTCATTTGTGGCTCCCGCACCCGGGCGACGGTTCATGCATAAACGTTGCTCGGATGCCCGGCCGCTCACGCTCGCTCATCGCCTGCGGCTCGTCGCGGCGGCATCCAATTCTCCGGCTACGCGAGTCGGCGCACAGCCGCAGTTTACCGGCCGAACTCAAGCAAATATGTACGGCGGAAAATGAGAACGCTTTCGCGGTTCTGCGATGAGCCGATCGATCGATTTCATGCGTTTGACTAATCCATCAATAACGCACAATATGTGTGCGTCACGATTGGATATCCGTTGTGAGCGTACTATTCGATATGATCGGCCGCGGTTGGGACAACTTGCTCGCGCGACCTGATGGCCCGATGAGTTTCCGGTTCTACGTGCAGCCGACTATGGCGGGACTATTGGCGCTGCGTGCCGGGGTCCAGGATGCGAAGGAGGGACGGCCTGCCTATTTGTGGGCGATGCTTACCCACAGGGGGCGGCGCTTGCAGTTGGTCTATGAGGGTTGGCGAGGGGCTATGACGCCCTTCATCATAGCCATCGTGCTTGACGTCATCTATCAACTCAAAACCGCGGGTACAATCTATCCGCTGGAACTGTTGGTCACAGCGACGCTGCTGGCGTTGGTCCCGTACTTAGTGTTGCGGGGGCCATTCAACCGGCTCGCCCGCCTGTTCTTGCCGGCGGCCCGAATAGCGCCGGTTGAGGAGGTTGACAAAACAATCGTTCACTGAGGAAGCAGTTCGAGGAAAGGGCAAAACAATGTCGAGCGAATCCAAAAAGCAGGACTGGTCGCTGCCGGCCGCTATGGCGATCCCGAAGGGCGGGTATTTTCCGGACAAGGTCGAACAGGGGCGCTATGGGCCTATCTTCCCGAAATCCCCGGCCTGCTACGGCTTTTCAATCCTTGCTCCGATCGTTCCCGGCCGCGAGGACGTGTTCTACAAATACGCTAAGGATATCGAGAAGACGATCGCTGAGTTGCCCGAAGCGCTTGCCGTACTTACAGCTTCACTATCTGCGCTGGGTGCTCTTTCCGATCAAGGGAGACACCTACTTCATGTACCAGGGCATTTTCGACACCGACTTCGACAAATATACCGAGGACGCGGTGACCCTGTTCGGCATCACAGGCCTAAGGACGGTGTTCGAGAACCTCCAGGGCTTCCCGATGGACTGGCAGACCAACTCCGCGGCGTTCATCAAGTTCGTGCGCGATCATCAGTGCCCTAGTTTCCTCGAATACGCGGAATATCCGCATGTGAGCGCCGATGAAATCAAGAAAGCGCTCAAGCTGAAGGACGCGTTCTCGGCGATGCTGGACCAGATGCAGTAGGCGCTGCGACGCGCAGCTTCGTTGGATCACTGCGAGCGGCGGGCGCTGACGACGCGCTCGCAGTTTGGCAATCGGGAAAAGTAGGCGATGCTCGAGTTAGACGACATCCAGCACATCCGCTGACGCGACCGCCGGCGCTCAATGCGCGCTACGAGTTTCTGTCGTTTCGCGACGAAGCTGGCGGACGCGCCTGGGTGTCGGCGATCAAGGACAAAATACATTCGGTCGCGTCGATGCGCGCGGGCGTCGAACAGGACAAGCGCTGGTTGACGGCCGCTTTCACCTGGAACGGCCTGCGCGCGCTCGGCCTGGACGAGGCTTCGCTGGAGTGCTTTCCGGAAGAGTTCAAGCAGGGTATGGCCGCGCGCGCGGAAGTGCTCGGCGACACCGGCGCGAACGCGCCCGAACATTGGGTCGGCGGCCTGGCGAGCCCCGATCTGCATGCCATCATCATCCTGTTCGCGCGCGACCGCGCGGAGCAGGAACGATGCGTGTCCGAACACAAGCAACTGCTCAGCGCCTGCCCCGGCGTCGAGGTCCTGTCCGTGCTCGATCTCGAGGCCATTCCGCCCTACGGATACGCGCACGAACATTTCGGCTACCGCGACAGATTGTCGGAGCCGGCGATCGAGGGGTTTGGCGAAAAGCCGACGCCGGGGAGCGGCGAGCCGCTGAAGCCGGGCGAGTTCATACTCGGCTACCCCGACGAGTATGGGTTCACCGCGGACCACCCGAAACCGGCGACACTGGCGCGCAACGGCAGTTTCATGGCTTACCGCCGTCTCGAACAGCACGTGGCGAGATTTCGCGAGTTCCTGCGCGAAAACGGCGAGACCGCAGAGCAGCAGGAATTGATCGCCGCCAAGCTGATGGGACGCTGGCGCAGCGGCGCGCCGCTCGTGCTCGCCCCGGAGCTGGACGATCCTGCGCTCGGCGCGGACATGCAGCGCAACAACGACTTCAAATATAAGGAGGCAGACCCGCACGGCTACGCGGTTCCGCTCGGCGCGCACATTCGCCGAATGAACCCCCGCGACACGGCGCACAACATGAACCGTCGCCGGATGATCCGGCGCGGCGCGCCCTATGGGCCTGCGCTTCCGGAAGGCTCGCCCGACGACGGCGTCGAGCGCGGTATTGCCGCCTTCGTCATCTGCGCAAGCCTGATCCGGCAATTCGAATTCGCGCAGAACGTCTGGATCAACGACCCGAAATTCAGCGACCTCGGCAACGAGCGCGACCCGATCATCGGCAACCAGGACGGGACGCTCGAGTTCAAGATTCCAAAGCGGCCGATTCGCAAGAAAATCGTTGGTCTGCCCGCCTTCACCACCGTCAAGGGCGGCGCGTACTTCTTTCTTCCGGGCCTCAAGGCGCTTGCCCACCTCGCCGCGCCGAAGGAACAGAGCCGGGCTTAGCGCCGGCGCGACAGGAGACGATCCCATGCCAGCGCAAGCTTACGCCCGGACCTACAATCAGGACCACATTTCGCGCAAATACACGCCGGGCAAGCGGCGCATGAGCATCTACTGGACCTGGAGCTACCCGTGGGAGTCCCAGCGCAACATCGAGGACATGGACAACAGGTTCTCGACGATGACGGAGGTGCGCCGCGTCGCCTGGCCGGCCTACGAGACGCCGGAGTGGAGCACCGCACAGTTCCTGCAAGGCATCGCTGGCACACTCGAACTGTTTCACCGCTCGACGCTCAGCTTCCAGAAGATCGCCGGCGAAACGACTGGTCATCCCGTCGCCGTTTTCCAGCGCATCGACCAGGCCGGCTACAAGCAGCCGATCGATGAGCGCATTCTGGCCGACTGCGATACGATGATGGTGTTCGGTCTCGATCACCTCGTCGGCGAACAGGAAGCGGAACCGGGGGAAATCGAGGCGATCCGGGAATGGCTGAAGCGGGACGGCACGTGCCTCCTGCTGGCGCCTCACCATGACGTCGGCTTTACCGGCGACATGAAGCAGCGCCAGCAGGAATATCTGCACCACCGCGATCCGCTCGTGCCGCGCCAGCAGCGGTTCAGCCAATACACGCGATCGCTGATGAAGGCGCTCGGGGTTCCCGTCCACAACACCTATGGACTTCGGCCGGCGCTCGTGAAGGGCACAACCGAAATCGCCCCGCTGACGCCGTTCTCCGACCTCGACGCGCTCGGCCTGCTGACGAATGTGACCGACCCTCAATTTCCACCCGCATCTGCCCCACTACGAGCTTCTGGGAGGCGCTGACGGCGTCAAGGTGCTAGCCCGCCAGCCCATCGACCTGGAACGTCCCCACCCATTCACAGAGGCCGGCAACCGCGAGTTCAACTGCCTGCTATGGATGCCGCCTGACGAGACGCGCGCCGGGGATATCGTGCTGGTCGACTCGACGAATTTCACCACGCTGTTCGGCGGCACGAAAAGCCTCGAGACCTTCTGGCGCAATCTTGCGGCGATGCGATAAGCCCCGCTTCGTGACGATGTCGGCAAGCGCGCCGTGCGCGCATATAACGAAATCGCTGGCCGTGACCGCGCGTTGCGTGTCATTCGCAGCGGCGTCTTGGCTGGCGACGCCGGCTCTTGCGGACTCCGACAACCGAAACCTAGCTTCGGCGAACGGCGATGACCCGACACAACCGTTTGGCAAGATCGAACTCCTCGACCGTTATACCGAGGCGCCCGGCGCGGGTGTCGAGCAGGGTTCGACCAAAACGGTTCAAACAAACACGCCGTTTGTGCGGCTCGAGACGCCGCCGCTCGAATTGGCGCCGAAGTGGGAGTTGAACCTCCGGTCCGAAATCCCAGCCGTTACGACAAACGGAGTGACGCCCGGCAATCCGGCCGGCGCGGCCGTGTCAGGTTTTGGAAACGTGCTCGTTCAGGCCTGGATCGTACACGACATCGACGCCCGCTGGGCGGTGGCGCTCGGGGGCCAGCTCATCGCGCCTACGGCGAGCAACGGCGTAGCGACAGACGCCTGGGAGCAGGTCACGGGCTTCGTCGTCCGCGCCATGCTGCCGGAAATCAGCGCGGGCAGCTATTTCGCGCCGCAGATCCGTTACGGCGTCGATTTCGCCGGCAACGACGACGGCAGAATGCTGCGGCAGTTACGCCTTGCGCCGACCCTCAACATCAATTTGCCGCAACACCTGTTCTTCACGCTTTATCCTAGCCCGGACATTCGCTGGAACTATGGGACTCCGGTCTGGGGGCAGACCGGTCGATTTTTTCTGCCGCTGAACTTCATGCTGGGCTGGAAGCCGACAGACCATACAGTCATTTCGGCCGAGTTCGGCATCCCTATCATAAGAGATTTTCCGGCCTACACATTCAAGACGCAGTTGCGGGCGGGCTATCTGTTCTAGTCTTGGGCGAGCCAAGCGAACTGGGACCGAGGCATGGCCCCCTTCAGCCAAGAAGCCGTCATTCGCCTGCGGTCGCCGCAACACCGCGCAGGCAAGCTAATGACGCTGCAATCTATGCGCCTGTCTCAAGGCTGCAACGCAGCGCTCGCCGGCGACTCGCAAGCAAATAGCGGCACACAAGCGAGCGACTCTTGAGCAAGCACAATCGCCACCCAAAGGGATCACATCACAAAATGCCCAGGCTAGTTGTCTCCCCTCGCATTGTATGCTTGAATGTTTAAGGAGCGGCGACGCTGTATCGTCAACGTCGGGCGCTCTGTGTTCTAATTTTGGCTCCGATTTTCGAGCAACTGAACTGCAAGACTAACACCTTAGCGGTGTCCAAACTCGTCGATCTATACGAACGAGACAAAGACCATCAATTGGTCACGGGGTGAAACGACGTCGGCGATTGCGTCCACGTCGACGGTAGGGGCCAGCTAGAGCGCGTACAAGACAGGTAGGTCGGAGCATGAGCCGGACGCTTCCGCGAGGCCGCGGAGCGTGTTGGGAATGCCACGCAATCGAAAATTGATCGTCCGCAAATTTTGATTGCGGCGGCCGGGGTAGCGTGTTCGCGATCGGTAGAATTGTGCGCGGCGCGTGAGGGACCGGAGGTCGTGCGGGGGTGGGTTATGGCGTTGCGTGTCCTGGAGCCGGAAAGGGTCAAGCGGAAAGCCGTTCGCAAACGCGTAGACCCGGAGCTTGCAGTTGAGAGCGAGCCCGTTGCGTTCGCGGCCGATGAGCACCGCGCTCACGGTAAGGCCCTGAGAGAACGGACCCCGCGAGAGGCGCACGCAGGCTGGAAAGCAGCGAAGGATCGTCGCAACCCGATCGACGTGCTCGTTGAGTTCGAACGCGGGCAGGCTGCCGGCATTGGTCCCGATCCGCTTCGGGCGAATGCTGCAATCACCTTTCACGTTCTTTCGTGGAGCGGCCGGAATCATGGCCGCCGATCTGGCGACGACCAGCCAATCAGGTCTCCGCGTGCAGGCGTGCGGAGACGCTCACCTGTTGAATTTTGGCGGGTTCGCGACGCCTGAGCGCAACATCGTCTTCGACATCAACGATCTCGACGAGACCTTGCCGGCGCCCTGGGAATGGGACCTCAAGCGACTGACCGCGAGCGTCGTCATTGCGGCCCGGCATCTCCGGTTTACGGAGTCCGACGCGGCGCGCGCGGCGACGGCGACCGCGCGCTCTTACCGCGAACATATGTCCGACTATTCCTCGATGCGCGCGTTGGACGTCTGGTACGACACCATTCGCGTCAAAGATGTGCTCGAGGCGCAGAACGATGAGCGGCGGGAGATCATCAGGTCGAGGATCGAGAAAGCGACCAAGCGAAGCTCTCCGGATTTCCTGTTTCCGAAACTTGTCGAGCACCGGGGCGCGACACCCAGAATCAAAGACAATCCGCCGCTGATCTTCCATCCAACCGCCGAGCAGGCCCCAGGCCTTACGACGGGCTACAAGGAACAGCTGGCATTGTATCGGGAGACGCTGGCGCCGCACGTGCGCGTCCTCCTCGATCGTCATCGTCTCTGCGATATTGCGATTAAGGTCGTTGGCATCGGCAGCGTCGGCACGACCTGCGGAATCGCCTTGTTTGTGGCGGGGGACAATGATCCCCTGTTTCTCCAGATCAAGGAAGCGACCACCTCGGTTCTCGAGCCTTACGCCGGCAAGAGCGTCTATAAGAACTGCGGCGAACGCGTTGTCGCGGGTCAGCGACTGATGCAGTCGGCGAGTGACATCTTCCTTGGCTGGTACCGCGGGCCCAACGGCCGCGACTTTTATATCCGGCAGCTTCGCGACGCGAAAATCTCGCCGATCGTCGAGGATTGGGACGCCAACCTGCTTCGAGAATACGGCCGGCTTTGCGCCTGGGCGCTGGCGAAGGCGCACGCCCGATCCGGAGATGCCGCGAAAATATCGGGTTACATGGGAGTCAACGCCGTGTTCGACGAGGCGATCTGTGAGTTCGCCGTCGAATACGCCGACCAGAACCAGCGCGACTACAGATTGTTTGTCAAAGCGGTGAGAGAGGGTCAGATCAAGGCCATGGTGGAGCGCTGAGCGCGACAGGATGATGTTGACCCAACTTCTAGGATGACTGACGGGTTCCCTGTTTGACAGGATCGTTTTCTGCCCGGCCCGCAAAATTGAGACGAACCATGGCAAGCTCGGTTTCCTTCGAGAATTACTTTCAGGAATATTGGCGCGACGCGTACGAACGTTCGATCCTGTTCCTTGATATTCTGGGTCAGCGCGGCGAAGCCTATCGCGCTCAAGAGGCGCGCACGGCGCCGAACGTACTGAATTTCGAGGCCGAAGTGCTCATCGACGGCCGGACGCTGGCCGTGCCGGTCAACTATGCGCTGGTCCGGATCGTTCCTCCCGCCGGCGTCGTCGTCGACAACGCAAAGCGGCCCTTTATCGTCTTCGATCCGCGCGCCGGGCATGGCCCCGGTATTGGCGGGATGAAGCACGACAGCGAGATCGGCGTTGCGCTCCGCGCCGGCCACCCCTGCTACTTTGTCGGCTTCCTGCCAAAGCCGGTCGAAGGTCAGACGATAGAAGACGTCTGCCGCGCCGAAGCGCATTTCGTCCGAACTGTGAGTGATCGACATCCGAACGCGAACGGAAAGCCTGTCCTGATCGGCAATTGCCAGGCTGGCTGGCAGATCATGATGATGGCGGCGATGGACCCCGACCTCGCCGGACCGATCCTGATCGCAGGAGCGCCGCTATCCTATTGGGCGGGCGTGCGCGGCAAGAATCCGATGCGCTATCTGGGCGGAATGCTGGGCGGCTCCTGGCTGACGCACATGGCCAGCGATCTCGGCAACGGCATCTTCGACGGCGCGAACCTGATCGCCAATTTCGAGTCCAACAACCCAGCGAATACGCTCTGGACCAAGCCCTATAACGTGTATTCGCATGTCGACACGGAAGGCCCGCGCTATCTCGAGTTCGAGAAATGGTGGGGCTCCCCGGTCTTACTGAACGGCGAGGAAATCCAGTTCATCGTCGACGAGTTGTTCGTCGGCAATCATCTTACGGCCGGGAAAGTGGTGCTCGGCGGCGAACCGATCGATCTGCGCAAGATCAAATCGCCGATCATCGTCTTCTGCTCGTTCGGCGATGACATAACCCCGCCTCAGCAAGCGCTCGACTGGATCCTCGATCTTTACCGGGACGTCGACGATATCGTCGCGCACGGCCAGACCATCGTCTACTCGGTTCATCCAAGCATCGGCCATCTCGGAATTTTCGTGTCGGGGAAGATCGCGAAGAAGGAGCATGAGGAATTCGCCTTCAACATGGACCTCATCGACGTGATGCCCGCAGGTCTATATGAGATCGTGATGACGGGCGTCAACGCCACGACGCACAATCCTGAGCTGATCTCGGGACAATACGTCTGCAAGCTTGAACCGCGGACCCTCGACGATATTCGCGCATTGGGCTGCAACGACGCGGCCGACGAGCGGCGGTTTGCAACAGCCGCGCGCATCTCGGAGATCAATAACGCGCTCTACAGCGCCTACCTGCAGCCTGCGATTCAGAAACTCTCGTCTCCTGCCACGGCCGAGTTCTTGCGCGAGACCCATCCCAACCGGGTGAGCTTCCGCGCCTTCGCAAACCACAATCCGATGATGGCGCCGATCTCCGCCGCGGCCAAAACGGTGAAAGCGAACCGACATCCGGTCAGCGGCGACAATCCGCTGCTCACCTGCGAGAAGATTGCCTCGTCCTGGATTGTCACGAGCCTCGATATATTCGCCAAATGGCGCGAGGCGGTGACCGAGACGACGTTCCTCACGGTTTATGGCGCGCCGTCGCTGCAGGCCGCGGTCGGAATAGCGCCCGCAGCCAAGCCTGCTAAGGCGCCCAAGGCAGCGGCGGCCGTACCCAAGACTTCAGCCGAGTTGTCGCAAGGCGGTCAGCTGGAGGCGGGGCTTCGCGCGTTGCTTTATCTGCAAACGGCGCGGGGCGCGGACGAACGCCAGTTCAACGCCATCGAAGCGCTGCGCAATCGCATGCCGGAGGGCGAGCGCATCAGCGTCCCGCAGTTGAAGGACAAGATGCAATCGGAGACCGCGTTGTTGCGCGCCAGCCCGGGCGCCGCCCTCGCCGCCATCACGGATATGTTGCCAAAAGCGAGGGATCGCCGCGCGAAATTGCTTGATCACGTCTTTCAGGTCGCAACGGCGGACGGGCCCCTGACGCCGGACCAAGTCGAGCGATTGGAGCGAATCAAAGAAGTCTTCAATCTCACCTCTCACGAAGTCGCCGCGCTGCCTGCCCCCCGCAAGATCAAAGCGGTAGGATGAAGATGAAATCCGTTCAAAGAGTTGAAGCCCACACGAAGTACGAAAATCTGATCGATGCGGCGGTCAAGGCTGGCGCCGTCTCGACTGCGGTCATCTACCCTTGCGACGAGGTCTCGCTGAAAGGCGCTATCGAGGCGGCGCGTCTGAAATTGATAACGCCGATCCTGGTGGGACCAACGGCGCGCATCCAGGCGGTCGCCGTCGAGAACGCCATCAGCCTGGAGAATGTGCGGATTGTCGATTTCATCTGATAGTCGCGACGCCGCAACCAAAGCCGTAGCGCTGGTGCGCAGCGATGAAGCGCAAGCGCTCATGAAAGGCAGCCTCCACACGGACGAAGTGATGGTCGGCGGTCGTCACCCGCGAGACAGGCATCAGGACATCCAGGCGCATCAGCCATTGCTTCGTCCTCGACGTGCCGGATCACCCCGACGCGCTGATCATCACGGACGCCGCCGTCAACATTGCCCCGACACTCGAGGACAAGATCGACATCGTTCAGAACGCCATCGATCTCGCTCATGCGCTCGCAATTTGCCGAGGTGCGGGTGGCGGTTCTCTCCGCAATGGAGACCGTCAATCCGAAAGTGCCAATCCTCAATGGACGCCGCGATGCTGAGCAAGATGGCGGATCGCGGCCAGATCACCGGCGCGTTCGTTGATGGGCCGCTCGCGCTCGACAACGCGATCGACGCCGAGGCGGCGGCGACCAAGAAGATCGTCTCGCCTGTCGCCGGACGAGCGAACGTGCTCGTCGTTCCCGACCTCGAAGCCGGCAACATGCTCGCCAAGAGCCTGACTTTTCTGGCCGGCGCCGATTGCGCGGGCATCGTGCTCGGCGCCCGCGTCCCGTGATCCTCACCAGCCGCGCGGATTCGCTGGTGGCGCGGCTCGCCTCGTGCGCGGTGGCCGCGCTGTCGCGAAATCGCGCCGTGGATGCGGCGGCAAAGGGGAGATGAGTTTCGATGGAAGGACAATTCGCCCCGGTACTGACAGGCAAGAAGGCGCTGATTGTCGGAGTTGCCAACGACCAGTCGATCGCCTACGGCTGCGCCAAGGCATTTCGCGCCGCCGGTGCGGAACTCGCGATCACCTGGCTGAACGAAAAGGCGCGCCCGTATCGTTGAACCGCTTGCCGATGAGCTTGGCGCCCAAATCAAGGCGCCGCTCGACGTCGTCCATCCCGGGCCAATTGGAAGCGGTGTTTGATACGATTGCGAAAACAATGGGGACGTCTGGACCTGCTCGTCCATTCGATCGCCTTCGCGCCGAAGGAGGATCTGCAGGGCGGACTGCTCGACTGTTCCGCGGACGGCTTCGCAAAGGCGATGGACATTTCCTGCCATTCTTTCGTGCGGATGGCAAAGCTCGCGGCGCCGCTGATGACGGAAGGCGGCGCCATGTTCGCCATGAGCTATCTCGGCGCCAATCGCGTCGTGCCGAACTACAACGTGATGGGGCCGGTGAAGGCAGCGCTCGGAAGCGGCCTGCCGTTATCTCGCCTACGAACTCGGCCCGAAAGGCATCCGCGTTCACCCCATTTCGCCGGGCCGCTGAAGACCCGCGCGGCGTCGGGCCTGAAGGACTTCAACGTCATGCTGAACGAAGCGGCGAGCAAAGCGCCGCTCGGCGAACTTGATCGACATCATGGACGTCGGCTGGACCTGCGCCTATCTCGCAACGCCCTTCGCGCGGCGCCTTACGGGCGATACTGTCTATCATCGACAGTGGCGCCAGCATCGTGGCCTGATGGATCGCACAACCATGTCGAGCATCGCCGTCATCAACGCCGGGTCGTCCAGTCTCAAATTTGCGGTGTTCGACGCGAAGGCGGAGCCGTCGTTGCGGCTCAAAGGCCTGATTGAAGGCATCGGCGCCACCCCGCGCGCCAAGCTGACGAATGCTACCGGCGAGACCATACTCACCGGAGGCGCCTGAGCCGAAGGATTTCGACCACGACGGCCGCGACGCAAGCGATGATGCGCATCGCGGCGCCCGGCGCTCGAAGGCAAGGAGATTTCCGCGATTGGGCATCGCGTCGTGCATGGCGGCAGCGAATTTTCCGCGCCAACGCGCCTGACCGCCGAGATCGTCGACCGCCTCGCCGCGCTTGATTCCGCTGGCGCCATTGCATCAACCGCACAATCTCGCCGTCATCCGAGCCATGATGGCCGCGCGTCCCGAATTGCCGCAGGTCGCCTGTTTCGACACGGCGTTCCATCGTGAGCCAGCCGGCAATTGCGCAAGACGTTCGCCATTCCGCGCAAATATCACGGACGCGGGCGTGCGTCGTTACGGCTTTCATGGCATTTCCTATGCCTACGTGACCGGCCGCCTGAAGACGATTGCGCCAGCAGATTGCGGGCGGCCGCGTCATCATCGCTCATCTCGGCAACGGCGCGAGCCTTTGCGCCGTCAAGAGACGGCGCAGAGCGTCGCGAGCACCATGGGCTTCACGGCGGTCGACGGCTTGATGATGGGCACGCGCTGCGGCTCGATTGATCCGGGCGTGCTCATTCACATGATGGACCAGTACGGCATGGGCGCTCGCGAGCTCGAGGATCTGATCTATCGAAAGTCCGGCCTGCTCGGCGTGTCCGGCATATCCTCGGACATGCGCGCTCTGCGCGCATCCTCGGAGCCCGACCGCGAAGGAGGCGATCGCCCTGTTCGTCTATCGCGTTCAGCGCGAGATCGGCTCGCTCGCCGCAGCGCTCGGCGGTCTCGATGCCTCGGTGTTCACAGGCGGCATCGGCGAAAATGACGTGGATGCCAGGGCCGAGATTTGCATTGGGAGCCAATGGTTGGGGATCACGCTCGACTCTGAAGCGAATCAGACGAGCGGATTTGAAAATCTCGACCGCTGAGTTCCGGGTTACCGTTATGGTTATCCCTACAAATGAAGAACTGGAAATGGCGCGAAGCGCATTTCATATTGTGGGCGGCGTGACGATGAGATATCGAGCCGGAGAATTACGACGATTTAGTTCTGGCCCGACGGGCCAGAACCTGCCATCAGGCAGTCGATGGGTTCAATCAAGTTGTCAAACTTCCATAGTGCCGATTAAAACCTAGGCGTTCAGTAGCGTCACGCCGCCTTGGGGGAGGGGTTCCGATGTCCAGACGAATGATATTGATAGTCGCAGCGGTCGTCATTCTGGCGGGCGGCTATTTTGGCTATCAGTACTGGCGTGATTTGCAGAACGCGCTGCCGCCCGGCATTGCCTCGGGCAACGGTCGCCTGGAAGCCAAGCTTGTCGACATTTCGCCGAAGGAGGCTTTGCGCGTCAAAGAGGTCTTCTTCAAGGAGGGCGACCTGGTGAAGCCGGGCGACGTAGTCGTCCAGATGGATACCAACACTCTGCAGTCGCAACTCGAAGAGGCCAAACTCAACGTGGTCGCTACAGAGGAGAAAGTCGCAGCCGCCCAGGCGACAATTGAACGGAGCAAGGCGCAAGTCGATTTGGCGCAGACCGAGGTTACGCGCGCCCAGGCGCTTGTCGCCCAGAAAGCGGGCTCGCAGCGCGAACTGGACGTGCGAAACACGACGTTGCAGACAACCACCGCGGCGGTGGCGGAAGAAGAAGCAAAGCTCCGGACCATCCAGCAACAAGTGAATGTCGCTCAGGCCCAGGTTGCGACGGTTCAAACAAAAATAGACGACGCGACCCTGCGCTCGCCGATTACCGGACGGGTGCTCTACAAGCTTGCAGAGGTCGGCGAGGTGCTTGCGGCGGGTGGCAAGGCGATGACGCTGATCAACCTCGAAGACGTCTACATGGAGATTTTCCTGCCCTCTTCCGAGGCGACCCGCGTGAAGATCGGCGCCGAAGCGCGCATCACCGTGGATCCCGCGCCGGGCAAGTCGATCGCCGCCAGCGTCAGCTTCGTCTCGCCGGAAGCTCAATTCACGCCAAAGCAGGTCGAGACCCAAAGCGAGCGCGAGAAACTGATGTTTCGCGTCAAGCTGCAAGTTCCTCAGGAGATCGTCTCGAACTTTATCGAATATATCAAGACAGGCGTGCGCGGCGTCGGCTACGTGAAGGTCGATCCGGCGGCGCAATGGCCAGCTCGGCTCCAGGACGTGGTCACCAAACCCGGTGGAGACAGCAACGGGGCTGCGGCGAATGTGAACAAATAGGCGCGTGGGCCCCATCATGACCACCGAGCTTTCAGAAGCTGCTGCGCCAGAACAAACGACTACACGGGCAGGGCCGTCTGTCGTGTCGATCGCGAACGTCTCGCATCGATACGGCGCTACGATCGCCGTCGACGATCTTTCGCTCGAGGTGCCACCGGGGCTGATGGTTGGCATCATCGGGCCTGACGGAGTTGGCAAGTCGACGCTGATGGCGCTGGTGGCGGGTTCGAAAAAGATCCAGCAGGGCAAGGTGATTGCGCTCGGAGGCGACATGGCGGACGCGCGGCACAGGCGCGACGCCTGTCCACGCATCGCCTACATGCCGCAGGGCCTCGGCAAGAACCTCTATTTCGAACTGAGCGTCGAAGAGAACGTCGACTTCATGGCGCGCTGTTTGGCCTATCGGCAGCGGAGCGTCCGGCAAAAATCAAGGAACTGCTCGCAGCAACCGGTCTCGGCCCGTTCAATGCTCGACCGGCCGGCAAGCTTTCAGGCGGCATGAAACAGAAAGTCGGGCTCTGCGGCGCGCTCGTCCACGAACCCGACCTGTTGATTCTGGATGAACCGACGACGGGTGTCGATCCCCTGTCGCGCCGGCAATTTGGTCGCTGATCGACGACATCCGCGCCGATCGTCCCAGCATGAGCGTCATGATCTCGACCGCCTACATGGACGAGGCCCAGCAGTGGGACTGGATCGTCGCCATGGATGCCGGCAAGGTGCTGGCGACCGGCACGCCCGCCGAGTTGATGGCGCGAACGGGCACCAGCGATCTCGAGAAATGCTTCATCGAGCTATTGCCGGAAGAGAAGCGCTCGGGCCACGTCGAAGTGACCATCCCTCCGCTCTCCGAAGGCAAACGTGAGATCGCGATCGACGCCAAAGGCCTGACGCGCCGGTTCGGCGATTTCGTCGCGGTCGACCACGTGACCTGACGATCGAGCGCGGCGAAATCTTCGGGTTCCTCGGCTCGAACGGTTGCGGCAAATCGACCACGATGAAGATGCTGACGGGACTGCTGCCGCCGACCGAGGGAACCGCCACTCTGTTCGGCGAATTGGTCGAAGCCGGCAGCATCGAGGTCCGCAAGAAGATCGGCTACATGACGCAGGCCTTCTCGCTCTATGGCGAGTTGACGGTGCGCCAAAACCTGGTGCTGGACGCGCGCCTCTACCACATACCGCCCGCTGAAGCTGAGCAGCGAATCGGCGAACTGGTGAAGAAGTTCGGGCTGGTCCTCACATGGATTCGCTGGCCGGCGACCTGCCGATGGGTCTGCGCCAGCGGCTGTCGCTCGCGGTCGCCGTGCTTCACAAACCCACTGCTGATCCTGGACGAACCAACCTCCGGCGTCGACCCCGTCGCTCGAGACAGCTTCTGGGAATTGCTGATCGATCTTTCGCGCAACCAGGGCGTGACGATCTTCGTCACCACGCATTTCATGAACGAGGCGATGCGATGCGACCGCATCTCGCTGATGCACTCGGGCAGGGTGCTCGCCTGCGACGCCCCGCAGAAGCTGATCGAATTGCGTGGTTCCAAGTCGCTCGAAGAAGCCTTCATCCTCTACATGGAGGACGCGATCGGCGCCGCCGCCGTAGGCGAGAAAAAGCAAGCCATCGAAACGGCCGCCGCCGACGTGACCGCCGGAGACAAAAAGCAGCATCTGACCGGTCTGTCGCTGCGCATCGGGCGCATGATGGCCTATAGCGCCAACGAAACGATGCAGATCCTGCGAGATCCGGTGCGCCTCGCGTTCGCGTTCGTGGGTTCAGCGGTGCTGATGCTCGTGTTTGGCTTCGGCATCACGACCGACGTTGAGCGCGTCCGATACGCGACGTTCGACCAGGACCGGTCGCTCCAAAGCCGCGCCTACCTCGAACAATTCTCCGGCACGCCGCGCTATTTTCGGCAGAACGCCCGACGTCAAATCTGCGGAGAGCGGATTGCGGCGTCTGCAGGCGGACGACATATCTCTGATTGTCGAGATCCCGCCGAATTTCGGGCGGAACCTCGAGAGAGGAACACGACCAGAAGTGCTGGCTCAGGTCGACGGCGCCAACACATTCCGAGGCGAAACGGTCGGGCAGTATGTCCAGGGCGTCCAAGACAAGGCGCTGGCCGATCCCGCCAACGATCTTAACTTGAAGCCGCCCAAATACCGGGCGCAGTTTCAGGACCGATACATGTACAATCCGACGTTCGAGAGCGTCTATGCGATGGTTCCGAGCGTGCCGCCGATCCTGCTGATCCTGATCCCTGCGATCCTGATGGCGATCGGCGTGGTCCGCGAGAAGGAACTCGGATCGATCATAAATTTCTATGTCACGCCGACCGCGCGGCTCGAATACTTGCTCGGCAAGCAGATCCCCTACATCGCGATCGGCATGTTGAACTACTTCATCCTGATTCTGATGGCGGTCATCGTGTTCGGCATTCCCATCAAGGGCAGCTTTCTGATGCTCACCTTGTGCACCCTGCTCTACGTGACGACGACGACCGGGATCGGGCTGGTGATTTCCACGTTCGTCAGCAGTCAGGTCGCAGCCGTGTTCATCACCGCTATCATTACGCTGGTGCCGACGATCCAATTCTCGGGTCTGATGCAGCCTGTCTCGACTCTCGCCGGCCGCGCCGGGCTGGTCGGCGCGATCTGGCCGACGACCTACTACATGCATGCCAGCAAGGGCGCCTTCACCAAGGGGCTGGGGGCCGATCTATTGATGCAGGATGTGATATTCCTCGCCTGCTGCGTTCCCGTTCTGTGGGCCATCGCGACGCTTGCCCTCCGAAAGCAGGAGAGGTAGCCGATGAACTCCCTGATCAACATCTACTGGCTCGGCATCAAGGAGCTCCGAAGCCTCGGAAGCGATCTGGTGATGATATTTTTCGTCGCCTACGCGTTCACCGGCACGATCTATATCCAGGCGACCGGGACTTCGAGCGAGGTCAATAACGCTTCGATCGCGTTCGTCGATGATGACCACTCGGCCCTGTCACAGGAGTTGATGAACTCGTTTTATCCGCCCCGCTTTCAGGAGCCGGTACAAATTGTCGCCTCGCAGGCCGAGACGGGCATGGACGAGGGCCGCTTCATGTTCGTGGTGGGGCTTCCGGCGCGCTTCGAGTCCGACATCCGGGAGGGGCGCCACCCCGACGTGCAGTTGAGCATTGACGCAACCGCCATGCAGCAGGCCGCGATCGGCGCGGGCTATATCAAGAACATCATCAATCAGCGAGTGACGTCGTTCTTTAGCCGCGGCAGCGGGTCGACGGAACAGCCGATCAACCTCGTGGTCCGTAGATTGTTCAACCCCAACGGCGTTAGCGCGTGGTTCGCCAGCGTGGTCGGCATCATCAATCAGGTGACGATGCTGACGATCATCCTGACCGGCGCCGCGGTGATCCGCGAGCGCGAGCACGGCACGCTCGAACATTTGCTGGTGATGCCGCTCAGCGCCTTCGAGATTGCCATGGCGAAGGTCTGGGCGAATTCGCTCGTCATCCTGTTGGCGACAGCCTTGTCGGTTTACCTGATCGTGCTGAAGGTGCTGGAAGTGCCGTTCGCAGGCTCGATCACGCTCTGGTTTTCCGGGGTGGTTCTTTATCTATTTTTTGCGACCGCGCTCGGCATATTCCTGGGGACGATCTCG
Organism: uncultured Pseudomonadota bacterium; assembly: GCA_963771455.1. Lineage (GTDB taxonomy): Bacteria > Pseudomonadota > Alphaproteobacteria > Rhizobiales > Beijerinckiaceae > Roseiarcus. The sequence goes on from CAVYTP010000013.1 coordinate 53,265, forward strand.
CAATCCATGGCGCAGTTCGCGCTCCTGATCATTCTCGTCGTCATGGTGCTGCAATTGCTCTCGGGCGGAAACACGCCCGTCGAGAGTCAGCCGATCTGGCTGCAATACGCGACGTTCTTTCTGCCGTCGCGGCATTTCGTCAGCTTCTCGCAGAAGATCATCTATCGTGGCGGCGGGATCCGTGCGGTCTGGCCGCAGTTCGCCATGGTGGCCATCATAGGGCTCGCCTTCTTCAGCTACAGCCTGTCGCTCTTCCGTAAATCCATCGCGGTGTCAAAATAATGCGTATTCTCGCTCTCAACCCCCATTCGCGCGCCGCCCGCGCCCTTCCCCTTTTCGCCTTGACGTTCGCGCTCAGCAGTTGCGCGGTCGGTCCTGATTTCTTCGAGCCCAAGGCCCGCGTCGATCACAATTGGCTGGAGAAGGGCGACAGTCGCGTTTCAAACAAAGAGATGCCGAGTGACTGGTGGCGCACGTTCCGGGATCCGACGCTCGACCGGCTGGTGAGCGCGGCCGCCGCGCAGAATCTGACCGTCCAGATCGCTGGCCTCCGCATTCTGGAAGCGCGTGCGCAATTGGGCGTTGCGATCGGGGCGCTTTATCCGCAACAGCAGGCCGGCGTCGGCGCCGCGACCTGGAACACCGTTAGCGAGAAGGCGGCAAACACTTCGGAACTGCCGTCGCACTCCTTTCCCGACTATGTGGTTGGATTCGACGCCAGTTGGGAACTGGATTTCTGGGGCCGTTTCCGCCGCAACGTGGAAGCGTCGGAAGGCCAGATGGCCGCGACGATTGCGGACTACGACAACGCGCTGGTCGTCCTCACGGCGGAAGTCGCGCGAACGTATGTAACGCTTCGCACCTACGAAACTTTGCTGGTTATCGCGCGCGAAAACGTGAAGATTCAGCAGGACGGCCTGAACATTGCCAACGCTCGCCTGCAAAATGGCGCGTCTTCCGAACTCGACGTCGTGCAGCAGCGCTCGCTTCTGGAAAACACGCTGGCTTCGATCCCCCAATTGCAGACTGGGGCGCAGCGCGCCAAGAATGCATTGAGCGTGCTGCTCGGCGAGCCTCCGGGCGGAGTCGACAGCCTGCTGCGCGGCACAGGCCGGATTCCGTCGTCTTCGGCGCGCGTCAATGCCGGATTGCCCGCGGAGTTGCTGCGCCGACGCCCGGATATTCGCGCCGCCGAGATGCTTGCCGCCGCCGAATGCGCAAGAATCGGCGTCGCCGAATCGGAGATCTATCCGCACTTCTATCTGTTCGGAAACGTCGGCACAGAGGCCGTCAATCCGAGTGAGCTGTTCTCACCGCAAAGCGCCGTGCTCGCGGTGGGACCCACCTTTAATTGGGCGATCCTCAACTACGGCCGTCTCGCCGACAACGTCCGCTATCAGGACGCCAAATTCCAGGAGGCGGTAGTTCACTACAAGGATGTCGTGCTCAAGGCGCAGAGCGAGGTCGAGGACGCCATGGTTGGCTTCCTCAAGTCGCAGCAGCGCGCAGCCAATCTGGAAAATTCGGTGCAGGCTGCGGACCGCGCTGTGCAGATCGCTTTCGTGCAGTATCGTGAAGGATCGCAGGATTACCAGCGCGTACTCGACACCCAGAGCAGTCTGCTCGACGAACGCAACCAACTCGCGCAAACGCGTTCGGATATCTCGACCAATCTCATCGCGTTGAACAAGGCGCTCGGCGGCGGGTGGGAGATCCGCAACGGAAAGCCCGCCATACCGCCGTCGATGCAGGAGGAAATGATGGCGCGCACGGATTGGGGCAATCTGCTGCCGCAGGAGCCTCCACCGCCCGCTGCCGTCTTGCCGTTGCCGACGCCCGCAGGCCAAGGGCCGTTTTTCCACTGGCCGGATGCGCCGGCGTTCCCGTTGCCCTTTGGTCGACCCTCTACGCAATAGCCTGACGTCTGCTTTTGGATGCATACCGGGCGGCTCTTCATCAGGCGCCGACGGCGGTGAGTTGTGCCCCATGTCTTCCCGCGACATGGGGTCAACGGAACTGAAGCGCCGAGCCTCGTCTGGCGGTACGCGCCATTCAGGTTTAGGGTCTGGTTTCACGGAGCGCCGTCTGGACGATGCAGCCCTGGATCATCCCGATGCTCTACATGATGGGCGCGACCTTCGGCGGTTTCGTGCTGCCCGGGTCGAGCAAGCGCTGGCCCCGGCAATCAGTTTGGGCATTTCCGTATCCTCGGCGCAGGCCTGCCTTTCGGCCGCGGCTTCCGGCATGATGGCGCTGACCGGAATCGTCTTCGCAATGGCGTTCGTGATGGTTCAGTTTAGCGCCATCGCCTATTCGCCGCGGCTAGTGCTGTGGTTTGCTCGGGACAAAGTCCTGTTTCATGCGCTCGGCGCCTTCACGGCGACCTTTCTGTTCGCCCTGTTCACGCTTGCCTGGATTGACCGCAACGGTTCGAACGGTGTGCCGGCGCTCTCAACCATACTCGTCGGCCTGATGATCATTTTCAGCATGCTGATGTTTGCGCGCCTGATGCAAAGGCTTGGTGACCTGCAGATTGGCAGCGTGCTGCATCTGATCGGCGATCAGGGCCGCGACGTCATAGCCAAGATGTTCCGACCGCAGGATGAAGGATCAGCCTCGGCGGCCACGTCGAAAGGCGCCGCCGCGCGCGCCCAGCTCGGTCCCGCAATCCAGACCGTCAAGTATTTCGGAAAACCCCGCTCCATCGCCAACTTCGACCTCGCCGCGCTCGTCGCATTGGCGGAGCAGGCTGGCGGCGCGATTGTCATGGCCTGCGCGGTGGGAGATACGCTGGTTGAAGGCGCCGTTGTTTTGCGCGTTCACAACGCGGCCGGGCCCCTGCCCTCGGAGACCCTGCTGCAGTCTGTGCGCCTCGGTCGCGAGCGCACTTTTGAACAAGATCCAAAATATCCAATCCGTCTGCTCGTCGACATCGCCATCAAGGCGTTGTCGCCCGCCATCAACGATCCGACCACCGCGGTGCAGACCATCGACCAGCTGGAGGACCTGCTGCGCCGGCTGGGCGCGAGCGAATTGGATGCGGGATATGTGGTCGACGCCAGCGATCGCGTGCGGTTGATATTCCCGACCCCGTCTTGGGAGGACTATTTGGCGCTCGCCTTCGACGAGATCCGGCAATTCGGTTCAAGTTCGGTGCAGGTCATGCGACGGTTGCGAGCCGCCCTACTCGGCCTGACCGACTCGTTGCCGAATGGGCCCCGCGCCCAATCGGTGCAAAACTATCTCGCCCATCTCGACAGGACCATCAACGCTTCGCTGTTCGACATCGAGGATCAACACATGGCGCGACAGCAGGACCGACAGGGCATCGGCCTGTCGCGCGGAATTCCCGAAGTTCAGTGAGTCGGTAAGGCTCGGCGATAGCGAATGAGTTATATATATTCGGTCAACGATGAGAAAGTCGGGAGCGCGTCATGGGTGTGTCCACTCATCCCAAATCCGTAGAGCGCGACAGCGGGTGGCGCGATTTCAAGTCCGGCGACTGGCGGCGCGCGATCGACGTTCGCGATTTCATAGCCCACAATGTGACCCCCTACCTCGGCGATGAAGGCTTTCTGACCGGTTCGACCCCGCGGACCCAGGCGGTCTGGGCCAAACTGCAGCCCTACTTTGAAGCTGAAAGAAAGAAGGAGTCCTGGCGGTCGATGCCGAGCACCCTTCGACGGTCCTCGCCCACAAGGCCGGCTACATTGATCGCGAAAACGAAGTGATCGTGGGCCTTCAGACCGACGCTCCGTTCAAGCGCGCCATCTTTCCGTTCGGTGGCCTGCGCATGGTTGAGGCGGGATTGACCGCGGCCGGATTCAAGCCCGACCCTGCCGTTCACGAGACCTTCACGAAATACCGCAAGTCTCACAACGACGGCGTTTTCGACGCCTATACCCCCGAGATCATGCGTTGCCGCAAATCGGCGATCATCACCGGCTTGCCCGATGCCTACGGCCGCGGTCGGATCATCGGTGATTACCGCCGTGTCGCGCTTTACGGCGTAGATCGTCTCCTCGAAGTGAAACACGCGGAGCGCGCCCAACTCGATGAGATGTGGCCAAGCGACGAGGTCATCCGTTCGCGCGAAGAACTCGCCGATCAAATGCGCGCGCTGAATGATCTCGCAGCGATGGCGAAGCTGTACGAATGCGATATCCGGCGCCCTGCGTCTAATGCCCGTGAGGCCTTCCAGTGGACCTACCTCGCCTATCTCGGCGCGATCAAGGAGGCCAACGGCGCGGCGATGTCCGTAGGGCGCATTTCCAGTTTCCTCGACATCTACATCGAGCGGGACTTGCGCGAGGGCGCTCTTGATGAATCCGGCGCCCAGGAGCTGTGGGATCAACTGACGCAGAAACTGCGAATCGTGCGGTTCTTGCGAACCCCCGACTACGACGCCTTATTCAGCGGCGATCCCTATTGGGCGACCGAGTGTGTCGGCGGCATGGATCTCAACGGGCGCACGCTGGTCACCAGGAGCAGCTTCCGCGTGCTGCATACTCTCTCCAATCTCGGGCCCGCGCCAGAGCCCAACCTGACCGTGCTTTGGTCGTCGCGATTGCCCGCGACCTTCAAACGCTACTGCATTGCGATGAGCCGCGGGACGTCGTCGCTGCAGTATGAGAACGACGATCTCATGCGCCCGCTCTGGGGCGACGACTATGGCATCGCCTGCTGCGTGTCGGCGATGCGGATCGGCAAGCAGATGCAGTTCTTCGGCGCGCGGGTCAATCTCGCGAAGGCCCTGCTATATGCGATCAACGGCGGCCGCGACGAAGTTTCCGGCGATCAGATAGCCCCCGTTTCGATGCCGGTCGCTGGCGAATATCTCGATTACGACGACGTGGCGGCGAAGTTCGATGCGTCGATGGAATGGCTGGCGCGCACCTACGTGCATGCGATGAACTGCATCCACTATATGCACGACAAATATTTCTACGAACGCATGGAAATGGCGCTGCACGATCGCGACATCCTACGTACGATGGCATTTGGGATCGCCGGCCTCTCGGTCGCCGCAGACAGCCTGGCGGCCATCAAATACGGCAAGGTGCGGGTCATTCGGGACGCGAGCGGACTTGTGGTCGACTATCAAAACGAAGGGTCGGCCGCCGTGCCCCAATTCGGCAACAACGACGAGCGCGTGGATTCGATCGCCGCGCAATTGGTGTCGCGATTCATGACGAAGCTCAGAAAGCATCCGACCTACCGGAACGCCGTTCATACCCAAAGCGTGCTGACCATCACGTCCAACGTTGTGTACGGCAAAGCGACGGGCAACACGCCGGACGGCAGGCGGAAGGGGCAACCGTTCGCGCCCGGCGGCAATCCGATGCACGGCCGCGACAGTCACGGCTGGCTCGCTTCCTGCCTTTCGCTTACCAAACTGCCTTACAGGGATGCCCAGGACGGCATAAGCTACACAGTGTCCGTCGCGCCACAGAAGGCGCATCTCAGCGACGACGAGCTTATTTCGGCAGCGACAAAGGCTTTCGACATGTACTTCGAGCAGGGCGGGTTCCACATGAACCTGAACCTGATTGACAAGGAGACTCTCGAGGACGCGATGCGGAATCCGGACAAATATCCGCAGCTGACCATCCGGGTGTCGGGGTATGCCGTCAACTTTGTGCGTTTGACGCGCGAGCAGCAGCAGGATGTGATCAGTCGAACGTTCCACGGTCAGTTCTAGCGAGGCTCGCCATGCCGTCCGTCGATGACTTGGAGCCTGGCAGCCGGCACGATCTGATCGTCGGCAAGTCCCCGGAGGCGCCCGATGCATTGGAGTTGCCGGACGACAGCGACGGGGCGTTCGGATATGTGCATTCGTACGAGACTTCGTCGCGCTACGACGGTCCTGGCTTGCGGGCGGTGCTGTTCGTCTCCGGATGCCTGCTCCGCTGCACCTATTGCCACAATCCCGACACCTGGCATCTTAAGGACGGCACGCATATTTCCGCCCAGCGGGTGATTGATCGCCTCGGCGACTTCGCGCCGGCATTGCGCGCGCTGGATGGCGGCCTCACCATCTCCGGCGGCGAGCCTCTGGTGCAGCCGGCGTTCACGCTGCGTATCCTGCGCGCCATGAAGGCGGCGGGCTTGCACACCGCTATTGAAACCTCCGGATTTCTCGGAGCCCGCGCCGCCGACGACTATCTGGCGTCCGTCGATCTCGTCCTGCTTGACATCAAGAGCTCCGATCCCGAAACCTACAAACGCGTCACCGGGCGCGAACTGGCGCCCACTCTGCGTTTTGCAGAGCGCCTCGCGGCGCTTGGCAAGCGAACTTGGGTTCGCTTCACTCTGGTTCCCGGCCAGACTGACGACCCCGCCAACGTAGACGGCCTCGCACAATTCGTGGCGCCGTTGACCAACGTCGAGTTGGTCGAAGTGCAACCGTTCCATCAACTTGGCGCCTTCAAGTGGAAGGCGATGAATCTCGAATACAAGAATCTGGCGACCGAGGCCCCGTCGGCCGAGTTGACCCACCGCGTGATCGAGCAGTTCCGCGCTGCTGGTTGTAACGTTCGCTGAGTCGAGTGCGAGGCTCGACTCGATGCGAGGGCTGCAAAACGTGATTGTAAACTGGGGCGGTCTCGAGAGCGAGGCAGACCAGGATTCATCTGCCACGCTCGTTGGTCTTTACCCGCAGAAATTTGCGGCAGACGAGGCATGGATTGCTTTGTCGCTGCGCTCTTCGCAGTGACGAGGCCAGGGAGACGCAATTGGCCCAGCTGTCCGCGACGTACTCGCTATTCCTGACGCAGACAGCGTTCTACGTGGTTAATCCGTTTGGCGCGTTCTGCTGGCGATTGCCGCGCGGCCCTCACCGGCTGCCGAGGCCGCGTGAAGCTGCGCATCTCGTTCCTTCGGCCGTTTTCCATATTTTCGTCACCTCAAGGGGACTCCAAAGTAGATGATTGCTCCAAGGATACCCGATTGATATAGATGGGGCTTGCAGTCGCGCCCTGGGCGCCAAAGCCGCGGGTCTCTTCGCGGATCAGGGCCGGGGTGGCTGTGGCCGCGGCAGACGTGGATATTTGCTGTTGATCGGCGCGGGAGCAGGGAGGCAATGATGTTGCGGAAAAGTATGAGTTTGAGCGTGCTTGCGGCGGCGCTGCTTGTCATCCCGCCGCAATCCGTGCTTGCGGATGACGCCGCGCCGGCCGCCGCTCCCGCGGCCGCGCCGCCAGCGGCTCCCGCCGCTGCAACGACCGCGCCGCCGGCTCCGGCCCCCGCGGCGCCACTTCTGTCGCAGGGCGAACTCGACGCTCTTCTGGCGCCGATTGCCCTTTATCCAGACACCCTGCTCGCCGAAGTGCTGATGGCTTCGACCTATCCGCTTGAAGTTGTCGAGGCCGAGCGCTGGGTCGTCGCCAACAAGGCGCTGAAGGGCGACGCCCTCAAGGCCGCTGTTGGCACGCAGACCTGGGACGACAGTGTCAAGTCGCTGACGGCGACGCCGTCAGTGCTGAAGATCATGAGCGAGCAGCTCACCTGGACGCAACGACTGGGCGACGCCGTGATTGCCCAGCAGGCGGACGTGATGGACGCCGTCCAACGCCTTCGCGTCAAAGCGCAAGCCAACCAGAAGCTCGTCTCGTCACCGCAGCAGACAGTGACCACTCAGACGCAGGGCGATCGGCAGGTTATCGTCATCCAGCCGACTCAGCCGGACACCGTCTATGTGCCGTATTACGATCCAGGCGTCGTCTACGGTTCGTGGGCCTATCCCGATTATCCCGCGACCTATTGGCCGAACTACTGGCCGGGCTATGTCGCCGGCGGCGTGATCGCCGCAGGCATAGGTTTCGGGCTTGGCTATGCGGTCGGCAATTGGCGCGGCGGCGGCTACTGGGGCGGCGGCGTCAATTGGGACAACAACAACATCAACATCAACCGCGGCGGCAACATCAACAACATCAACGGCGGCGGCAACAACTGGACTCACAACCCAAATCGTGGCGGCGGCGCTGGCAATCGCGGCCCGGGCGGCGGCCAGAACCGCATGGATTTTCGCGGCAAGGGCGGCAACCAGGTGTTGAACCCCGGCGGCGGGGCTGGAAATCGCGGCCCGGGTAACGGGGCTGGCGCAGGGAATCGTCCTGGGGCAGGGAATCGTCCTGGCGCCGGAAACGGCGCCGGCGCGGGAAATCGTCCTGGCGGCGCCGGAAATCGTCCTGGCGGCGCCGGGAACCGTCCTGGCGGCGGCAATCGGCCGGCAGCTGGAGGGCGACCGGGCGGCGGCGCGGGTTCGGGTAACCGAGGCGGCGGCGCCCGGGGTCCCAGCGCGGGAACGCGCCCGGCGGGCGGCGGTCGGCCTGGCGGAGGCGGCGGCGGGATGCACCACGGCGGCGGGGGTGGCGGCTTCCATGGCGGCGGTGGGCGTGGATACGGCGGCGGAGGCGGCGGCTTCCATGGCGGTGGCCGGGGCGGCGGCGGCGGCTTCCATGGCGGCGGTGGCCGGGGCGGCGGTGGTGGACGTGGCGGCGGCGGACGTGGCGGCGGCGGCGGCCATCGGCGTTCCGACATTCGGCTGAAGCACGACCTCGTCCTCCTCGGTCGCCTCGGCGACGGGCTAAATTACTATCGGTTCGTCTACAACGGCGGCCATACCGCCTATGTCGGCGTGATGGCGCAGGATGCGGCGCAGGTCATGCCGGCCGCGGTTATACGCGGTCACGACGGCTATCTCCGGGTGAACTACGAAATGCTGGGCGTTCCTTTTGAGACGTACCAGCACTGGGTCGCCACGGGCGCGCAGTTGCCCCAGGTGCATGCTGTGGCGCCCTGAGGGGGATTGAATGACGCAGCTGCGACGACAGAGAGCGTCGCAGCTGTGTTCGCATCGTCGCATTCGTCATTGCGAGAAGCGAAGCGACGAAGCAATCCATGCCTCGTCTGCCGCTAGCCTTTGTATATGAATCGCAAGACGAGCGGCAGTGGAACTATAGATTGCTTCGCTGCGTTCGCAATGACGAATGACGGATGAGGCCAATCGCACTGCGCTCTAGGTGTCCGCCGCGTTCATGGTTTGCAGCTCAAACACGTTCATTTGCCACGGACCCAGATCGACATAGAGGCCGCGAGAAACAAGTTCGCCGCCATCCCGTTCGTAGATTTCGCTGCCCAGAAGATCCGTCAGACGCACCTGCGCGCCTTCAAATTCAGGGAACGGCAGCTGCACGTAACATTGCCCGCCAGTCTCCACGTAATTCACGACGACGACAAAGCGGCGTTTGTCAATTCCCGTCCAGGCGTAACAAACAAAGCCATCGAAACTCCCGTTGCCGGACCAGGCGGATTGCGGCTCAATCTGAACCCAGTCGCCGTTCCTGAAGGCGTCGACTTCCCTCAATATCAGCAACAGTCTGTCATAGAACGCGACGATTTCAGGGTTGGCGGCTTCCACGGGCCCGCGCCACAAGTGCGCCGGAATCCGCGCCAAAGCGCCCTCGAACTGACCCTGGTGAAAGAACCGCAAACCCGGAGACAGGTACGTGATCGCCGCCGCCGTGCGATGCTTCGGCCATTCGAACGCGGACGCGGCGCGAGGTTCGTCGTGATTTTCCAGAAAGCGCGCGAGCTTGTCCTGGTAGTCGAGGCCGGCGCGCAGGTGTCCGCGGATCGACTTCACGTCGCCTGAACGCAATCTGTCGTAGAGACGTTTGTCGTAGCAATAATCGAAGCCCTGTTGTTGCAGCGTCCATTCGAGGTCCCAGTAAACCTCGGCCATGAAGAGAAACTCGGGATGGGCCTGGCGCGCCGCCGCCGTCGCTTTTGGCCAGAACGGCTCTGGTACGAGGCCCCAGGTGCGCTGGAAAACGTCCGGCAAGACCAGCATCGCCATGTCGCAGCGAACGCCGTCGCATCTTGCAGCGATCGCGATCAACTCCTCGATCTGCGCCGACTGCAGCCGCGGATTGGCGTAGTTGAGTTGCAGCGTATCGGGCCAGCCCGGATAGTTGGGGTCGCGTCCGTGCGCCAGGATGAGCGGACCCGGTCCGTCTCGACACGCAGATAGTTGTCAGGCGCGCGGGTCAACTGATCCTCATCGCCCTGCACGTAATAGTCGGGATTCGTCTTTACCCAGGGATGATCGGGGGCCGTATGGTTGGGCACGAAATCCAGCATCAGTTTGATGCCACGCCGTGCCAGTCGCTGCGCGGAACTTCGCCAGGGCGGCGTCGCCGCCAATCTCGTCACTGACCTGGTAGGCGGTGATGGCGAAGCCGGAGCCGCAGATATCGTCTTCGCGGAGGTCAGGCAGAAAGGCCTTGAACTCGGCCTGCCACTCCGGGTTGCTGCGGGAGACGGCCCGGCCGGCGCTGCCCGTCTGCCAGACGCTCAACAACCAGAGCCAGTCAAAGCCCTGCCCGAGCGAACCCGTCGATCGTGGCGTCGTCGATATCGGCGAGAGTCGTTCGTCGGCCACGCTCTTTTGACAGTCGGCGCAACCAGACGCGCGTATTGATTTGGTAGAGAGACGGGTAACGGGGCGCGATGGTCATCGGACATCTCCGTCGCTTAGGTCGTCGTTTGTTGCGCGGCGCCTTTGGACTTTGAGACCCGCGGCGATCCGTCGGCCGGCCCTGCATCTCTCGCCGGGCCAAAGGAACGCGAGATGCCGCCTTTCAGAAGTTCCTGCGGATCAACGCGTCCGAAGATTTCAATCAGCTTCGCCACCACGCCAGTCCACCCCGTCTGGTGGCTGGCGCCGATGCCGGCGCCGTTGTCGCCGTGGAAATATTCGTAGAACAGCAGGTAATCGCGCCAGTGCGGATCGTTCTGGAATTTGTCGACGCCGCCATACACCGGCCGCCGCCCAGCTTCGTCCCGAAGCAAATATCCGCGTCAGGCGGTCGGAGATCTCCCGGGCGACCTCGAACAGATTCATCAGTTTGCCCGACCCGGTCGGACACTCGATCTTGAAACTGTCCCCGTAATACAAATAGTACTGCATAAGCGCCCGGATCAGCAGCGCGTTCACCGGCATCCAGATCGGACCGCGCCAATTGGAGTTGCCGCCGAACATGCCGGTGTCGGATTCGGCCGGCAGATAGTCCACGCGATAGTCTTGGCCTTGTACGTTGAACACAAACGGATGCTCTGCGTGATGGCGCGACAGCGCGCGGATGCCGTACGGGCTCAGAAACTCATTCTCGTCGAGCATCCGGGACAGGATTCTTCGCAACCGATCCTGGTTGACGAGGCCCATGATGCCCCGCTCGCCCACGCCAAATCGACCTGGCTCCCGTCGCATGAATCGCGTCGCGCAGATCCGGCATCCGCCGCAGACGTTCTTCAAAAGTCCGCACCAGGTTCGGCAACTGCTCGCGCTCCGACGATTCGATAACGGTGACGGCGCAGATCGGCAGCAAGCCCCACCATAGAACGCACCTTCAGCCGCATCGAATTGCCGTCAGGAAGGCGAAGGACATCGTAGTAGAAACCATCCTCCTCGTCCCACATTCCGTCCGGGCCGACGCCGTTCATCGCCTGGCCAATCCAGAGGAAATGTTCCAGATATTTGGTGGCCAGATCCTCGTAGGGCCGGATCGCGCTTCGCGAGCTCCATGCCGATTTCAAGCATGTTCTGGCAGAACAGCGCCATCCATGCCGTCGCCGTCCGCCTGCTCGAGATAGCCGCCCGTCGGCAGCGGCGCGCTGCGATCGAACACGCCGATATTGTCGAGCCCGAGGAAGCCGCCCTCGAACAGGTTCTTGCCGAACCGGTCCTTGCGGTTGGTCCACCAGGTGAAATTCAGCGAGAGCTTGGTGAAGACGCTCATCAGGAACTCAAGGTCGGGTTCCTGGCCGAGCGCCTGCTCCGTGCGGTGCAGAAAGATCGCGGCCCAGGCGTGCACCGGCGGATTGACGTCGCTGAAATTCCACTCGTAGGCGGGCATTTGCCCCGTGGGGTGCAGGTAGAATGACCTCAACATCAGTTCGCAGCTGGCTGCTTGCGCGAAATCGCGGTCGACAGTCGAAAGCGCGATGGTGTGAAACGCCAGATCCCAGGCGGCGAACCAGGGATATTCCCACTTGTCGGGCATCGAGATGATGGCGTCATTGACCATGTGCGCCCATTCGCGATTGCGCGTCGCCAAGCCCTTCAATTTGGCGGGATCGCGGCCGTGTTCCCTGATGCCACTTGGTCAGATCGAAGAAATAATACTGCTTGGTCCAGAGCATGCCCGCCAGAGCCTGCCGCATCACCCTGGCCGCATCTTCGGTGACGTTCGCGGGCGTAACCGAACCGATAGAACTCGTCGGCCTCCCGGGCACGCGCTTTTAAAACGTTTGCGCGAACAACTCGTCCGAAGGGATTGCCGATCGACGTCCGGGCGGATTTGGTCAGACGCAGGCGAATTGTCGCCGGTCTGTCCCGGCTCCACTACGAGCTTGATAGTTTGCCGCGGCCTTCGTCCCCTCTTGCTTTGCGATTTACCGCCTCCTGCCTGCCGGCGACGATGAAGTCGTTGATGCCGTCCTTCACATAAGGGTTTGCGTTCGGCGTGCCAAAGATACGCTGGTTGTTGGTCTCATTCTCGGTGAACAGCAGCGCCGGCTCGCCCTCGCAGTAAAGGTAATAATCGCCGAGCTCGGGATCAACAGCTGCAATACTCGAGACGCCGCCTTTCGGCGCGAGGGCTCGAAGGGACGGCTTTTGCTCTTCGGGCCACCAGCTCCAGATATTGCGGAACCACAGCGTGGGAAGCACGTGAATCGGCGCGGCGTCAGGTCCGCGATTGATACACGCTGATCTGGATCAGGATGTCGGTCGGCGACTGCCTTGGCATATTCGACGAACACGTCGAAGTAGCGATCTTCGTTGAAGACGCCCGTATCGATCAACTCATACTCAGGCTCGGTGCGGCTTCTCCGGCCGTTGGTCTCTACCAGATCACGATACGGGATATTCGCTCTGTGGATATTTGTAGAGCATCTTCATGTAGGAGTGGGTCGGCGTGCTGTCGAGATAGAAATAGTATTCCTTGACGTCTTCGCCGTGGTTGCCCTCGCCGTTGGTCAAACCAAACATGCGCTCCTTGAGGATCGGGTCCTTGCCATTCCAAAGCGCGATCGCGAAGCACAAACGCTGCTTCTCGTCGCTGAAGCCGGCGATGCCGTCCTCCCCCCAGTGATAGGCCCGCGAGCGCGCCTGATCGTGGGAAAAGTAACCCCAGGCGTCGCCATTCTCGCTGTAGTCTTCCCTGACCGTCCCCCACTGGCGTTCGCTTAGGTAAGGGCCCCAAAGCTTCCATGGCGTGGCGGCGCTCCGGCTCTGCAGAAGTCGGGACTGTTCCGCCGTGGCGGTGCGATCGCTGTCGGAAGCCTCTGACATCGTATTTCCCCCCAAACGCCGAGCCATCCCACCGCCACTGGCCCGGACTGCCGCTTAAGGAATATCCTAGAAGAAATGGCGGAGCTTGCGATGATTTTTAGAGGCGTCCCGGCAAACAAAAATACATCGCCGGGCCGATCCGGGGTGGCTCACCCGGATCGGATTCCAGAAATGGCTCTATCGTATTTTCTGTGACGGTTCCATGACGAGCCCGCCGAGTTCGGAGCGGAATCGTCGCCTGGCGCAGCAGCCTCGGCTAACCGCTTCCGGCAGCAATTGACTCCGCGCTCCGTTGTTTTACGGTTGTATACCGCTGTTGCAGGTCGCCGCCGCACGCTATCCGCGCGGCGGGGTTGCGCGCGTTTTTGTTGAATTCATCGAGACATCCCTAACGACGAGGCCGCTCATGAACGTCAGATACCCTCGAGCGCTTTTGATGCTCGCGTTGGCGGGCGCGGGGTTCGCGATTCTTGGTCCGACTCCCGCGGCCATGGCGGCGCCCGTCGCCTGCGCGGCGCAATATCATCACGACGCCAACGGCCATTGCCAACCGAACAATCCCTACATGCACAACCCCTGCCCGGCCGGCACGGAGCCGCACCGGGCTGGCAATCGGAAGGGCTACATCTGCAAGCAGGAACACAGTTAAGTCCGTGCGCCCGGCGACAAGAGGCGCTGCGGACGCTATTCAGGCAGGCCCTGTGACGATCACGTTCCAGGACCCGGGCGCCAGTTTCGCCCGCAAATTCGCCCCGTCGACCTGGATCGACTTGATTTGATGCGGCGCGACATTGTTCGGGTCGTCCTTGGTGTTGACGGCTTTCATGTTGACGTGCGTGACCTGCTGTGCGTCGAGAATTTTCCGACCCTCGCCAAAGCCCCGCAACACGATCTCCAGCTCCATCTCTTCGCGCAGATGCCGGTTGAGCGCGAAGATCACGATCTGGCCGGTCGCCTCGTCCTCCGTGACGCAGGCTTGCAGATACGGCATTTCCGGCGCGGCGTGGCCGGCGTAGGTCGGCGAAGTCGCCAGCGTCCTCAGCACGCGCCCCTGGGCGTGGCGCGCCGTGAGGGCGAACGGATGAAAGATCGTCTGCCGCCACGCCGGGCCGCCCGGCTCTGTCATGATCGGCCCGATGATGTTGACGAGCTGGGCGATGCAAGCGGTTTTGACGCGGTCTGCGTTGTTGAGCAGCGTGATCAGCGCGCCGCCAATTAACAGGGCGTCCTCCGCATTGTAAACTTCCTCGATCAGAGGCGGATGCTCCGGCCAACCGGGCTTGCGCAGATCGGAGTGCGAGCGCGCCTTGTACCAGACGTTCCATTCGTCGAGCGAAAGCATGATGCGCTTCGATGAGCGGCGCGTCGCCGCGACCGCGTCGGCAATCGCGATCACTTCCTTGATGAAGAAATCCAGCAGCTCGATGTTGCCGAGGAACTCTTCGGTCGCGTCGTGCGGATTCATGAAATAGGTGTGCAGCGAGATGAAATCGACGTGGTCGAAGCAATGGTCGAGCACTTCGTATTCCCAGCGCGCATAGGTCGCCATCTCGCGGTTGGAGGAGCCGCACGCGGCGAGCTCGATGGAGGGATCGACCCATCGCATCACCTTCGCGGTCTCATGCGCGGCGCGGCCGTATTCCTGCGCAGTCTTGGCGCCGATCTGCCAGGGGCCGTCCATTTCATTGCCGAGACACCAGAATTTGATGTCGTGCGGCTTCTCGTAGCCGTGCGAACGGCGCAGTTCCGAGAGTTCGGTGCCGCCGGGATGGTTGCAATATTCGATGAAGCGTCGCGCGTCGTCGATGCCGCGAGTGCCCAGATTGACGCCGAACATCGGCTCGACGCCGACCTTGCGCGCCCAGTCGACAAACTCGTTGGTCCCGAATTGATTGGTCTCGGTGGAGAACCAGGCGAGGTCTAGGCGGCGCGGTCGCTGGTCGACCGGACCGACCCCATCTTCCCAATTGTAGCCGGAAAGAAAGTTGCCGCCGGGATAGCGAACGATGGTGACGCCGAGTTCCTTGGTGAGATCGGCGACGTCCTGGCGGAAACCCTGCGCGTCGGCGGTCGGATGCCCGGGCTCGAAGATGCCGGTGTAGACGCAACGCCCCATATGCTCGACAAAAGTTCCAAACAGGCGTCGGTCGATGTCGGCAATGGCGAAATCTGCATCGACGGTGAGACGTGCGGCGATCATGTCGGTTTCCGGTTTCTGTGACGAGAAAGAGAGGGCCGGCCTCGCGAGGCCGGCCCGTCGAGACTTACTTCTGTTGCAGCAGCTTGTTGGTGCGTTCCTCGGCGGAGGTCAGCGCGGCGTCGATATCCTTGTCGCCGCGCATACCGGCGGCGACCTCTTCGCCCTCGATCGTCTGAACGCCGAACTGGTGCTTGACGGCGGCCGGCAGCGCCGTGCCGTTCTGCGATAGCGGCGCGAGCACCGGGCGGAACGGCAGCGACTTGAAGCCTTCGCTGTTGATCACCTTCTGGCTCGTCGGCAGATGGCCGGTGCGGGCCCACTGGAAGTCGTTGTCCCACAGGAATTTGAGGAACTCGTAAGCGGACTTGCGCTGCGCGTCGGTGAGATCGGCCTTCAGGATCACCCAGCTATGGCCGTCCGCCCATACCTTCGGGTTCTTGTAGAGCTGCGGGAACGGCACCACTGCATAGCCGTCCGACAGCGCGACGCCCGGCTTCTTGCTCTCGCCGATATAATTGTCGACGAGCCAGGTGCCGTTGATCATCACGCCGCCGTCGCCGGCCGCGAAGCCGGATACCGTCGCCGCATAATCTTCGTTCTTGGTGACGTAGTCATTGTCAAATAGCGTCTTCAACAGCGTCAGCGCGGTCTTGCCCTCGGGCGAGTTGAACTTGACCTTGGACGGATCGGCGAAGAAGTCGGCGCCCTGCTGATAGAGCAGCGTGTCGAACGTGCGCGTATAGGCTGCGGTCTCGTTGGCGAGCACCATCACGAAATAGGGCTTGCCGGTCTTTTCCTTGAACTGCTTGGCCTGAGCGAGCAATTCATCCGCCGACTTCGGCAGGATCGCCTGACCCGAGGCGTCAACCAGGCCGGCCTTCTTCATCAGGTTGAGGTTGATGTGCCAGAGCCAGGTGTGGGTGTCGAACGGCAGGGCGTAGATCTTGCCGTCCTTGGTGACGCCTTCCTTCGCCGCGCCGGTGAAATCGGAGGTGTCTACGCCCGCGGCCTTCAGGCCGGCGTCCAGCGGCTCGAGAAGTCCCCGCGATTGATAGTCGGAGATCACCGCCTCGTGCATGACCGAGATCGTCGGCGGCTCGCCGGAGCGAATGCGGGCAGTCAACTGGTCGTAGCCCGGCCATTCGACAATATCGACCTTGACGTGGGTGTCAGGACTTTCGGCGTTGAACTTGTTGATCAGCGAGGTGATGATGCCGCATTCGCCGTTGGCTTTGCTGACATCGGTATTGGTTCCGTAATCGGCTTCGCAGGCGCCGAAGAAACGCGAGACGGAGATTTCCGTCTTGTCGGCGCCGAATGATAATCCCGCGCCGCCGATCAGGGCCGCGCTGGCGAAAAGTAGGGTTTTGAAGACTTTCAAGGCTTCCTCCGTGGCGGCCGGTTTGTTGGTCATCCCGCTTTCGGCCAAAAGCGGGGCCTTCTGGAGTCGCGGTCAGCGTATGGCGGCGCCCGCGACGGCCTGAACGATGTATCGTTGGAAGAACAGATAGAGGATGAACACCGGGAGCCCTGCGAACACGGCTTGCGCCATCAGGAACCCGAGGCCCTCGGACTGCGCGAAATTGGTCTGCGTCGAGGCGATGCCGACGGTGAGCGTGAACATCGCTGGCTTGGTCGCCGAGATCAGCGGCCACAGATAGTCGTTCCAGTACAGCAGGAAAGTGAAGATGCCGAGCGTCGCCTGCGCAGGCACGGTGAGCGGCAACAGCACGCGCCAGAAAATCTGGAACCGCGTCGCGTTGTCCAGCATCGCCGCCTCATCGATGTCCTTCGGAATCGAGCGGAAATACTGGGTCATCAGGAACACGCCGAACGCGCTCGACAGATTCGGCAGGATCAGCGCGAGATAGCCGTTGTGCATCTTCCAGTCGGTGAAAAGTTGGTGACGCGCGATGATCACCGCCTGCTCCGGCACCGCCAGCCCCAGCAGCACGAACACGAACAGGAAGTTGCGCCCCGGAAATTGGGTGCGCGAGAATCCATATCCGGCGAGCGAGGCGAGAATCAGCGTCAGCGCGGTCGACACGCCCGAGACGACGATCGAGTTGAAGAACCAGCGAAACACGCCCGATGTCGCGATCACGTCCGTGTAGTTCTTGAATGTGTAGGGCGGATGCGTCACGCTTGCGGTCGACATCATCAACTCGCTGTTCGGCTTGAACGAGAGTATGAGAGATCCAGAGGACCGGCGTCACCCAGAGAATGGCGAGAACGATGACGGCGGCGAGGATCACCCGATCGCCGAGGCTTCTCCCAACCATGCCGCCCGCGAGAGCCATCAGCGCGCCTCCGAGCGTTGCGACACGAAATATTGCACCATCGCGGCAATCGCCATCAGCACGAACAGCACTTCGGATGCCGCCGCGGCGATGCCGAGATTCCAGTCGCGAAAGCCGGTCTCGTAGATGAACAGAACGATCGGCCGGGAGCTGTTGTTGGGGCCGCCCTGCGTCAGCAGCAACGCCTGCCCGAACAGTTGAAATTGCGCGACGATCTCGTAGATCACCACGACGATGAAT
The DNA here is from genome assembly GCA_963771455.1 of uncultured Pseudomonadota bacterium. Classification (GTDB taxonomy): domain Bacteria; phylum Pseudomonadota; class Alphaproteobacteria; order Rhizobiales; family Beijerinckiaceae; genus Roseiarcus. Next base: position 71,362 of record CAVYTP010000013.1, read on the forward strand.
GTGCGTGTGATCGAGGGCAGCGTGATCGACCAGAGGGTTCGCCAGCGACCCGCATTGTCGAGCGCGGCGGCTTCGTAGAGTTCGCCGGGAATCTGCTGTAGCGCCGCCAGAAACAGCATCATCGGCAGCCCGATGATCCACCATACCGTCGTCGCGGCGACCGCGGGCAATGCGAGATTGACGCTGGTCAGGAAAGGAATCGCGGGAAGGCCGAACTCGCTCAGCAGCAGCGAGATGAGGCCGCGCCCCGGCAGGTACATCATCTTCCAGATGATCGTGACGATCGTCACCGACAGGACCGAGGCGCCGAAGAACACCGCGCGCAGGATGGCGGCGCTGCGCGTCTGCTTGTTGAGGGCAAGCGCCAGCGCCAGTCCGATGATGACGAAGGTTGGCGTCGTCATCGCGACAAATACGAACGTGTTGCGGATGACGCCGCGAAAGATCGGGTCATTGTAAAGCGTGAAGAAATTGTTGAAGCCGGCAAACGTCGCCGACTTGTCGAACATGTCGTATTCCTGCAGGCTGATCCACATGCCCGAAAACAGCGGATAGACCAGCATCGCGAGATAGACGATCAGGAACGGCGCGATGAACAACGCGTTGCGCCAGTTCGGCAGGTTGTCGGCGCCGCGCAGGCGGCGGTTCTGGCGCCGTGACGCTCATTGCGGCGCCTGTTCGGCGTGAAACGCGGCGCCCTTGTCATCAAACAGATGCGCTTCCGCCGGGATCCAGACGCAGCCGGACCTCATCGCCGGGCGCGGCGCGGCTGGCGCCGGCGTCTTCGGCGATCAGGATCGAAGAGTCGGCGAGACGGACATGCAGATGGGTGCGATCGCCCAGCCGCTCGACAACCTCCACCCTGCCCGCGCAGCTGGCCCGGCCGGATCGACGCGCGCCGCCTCGGCGCGAATTCCCAGCCGAAATACGCCCGCAGACGGCAGCGAGCGGGAGGCGATGCGGGTGGGAAAGCGGGACCCTCCCGCAAGCGTCAGCGCCGCGAATTCCGAATCCTTGCTCACGTCTACGGGCATGAAATTCATCGACGGCGAGCCGACGAAGCGCGCCACGAATTCGGTCGCCGGGCGTGCGTAGATCTGCATCGGCGCGCCGATCTGTTCGATCTTTCCGGCGTTCATCACGACGATGCGCTCGGCCAAGGTCATGGCTTCGATCTGATCGTGGGTGACGAAAATGGTGGTCGCGCGCATCCGCTGATGCAGGCGCGCGAGCTCCACCCGCGTACGCACCCGAAGCGCCGCGTCGAGATTGGAAAGCGGTTCGTCAAACAGGAACGCTTCCGGCTGTTTGACCAGGGCGCGCCCGATCGCCACGCGCTGGCGCTGTCCGCCTGACAATTGCCCAGGCTTTCGGTCTAGCAGCGGCTCGATCTCGAGAATGCGCGCTGCCTCGTTGACGCGCGCTTCGATCTCAGCGCGCTCGACGGCGATGTTCTGGAGGCCGAACGCCATGTTCTGGCGGATCGTCATGTGGGGATAGAGCGCGTAGTGCTGGAACACCATCGCCACGCCGCGCGCGCCCGGCGGCAGATTGTCGACGCGCTTGCCGCCGATCCGGATTTCGCCGCCGTTGAGGGTTTCCAGACCGGCGATCATCCTGAGCAGCGTGGTTTTCCCGCACCCGGAGGCGCCGAGGAAAGCGACGAATTCTCCAGAGTTGATCTGCAGCGAGAGGTCACGGATGACCTCGACGGCTCCAAATCGTTTGGAGACTCGATCAAGCTCGATCGCACTCACTTGCCGTTTCCGCCCATTCGCTTATTTTGGTGTTTATGATAAGATGAAAAGACGATACGAACCGTTTCCGCCGGTGTCAAGACTCGGATAAGGGAGCGGCCTTCGGCGGGAGGGGAGACGATGTTTGAGCGCCAGGTCACGGTGGGCACGATGAGCGCGCAGGTGGCGCGCATCATCGGCACGCGCATCGTCTCCGGCGAATTTGCGCCCGGCGATTCGCTGCCGATCGAGAACGAGCTCTGTCTCGCTTACGGCGTATCCCGCTCGACCATTCGCGAAGCTGTCAAGAACCTCGCCGCCAAGCGCTTGATTGAAGTGGCGCCCAAGGTCGGCACGCGGGTGCTGCCGTTCGACAGTTGGAATCTGCTCGATCCCGATGTTCTGTCGTGGCGCCTGAACGCGCAGTTCGATCGGCGCATCGTCGAGGATCTGTACGAAATGCGGCAGTGTTTCGAGCCGCGCGCGTGTTTTCTCGCGGCGCGCGACGGGACGGCCAGCGATCTCGAGCGCATCGAGCGGAGCCTCGCCGATCTGGTGTCGATGTTGCCGACCCCGGCTCTGGCGGCGGGCGCGGAGACCGAGTTTCACCTCGCCATTATAGCCGCCACGCACAACGGCCTGTTCGCGACCATCGGCGGCGCTGTGAAGACGGCGCTGCGGGTTTCGTTTTCGCTCACGCAACGCGGCGACGACCATCCAAACATCGATCTTGCGCGCTACGAGGCCGTCGTCTCCGCAATCCTTAACCGTCGCGGCGAAGCAGCCTCGGAGGCGATGCGCAAACTGCTGGAGCTGTCGCGGCAGCGGGTACAGGACGCGCTCGAGAGGCTGGGCGCGAAGTCGACAGTTTGACTCATAGCCGCAGCGACCGAGCGGTTTGCTGGACACGACGCAGTCGCGTCTGGAATATTCAAGGGAGCGAGGCGCGCGCCTCCGATTCACCGAAGAAAGGACACCAAAATGAGCGGTCAGACTTCCAATCGTCGCCAACTCTTACAGCTTGCGTCGGCGGGCGGCGTGGTGTCGGCCCTTGCGCTGACGTCTCGCCCCGCCTTGGCCTACCAGGGCAACATGGAGCGCGCGCTCGCCGCTCTCCAGGATGCGCTGGGGTCGCTGCGCGCCGCCACCCCGAACAAGGGCGGCCACCGCGAACGCGCAATACATCTCGTGGAACAAGCGATTTATCAGGTCCAGGGCGGCATCGACTTTGCAAACGCGCACGGCGGCGGAGGCAACTGACAGTCGCAAAGGGCGGCAGGACATAAGGCGAGATGCAAGACCCGATAAATTCCCTCGTCGTTTTTGTGGCGATGTGCCTCAGCGCCGCGTTCGGGGCTTTCGTTCACCGCCGCTTGCCAGAAAGGCATCGCTCGCCCGAGTCGATCGAGATCGTACGTTTCGCGATTACGCTTCTGTTGACCTTTACAGCCATCGTGCTCGGCCTCTTGACGACCTCGGTCAAGTCGGGATTCGACGCGGCCTATGACGCGCGCAGCGCCGACGCCGCCCAGTTGGTGCAACTGGATCGCTGCCTGCGTGACTACGGCGCAGAGACTGCGCAAATTCGGGATCAACTGCAAGGGTACGTCGCGACGGTTATCGCAAGCACGTGGCCGGACGAGCCGCGCCCGGCCAGCCTCAACTATCCTGACCCCTCGGGCATGCCGAGGATCGGCGAGAGCCCTTTGCTCTCGACCGTGCTGAGCGATATCGGGCACGAAATCCGCTCCCTCCAACCAACAAGCTCCCTGCAGAAAACCGTGGCTCCGGATTGCGATGCGCAATATCACAGCGTCATCGAGGCGCGATGGAAGGTGATCGAAGGCGCTCGCCCATCAATCTCGACCCCGTTCTACTGGGTGCTCGTCACATGGCTCGCTATCTTGTTTGCCGCGTTCGGTCTGACGGCACGGCCAAATGCGATGGTGGTGACGGTGACGGTTCTGTGCGCCTTCTCGATAGCGCTCGCCGTCTTCGTCCTGCTGGACCTGGACGAGCCTTATGGCGGCCTGTTCGGGATCCCGAGTACGCCATGCGCCACGCGCTTGCCGACATGCAGGCGCCGTCGTGAACCCTGGCGCGCATCGCATCGCCTCGCTACGACGCGCGGAAGCGGCCTGCCTCAGGCGTGGGCCGACCGGCGCGCCATCGCCCAATATACCCACGCGGTGAGGAGGCCGCTCGCGGGCAGCGCAAGAAAGATCCAGAGGTCGCCCTGGCCGCCCCAGCGCAGCACAAAGGTGGAAAACGATTCTTCAGGCGGCCCGGAATCCGGGCCGCTAGACTTCCACGTCGTCAATAGGCTGAGCGGAACCCATATTGAGCCGAGCGTCGCGCCCCATAAGCTCGTCAGGACGGCTCCCGGCTGCGCAATGCGGCTCAGCGCCCAGAGGCCGGGCAGAAACAGGAAGAACATCGTCGGATATGCGATGAGCGCGCCAACAACGAGGTAAATCAGGAAATCCAAGCCAGGCCATGGCGAGCGGCGCTGTCAAGATCGCCAGCAGAGCGCCGGCGATCGCCGGCGGGACCAGCGGCGCGAGCAGAGCCGCCCTCCAAGAGAATATCATAGTTCGTCCAGGCTCCTCCGGCGGCGTCCGTCGTCGACCGATTGCTTTCCGGCGTGGCAACCGATGCACCGTCAAAGAGTCTAGGCGAAAAATCCTAACTCAGGCCTACATTTGGGCGTGTGATTTCCCACGGCCGGGGGAGGAGATTCGAAGTCTTGCGGCGGCAGTGTCCAATCATGTGGAATTTCCCGGCGCGCCTATGGTTGGCAAAGCGGAGATGCTGCAAAAGAGGCTGGTCGCAAGAAGGGCGGTCCGTGACCGCCCGGCAGTGAGCCTAAATCTGCCTGACAGGGAAGACGGGTATCGCTACTTGCTTGGTGCGCCGAAGGCCGTAGCATAGGTCACAGGAGGGACATTCATGTCAGAAGCGACAGGTGTGCAGCCGTTTCCCGCAGGGTTCCGGACAGAAGACATTCCGACAAATGGAACAACTCTCTATGTGCGCGTCGGTGGGCAGGGGCCGGCGGTGGTCCTGTTGCACGGCTATGGCGATACCGGCGACATGTGGGCGCCGCTGGCGTCGGAGCTTGTTCGTGACCACACGATTGTCGTCCCGGATTTACGGGGTATGGGACTTTCTGCCCGTCCAGCCGGCGGGTATGACAAGAAGACACAGGGCCAGGATATAGCTGGCGTCCTCGACGCGCTGGGCATCGAACGCGCGGATCTCGTCACGCATGATATCGGCAACATGGTTGGGTATGCTTTCGCGGCCCAGTTCCCGCAACGCGTAACGCGCTTCGCATTGCTGGATGCGCCACTGCCAGGAATTGGACCCTGGGAGGAAATACTGAAGAACCCGCTCCTCTGGCACTTCCGCTTCGGCGGCCCAGACATGGAGCGGCTGGTTGCTGGTCGCGAACGCATCTATCTTGACCGCTTCTGGAATGAATTCTCCGCGGACCCGAAATCGTTCGGAGAAGCCGCTCGCGAGCACTATGCGAAACTCTACGCGCAGCCCGGCGCCATGCACGCCGGCTTCAGCCAGTTCGCCGCGTTCGACCAAGACGCAATCGACAACCGCGGCTTTCTGGCCAAAGGCAAGTTGACCATGCCCGTGCTCGCCGTGGGCGGCGAGAAATCATTCGGCCCAACTATGGCGGTTGTGATGCGTGCGGCCGCGACAAACGTCGAAGAAGTCGTAATCTCGGCGTCCGGCCATTGGCTCATGGAGGAGCAACCCGCGGCCACTGTGGCCGCAGTGCGCAGCTTTCTCGACAAACAACTCTGAAGCCGATTCCGCTACTCAAGTCGCGGCGCGTTTCACTGGCGCGAAGGGATCGACGGAGTGCGTAAAAAGCTTGGCGATCGCAGGGGAGAGTCTGCAACCGCCAAGGTAAGGAGTGAGCATCGGCCTGGCTGGGTGGAGGAAATGGCCGGGCTCCTCCACAAAATACAACGAACAGCTATGACGCGAAATTGCGAGAAGTAAGTATTGGTGAGCGTGAATCGCCGCGCTACCTAGAGTGTGCAGGCCACTTGCCTGCGCCCCAGAGACGGCCCAGCGAGCGGCGCGCTGGGTCGTTTTCTGGTGTGCGCCCCGCCGAATTCCTAGCCGCTTGCGTCGACGGGCGAGTCACACCGGCTTACGTGACCACAACCATGGCCTTGATCAATCCCGTTTTCTCACGCGCCCATTTTGGCAGGTCCGCCACGACGGCTTCGAGATCCGTGCGGTGCGTGATGAGCCTGTCGACAGGAACGTCGCCTTTACGGATCGCCGTCATCACAGTCTGGAAATCCACTTGCGTTGCGTTGCGGCTGGCGAGCAGCGTCATCTCGCGCTTGTGAAACTCGGGATCGAAAAACGAAATCGTGTCCTTCACCAGGCCAACCAACACATATTTCCCGCCATGAGCTGTGAACAAGAAGCTCGCCTCCATCGAGGCCTTGTTGCCCGTGGCGTCAAACACGACGTCGAAACCATCGCCGGACGTCGCCTTCGCGACCAGATCGGCGACATCGTTTCCGGCATGCAATGTGGAGTCGACCCCGGCTATCTCGGTTGCGAAAGCGAGGCGTTCAAATTCACGGTCTAGCACAGTGACCGCAGCTCCAGCCAAACGAGCAAACAGGGCTGCGCCAAGGCCGATCGGGCCGGCGCCGACAACCAGAACCCTTTGCCCCCGTTGGACGCCGCTGCGGCGGACCGCATGCGCGCCAATGGCGAGAAACTCGACGCTGGCCGCTTGGTCCGGCGTCAGGTCGCCGGCCGCGATCAGGTTTTCTTCCGGAATACTTATCTCATCGCACATGCCGCCGTCGCGATGGACGCCGAGCACGCCGATATTCATGCAGGCGTTGGGTAGCCCGTTGCGACACGCATGGCACTTCCCGCAAGCGATGTAGGGGTTGACTACCACCAGCTGGCCCACGGCGAATGGGCTGCCTTTAGCCGCCTCGGCGACGTGCGCGGCGAGTTCATGCCCGAGCACCCTGGGATAGGCGAGAAACGGCTGACGTCCTTCATAGATATGGTAATCGGTGCCGCAAATGCCGACGCGGGCGATGCGCAGCTTGACTTCGCGAGCGCCGCGCGGCGCGACGGCTCGCGTCTCCAACGCGAGTTCGCCCGGCTCACGGCAAACAACGGCTCTCATGGGCGGGTATCCTTCTCCTTCGGCGCGGCGCCGCGCGAACGCCATATGCCGCTCGCCCGTTTCTTTTGGAGATTGTCCAGGTAGACTACAAGCGCGATCAGCAGGCCTTCCAGCGCCATTTCCCGGAACGGAGCTGAAAACGTCGAGCGGTCGCAGGAGCGAATCCGTAGCAAATTCCACACCAACCCGTCTGCAGTAGGTCGCAACACGTCGCCTTTGCTCAGTCAGCGCCTTGCTCTTTCGACGACACGGAGACTGGTTGCGGTACGGCTACGTCAGCAACTTCGATGCTGCCGGTCAGAGCATAGGCGATGGACAGCTCTAGCGAAAGGTCTTGCCCCTGCAACCATTTCGTTTGAAAGAGCGTTTCGCCTAACGCGCCCCGCGCTTCCTGCTGGTCGTCCGCGTAGTTGACGCGATAGGACTCCGACGCTTCGCTGATGCCGCTCGCCGTGCGCATCTCGGCAGCGATGCCGAACAGCACGGCTGCGCGTTCGTAGTCGCGAGCGAGGACGGCGGCGCCAGCTAGCGCGCCAATCGCCCGCGGCATGACCCATTGGTCCTTTATCTCGGCAGCGACTTCCAACGTTTCATGAAACAATCTCGCCGACTCTTCGTAGTTCTGCTGCGCGCGCGCGACTTGCCCGAGGCCGGCGAGCGCGAGGCCAAGTGTGTGACGGTCGCCGACCGCGCGCGCCGCCGCGGCGGCGTCCGAACGGAATCGGTGCGCTACCGAGTAGTTAGCATCCCGATAGGCGACGGCGCCGAGCTGTCCAAGAGCGAAGGCGAGGCACCAGGTGTCGTCGTGCTCTTTGGCAATGCGTAGGCTCTGTTCCAGGAGCGCCCGAGCTTCGGCGAGATGGCCGAGCCGCACCTCCGCGACCGCCTGCTGAGCGAGCGAGCGTCCGGACTCGTCGAGATGGCCGACCTCTTTGAATAGCAACGCGCTTTTCTCTGCGAGCGGCCCCTGGTCAGGGCTGTCGCGGATGGTTGCGAAAATCGATGCCGCGTACAGCACGCGCGCCGCTTCCAGAGTACGCGCCGAGGCGGCGGGCGTCGCGAGCATTGCGATGAGCCAATCATTGCCCTCGACAGTCAACCCTCGATATTCCCAGTACCGGATCAGGGCGCCGACCAGACGCATACCGACTTCGGTCGCGACTTCACCGTTGCGGACCCAACCGAAGACCGCCCGCAACTGATCAAGCTCGGCGTCCACCCGCTCCAACCATTCCAACTGCCGCCGTCCCAGGAAGCCTTGCGCAGCTTCCTCCGCCAGGGCCACGAAGAACCGCACGCATCTGTCACGGACCGACTGCATTTGCGTGCTCGCAATGAGCTGTTCGCGCGCATATTCGCGGACCGTTTGCAAAATCGTGAAGCGCGGCTCGTCAGCGGTATTGGCATGTTGCAGGAGGTTCTTCGCGAGCAGCGAGTCCAGCACGTCGAGTAGCGACGAGGCAGGGGCTGGATCGGCGGAGGCGCAGATCGCCTCTGCCGCCTCGAGACTGAAGCTGCCGACGAATATTCCAAGTTGGCGAAATAGCGTGCGCTCGCGCTCGTTGAGGAGATCGTAGCTCCAGGTGATGGTCGCGCGTATCGTCTGTTGCCGCGTCGGCAGATCCTGAGGCCCACCAACCAGCAGCGCCAGCCGGCGGTTGAGGCGAGACAAAATGGCGGCGGGCGGCAGGAGCTGGATTCGCGCCGCGGCCAATTCGATCGCCAGTGGAAGCCCGTCAAGATGGCGGCAGATCGCCGCCACCGTCCGCCTGTTTTCCGCAGTGAGCGCAAAGCCGGGGACTTTGAGGCGAGCCCGTTCGACAAACAATTGCACGGCTTCGCTATATCTGGGGCTTGCCGATTGCAGCGCGTCGTCGCCATCGACAGTGAGAAGCGGCGCCGGCCAGATCGCCTCGCCGCTGACGCCGAGCGGGGCCTGGCTGGTTGCAAGGATCCGAAGTTCCGGGCAGGCCGCGATCAGAGTCTTAGCGACCGGGCCGCATCCGGCCGTCAGATGCTCGCAATTGTCCAGCACCAGCAGCAGCCGAGCCGAGCGGATCCACTCGACGATGGTCTCGAGTAGAGGATGGTCAAGGTGCTGGAGCACGCCAAGAGCTGCGCCAATGGCGTGCGAAACGAGCGCGGGGTCCGCTATCGGCGCCAGTTCGACGAACGCCACCGCCATGAGTCCCTGATCGGCGAGCCTGCGCGCGACCTCGACCGCGATTCGCGTCTTGCCGATCCCCCCGGCGCCCGAGAGCGTCAGCAGGCGGGTGTCGCCCAAGAGTTGATTGCTAATCTGAGTCACTTCCCGTTCGCGGCCGATGAGAGTCGTCGTCGGGACAGGCAGATTGTTCGGCCGCGTCGGTAGAGCCCTGATGGGAGGAAACGCGGTCGGCAGTTCGGACTCGGCGACCTGATAGACACGCTCTGGCTGCAGCAGATCCTTCAGCTGATATTCCCCGAGATCGAGCAGATCGACCTTTTCGGGAGGTTCGTCGCGAATGAGATTGTAGGTGGTCGAGGAGACGAGGGTCTGGCCGCCATGGGCGATGGCGCGAATGCGAGCGCAGCGGTTCACGGCTGAACCGAAATAGTCGTTGTTGCGCAGTTCAGCTTCGCCGGTGTGCACGCCGATCCGCACGCGCAGCGGCTCCTTGGTCGGCCAGGCTTCCGCGCGCAGCGCCCTCTGGATGTCGCGAGCGGCGGTGACCGCGTCGATAGCTCGGCGAAAGACGGCGAAGAAGCTGTCGCCCTCGCCGCGATTGTGGATCACCATCCCGTCGCGCCGTTCGATTTCGGCGGCGAGCAGTTCGTCGTGACGAGCGACCGTCTGGCCCATCGCGTCGGGATGGCGTTCCCAAAGCGCGGTGCTGCCTTCGATGTCGGTAAGAACGAAAGTGACCTTGCCGCTCGGTAGCTCCGTCATGCGTCCCCCCAACTATGCAGGTGCGACAAATGGGTTTTACACCGGGCTCAAGATGTGTAAATGTACAGGAATTAGCGCTCAACGAAATTGGTGGTCGAAAATTTGAAATAGGGGGCGTCCTATGGCTGGTCATCCAGGCAATCAGGGCAGCAGCGCCGCCGCAGGGGTCGGCGCCGTCGGAGGAGGCGGAACCGTCGTCACGGTCCTCCCCGATCGGGTGGACCTGCCGTTCGTCACCGAGACCGATGCGAGCGGTAGTGCAATCGGCGCTCAGCGCGTGAGCATCAGCGTGTTTCCAGACCGGTGCTGGAGCGCAGACTGGCGGGCATGGTACGCGCTAAGCCAATATGTCGCCGTCGCAGGCTGGAATCAATTCCCCGTCCAGGCTTGGGACGACACGCAGACCGCAACGGAGATCGACGGGCTCGTGATCGCGGCGCGGGACGAGCGGGCCGACGCCCTGGGCGAGATCGTCGCGCAACACCAAGAATTCGCCAGCTATTTTTTCGCGGTGCTTTCGGCCGATCCGACGCTGTTTCCGGCGACGAACCTGCTGGTCTCAGTAGCAAGCATCGTTGCCGCCTTCACCGTGATTTATTACAAGTACGGCGTCATAAACGGGGTCAAAGCTTATGCGGCGCGCCCGCGCCCTTCCCAGGTCTGCCCAGCGCTCCTGCCCCCTGTTCCCGTACCTGGCCACCCTTCGTATCCGAGCGGGCATGCGACCGAGGCGCATCTCATCAGGCTCGTCTTGGCCGACGCTTTGAACAATCAAGCTAGATATCAGGCATTGAACGATGACCTTCTTACGCTGGCGAATCGCATAGCACGCAACCGGGAGATCGCTGGCCTGCATTACCCACAAGACCGCCAAGCTGGGCAAGCGTTGGCGGCATCCATTCTTCCGCTGCTGCAAACCACGGATGTCTATAAGACGGCGCTCATCGCCGCGCGGGGAGAATGGGCGTGAAGTGGGAGCTGCCGCCAAAGGGCTTCGATCCCGGAAAGGCCACACCCGGTCAGCTCGAAGCGTATGGTCTTCCACAAACACCCGACCCCCAGAAACAGCCAGCGTTGAACCGCGCGTGGCGCCGAATGTTTCAATCGCCGCTCGATTGGGTTGAGCCCAAACGCGTTCAAGCGCCGTTCAAATTGTTCAGGGCTCCTCAGGTCGAGACGATGTTCGATATCGCATCGACGCGCATCGAAGACAGTGGAAATTGGGCCGGCGCCGCGATCGTGCCGGATTCAGACAACCAATTCGTGCAGGTGTTCGGCGAATGGACTGTGCCTCTCCCTTCGGTACCGCCGCTCGGACCGCCGTCGCAGACCACGTACCGAAACGCCCTCTGGATCGGATTGGATGGCGATCGGCGTTATTTCAATTCCTCGATGCCGCAGGTCGGCACTCAACAGGAGGTGACGCACGACGCAGCCGGAAATGACACGACAAATTACTATGCCTGGTTCCAGTGGTGGTTGCGAGGCGAGCCATCCAACGTGATCATGCTGACGGGTCTCCATGTCGAAGCCGGGCTCGAAATGATGGGCTTGGTCTGGGCGTTCGACGCGACCGACGTCCTGGTGCTGTTCCGCAATTTCGGAACTTTCAATCAAATCACCGGATTTACCGCCAGCGCGCCGCCCGACCCGATCTCAAATATCCAGCCGAAAGTTTCCGGCGCCACGGCGGAGTGGATCCTGGAGCGCCCTGCGCTCCAAGGTTCCAACGGCCTGGAGCCGTTTGCGAGCTACCTGCCGACCGAATTTAGAAATTGCGTGGCGGGCGTGGCCGGAGGCCCGGGGCTGCCGACTTCGGAAAAGGCGCTCATCGCCCCGCGGTTCAAGCGCATGTTCGAGCGCATCGGTTCGCTGCCTTCGAGAACACGGATCATCTCGGTTCCGGTGCGAAATCCCGCCGACATCACGAAGTTCGCCCTGCGCTATCAAAGTTGAGTTCTCTGATAAGGTGCGACGGCGGGCGGTGACCGCGGCTTGGGGCTTTTGCGTGCAATCCGCCCGGTGCAGTCTCTGCAATTCGGGCGCGCCATTTGCCTGCGATCCATGCATTTGGCGGATTTGCGGGCGGAGACTTTCCCATGACGGAGCCGGAATGGCTGGCACTGAACCGAGCCAATTGGGATGAGCGGGTGGCGGCCCATCTGGCTCCTCGACTCGGACTACGATCTGAGCGGGCTTCGCGCTGGCAATGATGTTCTGCACGGCATCGAGGAGCGTGAGTTGGGCCCTGTGATTGGGCTTCGGCTGCTGCACTTGCAGTGCCATTTCGGGGTGGACACGCTGGCGCTGGCTCAGCGTGGAGCCGACGTAACGGGGCTGGATTTCTCGGGGCCCGCCATCGAGGCCGCACGGGGGCTGGCGGCGGAGCTGGGTCTGGCTTCGAATTTTGTGCAGTCCGAACATCTATGCGGCTCGTCAGGCTTTGAGCGGAGAATTCGATTGCGTGTTCACCACCTGGGGGACGATCGTGTGGCTGCCTGATATCACGGGCTGGGCGCGGGTGATCGCCTCGCTGCTTAAGTCGGGCGGATTTTTGTATTTTGCCGACATGCACCCGGCTGCGCTGGTGTTCGATGACGAGGCGGGGGATGGCGTGCGGCCAGGTTGGTTCTGGCCGTATTTCCACGAGGGCGTTTTCGAGATCGACGACGCGAGGGACTACGCCAATCCGGCGGCGGTGCTGAGGCACAGCAAGACGCACCAGTTCGTGCATCCGCTCGCCAGCGTGGTGCAGGCGCTGATCGATGCCGGGTTGAAGATCGAAATGCTGCACGAGCATGACGGTGTGGCCTGGAAGGCGTTCGCCAGCCTGGTTGAGGGCGAAGGGAGGCTGTGGCGGTTTCCGGATAAGCCCTGGTTGCCGTTGTCGTATTCGATTAGGGCCAGAAAATAGGCCCTCCGGACTCGACGCACGGTTCCGCGCTGCTCAGACAGAGCGCAGATATCACGAGCGACGCTGGGAATACAGGGAAGCAGCATCGCTTGGCGCTGAAATCGCCGTTGATCCGAATTTCAACACGTTCTTCGGCCTCGACCGCTTAACGCGCCGACGTCAGGCCGTAGCATTGCAGGAATTGCTTCACGACGCGCGCGGCTTCGCGTTTTTCGACAGCCGTTGACGCCGCTTCAACTCCATAAAGCACGCGGTCGTGGTAACCGGCCGTGCAAAGGTCAAGCAGCATGCGCGCCGCCTCGTCGGGATCGTCGTCGCGAAGAATGCCGCCCGCCATCTGTCGTCTTAGAAAGTCCGCGACGGTCGCATGATTGACGGCCGGCGCGTGGTCGTGAAAGACGCGGCCGATCTCCGGAAAGCGATCGGCCTGGCTGACGATCAGCCGCTGTAGCGCGATCGCCTGCGGGCGCGATATGCGCTCGATGAAGGTCTCGCAGAAGCGGGTCAGCACCGCGCGAATATCTTTCCTGGTGTCCAGAATCTCCGCCATCCAGGTCTGGAACACGGCGGACGCGGCGTCGATGACGGCGGCCAACAACTCCTCCTTCGAGCTGAAATAGTTCCACAGCGTGCCCTTGGAGCCGCCCATCTCCTTGGCGATCGCCGACATGGACGTCGCCTCGTAGCCATGCGCCAGGAAATTTCGCAGCGCGATCTCGACGATCGCCGCGCGCCGATCCGCCTTGTTCTGTTCCCGGCGGCCGGGAGTCGAAGTGAGGGTCTCGCTCATGAAATCGTACCATACAGTACACTTTCCCGTTGACAAGCTCGAAATTCAGAGGCATTTGAAAAGCGTACCACGAAGTACGGTTAAATTTTCTCGAGGGCTTCGCGATGGCCTACGCCCCAACGCCAGGGAGAGTTCACATGGCCGACAATCGTCCAGCAAAAACCGCAATGCCGCTGCCGACCGCAGCCGCCGCTTCTCTCGGCTTCTGCCCTTCACGCCTGGCTCGCATGGACACGGCGATGCAGGCGGAGATCGACGCCGGCCACTATGCCGGGATCAGCGTGATGGTCGCCCGTCACGGCAAGCTCGTGAAGTCGGCGAACTATGGCTTCCAGACGCTCGAGGGCGGCGCGCCGCTCCGCGAAGACGCGATCTTCCGCATCGCCTCGATGACCAAGCCGATCATCGCCGTCGCCATGCTGCTGCTCTACGAGGAGGGCAAGTGGCAGCTCGACGATCCGGTCACGAAGTTCATCCCCGAGTTCGCCGACCTGAAGGTGATGACAGGACGGCGCGCTCGTCCCGCTCGATCGGCCGATGACCATGCGCCATCTGATGGCGACATCGCGCCGGCTTCGCCTTCGGCCCGCTGATCGGCAGCACCAATCCGAAGGTCGACGCGCTCTATGCCGCGGCCGGCCTCTGGAGCGGCACCGACGACGACATGATCGCCAAGCTGGCCAAGCTCCCGCTCGAAGCCCAGCCCGGCACGCAGTTCCGTTACGGCCTTCAGCAGGAAGTCCGGGGCGCGATCATCCGCCGCCTCACCGGCGAAGACCTCGACACGTTCCTCGACGCGGCGTATCTTCCAGCCGCTCGGCATGAAGGACACTGGCTTCGGCGTACCCGGAGGATCAGCGCAGCCGCATCGCGCCGCGCTACACGCTCGACGAAAACCTCAAGCTCAAGCTCGCCGCCGGACCAGTCGGCCGTTCCCGACCTTGGTCGGCAATGCCGCCCGGCGTGAAGCCGAAATATCTGCTGTCGATCGCCGGGCTCTATTCGACGGCGCAGGACTATCTGCGCTTCGCCCAGATGCTGGCGAACCGCGGCGAACTTGACGGCGTGCGCATGTTGTCGCCGACCTCGGTCAAGCTGATGACCAGCAACCTGCTGCCCGCGGGCGTGCCCATGCGTTTCGAGCAGCCGTTCGCCGGCGTCGGCTACGGCATGGGCGTCGGCATCGTGCTCGACCCCGCGCACGCCGATTTCAACGGCGGCGCGATCGGCGCCGGGACCTTCTACTGGGGCGGCGTGCACGGCACCTGGTTCTGGGTCGATCCGGTCAACGACATCGTCGTCGTCGGCATGGTCAACCAGGAGAGCGCCGGCAACGGGATGACCGGCCGCGACTATCCCGTCGACCGACATTCGCGCCGTCTCGCGCTCCATCACCTACGGCGCGCTGATCGATCCCGCTCTCTGATCCCCTCGAACCTCATTTCACCTTGAAAGGACCGGCCATGGCCTCGAAGCTCGAACTCGATCCTCGCGTCGATCCGCGCATCAAGAAGTTCTTCGCCGGACTGGCGGGCGCGCCGAAGCCCAATGTTGCCAGCCGCGAGGAATTGCTGGCGCAGGAACATTCGCCCGAGGGCCTGTGCCGCCTACGCCAGGCAGGTCGCGCTGTTCGACAGCGATGGACCGCGAGGATATCGCGCCTTCGGCCGGCCTGGCCGTGCGCACCGAGACCTTCACCTCGGCGCCCGACGGCAACAGCGGTCAAGATCCAATACATCCGCCCGGAAGGCGACGAGATCCTGCCGTGCATCTACTACATCCACGGCGGCCGCATGGCGTTCAGCTCTGCCTACGAGGGCAACTACAAGACCTGGGGCCGGATGATCGCCGCCCGCGGCCTTGCCGTCGCGATGGTCGATTTCCGCAACGCCGTGCACCCGAACTCGGCGCCGGAAATCGCGCCCTTCCCCGCCGGCCTCAACGACTGCATCTCCGGCCTCAAGTGGCTGCGCGCCAACGCGACCTTCCTGCGGATCGATCCCAACGCGCATCGTTGTCGCCGGAGAAAGCGGCGGCGGCAATCTCAGCCTCGCCGTCGGCATGAAGCTGAAGCGCGAGGGCGACCTCGGTCTGATCAGCGGCATCTACGCCCTCTGCCCTTACATCGCCGGCCAGTGGCCGCAGGCCCAGTATCCCTCATCCATCGAGAACGAGGGCATCGTCTTTTCGCTTCCAGGACAACCGCGCCACGATGGCCTACGGCATCGAGGCCTTCAACGAAGCGCAATCCGCTCGCCTGGCCCGCCTTCGCCAACAGCGAGGACGTCGAAGGGCCTGCCGCCGGTCGTGATCAGCGTCAACGAGTGCGACCCGCTGCGCGACGAAGGCATCGCCTTCTATCGGCTGCTGATGCAGCGCCGGCGTCGCTGCGCGCTGCCGCCAGCTCATGGGCGCATGCCACGGCATCGAAATCCTGCCGGTCGTCTGCCCCGACCTCGCCCGCTCGACCGCCGCCGACATCGCCGAGTTCGCCCTGCACTGATCGAGGCGCCTGCACTCAAACGAACGGTGACCGCCATGTTCGCTTTCCCCCTCGTTAGCTTCGTCAGCGCGCTGACCGCGCTCATCGCGGCTATGGCCGGGCCGTTCGTCACGCTCTATGTCGCCCGCGCGCAGATGCGAATCTCGGTGCTCGCGACCAACCGCCAGCGTTGGATCGACGAGTTCAGGGAACAGGTGGCTCACCTCTGCTCCGAAGTCGCGATCGCCGGCCAGATCCGTGACAAGATCATCAGCAATGGCCGTTTCGTCATCCAGGGCGAGCCGGAGTTCCTGAACTCCTACGGCCGGCTGATCTATACGGCCAACAAGATCAGGCTGATGGTCAACCCGCTGGATCGTGAGCATCAGGACCTGCTCAGCGCGATCGACGCCCTGCTGCTTCAGTTCCAAACGTCTCCCGACGACATCGACCTGTGGGCGATGGGTCAGGCGCTCATCGGCAAGTCGCTCTCCATCCTCCGTCGAGAATGGCTCCTCGTGCAGAAAGGAGTCTGAGCTGTCTCCACCCTCTCATTGAGTTCGCGCGTTCGCCGCCTTCCCAGCCGCGAGCGCCACCCGACTTCACAAGGCAATTTCGCAAGGAAACGAAAATGAGCAACGAAACTCTCTCTCAAACCCCCGCGCAGGCTTCGCAATCAGGCAGTGCCGGAACCGAAGCGCTGCTGTTCAAGGACGATCCGCAATTCTGGTTCGAGATCGAACGCCTGTTCGGCGCCGCCGAATATGGCGGCGCGCTGTTCGGAGAGGTGATCGCGATCGCCAGGCAGATCAAGTCCGGCGACTATGACGGCTGGTACGATGCGATGAGCGGCGCCGCCGACCGTCTCGCCGACGAGGCGGCGAGCCAGCTCAAGAGGGGTCACGGGATCAGCGCCCGCGACAATTATCTGCGCGCCTGCAGCTATTACCGCAGCGCCGAGTTCTTCCTGCACGCCAATCCCGCCGATCCGCGTGTGAAGCGCGCCTTCGAGCGCAGCACGGCGAGCTACCGCCAGGCCGCGGCGCTGTTCTCGCCCGTCATCGAACCGGTTGAGATTCCCTTCGAGGGCACGACGCTGACGGGCTACTTCCATCACGCCGATACGACCGGCGAGCCGCGCAAGACGCTCCTGCTCTGCAGCGGCTTCGACGGCTCTCCCGAGGAGATGCACTGGAACGGCGGGCGAGCCGCTGTCGAGCGCGGTTACAACGTGCTGGTGTTCGACGGTCCCGGGCAATACGCGACCGTTCACCGGCAGGGGCTGCTATTTCCGGCCCAATTGGGAGAGCGTCGTCACGCCGGTCGTCGACTATGCGCTGACCCGCAAGGAGGTCGACCCGAAGCGCATCGCGCTTCATTGCCAAAGCCTCGGCGGCTATCTCGCGCCGCGCGCAGCGGCGTTCGAGCACCGCCTGGCCGCGTGCATCTGCGACGACGGCGTCTATGATTTCGGCGCCACGCTGCTTGGGGCTTTTCCTGCGGACAAGCGCGAGGCGATCCGCGCCGCCCTGTTCCGGCCAAGCGCTCCGGAACTCGACGAGATGCTGCAACAGGCCATGAAGACAAGCGGCGTCGCGCGCTGGGCCTATACTCACGGCATGTATGCCTTCGGCGTCAAAAGCCCGCGCGCCTTCATTGCGGCGACGATGGACTATCACCTCCGCGACGGCGTCGCCGAGCAGATCAAATGTCCCACCCTCGTGCTCGAAGCTGAGAAGGACCTGTTCTTCCAGGGCCAGCCCCAGCAGCTCTTCGACCACCTGACCTGCGCAAAGACGATGATCAAGTTCACGGACGCGGAAGGCGCGGGCGCCCATTGCGAGATGGGCGCAAGCCGTCTTGCCTATGGGCGCATGTACGATTGGCTGGATGAGACGCTGTCGGCGGTAAAGTGAAGCGACGGCGGCCTATCGGACGTTGGCGCTGGTTCGCCTATCCACGACGCCAGAGGGGCTCTCCGCCCAACGGAGGCCCAAAGATTTTGGACGCCTCAAGGCCATTCCGGTGCGGTGCAGTCTTTGACTGGCTCCGCCCGTCCCCCACTCGTCGCGTCTTCCGCAACACGTCCTTAGTGCAGCGGATCAAGTGTGGCGGCCCGAGCGGGTTCCTGCGCCTGGCCGACCGTCAGAGGCCTGCCGCTGTCGCTTACGACTTGGAACCGTTCTTTCTAACCGAATTGGAAGGGAGGATATAGGCAAGCCGCCTGGGCGACCTCGGGCATGTTGCCGAGACGAGCTGAAAAGGGGGAGCGCTTATCCCACTGTGACTCGGTGGTGACTCGGAGAGCGCGCACCAACCAAACGCCAAAGTCACAAGTCAGATAAACCATTTTATCAGTGGTTTGCGATGGTGGGCGCACAAGGGCTCGAACCTTGGACCCGCTGATTAAGAGTCAGCTGCTCTACCAACTGAGCTATGCGCCCATCGCATCTCACGGGGCGCACCCCGTTCGAGAGGCCCGCCATCTAGCAAAGGCGTTCGCCGCTGTCCAGCGGCAAAGCCCTTTTTCTCGCGGCGACCGCCGCGAGCCGCGATTTCGTCAGTTGCGGGTCTTGTCGACCAGCTTGTTCTTGCCGATCCAGGGCATCATCTCGCGCAGCTTGGCGCCGACCTCTTCGATCGGATGCGCGTTTACGCGCGCGCGCGTCGCCTTGAAGGAGGTCTGGTTGACCTTGTTCTCGAGCATCCAGTCGCGCGTGAACTTGCCGGACTGAATGTCGGCGAGCACGCGCTTCATCTCCGCCTTCGTCTCCGCGGTGACGATGCGCGGGCCGGTGACGTATTCGCCGTACTCGGCCGTGTTGGAGATCGAATAGTTCATGTTCGCGATGCCGCCCTCATAGATCAGGTCGACGATCAGCTTCACCTCGTGAAGGCACTCGAAATAGGCCATTTCCGGGGCGTAGCCAGCCTCGGTCAGGGTCTCGAAGCCGGCGCGGATGAGTTCGACGAGGCCGCCGCACAGCACCACCTGCTCGCCGAACAGATCGGTCTCGCATTCTTCGCGGAAGCTCGTCTCGATGACGCCGGCGCGGCCGCCGCCGATCGCGGAGGCGTAGGAAAGGCCGAGGTCATGGGCGTTGCCGCTCGCATCCTGATGGATCGCGATCAGGCACGGCACGCCGCCGCCGCGGGCGTATTCGGAGCGCACCGTGTGGCCGGGGCCCTTGGGCGCCACCATCAGCACATCGAGGTCGGCGCGCGGCTCGATCAGGTTGAAATGGACGTTGAGGCCGTGCGCGAACAGCAGCGCGGCGCCCTTCTTCATGTTCGGCGCGAGTTCGGTGCGATAGATGTCGGCCTGCAATTCGTCGGGCGTCAGCATCATCACGACATCGGCCCATTTGGCCGCGTCGACCACGCTCATCACCTTGATGCCTTCGGCCTCGGCTTTCTTCGCCGAAGGGGAACCCTCGCGCAGCGCCACCGCAATGTTCTTGACGCCGCTGTCGCGCAGGTTGAGGAGATGGGCGTGGCCCTGGCTGCCGTAGCCGACCACGGCGACCTTCTTGCCCTTGATGAGATTGAGATCGGCGTCCCGATCGTAATAAACGCGCATAGAAATGGTCCTTAGCGTTTCCGAAGCTCAGCCGCGGGAGATTGGGCCCGAGGCGCATGCGCCGAGCCGGTCGCGCGCGCTTTTAGAGAAAGGCGCCGCCCCGATCAAGCCTGAGACCGATAGGTAATGCGGCTAGTCGCTCGCGAACAGCCGAAAACCGGGGCGCGTTTCGACCTTCGGCGGTCCCGGATCGTCAGGCGCCGCGGACGGCAGCATCACGACGTTGCCGTTGGCGGCGGCCGGAGCAACGCGCGCAACGGGCGCGGCTTCAGCAGCGGGCAGTGCGGCGGCCGGCGCGGCGACAGCCGCGGGCGCCGGCGTCTCGACGATCGCGGCCGGCGGCGGCAACACGGTGGCGACTGCCGCCGGCTCGACGGCCGTCAGCCGCTCGTCGGGCGCCTTCCAGACAAAACCGTCGATCACGCCGCCGGGCGAAACCGGCGCCCAATGGTCGCTGATCACGGCGTCCGCCACCCAGGCGCGGTCGCGCGGCGCGCGGGCGGCGCGGTTGAGCCATTCGCGCACCGCGCCGGCATTGCCGTCCATCTCTTCGATCTCGGCCGCCAGCAGGCAGACCTTGACCGTCGGGCGCTGCTGGCCGGCGTCGCCGCGCAGCATCGGGCTCAACGCCTGACGCGCGGTCTTCAGGTCGCGGGCGTCGATCGCGGCGCGCGCAATCGTCATGTGGCTTTCCAGGTCGAACGGCGCGACGCGGGCGAGCGCCTTGGCGCGCGCCAGCCGGTCCATCGTGGAATCGCCGTGCCGCACGCGCAGATAGACCGCTGCGAGATCGGGATGCGGCGTCTCCTTGTAGGCCGTCTCCAAAATCTTTGAGGCCTTGCGATAGTCGGAGGTCTCGCCGAGCAGCTTGCCGGCAAGCGCGGCCGCCGGAACCAGGCCGGGCGCGAGGGCGAGGGCCTCCAGCGCAAGCACCAGCGCGCTCTTCGGGTCGCGCTCGGCGCTCTCCTCGGCGATCGCGGTCTTCAGCACGGCGCGCCAGCGATTGGCAGTCGGCTTGTCGATCAGCTTTTGCGCCGCGTTGGCTTCCACCGACGCCAGGGCGCCCGCCCAATCGCCGTGCTGGGCGCGATCATCCAGCACCGCTTGCGCCGCCCATGGCAGCGCCGCATGCTTGTTGGCGCGCTCGGCGAATTCCAGCGCGGCCTGAGCGTCTCCCGCCCGGCGCGCCTCGAGGTGCAACCCCCTGAGGCCGAGCGCGTGCGTATCGGGGTGCTCCAGCATTTCGTTGAACGCCGCTATCGCGGCTTCGCGGTTGCCGTTGAGCTGCGCCGCCTGCGCCATCAGGAATTTTGTGAGCGGCTCGTGGCCGAGCAACTTCCGCGCCTCCACGGCCTGTTTCTGTGCGGCGCGTCCGTCGCCGGAACCGATCGCAACGAGACCACGGGTCAGGGCGTTGAAACCCTTCTCGCGTCGGCGCATGCGCGAGGCGAGCGAAATCAGCGACGGCGCCCGCAGCACGAAGCGCAGCACCGTCCAGGCGACGCCGAGCGTGAGGGCGACGCCGAGCACGAGCCCGAGCGCGACCGTCAGCGAGAAATCATATTCGGTTCCGCCCCAGGTGACGTCGACTTCGCCGGGATGGTCAACGAACCAGGTGACGCCGAACGCCAGCGCACAGATGATCAGCAAGAAAATCAAAAGGCGCCACATGACCTACGCTCCCGACCCTGCGCATCGCCGACCCGTCGCGGCGCCCTGAAACAAACTTGAACCCTGATTTCGCAACGCGCAGCTAATTTTTTTGCTCCACGATCCGCGCCAGCGAAGTCTCGATCAGGGACTGCGCCGCGGCGCGCGCGTCGGCGACGCCGTCGAGATCTTTCGCCCATCCGGCGGCGGAAGTGCGCTCGCTTTCCGGAAGCTTTGCGAACGCGGCCTTTGCGGCCGCCAGGTCGCCCCGGCCGAGCGCCGCCGCGACTTGCGTGGTCACCGCAGCGGGATCGTCGCCCTGCGTCTCGCCGACCGGGTGCACCTTCACGAGACCCTTCATTTCGTCCCACAGCGATTCCGCGTAGTCGCCGTGGGCGGCTTTTGCGGGCGCGCGCAGCGCGGGCGCAATCTTGGCGAACCCCGCCGCCAGCGCCGCCGTCGTAGGAGCGCCGCTTTGCGCGTAGGGCTTGAGCGCCTCGAGGGCTTTCGGGTCTGTGCTGACCTTCTCGAGCGCGGAATACTCGGTCGGGTAAGGCTGCCCGTCATAGAGCCTGCGCTCGAGCGCGACAGCCACGACCGACTGGGCGATCGGGTCGCCCTTGGCGGCGACGGAGGGGTCGGCGCGCGCCTCGGTCTTCGGCGCAGCGAGCGCGGCCTCGAGTTTGCCGACCCGGTCGCCGAGCGCCTTGTCGTCGTCGGTGAGTTTGCCGATGGCGGGGTCGGGCGCGGCCGGTGCGGACTTTGCAGCGGCGAGACCCGTCTCCAGCTTGGCGACGCGATCGGCAAGCGCCTGCTGATCGTCGGCGAGCTTGCCGACTTCGGGGCCCGAGCCTTTGGGCTCGGCGGACTGCGCGGCGGCGAGCTGCGTTTCCATTTTTGCGAGGCGCTCGGTCAGCGTCTGCTGGTCGCCGATGAGTTTCACCACCTCAGGGTTAGGACCATCCGTCGGTTTGGAGCCGGCCGTCGCGCCGAGCGAGGCCACCATGGCGGCGGCCTTGTCGGCGCTGGCCTGCGCCGCTTTCGCCTCCGCGTCGATCGTCGCGATCGCACTGGCGCTTACGGCCGAGCCCTCGAGCGCGGAGAGCCGGGCTGTCAAGCGCCGCGACGTCAGGGGAGCCCGCAGGTTGCGACGATTTCGCTTCCAGCGCGGCGAGGCGGCCGTCGAGCGCCTTGCGCGCCGAGGCCTCATTGGCATCCGCCGAGTTCAGGGCGGCGACCTGGCCCTTCACGGCCTGAAGGTCGCTGTCGCCCGAGGCAAACAAATAGGTCGCGCCCAGTGCGATCGCGGCGCCGACCAGGACGCCCACGCCGCCGGAAATGAAGGCGGGCGCCGTCGACGGCTTGGGCGCAAAGGGGCGCACGAACGGGGGATCCTGGTCCGGCGGACGCGGCGGCGGCGTTCGGGCCCCGTCCAGGTCGAGATCGGACTCGGGCGGCTCTGTTTCGCTCTCTTGGGGCGCCGGCCGGAACACCGGTTCATACGGCTCGGGCGCAGGCGTTTCCTCAGCGTCGACTCGTCGGGGAGCGGCGTCGTGTCGACCGCTTCGCCCTCGATCGTCACGGGCTCGCGCTCGGGCTTGGGGACCGCCGCCGGCTTGATCTCCGGGTGGTCGTCTTGGATCACTTCGTCGGCCATGCCCGCTCGTTCCTCGGATCGAGGTTTGTATAGGTGAGGGCGTCGGGGAAAGAAACCCTCGCGCCGCCGTGCGACAACCTGCCGCCGTGGCGCCCCTGTAGCTGGCTTTGTCGATGACAATTATGGCATTGCGCAGGCCCACCGCGCCGGACGCCTCACGCGACGGCGCGAACCAAAGCTGCAAACATCGCGTCCTCGTCAGGCGAAGTCGCGACATGGATTGCGGGGATGCGCGCCTCTCGCAGCGGCGCCGCAGCGTCTTCGGAGATGACGATATGCGCAAGTCCGCGCCAGGTCTCGCCCAGCCCTGACTCGTGCGCCAGCCGCGTCGCGAGTTCGGCGCTGCGGCGGGAATAGTGGAGCGCGGCGCCCGCTTTTGCGACAGCCTCGACCTCGCTCTCCGACCAGTGAGGCGCGCGCCGTCGCGACATAGACCTCGACGGTCGTGACTTCGATTCCCGCGCCGCCGAGCACCGCTTCGAAAGCGGGTTTGCGGTCGACGGCGGCGATATAGAGGAGCCGTGCCCGCGGCGGAAGCCGGGACGCAAGTTGATTGGCGAGGCTCGCAGCGTCCGGCGCCTCGCCGGCCAGGTTGAGATGAAGCCGCTCCGCGGCCTGCCGGCCTGCGGCCCCGACAACATGGAGCGGAAGCTCCCTCAGCCGCGTCCTCAGGCTCGGGGAGGCGAAATCAAGCGCCTTGGCGCTGGTCGCCGCGGCTGCGTCGAACCAGCCGTCCGGCGTCAGCGCCGCAAGCGCGAGCGGCGCGAGAACAGGCGCGAGCGCCGCCGCAAATCCAAGCTCCGTGAGCCGCGCCACCGACGCCGCCGCATCGCCCTCGGCGCGAAACACCGCAATCGTCATGGCCCGATGGGACAAGCTTCGCGCTCTCTTTGGACGCCGAAAGCCGGCAATAAACCCTGTCGCAGGGCGCGCCAAGCGTATAGAGACGGATTTGAGCCCCCTACGAGGCTTGGATTCGAAAGGTGGCAAATTCGGGCGATGCGCGTTCTGGGAATTGAAACGACCTGTGATGAGACCGCCGCCGCCATCGTCGAGATGCGACCCGACGGGTCGGGCGTAATACTCGCCGACGAGATTATCAGCCAGATCGCCGCCCACGCGGCCTACGGCGGCGTCGTGCCCGAAATTGCGGCGCGCGCGCATGTCGAAATTCTCGACAGCCTGATCACGCGCGCCTTCAACACCGCCGGCCTCGCGCCCGGGCAGATCGATGCGGTCGCCGCGGCCGCAGGGCCCGGCCTGATTGGCGGCGTGCTGGTCGGGCTGATGGCGGGCAAGGGCTTTGCGCTCGCCGCCGAGCAAGCCGTTCGTGGCCGTCAACCATCTCGAGGCGCACGCGCTCGTCGCGCGCCTGCGTCGCGCGGGTCAACTTTCCCTATCTGCTGCTGCTGGTTTCGGGCGGCCATACCCAAATTCTCGCCGTGCGCGGCGTCGGCGACTATCGCCGGCTCGGCGCGACGATGGACGACGCGATCGGCGAGGCTTTCGACAAGGTCGCCAAAATGCTGGGCCTGCCGTATCCCGGCGGTCCGGCCGTGGAAGCGAGGGCGCGTGACGGCGATCCCCAGCGCTTCAACCTGCCGCGTCCGATGATCGGACGCCCCAACGCGGATTTCTCACTCTCCGGCCTGAAGACCGCCACGCGGATCGCCGCCGAGCGCGTCGCCCCGCTCAAGCCGCAGGACGTCGCCGACCTCTGCGCGTCGTTTCAGGCCGCCGTGGTCGATGTCGTCGTCGACCGGATGCGCGTCGCGCTCGGACTGTTCGCCAAGGAAGCCGGCGCCGTGCGCGCCATCGTCGTCGCCGGCGGCGTCGCTTCCAACGGCGCCATTCGCGAGGCGCTGGCGCGGTTCTGCTCGCAAGCCGGCGTGCGGTTGATCGCGCCGCCGCCAAAGCTCTGCACCGACAATGGCGCGATGATCGCCTGGGCGGGGCTGGAGCGCTTGCGGCTGGGACCGGTCGAAGATCTGGCCGCCCCTGCGCGGCCGCGCTGGCCGCTGGACGCCGGGGCCGGCCGCATGATGAACGGCAAGGCGTGAGAGCAACCGCCCTCATCTGAGGGGGCGCGAAGCGCCGGATGAGGGCAGTGCGCTTCCCGAAATCCTACAGCTTCGGCCACGCAAAATCGTCGGCGCGGCCGGAGATCGGCTCCGGCGGTTCGCCCGATCTCAGCACGCGCTGGACCATTTCGGACTCGACGATCGGATGCGTCTCGCGCGTCGCGAGGACGCCGCCGGGGCTCAGGACTTTGGCGGTAAGCGGCAGGATCGGGCCCGCCACCGGCCTTGGCGACAGGCGCCGGGCGGGCGCGGGATCCGCAGGCGGTTCGCCGGCCGCTTCGGGGGCCGGCGACGGCGCTGTCGGCGCCGCCGCTGGCGGAGCGTTCAGCTCCCGCTGGATTTGGGCGTTGATGTCGTCGGCCTCGTGCTCGATGTCCGGCGGCAACGAGGCGACTTCGCTCGCCGGGTTGCGTTTGTCGAACACCCGCTTGATCTCGCTTTCGACGAAACTCGCGAGTTTGCGGGAGCCAGCCTTGGTGAAATGGATGCCGTCGGATCCGCGCAACTTGACCTGCTGGCCGTCGACGTTGGGGCCGTAGGCGTCGTACTGGCCGTTCTGGTCCGCGAACGCGTCGTAGATATCGATGAACTTGGCGCCCGCCTTTTCGGCGTGCTCGCGAAACAGCGCGTTGAGCGCGACGGCCTGCGTATTGGCGCGGTCGACGCGCATCGGCGGCAGGCTCACCCAGGCGACCGGAATATGGGCCGCGGCGTAGGGCGCGACGAACGCTTCGATGCGCTGGCCGTAGCGCTCTTTCCACTTGTCGCTCAGCGTATCGACAGTGTCGGCGCCGTCGCGCATCGGCTGGCCGTCGTTGATGCCGAGCAGGATGACGACGAAGTCTGGCTTGTCGGCCGCAGCAGCGTTCTCGGTCGCGAATTTGGCCCAATCGTAATAGTCCGTGCGCACCAGTCCCGAAGCGTCGCGCGCCTTGTCGACGATGCCGACTTCCGGCTTGTCGGTGAACGCGTCGGTGAGGCCGTCGGAGGCCAAGACGGCAAGGCTGTCGCCGAGCACCTCGACATGGAAGTTCGCCTGCACCGGCGCGCCGCCCGGAGCGCCCGGAGCGCGCGTCGTGGTTGACGGGACGTAGTCGCTGCGATGGGTCTTGCGGGGCGAAGGCGTGGGGGTGGGCGCGAGGGATTGCGTTTGCGGCGGCCTGGGCGGGACGCCAAACAATTTCTGGAAAAAGTTGGGGAAGAGACCGTCCTCGGCCGGCGCCGCCGTGCCGCCCGCGAGCAGGCAAAGCGCCGCAAGCCCGACAAACCGCCAGACTTTCCGCCGCTTGGGTTGAGCCTCTTCGCGCATCACGATCCGAACTTCCGCGCGCCAACTCGGCGACGTTCGCGGCCATTGTAGCGCAAACGCGTTCGCGGCGCGACAGGCGCGCGTATAGTCCCGAAGGGAAACCATGACGCGAGGACATTGATGCAGCCGCACGAATTCTGGCAGGAGATCGACGCCGTCGGGACCTTCGAACCCCAAGGCGCCGGGAAAGACTTCCATGCCGCCGCGCTCGCTGACGGACGGCGCCTCAAGCTGCCAATCCGGCCGCTTGCCGACGGCGAGCACGCGCTCGCTTCCCTGATCATCAATCAGGCAAGCTTTGCCGTCGTGGACGCCTTGGCCACCGATCTCGCCGAGCGCCTTTCCCCTTTCGCGCCGGAGATTGTCGTCGGACTGCCAACGCTCGGACTGACGCTCGCCGCCGCGGTCGCGCAAAAACTTTGCCACCCCCGGTATGTGCCGCTCGGGACCTCGCGCAAATTCTGGTACGACGCCGGGCTCTCGGTCCCGCTTTCGTCAGTCACGACTCCCGAGCAGACAAAGAGGCTCTACATCGACCCGCGCATGTTGCCGCTCATCACTGGCCGCCGCATCGCGCTGGTTGACGACGTGATATCCAGCGGCGCTTCGATACAAGCAGGTCTGGCGCTGCTCGCCCAGGTCGGCGTCGAGCCTGTGGTCATCGGCGCCGCCATGTTGCAGTCGGATCGCTGGCGGAGTGCGCTGGATCAGGCCTCTATCGGCAAGATACAGGCATGTTTCATGACGCCGATGCTGCGCAAAACCGGAGATGGCGTCTGGGAGGCCGTTGGATGAAGCCGGCGCCAATACTACCCTCATCCTGAGTTGCGACCGGCCGGGGCGGCCGACTCTGAGGGATGAAACGGCGTTTGCGGCGGGATTTTCGGATGCTAGATTTGGTGTGTCGGCTGAGGTCGGTCAATCACTGATGCTCGTTAGCTCGGTCCTGAGTTGGGCCTGGGGCGCTCTGAAGACTCTCATTTGTGCAAAGGGGCGGCGACGCTCCGGAAGCCTGCTTTTTAGCTTTCATATTCCCCGAGCGCCCTGTCGACGATGCAGAAGGAAGGGATCATGGAGGTCATTTACGAACGGGTAGCGGGTCTGGACGTTCACAAGGACACCGTCGTCGCTTGCATTCGCACGCATTTGGGAAGAACGGCGGAGCGGGAGTGCCGAAGCTTCGGGACAACCACGGATGAGCTTTTGGCGCTGCGCGACTGGCTGACCGCGACGGGCTGTCAGTTGGCCGCGATGGAGGCCACCGGGGTCTATTGGATGCCGATCTACAAGATCCTGGCCGATGGCGACTTTACGCTTCTGGTCGCCAACGCCGCGCACATCAAGGGGGTTTCGGGCCGCAAGACGGATATGAACGATGCGATGTGGATCGCCGACCTGGCGGCTTGCGGCTTGATCAAGGCGAGCTTCGTTCCCGAAGAAGACGTGCATGAACTGCGCACGCTGATGCGCACGCGCAAGCAACTGGTTCGCGAACAGACGAGCCATGCGCAACGTATCCAGAAGACGCTGACGGAAGCCAACATCCGGCTCGACAGCGTGATCAGCGACATCATGGGCCTCAATGGTCGCCGGATGATCGAGGCGATGGTCGGCGGCCTGCGCGATCCCCGCAAGCTGGCGGCTCTGGCGGACCGGCGGCTGAAGGCGACGCCCAAGCAATTGTACGACGCCCTGCATGGACGTCTGACGGACCATCACCGCTTCCTGCTGAAGCTGCATCTGACGCAATGGGACGCGCTGGACCTGTCGGTGCAAGCCATCGACAGGGAGGTCGACGCGCGGTTGACCCGAATGCAAGCGTCGAGACCCGCCGATGACCCGGAACTCGCGCTCGGCAATGAACAGGTCAAGGACGAGGAGGTGACGGCCGGCAAGGCCAGATTTTCCGAGTTGATCGATCTGTCTGTCTGCGATCCCCGGCGTGGGCAAGGCTCTCGGCGCTCACGATCATTTCGGAGATCGGCCCGGACATGAGCCGCTTCCCGAACGCCGGGCATCTGGTCGCCTGGGCGGGAATGTGTCCCGGCCAGAACGAAAGCGCCGGCAAGAAGAAAGGCTCTCGGCTACGCAAGGGCGCGCCATGGTTCAAGACCATGCTCGTGCAATGCGCCTGGGCCGCCACCCGCGCCAAGACCAGCTACTACAGGGCGCAGTTCTATCGATTGCGGGCTCGACGCGGGCCGCAAAAAGCCATCTGCGCGGTGGCCGCCTCGATCCTGACCGCAATCTACCACATGATCACAAACGGAACCCCGCACCATGACCTCGGCGTCGACTATTTCGAACGCCGCACTCCCGAAACAAAAGCCAAGCGACTGACTGCCCAGTTCGCCAAACTCGGCTATCAAGTCACGTTGACGCCCCTCCCCAAAGCCGCTTGAAATGACAAACGGAAAATCAATGGAAACAATGCTTTACTGAACTGTTTCTTTTTAGCTTGTCGAAGGATACGCCGCCGCCGCTGTCGGCCTCACGACGCCGTCGCCCTGGAGCGTCCTTCGACAGGCTCAGGACGAGGCCTGCGGACGCTCCCCGACGCCTCAGCCAACTTTCATCCACGCGGCCTTCAGCCAATAAACGAGCCATCACGCAGGTCGCGCATCGCCTGCCGGATCTCCGCCTGCGTGTTCATCACGATCGGCCCATGCCACGCGACCGGCTCGCGGATCGGGCGGCCGGAGACGAGAAGGAAGCGCAGGCCTTGATCGCCAGCCTTCACGACGACTTCGTCGCCGCTGTCGAACACGACGAGCGAGCGGTTGCCGACCGCCTCGCGCAACAGGACTTCCTCGCCGTCGACCATCTCTTCGCGCAACACGCCGAACGGTTCGGAGGCGCCGGCGAAGCGGCCGGAGCCCTCGAATATGTAGGCGAACGCCTGCCGATAGGTCTCGACGGGGAGACGCTTCGTCTTGTTCGGCGGGATCGAGACGTCGAGATAGCGCGGCTCGGCGGCGATGCCGTCAACCGGACCCTTCTTGCCCCAGAAGTCGCCGCAGATGATGCGAACCTTCACGCCGTCATCGTCGATGACTTCGGGGATCTCGGCGCCGACGATGTCCTGATAGCGCGGCGCCGTCATCTTGAGGCTTGACGGCAAGTTCGCCCATAGCTGGAAGCCGTGCATACGGCCAAACGCGTCGCCCTTCGGCATCTCCTGATGCAGGATGCCGCGTCCCGCGGTCATCCATTGCACGCTGCCCGGCCCAAGGACGCCCTGATTGCCGAGGCTGTCGCCATGCGCGACCGTG
>CAVYTP010000014.1:0-189172 GCA_963771455.1 uncultured Pseudomonadota bacterium
AACCTCGATTGTAGATGAGGCCGTTGATTGAACTCGAGCCGCCCAGCACTCGGCCTTGCGTTGTGGCTATACGGCGGCCGGCTGTTCCCTCCGAAGCGTCCGTGCGGAACTGCCATGTGAACCGCGGATTTTGTATCATCTTGATGTAACCAGCGGGAATACGCAGGAACGGGTGATAATCCCTTGGGCCGGCTTCGATCAAACAAACGGTCGCGCCAGAGTCGCGAGACGGGCGGCAAGTAACGACCCCGCGGCGCCAGCACCAATAACGATGAAATCGAAGGTCTCCCCTTGCGCAGCTCGCATCTGCTCGCTGTCCTCCCTGGTCCCCAGTTTGGAGCGAGGCTATCACGACAAGGATCTCAGGCACGTGGAAAACTTCAATATCGTCCCAAAGGAAATTGTTCTACGGGCATCGGCGCAGGCGACGGACTTCCGGTTCGCAGATTAGAATATCGCCAACGGGTCGACAGAGATTTCGCGTTTTAGAGCACGAAGCGAGAAGGTTGACCTCGAATGGCGGATGCCGGGTATGCGATAGAGCTGCTCGCGCAGGAACCGTTCATAGTCAGCGGTATCGGCGATCGCGACCTTTACAAGGTAATCGTAGTCTCCTGTCACCAAATGGGCTTCTAGCACCTGAGGAATGCGCGCGAGCGCTTCGCCGAAGCTTTCCAGAACATTTTCGTCGTGTTTCTCAAGGGTGACTTCAACAAAAACGACATCGCGAAGCCCTAACGCGGCAGCGTTCAAAATGGCGGCGTAGCGTTCGATCGCGCCACTTTCCTCCAAATGCTTGACTCTCGACCAACAGGGCGACGCGGAAAGGCCGGCGATCTCCGCGAGTTCGTTGACGGTCAGGCGACCGTTCCGACTAAAGGCGGAAAGGATCCTTCGATCGACGAGGTCTGGCGTTCGATTTTTACGACCTCGGCTTGAGTCAGAAGAATACATTACCGCAAACCTCGATGAGATAGAACGATATTCCAAAAATAAGTCCGATACTAGCATAAGTAAGCAAATTCTAGCGCACAAGGGAGGGTAACGTCCTTCAACCGGAGGACAGCTCCAATGCCCAACGAATTCCCACGACGCCAAGAATGCTTTTCGCTTAGCGCCATTCTCTCAGACGCGGTGGACGGCGTGCTCCGGCTTCTTACCGACATTGCGAAATTCGGCTTCCGCATTCTGGAACTGCACGTTGTGAGCGAGGCCGGCGGAGAAGCTAGAGTTCTTATGCGGATCGCCACGCCGAGGGGGACTGATGCGGCGAATATCTCCTCGCGGCTCGCTAGGCATGTCTGTGTCATCACGCTGAGGGTCGCGTAGTGCCCACGGCCGCGCCCGCAGACCGCCAAAGCGCGCTTCAAGTACCGGAACCTCCTAGCCGCCCTGACCGCGCGGGCGACTACGGAAGGTTTTTCGCCGCAGCCGGAGAGGTTCCCCGTCCGGCGGTGGACGCGGCTGCCGCGGACGTCCGCGATCTTGCGTACACGTTGATCCGGGTTCTCGACGACGAAGCCGACGTGGAGGCCCTTGGGCGCCAGTGCTCGGCGCCGACGCTTTGCGGAGCGGATTGCGCGCGATGCAGAAGACGCGCGCGTACGACGCGCGGATGATGAAGATCCAGCGCCAGGGTCTGACGTCGTTCTACATGCAGTGCACCGGCGAGGAGGCGATCGCTTGCGCATTCCAGACCGCTTTGTAGAGGTGACATGAATTTCCCGACCTATCGACAACAGGGGCTGCTGATCGCGCAAGACTGGCCGCTCATAGACATGATGTGCCAGGTGCTTTCGAACGCAAGGATCGGATGAAGGGGCGCCAGCTGCCCGTCTTCTACTCGGCGCGCGAGGCCGGCTTTTTCTCGATTTCGGGAAATCTAGGTACACAGTATCATTCAGGCGGTAGGATGGGCGATGGCGGCGGCCATTCGAAGGAGGGCCAAATCGCAGCAGCTTGGATCGGCGACGGCGCGACCGCCGAAAGCGACTTTCACGCCGCGCTAGTGTTCGCCTCCGTGTATCGCCCGCCGGTCGTTCTAAATGTCGTCAACAATCAGTAGGCGATCTCGACCAATCAGGCATTCGCAGGAGGAGGCGAACGCTCAACATTCGCCGCAAGAGCGCATGGATACGGCATTCCTGTCGTTGCGGGTCGATGGAAACGACTACCTCGCCGTCGACCGCGCTGCAGCTGGGCAGTCGAGCGGGCGCGCCGAGGAATTGGGACCAACCGTGATCGAATGGGTGACCTATCGTGCGGCGCCTCACTCGACCTCCGACGATCCCTCCAAATATCGCGCCAAGCGACGACAGATTATTCCGGTTGGCCGCTGGGCGACCCTGTCGATCGGCTCAAAGCGCATCTTTTCGGCATGGGCGAATGGAGCGAAGATCGGCACATCCAGCTCGTTGCGGAACTTGAAGACGAGATTGCCGAGGCGGCCAAGGAAGCGACGAGCACGGCACCCTCCACGAAGGTCCGCGGCTTAGCCCCGCGACGATATTCGACGACGTTTACAAGAAATGCCCCGAAATCTGCGCGAACAGCGCCAGCAGTCGGGGTATTGACGATGCGGCGGCTGACAATGATAGAGGCCATTCGTGACGCGTTGGACGTGATGATGGGCCGAGATGACCGCGTCGTCGTGTTCGGGCAAGACGTCGGATTTTTCGGCGGCGTGTTTCGTTGCACCGAAGGGTTGCAGAAGAAATATGGCTCGGCAAGGTGTTTCGACTCGCCTGTTTCTGAGACCAGGCATCGTCGGCGTCGCGGTTGGCATGGCAGCGTTCGGCATGCGCCCGGTCGGCGAGATACAGTTCGCCGACTACATGTATCCCGGCTACGATCAGTTGGTCTCGGAGGCCGCGCGCCTGCGGTACAGATCGGCGGGCGAGTTCACCGCGCCCCTCGTCATGCGCATGCCCTGTGGCGGCGGCATCTACGGCGCGCAGACGCATAGCCAGAGCCCAGAGGCCCTATTCACCCACGTCGCTGGACTAAAGACGGTCGTCCCGTCCAACCCGGCCGACGCAAAGGGGCTGTTGATCGCGGCGATCGAATGCGATGATCCTGTGGTCTTTCTCGAGCCGAAGCGAATATACAACGGACCCTTCGACGGGCATCACGATCGTCCCATGATGCCTTGGTCCAAGCACGAACTCAGCGAAACTCCAGACGGATATTACACGACGCCGATCGGCGAAGCAGCGTGCGACGGCGAGGCACCCGCCGTTACCGTGCTCGCCTATGGTACGATGGTCCATGTTTCGCTGGCCGCCGTCGAGCGAGACGGGGATAGACGCCGAGATCGTTGACCTCGGACGCTCGCGCCGCTGGACATCGACACGATCGTGCGCTCTGTGATGAAAACGGGACGTTGTGTGATTGTCCATGAGGCCACGCTGACCTCCGGCTTCGGCGCAGAACTCTCCGCGATCATCCAGGAACGTTGCTTCTATTACCTAGAGGCGCCAGTTCGGCGGGTCGCCGGTTGGGACACGCCTTATCCGCACGCGTTCGAATGGGAATATTTCCCTGGTCCGGCCCGCGTAGCTCGGGCGCTCCGCAAAGCGATGGAAGCCTGACATGGGATGCGTCGTTGGCTGCCTGACGTAGGCGAAGGTCGTCGAGACTGAGATCGTCGAATGGCGGTCAAGGTCGGCGACGAATCGAGGCGGACCAGATCTGGTCACAGTCATGACCGACAAGGCAAACGTCGAGATACCTACGCCCTTCTCAGGGAAGGTGCTTTATCTAGGTGGATCGGTCGGCGAGACCCTCGCTGTCGGCTCTGAACTGATCCGAGTCGAGGTGGAAGGCCTGCCCGACCAGCCGCCGCCAAATGCGCAGAGTTCGAGCGGTCCCAGGGTTGCTCCTCCGCCCGCCTCCGCGCGGCCGTCCCAGCCGCCCGCGATCGTCGCTAAAGTGGACGCGGCGGCCACCGAAAACGAGCGCTCGCGGACTTTGCGCACCGGTGTTGCTGTACGAAACACCGCCGAGCGGCCACTCGCGTCTCCGGCGGTTCGGCGGCGCGCGCGCGACGGCGGAATCGACCTGCGCCTTCTCGCCGGCTCGGGGCCCGCGGGCCGTGTCACGCACGAGGATTTAACCGCGTTTGTCGATATGCCTCCCACGGCGCCTGCCGCAACCCGCCGCGCGCCGAACATGTCGGTCGCGCTCGTAGACGTGGTCGGGCTGCGCCGACGCATCGCGCAACGCATGGCCGACGCCTCGCGTCGGATCGCGCATTTCTCCTATATCGAGGAAGTGGATGTCACTTCGCTGGAAGAACTTCGCGCCACTCTTAACGGGCAAGCGAGCGAAGCTCGCCCGAGACTGACGTTGCTCCCGTTCCTCATGCTCGCGATGACCCGCGCGCTGGCAGAATTCCCGCAGATGAACGCGCACTACGACGACCAGGAAAACGTGATCAAGCGCTTCGGCGCCATACATTTCGGCGTCGCCACCCAGACGGCGGCCGGACTGACGGTTCCTGTCGTGAAGCACGCGGAAAGCCGGGGCCTGCACGAGATCGCCTCCGAGATGAAGCGAGTGACGGAGGCCGCGCGGGAGGGGCGCGGTCAGCGCGACGACATGTCGGGCTCTACGATCACAATAACTTCGCTTGGGCCCTCGGCGGCCTCGCAACCACCCCCGTCATCAACCCACCGGAAGTCGCGATCGTTGGCATCAACAAGATCGCGATTAAGCCAGTCTGGCGCGATAACGCCTTTATTCCGCGCAAGGTGTTGAACCTGTCTTCGTCGTTCGACCACCGTGTGGTTGACGGGTGGGACGCCGCGACTTTCATTCAGCGAGTCCCGAGGACTTCTCAGGCGCCGGCGACAATATTTTTCGATTAAAAACCTCTGGCCGCCGAAAGAGAGTAAGCGTTGATGGTTGAACATAGGTGTAACGTGCTCATCATAGGCGGCGGCCCCGGCGGCGATGTCGCCGGTATACGCGCCGGCCAGATGGGACTCTGGCGTCATCCTTGTCGAGGCGGATCGAACCGGGGGAACCTGCCTCAATGTTGGCTGCATACCTTCAAAAGCTCTGATTCACGCTGCGGAGGAATTTTACAGCATCTCGGCGGGGTCCACCCACTCAGCGATAGGTCTGACTGTCGCCCAACCCCAGATCGACTTCGCCAAAACTTCGGCTTGGAAGGACGGCGTGGTGGCTCGATTGACAGGTGGTGTCCGCTCACTTCTGAAGAATGCAAAGGTCCGCGTCATAACCGGATACGCCACTTTGATCGACGGCAAATCGGCGCGGGTTACCACGTCAGAAGGTGAGCAGCACATCATTTGCGAACATCTGGTTATCGCCACGGGATCGGAGCCCGCGCCTCTCCCGGCGCTTCCTTTCGGCGGCGACGTCTTGTCGTCAACCGGCGCGTTGGCTCTGACCGAGTTGCCAGGATCTCTCGCCGTAATCGGCGCAGGCTATATCGGTTTGGAACTTGGAATGGCATTCGCGAAGCTTGGCGTATCCGTCACGATTGTCGAAACGCTTGATCGCATTTTGGCCCAATACGACAGCGAACTCACCCATCCCGTCACACGTCGCCTCGCAGAGCTTCGCGTCGCTGTGCACCTCGAGGCCCGCGCGATTGGCTTCGAAGGCGGCGTGCTTCGCATATCCGACCCGCAAGGAAACATAACTTCGTTGAAGACCGACAAGATTTTGTGTCGGTTGGCAGACGGCCTCGCACGCAAGGGTTCGGTCTCGAAGGTCTCGATCTCGCGATGAACGGACCATTCATTCGTATCGATGACCTCTGTGCAACGTCCATGCGCGATGTCTGGGCGATTGGCGACGTCACGGGTGAACCTATGCTGGCCCACAGAGCCATGGCGCAGGGTGAAATGGTGGCTGCGATTCTAGCGGGGCATCGCCGCGCTTGGGACAAGGTCACGATCCCCGCGGTGACGTTCACCGATCCAGAAGTGGTTAGCGTCGGCCTCTCCCCGGCCGCCGCACGTGCCGCATGCGGAGATATCCGCAGCGGGGTGTTCCCCTTCCGCGCGAACGGCCGTGCGATGACGCGGCAAGCGGAAGCGGGTTTCGTCCGCATCATCGCTCGGGCTGACAACCACGTGGTGCTGGGCATGCAGGCCGTCGGCGGAGGAGTCTCGGAGCTATCCTCGAGCTTTGCTCTGGCGCTCGAAATGGGGGCTCGACTGGAGGATATCGTGGGAACCATCCACGCCCACCCGACGCTTGGCGAGGCGATTAGTGAGAGTGCGTTCACGGCGATGGGCGCTTCGTTGCATATTTGACGGTCGACGGCCGCTTGCCGAAATCGCCGTTGTACGCGAGGCGCAATCTACAATTGTCTGCATCAAACCAAAACTGACAAAATCGCGACCGTTGCCATCGCGGCATTTGGCCCGCAATTGGCCGCCGTCGCAGCGGAAGTCGCTGAAACGAGCAGCGTATTGCTGCTGTTCAAAGGCAGAGGTCTCTCAGGGCCCGAATGTCACTGCATCGCAAATCGCATACCCGACTATCGTGAGGCCAAACCCAAGACACCGATCGTACGGAGTAGGGGTCCGTAGCGAATTCTGGCGATGCGGAATGGACCGAGGAAGCGCATCTCTCTCGCCATAACAATTGTTAGTCGACGCACCGCGAGCCTCCGCTACTCGTGCAAATCGAGCGCGAGAGATTTCCACTCGACCGCGTCCAGATCTTCGCCGTTCAGAATCAGATCTCAATCTGGACTGCGTTGGTCGCCTATAGCCGGCTTATTGACTCTGATTGCCGTTTCCAAGTTACTGACGTCACATTTCCTTCGACTACCGCGTGCACGAGAGCGATCCGTGTCGCGGCTAGCCCGGCGCCGTTTCGATGATCGAAGTGCGCCGCGAGCCTGAGCGCGAACGGGTATGGAGCCAATAGATCTTGGGACCGGAGTATCTGTTTTGCACGACGTCAGCGCACTCGTGCCGATGCAAGCGAGGTACTTCGCCTCAGAAGCATGACTGCAGGCGCGGAGTGAAGCCCAGGCGATGAAGTAAGGGTATCTGACGACGCTTTAGCAATCGCGGCGGAGCCATTTAGGCGAGGCTTGTAGATATTGGTGCGACAACGACGGGAATTAGCAAACACAAATGATTAGGACCAGCCTAAGCGATCCACTTAAAATAGCTGTCGTGAGCGGGGCCGCTTTGCAGGCGCAATCGGGGTAACATTCGCGCCAGGCAAGAAGGATCCTCATTCCTTGTCCGGCGCATGGGCGAGAGATCTCGCGATCGATCTCGACGCCGTTTCGACCTGGAAGGCGAGAGTTGTGGTGACCTTGATTGAAGCGCACGAGTTCGAGTTGCTCGGCATCCGATCGCTCGAAGACGAGGTTCGTCGGCGTAGCATGGAGTGGCTGCATCTGCCGATCCGGGACGTCAGCATTCCCGACGCGGCATTCGACGCAGGATGGCCGGACCAAAGCAAGGCGCTCCGGAACAGGCTTAACGCGGGGGAAAATGTCTTGATCCATTGCCGCGGCGGGTTGGGACGCGCTGGCATGATCGCGGCGCGCCTGCTTGTGGATGAGGGCGTGGAACCCGAGGCAGCCTTGGCCCAAGTTCGGCTAGCGCGGCCTGGAGCTATTGAGACATCGGAACAGGAAAAGTGGGTTCGAAAAGGCGCCGCCTCATGGGCCACGAATCGCGTCGATAGACCGATCGCCCGTGGTGCGAGTGCGCGAGCGAACGCGCGCCTTGCGCCGGGTGTGAAGAAGGCGGCCGCGTCAGATCCGCAGCGTGATCGCGCGCTCGGCGCGTTCATCGGACTTGCGGTCGGCGATGCGCTGGGGACGACGATCGAGTTTTCGCAGCGCGACACTTATCCTCCTGTCGTGGACTTGGTTGGCGGCGGCCCATTCAAACTTAAGCCCGGCGAATGGACCGACGACACCTCGATGGCGCTCTGCCTGGCGGACAGCTTGCTGGCCTCCAATGGGGTCCTTGACCCTTCCGACCTCGCGCGTCGTTTTCTGCGCTGGCTCGACGAGGGCGAGAACAGCGTCACCGGTCGATGCTTCGACATTGGCGTCACGACACGTACGGCGCTGGAAAGTTTTCGCCGCACCGGATCGCCGGTTGGCGACAAATCCGGACGCGCCGCCGGCAACGGCGGAATCATGCGGCTGGCTCCCGCGGCGCTTGTCGCTGGCGGCGACCAGGATCGATCCGCAGCGCTCGGGCGTGCGCAATCCGCAGTGACACACGCCGCCGAGGAATGCCTGGCGTCGGCTGAGGGCATGGGACGTATTCTGGCTGCAGGCATCGCGGGGATGGGACTGGATGCGTTGCAGGCTGCAGCGAGAGCTGAAATCGGGTCACCAAAAGTGGAGGCTATCGCCAATGGCGCGTGGCGCGGCAAGGAGCGCTCCTCTATCCGTTCAACAGGCTACGTCGTCGATACGCTCGACAGCCGCATGCTGGGCGGTAGGAACCTCCAAGGATTTCTCGGAGGCGGTTTTGAAAGCTGTCAATCTCGGCGACGACGCCGATACCGTCGGAGCGGTGACGGGTCAGATCGCCGGAGCTGTCTGGGGACTGTCAACTATCCCAGCGCATTGGATCAATCGCCTTGCATGGCGGGATCGACTTGTAACGACAGCCGATGCCCTTTGGAACCTGTCGAGGAATTCCTGATAGCCGTGAGGGGCCGCCAGTCTCTCGGGCCTACCCCAAACTATCGAGCGGTTCGTCGGTGGAAGAGGAGGGGTGGCGGCGCAACGCCGCCGCGCTCGTTGCTGACAGGGTCGTCGTCACTCTCGCACGCGGCGTCCGACTGTTCGCGCGACCGCCTCGCCGCGAGGTCCGCAAACCGCTCGCCGGTCTCCTCCAGCACAGCGGGGACGCCGGTCAACGTTTCGAAGCGACGGACGATGACGTCGGCGTAGAGCGGATCGAGCTCCAGACCCCGGCAGGTGCGTCCGGTCTTTTCGCAGGCGATCAGAGTTGATCCAGAGCCGAGGAAGGGGTCGAGGACAATTTCGCCACGGTTCGTCAGGTCGATGAGCGCGTCCTCGAGCATCGCGGTGGGCTTGACGGTCGGATGGTCCTGCAAGCCCCGACGCGCATCCGAGCCAAGAGACGAGGCGCCAGCATAGGTCCAGAGGTTTGAGCGCCACCGGCCACGCTTGCCGAGTTCGACGTTGTTGACGTGGGGCGCGGACCCCTTCTTGAACAGCGGCAGCAGCTCGTGCTGCGAGCGG
Source organism: uncultured Pseudomonadota bacterium (assembly GCA_963771455.1). Classification (GTDB taxonomy): domain Bacteria; phylum Pseudomonadota; class Alphaproteobacteria; order Rhizobiales; family Beijerinckiaceae; genus Roseiarcus. The sequence continues at coordinate 9,236 of CAVYTP010000014.1, forward strand.
TACAGACTGCCCATGCCGCCGTTCGTTTTGCCCCAAACGATGAGATTGAGGGGGACAAGGCCGGCCTTGAGCGGCGGCGGCGTGGACGGTCGGATAGCCGCGCCAGTCGATGAAGGTGCCGAACACCGCGCCGTCACACAGCCAGGGCGTCGACGCGGCGATCCAGGCGTCATTGAAGCTCATGAACTGAGCGTCCGACATTTCGCCGGAAGCCATCGCGAACTCGCGGTGGCCAGAGCCGGAGACGTGGCCTTTGATCTTGACGTTGTAGGGCTCGTCGCTGAGCAGCAGGCGCGCCGGCGCGTCGGTCTCCATCAGCCGGCGCCACACTTCAGGGTCTGTCGCGTCGCCGCAGGCGAGCTTATGGCGCCCAAGCAGGAAGACATCGCCAAGCTGCGCGACGGCGGTGGCGCCGGCGGACGGCGAGCGAGCGCGCCGGCCTCGACCGCACTGGGTTCGTTATCGACAACGATCTGGTCGATCTCATCGACGGTGAAGCCGGAGACTTCGATCTGCACGTCGTTCAGAATGAGCTCGCCAAACTCGACCTTGAGCTCGTTAAGGTCCCAGCGGCCCTTCTCGCCGAGCCTGTTGACCGCGAGGCGAAGAAGCCGCTGTTCGTCATCGGAAAGATGGTCGATGTGAATGCAAGGAACCTGGAGCAGGCCGAGACGCCGCGCGGCCTCCACGCGGCTCTGACCGTCAAGGACGAGATTGTCCCTGCCGATAAGGATCGGCGACGCAAAAGCCGAGCCCCGCGATCGAGCGCATGACGTCCTGCACATGCGCCTCGTCGAAGGCGCGGACTTTTCGGGACGGGAAGCGCAAAGCATCGATCTGCACATCGACACGCGCGAGCGGCGGCACGAGATCGTTGCGACGCGGATTTGGCGCCGCCATAGCGGCCTGCAGGCGGCTCTGGGTTTCGCGGCGATTGCGGTTCTTGTCCTTCAACTGGGCTGTGAAGTTGTTGGGCGCCATCGGCGAATTGCGATTCTTGGCGGGACATGTTGTTACTCCGAGGGGTCGAGGATTGAAGACGTGAAGAGGACTGAGGGCTTGAGAGCGAGGCGTTGACTGGCGATTGCGAGCGGTGGCGCTGAGCAAGGGGGCGACCGCGAAGGCGACGTTTGCGTGTGCGAGTTGCGCGGCGGCGGTACCGAATGGCTATTGCTCGGGCTGGTGGCCGTGACGAACGGGTGCAGGAAGTGTGGCGCCGGATTGCGGAGCGTCAGCATGTCAGTAGCGACCCCGGTTCAGTCGGCGTTCGTGGAGCTCCTGATCGCGGGACTTCGGCGCAGGCTGCGGCGCCACACGCGGGTACGGGCGGATGCGGCCTAGCCGTTCGCCCCAGAGGCGCGCGCGCCGGATCACGAATTCCCGGTTCGCCACGACGTTGCAGACCGCGTCGACCTGGTCGTCGTGTCGGCCGTCCGGGAAGGCCGCGAACTCGTTGAGCAGGACTTCGAGCCCCTGCATCGTCGCCGGCAGGCGCGCGAGGCCGTCGTACATCGCCGGCATCGCGGTATGGAATCGGCGGAGCTTTAGCCCGGCGACGTTCTGGTCGTCGAACGAGCCGCCCGGCAGCAGGTGCTGCATGTCGCGGCCGAGTTCCTGCACGATCCCGCGCCCAATGCCGACGCCGTCGACGATGACGAGCGCCGGCTTATCGGTCCGGTCGTGAATGCGGATGATCTCCCGGACGTCGGGCAGTTCGACCCTAATCCGGACGATACTCAAGAGGTCGAATACGTCGCGGCCCTGTTGGTCGCGCGTCAGGCCGAACTTGGCGCAGACCGTCCAGTCGCCGCCATTCTTGGTCGCGCCGAGATCCCAGGAATGGACGGTCAGTTCATAATGGGAAGGGGCTTCGTAGCGCGCGAGGCGGTCGATCGAGCAGATGCCGGAGCCGCCGAACTGCGGGTTCTGCTGATACTGGCCCTCGAAGATCTCCTTCGGCATGGTGCGCCTGAAGCTCATCGACCACCGCCTTCGTCGTCCAGCCAGGGCTCAACAGCTCGCCGGGTTTGCGCGTCCAGAAATCAGCGATCGGCGCGGTCGGCGTAAGTCGATCTCCTCGACTTCGATGAGCGGCAGGGAAACGTGGAGCCAGCCGCCCTTCTCGAGCAGCGTCGCGGTGAAATCGTCGGGGGCGAGCCGGTGCATGACGACGATCATCGCGCCGCCAGGCACGAGGCGCTGCTCGACGACGCCCGAATACCAGTCGCGCAGTCCCTGCTTCTTGATCTCGGAGGCGATTTCGTCCGGCTGCATCGGATCGTCGATGATCGTCAGCTCCGAACGGAAGCCAGCGATGGTGCCGCCGACCGCGGTCGCCAGGCGCTGCCCGCCCTTGGTCGTGGTCAGCAAATCCTCAGACTGCTTGGCGAGGATCGCGCCGGGGAAGATGCGCCGGTAGAGGGGCGACAACATCACGCGTCGCGTCAGGCGCGACAACTGCCGGGTCAGATCTTCGCCGTAGCTGATGCAAAGGATGCGCTTCGAGGGGTCGACGCCGAGCATCCAGGCGGTGAACATCACCGAGACGATCAGCGACTTCATATGGCCGGGCGGCAGGTTGAGGATCAGACGCTTTTGCGCCCCCTCGCGAACCACCGTCAGCACCTCAACCATCAGGTTGACATAGGGTGCGGGGATCATCTGCCGGTTGTCGTGCAGCTCCGGGAACATCAGCGCGAGGAAGACGCCGAAATCGACGCGCGCGAGGGTCAGCAAGTCGGCGCCGGCTGAACGTCGGCGAGCCGGCGACTTTCGGCGAAAGCGACATTATTCGCCCTCTCCAATGAGCCCGGCCAGGCGTTTCGCGATGAACCGCAGGTTTTCCTGGTTGGGCAGCTCGAATGTCTCTTCGGCCGTGGCCTTAGACGTCGCGACGCCGGCGGTCATGCACTGCGTCCACAACGTGCTCAGAACCGGAAACAGCACGGATTCGCCGCAAGGTCGTCGCCTGGGCCGACATAGCTCTCCCAGCTCACATCGCCGCATGAAAACGTTCAGGCGATTCCCTGTGTTCATCGATCGTATCCAGGAAGTAAGCGTCTATCGCGGCGTTAGATCAAATCGAGTCCCGCGGATTAAATGCCTAGTAATTGCTGTCGGCACACAGTGTCCGCCACAACCCGGTCTGTAACGGCCGCCAGCGTCACGCAAGTGAGCGTTAACCCAGGGCGCCGCGCAATCGGAGTCAATCGGAAAAGACTTTCGGCCGCCCTCTGACGACTTCCGACGGCGGTAGGCGAGTCCCATGACCGGGACCAAGAAGACCCTGACATCCGGGGCCATTGGGAGCACGTGCATGGTCAATCCGGTTCAGACGACAACCTACATGCTCGGCACGCCCAACCCGATCACCCTCGGCGCCGGAACCCGCATCAACGCGCTCAGCCCCTCGTTAGTAGGGGTCTTCGGCGGGCCTGGCTCCCTGTGGGACATCACCAACTCTGGTCAGGTCAGCGGCTCATTCATAGGCGTCGAACTCGCCGCGTCCGGCAGCAAGGTGACCAATTCTGGCGCGATCAGCGGCGCCTCGCACAGCGCCGGCGAGGGCATCTTGCTCGAGAAGGGCGGCTCGGTCGTCAATCAAAGCGGCGGCTCAATCAGCGGCTACTCCGGGGTCTTCATCGATGGCGCCGGCGCCGTCACGAACGCGGGCACGATAGCGGCAGAAGCGAACGGCGTTTTCGTCATGTCGGGTTCTGTCAACAACCAGGCGGGAGGCACGATCAGCGGTGGCGCGTTGGGGCTTTCCCACGTCTCCGTTTACGTCGCAGGCGGCGGCTCCGTGACCAACGCCGGCACGGTCACGAATGCGGGATACAACACCGCAGCCATCGCGACCGGGGGCGGCGGAGCGATCACGAACTCCGGGAGCGTCACCGCCACGGGTGTTCTCGACTCCGGACTCTACACCCTCAACGGCGGCGCGGTGACCAACTCCGGGACGGTCCTCGTCACGGCCGACCAGGCCTGCGACGTGCTCCTGCTCAAGGGCGGTACATTCAACAACTCCGGGAGCCTCAACGCCACCGGGCCGGACAGCGTGGGCGTGTACTTGGGGGCCGGCGGCGCGGTCACCAACTCGGGAACCATAACCGCCGTCGCGGCCGATGGAATGGGCTTTGTCGCCGAGGCGGGAGGCACTCTCAAGAACAAGAGTGGGGCGACGATCAAAGGCGCCAACGCCGGCGTTCTGTTTTCGACTGGCGCCGGCTCGGTCACCAATGCCGGCGCCATCTTCGCCACCAACGCTTCCGCCGCCGCGGTGCGGCTTCTCGGCGGCGGCGCAATCACCAACACGAAGACCATCAGCGGCGGCGCGCTTGGCGTCTTCATCGGCGGCGGAAGCGCCGCGACCAACACGGTCACGAACTCCGGAGGGATCTACGGAACGGCGGTGAACAGCGCCGGCGTCGAAATCGACACCGGCGGTGCGGTGACCAACCAGAGCGGCGGAACCATCAGCGGCGCCGCGAACGGCGTCATCATCGAGGGCGGGACCGGTTCCGTGATCAACGGAGGCGCCATCGGCGGCGCGAACAATACGGTGAACGGAGTCGTTCTCCTGCAGGCCGGCGCGGTCACCAACACCGGCGCGATCAACGCCGGGAACCTTGGCGTCAGCATCGACGGCGGCGCCGGCGCCTTGACCAATTCCGGCTCGATATCAGGGACGACTGCGGGAGGCGTGCATTTCGGCGGCGGCGGAACCGTCGAAAACGACAGCGGCGGGTCGATCTCCGGCGGGAATTTCGGCGTCTGTCTCGGCGGCGGCGCGGGGCCTAACTCGGTCACCAATACGGGCGCCATCACCGGCTTAGGGGCTAATGGTCTAGGCGTTGTTCTCACCTCCGGCGGCGCGTTGACGAACGAGACCGGTGGAACGATCCGCGGCGGCGCCGTCGGCGTACAGGCCAACGGCGGAAGCGCGGTGACAAACTCAGGCACGATCAGCGGCGGGGCCTCGTCGGTCGTCTTCGGAGGATCGGGGACGAACACGCTGACCCTCGAAACCGGCTCCACGCTGGTTGGCGCAGCTTTTGGAAGCGCAATATCCGGCGCGTCCAACTATTTGATCCTGAATGGCAACGGAACCGCCAACAACAACTTTGGCAATTTTCAGACGATTACCGTCAATTCCGACAGCGTATGGACGCTCGGCGGCAATTCGAGTTTCGGCGACACCATTGTCTCGAGCGGCAAGCTGAAGGTCACGGGCGCGCTCGCATCGAACACGCTTGAAATCGCGGCGGGCGCGAAATTGAACGACGTGGGCGCGATGAAAGTGACCGGCGCGGTGACCAATCGCGGCGCCCTCACCCTTAACGGGGCGACCCTGCACGAGACCGGCGCGTTCACCCAGTCGGGCGGTGGAACGACGACGCTCGCTAACGGAGGCGCGCTCGACGCCTCGACCCTCGTCATCAAGAGCGGCGTTTTCGGCGGCAGCGGCCTCACGACCGGAACCGTCTCCGCGACCGGCGGCGAGATCGACGCCGGCGCCGCGCCGGGCGGCTCGCTCACGGTCCTCGGCGGCTTTACTCAGACCGGCGGCGAGATGGTCTTCAATGTCGATCCGGACGGCGCGGGCGGGTTTCTGGAAACAAAGCTTTTGCTGAATCCAGGGTCTGCGTTCGACATCTCCAATACGAAGATCGTTCTCGATTTCAACAACGGCGCCAACGCCCAGCAGTTCATCGACGCCGGCCTCCTCAACGTCGACACGTTCTTCCGCCTGACGAACGGCGCGGCGTTCAGCGCAGCGTTCGATCGCGGAACGACGTTGGGGCACATCACCTTCGCCGACAACGTGCCCGGGCTGACGATCAGCGGATTCGACCCCGCGACCGGCGTCATTCACACATGAGTCGGCCGACGTCGCCACCGCCGGTTTGGCAGCAGCGACGCTGAGACTGCTCGATTCCCGGTTCGGCGCCGGTCAAGCCGCATGATAGAGAATCTGGGCGCCGCCCATGCCGTCGCTGGCGATCGAAAAATTCGAGAGTTGGTAGTCTCCGTTCAGTCGCAGCTGCAGGACTTCGCCGGCTTCCGACACTGAGAGAACCCCGAACGCGTTCGATGCATTTTCGTGGAACGCAAGCGAGGCTTGCGGCGTAAAGGCCTCGAGGTCGATCGACGAAGATACGCCAAATGGCGATCCGGCCGCGCCAAACAGATCGCTATTGCGAACGGAGCCGTCGGCGTTCCAGTTCTCGATTTCGAAGGCCTTGCCGTTCTCGGAGAACAATGCCGGATTCGATATGTCCCCCTGCGTCGTAGAAGTCGTTGGAACTGTCGTAGGGCTCGCCGACGATTCCGGTCGTGGATATCTCATAGCCGCCGTTCGACAAATTGGTCCGCGTCGCGTTGAGCCCTGATGACATGATCGCAGCCGATCCATTCGACGTCGCAGCGGGCGCGCTGACCACGCCCGTAAAGAGCGAGTCCGCCTCGGTGACGCGCCAGGCGTCGGCATAGAAGCCTTTCAGCTCCTTGCTGCTCAGGGGCTGCGCGATGACGGTTCCATCCGGCAGACTGAAATCGTTGGCTTGTCCCGAATTGCGGCCGAGCAATCCCTGCACCGAGTTCGCGCCGTCGGTGTCAGGCAGCGTCATGACCAGGTTGATAAAACCGTTGCGGCTCTTGCTGACAAACAGGTCCTCGCCGCCGTCCCACTGAACCTCTTCGGCGTCGGGTGAAAGCCGCACGAGCTTGCCGCCCGTGAGGTCGCTCGCGTCGCTCGAATCGAGAACGCCGTTCAGGTAGACCGAGCCGTCCTGCTTGAACGTGAGGATGTTGTCGCCGACTTCCACGGCGACTTTGGTTGTCACGCTGGTAAAATTGTTCCAGGCCGTTTCCTGCACCTGCACCTGGAACGGATCCGCGGCGTTCGTCGATTCGGCGAGCACGAACTGCCCGGTGGCCTGGAAATCGTAGCGAAGGCCGTCAAACGTCGTCAGATGCACGTCGCCATTGGCGGACCCCGCCGTGGTGAACGTGAACGTCTCGGTCGCCAGTTTCGAAACATTGCCGTTGGCGTCGGTGGCCTGAGCGCTGACCGTCGCCATTCCCGGGATCAACGATTTGGCGTCGGCGGTCGGCATGGTCGCCGTCCATGCGCCGCCAGCGCCAACGGTCGCCAGATATGTGTAGGACTCGCCGCCGTCCTGTGACGGTGACGAAGAAGGTCGCGCCGGAGGCAAGGCCGGTCGACTCGCCCGACAGCGGGACGCCGCCGGCGGCGGCCGCCTCCGCCTTCGTCAGCACGTTGTCGCCTTCGACCGCGTCGATCGTCAACGTAGGGGCCGTTTCGGCGACTGTGAACCTGTGCTTGGTGAGCGCGGAGACGTTGCCGTTGGCGTCGGTCGCCTGCGCCTTGACCGTCGCCGTTCCGTCGACCAGCGCTTCGGCGTCCGCCGTCGGCATCGTCGCCGACCAGGCGCCGTTGGCGCCGACCGTCGCCTGATACACGTGGACTCGCGGCCGCCGTCGACCACCGTGACCGTGAAGGTCGCTCCCTCGGCGAGGCCCGTCGATCCACCGGTCAACACGACGCCGCCGACCGCGCTGGCCTCGGCTTCATTCAGCACGTCGTCGCCCGCGACGATCCCGATCGTCACGGTTGGCGCCGTCTCCTCGACGCTGAAATCATGCGTAACAAGCGGAGCGATATTGCCGTAGATGTCGTGGGGGTGCGCGCTGACCGTCGCTGCGCCATTGGCCAGCGCCTCGGCGTCCGCTGTCGGCATCGTCGCCGACCAGGAGGCGCCGTCCGCGCCGACCGTCGCCGTGTAGGTGTGGCTGACGCCCGCGTCGGTCACATTGACGTTGAAGGTGGCGCCGACGGCGAGACCGGTCGAACTCCCGGTCAGCGCGACGCCCGCGGCCGCGCTCGCTTCCGCCGCGTTCAGGACATCGTTGCCGGCAACCGTCGAAATGGTCACTGTCGGTGCGGTCTCCGCGACCGTGACCGTCTCCGCGGCTTTGGTGTTCAGCGTTGGCAATGGCCGTCACCGTGGCGGAGCCGTCGGGCAGGGCCATGGCGTCGGTCTCAGGGATCGTCGCGGTCCAGCCGGCGCCTGAGGAATCGACCGTCGCGATATAGTTCGCCGAGAAGGCGCCGTCGGTCACCGATACATTGAACGTCGCGCCGGCGACGAGGCCCGAGATCGTGCCGCTCAGCGCGACGCCGGCCGTCGCGTGGGCTTGCGCATTGTTGATGACGTTGTCGCCGTCAACCGGGGCGATGGTGACCGTCGCGTTGGCGAGCGGCTGAGCGGCGATCAGCGCCGGAGTCCGCCTGGCCGCCAAAATTATCGTCGGCGGTGACGACAATGGCGTCGGCTTCTCGAGGCGCTATCGGTGTCGGTCAACGTCGCGAGATCGGCGTTCACGTCGGCGAACGAGCCGGAGAGCGTGAGCGTAACCGTGTTGTCGCCGGTTACGTTGCTGGCGCCGCTGGTCGTGACCGCAAGCAGCCCGTCGCGCGTCGGACAGGGTGACGGTGACGATCGCGCCGTCGTTGCTGTCGGCGACGCTGACGCCGGTGATGGCGCTGGCCACGCCCGGCGCAAACTGCGCCGAAGCGGGCGCTGTGATCGTCGGCGGCGGCGTCGCCGTGTCGACCTCGCCGGTGATCGTCAGCGTCTCCACCGGCAGCGAGGCGCCGGTCGTCGCGTCGACCGGGTTCAGCGTGATGGTCTCGCTGAACGTTCCCGTCAGCCCCGTGTTAAGTCTGACGGACAGCGCGGAATCCGCCTGGCCCGAGGCGAGGCCCGAGAACGCCGCGAGCCCCGAGTTGACGAACTCGTCGCCGCCCGAGACCGTGAATGCGCCGGAGAGACCGTCGGCCGGCGCTGTGGCGCTGTTGAGCACGCCGAGCGAGACAGTGGTCGGCGCGGTGATCACGCCGAGGTTCAACGTATAGGCGGCGCCATTCTGCGCGAACGTTCCGCCGCCCGAGATCTCCTCGAACTGAGCCGCCGCCGGCACCTTGTTGGCCGTCACCACGACGGGGATCGTCACGTCGCCGAGGTCGGTCAGCCCCAGGCCATCGACGCCCGTTCCATCGGATTGCAGATCGAGAGTGACGGTGCCGATCTGGCCCGGCGTGGCGGTCGAGAATTTGACGGCGATCGTCGCGTCGGCTCCGGCGGCGATGTCGCCGGTCGTCCCGGCCGCCGTCACGGCGCCGGTCGTGCCCACGACGGTCGCGATCAGTTTTTCGGAATAGCCGTCGTTGGGGTCGACGTTGGTGAAGGTGAGGTTTTGAGTCCCGGAATCGCCGACGTGGACCGTCAGCGGGTTCGAAGCGATCGAGGCGTCGGCGAGCCGATAGACCGAGCCGAACACGTCGATATAGGGCTGCTCCTCGGCGATCGGCGAGGCGCCGGCCCCGCCGTCCGGAGGTGAAGCTCTCGGTCACCGAACCGGAGATCGCGCCGGCCGTGCTGGTGTCGATGCCGACGCTGAGATCGGCGGCGTCCGTTGCGCCCGGCGCGAGGCCGGTGACGGCGCCGCTTACGGTCGCGCCGCCGCCGGCGCTGAGCGCGACGTCGAGATTGGCCGCGCCGGCCGCTGCGGTGTTGGTGACGCTGACGTGCTGGCTGACGGGGGTCCCGACATGCACGGCCGGGAAGATGATCGTCGAGGGCGTGTTGACGCGTGGCGCGGCGGCGGCGACGATGCTGTCGACGATCTTCAGCGTCAGCGGCGTCAGCGCCTGCGAATAGCCGCTGTCGTTGACGTCCTCAGGGTTGAACGTCAGCGACATGCCCTTGGCGCCGAGCTCGGCGGTGTTCACGGAGAAATACAGACCCTCGTAGTTCTCGCCCGCCCGCGAGCGGCGACGCGAGGCTGTTCGCCGGTGACGGTGAAGCCCTGGCCGGTCGGGGCGGTGAAGGTTCCGCCGAGATTGTCGGAACCGTTGGCGGCCGCGTTGATCACCGCAAACTGCGCCGCCGTCGTGGCGGAGCCCTGCGGCAGGTTGGCGAGATTTAGCGTGTAGGTTTGGGTCGCCGCGTCGAACGAGAAGGCGCCGGCGTTGCCGAGATAGGCGAGTTCGGCGATCGCGGGGCTGCCCGCCTCCGGCGTGTTGTTGACGATCTCCGTCTGCGCGGTCGGCGCGAATACCGGATTGACGGCGCCGGGCGAGCTCACTTGAACTTCGAGCGTCTTTTCAGGCGAGACGCCGATAGCGCTGTGGGGAACCTCGATCGTGAATTGCGCAGACGTCTGGTTGGCCGCGATCGTGACGGAGCCGGTCGCCCCGGCGCCGAACAGCGAAGCGGGCAAATCGTCGCCCGACGCGATGACCGCGTAGTCGATCGTCGTCGCCGTCGTCGCCGCGCTGGTGAGATAGGCGGTGAACGTGACCGCCGTCTTGCCGGAGGCGGCCTCCGTGACCTTGGCCGCATTCGCCGCGACGCCGATCGCCGGCGTCGTCGTGGTTGACTGGAAAGTCGGCGCGACGGTTTGCGAGTACGTTTGCGCGATGTTGGCGTCGGCGGCGATGAAGCTCGGATCGCCGGTCGCGAGATAGTCGAGTTCGGCGCTCTTGGCCGTCACGGGATCGGTGATGCCGGCGGCTGCGACCAGCGCAGCGGCTTCAGCGACCACGCTCGCCGGCAGGTCGTCGAGCGAGATCGGGTCGGAGGGGAAGTTCGGGTCGGTGAAGGTCGCCGTCGTCTGGCCCGGGGCATAGTCGAACAGCGAACTTTGCTGGGTCACGCGCCAGGCGTTGGCGTACTCGCCGTACAGTTCGGACGTCGACAGCGGTTGCTTGCAGCACCGTGCCGTCGGGAAGCTGGAAGTCGTCTGTCGACGCCCTCGTTCCAGCCCTGCAGGCCGGAGATCGCGCCATAGGAGGCGAGGGGACGGAATCGTCGACGTTAAAATAGGTGACACCGAGCGGCGAACGTGTCACCTCCGTCACCGTCATCGTCTCGCCGGTGTTCCAAGCGACCTTCCACAGGTTCGGCGAAACTTCGGTGATGGTCCCGCCAGCGAGCGTCAGCGTGGGGTCGGCCGTGCTGAGCGTCGTCGCGTTGCCGTCGACGAGCACGTCGGCGGGGCGGTTGAAGCTCGGGATGCCGAAGGTGACGCGATCGTCGCCGAGCGACGCGGCGACCTGCTGGATAAAGGTGACGGAAGCGGAGATCGTTGTAGGGCTGCAGGCGCAGCTGGATGTCGAAGGAATCGTCGGCGATGTTCGACTTGGCGAGCGTGAATTCGCCGACCGCCTGGAAATCGTATTGCAGCCCGTTGTAGGTGAGAATGTGCACGTCGCCGAACGCCGAGCTGTAGATCGTGCCGGGGACTTCCAGCGTGTCGGTGATCGTCAGCGTGATCGGCGCGAGCGCCGGCGGAATAGCCGCTGGCATTGGTGTCGACTGGGCGTGAAGGTGATCGTCTCGTCCTGCGCGCCGAACTTGTCCTGATCGGTGGTGACGGTGCAGCGCCTGATCTGCACGGCCGGCAGCGATCCGTTGTAGCTGTAGGCCGCGCCGCGATTGCGACGGGTGCCGTCGCCGATTACGTCGTATCCGGCGACGCTTCGCCATTTGAACGTACCGCCCAGGCTGTCCGCCGGAGCGCGGCCGCGCCATTGACGATGCGAACTGCAATGTCCGGCACCGGCTCGCCAAGCGTGAGTTCGCCGAGATCGAGCGTATAGTCGTTGCCGACCTGCGTGAACGTGCCGCCCGGCGTAAGATCAACGAATTGCGGCAATCGGCGCCGTTCCTGCGCGCGCGGTGGCGCCGTGACCACCGCCGATGCTTCGCTTCGTGAGGAGCGGGACAGGGCTCGGCGAGCTGATCTGCACTTGCAAAGTCTTACTCGGCAAGGCGCCGAGCGCGCCCTGCGGCACCGCAGACGTTGAATTGCACGCTGGTCTGCCCAGCGGCGATCGTCACGCGCCTGAGGGAAGCGCTCCGCCGAAGTCTGCGGCGTTGAAGTCGCCGATTTCGGGCGAGACGACGGCATAGTCGATTACAGTGTCACTTGCCGCAGGCGACCGTGAGATATGCCTCGAAAGTGACTGTCGTCGTCCCGATTTGAACTCCGGAACGCTGGATATGCGTGGCGATGACGCCGAGGATGGTCGGGAGCGGGTCCGCTCGGAGTTACCGGAGCCGACGTGGTTGCAATCGCTCCCGCGAAAGCGGCCTTATCGCCGGCGAGCACGTTGGGGTCGCCGCCGGTGGCGATGTAGTCGAACTCGGCCGCTGCGGCTGCCGTCGGATTCGTGATGCCCGCAGCGGCCACCGCCTGGGCGGCGATCGCCAAAACATCTGCAGGGATATCCGACAAGACGAGATCGGCCGCAGGGTAATTGAGATCCGTGAAGGTAGCGGTGGACTTGCCCGGGCCCATAGTCGAACAACGACGTCGCCTGCGTCACTCTCCAGGCATCCGCGAACAAGTTGTAAAGCTGATCCGATGTGAGCGGCTGCTTCAGAACGGTTCCGTCAGGTAGCGTAAAGTCGTTGGCTTGTCCGTTGTCGGGTCCGATGAGCCCAAGGATTGAGTTGGGGGCGTTGTTCGACCCTCTCCGAAACACCCGGCATCCAGACTGGCGCCGGTGTCGGTGACGAGTAGTGTTTCTCCTGTGTTCCAGATGACCTGATAGAGATTAGCGGACAGTCTTTTCACTGTCCCCGCAGCAAGTTGATCGCTCGCGCCGATAGCGATGTCGAACGCGGCGCCGTTCACCTGCATGGTCGAAGCTCGTCCGACAGCGAAGGTGACGCGATCCGAGCCGACCGAAGCGGCGATCTGCGTCATGACCGTCGCGAACGAGCTGGCTCCCACCGCCGACAGCCGCGTTTGAACTTGGAATGAAGTCGCCGGCGCGCGTGGACTTGGCGAGAACGAATTCGCCCACTGCCTGCAAATTGTAGAGCTGGCCGTCCTGGGTGACTATATGCGTGTCTTCTTCACAGATATCTGCGCCGGAGTGCTTTCTGAGGCAACGTTGAGAAGGTTTATTTTGGCCTGTAGCTCTAACGTTTTTAGCTCAATGGCTTTCGCAACTAAATTCGCCGCCGGACCCACGAATTTTCGAAGAGTTGGAACAGTTAAAATAAACAATATAGCGTTGCTTCCAAATCCGACGAGCGCAAGGAAGAGCTGGAATTGATCGAACAACGTGATGTCGTCAGAGAAATCTGCGTTTAATTGGCCAACTGTTCCGGTTGCAGTAAGCTGATTGGTTCCTTGTCCTGAAATAACCGGACCGTCCGGGCCAGATAGATTGTAAGTAACCGCCCCGGAGTTTGCGTCATTTGGCATTGCCTCAAACGTCGCCTGCCCCCCGGTCGTCTGTGCATAGGGATCCGATGCCGACAAGCCGTTCACGGCAGTCGGCAGACCCCCTACAATGTAGGTCACCGGCGGCGCATTGAAGGCAGGCGGCGTGTACGGCACCGTCTCCGTCGTAACGGCGACCGTCTGAGCCGCCGTCGCGTTGTTGGCGTCGGTGACTGCGACCTGAACATTGTCCGTAGCGCCCGCACGACACTCCGTTGTAGGTGACAGCCGCCAACATCGTATTGATGTCGGCTAGATTGCCCGACAGCGTCAGCTTGCTGCTGCCGCTGCCCGTCAACGTTGCTGCGCCGGCAGCCGTGCCTGTCAACGTCGCGCCTGCGAAGTGATCGTCACCGTCAGCAGGTCGGCGGGGCCCGCGCTTGGGTCGGCGATCGTCAAGCGGACCCAACACGACGGGTAATCCAAAAACGCCGTCTGGGTCGCGGTCCCCGAAATCATCGGTCCCGGCGGCCCCAGCGTCAGCTTCGTGCCGCCCTGCTGATCGTTCTGAATCGCGAAGTTGTTGGTCGCAGCCCGGGACCTGGCGACTGATAGGTGTAGGTCTGACCGTCCACCGCCGTGACCGTCAGCGTCGAACCGTTGACGACGGCGCTGGTGACTTGGACGCCGGCTCAGATCGATCGTGTCACCCTGCACGAGCCCGGAAATCGCGCCCGTAAAGCTTCCCGGCTGATCGAGCTTCAGCGTGCCGACGTTGTCGCTGAAGTTGACCGCTTCGGCCGTGGCGACGGCCAGTTCAGCGCAGCGCCCGAACCGATCGCCAGCGAGCCCGATCCGCTGAGCAGGCCGTCAAGCGTCAGCAGGCCGCCGGTCGCCGTGATGATCGTATTGTTGGTTACGCCCGTGAGGATCGTTCCATTGCCGGAGACGGTGGCGCCGGCGTCCAGGGTCACGGTCGACGCATCAGGCGTGAGGATTTCGCCGCCCTGCATCAGCAGCGTGCCGGTCGAAGTGACTTCCAGCCCGTCGTCGATGTCGAGGAAGCCGCCGATCTTCAGCGTTCCAGTGTCCGTGAATGCGCCCGACGCGCCGAATGCTAGATGCGCGCCGATCGTCATCTCGTCGGCGTTGCTGGTCGCTCCCATGACGTTGAAGCTGCTGGGGAGCCCGGCTGCGCCGTTGAGGTTCATCACCCCGGTATTGTCGAGTGAGGCAAACGTCTCGGTCGACGAGGTGTTGGCGTTCCAGGTTCCCGCGTTTTCGAGCGCGCCGGCGACGACGACGCTCGCGGCCGAGTGCCGCTGCCGGTGACGTTGAACGTGGCGCCCGACTGGTTGGTGACGGAGGCGGCGGTGAACGTATCGCTGCTCGCCAGCGCGTAGTTGCCGACGTAGACGATGCCGCTGTTGGTCAGCGCGCCGGCGATCGTCATTCCGCTGCCGCCGGAATTGTCGAAGCCGTCAAACACCTGGTTGTCGACGCCTAGCGTACCCGAGTTGACGAAGTCTCCAGCTCAACGCGACGGAATCGCCGAAATCGATGTAGAGGCCGCCGGCGTTCGAGGTCAGCCCGCTCAGCGCGGAATTGCTGTTGAGGTTGTTGGCGTCGGCGATGTAAGCGTTGGCGGCGAACAGCGTGATGTCTCCGCCTGAGCCGATGCTTTGGATCGATCCGCTGCCGAACACGAGCGACGCCGGCCCGCTGGGGTTGCCGAGCACGGTGCCGACATCGACATTGATCGTGCCATTCCAGGTCGTCGGCGCGGCGCTCGCGACGTTGATGACGGCCGCCTTGGCGCCGCCTTTGAGATTGATCGTCCCGGTGTTGTCGAGTGCGCTGACATTCAGCGTGGCGACGCCTTCGGTGTCGTAACTGCCGACGTTGACCGTCGCGCTGTTGGTCAACGTCCCCTGCACTGTAAGCGTGCTGCCGCCGGAGCCGTTGCGGTCGTCTACCCCCAGCGTGCCGGTGACGTCGAGATCGCCGTTGGTCGTCACCTCCGCGCCGTAGCTCATCGAGAACGAGCCTGCGACCGACTGCAAGCCGGAGAGCGCGCCGTTGGCCGTCACGTCGTCGGCGTCGGCGATGAAACCGGCCGACGTCTCCAGCGCAATCGACGCGCCGTTCGCGATGGTCTTGATCGATCCGCTGCTGTAGATCAGCGACGCCTCGCCGTTGACGTTAAGCGCTCCGGTCCACACCGTCGGCGCGGCGGCCGTTACGGTGAAGGTCGCGGCCTCGTTGCTCGCGCCCGTCAGATTGAGCTCGCGCCGGCGGCATTGACGAACTGGCCCGCAGTCAGGACCGCCGGGCCGGACAGCATGCCGTTGCCGACGCTGACCGTCGCATTGTTGGTCAGCGTTCCCGCGACATGCAGGGTGCTTCCGCCGGAATTGTCGAAGCCGTCGAACTCATGCTCGTCGACGCCCAGGTAACCGGTGACGTCGAGATCCCCGTCGAGCGAGACGCTGGCGCCGAAGTCGATCGAGAGCGTGCCGGCGATCGATGTCAGGCCGCTCAGCGCCGAGTTGGTGTTCGGCGTCGCGGCGTCCGCGACATAGGCCTGACCCCAAACATACATGGCGCCGGTTGTGTCGATCGTCTGGATCGAGCCGCTCTGGTAGATCAGCTCTGCGGGCCCGACGGGCGTGTCGAGCACGGTGCCGACATTCATGTTGAGCGTGCTGCTCCACGTCGTCGGCGCCGCGGAATTGACCTGCAGCACCGCCTCGGCGACGCCTCCGTACAGGTTGATCGTTCCCGTGTTGACGAGCCCGCCGGCTACGATGAGGCTTTCCGAGGCGAGGCCGCCGTTGCCGACGTTGATGGTAGCGCTATTGGTGAATGTGCCATCAATCGTCAGTCGGCTGCCGCCGTTGGGGTCCAGGCCGTAGTCGCCGTTGGTATCGAGATTGATCGTGCCGGTGTTGACGAAGTCGCCGGTGATGTGCAGCGGCGCGGCGGCGTCCTGCAGGTCGATCTCGCCGGCGTTGCTGGCGAGGTCGGTAAGAGCGGAATCATGGGTAAGGTCGTCGGCGTCGGCGACAAAACTCGTCGGGTTGGCGAGATAAAGCTCGGCCCCGGAGGCGATCGCGGTGATCTTGCCTGAACCGAACTCCAGCAGCGAGTCACCGCCGTGGGAATCGCGGCCGCCGAGATCGTAATATCCCGTCAGCGTCGTCGGCGCGGCGCCGGTAATGTCGAGCGTCGCCTCCGTCCCCTTGGCGTTGTCGCCGACGATGTAGATCTGGCCGCCTGTGTTGTTGAGCGAGGCGGCCGTGACGAGGGTGCTCGCCCCGAGGGAGCCGTTGCCGATGTTGATGCGGTCGTCGTTGACGAGCGCGCCATCGATCAAGAGCGTGCTGCCGCCATTGACGTCCAGTCCGTAGTCGGTGTTGGTGTCGAGATTGATCGTCCCGGTGTTTGTCAGGCCGCCGGAGAGATGCAGCGGCGCGGCGGCGTCCTGCAGGTCGATCTCGCCGGCGTTGCTGGCCAGTTTGGTCAGCGCGGAATCATGCAGGATGTCATCGGCGTCGGCGACGAAGCTGGTGGGATTGGCGAGATAGAGCACAGCCCCCGAGGCGATCGAGGTGATCTTGCCTGAACCGAATTCGAGCAGCGAATTGCCGCCGTGGCTGTCGCGGCCGCCGAGATCGACGTAGCCGGTCAGCGTCGTCGGGGCGGCGCCGGCGATGTCGAGCGTGACCTGCGTGCCCTTGGCGTTGTCGCCGACGAGGTAGATCTGGCCGCCGGTGTTGTCGAGCGAGGCGGCGGTCACCAGCACCGACGAGCCGAGTATGGCGTTGCCGATGTTGATGCGGCCGGCGTTGGTCAGCGCGCCGGCGATGGCGAGCGTGCTGCCGCCGTTGGGGTCGCCTCCATAACCGGTGTCATTGTCGAGGCTGACAGTGCCGGTATTGTCGAAGTCGCCGGAAAGGCTGGCCGACGCGGCGTCCTGCAGTTCGAAATCGCCGGCGTTGCTGGTCAGGCCCTCCAGCGCCGAATTCTGCGTGGTCGCGCCGGCGTTGGCTAAGAAACTGGTGGTCGTGTTGATGCGGATCTCGCCGCCCGAGGCGATGGATTGGATCGAGCCTTGGGAGAATTCGACGAGAGCATCGCCGCCCATATCGAGCAAGCCGGTCCAATTTGTCGGCGCGGCCGACAATATGTCCAGCGTCGCTTGATTGGTGCTCCCGGTCGTGTAGCTGCCGAAGACGTATAGCGAGCCGGTGTTCTGCAGCGCGCCGGCGGTCACTGTGGTCGACGCGCTTAAATTGCCGCCGCCGATGTTGATGCGCCCGGCATTGCTCAGCGTTCCCGTCACCGACATCGCGCCGCCGCCCGAGGCGTAATTGGTGTCGAGATTGATCAGGCCGTTGCCCTGCGGAGAGACAACGTTGGAAAGGTTGCCGCCGACGATGAGATCCGCAACATTCTGCAACTCGATGTCGCCGCTGCTCGTCACATCGCCGGCGACCGAAGCGGTTACGTCGTCGCCGACGGAGAGCACCGCTTGCGCGTTGCTGATCGTGATCGAGTTGGGGTCGATCGCCGCGCTGACCGACACGGTATAGTATTCCACGACGTCGAAGCCGGAGACGCCTAATACGGCGTCATCGCCCGCGCCGGGAACGCTTTGCGGGCTCCAATTGGTCGCAACGTCCCAGGCCCCGTTGGTCGTTACGTTCCAAAATACTTCGGACATCTGCGCGTCTAGCCCTTGTTACTGAATACTCAGAGTTGCCGGGGAGGCGCCGCAGTGTTTCCAAAGCAGCCAGCGGTTCGTCCCGCCGATCTAAGTAAATTTTCTCTTAAAGGAACCTATCTCTTTAGAGATGACAGAGTCAACGAACAGAAGAGCCGGTCACGTCGCCGTGATATACTTATGCGGCGCGTGCGGCGCCGAATGGTAGATACGAAGAAAATCAATGGCTTGTCGAGATTCATCGCCTGGCCAACGGGCTAAAAAAATCCGCCAGGGCGTGCTGACGAATTAACTATTCAAGCTAGATTGCCATAGCGGCGAAAGACCGCTCCGTAAGCGGCTCGCGTCTTTTGTCCTGGCTCGCGGCTGCGGCGCGTTGGTGCGCGTTAACGATGGTGAATTCGATCATCAGCCGTACCAGATTGGCGCCGAGAATTGGCGACCCCAAGCCGACGCGGCAACTGCCGCGCTCGTAGTTTCATCACGGTCTGACCGCGATATTCCGAGCAATTCCCACGCGAGGCTTTCGCCGACGAAGCGTCACGAACTTACACTCGCGACAAGAAATTGCGACAGGTAGCGATCGACCTTGTCCCACTCGTCTGCTGACACTGCCAGCGCCAAATATCCGTCCGGACGAACCAAGCAGACGTCGGCCCCCTTGATGGCAGGTCGGACGACCGGATCCAATACGGCTGTGAATTTTGCGAGCATGGTTGGATCCGTCGTAGCGTCGGAACACAGCGCGAAGCGCGGCTCCGGCCCGGAACCATAGGGGGGTTCCCCAGTCACCGGAGCGACGCGTCGGCCCGCTCTCGCCTCCGACAAATCTGGGCCGTTAATCGGGCTGGCGTGATATGCGATGGACACTCCCGTCATCGAGCCTCCGAGGGTGTGCTGCACCGGCGCGAACCCAAGAAGCACGTGCGCCAAGGCGTTCCGTATGTGCTGGGCGACGGGATTGGACAGCATGCCCACGCTGGTCAGCCGTCCTGTCGCGACGATAACGGCGGCGCCGACCGGGCGACGCTCTGCGTCGTAGCTGTCGAGCAGGATCGAAGCATTTGCCAGCCCGCGCGACGCCAGCGCCAGTTTCCAGGCGAGGTTGATGGCGTCCTGCATGCCCGTGTTCATACCTTGTCCGCCGGCTGGGCTATGGACGTGTGCAGCGTCGCCAGCCAGGAATACCCGGCCGACGCGGTATTGCGCGACCTGCCGCTCGTTGATGCGGAAGATCGAACTCCAGTTGGTCTCTTCGAGCTTGATGCCGCCGGGCCCACGCCGGTCGACGAGCTGCTGGAAAGCCTCCAGAGTCAGCGCAGTGGCGGGCGTCTGATCCGTCGCGCCGAGATTGGCAATGATGCGATAGCGCCCTGGCGACATCGGGAACAGGATGATCGGACCGTCCTTGTGCCAATAGGTCACCATCTCGTCGGACGGGGTGGAAACGCCGGTCACGCGGAAATCGCCGAAGCACCATTCCATGCCGATCGTATCGCCTTCAAACGAAAGGCCCAGCGCGTGCCGAACGGTGCTATGTGCGCCATCGCAAGCGACCAGATGACTGAAACGCTGCGTGTCGGTGCGTCCGTCGGCGTGCCGGAACGACGCTGTAACGCCGCTGTCATCCTGCGAAAACGATGTCATCTCGACGCCAAGTTCGGAAGTCACGCCGCGTAATTCGAGATGATGCTCCAGCACCTCTTCTGTGTCGCATTGAGGGATCATCAGAACGAAGGGATAGGGCGAATCCGTATCCTCGATATCGATGCGAGCAATTTGTTTGCCGTCGGCGATCATGTTCATCGCTCGAACCTTGTTGCCGCGAGCAATCAGGTCGGCGGTGACGCCTGCACGGTCGAGCAGTTCGAGCGAGCGGGTCCAGATGGCGAGGGCGCGGGATTCTTTGGTGCGCGCGCTGATCTTATCGACAAGCCGAACCGGCGCCTGGTAACGGGTCAGCTCCAAAGCCATCGTCAAGCCCACCGGCCCCGCCCCAACGATAAGAATGGGATCTGTCATTTCACTGCTCCTCGTAAGATATTGGCGGTCGATCTTCAGATTGGTCAGCCGGTCGGCGTCTCGGTGCGACCGACGGGCGGGCCCAGGAACTCGAACTCGCCATTTCGCGCCAAAACTGTTTAGCGTCGACCTGTCCGGCACGCCGTTCTTCATGACTTCGGCAAGTTCGCCAAAGAAAGCCACGGCGTCGAGGGCCGGCGCGATAACAATATACTGGCGCGCGGGTCGGTCGCCGACATTGACGAAGCCATGCTCGGCGCCGCCCGGGATGCTCACAACGTCGCCCTCGTCGGCGTAAAAGCGGCGGCCGTCGATCTCGTAGAGGTATCGACCTTCCAGCACCCGAAAGATTTCCGCCTCGGGGTGCCTGTGGCGCGGCGGTCCGAAATCGGGCGCGTTGATCGTCTCAATCACGGTGAATGCGCCGTCGGTGGTCGCCGGAGCAACGGGGACGCGCAGATCGAGGCCGATCGAGGGTATCCTGATGGGAGCCTCAGCTCCCTTCGAATGGATGAACGTTACGCTCATGGAATGTGACCCTCCTATCCCAATGATGAGATGCCAAGCTTGCCCGTCAGTCGAGCCTCGCTACATAGTGGAAATGTCGGCGTTCACCTCTCATCCCTGAATCCAGCCCACTCCTGATACCTCCCACCCTTTCCTTCATCCTCCTCTTCCACGACAACCACACTCGCTTTACTTTCCCCCCTTCCCCTCTCCCCACCCTTCCTCCCCTCATCTCATCTCCTCTCTCCCTCCCCTCTCTCCTTCCCTCCTCCCCCCCCCTTCCCCCCCCCCTCTTCCCCCCCCCCCCCCCTTTCCCCCCTCTCTCCTCCCCCCTCCCCCCCTCCCCCTCCCCCTCCCCCCCCCCTTCCCCCTACCCTCTTCTCTTCTCCTCCCCCCTCTTCCCTCTTTTTCCCCTCTCGCCCCTTGTCCCCCCCTCTTTCTTGCTCCTCCTCCCCTCCCCTCCCCCCCTTTTTTCCCCCATCCCTCCCTCCCCCTTTCGCAATCGCGGCTTCAAGGTGAAGGGCTCATCGCTCGACGATCTCGAGCACCTGTTCGAGCTACGGGAATTGCTGGAGCGGTTCGCAGCGGAGAAGGTCGCCGAGACCGGCCTCGAAGAGACGGCCGAACTGGAAAAGCTCGCCGAATTCTGTCGGCGAGACAGTCAAGGATCGCGACGTAAGGGGCTATCTGGAAGCCGATCGAGCTTTCCACGAAGCGTTCGTCGCACGCGCCGGAAATCCGCGGTTGACCCGGCACGATCATGGCGCTTCGCGACGACATGCGCCTGTTCGGGATCGACTCGGCCGAAGGCGAAGAGCGCCAGCGAGCTTCGACAAAGGAGCATTACGCCCTCATCGAGCTCGCAGCGAAGCGCGACACGAGCGCCATCGCGACGCTCGATCACCCATCACATCCTGTCGTGGCGACCGCTGTTCAGGCGCGCGCTCGCGGCGCAGACAGAGCGGCGGCCTTTGTAGGGGCGTTTGAAGTGACGCGCGGCGGTCAGCGACCGTGCAATTGTCCGGCTGACGCTGGCCGTTGTTGAAATCAAACTGTTGCTGACGCAGACTTCCGAAGATGGCGCTTAGCAGTAAGGACAACTGGATGGCTACGGGCGCGACATCCTCGGCGCGACAGGCGGTCGCGGATCTGGAGCAGAGGATCAATAGCGACATAATTGGTCAGGAGCGCGTCGTTCGAGCGCCTGCTCATTGCCCTGCTGGCGGACGGCAACGTGTTGCTCGAGGGATTGCCCGGGCTGGCCAAGACGCGCGCGGTTAAGAGCCTGGCCAAGAACCTCGACGCCGAATATCGGCGCATTCAGTTCACGCCCGACCTGCTGCCATCCGACGTGACTGGTGGCGAGATTCTGCGAGGCGACGGCAAGTTCGAATTCCGCAAGGGGCCGATTTTCGGCAGCCTTGTGCTCGCCGACGAGATCAACCGGGCGCCCGCCAAGGTTCAGTCAGCACTGCTGGAAGCGATGGAGGAGCGGCACGTCACCGTCGCCGGAACGCGTTACGACCTGCCGCGACTGTTCATGGTGCTTGCGACCCAGAACCCGATCGAGCAGGAGGGCACGTACCCGCTGCCGGAAGCGCAAATGGACCGTTTCCTGATGCATGTTCGCATCAACTATCCCTCCGACGCCGATGAGATAAAGGTCCTGCAACTGGTGCGAAACGAGACGGCGTCGGGCGGTGCCGTTCAGGCGGAGGCGCCCGCGAAAATTCGGGAAGACGCGATCTTCCAGGCGAGAGCGGAGATCGAGCAGGTCAGCGTAAAATCGTTTGTCGAGACCTACATCGTATCGTTGGTTGCCGCGTCGCGCCGTCCGGCGCAGTTCGGCGACAAGCTGAAGGGATGGGTCGCGCTCGGCGCGAGCCCGCGCGGCTCCCTCGGACTCGATCGCTGCTCCCGGGTCTACGCGTGGCTGCAAGGCCGCGACTATGTGACGCCCGAAGACGTTCAGGCAATCGCGCACGATTGCCTCAGGCACCGCATCGCCTTGACCTACGAGGCGACTGCCGAAGGCGTAACGGCCGACGACGTCGTCGACGAGATCATCAAACAAGTCGCCGTCGCGGCCTGAGGAGCGCGGATGGGCTCTTTTGCACAGGGATCGCGGAAAGAGCCGGCGCGCGGCGGCCGAGTTCACGTCGGGCTCAACGAGCTTCTGGCGCTCCGGTCGAGCGCAAAGGGATATAGTTTTCTACCCCGGCAACCCGTCCATAGTCTGCTGTCGGGACGCCTTGCGTCCCGTTTGCGGGGACGTGGGCTTAACTTCGAGGAGCTTCGGCGCTACGTCGTCGGCGACGACGTCAGGACGATCGACTGGCTCGCTTCCGCGCGAAGCGGCGCGCCGCACGTGCGCGTCTATTCGGAGGAGCGCGATCGCCCTGTGCTGCTGATCGTCGACCAGCGCAACTCGATGTTCTTCGGCAGCCGCGGGATGATGAAATCGGTCGCCGCCGCCGAAGCCGCGGCGCTCGCGGCGTGGCGGGTGGCGTCGCTCGGCGATCGGGTCGGCGCGATCGTTTTTGGCGAGAGCGCAATTGTCGAGGTTCCCGTCGCGGGCCGCGCGATCGGCGCGACGCGGGTCCTCTCGGAGATCGCCCGACAGAACCAGATGCTGCCGGAACCCGCCTCGCCCACCGCGGACGCGCAGCTCAATTGGGCGCTCGAGCGGGCCGTCCGCCTCGCGACCCACGATTGGCTCGTGTGTCTTATCACCGACGCCAAAGGCGCCGACGCGACGAGCCTTCGCCTCGCGACGCGGATCCAGCAGCATAACGACCTCTTGATGATCTTTGTTGAAGACCCGCTCGAAGCCGCTTTGCCTGACGTTGGCCTGGCGACATTTGATTCTGGCCAAGGTCAGATAGAGGTCGACACAACTTCGCGCAGTTTTCGTGACAGGTTCGCCGCGGCAGGCGCCGCATGGCGGAACCGGCTGGCGGAGCTAGGGAAGGAAAGGGCCGTTCCGGTGCTGCCGATCTCCACGGATCGCGATGTCGCGATTCAGTTGCGCGAATTGCTTGGCCAACGTGCGGCCCACAAGGTCGCGGGTTTCAAGGAGACCATCAAATGAAGGACGATCCCGGCAGCCTCGCCAATCTCCGCGACATCGTGAGCCCAGCTTTGCCGTCGTTCTGGCCGCCGGCTCCTGGCGCCGTCATCGTAGGCGCCTGCATCCTCGCCGCAATCGCGATCTGGTGTGTTCAAATGTTGCAAGCCTATCGACGCAACGCCTATCGGCGCGTGGCCGGGATGGAAATCGACAGGATTTGCAGGTCCGCGTCCGTGGGCGACGAAAAGTCGGTGGCGATATCGGAGGTGCTCAAGCGCGCCGCGCTCGTCGCCTATCCGCGCGAGACGGTCGCCTCGCTGTCGGGTTCGGGATGGACATCCTTTCTCGAGAAAACCGGCGAGTTTGGTAGCTCATGGCCGGGAGAACTCGACGACGTCGCGCAGCGAGCCCGGCTGTGGCTGAGAACTCATCGGTATACTTCACCCGGCGTCTGATATGCTGACATTCGCCTATCCCTGGTTCGCCCTGCTTGCGCCGCTGCCGCTCGCCGCGTGGTTTCTCCTGGCGCCTCATGTCGACCGTCGTGTGGGCCTCAGGGTACCGTTTGTCGATCGTCTCGCCGCATTGACCGGGCAAGATCCCGGCGCCGCGGATGTTGTCGCGCCGCGCGGCTGGCTGCGTCTCTCCACGCTCGTCGTCTGTTGGTTGCTGATCGTCGCCGCGTTGACGGCGCCGCAATGGCTCGAACCGCCGCTGCATCGCGACAAGCCGACGCGCGATTTGCTGCTGCTGGTTGATCTCTCCGGCTCGATGGGCGCGAAGGATTTCGTCAGCGCATCCGGCGCCCGCGTCGAGCGGCTCGCCGCAGTCAAGACCGTGCTGATTGATTTCCTGTCACGGCGAAAGGGCGACCGCGTCGGAATCGTGGTGTTTGGCGATGCGCCTTTCACGCTCGTGCCGTTCACTGCCGACCTGCAACTCTGCCGCTCGCTGCTGGCGGACATGGAAGTCGGGATGGCGGGGCCACGGACAGCGTTCGGCGACGCCATCGGGCTCGGAATCGGATTGTTTGATCGCAGCACCGTCAAGGCGCGGACGATGATCGCGCTGACGGACGGCAACGATACTGGCAGTAAGGCGCCGCCGCGCGACGCCGCCGCAATCGCCAAGGACAAGGGCATCGTGATCCACACGGTGGCGATTGGCGATCCCACTGCAGTGGGCGAAGACAAGCTTGACGAACAGGCTCTGCGCGACGTCGCGACGAAGACGGGCGGCGGCTTTTTCCGCGCGCTCGATGGCGCCGAACTTGACAAGATCTACACGCGGCTCGACGCCATCGAGACCCAAAAGATCGACACGGTCTCATTTCGACCGAAGCGCGACCTCTATTGGATGCCGCTTGCGGCGGCGCTGGTTGTCTCGTTGCTTGCTGAGGCCGTGCGCCTGATATCGGAACGCGCCCGCCGTCGAATAAATCCGCGTGTCGGGCGGGAGGCGCTCGCATGACCGACGCCTGGACGGCGTTTCACTTCGAGCGGCCGCTGTGGCTGCTCTGCCTGATTCCCGCGGTCGTCCTTTGGCGGCTGTCGCGACGGATGGCGGATCCGGCCGAAAAATGGCGGGGGATCATCGATCCGGAGCTGCTTCGCAATCTGCTGGTGAAACACAAATCGGGCGCGCGTCTGACGCCGAATGCGTTGTTGCTGTTCGCCTGGCTTGTTGGTTCGATCATCGCTGCGGGCCCCGTTTGGCGGTTACGACCTTCCCCATTCGCCGACGCTCCTCCGCCGGTCATGGTTGTCCTGAAGGTCGCGAAGTCGATGGAAGCCTCCGATCTGGAGCCGACGCGGCTCGATCGCGCGCGCCAAAAGCTTTCCGATCTGCTCGCCCTGCGAGAGGGCGCTGCGACAGGCCTGATCGCCTACGCTGGCTCCGCCCATTTGGTGTTGCCGCCAACCCCGGACAGCAAAGTCGTGTTGGCGATGGCAAGCGGCCTGTCGCCAGAAATCATGCCAAAGCCCGGAGACGATCTGGCGGCGGCCATCGTCCGCGCCGACCAGGTTCTCGCCGGCGAACCGCGCGGCGGTTCCATTCTGGTACTGGCCGATGAAGTCGCGGGCGAGGAGATCGCTGAGCTGGCGTCGCATGACGGAAGCCTCGCCCACCGCGTCACAGTGCTGGGGTTGATGGCGCCCGACCAAAGTGGCGGCTCGCTCGCCGATGTCGCGCGGGCGATCGACGCCGAGTTGATTCCGACAACAATCAATTCGACCGACATCGCCGCGATAGCGCGCCGCCTCGATCGCGTCGGAACCACCGGAAACGTGGCCGGAGAAGGACAATATTGGGAGGAGGAGGGCTATTGGTTGACGCCGATCCTCGCCCTGATCGCGCTCGGATGGTTCCGTCGCGGATGGGTGCTACGATGAAACACGGCTGGCGCCCGTACGCGATCGTTGCCGGTCTGACAATCGCCGCGTTGGCGATCGCCACGGAAAGGACGGGCTGGAGCGGCCTCTGGCTCACGGCCGATCAGCGCGGGCGCCTATGGATGGACCGGTCAGAGCCGGCCAAGGCCGCGGAGGCGTTCCGCGACCCGTTCTGGCGCGGCGTCGCCTCGTTCAGAGCCGGCGACTTCAAGTCGGCGGCGGAAGTGCTCGGGCGCGTCAATTCGCCGGAGGGGAATTACGATCGCGGCAATGCGCTGGTTATGCTTGGCAAATACGACGATGCGGTCAACCAATACGATCAGGCGCTGAAGATGCGGCCGGATTGGGCCGACGCGCTCGCCAATCGAAAGTTGGCTGCAGTCCGCGCGACGCGCATGAAGGCGTCCGGCGGCGACGTCGACGACACCGAATTGGGGGCCAGCCAGATCGTGTTCGACAAGACGAAAAAGGGCGGCGCGGACGCGACTGTCGAGGGCCCCAAGCCGGAGATGACCGATGAGGCGATCCGCGCAATCTGGTTGAAGCGGGTGCAGACCCATCCTGCTGATTTTCTCCGGGCGAGGTTCGCCTACCAGCTTCAGTCCACCTCTTCGCGCGAGGGCGGGACGAAGCCATGATCTTTCGTGTGGCCTTCCTGTGTTTCGTGTTGTTTGCGGCGTCCCCGGGCCTCTGCGCGGAGGACGTGATCGTTCGCACGTCGCTGGACCCGGCGGCAGGAGCTGTTCCCGGACAACCCGTGAGGCTTCTCGTCGACGTCCTGTTCGCAGGTTCAATGCCGAGGCCGCCGCTGGTTGATGTCGGCGAAGCCTCCGGCGCGCAGATCCTGCGTTTCGAGACCCAGGCGGTGACGATACGCGACCAACTCGACGGCGCGGACTACGTGGGTCAGCGTTTCGAATTTGCGGTGTTTGCACGTCGCGGCGGCCAGATCGAAATTCCTGCGGCGAGCGTGACGGTGCTCGACAAGTCCGGTGATCCGACCCGCACCCTCACGGGCCAAGGCCAGAGGCTCGACATTGTGGTCCCGCCCGGGCTCGATTTGTCGGGGCCCGTGCTCGCAGCGACAAAAGTCTCCGCGACGGAAACATGGACTCCCGATCCGGCGTCAGCGTCGTTCAAGCCCGGCGGCGCCGTCAAGCGGACCATCACGCGGCGCGCCGACGGAGTTCCCGCCCTTGGCATGGCCGACTTCGCATTCGCTGCGCCGGCGGGCGTTCGAGTCTATCCGAGCGTGCCGCAGTCGGATGATCGCGTCGATCGTCGCAACATCGAAGGCTTGCGCACGGACGTGGTCACCTACGTTTTCGAAAAGCCGGGCGCGTACGACCTGCCGGCGCTCGTTCAACCCTGGTGGGACCTGACGAGCAAAGCGGCGCGATCGGAGACGCTCGCCGGCGTTCATATCGTCGTGCCCGACGTTGCGACCGGCGAGAGAGGCGCGCGCGGCGTATGGGCCCGCACGGCTATGGAAGCTGCGTTCGCCGTTGCCCTCGTCTTCCTGGCCACGCTGGCGTATTTGTTTGCTCTGCCGCAGCTTGCCGCTTCGTTGCGGGCGCGGCGCGATCGTTACAAGGAGTCGGAAGCCGCGGCGCGAGCCCTGTTACGAAACACCGCCGGCGCGGCAGACCCACTCAAGACCTACCAGGCTGTCGAAAGCTGGCTGCGCCGTCTGTCTCCCGCCGTTGCGTCCGACGTGAGAAACGACTCCGCAGTTCGCAGCGCTGAAACAGGAACTCGATCGAGCGCTATTTGGCGCGGGGGGAGCATGGACACGGGATCAAGGCCGCCGTCTGAGCGCGCAAGCCGACAGACTGGCGACGGAGCGCCGCGCGCCAGCGCCGCGGCTACGACAGGATCTTCCGCCGCTCAACCCGCTGGCGCCTTCCTGACGATTTCAACGTCTCATTCCGTTTCGAACCATCGATAGTAAGGATTTTCGGGGTCGGCGGCGAAGACGGCGCGCATGTCGTCGGCCCAGCCTTGCCGGTTGCCTGCGAAGGCGTTCAGACCGGCGTGATAGAAAGTGAGCAACTCCTCGCGTCGGGCTGCGATGGCCGCGAGAGCTTCGTCATCGGCGCCGACGATGGGCGCGTCCTCTCGAAGGTTCATCAGATCCGGCAGCACAAGGCCGAAATCGCCCCGTTTCAACCAGGAGGCATATTCTATCCGGGGTTGATCGTCAGTGACGGGCGGGGCGTCGGCGACGAAACTCTGCAACCCGTCGCGGCCCATCACATAGGTCGCGAGCAGAGCCTCCGCCGAGTTCACGCCGACCTCCGCGAGCGCCGACGACACTTCGGGCTTGCTGAACCGTTCGCGAATGCGCTTGAAATCGAGGGCGATGGGATCTGGCGAGCCGACCAGCAAGGTCTCGTGAAGTTCGGTCGTCCACAGCGAAACGTGGGGAAACACGTCCAGAAAGCTGCGCACGAGGGAGCGCGTGTCATCCTCGTTCTGGGTCGGCAGCGGCAGCCATTGCGCGACGATGCCTTTGGGTTCGAGCCGCGACGCGGCGAGCCGGTAGAAATCGCTGGAGTAGAGATTGACGACGCCCGCGGCCGAAGGCGGCGGCGGTTCGAGCGTGATGAGATCGTAAAGCTCGCGCGAGCGCTGAAGCTCGCGCCGCCCGTCGAACAATCGTATGTCCAGACGCGGGTCCGCCGCTGCGTGGTTGGTCCCGTTGAACAGGGGCGCGGCCCGAACCACGGCAGGCAGCAGTTCGGCGACGACGCGTCGTTCGAGATCGGGGTAGGTCAGCAACGCGCCGGCGGTGATGCCCGTGCCATAGCCGATCACCAGCGCCGAGCGCGGCTCGCCGTTGTGAATGAGCAGCGGCAACAGGGCTTGCAAACGCATGTAGCGCAGCGACGGCATCGCGTCGCCGGAATTGGACACGCCCTGAATATAGAGCCGATGGAATCGCCGCGCGGCATCGCCCTGTTCGACGACGGCGACCGTGCCGCCGCGGCCTTCCTCATAGAAGGCCAAATGCCCGCCCGCTGAGAACGGGAACACCCGGGCGAGATGATCGGCGGGAACTACAAAGGCGACGGCGCAGGAGGCGACGACGAGCGCGAGCCCGCCCCGCCAACCCCAGGCGCGCGCTTTGCTGAGGGAAAGCGATGCGACGCCAATCACGGCTGCGCTCAACGCGAGGACATCCAGGCTCCGCACGATCCCCAGCCGGGGGATCAGGAAGAACCCGGTGAGGATCGCGCCCGCGACGCCGCCGAACGTGTTGGCGGCGAGCGCGAATCCAACCGTCCGGCCGCTGTTCTCACCGTTGTCCATCAGGCCGAGCGCGGCGGGCAACGCTGCGCCCAGCAGGACGGTCGTCGGGAATATCGCCACCAGGGCTGCAACCAGAAAGCGGGCGCACATCCCGGCGAGTTCGCTGCCAGTCAATGTGCGTACGGCCAGTTCCGCTTCGGTCTGCGGATAGGCGAGCCAGGGCGCCAGCGCCGCAAGACCAATCAATGCGAACAAGCCGGCGGCTGCGATCAACAAGCCAAAGACGGCTCCATTGTCGCCGATGCGAGTCTTGAAGCGCGACAGCAATGCCGAGCCCACCGCCAGTCCGCAGAGATAAGTGGCGAGCACGACCGAGAACGCGAACACCCGCGTACTCACGAACGGCGCAAGCGCCTGCGACCAGACGATCTCATAGCCAAGCGCGACCGCTCCGGCGGCCCCATAAAGCGCCAGGGCGACAGCCGAGCGGCGCCGTGAATCGGCCGAGCGAAGAATGGCGGAGGCTGTCGCCCGAGGGCTGTGAACGCTTCCGGGACCAAACGCAATGACTCCAATCATAGCCGAAATGGCGGCCGCCGCGCAGGCCGACCCCATGATCCCAAACGCGGGTATCAGCGCAAACGGCGGCAGCAACGCGCCGATCACCGCGCCCGCGGTATTCGCCGCGTAAAGGCCGCCGGCGACGACGTCCACGCTTTGGTTGTTCGACGTGAAGGCCCGCGCGACAACGGGAAGCGTGCCGCCCATCAGCGCCGCGGGCAGGCCCACCAGGGCGAACGGCAGAACCCATGCGCCCGCGCCGATCGCGGACTCCAGATGTGCAAACCAGGGCGCGCTTCTCGCCAGCAGGAAGGTCGCGCAGACGCCAAGGATCGCGACGCCGATTTCAATGGCTCCGTAAAGGCGCAACGGCCGTTCGACTCGGTCCGCAACTCGACCCCAGACATAGGCGCCAAACGCAAGGCCCAGGAAATACGCGCTCACTACGGCCGTGACGGCGTGCACCTCAACGCCGACAATTAGGGAAAGTTGCTTGATCCACAGGAGTTGGAACACAAGCGAAGAAGCGCCGGAGCCCACCAGCAGAAGCGCCGCCAGCTTGTAGGGCGCCACAAAAGCCGAGAGGTCGGCGTTCTCGCGAGCGCCGACCCCTGCTTGTTTGGTCGTGACCTTTGACAATGAATCGTTCGCCTTACTGCGGCGGATTCTTTTCGATGGCGGCGTCGATGGCCTTATCGACCTGTTTGCGGACCTGCTCAATCGAGAAGCTGGCGGGATGCTGGCTCGGCGGGTAGTCCACGAAGGTCTGCAGGAACTGCGTGGCTTTCAGCACGGCCATCGAAACCAGGTAGACATTCTCGGTTCGCCACTGATCGTAGCCGCTACCCGAGATGTCCGCATGTTCGTAGGGGTCCATGCGGAGATTGTACATTTTGGGCAGTCTCAGACAGGTGAGCGGATTTGCCCATATTTCGAGTTGGCCCGGCGCCCGCTGCTCGCAGAACACCATCTTCCAATTGTCCATGCGCATGGCGACCAGGTCGCCGTCGTCGTCGAAGTAGTAGAACTCGTGGCGCGCGCCGCTCGGGTCCTTGCCTTCCAGATAGGGCAGTTGGTTGTAGCCATCGAGATGGACCTTGTGGACCATACCTCCGGGAGTCGAGGCCCACCCCTGCAGCAACCGGTCTTTGACGGTGGTGTCGCCCGCCGCGGCGAGCAGCGTCGGGAACCAGTCGAGGCCGGAGAACATCTCGTTCGAGATTTCGCCCGGCTTGATATGGCCCGGCCAGCGGACCATCGCCGGCACGCGGAACGCGCCTTCCCAGTTCGAGTCCTTTTCGCTGCGGAACGGCGAAATGGCGGCGTCCGGCCAGGTGAACATGTTCGGGCCATTGTCGGTCGTGTAGACCACGATCGTGTTGTCGGCGATCTTCAGATCGTCGACTTTCTTCAGCAGCTTGCCGACATCCTGGTCGTGCTCCCACATGCCGTCGGCATATTCGTTGCCCGGCATGCCGCTCTTGCCGCGATACTCCGGCCGCACATGCGTGAAGACGTGCATCCGGGTGGTGTTCATCCAGACGAAGAACGGCTTCTTGGCGGCGACCTGACGATCCATGAAGTCCATGGCGGCGGTCGTTGTCTCGTCGTCGATCGTCTCCATCCGCTTCTTGGTCAGCGGCCCGGTGTCCTCGATCTTGCCGTCGGCGGAGGTGTGCAGAACGCCGCGCGGCGAGAAGTTCTTGACGAACGGATCGTTCGGATCCTTGGGCCAATAGGGGCGCTCGGGTTCTTCCTCGGCGTTGAGATGATAGAGGTTGCCGAAGAACTCGTCGAAGCCGTGATTGGTCGGCAGATATTCGTCCTTGTCGCCGAGATGGTTCTTGCCGAACTGTCCGGTCGCATAGCCGAAGCCTTCAACGCTTCCGCGATGGTGATGTCCCGCTTCTGCAGCCCGACGGGCGCGCCGGGCGCGCCGACCTTCGAGAGGCCCGTGCGCAGCGGGCTTTGACCGGTGATGAACGACGAGCGGCCCGCGGTGCAGCTGTTCTCGGCGTAATAGTCGGTGAACATCATGCCCGCGTACGCGATGCTGTCGATATTCGGGGTCCGGTATCCGACCAGCCCGTGGGTATAAGCGCTGATATTCGATTGGCCGATGTCGTCGCCGAAGATGACGAGGATGTTCGGCTTGGCGGCGTCTTGGGCGCGGCTCGCCGCTCCCGAAAATGCGACCACGGCGGCCGCAACAAATACAGCTCTGAGATTTCATCGTCTACTCCGTTTCGCGTCTGACGACGGGGAGAAGCGCTTGCGACCCGACCCCACGGTCGCAAATTGTGATTTATGAGGATTCACAAGTCCTTGGGTGGGGGTCAGCGGGAAAGTCTAACCTAAGCCGTGCGAAACCGGAAGCCGTCGCGCCGCGCGGCTCCCGCTGCCGATTTTCGACGTTGGGTCAGCGCATGGCGCGAAACCACGGCAGAGCCCGCGCCTCCGGGCTGAGCCAGAAAAGCGCGCCCCATACCAGGACGCCCGTGATTACGGGAAACACCGTTTCGAACGGGCTCGAGCCCGCCCGAACGTGCGCCGCGACGGCGCCGCCGAGATAGCCGGTCAGCAGGACCGCGCCCAAGAATCGGGTGCGCGGGACGACATAAAGCAACAAGCACAACGCCAAACAGGCGCCGATTCCAAATGTGCCG
Organism: uncultured Pseudomonadota bacterium; assembly: GCA_963771455.1. Lineage (GTDB taxonomy): Bacteria > Pseudomonadota > Alphaproteobacteria > Rhizobiales > Beijerinckiaceae > Roseiarcus. Next base: position 41,702 of record CAVYTP010000014.1, read on the forward strand.
GATCGATCGAAGCCCAGCCGCGCGTTGCTGTCCACGGCGGGCGCCAGCAGCAGCAGCTTCAGCGCGCAATCCATCGCCAGCATCAGACACACGAGGACGAACGCGGTCAGGCCGCCCCATCGCATCAAGCGTCGCGCAGGGAGTGTCTGGTCGGTCATGGACTGGCTGATCCCCTCGTAATGGCCATTGACCGCCTCCCACCCTGGACGCCCGATCGCCTAAGTTCAACCAGCCGATGCTATCTGTCGAGACGCCGGCGCCGACGGACGCCAAATCTTTTTGGCTGCGATGAACGTCAAGGCGAGCCGTTCGCCGGGACCACACATTGCCTTCGACGTCACTTTGCGCGAGGGTCGGCTCCTTGAAGTCGCACGTGACCGCTTCACAATTTCCGATCGCCCCGTAGCGGGGTGCGGAGGAGGTGATCTGCGGATGACCGTAGGCTTCAACCCCTTCGGCGAGGCCCCATGGCTATTATTTTTGTCACTACGCTTGACGATCCAGCCGTCAAGGTGAACGGCGAGCGTAGCCTGCGCCAGGCGGTCGCCAAGGCGGCGGACGGCGACACCATCGAGTTCGCGCCCAACCTCGAATTCCAGGACGCGGTCCTCAACAGCAACCTGACGATCGACAAGTCGATCACCATCGATGGCGGCGACGGCGTCTCGGCCGGAACTCGGCGGCTTTACGACGATCGCCACCAATGACGCCTCGATCGTAATCGCAGCCGGCGCCACCGTTTCGCTGAAATACATGTCGATTATCGGTGGCGCGGACGGCCCCGACGGCAACGGGGACGGGACGGATGGCGAGGACGGCGAGGCCGGCCAGGATGGTGGGGCGAGCCAGGCCGGCGACGACGGTCAGGGCGGCGAGAATGGCGGCAAGGCTACAGTTGCGGGCTTTGCCGGATCGCCTGCGCTGATCAACGAGGGAACGCTGACGCTCAACCATGTCGCCGTCACCGGAGAGACGACCGGCGGCACGGGCTCGAAAGGCGGCGACGGTGGCGGCGGCGGCGGCGGCGGCGCGGGCGGCGACGCAACGGACGAGCATCTGAGCGGCGGCAACGGCGGCAATGGCGCCGCGGGCGGCGATGGGGGAATGGGCGCCAACGGCGGCAAGGCGGTGGCCGGCATCCTGAATACCGGCAGCCTCACGTTGAAAAACTCGATCGTTTACGGAACCGAAGCGGTGGGCGGCACGGGGGGAGCTGGCGGCGACGGAGGCGCGGGCGGCAACGGCGGCAATCGGGGAGAAAATGGCATACTCTCGCACGTCGGCGACGTCGGCGGCGATGGAGGGGATGGTGGCGATGGCGGTCAGGGCGGAAATGGCGGCAACGCAGTCGCCGGAATTCTCAACCAGGGCTCGGTGACCGTCGTCGGCGCGGCGCTGGTGTTCGACAACACGGCTGTCGGCGGCGACGCCGGCAGCGGAGGCGGGGCCGGAGACAAGGGCGACGGCGGCGACGCCGAGGGCGTAGATCCCGCGCCCTCCGGAAATGACGGCGCGATGGGCAAGGACGGGGCGAGCGGGACCGCCAGGGCCGGCCTCGTCGGCGGAGCAGCCGCGGGCGGGCAGGTCTCCAGCGATACGGCGTTCTACGAATATGCAGGAAGGAACACCGCGACGGAGGGCCGGACCGTGGCGTCAGCCGGTTCGGGCGCCTACACCAGCTCGGGCTTCTCGGCGACGGTGCTGCAGGAGGGAGAGCCGGGCGTCGGGTCGGTGGGATGGCAGGTCGTCCTGGGCGCGGGAACCGACCTCACAGCGGCCGATTTCGCTGGCGGCGTGATACCTTCGGGCACAGTAAACTTTACCGGAGATTCCGCGGTGGGCTCGCTGCACTTTTCGCTAGCAAACTCCATCACGATCCCCCATCAGGAAACATTCGCCATCGAGCTCCTGAGCCCATCGGGCGGCGTGCTCGGCAGCGCCGTCTCAACGACAGTTACGCTGAAGCCGGTGACTACGAACGCCCAAACTTTCGCAGGAACCGCCGGCGACGATATCATCAACCTCGGCAGCGGCGCCGACACCGTGCTTGCGAGCACCGGCAACGACCAGATCAATTGCGGTTCGGGGACAGACATTGTCACGCTCGGCTCGGGAGATGACAGCGTCTTCGGCGGCACCGGCTACGAGACGATCACTTGCGGGTCGGGGGCCGATTCGATCACGGCAGGCACAGGCCAGGACATATTTTATGCGGGCTCAGGCGCCGACAGTTTCACGTTCTTTTTAAACACAAGCAAAATAAGCGCCCCGGACGTGATCAGGAACTTCCAGCAGGGTCTCGACACGATCGACATCATCACCGCGACGACATTTATCGGCTCCAACGCTTTCGACGGAGGCGCCCACGAGATCCGGGCGGTCGAGGACACGACGCTCAACAAGACCTTTGTCTATTACGAGAGTTCCGGCACGACGCCGATCATGGAGATCAAGATCCCGGGCCTGTTCACACTCACGGCCAGCACGTTTGGCCTTTGATCGGCCTGCGCCCGCTGAACCGGCGCCACGCTCGATTTTGGCGACGCGGCAGTCGCCCTTTGACGCCTGACGACCGGCGCCTCTAGACTTCGCGACTCAGACGCCGCCTCGAATTGCCTATCTGCAGTTCGCACCTCGCGAGCTGTCTCCTGTCGCGAAGTCCCAAGGCGCCCGCACATGCGTGAACCCGAAATCGACCTCTCGCCGAAAGTGGCGGACGAGGTGAAGTTCACGACCTGCTACATGTGCGCGTGCCGGTGCGGCATCAAGGTGCACATCCGCGACGGCGAAATCAGATACATCGAGGGCAATCGCGATCATCCCGTCAACAAGGGCGTGCTGTGCGGCAAGGGCTCTTCCGGCATCATGCAGCATTATTCGCCCGCCCGGCTGCGCAAGCCGCTGAAGCGGGTCGGCGAGCGCGGCAAGGGCGAGTTCGTCGAGATCGAATGGGACGAGGCGCTGCAGATCGCGACAAAATGGCTAGGCGACATCCGCAAGACCGACCCGAAAAAGCTCGCCTTCTTCACCGGCCGCGATCAGAGCCAGTCGCTGACCGGCTGGTGGGCCTCGCAATACGGCACGCCGAATTTCGCCGCGCATGGCGGGTTCTGTTCGGTCAACATGGCGAGCGCAGGGCTCTACACGATCGGCGGCTCGTTCTGGGAATTCGGCGAACCGGACTGGGAGCGCGCCAAATATTTCCTGCTGTTCGGCGTCGCCGAAGACCACGATTCCAATCCGATCAAGGCGGGCCTCGCCAAGCTGAAGGCGCATGGCGCCAAGTTCGTGTCAATCAACCCGATCCGCACCGGCTATTCCGCGATCGCCGACGAATGGTTAGGCATCCGGCCCGGAACCGATGGCTTGTTCGTGCTCGCGCTGGTTCATGAGCTGCTGCATGCCGACAAGGTCGATTTCGATTTTCTGGTTCGCTACACCAACGCGCACTGGTTGACCGTCGATGCGCCGGGAACCGAGGGCCACGGCCTGTTTGCGCGCGACGCGGCGGGCGATCCGCTCGCCTTCGATGCGCTGACCAGGCAACTGGTCAAGGCGACCTACCCAGACATCTCGCCGGCCGTCGTCGGCGAATTCAAGCTTCCGGATGGCCGCAAAGCGGTCCCCGCATTTCAGTTGCTTGCCCAACGCTACATGGACCCCAAATACAGCCCCGACGCGGTGGCCGAGACTTGCGGTCTAAAGGCGGACGTCATCCGCCGCATCGCCGCCGAGATCGCCGATGTCGCGTTCAATCAGACGATCGAGATCGAGGCGGAATGGACGGACTGGTCGGGCCGACCACAGAGCAAATTCATCGGCCGGCCCGTCGCGATGCACGCGATGCGCGGCATCTCCGCGCACAGCAACGGCTTTCATAGCTGTCGCGCGATCCATATCCTGCAGGCGCTGATCGGCGCGCTCGATTGCCCCGGCGGCTTCCGCTTCAAGGCGCCGTTCCCGAAGCCTGTTCCGCCCGCGCAAAAGCCCGCCGGCAAGCACTACGCGCCGATGACGCCGCTGAGCGGCGCGCCGCTCGGCTTCACCATGGGACCCGAAGACTTGTTGCTCGAGCCCGACGGAACACCAATCAGGATCGACAAAGCCTATAGTTGGGAGGCGCCAGTCGCGAGCCACGGCCTGATGCACATGGTGATCTCCAACGCCTGGAAAGGCGACCCCTACCGCATCGACACGCTGTTCCTCTACATGGCCAACATGGCCTGGAACAGCTCGATGAACACGAAGCGCGTCATGGAGATGCTGACCGACAAGGATGAGGCGACAGGGGACTACAGGATCCCGCACATCATCTATTCCGACGCCTACGCCTCGGAGATGGTCTCCTACGCCGATCTGGTCCTGCCTGACACAACCTATCTGGAGCGCTGGGACTGCATCTCTCTGCTCGATCGGCCGATCGGCGACGCCGATGGTCCCGCCGACGGAATCCGCCAGCCTGTCATCGAGCCCGACCGCGACGTGCGCGGCTTCCAGAGCGTGCTGCTCGATCTCGGCGCGCGCCTGGGCTTGCCGGGCATGACGAAAGCGGACGGGACGCCCATGTATCCCGGCGGCTATGCCGACTACATCGTCAACCATCTGCGCGGGCCAGGCCTCGGCCCGCTCGCCGGCTGGCGCGGCGAAAAGGGCGAGACGTTTGGCCGTGGCGCGGCCAATCCGGGCCAACTCGCGGCCTACATCAAGAATGGCGCGTTCTGGCGCCATGAGCTTGCCGAGCGCGAGAGGTTCTTCAAGTTCGGCAATCTCGACTATCTGCAGTTCGCCGTGAAGATGGGTTTCATTCCCAACGCGCGGCAAATCGTCATCCAGCTCTACAGCGAGCCGCTGCAAAAGTTCCGGCTCGCCGCCGAGGGTTTTGGCGCGATCACAGCCGCCGGACGCAATGCGCGCGCGCCTCAAACAGGCGTTTGATCCGCTGCCGATCTGGTATCCGCCGCACGAAGAAGCGATGGTTGACACGAAGCGCTACCCGCTGCACGCGCTGACCCAGCGGCCAATGATCATGTATCATTCCTGGGGTTCGCAGAACGCCTGGCTGCGCCAGATCCTTGGCCGCAACCGACTCTATATCCATGTCGACAAAGCGCGCGAGCTGGGGCTAGTCGATGACGATTGGGTGAAGGTCTCGTCTCACAACGGCGAGATCAAAGTGCAGGTTCGCGCGATGGAAGGCGTCAACAAGGACACGGTGTGGACCTGGAACGCGATTGGCAAGCGCGCGGGTTCATGGACGCTGGCGCCTGATGCTCCCGAGGCGCGTAAGGGTTTTCTGCTCAATCATCTGATCAGCGAACGCCTGCCTGACGGATCGCCGCTGTCCAACTCCGATCCGGTGACGGGGCAGGCGGCATGGTTCGACCTGCGGGTCCGAGTCGAGAAATGCGAACCGGGCGACGAGATGACGGAGCCCCAATTCGCGGTGCTGGCGTCGCCGCCGGGATTGCAGACGGCGCCGAGCGTCAATCGCCAACGGCGCGCAATTCTGTGAGGCCGAGGGAAGCCGCCAATGACCAGCCTGCCCTCATCACCGTCGCCGAAAAGGCTCGGCCTCGTCATCGATCTCGACACCTGCGTCGGCTGCCACGCTTGCGCGACCAATTGCAAGGAATGGAATTCCGGCGCGCATCAGCGGGCCGTTGACCGACCTCAACGCCTATCACGCCGAACAGCGCGGCGTCTGGTTCAACCGGGTGTTCTCCTACGAGGCGAGCGGGGAGAGCTGTGAATCGCGAACCGTGCATTTCCCCAAGAATTGCCTGCATTGCGAGAAGCCGGATTGCGTGACCGTTTGCCCGACCGGCGCGAGCTACAAGCGCGCCGAAGACGGCATCGTGCTGATCGATCACGACAAGTGCATCGGCTGCAAACTGTGTTCGTGGGCTTGCCCCTATGGCGCGCGCGAACTCGATGAAGACCAGGGGGTGATGAAGAAATGCACGCTCTGCGTCGATAAGATCTACAACACGAATCTTCCCGAGGTGGATCGCGTGCCGGCCTGCGTCTCGACCTGCCCGGCGAGCGCCCGCCATTTCGGCGATTTCAACGATCCCGAGTTCGAACGTGTCACGCCTGACGCGCGAGCGCGGCGGATTCGATCTGATGCCGGAAAGCGGTTACCAGCCGACCAGCAAATATCTGCCGCCGCGCGAGCGCAAGATGACGCCGGAAGTGGCGCGGCTCGAACCCGAAGCGCCGATCGAAGGCATGAGCCCGTTGCTGCGCTGGGTCGATCGGGTGCTGTCGAGATAGGCGGCGCATGACGTTGTCTGCTCGCATTGTGCAGCAGCGGGGGGAGCACCCCCTCCCCGCCCTCCCCCATGAAAGGGGCAGGGAGTGGCGCCGTCCGTTTCCAGTCCCCGCAAGGGAGCGAGGCGCCTCCACGTCGAACAAGCGGCGAACGCAACCGATCGTGATGCCCAAACGCCGGCGCAAGGACTATCTTGGTCCACGACTTACACTTCTGGAGAAATGCCATGCCCTTGCCGCGCCGCCTCGGTCAGACCGATCTTGCCATCGCCCCGCTGGTGCTCGGTGGCAACGTGTTCGGCTGGACGGCCGACAAGGCGACGAGCTTTCGACTGCTCGACGGCTTTGTCGCCGGCGGCCTCAACGCGATCGATACGGCCGATGTCTATACGGCCTGGGTTCCCGGCAACAAGGGCGGCGAATCCGAGACAATTATCGGCGAGTGGCTGAAGGCCAGCGGCAAGCGCAAGGACGTCGTCATCATCACCAAAGTCGGTTTCGAGATGGGGCCGGGCAAAAAGGGCCTGCGCGCCGCCTACATCGAGAGCGCCGTCGAGGATTCGCTGAGACGGCTCGGCATCGAGACGATCGATCTTTATCTGGCCCACAAGCCCGATCCCGAGACGCCCCACGAGGAGACGCTGGCGGCGTTCGACAAGCTCAAGAAAGCGGGCAAGATCCGCTGGTCGGGCTGCTCCAACTACGACGCGGATCAGTTGCGCGCCTCGCTGGACGCCGCGAAAGCGGCGGGCTTGCCGCGTTACGAAGTGCTGCAGCCGGAATACAACCTCTACGACCGCGGGTCGTTCGACGGTCCGCTCGCCGACCTCTGCATCGAGGCGGGGCTCGGCGTGATCGTCTATTTCAGCCTCGCCAAGGGCTTCCTCTCCGGCAAGTACCGTTCCGAGGCGGATTTCGGCAAGAGCCCGCGCGGCGGCCGCATCGGCAGCTATCTCACCCCGCGCGGCCTGCGTATTCTGGCCGCGCTCGATGCGGTTTCCGAGCGACGCAGCGCCAAGCCGGCGGAGGTCGCGCTGGCCTGGCTGATGCAGCGACCCAGCGTCACCGCGCCGATCGCCAGCGCGACGTCGATCGCCCAGCTCGAGAGCCTCATAGCCGCCGCGCATCTGGAGCTGGACACTGCTGATGTCGCCGAACTCGACGCCGCGAGCGCGCCCTGACGCGGCGAATGGCCGCGGCCGGCGTTTGATCTGGATCAGTCGCGGCGACGCCTAGCGGCCTATCGGCGTCGGAGCTCCTTGAGGAGAACCGATGCTCATCGACCTCGACGCCTTTCGCGTTGCGCCGCTCACCCGCGACCCGTTCGCATTTACCGTCCTCAAGGACGCAATCCGGCGCGATGAAGCTGCGGAGATCCGCGCCGACTTTCCCTATATCGCCGATTCAGGCCTGCTGCCGGTCGCGGCGACCCGGCCCGGTCCTCGCTTCCGCCAGTTGGTTGCGGACATGCAAAGCGACGAGGTGGCGCGCGCGTTTTCGGAGAAATTCGAGGTGGACCTCGTCGGGCGCCCGCAAATGATCACGGTGCGCGGACGCTGCGCGGCGCGGGATGGCCGGATCCACACCGACAGCGTCACAAAAGTCGTCACCGTGCTGCTCTATTTCAACGAAGCCTGGGAAGCGACCGGCGGCCGGCTGCGCCTGCTGCGCTCGGCTACCAACCTTAACGACGCGATCGGCGAGGTTGCGCCCGATATGGGGACAATGGTCGCGTTCCGGCGCTCCGATTGTTCGTATCACGGCCACGAGCCCTTCGAAGGCGTGCGTCGATATCTGATGATCAATTGGATGACCAACGATTTTGCTGCGCAACGCGAACTGTGCCGGCATCGAATTTCGGCGCGCTTCAAGCAGGCGACAAGCCTCTTTCAGAATCGCGCGCAGCGTTCCGGAGATCTGCATGTCTGATCTGGACGCAACTGCGGCCTCACTGATGCAGGCGGTCGACCGTACTTACGTGTGCGACTACCCCTATCGCCACTGGTTGCCCGAGGGGCTGCTGCCGTCGGATACGCTGGCCGCCATCGATGCGCTGCCGCTCACTGCGCCTGAGATCAGCGACACGCTGGGGAGACGGGAGACCAACAACAAGAGCAGGCTGTTTTTCGGGGTTACGGAGCGGAAGCGGTATCCGGTGTGCGATTCGCTGGCAAACGCGCTGCAAAATGACTACGTCGTCAAACGGCTCGAACGGCTTTGCGGCATCGACCTCAGGGCCAGCTATCTACGCATAGAGTATTGTCTGGACACCGAAGGGTTCTGGCTGGAGCCGCACACCGATATCGGCGCCAAGCTGTTCACTATGCTGATTTATTTGTCGGACGGGCCTGGCAGCGAAAGCTGGGGGACCGATATCCTCGATTCCGATCTGAAGCTTGTGACGACCTCGCCATATCGTCGCAACCTGGGCTTGATCTTCGTGCCCGCCGCGAACACCTGGCATGGGTTTCGTCGCAAGCGGCCGATACGTCGGCGTGCGGCGCTCGCTGATCGTCAACTACGTCAAGCCCGAGTGGCGCAGCCGTCACGAGTTGGCCTTTCCCGATCGTCACTGCGGGCGCGCGAGGGCCATCGCCGCTCGCGCGTACGTGATATCCGTCACAAAACGGCCCCGATGTGGTCAACCGATAGCCGCAACGGCCGATCATAAACTTTATCAAGCCTCGATGGTCTGGTGATCGCGGCCCGCTCGGCGATATGCCCCCCAGCCCCCGAGCGGCTCAGCGTCCCGTCAATCGCCAAACAGGCTAGCGGATCGGCGGGCCCCCTCCCAGCCGATCCGCTTTTTTTTGCCTAACTCGCCCAGCCTCATTTTCGCACTTGAATCGCCGGGCCACTGCCGCGATATGAGGCGCGCGGGCGGTCAAGGCCGTCCCCATTCCCTAGTTTTCCAGTTTTCTACAAGAGGTTACCCTTGACGGTAGATGTCGAACCCCCGGCAGGTTCCGCCGCCCAGACCCAGAGCTTCGAGGCCGACGTTTCGCGCCTGCTGCACCTGATGGTCCATTCGGTCTATTCGGACCGCGACATTTTCGTCCGCGAGCTGGTTTCCAACGCCGCGGACGCCTGCGAAAAGCTGCGCTACGAGGCGATTGCCACGCCCGAGTTGCTCGAAGGCGGCGGCCCCTTCGCCATCACGATCGCCGTGGATCGCGCCGAGAAGACACTGACCTTCTCCGACAACGGCATCGGCATGTCGCGCGCCGATCTCGTCGAAGCCCTTGGCACCATTGCCCGTTCCGGCACGCGCGCCTTTCTCGACAAGATCGCGGCAGAATCCGCGGACAAGGAAAAGGCCGAGGCGAATACGCTGATCGGCCAGTTCGGCATCGGCTTCTATTCGTCGTTCATGGTGGCCGACGAGGTGGTCGTCGAAACCCGGCGCGCAGGCGACGACGACGGCCTGGCGCTGGTCGAGCGACGGCAAGGGCTCCTACACCGTCGCCCCGCTCGCCCTCGACGCTGCGCCCGCCCACGGCACGCGCGTGACGCTGCATCTCAACGCCGAGTCCGAGGATTACGCCGAGGCCGACCGCATCGAGCGCATCGTGCGCGAACATTCCGGCGCCGTGCCGATCCCGATCGACATCGTCGAGGCGCCGGGCGAAGAGCCGCGCCGCATCGCCGATGGCGCCGCGATCTGGGCGAAGTCGAAGTCGGACGTCACCCCGGAGCAATATACCGAGTTCTACCGCAGCCTCGCCGGCCAATATGACGAGCCGGCGCTGACGATGCATTGGCGGGCCGAAGGACGGCACGAATATACCGTGCTCGGCTTCATCCCGGGCTCGCGGCCGTTCGATCTGTTCGATCCGGCGCGCAAGGGCCGCAACAAGCTCTATGTGCGGCGCGTGCTGATCACCCAGGACGCCGACTTGCTGCCCGGCTGGCTGCGCTTCGTGCGGCTCGTCGTCGACAGCGCCGACCTGCCGCTCAACGTTTCGCGCGAGATGATCCAGGAAAGCGCGGTGTTCACCGCGATCCGCAAGGGCGTCACCAATCGCGTCGATGCAGGAGCTGACCAAGCTCGCCGAGAACGACGCCGGAGAAATTCGCCAAGGTCTGGGAGCAATTTCGGCTCGGTCATCAAGGAAGGGCTCTACGAGGACCCCGAGCGGCGCGACGCGCATCTACAAGATCGCGCGCTTCACCACGACCAAGCATCCCGACGGCGACCGCACGCTCGAGGCCTACGTCAAGGACCTGCGCGAGAACCAGACGGCGATCTACTATCTGACCGGCGACGACGCCAAGCGCCTCGCCGCGAGCCCGCAACTCGAAGGTTTCCGCGCGCGCGGCGTCGAAGTGCTGCTGCTCGCCGATCCCGTCGACGCATTCTGGGTGTCGACTGCGGCGGGCTTCGACGGCAAGCCGTTCAAGTCGATCAGCCAGGGCGCCGCCGACATCAAGTTGATCCCGCTCGCCGAGGGCGCGACGCGCGCCGGCGGAAGCGAGCGCCGAGGTCGCGACCCTGATCGCTTACTATCAAACAGACGCTCGAGGGCGAGATCGAGGACGCGCGCGCGTCCGACCGCGCTGACCGACAGCGTCGCCTGCCTGGTCGCGCCGGAATTCGGGCCGGATCGTCAGCTCGAGCGCATGCTCGCCGCGCATGGACGCGTCAGCGAGCGCGTGAAGCCGGTGCTTGAGGTCAACGCCACGCATCCCTTGACGAGCCGCGCTTGCCCAACGGTTCAAGGAGCGGCGGCGATAGGGCGTTGGTCGAGGATGCCGCCTGGCTGCTGCTTGACGAGGCGCGGCTGGTCGACGGCGAAACGCTCAAAGACGCGCCCGCCTTCGCGGCGCGGCTGCGCAGGGTGATGGAAAAAGCATTGGGCTGAAGCCAGCAACTTCCTGTTGGTCAGACAATCGGATACGCGATCAGGCGCCGCAAGGTTATTGGCGAGCGCCTTTTCGCTTTTAGCGGGCGGCGGACTCCAGCGCGTTTCCCAAACGGAAAGACGGCGTGACAAATCCTGCCGAAGAACTTGTTGGACGCTGCGGCGAGACGACAAAGAGTTGAAGTATTGAGCTTGGTTCAGATCGTTCTCAACGATACTGACTGCTATTCAACTCTTTTAGCCATCCTTTAACCAAGCCCTTAGCCTGACGAATATGCACTAATCTCAGGGGGTGGAATTAACTCCGGCGAAACACGCGGCCCCTATGTTCACGTCATTCCGGCGGCGATATGAACCCAAGCCGAGTGGAAGATTTTTGGAGCAGGAGCAACAGACATGATCAAGACCCTCAAAGCTTTCGTTGGCAACGAGTCCGGCGCCACCGCGATCGAATACGCCCTTATCGCTTCGTTGATCGCCGTCGCCCTGGTCGGCATTCTGACGAGCCTCGGCACGAAGCTGTCGTCCGAGTTCTCGGAAATCTCCGGCGCGCTCAAGTAAGTCGCAACCGCGGCTACAGAGCGTTCATAAACCGAGGCCGGCAGGCTCAAAACGAAGTCCAGGCCGGCCCACTTTTTCAGAGCAGGAGCAAAAGAAATGATGAAGACCTTGAAAGCTTTCGTCGGCAACGAGTCCGGCGCCACCGCCATCGAATACGCCCTGATCGCCTCGCTGATCGCCGTCGCGCTCGTCGGCATCCTGACGAGCCTCGGCACGAAGCTGTCGTCCGAGTTCTCGGAAATCTCCGGCGCGCTCAAGTAAGCCGCTACCGAGAGACCCGAATATACGCATGAGGAAGACCGGCGAAGCTCAGCTTCGCCGGTTTTCTCTTTTCGGGCGCGGCGTTCCGAGCTTATTCTTCCTCGTCCGGCCGCCTGATGCAGTAGCCGAGGTAGCGTTTCGAATCGATCGGATCGTAGCCGAGTTTGTGCTTGAGCTTCTTGCGCAGCTTGGAGATGTGGCTTTCGACGACATTCTCGTCGACGTTTTCGTCGAAAATTCCGTAGACAGCGTTGAAAATCTGGGTCTTCGACAGCCGGCGGCCGCGATTGCGGACCAGGCATTCGAGAATGCGACGCTCGCGGCGCGGCAGCGGCAAGCGGCTTGCCGGCGATCTCGATCTCGCGGCCGTCGAAGAACACCTTGAGTTCGCCGATCACTGCTTCGCGGGACTCGCTGAGCGCGCGGCGGCTGATGGCGCCGACGCGGGCGAGGATCTCGCGAACATGGATCGGCTTGCGCAGCACGTCGTCGACGCCGGCCGCGAACATGCCGAGCGTCTCCTCGAGCGAGGGACGCTCCTTGAGCGCCAACACCGGGGCTTGCGAGCGTTCGCGGATCATGCGCGGAATGCCTTCGCGGCCCTCGCAATCGCCGATCAGAAAAGCTTCGACCGCCGCGACGTCGTTTTCGCTCGCCTTGGAAATCCACTCCTGGAATTCGCCGGGCTCGATACCTGCGTTTGACACGCCTTCGCGGTCGAATCCGGAAGAATAGCCGCCGGTTACAATGCTTCGGTCGTCCACGATTATATACATGTTTGCCCCGTTATAATTTGCCGAATTCATTTCGACATTGTGCTGGGATCACGCGGATACACGGGACGCCTCATTGCCTCGGCCCTGAACGTTACGGCCTCAACCGACGACTTAACTCTCCGATCCGGCGGCCCGTAGCTTCAGCTAAACTGAAGCTACAGGTTGCCGTTCTGGTTGAAAACAACCTATACGTGTATTAGTTAACGAAGGGCTAACCAAGTTTGCCGGATTGGCTGTTTGGCGAAAATTGCCGCGACCGGACGCCCGCGCGCCGCCCAATTGAAATTTCGCGAACTTAGCCGAAAAGCTCTCGCTCGCCTTTCGGGCGCGGGCTACACAAAGCCGCCAAACAGAAGTGTGGCGGCGCCCGGCTAGGGAGAAATCATGGCGACGCTACCGGACGATCTCCGCCAACTGATCGAATATGACCAGCAGTCGGCTCGCCCCATTTTGCAGGATCTGGTCGCGAAGCTGCCGAAGTCGGCCGAAGCGCAGTCGCTGCTCGCGCAATCCTACCTGCGCAGCCTCGAGGTGCAGTCCGCACTCGAGCATTATCGCCGCGCGCACGAACTCGAGCCGAACAATTTGTTTTATCGGCAACAGATGGGGCTGTGCGCTGTCGCCGCCGGCGACTATGCGGCCGCCCATGACTATTACGTCAAGGCGAAAGAGATTGCGCCGACCGAGCATTCGGAGGCGATGGCCGCGCTGATGCTGCATCGCACTCGGCCGCTTGCAGGAAGCCGTGCAGGCCTACGGCGCGCTGCTCGGCCGGCTGAAGCGCGACCATGTCGAAGCGCCGCACGTTCTGCGCGGCATGATGCAGTTGCTGAGAGATCTCGGCGCGCCGATCGCGTCCGATCGCTACCTGCACGAATTCGTCGCCGTATTTCGCTTCGATCCCGGCCGGGTTGGCGGCATGGTGATGGAGCGCGAGACCTCGATTGATTTCCACGGCTGGACCCGGTTCGCCCACAAATCGCTGCTCGCGCGCGCGCTCAATCGCAATCGGGGACAACCCCTGAGCCCCCGTTTTCCCGCCACGTTCGTACTGCCTGAAGACCGGCAGGCGCTGGTCGAATATGCCGAGCAGCGCCCGGGCGCCGTCTTCATCGCGAAACCGGAGCGCGGCACGGGAGGGCAGGGCATGGTTCTGACCCGGCAGGTCGAGGACCTCGCCGAGCGCCGCGGTTGCGTCGTCCAGCACTACGTCGAGCGGCCCTATCTGGTTGATGGCCGCAAAGGCCACGTCCGCCTCTATGGGCTGGTGACCTCGCTCGACCCGTTCCGCGCCTACCTGTACCGCGACGGAATAGTGCGCTTTGCGCCCGAACCTTACGATCTCTCCGAAGGCAACCTCGCCAACGTGCACCGGCACATCACCAATACCGCGCTTGCATCGCGGCCATCCCGACCTCGTCGTCAGCGAGGATGCAAATCAGGAGAACACCGGCGCCGTCTGGAGTCTCAACGCCTATCTGGAGCGCATCAAAACCGACGGCGGCGATAGCGACGCGGTGCGCGGCGAGCTGCGCAATCTGATGCTGGGCTTCCTCAACGTCGTGGCGCGCGAGGGCGTATTTGCTGAACAGGCAAAGGCCGGGCCTCGCCGCGCCTTCCCCTCCAAATTGTTCGGGCTCGACGTGCTGATCGATGCCGACGGCAAGCCCTGGCTGATTGAGGCGCAGCGCAAGCCCGCCCTCGGCGGCAGCGCGCTGGTTCGCAAGGTGAACGGCCAGATGTTCCAGACCATCTTCGAAATGAGCTGCGGCTACCTGATCGAGGATTCGATGCCGGCTGAGCGGATCGCCGTGCTCTCCAAGGACCGCAACGCGATGCTGGCGCGCGAGTTCGAAGTCGAGGACGCCCGCAAGGGCAAGTTCGAGCGCCTCGCGTGAAGGTCAGTCCGGCCGCGCGCATCGCGACGCTGCGTGTAGTTTCCCGAGCCGGCGACCGGGCCCGGGGCTGGCTGGTTGCCGGCCCGCTCCGCATCGCGCTGCGCGCTCGGTCCCGCCGGAATCGTGCGCCGCAAACGCGAAGGCGACGGCGGCACGCCGGCCGGCGTCTATCCGCTGCTGTGGGGCTATTTCCGCCCCGACCGCCGCCGCCCCGCCGCCGGCGGCGTGCCGCTACGCCCGCTGCGCCCCGACAGCGGCTGGTGCGAAGCGCCGTCGAGCCCGCGCTACAATCGCCCCGTCCGCCTTCCCGCCGCCGATTGCACCGACCGGATGTGGCGCGCGGATCAGGCTCTACGACCTGACCTTCGTGCTCGACCAGAATTTTACGCGCCGGGCCAAAGGCGCCGGCAGCGCGATCTTCTTTCACATCGCGCGTCCGGGGCTGACGCCCACCGCAGGGTGTGTCGCGATCTCCGCAGACGACATGCGCAAGATTGCGCCGAGGCTCGCGAGGGGCGCGAGGTTTGTGATCGGGTAAACCTGAGAGCGAAGGCGGTCTCGGTCCTCGCCGTTCCAGCGACGCGCGCGCACGCTCGCCAACTCGACGAGGACCGGTGCTGGATCGCTCCGCCGGCTAGCCTAGGAACAGCTCGTAGATCGACATCCTGTGCCGCCGGCACATCAATTGTAAAAAACATAATCGTCTGCTCTTGTGTGAAGATGTCGGCGGGGGAGGCGCCGTGCGGAGGCGATAGGCGTTGATATTAATCTGACGGACCCCCCAGGTTCTATTTTCGTACGGCGCAAAGCGTTGAAACGACGGGAAATGCCAAGCCTTATAGGCCTGTTATGTTTGGCGGATCTAAATTAAACCTAGTGTATATCGCTAGGCGACAAATAGAGCATCGCGGCGCTTCCGGCCAAGGCTGCAATTAAACCGCTCGGATGCGCCAGACCTCGCAAACCGGCAGCGGCGATGACCTGCGCCCGGCACCATGTCCACAGACACGATCTATGCCCCCGCGTCCGGCCACGGAAAGTCGGCTATAGCGGTCGTGCGCATCTCGGGGCCGGGCTGCGCGATCGCGGCGAAGGCGCTGCTCGGACGCGAGACGCCTGCCCGACCGGGAGGCGGTGCTTGCGCCGCTCCGGCATCCCGCCACCGGCGAACTGATCGACCGCGTGATCGCGATCCGCTTCGCGGCGCCGCGCAGCTATACCGGCGAGGACATGCTGGAACTGCACGTCACCGGCGGCCGCGCCGTCGTGAAGGACGCGCTCTCCGCTCTCGCCGCGCTCGACGAGTTCCGCCCTGCCGAGCCCGGCGAATTCGCGCTGCGCGCATTCGAGAACGGCAAGGTCGATCTTACCGAGGTGGAGGGTCTCGCCGATCTCGTCGACGCGGAAACCTCGGCGCAGCGGCGGCAGGCGGTGCGGATCGCCGGCGGCGCGCTGCGACGACGAGGCGGACGCGATCCGCGTGAACATCTTGAAGGCGATGGCGGCGATCGACGCGCTGCTCGACTTTTCCGACGTCGACGACGCCGAGGATTTCGCGCTGGTCGAGTTTCGCGCCCGCATAGCCGAGGCGCGGGCGCGCATCCGCGCGGCGCTCGACGCCAGCCTCGGCATAGCCAAGCTGCGCGAGGGCTTCACCGTCGTGCTCGCCGGCGCGCCCAATGCCGGCAAATCGACGCTGATGAACGCGCTGACGCGGCAGGAAACGTCGATCGTCTCGGCGACGCCAGGCACGACGCGCGACGCCATCGAGGTCGCCCTCGACCTCGGCGGCTATCCCGTCGTGCTGGTCGACACCGCCGGGATCCGCGCCAGCGACGACGCGATCGAGGCCGAGGGGGTTCGGCGCGCGCTGAAGCGGGCCAGCAACGCCGATCTTGTGTTATGGCTGTCCGAGACGGACCGCTTTGAACTACCGCCGGATATTTCCGCTCCGCGAACGCTCCGCGTGCGCGCCAAGGCGGATCTCGCATGCGGAGCGAGGGCCGGAGGCGTCCTGCCATCTCCGCCCGCACCGGCGCCGGGCTCGACGCGCTGCTCGAAACCATCAAGGCCTGCGCCGAAGCCGAGCTCGAGCCCGCGAGCCATTCGCTGCTGACCCGCGAACGCCACCGCGTCGCCTTCACCCAGGCCGACGCGTGCCTCGGTCGGGCGCTGCAAATCGGGCTGGACTTTCCCGAGCTTGCAGGCGAAGAGCTTCGGCGCGCGGCGCGGGAGCTGGAACGCGTCGCAGGCCGCATCAGCGTCGAGGATGTGCTCGAC
This sequence comes from uncultured Pseudomonadota bacterium, assembly GCA_963771455.1. Taxonomy (GTDB): domain Bacteria; phylum Pseudomonadota; class Alphaproteobacteria; order Rhizobiales; family Beijerinckiaceae; genus Roseiarcus. Next base: position 58,610 of record CAVYTP010000014.1, read on the forward strand.
GAGATCTTCTCCAGTCTCTGTGTCGGAAAATGACCACCGCATTCGCGATAAAGACATCGGCCCCGGGGCTCGACTACGAAGTCGTCGTGATCGGCGGCGGCCACGCGGGCTCCGAAGCTGCGGCGGCGGCGGCGCGGATGGGCGCGCGCACGGCGCTCGTCACCCAGAGCCGGCAGACCATCGGCGCGATGTCGTGCAATCCTGCGATCGGCGGCCTCGGCAAGGGCCATCTGGTGCGCGAAATCGACGCGCTGGACGGCGTGATGGGCCGCGCCGCCGACCTCGGCGGCATCCAGTTCCGCGTCTTGAACCGTCGCAAGGGCCCCGCCGTGCAGGGCCCGCGCGCCCAGGCCGACCGCGCGCTCTACCGCAAGGCGATGCTCGGCCTGCTCGAGGCGCAGCCGGATCTGACGATCATCGAGGCTGAAGCCGCCGAACTGCTCATCGACGCGGGCCGCGTCACCGGCCTCGCGCTCGCCGATGGACGCCGATTGCGAACCCGAGGCGATCGTCATCACCACCGGCACCTTTCTGCGCGGCATGATCCACGTCGGTCCGGTGCGCATTCCGGCCGGGCGGGTCGGCAATGGCCCTTCCGTAAAGCTCGCGGAAAGTCTGGAGCGTTTCGGCTTCGCGCTCGGCCGGCTCAAGACCGGCACGCCCGGCGCGGCTCGACGGCCGCACGATCGACTATGCGCGGCTCGAGCCGCAATTCGGCGACGAAAACCCGGAGCCGTTCTCATCGATGACCGAGCGGCTGCCGAACCGGCAAGTCTGCTGCCACATCACGGAGACGACCGCGGCCGGCCACGCGATCGTGCGCGAGAACGCGCATCTGACCGCCGTCTATTCCGGCGCCATCGCCGGCCGCGGCCCGCGCTATTGCCCGTCGATCGAAGACAAGGTGATCCGCTTCGCCGACAAGCAGAGCCACCAGATATTTCTGGAGCCCGAAGGGCTCGACGACGACACCGTCTATCCCAACGGCATTTCAACCTCGCTGCCGGCGGATGTGCAGGCCCGATTCATCGCGACCATCCCGGGCCTGGAAAACACCAAAATCCTGCGACCCGGCTACGCAATCGAATACGACTACGTCGATCCGCGCGAGCTGCATCGCTCGCTGATGACGCGGCGGGTGGAGGGCCTGTTCCTCGCCGGACAGATCAACGGCACGACCGGCTACGAAGAGGCCGCCGCTCAAGGGCTGGTCGGAGGCCTCAACGCGGCGCGGTTTGCGGCTAACGCTTCGCCCGTCGTGTTTGATCGCGCGACCTCCTATCTCGGCGTGATGGTTGACGACCTGACGACCCAGGGCGTCACCGAGCCGTACCGCATGTTCACCTCGCGCGCGGAATACCGGCTTTCGCTGAGAGCCGACAACGCCGACGAGCGACTGACCGACCTCGGCCTGGAGATCGGCTGCGTCGGCGCCGTGCGCGCCGCCGCCCATCGCGCTCGCATGGAGAAACTGACGGCCGCGCGCGACCTGCTGCAGGGACTGTCCGCGACGCCCAACGAACTTCACAAGCACGGCCTCAACGTCAACAGCGACGGCGTGCGGCGCACCGCGTTCGAACTCGCCGCGCAGCCGGAGTTCCCGATTGCGCGGCTCGCCGAAGTCTGGCCAGCGCTCAACTGCGATCGACGACAAGATCGTCACGCGCGTCGAATTCGACGCCAAATACGCCGCCTATCTCGACCGTCAGGCCGAAGACATCGAGCGCTATCGCCGCGACGAAGCGATGACCATTCCCGCCGATTTCCATTTCGTGAACCTGCCGGGTCTGTCCAGCGAGCTCAGCGCCAAATTCGAAATGCATCGGCCGGCAACGATCGGCCAGGCGGGCCGCGTCGAGGGCGTCACGCCCGCCGCGCTCGCCGTCGTAGCAGCGCACGTTCGCAAGCAGGGACGCCGGGAAGCGGGGCGTGTTTGAGCGAACGGAGCTCAGCAGAACTATTCCCTTCTCCCCGCTTGCGGGAAGAAGGGACATACTACCCGGCGGCTCGAAGGTCCTGGGCTGAGCGCATCAGCGGAACGCGTTCGCCCTTTCGCACTACCGCGGGATCATAGGCTTTCCTCGCGAAAACCTCCCGCACCAATGGCGCGAAAAAAGCCAGTGGCTCCGTCGGAAAGTCGGGATCGAAGCTTGTTTGATCCCATCTCTCGCAGAATTCAGCGCAGTCCTCAAAATACAGATGGCCGCGATGGGCTTCGCGCTTGTGGGGATCCGCGCCAACATGGCGGCCATAGTAGAGCAACTGAAAATCGCCATGCTTCTCGACGACCCAGGCGCATTGCTCGCGCACAAACGGACGGATGATAGAGGCCGCGTACTCATCATGATTGTACGGCGCGTAGATGTCGCCGATATCGTGCAGCAGTGCGGAAACGACCCAATCCGTGTCGCCGGAATCGCGCCAGGCGCGGGTAGCCGCCTGCAGAGAATGGCCGAGCCGGGTGATTTTGTATCCTGAATAGGAATTGTCGAGCGCCGCCATCGCGTCTAGCAGACGATCAGCGGTCTTCGCAGCAAATTCCGTCTCATGCCTGGTAAGGAAATTATAGTCCTCGCGGTCTCCGTCTTTCATCTGCGAGAATTTCACCGTTTCCATGCATCGCCCTCCAGATATTGCCTCTGCCTCCGACAAGTCAGCTGTCGCTGATGGCCGGATCAATCGGCCCAGAACGCATCAAAGCTCGCCATATCGAGCGGGTTCTCCCAATGCTCCATAATCCTTACCCTGCTCGAACCGCCATACTCCAAATGCCGGCATCAGAAGGTCGCGCCCCTTTCTGCGCGCGCTTATTTCCACAGGTGCGAGCGCATGAATGGCGTCCACCACTATGTCGCCTCGGAGTCGGGCGCGAAAGGTTCCGTCCGTGAGTTCGCGCATTTGAAGCCCATGCTTACGCATGCCCTCAGGCCCGACAAACCGTCCGGCAATCTGGCTGGCGCCGGGCGTGTGGCATATGTATTCGGGGTGCAGGCTTTCAAAAAAGTATGTCCGGTCGCCTTCATATAGGCTGAGTAGCATCGCAAGGTTTGTCTGTGGATCACTCATTGAATGTTCCTCTCCTGACCCGTTAGAGCATCCTGCGGTTGGATTTCATCCGTCATTGCGAGCGCAGCGAAGCAATCCAATCAACTGCCGCGGTCTTTGATCTTCATCCGCAACGGTCTGCGGCAGACGAGACATGGATTGCCGCGTCGCTTCGCTCCTCGCAATGACGGTTACAGAAAAGCGCAATGTGCTCTCGCTCAGTTCGCTCGACTTGTTGAAGTTGAAGAGATGGCGTCAGGTTTCCGCAAACGCCGGTTGCTCGGCGAGCTCGCATTTCCTGGCGATCTCTGAAAACCTCACCCGCAAATATTCCAGCACCGGATCTCCGTCATCGCTCTGATGCCACTGAAACATCTCCCGTATCGACGGGATCTGGACCGGAATCTCCAGTATTTTCAGCGGAAATTGGCGTGTGAAGATGGCAGCTTGCCGACGTTGCAAGGTCGCGATCCGCGTTGTGCCCTCGATAAAATAGGGCACGAGCGCGTGGCTTCGCACTGTCACGACGGTGGTCTTGCGAAAGCCGCTTTGTTCCAGGAACCTTTCGTCATGCGGCAGCACGCCCTCGCGCTGAAAGCGGACCGACACCTGGGGCAGCGACAGATACTCATCAACTGTGATGCGATCCGAAAGCGTTTCGTTGCGGGCGCACGCCAGAGCGACATAGTCGTCCTCGAAAAACAGCGCGCTGGGATGCTGGTTGGAGAGATAAAGGTCCAGCGTGATCAACAGATCGACCGTATAGTCTTCGATTACCTTGGCGGGATTGTCGCTGACTGGGAGAATATCAAACGAAAGCCCCGGCGCTTCCATCGAAATTTCGGCGAGGCATCGCCCCAGCATAGCAAGCGCCACGTAGTCGGAGGCCATCACCCTGACGGTTCTGACCGCCTTGCGCGGATCCATCACGCGAACGTTGATCAGATCGCTGTCCACCTGCGCGAGGACGGCGCGCAACTTCGGCAATAATTCCACGGCGAACGCGGACCGCCGCAAATCTCGTCCGGCCTGAACCAACAGGTCGTCGTCGAATTGTTCGCGGAGGCGGGCCAGCGCGCTGCTGGTCGCGGATTGGCTAAGGTTCAGCCGGGCGGCCGCGCGCGTCACATTGCGCTCGGTCAGCAGCACCTCGAGGGCCGCCAGGAGATTGAGATCGATTCCCTTGTAGCGCAACGTCCCCTCCCTGATGCGAACATATCCATGAAATCGATACCAACAAGCGAAACTATGCGTTTCCGTCGATTGCCGCTCGTTGCTAACCTCCGGACGTGATTTACGAGGCGCTCGAGGAGGAAAGCCTGTTTCCGAGGGTCCGATTGTCTTCTGATGGTTACTTCTAAAAATCAGAATAAATTGACTTTGCGTCCTAACAAAACATACAGTCTCGAAACATCGATAAAAAGTCAGAAATATACACAAAAGTGCAATCGGGGCGACGCAGGACTTTGGTCCCTGCGGCGAACTCAAGTCCGGCAAAAGCCGGCGCGACTGCGGAAGCGCTAAAACGGGAGGAAACAAAATGGCGGGTGCAAAACGAACGCTTTTGGCGGCGGCGCTGACCGGAATCCTGGTCTCGATGGCCGCGGCGGCTCACGCTGACGGAACGGCGGACGTGGACAAGGCGAAAGCCACTGTCGAGAGCTATTCCGGACATCCCTCGCCCTTTCCGGTGACGGAACCTCTGCTGAAAAAGCCGGCAGGCAAAAAGATCGCCGTCGTCGAGTGTGGGTCGCCCGATCTGCGGGCTATTCGCGGACATCGCCGAGGGGCCGGCCAAACAGCTCGGCATGATCACGACGCGAATCAAATCCGGGACGACCGCCGACGGCGCCGCCACGGCATTCGACACCGTATTGGATGGCCATTTCGACGGCGTGTTCGTGGCCGCGTTGGCGCCTTCCCTGTGGGACCGCTATCTCGACAAGCTGAATGCGGCCCATATCCCCGTCGTGGCGACCGGGATCATCGGGCTTGACCGGTCCAAGGTTCCTGTCGCCCTCGCGGCCGAACCCTCCGGCGCGGTCAGCGCCACCATTCTCGCCGATTGGGCCGTCGCCCGCGACGGGGCGAAGATGAACACGGTCTTCTATACGACCCCGGAATTGTCGTTTGCGGCCGTCATCGCCGAGAACTTCATGAAGGAGCTCAAAGCGCGCTGTGCGACTTGCGAGGCGCGCATCGTCGACATCCCCGTCGCCACCTTCGGCAACAAGGCGCCGTCAATCGTGGTTGACGACCTGCTGGCTCACCCAAAGACGACCTCGGCGATCTTCGTCGTCGGCGAGCAGGCGATCGGTCTCGCTTCGGCGCTCAAAACGGCTGACATCAAGCTGCCGATGATGCTGAATTCGCCCGACCCCGCGACGCTAGCCCAGATCCAGGACGGCACCTACGAAGCGGGCCTCGGCGTCGACCTCGCGCTGATCAGCTGGACGGCGATCGATTCGCTGGCGCGGCTGATGACCGGACAGCAGCCGAGCGAGGGCGCGCTGAAGGATCAACTCGTCGTTCAGGTTGTGCACGCCAGCGATCTCAAGGGCGACATGAGCCGCGGCTGGACGGGCTATCCCGACTTTCCGCAGCGATTCATGGCCCTGTGGGCCAACGCCAAGTAGCCCGGGCCGCGGCGGGCGCTGGTCCGGAACATTGAGGCGCCAAGAGTGATGCAAGACATTCTTCTGGACGTCCGTCGCGTGTCGAAGAGCTTTGGTGGAAACAAGGTTCTGGACAACGTGACCTTCACTGTGCGGCGCGGCGAGATTGTCGCGCTGCTGGGCCATAACGGCTCTGGAAAATCGACGCTGGTCAAAATCCTCGCCGGCGCCTACTCGCTCGACTCCGGCGAAGTCCGGCGCGGTGAGGACGGCGACGTCCAACTTCATTTCATTCATCAGACGCTGGGCCTGATCCCGTCCCTGACGGTTGCCGAAAACCTCGACCTGGGCCTCTCTCACCGCTGGTTGGGCCTGATGCCGGTGCGACGCGGCGAGGAGCGGCGCCGCATTCAGGCGATGCTGACGAAATTTGGCGTGAAATTCGGCCCGGACGCGCTGGTTTCCGAACTGACGGCTGCGGACCGAACCATCGTCGCCATCGTCCGCGCGCTCGCCGGCTGGAAGAACGGCAATCATGTGCTGGTGCTCGATGAGCCGACGGCCACGCTGCACGGCGACGAAATTGACATGCTCAAAGCGGCGGTGCGCACGGTGGCGGCCCAGGGCGCCGGCGTCATCTACATCACACATCGTCTGGCGGAGGCGGTGGAACTTGCCGATCGCGCCCTCGTGCTGAAAAACGGCGTGAAGATCCTCGAGGAGACGAGAGGCGCCTTCAACCACGACACGCTGGTTCGCGCCATCGCCGGCGCCGATACGGGCGTGCGCTCGCAACGCACGGCTCCGCGCGAGCCGGGCCGCGCTGCTTGAAGTCAAGGCGCTCACCGGCGCCACGCTGCAGGGCGCGACCTTTTACGCGCGCGAAGGCGAGGTGCTCGGGGATCAGCGGCCTCGTCGGCTCCGGCATGGAGCGCCTCAACGGGGCGGTATTCGGCGCGTACCCGATGACCGGGGGCGACGTGCTCGTCAATGGCGCGCCGGTCGCGCTGGGTTCGCCTCGCAGCGCGATGGCGGCAGGCGTCGCCTACGTGCCGGCAGATCGGCGAGCCCGGGCGAGCGTCGGACATTTCAGCGCCCGCGAAAATCTGACGCTGGCGCGCATGCAGGACCTCCGCCGTCCGTGGGGCGCCATTCATCGAGGCCTCGAACGCCGGGAGGCTCTCGCGTGGATGGATCGATTGCGCGTGCTGCCCGGCGACCGCATCGAACAGCCCTTCGATCTGTTCAGCGGCGGCAACCAGCAGAAGATCGTGCTCGCCAAATGGCTGCGCGTGCAGCCGCGCGTATTGTTGATCGACGAGCCGACGCAGGGCGTCGACGCCGGCGCCCAGGCCGAAATCTACGAACTGCTGATCAAGGCCGCCCGGGCGGGCGCAGCCGTCGTGGTCGCGTCAAGCGACACCAAGGAACTTGCCCACATCTGCGACCGGGTGCTCGTCATGCGCGATGGAATCGTCAGCTCGGAAGTCTCAGGCGAAGCGATCAGCGAATCCGGTCTGATCTCCGCCGTCATCGACGATTCGTCCGACGCCCGCGGTGACCGTCGCCTCAAATCCTCGCAATACGCCTAGGCCGCGACCATGGTTTTGGATATTCTCAGACCCCTCAACTTTCGCAACGCCAGCGCGATCTGGGTCATGGTTGCGATTGTTCTCTACTTTTCCTATTCGATTCCCGACACGTTTCTCGCCGCCCGGACCTGGAAGTCGCTGCTCGACACGCAGGCGATCGTTTCCATCACTGCCATCGCGCTCGTGGTCCCTCTCTCGGCCGGAGTGTTCAATCTGGCGATCGGCGCGCAGGTCGGCGTCGCCTCGATCATGATCGGCTGGTTGCTGGTCCCGGTGGGTCTGCCGATCCTGCTTTCCATTGTCCTCACCCTCGTCGCCAGCGCGGCGCTCGGTTTTCTCATTTCCGTTCTGATCGTCGGCTTCCGGATCGATTCTTTCATCGCGACGCTCGGCGCCAGTTCGCTGCTGCTGGCTTTCATAACCTTCATTTCGGGCGGCCGACAGATCCTGAAGATGCCGCCCGCGTTTACCGATTTCGGAACAAACAGAGTTTTTGGCCTCACCTATCCCTTCCTCCTGATGCTCGCTCTCGCCGTCGTCGTCTGGTACGTCATGGAGCGCACGCCGCTCGGGCGGCGGATCTACGCGACCGGCGGAAATATCGAAGCGGCGCGACTGTCCGGAATTCCTGTCGTCGCGATCATCGTCGGCGCGATGACGGCCTGCGGGCTGCTGACGGGAATTGCCGGCGCGCTGATGACGGCGCGGCTCGGCAACGCGGATCCAACCATCGGTCCCGCCTTCATGCTGCCGGCGTTCACCGCAGCATTCCTCGGCTCGACGCAATTTCATCACGGGCGCTTCAACGTGCCGGGCACGGTGCTGTCTGTCTATGTGCTGGCGACGGGGGTCAAAGGGCTTCAACTGTCCGGCGTTCCCACCTGGGTCACCGATGGCTTCGATGGCGCGGCGTTGTTGATCGCCGTCGGTCTGGCGTCCGCTTCGCGCAATTCTTCAACCAAATCCCTGTGGCGGCGATTTTTTCGTCCAAGGCCGAAAGCCGCCCAGATCGAGACCGAGCGTCCGCGAGCCGGCCGGGACCTGACGCGGTGGGGCGCAGGTCCGCAGTCAAGGAGATTTGAGCATGCGCGTAATCGCTCTGGAAGAGCACTTTCTGTTCGAGGATCTGGTCGACACCATACCCGTGTCGGCTCGCGTCGCGCGAGGATTCGGGCCAGGACGCGGCCCGGGACCGCATGACCTGCTCGCAGACGTCGGCGCCGGCCGCATCGAAGATATGGACCGCTCCGGCATCAGCATGCAGATCCTGTCCTGCTACGGTCCGGGTCCAGACATTCTGGACGGCGAAGAGGCCGTGGCGCTCGCGCGCGCGATCAACAACAGGCTCGGCGCGGCGATCGCCAAGCACCCGGAACGCTTCGGCGGTTTCGCTCATCTGCCGATGCGAAACGGCGAGGATGCAGCGCGAGAGTTCCAGCGCGCAGTGCGCGAACTCGGCTTCTGCGGCGCGATCGTCAACGGCACCACGCAGGACCGGTTCCTCGACGACCCCAGCTTCGCGCCGGTCCTGTCGATGGCGGAACAGCTCGACGCGCCGATCTATCTCCATCCGCACCTTCCCCCCGAAGCCGTGCGCAAGGCCTATTTCGACGGGTTGCCGGGGCCGACGGGCACGCAGCTATCAGGACCGGGATGGGGCTGGCACTCGGAGACCGCGCTCCACATTCTGCGGATGGTTCTGTCGGGAACCTTCGACCGGCATCCGAAGCTGAAGATGATTGTCGGCCATATGGGGGAGGGGTTGCCCGCGATGCTGATGCGCTGCGATCATGTGTTTGGTGGCAAGCTTGCGCACCTCACGCGCTCCGTCAGCGACACGGTGCTCGATCATGTCTCGATCACCACCAGCGGCCTGTTCACGCTGCCGCCGTTTGAAGTCGCGCTCGCGGTGTTCGGCGTCGATCGAGTGATGTTTTCGGTCGATTACCCCTACGCTTCAAACCAGCAGGGACGGCAGTTCCTCGACAGACTGAAGCTCTCAGAGAGCGACATGGAGAAGGTTTGTCATGGCAACGCCGAGCGATTGCTCGGCCTCGCCAGGGCGGGCGCTTGAGGATGCTCGCCGTGAAAGCCGACCGATCCCAACCCCTTATATTCTTCTTCGTTGCGGCGGAAGCCGCAGCGCCCTCCTGTCTCGAGCGTCGCGATCATGACTGACCCTCTCTTTCGTCTCGGCCGGTTTTCTCACAAGGCGAGCGCAAAGCTCTGCCTCGTGTTGGGCGAAGAACAGCTCGTTGAACTCAAAGCGGCCTCGCTGGTGGCGGGCAATTCGGAGCTCGCGGAAGCCAATCTGCTCGACGATCTGCTCGCTGATTGGGATCGAAACTTTGACCGACTTCGTGAGGTCGCCGAGTTCGTCAGGAGGGAAGGAGCGGAGAACTTTCGTCCGTTCCCACTCAAGGACGTGCGGCCCCTGCCGCCTGTGACGCACCCGCACCGGCTGCTTTATGCGGCCGCCAATTATGCGGACCATGTTGCCGGCATGACGAAAACCTTCACGAGCGCGCTGCCTGAACCTGGCGCCGCCAAATCCCAATTGCGCCCCTATCTGTTCGCCAAGGCCTGTTCGATGTCCGGCGCGTTCGACGATGTCGTGCTGCCGCCGGGCATGGAGCGCATCGACTGGGAAGCCGAGCTCGCTGTCGTCATCGGCCGCAGGGGCAAGCGCATTCCGCCCGAAAAGGTCGGCGACCACATCGCCGGCTATATGACGACCAACGATGTGTCGTGTCGGGATCGCACCTGGAGAGAAGACCGTCCTGCGATCCGCTCCGATTGGTTGAGCGGCAAGAGTTTTGACAGCTTTGCGCCGATGGGTCCCTACTTCACGCCCAAGGCGTTCGTCGCCTGCGCACGACAATCTCTGGATTCGTCTGTGGGTCAACGGAACGCTCAAGCAGGATGGAGTGACGCGCGACATGATCTTCGGGATCGAAGATCAGCTTGCCTACGCCTCCGCCATGATGACCCTCGAACCCGGTGACATTTTCTCAACCGGGACGCCCGCCGGCACCGGCCAGGAGCGGCTCGAATTTCTCAAGGCGGGCGATCTCATCGAGACGGAGGTCGAGCTTTGCGGTCGTCAGCGCAATCGCGTCGTCGCGGGAGATCCGAACTATAGCGGGTGAATTCATCGCGCCTGCGCGTCGCCCGCCCGTCATCAAACCTCACCGTAGCAAGGAAAGACGCCATGAACATTATCGGACCAGATGCTGTCGTCTTCGGAGTCGACGACGTCGCCGCCTGCAAGCAATATCTGACGGCCTACGGCCTCGACCCTGTCGATGTCGATGAAACCGGCGGTTTCTTCTCGGCGCTCGACGGAACCGGAATCGTCATCCGTCATCGCGACGATCCCAGGTTGCCCAAGCCGCTCGAGACCTCAAACATGTTGCGGCAGGTCGTCTATGGCTGCGCCGATCAGGCGACCGTCAACGCGATCGGGGACGAACTTGCCAAGGACAGACAGGTGCAACGGCTTGCAGACGGGTCGGTCGAATCGCGTGACGACACGGATTTTGCGCTCAAGTTCCAGGTAACGAAGCGACGCCCACTCGACATGCCAGGAGAAGTCGTCAACGCGCCGGGCTCGCCTCCGCAACGTCCAACCAACACGATCGGCGTCTGGGAAGATATGCCGGCCAAGCCGCGGACTTTCTCGCACCTTGTTTGTTTCGTGCCGGAGATTCCGACCGCCGAGAGGTTCTATGTCGATCGCCTCGGCTTCAAGGTGACGGACCGGTTCGAAGTGGGGCCCTTCCTGCGGCCTGCGGGCACGCGCGATCATCATACGTTGTTCTTTATCAGGACGCCCGCCTACATGAAGGGCTGCGAGCATCTGGCCTTCCACATGGGCGGCCCGACGGAGCTGATGCTCGCGGGAACGCGCTTCGTCAGGGCGGGCTATCAGTCGGCCTGGGGTCCCGGCCGCCACAAGTTTGGTTCCAACTGGTTCTGGTATTTCAACAGTCCGCTTGGATGTCATCTGGAATATGACGCCGACATGGACCAGCACGACGACGAATGGGCGCCGCGCGACACGCTGATCAGTCCCGAGGCGGCGCAGGCGTTCCTGTTCGAATACACGGAGCGCAAGATGCCCGGCGCCGATCGTCGCAAGGCCCAGGAGGGCGGCGGCCATTGACGGAGCAGGTTCTCTGCAGGCTCGACGAGATCGGCGAGAGCGAGGCGCGTGCGTTCGGACCGTTCGACGGTTCGCGCACGAAGGCGTTCGTGGTTCGCAAGGACGGGCGCCTTTACGCCTGGTGGGATTCCTGCCCGCACCAGGACGGGTCGCCGATGGCCTGGCGCACCAACGCCTATCTGAACGCGCGCGCAATCGCATCGTATGCGCGTCGCATGGAGCGGAGTTCGAGATCGAAACGGGTCGCTGCCTGCTTGGCGCGGCTCTCGGTCGCGAGCTTACTCCGGCGCCAATCGAAGCAACGCCTGACGGCGACGTGATCTTCAAAAGATGAACAATCAGGGAGGAAACAATGAAGGCCTCGGAACTTAGAATACTGATCGTCGGAGGCGGCTTCTCCGGAATGTCCGCGGCCATTCAGTTGCGCAAGACCGGCGCGACCGTCGATCTCGTCGAGATCGATCCGGGTTGGCGATCCTACGGCGCGGGCATCACGCTGGGCGCCGCAACGCTGCGGACGTTCGACGAACTGGGAATTCTCGACGAATTCCTCAAACACGGATTTGCCGCCGAGGGCGGCGAATTCTTCACGGCGTCCGGACAGAAAATCGCCTCGCTGACAGCGCCGCGCCTGACCCGCCCGGATGTGCCTCCGGTTGGAGCGATCCTGCGGCCGATCCTCGCGTCGATCCTCGCCAACGCGACGCGAGCTTCGGGCACGAACGTCAAGCTCGGCGCGACATTCACCGAGATCGTCGATCAGGCCGACGGCGCGCGGGTTACGCTGACCGACGGGACGACTGCGAACTACGATCTGGTCGTCGGCGCCGACGGCATCAACTCGGTTGTCCGCAAGGCGTTTTTTCCCGATGCGCCGTCGCCGCAGCTACACCGGACAGATGCGTCTGGCGCGCGATACTGCCGCGCCCTCCGGAAGTCGTACGCTATGCAATGTGGATCGGCGACAAGGTCAAGGTCGGCATCAACCCGGTCTCCAAAGACGAGATGTACATGTTCGTCACCGAGGATCGTCCGCTGAACAGCCATGTCGACCCCGCCATTTCGCGACGGCGCTGAAGGCGCTGCTCGCGCAGTTTTCCGTCGCCGCTGGTCAAGTCGATCCGCAAGTCGCTCAACGACAAGTCGCGCATTGTTTTCCGGCCGATGGAAGGCATGTTGTTGCCGCCGCCATGGTCCAAAGGCCATGTCGTGCTGATCGGCGACGCCGTCCACGCGACGACGCCGCATCTGGGCGCCGGGGCCTGCATCGGGATCGAGGACGCCATCGTGCTGGCGCAGGAACTCGACCGGCAGGAGACGCTGCCCGCGGCCCTGAAATCGTTCGGCGAGCGCCGCTGGGAACGTTGCCGGATGGTGGTGCAAAACTCGCTGCGCCTTGGCGAGATCGAGGCGACGAACGGCGACCGCGCCGAGCATGCGGAGATCATGAGAAAATCGGCGATGGCGCTTGCGGAGCCGATCTGATCGTCGCCGCAAAATCTTCGTTGCGGCGGCCGACCAACGCTTGTGCCGGTCGCCGCGCCTAAAGAACTTCGGCGACCAGCCCCAGGGACTTCGCTTCGTTGGCCTCGATGTACCAATTGCCAGGGGCCCGACGAAGCACTTCGTCCATCTTCACCGCGGAGCCGCGAATGAGATTTTCGAACCCTTCGTTCTGAATCGCGATCGAGGCTTCGATTTCATGGAGGGTGGCGGTCACCGTGGCGACGCAGGTCGTCAGCGGACCATTGATATGCAGTTGCTTGTCCAGCTTGCGCTCGTAAATCATCAGGCGCGTCCCGCGCGTCAGATATCGGTTCTCGATGGCGAAGAAACTCATGAACGTCGTGCCCGCGGAATAGATCGCGGCTTTGCCGAGAAAGACAAATCTGCGGTCCGGAGAATGTTCACTGTGGAAGCGGATGTCCTCGCCCATCATGCGGGCGACTTCGGGATCGCCGCCAAGCGTCGAGAGTTCCACCACGACAAGGCTGTTTGTGCCTGAGCGGTCGAGTTGCGCCCGAAACTCCTTGTACATGTCGTAATCGACCGGCCCACCCAACAGGATGGCGGGCGCGTTGAAATCCTGCGACTGCAGTTTTTCCATGATGCGATATTCCCTTGGATAGATTTACTGCCGCAAGTTTAAATTGCCCGCAGTGGCCATTTCAGCCGTTAGAGACTTTGTATAGTAAATGATACGGTCAGAACAGCTCCGCGCCCATATTGACGCGAATGGGGCGATCGTTGTTCCCAACAAGTTCGATTTAGACGGTGTCGACCCTTTATGCGGCTGTAGATGCTCTCTGATTATCGCTACAGTCGGCATTGACCCGGCCAAGCCCTTGCTCAGCATGGCCCGCGGGGAACCGAGCCAAGGCCCGGTCGATCGCGACAGGCTCGACAAAATATGGGCGATATGAATAGGACTTCGGACATGGCGGATAGCAGCGCGGTTTTGAAAACCCTGACCCAAGGCGCGATGTTCCTGACGATCAACCGTCCGGACGCCCGCAACGCGTTGAACGATGAAGTGATCCGCGGCCTGACGGACGCCATTCGGGAAGCGCAGGAAGACCGATCGGCGCGGGTGATTGTCGTCACCGGCTCAGGCGATCGCGCATTTTGCGCAGGCGGCGATCTGAAGCGCAATTCAAAGACCTTCGGTTTCGATCCCGCCGAGCCGCGCACCCTTTTCGCGGACCTGCTCCGCGTCGCAAAATCCTGCACGCTGCCGATGATTGCGCGCGTGAACGGCCATTGCCTGGCGGGCGGAATGGGCATTCTCGCGATGTGCGACATGGCGATCGCGTCCTCGCGGGCGACGTTCGGCTTGCCCGAGGTCAGGATCGGCCTGTTTCCGATGCAGGTCGCCGCATTGCTGCAAAGCGATCATACCGCGTCGAAAATTCGATGAAATGTGCATTACCGGAGAACCGATCTCCGCGCAGGAAGCCCTCGAGATCGGGCTCATCAACTACGTCGTCGAGCCGACCGATCTGGACGCCAAGACCCAATGGTTGATCGATCGCACGATCAACAAATCCCCGACCGCCATTCGCCTCGGAAAACATGCGCTGCGCGCGATCAGCGACATGACGTTCGAACAATCGCTGGCCTATATGGAAAATCAGATCGTCTCTCTGGCGCTCACCGAGGACGCCTCGGAGGGGATTAGCGCGTTCAACGAGAAGCGGGCGCCCGTATGGACGGGTCGCTAGACGAGAGGGTCCCGCCAATGTCCGACCTGCCAAAACATGTCACGATCAACGAGGAAGGTCCGCGCGAAGGTTTTCAGAGCGAGCCGCCGGGGATCCCGACCGCCGCCAAGATAGAGCTGATTGAGGCCCTCGCCAACTCGGGTCTGCGCGACATCGCCTGCTGCTCGTTCGTCAACGCCAAGCAGCTGCCGCAGATGGCGGACGCGGAGGCGATCGCGGCGGGCGTCAAACGCAAAGCCGATACGCATTATTCCGGGCTCTGGTTGAACGAACGGGGTTTTCGAAGAGCACAGGCCGCTGGCCTGCATCTCAATGCGGCGATTGTCGGAAGCGTCTCCGAGACTTTTCTGATCCGCAACAACAATCGCCATCGTGAAGAGTCGCTTCAGGATCAGCGCCGTATGCTCGCGCTTTATCAAGAGGACGGACTGCCGGTAGGTCCGGCCTACGTGTTCACCGCCTTTGGATGCAATTTCGAGGGCGACCTGCCCGTCGCTTCGGTCGTCGCCTGCGTGAGCGATCTGATAGACGTCTATGCGCAACAGAACCTGACGCCCTCTTACCTTTGTCTCTGCGACACTGTCGGCGCCGGCAATCCGCTCCTGGTGCGCCGGGTGATTGGAGCAATCCGCGACCGCTGGCCCAACCTGGAGATCGCGCTTCATCTTCACGACACGCGCGGCATGGGCCTCGCCAATGCGTTCGCCGGCCTTCAATTGGGCGTTGCGCGGTTCGATTCCTCGATCGGCGGCCTTGGCGGATGCCCGTTCGCCGGCAATCGCGGCGCGGCGGGCAATATCGCCACCGAAGACTTCGCCCTCATGTGCGAGGAAATGGGCATCAGTACCCGGCTCGATCTCGAGGCGCTGCTAGACGCCGCCCGGCTAGCGGAGCGCATCGTTGGTCATCCGCTGCCGGGCAAGGCGATGAAGGCGGGCTCGTTAGCGCGCTTTCGGCACAACGCGGCGAACCTATCGGCGCCCAGCGCCGCGGTGTGACCGCGGGCATCTGCGGAGCCCTCGATCCCTGTTATGACGGTCCGATGAGCTTTGGCGCTGCCGCTGTCAGCCACCCGAAGTCGATATCGTCCGACCTTCTGCTCGACAACGTGGCGAAGCCATTGCACCATCCAGGACGGGGTTCGGGGGCTGACGTGACTGTTCTCATCCTTGTGTCGCTGCCGCCCGAGTTTCCTGCGGTTGGTCGCGTTCGCAGCGAATTCGATCTCTGCGGCGTCACGCAAGCGATCGCCGAAGTTCTGCCTGAGGGGATCATCGAAGTGGTGAGAGGGGAGCTCCGCGAGACTCTCGCCGTTATCGAGCGTCATCAGCCGGACGTCGTGTTCAACGCCTGCGAGGCGCCGCTCGGGCGCCCGGATCGTGAGGCTCACGTCGCAGCCTTGCTCGAATGGCTCGAGGCGCCCTTCACCGGAAACTGCGCGCAAACGCTATTCCTCTGCAGGCGTAAGGACCTTGCGAAGGCGACGCTCCGCGCTGCAGGCGTCCCCGTCCCGCGCGATGGAGGCTTTCCTTGCATCGTCAAGCCGCTGGACCAGGACGGTTCGGTCGGCGTCGATCGCGACTCCGTTTGCTACGACCGGCCCGCGATGGAGAGGGCTGTGTCGCGGCTGAACGGCCCGGCGATGATCGAGGAATATCTGCCGGGACCCGAATACGCGGTTGCGCTCTGGGGGCGCGATCGCGCCGAGCACGTCGCGATCGCGGAGCGGATATTCCAAAACGAGATGCGGATTGTGACTTATCGCGCGAAATGGGTCCAAGGCAGCTACGATTTCGAGAACGTCGATTTCACCTGGGATCCGAGCATCGACGATGCCCGTCGCGCAGCCGTATGCGCCGTGGCGCGCGCGGCATGGGATGCCGTCGGCGCGCGCGGGTATATGCGCGTCGACGTTCGCCTTGACGGGTGCGGCGCTCCGCATGTCATCGACGTCAATCCCAATCCTCATCTCGGGCCGCCGGGCGGCATGCACGGGGCCGTGACGCACGCCGGCTGGAGCTGGGAGCGCTTTGTGCGCCAGCAACTCGCATGGGCGTAGTCGTGCGCAGGTTCCGGGCGGACGATCGCGCCGGAGCGCAAAGCGCCCTGCTGAACAGCGACGCGTTCAGTCCGGAAGAAGTCGCGGTCGCGGTGGCCATGATCGACGAGGGGTTGGCCGGGCGCTACGAGCTGCTGTTGGTCGAGCGCGCGCGCGCGTTCGCCGGATACTCCTGCTTTGGGCGCGCCGCGCTCACCCAGAGCGCCTGGTATCTCTACTGGATTTGCGTCGCTGCCGAAGCCCGAGGCGCCGGTTTTGGCCTAACGCTCGAGGCCGCCACGACGCGCCGGATAGCCGAGCTCGGCGGCTCACGGATCGTGGTTGAGACCAGCGGGCGCGCCGACTACGCGGGGGCGCGCCAGTTCTACACGCGCGCGGGATATACCGAAGCGGGACGGCTTCCTGATTTCTACGCCGCCGGGGACGATTGCGTGATCTACTTCAAGAGCCTTCGACCGGAGGAAGCGAAGTGAGCGGCAAAGAATTCGACTCCGACGACGGATTTCGTGATCGACAATCTTGCGGCTGCGACCTTCGAATGCACGTTCGGGCGCGGCTGCGATGGGCTGTGCTGCCGCAACGGCCGGCCGCCCGTCTCGTACGACGAGAGCCTCTGCATCGCGGAGATTTTGCCGCGGATTCTGCCTCGCCTGCGCACGGAAGCGCGCAAGCGTGTCGGGCGAGACGGCTTTCTCACCCGGCGGCGGCAGGCCGGAGCGCCGAAGCTTCGGCTCGCTGCCGGCTGGTGCGTCTTTTTCAATCGCGGTTGTCTGCTGCATTCCCTCGGCGTCGAGGACGGCGACAAGTTTCGCTACAAACCCGCGCCCTGCGCCCTCTTTCCCATCGCCCCCGCTCGGAGCGGACGCTGGCGTGTCCGGCAGCGAGGTTACGCGGGAGAAAGCTGGAACCTCCCGTGCCTGGACCCCAAGGCATCGAGCACGCCCGCCGCGGTCTCACTCGACGACGAGATCCTGCTGGCTCGTCGCATCGCTGGAGAGGCGTTGACGCCGCCCGAGATCTGAATGATACCCGGGCAGTGCGGAGTCCTCATTTCTTAAAGAACACGCTGCTGACAGCCAGGGAGCGAAAGTCATTTTGCTGGCTCCAGGCCGCCACTTCAAAGCATCCCGCGGGATACATGCGTTGGAGGGCTGCATCCGATAAGTGATGCAGCCAGACGCCTGCGTTGGGCGGGCTCTTGCAAAGCACCAGAGCGAATTGATTGAGGAACGGGCCGGCGATCTGCGGCCAGCGAAACCGGAGTTGTTGATAGAGCTCGTAGTCCCTTACACTGACCGAGCGGAGCTGCAACCATTCATTGGTCTGATCGAAAGGCGTCGTGTCGACTCCGACGATCGAGCGCACATTTCCCAATAGGGTCGCCTGCTGCATTGACAAAGGCGTCATCGGCGTCTCCTCCTCGCAAGCCGTCTGGGCTCGAACCCGTTGAAATCGAGCTCTCGTGATTATGGGCGATCGCCAAATCGTCGATCGAAAACTCACAACGAAACGTTGTATCTCGCAAGCGCGTCGAGGAACAATCCCTGGACGAGTTCATCGTAGGAGCAATGGTTGCGCGACAACAACACCATGTCGCTCGAACCGGGCTCCAGGCCTGGCAGCGGGTTGCACTCGATGAAATGCGGAATCCGGTTCGCATCGAGCCGAAAATCCACACGCGCGATGTCTCGGCATCCCAGCAGCCGATAGGCGGTCAGGGCCTGACGCTCGATTTCGCGTCGTTCGTCCTCCGACAGACGTGGGGGGACAACATAGCGGATTCTTCGACGCCAATCCTGTTTGGCTTCGAACGAATAAACAAAATGCGGATCTTCGCCGCGCGGTTCGATCTGCATGGCCCCCAGAACGCGCCGTCCCGTTCCGTTGCCGCGTATGCCGACCGTCACTTCCGGGCCCGACAGGAATTCCTCGACAAGCATGGGCCGTCCTCGGATCTCAAGTTGCTCGCGAACGCGCGACGCCGCTTCCGCGGGGTTGGCGCATAGCGACGAGCCGTCGCGAATCCCTTTGCTCGAGCCCTCGTCGTTGGGCTTGACCAGGACCGGATAGCGCAGGCCATCCAGGGCGGAGAAGTCCAAACTCGCCTCGAAGAGTTCGCCTCGCGCGACCGGCATCGCTGAGGCGACGATTCGTTTGGCCATCGACTTGTCCAGCGCCAGGGCGAGCGTCAACGCGTCCGATCCGGTAAACGGCAAATCCATCAGTTCGCAAATCGCTGCCGGGATCGCCTCCCGGCAGCGGCCGCCCTCGAACTCCGCAATGTTGAAAGCAAAGTCGTAGCGCCCTTCACTGAGGCGCCACGGCAAGCGGCGGTCGGCAGTCACGGGAAACGGATTTACGCCCAGCCGTCGCAGCGACGCGCAAATGGCTTCGATCGTGGATGGCTCGTCGTATTCGGCAAAACTGTCGTCGGCCTCGGATGGAGCCGCCGGCTTGAGGTTGTGAAGCACTGCGATTTTCAACATGGCTCCCGCGTGGCGTGAGGGTCGCGACTAGCCAGCTCCCCAAATCACAAGCCGTCTCGCCCGCGCCAAAGCTGTCGATCGACGCGCATCAAACGGATGTACCAACGATCCTGTTGAACGCAAAGGTACGCGGCCAGACCGCCATGGATGAGGCCGTGGGCCTAATATGCTGATTTTTCAGGAGTATTCGGACGAATTTAGACGTCCCAACACAATAAGATGGTGCCCAGGAAAGGACTCGAACCTTCACGGCTTGCACCGCTGGTACCTGAAACCAGTGCGTCTACCAATTCCGCCACCTGGGCACGGCGCGCGATATAGGTCGGCGGCTCGGGTCGTGTCAATGCGGGGGCGGACGAAACCGGATCGCCTCGGCGCAACGCCTGCATTCTTTGCAATTTGGCATATGCCGATACGAATTTCGCGCATGGCGGACGTCGCGCTGGCCGGATAGAGTTGAACGGCAAGACCAGTAGGGACTTTTCATGTCGAGCGAAATCGCCAGCGAAGACGCGCCGCGCCGTCGTCGTCGCGGGGGGAGCGGCCCGCTGCGGCCCCGGCCGCCGCGCCGCAGCAGCCGCGCTCGCCGTTTGCGCCGCTCGATCTGGTCTCGGCCGACGAACTCGAATCGGTCCACGTGGCGGCGCTGAGGGTGCTGAAGGAAATCGGCATCGACGTCATGCACGCGGAGGCCAAGCAGATTCTGAAGGACGCCGGCGCCGACGTTTCCCCGACTTCCGACCGGGTGCGCTTCGATCCGGCGCTGGTGGAATCGAAGATCGGTCTCGCGCCGAAGAGCTTCACCCTCCACGCGCGCAACCCTGAGCGCAGCGTCGTGATCGGCGGCCGCCATGTCGCGTTCTGTTCGGTCGCCTCGACGCCGAATTCGTTCGACCGCGCTGGCGGCCGTCGCCCCGGCAACCGCCGCGACTATCAGAATTTCCTGAGGCTCGGACAGACGTTCGATTCGATCCATGTCTGGGGTGGCTATCCGGTGGAGCCGATCGACATCCACGCCTCGGTCCGCCACCTCGACGCGCTGTTCGACATGCTCACGATGTCCGACAAGCCGGTCCATGCCTACAGCCTCGGCCGGGAGCGCATCCGCGACGGCATGGAACTCGTTCGCCTTTCGCGCGGCATCGACGACGAGACTTTCGAGCGCGAGCCTTCGCTGTTCACCGTCATCAACTCGTCGTCGCCGCTTCGGCTCGACACGCCGATGATGGAGGGCGTGCTGCAGATGGCGCGGCGCAACCAGATCGTCGTGCTGACCCCGTTCACGCTGGCCGGGGCGATGGCGCCGGTCACGCTCGCCGGCGCGCTCGCCGAGCAGCATGCGGAAGCGCTCGCCGGGTTGGTGATCGCGCAGACGGCGCGCGCGGGCTCGCCGTTCGTCTACGGCGGGTTCACCTCCAACGTCGATATGAAGTCGGGCGCGCCGGCGTTCGGCACGCCGGAATACATGAAGACGGCGATCGTCGGCGGCCAGCTCGCGCGCCGGCTGGGGCTGCCCTATCGCTCCTCAAACGCCAACGCCGCCAACACGCTCGACGCACAGGCGGCCTATGAGAGCGTGTTCTCGCTGTGGGGCGCGATCATGGGCGGCGTCAATCTGCTGATGCACGGCGCCGGCTGGATGGAGGGCGGGCTGCAGGCCTCGTTCGAGAAGATGGCGCTGGACGCCGATCTGCTGAGCATGGTCGCCGATTTCCTGAAGCCGATGAAGGTCGATCTCGAGGAACTGGCGTTCGACGCGATGCAGGAGGTCGGGCCGGGCGGACATTTCTTCGGCGCGGCCCACACCCAGAGCCGCTATCGCAACGCGTTCTTCGCGCCGATGATCTCCGACTGGCGCAACTACGAGAGCTGGCGCGAAGCCGGCTCGCCAACCGCCTACGACACGGCCGAAAAGATCTACAAGCAGCGGCTCGAGGCCTACGAGGCGCCGGCTATCGAGCCCGAGCGGCTCGAGGCGATGCAGACCTTCGTCGCCCGGCGCAAGGCCGAAGGCGGCGCGCCGACCGATTTCTGATCCGGCCATGGGGATTTCGCCGAGCCGTTCGATTGCTCTGACCTTTGCCGCCTTCGGGATCGGCTACGGGCTGTGGGCGGGCGCGTCGGCCGCGTTGATCGCGCGCACCGGCGTCAACGTCGCCACCTTCGGCATCGGCCTCACCGCGTTCACCATCGTCTATCTCGGCGCGATGGGCGTCGCCTCGACGCTGGCGCGGCTGACCAGCGTCAGAAGCGTCGTGGTCGGCGCCTTGGTAGTTTCGGCGCCGACGGTGTCGGTGCTGCTGACCGCGGCGAGCCCTGAACAATTGCTCGGCGGCCTCATCATCTATGGCTTTGCGGGCGGCGTGCTCGACTCGGCGATGAACGCGGAAGCGGCCGCGCTCGAGCGGCAGGTGCGGCGCCCGATCATGGCGCGTTTCCACGGCGTCGCCTCCGGGACGGTTGCGTGCGGCGCCATCCTCGGCAGCCTGCTCGTCAGCGATGGCGCGCTCTGGGTCGCGCCGGCGCTGGCGATTCTCGGCTATCTGGGCGCGATCGCCGCGGTGCTGTCGCGGCCAGGCATTGAAGGACGCCCGATAGCTGCGAGCGAAATTCCGCACGGGCGGCGTAGTCACGCGCGCACTGGTGATCCTCGGACTGGTCGTCGGAGCGTCGATCGCCTGTGAGACCGCGGCGCTCACCTGGTCGCCTTCGTTGTTGAGCAGCGACGCGCCGCAACTGGCCGCGTGGGCGGGGCTTGGCGGCGCGTTCTTCGCCGCCTGCCAATCCTTGCTGAGGCTCAATGCCGACGGCGTGCGCGCCCGCATCGACGACCGCAATCTGATGGCGCTGTCGCTGCTGGTCGCCGCGGCGGGCATGTTGATCGTCGCGATGCCGCTCGGCTTTGCGGTGCGCGTGTTCGGGTTCGCGATTGTCGGCTTCGGCACGGGCGCGATCGTGCCGTGCGGCTTTGCGCTCGCCGGCACGCGCCCGGGCATATCTGCTGCGGCCTCGATCTCGGCGGTCGCGTTCTTCGGCATTTTCGTTCGCGTGCCGGCGCCGCTGGCTGTCGGCTTCATCGCAACGGCGACTTCGCTGCCGGTGGCGTTCGTCGTGCTGGCCGTTCTGCTGATCGTCGCGGCGGCCTCCGTCGTTCTGTTTATCCCCGCTCCAAACATCGTTCTCGGGAGGGCATCGTCATGAAATCCCATGCTCAGGTCGTCGTCATCGGCGGCGGCGTCGTCGGCGCCAGCGTCGCCTATCATCTCACCAAGGGCGGCTGGAAGGACGTCGTGCTGATCGAGCGCGCCGAGCTGACCTCGGGCTCGACGTGGCACGCCGCCGGCGGCATGCACACGCTGAACGGCGACCCCAACGTCGCCAAGCTGCAGCAATACACCATCGACCTCTACAAGGAGATCGAAGAGATCTCGGGCGTCGCGACCGGCATCCACATCACCGGCGGCCTCAATCTCGCCGGCACCAAGGAGCGGCTCGACTGGCTGAAGATGGCGCGGGCGCGCGGCCGCTATCTCGGCATGAACCTCGAGATGATCTCGGTCGACGAAGCCGCGAAGATGGCGCCGTTCATCGAGAAGAAGCATTTCGTCGGCGCGATGTACGATCCCGTCGAGGGCCACATCGACCCCTGGGGCACGACGCAGGCCTACGCCAAATGCGCGACCATGGCCGGCGCCGAGATCGTCCGCTTCAACCGCGTCGTTGATCTCCAACCGACGCCCGACGGCGGCTGGGATGTGTTCACCGAGAAGGGCAACATCCGCGCCGAGCACGTCGTCAACTGCGGGGGACTATGGGCGCGCGAAGTCGGGCGCATGGTCGGGCTGGAACTGCCGGTGCTGGCGATGGAGCACCATTATCTGATCACCGACGACGTCCCCAAATATATCGACCCCAACCACGACAAATATCACATCATCGATTTCGAGGGTGAGATCTACATGCGCCAGGAAGGCGGCGGCATGCTGATCGGCACCTACGAGAAAGCCGCGACGCCGTGGAGCGAACAGCAGACGCCGTGGGATTTTGGCCAGAACCTGCTGCCCAACGATCTCGACCGCATCGCGCCGAGCCTCGAAGTCGCGTTCGAGCATTTCCCCGAGCTCGGCAAGGTCGGCATCCGGAAAGTCGTCAATGGCCCGTTCACCTTCGCGCCCGACGGCAATCCGCTGGTCGGTCCGGTGCGCGGCCTGAAGAATTTCTGGGTCGCCTGCGGCGTGATGGCGGGTTTTAGCCAGGGCGGCGGCGTCGGCCTCGCGCTCTCCAACTGGATGATCAACGGCGATCCCGGTTACGACATCTGGGGTATGGATGTCGCGCGGTTCGGCGACTGGGCGACGTTGCGCTACACCAACACAAAGGTGCGCGAGAACTATTCGCGCCGCTTCAGCATCCGCTTCCCGAACGAGGAACTGCCGGCCGGGCGGCCGTTCCGCGTCTCCGGCATCTACGATCGCATGGTCGCTGCGAACGCAGTGATGGGCGAATCGGGCGGGCTCGAGAATCCGCTGTGGTTTGCGCCGAAGGGCATGGAGCCGATCGAGAACGTCACGTTCCGCCGCTCCAACGCCTTCGATCACGTCGGCTCCGAATGCCGCGCGGTGCGCGACAATCTCGGCATGACGGAGATCTCCAACTACGGCAAGATCACCGTCGAGGGCCCGCGCGCCGCGGAGTTTCTCAACAGCGTGATGGCGAACAAGGTCCCGCAGGTTGGCAAACTCGCGCTGTCGCCGATGCTCAATGAGGGCGGCAAGCTGATCGGCGACTTCACCGTCAGCCGCTACGCCGAGGACAAGTTCCTGCTGGTCTGCTCGCTGGCCGCGGAGGAATATTATCTGCGCTGGTTCGAACGGCATCTACCCAAGGACGGCGTGCGGGCCGTCGGCGCCTCGATGGATTATCCGGGCCTGTCGATCGCGGGCCCGAACGCGCGCGCCCTGCTGCAGAAGCTGGTGCGCGACGACGTCTCCAACGAGGCGTTCCCATTCCTGTCGTTCCGCAAGATGGATATCGGCATGATACCCGCGCTGGTGGGGCGCGTGTCGTTCACCGGCGAACTCGGCTACGAAATCTGGGTGCGACCCGAATATCTGCGCGCCTTGCACGTCTTGTTGCTGAAAGAAGGCGAGCCGCTGGGCCTGCGCGAATTCGGCATGCGCGCGCTGCTGAGCCTGCGGCTCGAAAAGAGCTTCGGCACCTGGTTCCGCGAATACCGGCCGATCTACACGCCGCTCGAGGCGGGGCTCGGGCGCTTCGTCGACTTCAAGAAGAACGATTTCGTCGGCCGCGAAGCGGCGGCGGCCGAGAAGGCGTCGGGCGGCAAGTTGCGGCTTTGCGCGTTCGCGGTCGACGCCAGCGACGCCGATGCGATCGGCGACGAGCCGATCTGGCGCGACGGCAAGGTGATCGGCTGGGTGACGTCCGGCGGCTATGGCCATTGCGTCAACAAGTCGCTGGCGCTGGGCTACATCGAGAAGGCGCACGCGGAGGCGGAGGCCGGCTTCGAAATCGAGATCATCGGCGAACGCCGACCCGCCGTGAGGCTTGCGGCGCCGGCGTTCGATCCGACGGGCGTGCGCATGCGGTCGTGATCAGGATGCGCGGCGCCGGCTGAAGTCGTACTCGCGAACTTCGCGATAGGTGACGAACGCGAATTCCTCGGCCAGCCGCCGGTAGATCGGGCTGTCTGAGAGGAAGCGCTTGAAGGAAACGAGGGACATGGCCTTCTCCTGATGATGTGTATCCCCTTCTCCCGTTTACGGGAGAAGGTGGCCGAAGCGCCGGATGAGGGGTCCGCGCGACAAGATGCAACTCTCGGCAGCGGAGCAGCGCGAAACTCCACAATTCTCATTCCGCCAGCAACCAACCCCTCATCCCCCCTTTGGGGACCTTCTCCCGCAAGGGGAGAAGGGGTCAATCTGCCGGCATTCGTGAGGCTCGGAGCCGAGACCGTCGCTACAAATCAGCCTTAAGCCGCCCGGGTCTCTTCAACCGCCAAGCGCGCGATGCGCGGGATGTCGACGCGCTCGAAGCCGAGTTCGCGGAGTTCGCGATCGGTGCAGAAGGAAAGCTCCTGAACCGTGCGGCGATACAGGCGGCGCTCGGCGAGCAGGCGCTTCAGAAACGAGAATTCCATGACAGTCTCCATAAGTAGGCTCGGGTCGCGCATGGCGGCTCGGGCAAAGGTCCGCCTTCTGCATCCCTGAGGGATTCAGTTCGGCTTGAACGGGTTTTGTTGTTGGATTGAGGTTTGGCGGCTTCATGCCGCATGTACCGGGCGCCTGACCTCAGGCATGCCCTGAAGAAAAGAAGTCGGCGGCCTTAGCCGCGCGACGCCTCATGCGCGATTCGCGAAATTTCCGCCCGGTCGATGCCGATGTCGTGCAACTCGCGGTCGCTGTATTCCGAAAGCTCGCGCACTACGTTCCAGTAGACGCTGCGGGCGCGGAAGTACTTGGTGATGAATGAGAGATTCATCGCAGTCTCCATCTTCTGTTACCTTCGACAAACCCGCCCTCTCAGGCGATCGATGGCGTTGACGATTGAGACGTTCCCTCTTTCCCAGACGAACCGGATATAGAATGCTGCGGTGCACAAGTCAATGGTGCGTTGCGACAATCTATGTGACGCATGCATGTCATTTGTGCGTCAATGCGCCAAATTTCGCGCTTAATTCGCTTTCTCAGAACGATATTCAGGCGATTCGGGGGTCAATTCGCCTAAAAATTGAATGATTGGTTAAAGAGCTACGCGTTTTGCGCATGTCTACCCTGACATTCCAACGGGCCCGCTCTCCCGATTTTGAGAGCGCGAAGCGGATTCGATTTGACAATCACGCGACGGCCGGACTAGAGACCCGTCTAGCGAGCGCGTTCTCCTAACCGAGGGCGCGCTCGTTATTTTACGCTCCCGTGGATCGGCCTTGCTCGGCCAGGATCCTGTCGGCGTCGCTGATAGAGCGGCGCAAAGGAGGGCGCGTTCCTGAAACTTGTTCGACAAGGGAACCGCGATGACGAAGCGCGCAGAAGCGAAGTATAAAATTGATCGCCGCATGGGCGAGAATATCTGGGGACGTCCCCGCTCGCCGTTCAACAAGCGCGAGTACGGCCCCGGCCAGCACGGCCAGCGCCGCAAGGGCAAGGCGACCGACTTCGGCACCCAGCTGAAGGCCAAGCAGAAGCTCAAGGGCTATTACGGCAACATTTCCGAGCGTCAGTTCCACAAGTACTACACCGAAGCGCTCCGCATGAAGGGCGACTCGAGCGCGAACTTGATTGGTCTGCTGGAGCGCCGCCTCGATGCGGTGATCTATCGCGCCAAGTTCGTGCCGACCGTGTTTGCTGCGCGTCAGTTCGTCAACCACGGCCACATCAAGGTCAACGGACGCCGGGTCAACATCGCCTCCTATCTGGTGAAGGTCGGCGACGTGATCGAGATCAAGGAAGCTTCCAAGCAGCTGGTGATCGTGCTGGAGGCCGCCGGCCTCGCCGAGCGCGACGTTCCCGATTACATGGAAGTCGATCACGGCAAGGGCACCGCCAAGATGACCCGCATTCCCGGTCTGACGGAGGTTCCCTATCCGACCCACATGGAGCCGAACCTGGTCATCGAGTTCTACTCGCGCTGATCGGACGAAGGTCGAAACAATCAACGGGCGGGGCCGCGAGGCTCCGCCCTTTTTGTATCGGGCTTCAGCGCAGCTTTTTCAGGCAGGCGCCTGCGGCCATCGCATTGCCGCGCGCAGACCCCCGATCAATTTTTCCCTGCAGGACGAGCGCCTCGACCTTGGCCTTCACTTCGGCGCGCGGATCGGGCGCGGCCGGAAAATCGGGCGCGGCGGCCTGATAGATCACCTTCGCATCGCCGGACAGCGAACCAGCGCATGCGTCGGCAGCTTTCTGGTCGGCATGCGCGAGGCTCGGCGTCACAAACAGAAGGGCGAGAACGATCGAACGGACCATGGGGTAAGCTCATCTTGCTCCGCGCCCGATTGCGCGGCGGGGTAGCATAGCCGAACCACGCTCAACTTCATCCTGCGATGTCCGCCGCGTCTCCAATAGCGGAAGGGGAAGCCGGCGCTGGGCGACGGGGCGTCGCGAGCGCGGCCAGTACGACCGACACCGCCAGCATCATAGCTACTCCGACAAACACGCCGGCCAGTCTATTCAGCGCGGGGATGACGGATGCGGGCGGGCCGCCGCCTGTCACCATGGCGGTGATGAAGGCGACGCCGCCCTGGGTGCCGATATAAGCCTGGGGACCGCCGCTATGGTGCAGGCGCGAGAAATAGAAAATGCCGGCAAACAGCACCGCCAGATAGGGACCGAGCGCGTTGAATTGCAGCAGCAGGCAAAGCAGCCCGAGGACCGCTCCTAGCAGGCAGCCGAGGAAACGCTGGCGCGCGCGGACGCGAATCGTCGCGTAATCGCGGTCGAGCAGGGCGAGCGTCGAAATGAGCGTCTGCGGCAACGCTGGAATGTCGAACGTCGACCAGAGCGCAGTCATGCCGACGACAGAAAAACCTCCAACCAACCCGACCTGAACGAGACCGGGATCGGAACTGCGCGGCGCTGCGAGCGGGGCGGCGCTGAAATATTGCGGCCGCGCCAGCGCGTGAACGAAAGCGGTGACGCCAACGCCGAGCACGATCTCGATGAAGCGGAACTGCGCAAATGAAAACAGGGTGTTCGGAGCGGTGATGCTGACAGCGATCATCATCGATATGGTGAGGGCGGCGTAGAACCAACCATATCCATAGCGGTGGGAGAAGCGCTGGTAGGTTCCGATCCCGCCAGCCGCGAACAGCACGAGCGCCTGAAACGGCGGATAGCCTTCGGTCAGAAGGGCGACGTTGAGGCCGATCAGCAATCCTGCCGCCGTGCCAGCAATCCGCATCGCGAGCTTGCGCCAAAGCGCGCCGAAATCGGGGTTGGCGACGATCCACGCCGAGATCGCCGCCCACCAGAGGTCCGGCAGGCCCAACAGCGCGCCGGTCAGCACGGCGAGCGTCACGCTGGATGCGGTGACGAGCCCCTGCCTCGCGCTCCAGCCGGACGGGGCGGCGGCCATGGCCTAGAACCAGACCCAGACGCGCGCGTCGGCGCCGCGGAACAACGGCAGCGTTTTTGGCAGGTCTCCCATGTCGACGACGATCGGGAAACGCCTCGGCAGCCGGATCCAATCCGTCTCGAGCGGCACGTAGGGCAGGGCGCGCTCGGGCGTCTCCGCACGCGCCACGCCAGGCGCGATGGCGCGCACCGCGCCACGATGCAGCCGCCAGGGATCCGAGCCGACCGTGAACCACACGGTTTGCCCCGGCCGCAGTCGCGCCAGATGGCGTTCGTTCATCGAGGCCATGATGCGCCAGTCCTCGCTCGAAACGACCGCCGCGATCGCCTGACCTGCATGCGCATAGTCACCGGTATGCATGCTCATCGGGGCAACCCGTCCCGCGACGGGCGACACGATCCGGGTGCGCGAGAGATTGTATTGCGCCTGGTCGAGCGCACGCGCCGCGGCGTCCTGTTCGGCCTTGCTGACGGTTACGCTGTTTTGCGTGACGGTCACCTGGCCCTGCGCCTTGCGAACATCGGCGGCGGAGACCAGCGCATTGCGGCGCGCGGCGTCGAGCCCTTCGGCCGCCATGTCGCCGTTCCGCGTGAGGGTTTCGGCGCGGGTCAATTGCAATTGCGCGTCGGCCGCGGAAGCCTGAGAGGCCGCGAGCGAAGCCTGGCTTTCCGCGATCGCGTCCTGCGCCATGTGCGCCCGATCCGCCGCAAGCTTTACCTGGGTTTGAGCGACGGCGACGGCGAGTTCGAACGGCGTGCGATCGATCTCGGCAATCAACGCGCCCTGGGTGACGACCTGATCGTCCCTCACAGCAATGCTCGCCAGAGGCCCCGACACCTCCGGCGCGATGAGGATCACGTTGCTCTCGACATAGGCCTCGCCGGAATAGGCGACGAACAGCACGGAAATTTCGTAGATGGCGAACACGGCGGCGACCGCGCCGATCAGGCAGACGACGACGTGGCGCTCAAGAAAAGACAGCACGCGGGCCTCCGCTACGCCCAGGCAAATACATCAGAGCGTTCGTCCGTCATTGCGAGCGAAGCGAAGCAATCCACGGTTCAGCCGCCGCTCTTCTGGTATTTGTTTGCAAACCCCTGCGGCAGACGAAGCTTGGATTGCTTCGTCGCTGCGCTCCTCGCAATGACGGAACACCGTCAACGCGATGCGCTCCGCTCAATGCGCGCGCTGCACCGCGAACTCGACAGCCGACAGCAGCGCCTGCTTCCACGCCGACGGCGGAAACAGCTCCAGCAAGTCGCGCGCGATCTTGGCGTAGTGGCCGGCGCGCTCGATCGTGTCCTCGATGGCGCGGTGCTTCTTCATCATCGCCATCGCCGTCTCGAGATCGCCGGGCTCGGCCTCGCCGCGCTCGATGGCGCGCTTCCAGAATTCGCGCTCCTGCGGGCTGCCGCGCCGGAACGACAGCACCACCGGCAGGGTGATCTTGCCCTCGCGGAAATCGTCGCCGACGTTCTTGCCGAGTTTTGCCGACGATCCCCCGTAGTCGAGCGCGTCGTCGACGAGCTGGAACGCGACGCCGAGGTTCATGCCGTAGCCGCGGCAGGCCTCGATTTCGGCCTTGCCGCGCTTGGCGAGGATCGGGCCGACCTCGCAGGCGGCGGCGAACAGCGCCGCCGTCTTGGCGCGGATGACGGCGAGATAGGCGTCTTCCGTCGTTTCCGTGTTCTTGGCGGCCGAGAGCTGCATCACCTCGCCCTCGGCGATCACGGTCGCGGCGGTGGAGAGCACGTCGAGGCGGCGAGCGAGCCGACCTCGACCATCATCTTGAACGCCTGGCCGAGCAGGAAATCTCCGACCAGCACGCTCGCCTCGTTGCCCCACAGCATGCGGGCGGCCGGCTTGCCGCGCCGCATGTCGCTCTCGTCGACGACGTCGTCGTGCAGCAGGGTCGCGGTGTGCATGAACTCGACGGAGGCCGCGAGCTTGATGTGGCCGTCGCCCTGGTAGCCGCAGAGGCCCGCGGTCGCCAGCGTCAGGATCGGCCGCAACCGCTTGCCGCCGGACGAAATGAGGTGGTTCGCCACCTCCGGGATCATCGCGACGTCGGAGCCGGTGCGCGAAAGGATCGTCTCGTTGACGCGCGCCATATCGGCCGCGACGAGCCGCGTCAGCGGTTCGATCAGCCGTTCCGGCGACTTTTCCTCGAGCGGAATGACGACGCCCAAAGGGAGGCTCCCTTGCAAGACTTTGACGGCGCGACCATAAAGTTCGCGCGCCGGAGGGGCAAGGCCGGCCACGCCTGCGGTTTATGGGCATTGGACAGTTTATGCGCGGTATTCGAGTGAAAACCGAACAGCGGGCGATCGCGGGGGACCTGTGATCGAACTCGTCCGCACCAATGACATCGTCATGATCTCCCTCATCGAATCCCTGCTTCAGGGCGCCGGCATCGAGTTTTTCATCGCCGACCGCTACATGAGCGCGATGGAGGGATCGCTGGGCTTCCTGCCGCGCCGCATCCTCGTCGACAGCGAGGAAGCGGCGCAGGCGCGACGCCTGCTGATCGCGGCGGGCCTCGGCGCCGAACTGCGCGATGTCTGAGCTTACCCACGACGCAATCACCGGCCTCGGCGTTACGCTTTGGCAGCCCCGCGCCGGCCATCGGGTCGGCGCCGACGCCGTGCTGCTCGCCGCCAGCGCCGGACCGCCGGCGGCGAGCCTGATCGACATCGGCGCCGGAGTCGGGCGCGGTGGGCCTTGCGCTGGCCGGCGCTGGCCGGCGGCGCGCGCGACGCTGATCGAAATCGCTCCCGAGCTTGCCGAACTGGCGCGACGTAATGCCGCGGAAAACGGCGTCGGAGAACGCGCCGCGGTCGTCGCAGTCGATCTGTTCGATCGCAAGGCGAGGCGCGCGGCGGGACTCGGTGGATGGCGAGGCGGAACTCGTCGTCACCAATCCGCCGTTCTACAGCGCCGAGGACGTGCGCGCTTCGCCCGACGCGGCCAAGGCCCTCGCGCACGTCTTCGGCGACCAGGGGCTCGGCGAATGGATCGTCGCGTCCCTTGCGCTGCTCGCGCCGGGCGGACGGTTCGTTGTCATCCACCGGCCGGAGCGGCTCGGCGAGTTGCTCGATGCGTTCGGGCGCCGCCTTGGCGCCGTCGCCATCCGGCCAATCTATCCGCGCGACGGCGCCGACGCGATCCGCGTGATCGTGACGGGCGTCAAAGGCTCGCGCGCGCCGACGCGGCTTCGGCCGGGGCTCGTCCTGCATGGACCCGACGGCGGTTTTACGCCGCTGGCGGCGGCGATCCATCGCGGCGAGGCATTTCTCGATTGAGGCGCAGGCTTCGCGTTGACCCCTGCCGCTCGCCTCACTAGGGTCCGCGCCGCTTTCCAAACCCCTTTTTCCCCAGAGTTTCCCATGGCCGCCGCCGCTTCCGCCGATCCGACCAAGTCGTTTCAGGCGCTGATCCTGACCCTGCAGAGCTTCTGGGCGAAGCAGGGCTGCGTGATCCTGCAGCCCTACGACATGGAAGTCGGCGCCGGCACGTTCCACCCGGCGACGACGCTGCGCAGCCTCGGCCCAAAACCCTGGAAGGCCGCCTATGTCCAGCCGTCGCGCCGGCCGAAGGACGGCCGCTACGGCGAGAACCCCAACCGGCTGCAGCACTATTACCAGTTCCAGGTGATCCTGAAGCCGACGCCCGGAAAACCTGCAGGAGCTCTATCTCGACTCGCTCGCCGCGATCGGCGTCGACATGGCGCTGCACGACGTGCGCTTCGTCGAGGACGATTGGGAGAGCCCGACGCTCGGCGCCTGGGGCCTCGGCTGGGAATGCTGGTGCGACGGCATGGAAGTCTCGCAGTTCACCTATTTCCAGCAGGTCGCGGGCTTCGAATGCGCGCCGGTGTCGGGCGAGCTCACCTACGGGCTCGAGCGCCTCGCGATGTACGTGCAGGGCGTCGAACTCGATCTACGAGCTCAATTTCAACGGCGGCGAGGGCGACGACAAGGTCACCTACGGCGACGTGTTCCTGCAGGCCGAGCAGGAATATTCGCGCTACAATTTCGAGCACGCCAATACCGAAATGCTGTTCCAGCATTTCAAGGACGCCGAGGCCGAATGCCGCTCGCTGCTCGACGCGCGGCGACGCGGGCGACAGGCATCTGATGGCGCTGCCGGCCTACGACCAGTGCATCAAGGCGAGCCACGCGTTCAACCTGCTCGACGCGCGCGGCGTGATCTCGGTGACCGAGCGGCAGAGCTACATTTTGCGGGTGCGCGAGCTGGCGAAAGCCTGCGGCGGCGCCTGGTTGAAGACCGCCGGCGGCGGGGCCTAACGGCCTCCCGCTCTCGCCCTGAGCGTCGAAGGGGCGGGAGAGGGTTGGGGTGAGGGCAGTCCCGTTGCCGACCCTCATCCCCGCGATAAGCGAGCTTGTCGCTGAGCCTTCGCGCCACCTTCTCCCGCTCGCGGGAGAAGGGACACGACACCAGATATTTGAGTCCTGAACGATGCCTGATCTGCTTCTTGAACTTCACAGCGAAGAAATTCCGGCGCGCATGCAGCGTCAGGCGGCGGACGACCTGAAGCGGCTCGTCACCAACGCGCTGGTCG
Organism: uncultured Pseudomonadota bacterium; assembly: GCA_963771455.1. Classification (GTDB taxonomy): domain Bacteria; phylum Pseudomonadota; class Alphaproteobacteria; order Rhizobiales; family Beijerinckiaceae; genus Roseiarcus. The sequence continues at coordinate 91,465 of CAVYTP010000014.1, forward strand.
ACGGCGGCGTCACCTACGAGGGCGCGCAGGCGTTTGCGACGCCGCGGCGGCTGGCGCTGCACATCGTCGGCCTGCCGGCCGCGCAGCCGGATCGCCGGGAGGAGCGCAAGGGGCCGCGCGTCGGCGCGCCCGACGGCGCGATCCAGGGGTTTCTGAAGGCGGCGGGACTGGCGCGCATCGAAGACGCAAAGATCGTCTCCGACGGCAAGAAGGGCGAGTTCTACGTCGCGTTGATTGAGAAGAAGGGCCGCTCGACGCCCGAGCTGATCGCGGAGACCTGCTGCCGGCAATCCTGCGCGCGTTCCCGTGGCCGAAGTCGATGCGCTGGGGCGCGGCCTCCGCGCGCTCCGACTCGCTGCGCTGGGTGCGGCCGCTGCGCTCGATCCTGTGCACGTTCGGCGTGCTGCACGAGACGCCGGAGATCGTTCCCTTCTCGCTCGACGGCATCGTGTCTTCGGACGTGACCTACGGCCACCGTTTCCTCGCGCCGGCGGAAATCCGCATCGCGCCGCTTCGAGGATTACGTCGATGCATCTCTACAAGGCGAAGGTCGTGCTCGACGCCGACCGGCGCAAGCAGATGATCCTCAGCGACGCCAAGCAGCTCGCGTTCGCGCAGGGGCTCGAACTGGTCGAGGACGAGGGGTTGCTCGAAGAGGTCGCCGGCCTGGTCGAATGGCCGGTCGTGCTGATGGGCGAATTCGAGGCGGAGTTCCTCGAAATTCCGCCGGAGGTGATCCGCGCGACGATCCGCGCCAACCAGAAATGTTTCGTGCTGCGCGATGGCGACGGCAAGCTCGCCAACAAGTTCATCCTGGTCTCGAACCTCGTCGCCAGCGACGGCGGCAAGGCGATCGCGGCGGGCAACGGGCGCGTCGTGCGCGCGCGGCTGTCCGACGCGCGGCATTTCTGGAAGACCGATCTGGCGCCGCTGCCGGACTATCGCGACGCGGCCGACAAGCCGCTCGATCAGCGGCTCGCCAAGCTGAACGCTCTGGGCATCATCTTTCACGAGAAGCTCGGCACGCAAGGCGAGCGCATCCAGCGCATCGCCGCGCTGGCGAAGGCGCTCGCGCCGTCGGTCGGTTGCGTGCCGGAACTCGCCGAGCGCGCGGCGACGCTCGCCAAGGCCGATCTCGTCACCGAGATGGTTGGCGAGTTCCCGGAGTTGCAGGGCCTGATGGGCCGCTACTACGCGACCGCGCAGGGCGAGGACGTCAACGTCGCGCAGGCGATCGAGGAACACTACAAGCCGCAGGGGCCGAACGATCGCGTGCCCACCTCGCCGGAATCGATTGCGGTCGCGCTGGCCGACAAGCTCGATACGCTGGTTGGATTCTGGGCGATTGATGAGAAGCCGACGGGCTCGAAGGACCCGTATGCGCTGCGGCGCGCGGCGCTGGGCGTGATCAGGATCGTGTTGGAGAATGAGCTGCGGCTGCCGCTGATGCGACGATACGCCGCGTAGTCGTATGCAGCTTACGCGATTGGAGCACATTGCAAAGTCGCTGAGTTCGAAGGCTCACGTCTCAACTACGAAACCTCTCTACGCTAGCGTCTCATGTAAGGTCATCCGTCGAGCGGTGCCGGGCAATCGTGCCTTCGGTCTTCCGCTTTGTGTGGTCCATCCGGACTTGTTCAACGCGATATCGGAGCGCTAGCTCGACTGTATACGCAGCCCGAATGACAGGATCTCGCTCGCCTTCTTCGCCGACCGCCTAAAAGTCTACCTCCGCGACAAGGGCGCCCGCCACGATCTCATTGACGCCGTGTTCGCGCTGCCCGGTCAGGACGACTTGTTGATGGTCGTTCGCCGCGTCGAGGCGCTCGGCAAGTTGCTCGAGACGGAGGACGGCAAGAATTTGCTCGCCGGCTATCGCCGCGCCGCCAACATCCTGAAGGCGGAAGAGAAGAAGGATGGGCCGTTCGAGGGCGCGCATGACCCGCGCCTGCTGGAGCTGCCCGAAGAGAAGGCGCTCGCCGATGCGCTGGCCGCCGCCGGCGCCGAGGCGCGCGAGCGCGTCGCGCGCGAGGATTTCGAGGGCGCGATGCGGGCGCTGGCGTCGCTGCGCGCGCCGGTCGACGCCTTCTTCCTCGCCGTCACCGTCAACGCCGAAGACAAGGCGCTGCGCCTCAACCGTCTCAGGTTGCTCGCCGAATTGCGCGACGCCGTGCATAATGTCGCGGATTTCTCTCGCGTAGCGGGCTAGAACACTGGACGGTGGGATGGGGCTCGTCATTGCGAGCGGAGCGAAGCAATCCACGGTTCGGCCGCCGCGGCGTCTCAGTGAAGGGTCGCGGCGGACGCGGCATGGATTGCTTCGCTCCGCTCGCAATGACGGCGCAATTGGACGGATAGAGGCCATGAGGCTCGCGCGCTTGCTTCTGCAGCGTTTGATCATCTTCGCGATCGGCGCCGTCTCGATCTGGTTGATCGTATTCGTCATCTTCGATTTCGCCGACAAGCGGCTGCCGTTCCTGCTCGCGGCGTGCGCGACCTACGGCCTCGGCGCCTATGTGGTGCTGCCGCGCGCGGTGCGGTTCGGCGCCAGGATTTTGAAGCGCGGCGCCGTGCCGAGCTACACGCTGACCGGCGATGGCCTGCCGGGCGATCCGGTCAATATCGCTGTGATTGGAACGTTCGGCGAATTGCGCGCGCTGTTTGCGGCGGCCGGCTGGACGGAGGCGGACGCGCTCGGGTTGCGGAGTTCCTGGCGGATGGTGCGCTCGTTCCTGTTCAACAGCGCCTATCCGAGCGCGCCGTTCTCGACGCTTTACCTGTTTGATCGCGGTCAGGATATCGGGTTTCAGAAGCCGATCGGCGACAGTCCGCGCAAGCGCCACCACGTGCGGTTCTGGGGACTGAGCAGCGCGGACATGGATGCCGAACTCAGCGATCCGGCGTTCTGGCTTCGCAACACGCGGCCGCCCGATGATCATCGCGTGCTGTGGGTCGGCGCGGCGACCCGCGACACCGGCTTTTCGCTGACCTATCTGACGTTCAAGATCACCCACGCGACGGACGCTGACGCCAATGAGGAGCGCGCGTTTCTGATCGAAGTGCTGAAGCGCACAGGAAAGACCGCGAAAATCTGGTCGCATGCACCCGGCGACCGCATTTCATTTGGCAAGGTCAATCGCTACCAGACCGATGGCGTCATCGCCGTCGCCGAGATCGCCTCTCGCCGAGATCGCACGCGTTGAGGATGAAGCCCTCCCTCGCTTGCGGGAGAAGGGCTGGACCCTCTCCCGTAAACGGGAGAAGGGGTCAATCACCGTTGGCTGCTGCCAGCGCCATGCTTGCCATCATCGGGACGGCGGCGCCCATCTTGATGCCGCGTTCGGGATTGGAGGCGTTGCCGTCGAGCGCGCGCTTGTAGACGCCCTGCACGATCGCGGCGATGCGGAACATGTTGAAGGCGATCAGGAAGTTCCAGTGCGGCACCTCTGTCAGCCCCATCCGCTGGCAGTACAGCGCGACATATTCCTCCTCGGTGGGGATGCCGAGCGCCGTCCGGTCGAGACCGGCGAGTCCCCGCGATTCGCCGGTGTTAGGCAAGCGCCATTGCATGCACTGATAGGCCAGGTCCGCGAACGGATGGCCCAGCGTCGAAAGCTCCCAGTCGAGCACCGCGATCAGCTTCGGCGCTTTTAGGATCAAACATCATGTTGTCGATGCGGAAGTCGCCGTGCACCAGCGCCACGCGGCCGTCGTCGGGCGGCATGTTGGCGCCGAGCCAGTCGATCAGCCGGTTCATGTCGGGAACTTCGGTTGTTTCGCTGGCGCGATATTGCTCGCTCCAGCGCTGCCACTGGCGCTGGAAATAATTGCCGGGCTTGCCGTAGTCGGTCAGGCCCGCGGCGGCGAGGTCGATCTTCTGCAGTTTGACCAGCGTCGCATTCTGCTCGTCGTAGACGGCGGCGCGGTCTTCGCGGCTGAGCTCCGGCAGCGACGGGTCCCAGAAGATGCGGCCGTCGACATGCGCCATCAGAAAGAACACCGAGCCGATGACGCTTTCGTCCTCGCACAGGGCGAGCATGCGCGGCACGGGGAAGCCCTGCGTCGAAAGCGCGTGCATGACGCGATATTCGCGCTCGACCATATGCGCCGATTTGAGCAGTTTTCCTGGCGGCTTGCGCCTCAGCACATAGCGCGCGTTCGGCGTCTCGATCAGATAGGTCGGGTTCGATTGGCCGGTCGCGAATTTCTTCGCGACGCTCGGGCCGCGAAAACCTTCGACATGCGCGGCCGCCCAGACATCGAATGCGCGCGTATCGCCGGGAAACGCGCCCTCGGTCATTTGTTGCCGCCCTCATTGGTGTAGCGGGCGAGCTCGGTCTTGGCGATCACGCGGCGATGCACGGCGTCGGGACCGTCGGCGAGCCGCAGCGTGCGGACGCCGGTCCACATGCGCGCCAGCGGGAAATCCTGGCTGACGCCGGCCGCGCCGTGCATCTGCACCGCCTGATCGATCACTTCCAGCGCGACGCGCGGCGCGATCACCTTGACCTGCGAGATGTATGGGGCCGCGGCGCGATTGCCGAGCGTATCCATCGCCCATGCGGCCTTCAGGCACAGCAGGCGCGCCATTTCGATGCTCATTCGCGCCTCGGCGATGATGTCGCGATTGGCGCCGAGCTGGAACAGTTTTTGACCGAACGCCTCGCGCGACACGGCGCGCTTGCACATCGTCTCCAGCGCGCGCTCGGACTGGCCGATGGCGCGCATGCAATGGTGGATGCGGCCGGGACCGAGGCGCCCCTGCGCGATCTCGAAGCCGCGGCCGCGGCCGAGCACCATCGCGGATTTCGGCACGCGGACGTTGTCGAACTTGATGTGCAGATGGCCGTGCGGCGCATCGTCGCTGCCGTAGACTTTCATCGCGCGCAGCTTTGTGATGCCGGGCGTGTCGTGGGGAACGAAGAACATCGAATGGCGCGCATGTTTGGGCGCGCTCGGATCCGTCTGCGTCATCGTGATGTAGAGCGTGCAGCGCGAATCGCCGGCGCCTGACGACCACCACTTTTCGCCGTTGAGCACCCAATGGTCGCCATCTTCCTTGGCGTCCATCGAGATATTGGTGGCGTCCGAGGAGGCGACGCCAGGCTCGGTCATCAGATAGGCGGAGCGCGTCTTGCCGTCGAGCAGGTTCGGCAGCCAGCGGGCCTTCTGCTCGGCCGTGCCGTAGCGCTCGATGACTTCCATGTTGCCGGTGTCGGGCGCGGAGCAGTTGAACACTTCCGGTCCGAGCATCGACCAGCCCATTTCCTCGGCGAGATAGGCGTATTCGACCGTGGTGAGGCCGTAGCCGCTCTTCGACTCGGTCAGCCAGAAGTTCCAGAGGTTGCGGCTCTTCGCCTTGGACTTCAGGCCCTCGAGGATTTCCATCATGCGCGGCGTATGCTGGAAGCGATCCGGAGCGATGCTGAGCTCGTGCTCGTATTCGTCCTCGATCGGGATCACCTCGTTGCGGACGATCTCGCGCACGGCGGCGATCAGCGGACGAACTTTTTCGGTGACCCCGAGATCCATGAATTCCTCCCACGAATAAATTGAACCTGACATTCGCGCGACGGGCTTGCGCAACGCAAGCCCCCTATCCGACTAAGTCTCAGGCGCCGCTGGCGAGCTTAATCAGGTTGTCGCCTTCGACCCGGCAGATGCGCCAGTCCGGCATCACGTCGGCGCCGCGCGATTGGTAGAAGCGGATCGACGGCACGTTCCAGTCGAGCACCGACCATTCGAACCGGGTCCAGCCGTTCTCGACGCATTTGCGGGCCAGATGTTCGAGCATGGCGTGGCCGATGCCGTGGCCGCGATGGCTCGGCAGAACGAACAGATCTTCGAGATAGAGCCCGTTGCGGCCTCGGAAACTCGAGAAATTGAGGAACCAGAGCGCGAAGCCGACCGGCTCGCCCTCCCATTCGGCGATTTCGGCGAACACTTTCGGGCTCGGGCCGAACAGCGCCGCCTCGAACATCGCGTCGGTGGCGTCGACCTGATGGGCGAGGCGTTCGTAGTCCGCGAGCAGTCGGACGAAACGGAGCACGAGCGCGCCTTCGCCGGGGCGGGCGGGTCTGAGAGTGAGCGTGTCGTGACTGTGCACGGTTTGCTTTCGGCTCCGGAGACGTACGCGGCAGCGCCCCTTCCCGCCCTCCCCCAAGACGGGGGAGGGAGAGCGCCGTTCCGGTCGTCCGCGTTCCCTCCCCCTCGTGGGGAGGGTTAGGGAGCGGGCGTGTGCGCCGCCCGGTCGCTCAAGCGCGGTCAGCGCCCGCGGCTACAGAAGCGCCGTTACTGCGGGAAAGGCACCTTCGTGTCGGCGTCGGACTGCAGATAGTCGAGGATGTCGGCGCGCTTCTGCGGGTCCGATTCGCCGGGGTAGGTCATCTTGGTGCCGGCAACGAACGCCGAGGGCTTGGTGATGAAGGTGTTGATGTCGTCGTAGGTCCAATCGCCGCCCTTGGCCTTCATGCCGTCGGAATAGGCGAAGCCGGCGATGGAGCCCTTCGGGACGGCCGATCACGCCATAGAGCGGCGGTCCGACCTTGGCGACGCCGCCCTTTTCGAACGAATGGCAGGCCTGGCAGACTTTGACGTCGGCCTCGCCCTTCTTGACGTCGGCTTTGGCGAGCAGGTCGGGCAGCGGGACCTGCTTTGGCGCATCGGCGGGCTTGGCTCCGGCCGCCGCTCCGGTCGGCAGGGCGTAAGCCGCCCTTGATCGGCGGGCGGCGCGAAAATCGGCGCCGGTGAACACGCCCAGACCCTTGGTGAGCAGCAGCACCATCAGCAAGGACATGAGAATTTTGTTGGTGTCCGTCGTCTGCATCCGAGCCCGCGCCTCGATACGTCAGCATGTATTCGCGAACCCGCCATCGGCGGGCCGCCCCGCGGCCCTGATTAGCCGCTTTGCGCGCGACTTGGCAACACGTATAAGCGCGCCGCGCGCCCATTTGTCGCGCCTCCGCCGGTGTCGAGCCTAGTCCAATTGTCACAACCCGATCGTCGTCATCCCCGCCCGCCTCGGCTCGACCCGCCTGCCCGGCAAGCCGCTCGCCGACATCCACGGCGAGCCGATGATCGTCCATGTCTGGCGTCGCGCAACGGAAGCCGACGTCGGCCCGGTGCTGGTCGCCGCCGACGCGCCGGAAATCGTCGCCGCCGTCGAGGCGGCGGGCGGCAGGGCGGTGCTGACGCGGGTCGACCACGCCTCCGGCTCGGACCGCATTTTCGAGGCGATTTCGGCGTTCGATCCCGACGGGCGCTTACGACATCGTCGATCAACGTGCAGGGCGACCTGCCGACGATCGAGAAGGACGGCGGTGCGCGCCTGCCTCGAACCGCTCGGCGACGGCGCGGTCGACATCGCGACGCTCGCGACCCCGATCCGCCGCGCCGCCGAGCGCGACGATCCCAATGTCGTCAAGGCGGTCGGAACGGAAGTCAGCCCCGGCCGCCTGCGCGCGCTCTATTTTACCCGCGCGACCGCGCCCTTGGGCGAGGGCGACCTGTTGCATCACATCGGTCTCTACGCCTATCGCCGCGCCGCGCTCGAGCGCTTCGTCCGCCTGCCGCCCTCGCCGCTCGAAAAGCGCGAGCGGCTCGAACAGTTGCGCGCGCTGGAAGCGGGCATGCGCATCGACATCGCGCTTGTCGACACCCCGCCGCTCGGGGTCGACACGCCGGAAGATCTCGAGCGGGCCAGGGAATGGCTCGCGCCAAGGGTAGCAAAATGAGCAAGAAAATCATCGCCTACCAGGGCGAGCCGGGCGCCAATTCGCACATCGCCTGCGCGGAGAATTTCCCCGATTACGAGCCGTTGCCCTGCGCGACCTTCGAGGACGCGTTCGCGGCGCTGAACGACGGCGCGGCCGAACTCGGCATGATCCCGATCGAGAATTCGATCGCCGGCCGCGTCGCCGACATCCACAATCTGCTGCCGGCCTCCAACCTGCACATCGTCGGCGAGACGTTCCTGCCGATCCACTTCCAGCTGCTCGCCATACCCGGCGCGACGGCGGCGGGGTTGCGCGAGGTGCGCAGCCATGTTCACGCGCTGGGGCAGTGCCGGAAGATCATCCGCAAGCTCGGCCTGAAGGCGGTGGTCGCCGGCGACACCGCGGGGTCGGCGCGCGAAGTCGCCGAGATGCGCGACCCCAAGGTCGCCTCGCTGGCGACAAAACTCGCCGGCGAGATCTACGGCCTCGAGACGCTCGAGGCCGACGTGGAGGACGAGGCGCACAACACGACGCGGTTCGTCGTGCTCGCCAAGCAGCCGCAATGGGCGCCGGCCAACAATGGCCCCGTCGTCACTACTTTTGTATTTCGGGTCCGCAACGTGCCTGCGGCGCTCTACAAGGGGCTTGGCGGCTTCGCGACCAACGGCGTCAACATGACAAAGCTCGAAAGCTACATGGTCGAGGGCGAATTCTCGGCGACCCAGTTCCTTTCCGATGTCGACGGGCATCCCGAACACGGCCCGCTGAAGCTAGCGCTTGAGGAGCTGGAGTTCTTCTCGCGGGAGTTGCGCATCCTCGGCGTGTATCCCGCTCACCCGTTTCGACAGAAAACGCAGCAAATTTAGCGCGCCAAGGCAGTGGCTTGAAAAGCGTTGCGAACGGGCTTCAATTCGGAGCCAGACAGGGAGAATCCCGATGAGCGAAGCCTTTATCGTCGACTACGTCCGCACGCCGATCGGCCGTTTCGGCGGCGTGTTGTCGAGCGTGCGCGCCCGACGACCTTGCGGCCGCGCCGATCAAGGCGCTGCTCGCGCGCCAAACCGGCCTCGATCCCGTGCGATATCGAGGAAGTGATCTACGGCTGCGCCAATCAGGCCGGCGAGGACAACCGCAACGTCGCGCGCATGGCCGCGCTGCTCGCGGGCTTGCCGGTGACGGTCGCCGGCGCCACCGTCAACCGTCTCTGCGGCTCCGGCCTCGATGCGGTCGCCATCGCCGCGCGCCAGATCAAGGCCGGCGAGGCCGATCTGATCATCGCCGGCGGCGTCGAATTGATGAGCCGCGCGCCGTTCGTGATGCCGAAGGCCGACAGCGCTTTTTCGCGCAACGCCGAGATCTACGACACGACGATCGGCTGGCGCTTCGTCAATCCGCTGATGAAGGAGCGCTACGGCGTCGATGCGATGCCGGAGACGGCCGAGAACGTCGCCGAACAGTTCGGCGTCGCGCGCGCCGACCAGGACGCGTTCGCGCTGCGCTCGCAGCAGCGCGCCGTCGCCGCGCAGGCCAACGGCCGGCTCGACAAGGAAATCGCGCCGGTGACCATCCCGCGCCGCAAGGGCGATCCGATCGTGGTGTCCGCCGACGAGCATCCGCGCGCGGACACGACGCTGGAGGCGCTCGCCACGCCTGCCGACCCCGTTCCGCAAGGGCGGCACGGTGACGGCCGGCAATGCGTCAGGCGTCAACGACGGCGCCGCCGCGCTGCTGATCGCCTCCGAGGCGATGGTGAAGCGCTACGGCCTGACCCCGCTGGCGCGCGTCGTCGGCGGCGCGACGGCGGGCGTCGAGCCGCGCATCATGGGCTTTGGCCCGGCGCCCTCGACGCGCAAACTGTGCGAACGGCTGAAACTGGCGGCGACCGATTTCGACGTGATCGAACTCAACGAGGCGTTCGCCGCCCAGGCGCTCGCCGTGCTGCGCGACCTCGGGCTCGCCGACGACGCGCCGCACGTCAACCCGAACGGCGGCGCGATCGCGCTCGGCCATCCGCTCGGCGCCTCCGGCGCGCGCCTCGCCGGGACGGCGGCGCTGCAGCTGAAGCTAAGCGGCGGCAAGCGCGCGCTGGCGACCATGTGCATCGGCGTAGGGCAGGGGATTTCGCTGGCGATCGAAGCGGTGTGAAGGGGGCGGCAGAGACCTCGTCCTGAGCCTGTCGAAGGACGGGCTACGGCGGCGGCGCGTCCTTCGACAGGCTCAGGACGAGGTCCGGATGGGGCCCGCGCGTAACCGCGGTCGCTGACCGCGTAGATTTGCAGGCCAGGACGTGCGCGCCGGCCGGGGTCAGCGACTCCCGCTACAGAAACGAGAACCCCCTCACCACCACGCTTCCTGTGCGGCGCCTTCGAAAATCTCGGCGAGCCGGGCGCGGGTGGCTCGGGTCGCGCCATCGGGCAGGGCGTCGAGCGGGAAGAAGCGCGCTTCCTGAATCTCCATGTCGGGCTTGCGCTCGCCCGTCACGCGGAAATGTTCGATCACATAGAGCGCGACGTGGTCGCGAGGCGAAATGTGGCCATTGAAATAGAAGCCGAACAGCCGCGGCGCGCCCTCGACGACGACGCATGTCTCTTCTTCGAGTTCGCGCCGCAACGCGGCCTCGGACGTCTCGCCCAATTCCACCCCGCCGCCCGGCAGATACCAGCCGGCGACATAACCGTGGCGGACCAGCATCACGCGCCGATCGGCGTCGATCACCACGCCGCGCACGCCGAGCGTCATGGCGCGGTAAGTCAGAAACGTCCAATGCGCGATGCGGGTGCGAATGCGTTCCGCAAAGCTGCGGCTTTTGGCGCCTTGCGCACCGACTGGGCTGGACATTAAGAGGCTCCGTGGGCGCAGTCTTCAAGGCGCTTTGCGCTTCGGCGTCAATCGCCGAGCGAACGTGTTTCGACCAAAGACAACTTCATGAGCTTCGTCCTCGCCCATCTCTCCGACGCCCATCTGAGCCCGGCGCCGTTTCCGTCGCTGGCCGAACTGCGGCTGAAGCGCTTCATGGGTTTTGTGAACTGGAAACGTTCGCGCCAGCGCACCAACGATATGGCGATGCTCGGACGACTCGTCGCCGACATGCTCGCCCATCGCCCCGACCACATCGCGATGACCGGCGACATCGTCAATCTCGCGCTGGAGATCGAATTCCGCCGCGCGGTCGAGTGGCTGAAGACGCTCGGCCGTCCCGAGCAGGTGAGTTTTACGCCCGGCAATCACGACGCCTATGTCCGGCAGGCGATGCCGTTTCTGAACGCCTCGTTCGCGCCCTGGACGCGCGGCGACGGCGCCTCGAAGGGCGGCTCATTTCCGTATCTGAGGGTGCGCGGCGGCATCGCTCTGATTGGCCTGAGCTCAGGGGTGCCGACCGCTCCGGTCGTCGCCTCCGGGCGCCTGGGGCGCACGCAACTCGCCGCCTTCGCCCGGATCCTGAAGGAGACGGGCGAGCGGGGTCTGGCGCGGGTCGTGCTGATCCATCATCCGCCGCTGACGGGCGGGCCCGCGCCGCTGTTGCGCGGTTTGACGGACGCGCGCGGATTCGAGGAGGTCATATCAGAGTGCGGCGCCGAAGCGATCCTGCACGGCCACAGCCACCGGCGCATGACGCAACATTTTCCGTCGCCGAAGAGCAAAACCGAGGGCGGCAAGGTCCCCGTGATCGGCGTCTCCTCCTGCTCGGCCGCCGTTGGCGACGCCAACCACCGCGCCGCGTACTATTTGATCAGATTCGAGCAGGTCGGCGCAGTCTGGAAGGTTTCCGCGCGTTCGCGCGGCCTGCTGAAAGGTTCGGAGATCGGCGAGCACGACCCGCTCGTGATTTGAGCGCGGCGCGCCTTCTGTAGCCGGGGTCGCTGACCCGTGGGCGCTAGGTTAAGGCGTTTGAGACGCTCTTGGCCGTCATGCGCGGGCTTGTCCCGCGTATCCACGCTGTTCAGCTGCCCGGCTGCTTAAGGTTTCGCATTTGCTGCGCGATCCACCTGTCACGGCGTTGCGCCTTGTTTGACGGCGTGGATGGCCGTGACGAGCACGGCCATGACGGAAAGCGTGATGCCGACCCCAGTCTTTGCTTAACCTTGCGCATATGGGTCGCTGACCCCGGCCGGCTCATAGCCAGCGGAAAACCCGCGGTCAGCGACCGCGGCTACAGATTGGCGGACCGCGCCCGCGCCTTGATCGCCTCGGTCTCCCGGTCGCGCGGCGGCGCTTTGGTGTGCAGACCATCGACGAGCCGATGGATCGAGGCCGTGATCTCCTCGATCGCGGTTTCGAAGGCCTCCTCATTTTCGCGCGAGGGGCGCTGGAAGCCGCTGACCTTGCGTACGAACTGGATAGCTGCGGCGCGCAGTTCGGCGTCGGTCGCCGGCGGTTCGAAATTGAACAGCGGCTTGATGCTTCGGCACATGGTCAACTCCTTCGTCAGGGCGCGGGGACAAGACCGAAGCGGTTCATAGTCTCGATGATGCGGCCCATGTCGGGCGGCCCCGGAACCTTGGTGATTGCGGCGATCTCTTCGAAATAGGCGCGTCCAATCGTGCCCGGGTTCAGCACGATCAGCATCCGAGCGTCGGCGTCATGCACGTTCTTGTGGTGATGGACGATCCCGCGGGGGATGAAGAGGGAATCTCCCTTGCGGATCAGATGGGTGTCGTCGCCGCGCCTGACCGTCATCACGCCCTCGAGGCCGAACACGAGTTCGTCGACCGCAGCGTGATAGTGCGGCGCGGGCACGCGACCATTTGAGCGCACGGTGAACTCGAACACCACGAGATCGCCGGACCCCTGCGTTTCATCGACCAGAAACCGGAGGTCCATGTCGCCCATCCGAACCGTATCGTCGGCAGTCGTTCCCACGCGAAGCTCCATCATGCAAAAGGGTGGTTGGCCCGCCAGCGTAATGGCGCGCCGCCCCGCAGATCAAGCGCCGCTTGCCCGGCAGGCCGCCGCGTGGCAAGCGGTTCCGCCATGACCGAAAATTTCCGAGCCGCGGCCGGCGCCGCGCATTTCCTTCGTGTCGCTCGGCTGTCCCAAGGCGCTGGTCGACAGCGAGCGGATTCTCACGCGCTGCGCGCGGAAGGCTACGAGCTTTCCAAGACCCACGCCGGCGCCGACGCCGTGATCGTCAACACCTGCGGCTTTCTCGACAGCGCCAAGCAGGAATTGCTTGCCGCGATCGGCGCGGCGCTCAACGAGAACGGCCGGGTGATCGTCACCGGCTGCATGGGCGCCGAGCCCGAGCAGATCCGCGACGTGTTCCCCAACGTCTCCGCGATCACCGGCCCGCAGGCCTACGAGAGCGTGATGGAGGCGGTGCACGCGGCGGCGCCGGCGCCGCACGATCCGTTCCTCGATCTGATCCCCGAGCAGGGCGTCAAGCTGACGCCGCGCCACTACGCCTATCTGAAGATTTCCGAGGGCTGCAACAACCGCTGCACCTTCTGCATCATCCCGAAACTGCGCGGCGATCTGGTCAGCCGCCCCGCGGCCGACGTGTTGACGCGAGGCGGAAAAGCTGGTGAGGGCGGGCGTCAAGGAACTGCTCGTCATCTCGCAGGACACCAGCGCCTACGGCGTCGACATCAAATACGCCCGAGCCTGTGGCGCGAGCGCGAGGTGCGCGCAAAATTCCTCGACCTGTCGCGCGAGCTCGGCTAGCTCGGCGCCTGGGTCCGCCTGCACTACGTCTATCCCTATCCGCATGTCGACGAGGTCGTCGAACTGATGGCGGCGGGCAAGGTGCTGCCCTACATCGACGTGCCGTTCCAGCACGCCTCGCCGAAGGTGCTGAAGGACATGCGCCGGCCCGGGCAACCAGGAAAAGACGCTGGAGCGGCTGCGCGCCTGGCGCGCGATCTGCCCCGACATCACGATCCGCTCGACCTTCATCGTCGGCTTCCCCGGCGAGACGGAAGAGGATTTCCGCGAACTGCTCGACTGGCTCGAAGAGGCGAAGCTCGACCGGGTCGGCGCCTTCAAATACGAGCCGGTAGCGGGCGCGCGCGCCAACGACCTCGGCCTCGAAGCCGTTCCCGACGAGATCAAACAAAGCCGCTGGAAGCGGTTCATGGAGACGCAGCAGAAGATCTCCGCCAAAAAGCTCTGCGGCGAAGGTCGGCAAGCGTCTCGACGTGATCATCGACTGCGGCGGCGTCGGTATCGTCAAGGGCCGCAGCAAGGGCGACGCGCCGGAGATCGACGGCGCCGTGCATGTCTCGACACGGCGCGCGCTGCGCCCCGGCGACATCGTCAGCGTGAAGATCGATCGCGCCGACGCCTACGATCTGCACGGAACCGCCGCGTGAGCGACTTCGCCGCCAGGGCCTTCGTGCTCGCGCTGGCGATGGCGGCGACGGCCGTCATCGGTTATTTCGGCGTCGCTGGCGGTGAGCGTGACGATCCGCCGCCGGGAGGTCGTTGGCGACGTTTTGCCGAGCGTATGCGCAGCTTAGGCGAGGTCTATTCAGGCCGCGGCGGGAACGCCCGCCGCCGGTAGGGCAGTTTGGATGTCCAGTGCCGCTCCAGCTCCGCGTCGTATCGACAGGGGCTGCTTTCGACGGCTCGGCAGCCGCACAGAAGCAGAGCCCGATGTCAGGTCAATTCTGCTTTGGCCATCCCGGGCCCATCGCGCCAAGAACGGCGACGCAGCCGGCGAACGCGCCTCCAGCTGCGTGGTCGCTTTCTGCTGGCCGACGGCAGCGAACAGTTCTGCGAGACCATCGACGTTTCCGTGAATGGCCTGGCGATCAACGCCTACATCGTCGCCGACATCGGAGAGCGCATCGTCGCCTACATCGATGAGCTCGGCCGGTTTGAAGGCGTGGTGACGCGCCGGGGCGAGGGCTGGTTCGCCATCGAGACGCCGATTTCGCGCGGCCGGATCGAACGTCTCTCGCAAAAACTTTCCGCGCTGAGCGGAGAACGCGGCGACTTCGCCGGCAGCAACACTGCGGAGTCGCAGACCGGGACGGCCGAACTCCGAACCGAGTTCGGCCAGAGTTTCATCGTCGACCTCGCCGACATGACCCGCATCGGCGTCAGGGTGATCGCCAATTTCAAGCTGCTGCGGGGTTCGCGGGTAAAAATCGGGCCGCGCCCAGGGGCCGTCGTGCGCGAGACCACCGACGGTTTTGTGGTGGAGTTCGACCAACGCGCGTCGTGAAGGCGAGCGATCCGCAGCGCGCAGGCCTGGTCTCGAGCTTGTCGGAGGATGTGCTGCTGGCTGAGGGGTTCCGAACCATGATCATGGTAAGCAAGACGACGCGGAGTAGCGGGCGTCTGCCTGCGTGCAAGTTGAAACGTCCTTCGACAAGCCCAGGATGGGGGACGTGATGATGTGCTTCCTTTCAGAGAGGCGCCCCATGAATTCCTTCGCCCATTTCTTGAACGTGATCACGGGCGTATTCGGCATTTGCGCTATTCTCGTGGGGGTCGCGATTGGGTTCACCCGTCGTTCCCAGCGCGGCCGCTCTGAGTCTGACGGCGGCGTCAATTCCTGGTCGGGCTCCGGGTCCGACGGGGACAGCCACCATAGCGGACATGATGGAGGCGGCTGGGGCGGCGATTCCGGAGGAGATAGCGGCGGCGGCCATGGCGGGGGCGACTGACCGCCCTCCGCGTTCAGATGCGGAAAGAGGCTCGCCGAATCGATTTCGATCGGCTAGAGCGTCAAATCCCATGGCGCGGTTTATCTTCATCACCGGCGGCGTGGTTTCCTCGCTCGGCAAAGGTTTGGCATCTGCGGCGCTCGGCGCCCTGTTGCAGGCGCGCGGCTATTCCGTGCGGCTGCGCAAACTCGACCCCTACCTGAATGTCGACCCGGGGACGATGAGTCCCGACCCAGCACGGCGAGGTGTTCGTCACCGACGACGGCGCGGAGACGGACCTCGATCTCGGCCATTACGAGCGCTTCACCGGCCGCTCGGCCAACAAGCAGGACAACATCACCACCGGCCGAATCTATCAGGAGATCATCGCCAAGGAGCGGCGCGGCGATTTTCTGGGCGCGACCGTGCAGGTGATCCCGCACGTCACCAACGCGATCAAAGACTTCGTGCTCGACGGCAACGACGGCGTCGATTTCGTGCTGGTCGAGATCGGCGGAACGGTTGGGGACATCGAGGGCCTGCCGTTCTTCGAGGCGATCCGCCAGCTCGGCAACGATCTGCCGCGCAATCACGCGGTCTACATCCACCTGACCCTGCTGCCCTATATTCCGACCGCCGGCGAACTGAAGACCAAGCCGACCCAGCATTCGGTCAAGGAGCTGCGCTCGATCGGCATCCAGCCGCATATCCTGCTGTGCCGCTGCGACCGCGAGATCCCGCGCGAGGAACGCCGCAAGCTCGGCCTGTTCTGCAACGTGCGCGAAGGCGCCGTGATCGAGGCGCGCGACGTCAACTCGATCTACGATGTCCCCGCCGCCTATCACGCGGCCGGGCTCGATCGCGAGGTGCTCGCGGCGTTCGGCATCGAGCCGGCGCCGAAGCCGAACATGAAGCGCTGGGATTCCGTCTCGAAGGCCTACCACAACCCCGAAGGCGAAGTGACGATCGCCATCGTCGGCAAATACACCGGCCTGAAGGACGCCTACAAATCGCTGATCGAGGCGCTGACCCACGGCGGCATGGCCAACCATGTGCGGGTCAACATCGACTGGATCGAGAGCGAGATCTTCGAGCAGGCCGATCCGGCGCCGCATCTCGAAAACGTGCACGGCATTCTGGTGCCGGGCGGATTCGGCGTGCGCGGCTCGGAGGGAAAAATCCTCGCCGCGAAATTCGCGCGCGAGCGCAGGGTCCCCTATTTCGGCATCTGCTTCGGCATGCAGATGGCGGTGATCGAGGCCTGCCGCTCGCTGGCCGGTCTCGATCACGCCAATTCCACCGAGTTCGGCCCGACCGACGAGCCCGTCGTCGGCCTGATGACGGAATGGCTGCGCGGCAACGAGCTCGAGATCCGGCAGGCGCAGGGCGATCTCGGCGGCACGATGCGGCTCGGCGCCTATCGCGCCGAGTTGCGGCCCGGTTCGAAGATCGCGGAAATCTACGGCGCGACGGAGATATCCGAACGCCATCGCCACCGCTACGAAGTCAACACCGCCTATCGCGCCCGCCTCGAAGACAGGGGCGTGAAGTTCGCCGGCATGTCTCCTGACGGCCTGCTGCCTGAGACCATCGAACTCGTGAACCACCCCTGGTTCATCGGCGTGCAGTACCATCCGGAATTGAAGAGCCGCCCTTTCGAACCGCACCCGCTGTTCTCAAGCTTCATCGAGGCCGCCAAGGCGCAAAGCCGCCTCGTCTGAGAAATGCGATTCCCGAGCTGCGCGTACGGATTTCCTGACCGCCGCTTAGCGCCGCATTTCGAGAAGAGGCGCCTTTCTGGCCACGCAAAACTGCCGATCAGCGATGTTTTGTCGCGCAGCCGCGTCTCGGCTCAATGTACGAAGTTAGACTTTCCAAGGCGCTTTGAATTTGGCTTTCGCGCCAACTTCGCGAAACGCTGTGAACTGCGGCGAGACAAGGGAGCGATAACCACAGCCAAAGTCTTCAATGCGATTTCCATCAACCATGATTTCAAAAGCCGCCACGGGCGCCGCGCTGTTCGATCGAACTCCGCACTAAGCGCCGCATATTGTTTGGCGAGCAGGTCGCGCTCGGCTGAAACAGCAGCATATTGCTCGGCAAGCTGGTTTCCTTCGGCGTGGACGAGCGACAATTTCTCCGCTTCGTTGCGCCACAATCCTCCCTCAACCGTCAGGTCTGGCTTTTCCTGTTTGAATAAAGCAACTGCGGAGCGAACGCGTTCGTAGCTGATGTGCAGCTTCGGTAGTTGGCAAACTTCGAAATGCGACTTCGCCAGCGCTTCGAGTTCGCTCAAGGATTTGTTGAAGATGCCGGGCTCGTCACCAATCCTCTGGTGGCCCCGAGAGGTATAGCTCTTTGCGACGGCCGAGGAATCGCGGGTCAAGTACAGAACCAAAGGTGGAGACTCGAGCCGCGAAAAGGCTTCTCTCCAGTGAGGAAATGTCAGTACAAACCTTGGATCCTTAAGCACGAACGGGCGGCGCAACGAGGCAAGAAGATCGTCGAGATCGCGGTCGAGGGACTCGCCGGCAAGCAGTCGGTTATTCAACGTGCGGAACGAAACGCTCTCGTTGAATTGTGCATCTGAATCGTTGCGATCCCAACCCAACTCGAACAGCATGCCCGCTATTATCGAAGTGCCCGAATGGCCAACGCCAAGCAGAATTATCGAAGGATTCTGGAATGCTGCATCAATACGGGACACGCCTATTCCACCTTTTTAGGCGCGGGCAGTAACTCGCCCCGCGCGAAGCGTCAAGATGCAGTGCAGCAATTTGATTTTCGTCATTGTCTCGCGCGCCATGCGGGCGAGTTCGTCGTGCGGCGGCCCGACCAACAACTCCAAAGCGCTTCCAGATTCGGCGCATCGAAGACGCCTCAAAGCTAGCATATCAAGACCGTCAGAAAAAGCGGATCGCTAAAGCGGCGCCTGCAGTGTAGATTGCGCGCAGATTGACCCGCTTAAGCCTGCGCGACACAGCCGGATTTGCCAAGAGGATGTCGTCTGCGACCGCTGAGTGTTCTTAGCGATATCCTTCGCAGCACTCTGAACTCGCTCGACCATATCCTGTCTGAACCTTAAGTGACTGCGAATGAGTTCCAGTGTCGTTTCGACGATGAACTTGACGTTGTTGTCGAGCGTTATTTTCGGCAATGCGGGTGGCCTATCCGCTGCTTCAAGCCGCGCCAGACTTCACGGGTTTCCGGAGCGAGGTCGCGAAACGAAACAAGAAGCTTAAGTGGTTTCGCTTTCGTGGTCTTCGGCACTTGTTCACTGTCGAGGCTTTGCGTAATGGGATACGCCTCTACAGCTTGTGGAGGCGCCTGAGCACAAAAGTTGGCGCAGTTGGTAAAACTGGAAACTTACAAACTTCGTAGCCTATTGAAATGTATAGCAGGAAGGATGGCCGAGTGGTTTAAGGCAGCGGTCTTGAAAACCGCCGTGGGGGCAACCTCACCGTGAGTTCGAATCTCACTCCTTCCGCCAAACATTATTGATATTACAGCTATTTTTGCTGTTTTTTGATTTCCGCCTACCTGAGATCGAAACGATCTGGCGCAGGCTAGGCGCCATCACCGTGAATGTGCCGCGCCGTGGCTTCAACTGCTTGCAAAGTTTGTGGCTTGCGCAAGACGACAATGTCTTGCGGCCATAGGCCGCCCGCGGCGCCCTGTACGTGCTTGACGAGCTCCCAGCCTTTGGCGAGTTGCTCACGCACGAAGCGGGGCGAATGAAAAGTCGAGCAGAGATTCGAGCCGGCGGCATTCGGCCAACGCACGACGCACCCGCCTGCCTCGTAGACGCTCTGCTCCTCCGGCTTCAGGCTCGCGAGATGTTCGTCCCCGTGGACTGTAAACAGCAAGTCGCCGCCTGGACGCATGACCCGGCTCAGCTCTTCGAGCCAAACGAACTGCATCTTGATCGGTAGGTGTGTGAACACCGAGACCGCGTAAATCAGGTCGAAACTCGCGTCGCCATAGTTTAACGGCGGCTCAAGCCCGTTAACGGAGGCTTCGGCGAACGGCAGGTTGGTCTGACACCATTTGACGGCGGGACCGTAGAGGTCGGTGCCGCAGACCCGCGCGTTCAAGCCCCGCCAACGTCGCAGCATCCCTCCACATCCGCAGCCGAAGTCGAGGATCGCCTTGCGGGACTCCAGCGGCGCTCCTGCTTGTTCGCACTCCTCGCGGATTGCGCTTTCCAGGATGCGGCCTCGCTCGAGAAACCAGGCGACGTCCGTAGTGCCAGCGACGCGCATGCGTAGGCTGGCGGGCGGAACCGGCAGACCGTCTGAGGCGTCCACTGCCTTCGGAGCGCCCAAAGCCGAAACGTATTCGATACCGCGGAAGACCGGCAGGAGAAGCCCAAGCCTGTTTAATAGTGGCCCGACAGCAACTTTCATATCAGACTTGCCAATCGATCGAACTTGGACAGTAGCGACCGAACGCCGGCCATTCGCCCGCAATCTTGGACTGTGGTCAATACGCTTCGCGTATTGACGGCGGCGCCGCCAAACCCTGCCTTCAACGAGCCGCGTGCGCTGCAGACCAGTTTCAGACACGACCTCTTGTGCGGGAGACTTGGGGGCACTGCAGCATGAGACGCTGATACGGAAGTTCCCAAGAGTCAAGCGTGTAGTCGCGCGCGCGCCCGCTAGCCTGGGGCGGGTGAAGACATAGCGAGCTGAAGACGAAGCGGGGATTGGCGCGCTGCGCTCGCAGTGACGGATCAACTAGACTATAGAACGCTCTAAATGGCTCCCGACGCGCTCGCGCCTTTCCTCATTTCAGTCGCGGCAGAGCGCCACCAAATGAAGGCCTGCGAGAAAATCGAGCGGCCTATTCGTAGGACTCCGCTTCCGAACAAGTCGCGTGCCTCAGCGAGTTGGGACGGGGTGTTGGCCGCGATAATCGTAGAAGCCGCGCTGCGTCTTGCGGCCGAGCCAGCCGGCTTCGACATATTTCACCAGCAGCGGGCACGGGCGGTACTTGGAATCCGCCAGGCCCTCGTGCAGCACCTGCATTACCGACAGGCAGGTGTCGAGGCCGATGAAATCGGCAAGCTGCAACGGACCCATCGGATGATTGGCGCCGAGCCGCATCGCGGTGTCGATCGATTCCACCGAGCCTACGCCTTCGTAGAGCGTATAGATCGCCTCGTTGATCATCGGCAGCAGAATGCGGTTGACGATGAACGCGGGGAAATCTTCCGACATCGTCGCGGTCTTGCCGAGCGAGGCGACATAGCCTTTGGCAGCCTCGAAAGTGTCGTCGCGCGTCGCGATGCCGCGGATCAGCTCGACGAGCTGCATGCGAGGCACGGGGTTCATGAAATGGATGCCGATGAACCGTTCCGGGCTGGCGGTCACCGCGGCCAGACGCGTGATCGAGATCGAGGAGGTGTTTGAGGCGATGATCGCATCCGGCTTGGCGAACGGACGCAGCAGCGCAAAGATCTTGCGCTTGGTTTCCTCGTTCTCCGAGGCGGCCTCGATCACCATGTCGCAATCGGAGAGATCGCCGAGCGCCGGGGCGACCTGAATGCGGTCCAGGATGGCCGTGCGCGTCGCCTCGTCGATCTGGCCTTTGGAGACCTGGCGCGCCAGATTGCCGTTGATGGTGGCGAGCGCCTCCCGGATGCGCTCCTCTGCGACGTCGTTCAGCGCAACGCCATATCCGGCCTGCGCGCTGACCAGCGCGATTCCGGAACCCATCTGTCCGGCTCCGATAATGCCAACTTTTTGGATTTGCGGAGCCATCGTGATCGTCCCGGAGTTACTGACAAGCGCTTACAAAGAAATGACGCCCGACCGCAAGGCCGGGCGTCATTTTGATCACTTGCCGATCTTGCCGAGTTCCGAGGCCAATTCCGGCAGGGCCTGGAAGAGGTCCGCCACCAGGCCGTAGTCGGCGACCTGAAAGATCGGCGCCTCCTCGTCCTTGTTGATGGCGACGATGATCTTCGAGTCCTTCATGCCGGCCAGATGCTGGATCGCGCCGGAAATACCGACGGCGATATAGAGGTCGGGCGCGACGACCTTGCCGGTCTGACCGACCTGCCAGTCGTTCGGAGCGTAACCGGCGTCGACCGCGGCGCGCGAGGCGCCCATCGCCGCGCCGAGCTTGTCGGCGACCGGCTCGATATAGGTCTTGAAGTTCTCCGCCTTCTGCATCGCCCGGCCGCCCGAGATGATGATTTTCGCGGAGGTGAGTTCGGGGCGATCCGACTTGGCCAGCGCTTCGCCGACAAAGGAGGAAAGGCCGGGGTCGCCCGCGGCAGCCACCGGCTCGATCGGCGCCGTAGCGTCGCCGGCCGCAGTCGCCGCGAACGAGGCGGTGCGCACCGTCGCAATCACCTTGGCGTCCGTGGACTCCACGGTCTGGATCGCGTTGCCCGCGTAGATCGGCCGCTCGAAGGTCTTGGGGCCGATGACCTTGGTGATGTCGGAGACCTGCATCATGTCGATGAGCGCGGCGAGGCGCGGCATCACGTTCTTGGCGAACGGGCTCGACGGGCTGAGGATCGCGTCATAGCCCGGCGCTCAGCGAGACGAGCAGCGCCGCCAGCGGTTCGGCGAGGCCCTGGGCATAGAGCGCGTCGTCGGCGACCTTCACCTTGGCGACGCCCGCGAGTTTGGCGGCGGCTTCCGCGGCGGCGCCGATGTTCTGGCCGGTGACCAGGAATTCGACGGGCGCGCCGAGCTGCACGGCCGCGGTAAGCGCGCGCGCGGTAATGTCGGAGAGGTGCGCCGTTGGTGACTTCGGCAAGCAGCAGCGTCGCCATGGTCAGATCACTCCCGCTTCTTCACGAAGCTTCGAGACGAGCTCCGCCACCGTCTTCACCTTGACGCCGGCCTTGCGGCCGCCGGGCTCGGTCGTCTTCAGCACCTTGAGCCGCGGCGCGATGTCGACGCCGTAATCGGCCGGGGTCTTCTCGGCGATCGGCTTCTTCTTCGCCTTCATGATGTTGGGGAGCGAGGCGTAGCGCGGCTCGTTGAGGCGCAGGTCGGTCGTGACGATCGCCGGCAGGTTCAGCGAAACCGTCTGCAGGCCGCCGTCGACTTCGCGCGTCACTTCCACCTTGCCGTCGCCGATGACGACTTTGGAGGCGAATGTGCCTTGCGCGAGCCCGGTCAGCGCGGCCAGCATCTGGCCGGTCTGGTTGCAATCGTCGTCGATCGCCTGCTTGCCGAGGATCACGAGACCCGGCTGCTCTTCGGCGATGATGCCCTTCAGGATCTTGGCGACCGCGAGCGGCTCGACGATGCCGTCGACCTTGACGAGAATGCCGCGGTCGGCGCCCATCGCGAGGCCGGTGCGCAACGTCTCGGAGGCCTGCGCCGGGCCGATCGAGACGACGATCACTTCCGTCGCCTTGCCCGCCTCCTTCTGCCGCAGCGCCTCTTCGACGGCGATCTCGTCGAACGGGTTCATCGACATCTTGACGTTGGCGAGCTCGACGCCCGAGCCGTCGCTCTTGATGCGGATCTTGACGTTGTAGTCGACAACCCGCTTGACGGGCACGAGGATTTTCATTGCGCGCAGGTCTCCGTCGGATCCGGCGGGGGAAAAACCCCCGGCCAATAGTGGCCGGAACCCCTAATATTCGCGCTGGCGCAAGTCAACGCGACGTCAGGGCTTATGCCCGAAAACGGCCTTTCCGGCGCGCCCGTCATGACATAACAAGATGGACAAAGCATAACTTGACCGGTTGACTCCGGGGTCCTAGCAAACCGAAGATAAAGCTGCGGAAATTTGTGCCCGGCGGCGTTTGGCGCGGCGGGACAGGCGGTTTTGCGGACGGGGCGAACGTGTCGCTCTCTTGGGAGGTGGAGTCAACATGAGTGAACTGGATTACCTGCAAGGCCGCCTGAAAAAGGGCGCAGATTTCGAGGCGCGAATTTCTCGGCCGCGCTGCGGCGCTCGGCGCGTCGGCGCGCGTTCATCGACCAACGCGGTCGAAGCTTACGCCGCGGATACGCCCAAGAAGGGCGGCATGCTCCGCCTCGGCCTCGGCGGCGGCAGCACGACCGACAGCTGGGACATCGGCAGCTACAACGATTGCGTCATGATCGACGCCTCGCACGTCGATCTTCACCGGCCTGGTCGAATGGGGTCAGGACGGCAAGCCGCAAGCCCGATCTCGCCGCCAGCATCGAGCCCTCGAAGGACGCCAAGGAGTGGGTGTTCAACCTGCGCAAGGGCGTGAAGTTCACCAACGGCAAGGAACTGTCCGCCGAGGACGCGATCTACTCGCTCAACTATCACCGCGGCGCCGACTCCAAGTCGGGCGGCAAGGCCTCGGTCGCCGCGATCGACGACATCCAGAAGCTCGACAAATATCAGGTCAAGGTCGTTCTGAACTGCGGCGACGCCGACTTCCTCTACAGCCTCACCGACTATCACATGCTGGTCGTGCCCGACGGCTTCAAGGATTGGGCCAATCCGGTCGGCACGGGCGCCTTTCATCTCGAGAAATTCGATCCGGGCGTGCGCATCTCGCTGAAGAAGAACCCTGACTTCTACAAGGAAAACCGCGGCTTCCTCGACGCGGCCGAGATCACCATCATCAATGACGCGGTCGCACGCGTCAACGCGCTGAAGTCGGGCCAGATCGACGCCATCAACCGCGTCGATCCGAAGGCGGCAGCCGCTGGTCGAGAAGAGCGGCAGCCTCAAGCTCGTGCGCGCGCCCGGCGGCTGGCACGCGTCTCGCCGCGATGGAGGTCGACAAGCGCGCCATTACAACAACCCCGACTTCCGGCTGGCGCTCAAATACGCCACCAACCGCGAGCAGATCCTCAAGGCGCTGTTCTCGGCTACGGCTCGCTCGGCAACGACCATCCGGTCCCGAGGACCGACCCCTACTTCAATTCGGAACTGGCGCAGCGCACGTACGACCCGGAAAAGGCGGCCTTCTACGCCAAGAAGGCGGGCATCACCACGCCCGCATCGTGTTGCAGGCTTCCGACGCCGCCTTCAACGGCGCCGTCGACATGGGCCAGTTGATGAAGGCGAGCGCGGACACCGCCAAGATGCCGTTCGAAATCAAGAAGGAGCCGGCCGACGGGTTCTGGGACAATGTCTGGCTGAAGGGCGCGTTCGTGACGAGCTACTGGGGCGGTCGCGCCGCGGCGACCCAGATGCTCGGCGTCGCCTACGGCGCCGGACAGCCCTGGAACGAGACGCACTGGAACAACCCGAAGTTCGAAAAGCTGCTGTCGGACGCCAAGGGCGAAATCGACGAGGCCAAGCGCAAGCCGATGATCTGGGAAATGCAGGCCATGCTGCACGAGGACGGCGGCGCGGTGATCCCCGTGTTCCGCGACTGGCTCGATGCGCATAACGACAAGGTCGGGGCCACACCCCACACGGCGGCTTCGACATGGACAACGGCCTGATCCTTGAAAAAGCCTGGCTGAAATAACACCACGAGAAAGCGGCGCGGAGACATCTCCGCGCCGTTCTCTTTTGTGGCCCGACGATCCGCAGAGATCGGCGGCGCCAATTCTGCATAGCTCTCAAAGCGCAATCGCTCGGCTACCGCCGCGAGCGATAGGGGAGGCCGCGTGATCAAACTGATCGGCCAGAGATTGGGGTTGGGGGTATCTGACGCTGCTTGCAGCGTCGGCGCTCATCTTCATCGGCACCGAATTGCTGCCGGGCGATCTCGCCTCGGCGATCCTGCAAAACACCGCGACGCCGGAAAGCCTCGCCAAGCTGAGGCTCGATCTCGGCCTCGACCGTCCTGCGATCGTCAGATACGTGGAATGGCTAGTTCACGCGCTGCGCGGCGACTTCGGCCATTCGCTCGCCAACGGCCGCGACGTGCTCGACGGAAATCGCGCCGCGCTTCGCCAACACGATGTTCCTGGCGGTCTACGCCGCGGTGGTCGCGACGCCGCTCGCCGTCGGCCTCGGCCTGATCGCGGCGATCCGGCAGGGCGGCATCTTCGATCGCCTGATCAATCTGCTGACGCTGATGACGATCTCGGTGCCCGATTATTTCGTCGCCTATCTGCTGATCATCTTCGTCGCCGTCGATCTCGGCTGGTTCCCGTCGCTCGCCAATGTGACGCCGGAAACCGGCGTTCTTCGAACGGCTCTACATCGCGTTCCTGCCGATGGTGACGCTGGCGATGAGCGTGCTCGCGCACATGATGCGCATGACGCGCGCTTCCGTGCTCGCGGTGATGGCGAGCCCCTATATCGAAATGTCGATCCTGAAGGGTCTGACCAAGTCGCGCATCGTATTGCGCCACGCGCTGCCCAATGCGCTGGCGCCGATCATTTCGGTGGTCGCGCTGAACCTCGCCTATCTGATCGTCGGCGTCGTCGTCGTCGAGACCGTGTTCGTCTATCCCGGCCTCGGGCAGTTGATGGTCGACGAAGTCTCCAAACATGACGTGCCCGTCGTGCAGGCCTGCGGCCTGATCTTCGCGGCGACCTTCATCCTGCTCAACATGGTCGCCGACATCCTCGCCATCCTCTCCAATCCGCGCTTGAGGAGGCCGCGATGAGGCTGTTCGGCTACAAGATGACCGTGGTCGCGCAGATCGGCCTCGCCATCGTCGTCCTCAACCTGCTGGTCGCGTTGTTTGCGCCGCTGGATCGCGCCCTACGATCAGGCGACGCCGGTCGGCGACCCCTGGGCCGATCCCGACTGGCATCACTGCTCGGGCTCGACAATCTCGGCCGCGATCTGCTGAGCCGGCTGATCTATGGCGCGCAGGCTCACCATCGGGCTCGCGCTGATCATTACGGCGCTGTCATTTTCGATCGGCATCATCACCGGCTTTGGCGCCGCGGTGGCGGGCGGCTGGGTCGATCTCGCGCTGTCGCGTCTCGTCGACCTGCTGCTGTCGATGCCGACGCTGATCTTCGCCTTCGTCGTGCTGTCGGTGCTGGGCACGGCGCTGCCGGTGCTGATCGTGACGATCGCGATCCTCGATTCGACAAAGGTGTTCCGTCTCGCCCGATCGGTCGCGATGGGGCTCGTCAATCTCGAATTCGTCGAGGCCGCGAGGCTGCGCGGCGAAGGCTGGTGGTGGATCATCACGCGCGAGATCCTGCCCAACGCGATCCCGCCGCTGACCGCCGAATTCGGCCTGCGCTTCTGCTTCACCTTCCTGTTCGTCGCGTCGCTCAGCTTCCTCGGCCTCGGCGTGCAGCCGCCGGCCGCCGACTGGGGCAGCATGGTGCGCGACTACAAGGACATGATCGACTACGGCTCGATCGCGCCGATCTATCCCGCCGGCGCGATCGCGCATCCTCACCATCGGCGTCAATTTCGTGGTCGACTGGATGCTGTCCATCCATTCGCGCGGACAGGGAGAAGGCGCATGAGCGTAGCTTCAACCAGCGAGCCGAAGAAGCGCGACGGCGTCATCCTCGACGTCCGCAAGATGCGGATCCAGGTGCGCACCGATCGCGGCGAAGGTCCCGTGCTGGTCGACGATGTCTCGTTCCAGCTCAACCGCGGCGAGGTGATCGGGCTGATCGGCGAATCCGGCGCCGGCAAGTCGACCATCGGCCTCGCCTCGATGGGCTATACGCGCCGCGACTGCTACATCGTCGGCGGCGAGATCGTGTTCGACGGCGCGGACGTGCGCACGATGACCGCGGAGCAGCGCCGGCGCCTGCGCGGCCCGCGCATCTCCTACATCGCCCAGAGCGCGGCGGCTTCGTTCAATCCCGCCATGACGCTGATGCAGCAGGTGACGGAACCGGCGATACGGCACGGCGTGCTCAACGGCGACGCGGCGCGCAAGGAAGCGATCAGCCTGTTCAAGCAGCTCGATCTGCCCGACCCCGAGCACATCGGCGAGCGCTATCCGCATCAGGTCTCCGGGGGGCAGCTGCAGCGCGCGATGGCGGCGATGGCGATGGTCGCCCGGCCCGACATCGTCGTGTTCGACGAGCCGACCACCGCGCTCGACGTGACGACGCAGGTCGAGTGCCTCGCGGCGTTCCGCAAGCTGGTGCGCGAGCATGGCGCGGCCGCGCTCTACATCACCCACGACCTCGCCGTCGT
This sequence comes from uncultured Pseudomonadota bacterium, assembly GCA_963771455.1. Classification (GTDB taxonomy): domain Bacteria; phylum Pseudomonadota; class Alphaproteobacteria; order Rhizobiales; family Beijerinckiaceae; genus Roseiarcus. The sequence goes on from CAVYTP010000014.1 coordinate 118,806, forward strand.
CGCCCAGATCGCCGATCGCATCATGGTGCTCAGGCGCGGCAAGACCGTCGAGTTCGGCGCCGTCGCGGCAAATCCTGCAGGACCCGCAGGAGGAATATACCCGCCGCCTCGTCACCGAGCGCGTCGCGACGCACGGCTTCGTCGCCGCGACCGAGGTCGAAAAGCCGCCGATCCTCGCCGTCAACCACGTGACGGCGCATTATCCCGGCAAGCCGCACGTCATTTCCGACGTGACGCTCGACGTGCGGCGCGGCGACACCGTCGCTGTGGTCGGCGAATCCGGCTCCGGCAAGTCGACCCTCGCCCGCGTCGTCATGGGCCTGCTGCCGCTCAGCGAGGGCGAAGTGAAGTTCGACGGCGTCGCCTTGCCGCCGCGCCTCGCCCAGCGCAAGCGCGATCAGTTGCGCCGCGTGCAGATGATCTACCAGATGCCCGACGTCGCGCTGAACCCGCAACAGACCCTGCTCGACGTCATCGGCCGTCCGGTCGAGTTCTATTTCAAGCGCAACAAGGCGCAGGTGCGCGCCCGCGTCGCTGAACTGCTGAAGCAGATGGAGCTGCCCGAGCATTTCATCACCCGCAAGACCAGCGAACTCTCCGGCGGCCAGAAGCAGCGCGTCTCGATCGCGCGCGCGCTCGCCGCCGAGCCGGAACTGATCATCTGCGACGAGGTGACCTCGGCGCTCGACCAGCTCGTCGGCGAGGAAATCCTGCGGCTGCTGAAAAAACTGCAGGACGAACTCGGCGTGTCCTATCTGTTCATCACCCACGATCTCTCGACCGTGAAGCGCATCGCCAACAAGGTCGCCGTGATGCTGAAGGGCAAGCTCGTCGACTTCGGTCCGACGCAACAGATCTTTGCGCCGCCGTTCCACCCGTACACGGAACTGCTGCTGTCGGCGGTGCCGGAGATGCGGCCGGAATGGCTCGACGAGGTGCTGGAGAAGCGGCGACATACGGCGCCGGTGGGGTGATCCTGAAACGCCCTAAGCCCGTTCAGCTGCCGCTGCCGTATCGATCCGTCATTGCGAGCGCAGCGAAGCAATCCATCGTTCAGCTGCCGCTCTGATTGTGTTCCCTCCGCAAAGGTTTGCGGCAGACGAAGCGTAGATTGCTTCGTCGCTGCGCTCCTCGCAATGACGATGGCCCGGCCAATCACACTGACGCGGCGCCCCCGCCTTCACCGTCCCAGTGCGTGAATCAACGTCGAGCGCAGCGCGGTCGGGTCGACCGGCTTCGTCAGCCAGGGCAGGCCGGAGCCGCGCAGCGCGGCGATGGCGTCGGGATTGGTCGAGCCGGAGACCATCACGATGCCGGCGGATCGCGCGCCGCGGGCCCGCATCGCCTCGACGAATTGCAGGCCAGTGTCGCCGTCCGAGAGGTCGTAGTCGACGACCATGGCTTCCGGCAGGCCGGCCGCGTCGACGGCGGCGCGCGCGGCGACGATCGAATGGGCGGCGGAGACGACGGCGCCCTGGTCGACGAATTCCTGCTTCATCGCCGCCGCGCAGAGCGGATCGTCGTCGAGAACCAGGATGCGCAAGCCCTCCAGCGTGTCCTCGCCAGCCGCGGCGGCGCGGCTTGCGCGGCGCGGCGCCGTGGCCTCGCGCAGCCAGACGGTGAACGCGCTGCCCTTGCCGGGCTGCGACCGCAGCGTGATCCGCCCGCCCATCATCGCGGTGAGGCGCTTGGCGATCGCGAGGCCGAGCCCAATGCCTTCGTTCGGGCCAAGCGCGGCCATCTTGTCGCGGTGGAACTCCTCGAACACCACATCGGCGCGGTCGGGCGCGATGCCGACGCCGGTGTCGACAACGGAGATGCCAAGTTCGCCGCGACCGCGGCGCACGCCCAGCAGCACGCCGCCCGTGCGCGTAAACTTCATCGCATTGGCGAGCAGATTGCGCAGCGTCAGTTCGAGCAGCGTCGGATCGGCGATCGACGATGCCGCTCGTATTGACGATCTTGAATTTGAGGTTCCGGTCGCCCGCGGTGGCGCGGAAGCCAGGCTTCAACGCCTCGAAAAACTCGTCGAGCGCGAGCGGCGCCGGATTGGCCTTGATGAGGCCAGCCTCGATCTTCGACATGTCGAGCAGCGCGTCGATCATCGAGCGCAGCGAGCGCAGCGACTGGTCGACATGGGTGATCAGTTCGCCGTTCTCGCTGCCGGCCAGCCGACGCGTCAGCGAACTGACGAACAGCGTCATCGCGTGCAGCGGCTGCCGCAGGTCGTGGCTGGCGGCGGCGAGGAAGCGCGATTTGGAGCGGTTGGCTTCAACCGCCTCGTCGCGCGCGGCCTGCAACTGGGCCTCGAACGCGCGCTCGCGGCTGATGTCGAGCAGCATGACGAAGGCGCCCTGAACGCCCCCGGTCGCGTCCTTGTCGGGATAGGCGAAGCCGCGCACGACGTTGATCGCGCCGCCCGCGAAATGGGCGGGAAACTCGAACTCGGCGTGCTCGCCGGCGAGCGCGCGCTCGAGCCCGGCTTTGGCGTCCTGGGCAAAATCGCTGGCGACCTCGCCGATCTGCTTGTTGAGGTAAGCCGCCGGCCGCGCGCCCGTCCAGGCTTCGACGGTCTCGTTGACGAAATGGCAGACGAAATTGACGTCGAAATACGCGATCACGCCCGGCAGGCCGTCCGCCATGACATTGAGCATCTGCGCGTCGCACAGAAACCGCGTCGTGCGCTCGAGCCCCATGCAGTTGAAAGGGAGGGCCGGGTTGGGCGTAAGTCTGGTCATTCCGTCGATCGCCTTGCGCTTGGCCGGGTCCGATATCGCTGAAAACGCGACAGTTTGTACCACGTCTAACGTTACGTATATTAGGCCCATCGGTCTATGCCGTTCGGCATAGGCGATCATATAGCTGCGTCTGGCGAATGGTTTCGAGTCCGCGTTATGAGCCAGTCTCCCCGTTAGCGAATAAGGCGGGGGTTATGTCATGACCGTAGCAATCAATCCGGGCGATCAAGCCTTCAAGGCCGTATGTGGCCCGTTCGGCATCGGCCGACGTCGCGGCTGGCCGCTTCGGCGCATGCCGACGCGACCATCGCCCACTACGGCCCGGGCGAAGAAGTCGTCGGCGAAGGCGACCCCGCCGAAAACTACTTCATGGTCGTCAAAGGCGTGTTCCGCTCGGTCAAGGTTACGCGCGACGGACGCCGGCAGATCTTCGCCTTCTACATGCCCGGCGACATGTGCGGCCTCGAGCCGGGCCAGAGCTATGATCTGACGATCGAGGCGGTCAATGCCGGCGTCGATCGCGGCGCTTTCCCGGTCGGCCTGCCGGACCCGCATGGCGCACGATCCGAGCTTCAACATGGCCGTTTTCGAGGGCGCCACCCGCGCGCTCGCGCTGTCGGTCGACCACATGACCATGGTCGGCCGCTCCTCGGCCGAAGAGCGCCTCGCCTGGTTCCTGAAGATGCTGCGCGAACGCGCCGCCGTTCCCAGCCGGCAGCCGCCGACCGTCGAACTCGTCATGCAGCGCCAGGACATCGCCGACTATCTCGGCCTGACGATCGAAACGGTCAGCCGAACCTTCACCCACATGAAGGAGAAGGGCCTGATCGCGCTGCCGACGACGCGCCGCGTCGAAATCCTCAAACTCGAAGCGCTGGAGCGCCTGGCTTCCGCCGATCGCGACGCGCCGGCGTGGGACCGTCGCTACTGCGCGTAACGATCCCCGGGGTTTTCCGCGTTCCTCCCGATTGACGGGCGCCCATCCGGGCGCCTTTTGGCATTGAGGCCGGCGAAGTCCGGATCAATACGCGAACAGCATCGGCGTTCGGGCCAGCGCCAATGCCGAGCGTGTCACCCCGCCGTAGATCCACTGCCCTGATCGCGCGTGACCGTAGCCGCCGAGCACCATCAGCCCGGCGCCGAACTGCTCGGCCTCGTCGTCGAGCGTCTGGCGCGACGTCGCGGCCGCCGCTGTGGGCGTGTTTTATCTCGACGGTGACGTGGCAACGCTGCAGATGGCGCGCGAGCTGCGCGCTCATGTCCTCGAAGCCCCCGCCGTCCGAGTCTGCCGAGTCGACAGTGACGATCCGCGTCAGTCGCGTTCGGCGCAGCAGCGGCAGCGCTTCGCGCACCGCGCGCGCGGCCTCGCGTGAGCCGTTCCAGGCGACCAGCGCGCGCTGAGGCGGCGAACGAAAGCTTCGCTGCGGCGGGACAAGCAGACAGCGGACGGCCCGATTCGAACAGGCAGGCCTCGAACATGGCGCGCTCGACGTCGGCGCCCTCGGTTGGCGGCCAGCCCATGATGGTCAGGTCGGAAGTGCGCGCCCGCCGCGCGACGATCCGCGCCGCCTCCTGCTCGAAAGCGTCGACGCGCTTCAGATCGTTGGTCGCCCTCAAGCGTCCGTAGAAGGCGCGCAGCCGCGCCTCTGCCGCGCTCGCCTCTTCGCTTGCCTGGCTGCTGCGCCGCCATCCAGCCCTCGGGATTGCCTGACGACGACAGCGACATCGGATAGTAGGGCACGAGGCCGATCATCAGTCCGCTCAGATGCGCGCCGAAATACGCGCACAAGCCGTCGGCGTAGGTCAGCGCCTGCAGCGCGGCTTCCGATTCGTCCTGCGGAACGAAGACGTCGCGAAACGCGTCGTCGTTGAGCGCCGCGATCACGAGGTCGCCGCGCGTAACGGGGAACGGCTATGAGACGTCCCCATTTCGCGCACTCCTGTTTCCTCGGCTCCTGCTAGGCGTGAAGCTAGCGACGGCAATCGCCAGCCTGTTGACATAGGTCAAGCCCGCGAGGCCTATCCGCGCGCGATCAATCGTCACGATCGCGCGTCAACCGACTGTCGGCCACACGCTTGATGAAGGCGTGACTCGTGGAGTTACTGAGGTCGCCTTGACCTCGTCCTATCGACGCCCGGCGACGGCGCACGCGCGGTCAGCGACCGCAGCTACAATTGCGGTCGAACAGCCGCGACATTTTGAAGCACGCCCGATTGTTAGACCAACGAACGAAGCCACTCCCCTTTCAATCTTGACGTGGATCAACACGCCGGCGGCCCGCTCGTCCATTTTCCGGCGGGTTTCAATCAAGCGCACAGGGGGTGCCATATGCAGGCGGCAAGCACAGCCAAGTCGCTGCGAACAGGCGAGGTCAGCCTCGTCGTGGTGCTCGCAGCTATCGCGTTCCTATGTCTCTTCATCGCCGCCAAGACGATCGAGCCCGCGTACGCGTTCCACATGTGGCTCGCGGTGGCGGCGTGCTGCCGCCGGCATCTTCACCATCTTCCAGCGCTACAATGCGCGCACCGACAGCGAACCCGTTCCGCTCGAGATCGACGGCAAGCCCAACTACAATTTCGGGCCCGTAAAATTCGCTTCGCTCGCCGCCTTGTTCTGGGGCTTCGCGGGCATGGCGGCGGGCATCTACATCGCCTTCGAGCTCGCCTATCCCGCGCTCAACATCGGCCCCTGGTTCAACTTCGGACGCCTGCGTCCGCTGCACACTTCGGCGGTGATCTTCGCGTTCGGCGGCAACGTGCTGCTGGCGACCTCGTTCTATGTCGTGCAGCGCACCTGCCGCGCGCGGCTCGCCGGCGATCTCGCGCCGTGGTTCGTGGTGCTCGGCTACAACTTCTTCATCGTGATCGCCGGCACGGGCTATCTGCTCGGCATCACCGAGGGCAAGGAATACGCCGAGCCCGAATGGTACACCGACCTCTGGCTGACCATCGTCTGGGTCGACCTATCTGCTGGTGTTCCTCGGCACGATCTTCCGTCGCAAGGAACCCCATATCTTCGTCGCCAACTGGTTCTATCTCGCCTTCATCGTGACGATCGCGATGCTGCATCTCGGCAACAACGCCGCCGTGCCGATCTCGATCTTCTCGTCGAAGTCGTGTCATCCTGTGGAGCGGCGTGCAGGACGCGATGTTCCAGTGGTGGTACGGCCACAACGCGGTCGGCTTCTTCCTCACCGCGGGCTTCCTCGCCATCATGTACTATTTCGTGCCGAAGCGCGCGGAGCGGCCGATCTATTCCTACCGGCTGTCGATCATCCACTTCTGGTCGCTGATCTTCCTCTACATCTGGGCGGGTCCGCACCATCTGCACTACACGGCGCTGCCGGACTGGGCGCAGACGCTCGGCATGACCTTCTCGCTGATGCTGTGGATGCCCTCGTGGGGCGGCATGATCAACGGCCTGCTGACGCTGTCGGGCGCCTGGGACAAGCTGCGCACCGATCCCGTGCTGCGCATGCTCGTCGTGTCGGTCGCGTTCTACGGCATGTCGACCTTCGAAGGTCCGGTCGATGTCGATCAAGACGGTCAACTCGCTGTCGCACTACACCGACTGGACCATCGGCCACGTGCACTCGGGCGCGCTCGGCTGGGTCGCCTACGTCTCGTTCGGCGCGCTCTATTGCCTGATCCCGTGGCTGTGGAACAAGCGCGAGATCTATTCGCTGCGCCTGGTCAACTGGCACTTCTGGATCTCGACGCTCGGCATCGTGCTCTACATCACCTCGATGTGGGTGAGCGGCATCCTGCAGGGCCTGATGTGGAGGAGCTACACCGCCGCAGGGCTATCTCGAATATTCGTTCATCGAGACGGTCGCGGCGATGCATCCCTTCTACGTCATCCGCGCGCTCGGCGGCGTGCTGTTCATCGCCGGCTACTGCCTGATGCTCTACAACATCTGGATGACGATCGCGGTCGGCGAAGATGCCGAGCCTGCGGTCGACGCCCGGCTGGCGCCCGCGGAATAAGGAGCAGCAACGATGAGCGCCCCCTCCGCAAACTCCCAAGTCGCCGAGCCTGTTCGCCAAGCACGACCTGTTCGAGAAGAACCCGCTTCTCCTCCTGCTCGGCATTCTCGTGATGGTCGCCATCGGCGGCCTCGTGCAGATCGTGCCGCTGTTCTATCTGCAAGAGCACGGTCGAGAAGGTCGAGGGCATGCGGCCCTACACGCCGCTCGAACTCGCCGGACGCGACATCTACGTCCGCGAGGGTTGCTATCTCTGCCACAGCCAGATGATCCGTTCGCTGCGCGACGAAGTCGAGCGCTACGGCCATTACTCGCTGGCCGCCGAGAGCATGTACGACCATCCGTTCCAGTGGGGCTCGAAGCGCAACGGTCCCGACCTCGCGCGCGTCGGCCTGCAAATACACCGACGCCTGGCAGCGTCGCGCATCTGAAGGACCCGCGCTCGGTCGTGCCGCAATCGATCATGCCGAACTACGCGTTCCTTGCCGACACCGAGCTCGATACGCGCGAACTCGCCGACTATCTGCGCACCAACCGGACCGTCGGCGTCCCCTACACGGACGAGGACATCGCGAAGGTCGACGCCGACGTCAGGGCGCAGGTCACGCCGGACAGCCCGGAAGCCGCCGGATCTCGCTCAAGCGCTATCCGAAGGCGCAGGTGCGCAAGTTCGATGCGTCGTCGTCGACGCTCACCGAAGCTCGACGCCGTCATCGCCTACCTGCAGATGCTCGGCACGCTCGTCGACTTCAAGGTCTACGACGACAAAGCCAACCTGCGCTGACGGAGGGGAAGCGATGTCCGACACCTACGAAGCGCTGGCCGCCTTCGCGCGGTCGGCCGGCACTCTCTACTGCTTCGCGTTCTTCCTCGGCGTGCTCGTCTACGCGCTCTGGCCGTCGAACCGCGAGAAGTTCAACAAGGCGGCGCGCTGCCGCTCAGCGAGGACTGAGCGCATGGCCAACTACGGACAACCCCGCAGTTCGACAAGATCACCGGCGCAGACCACCACGGGCCACGAGTGGGACGGCATCCGCGAGCTCAACACGCCGCTGCCGCGCTGGTGGCTGTATACCTTCTACGCGACGATCGCGTTCGCGTTCGTCTACTGGGTGTTCTATCCGGCGTGGCCGATGGTCAGCGGGTTTACGCCCGGCGTGCTCGGCTACACCAACCGCGCGCAGGTCGCCGAGGACGTCGCGGCGATCAAGGCGCAGCGCGCCGAGACGGAGGCGGGACTCGGCGAACGCGAGCCTCGCCGAGATCGAGGCCGATCCCAAGCTCTGGAGCCTTGCGCATCGCCCACGGCCAGGCGGCGTTCGCCGAGAACTGCGCGCCGTGCCACGGCGCGGGCGGGCAGGGCTCGAAGGGCTACCGCAATCTGACCAACGACGACTGGTTGTGGGGCGGCCACGCTCGATCAGATCTCCACCACGATCACGCACGGCATCCGCGCCTATCAGGACGCCGATACGCGCACCAGCGCCATGCCCGCGTTCGGCAAGGACGGCATCCTGAAGCCGGCGGAGATCAAGCAGGTCGCGAGCTACGTGCGCACGCTGAGCAAGCTCGCAGCCGGAGGCCGGCGTCGATCGTCGCGGCGGGCAAGAAAATGTTTGCCGACAATTGCGCCGCCTGCCATGGCGACGACGGCAAGGGCAATCTCGAAATGGGCGCGGCCAACCTCACCGACGGCCTGCAGCTCTATGGCTCCGACCTCAAAGACCTGATCTACACGATCACCTACGCCCGCAATTCGACGATGCCGGCCTGGGGCGCGCGGCTCGATCCCGTGACGATCAAGACGCTGGCGGTCTACGTGCACAGCCTCGGCGCGGGGCAATAGCGCGACGGTCCAGTCATTGCGAGGAGCGTTGCGACGAAGCAATCGAAGGCCTCGCCGCCGCAGGCTCTTGTTGACAAAACGCAGCAGGGCGGCGGCGGAACTGTGAATTGTTTCGCTTCGCTCGCAATGACGGCTGAAGAGCGGAAGCCTTTATGACCCAGTTGAACATCCATGCGGATGACCCTCACGAGATCTATGACGACGGGCCGCTCTACGCGTCCGCCGCCAAAATCTTTCCGCAGCGAGTCAGGGGGACCTTCCGCCGCCTGAAATGGCGGCTGCTGCTCGTCTGCCTGGGTCTACTACTATTTCCTGCCGTTCGTGCGCTGGGACCGCGGACCTACCGAGCCGCATCAGGCGGTGCTGGTCGACCTCGCGCATTCCCGCTTCTATTTCTTCTTCATCGAGCTGTGGCCGCAGGAGGTCTATTATTTCACCGGCCTGCTGATCCTCGCCTCGCTCGCGCTGTTTCTGTCCAACGCGCTGTTCGGGCGCGTCTGGTGCGGCTATTTCTGCCCGCAGACGGTGTGGACGGATCTGTTCTATACGGTCGAACGCTGGATCGAGGGCGACCGGCGCGACCGCATCAAACTCGACGCGGCGCCGTGGACGCCGGACAAGATCCGCAAGCGCGTGTCCAAGCACGCGCTGTGGCTGCTGATCGCGCTGGTGGACGGGCGGCGCCTGGGTGCTCTATTTCGCCGACGCGCCGACGCTGGTGCGGCCAGCTCGCGACGTTCCAGGCGCCGCTCGCCGCCTATGTCTGGATCGGCATTCTCACCTTCACGACCTATTATCTCGCCGGACACATGCGCGAGCAGGTCTGCCTCTACATGTGCCCGTGGCCGCGCATTCAGGCGGCGCTGACCGACACCGAGGCGCTCAACGTCACCTATCGCTGCGATCGCGGCGAGCCGCGCATGTCGGTGAAGGAAGCGCAGCGCGCGCGCGTCGCGCAGCGAGCCCGCGGGCGACTGCATCGACTGCAAACAATGCGTCAACGTCTGCCCGACCGGCGTCGACATCCGCAAGGGCTCGCAGCTCGGCTGCATCCAGTGCGGCCTGTGCATCGACGCCTGCGACGCGGTCATGACCAAGATCAATCGCCCGATCCGACTGATCGCCTATGACACCGACGACAACATTCGTCGCCGCATGCGCGGCGAACGAACCGATCTACCGACTCGTCCGATCCGCGCACGATTCTTTACGCCGTCGTGATCGCGGTCGTCGGAGGCATCATGCTGTATCAGCTCACCCACCGCACGACGATGGGTCTGAGCGTGCTGCATGTGCGCGCGCCGATGTACACGCTCGCCAAGGATCGGATGGTCCGCAACGGTTACACGTTGCGCTTCGCCAACAAGCTGCGGCGAGCCGCAGAAATATGCGCTTGGAGGTCAGTGGTCTGAAAGACGCGACCGCCAAGAGCGAAGGCGTGCGAACCGACTGCGCGAAGGGCGGCTCGTCGTCACCGTCGATCCCGACGCGACGCAGGAGATCCAGCTCTATGTCACCGCTCCGCCGCGCGTCGCTGACAGGATCGGGGCAGGCCATAACGATGAAGGCGGTCGACCTCGGGACGGGCGAGACCATCGGCCGTCCGCGACCATTTCTTCGGACCCTGATCGAAGCAGCGAGGCTATGCTGATGAGTTCGGATGTCGCCGACATCGACCGCGACTATATGCGTCGCCTCGAATTCGGCCGGAAGCTGACGGGGCGCGGCGTGCTCGTCTGGCTCGTCGTTGGTTTCGGCATCATGTTCGCGGCCAATTTCGCGCTGATCTATTATGCGCTCTCCACGTTGCATGGCGAGGAGGTCGAGAATTCCTACGACGCCAGCCAGGCCTACAATGCAAAGCTCGCCGCGGCGCGCGCGCAGGACAATCGCTCGGCTGGACCGTCAACGTGACGACGCGGCAGGAAGGCGGCGGCGCGCGCGTCGTCGCCGAGTTCCGCGACCGCGACGGCGTGGTCGTCGCCGGGCCTCGACGTGCATGCGCGCTTCGTGCACCCGTTCGATCGCGCGCTGCGATCGCGAGGCGGTGTTGCTGAGCGACGGCGCCGAATACGAGGGCTTCGCGGCGCACGCTGAAGCCGGGCAATGGACGCTCGACATCGAGGCGAAGCAGGCCGGGACAGCGCAAATTCTACAGCGAGAACCGGCTGACGCTGAGCGACGAACACGGAGTGAGCGGGTGGACGCCGCGACCGATCTTTCGCGTCTTCGTCCGCCGCCCGAGCGAAGGCGTCGCGGCGATGGACCTCGTCGTCGACGGCGTCCATTGCGGCGCCTGCATCGTCACGATCGAGAAGGGTCTCGCCCGGGAACCCGGCGTCCGCGGCGCGCGCGTAAATCTCGCCAGCAAGCGCGTCACCGTCGAGTGGGACGAAGGCGCGCTGACGCCCGCGGAAATTCTCGAGCAAGCTCGACCGCGCTCGGCTATCCCGCCTATCCGTTCTCGGCGCCGGCCGTCGACAGCGTCGAGGCCGCGGAGGAGCGCCGGCTGCTGCGTTGCCTCGGCGTCGCCGCCTTCGGCGCGATGAACGTGATGCTGCTCTCGCGTCGCGCTGTGGGCGCGGCGCCGCCAGCGACGACAACGGCGCGACGCGCGATCTGTTCCACTGGCTCTCCGCGCTGGTCGTCATGCCCCTGCGTCGCCTACGCCGGCGCGCCGTTCTTCGAGAGCGCGCTGCGCGCCCTGCGCCAGCGCGCGGTCAACATGGACGTGCCGATCACGCATCGGCATCGTGCTTGTCGATCGTGATGTCGGTCCTCCAGACGGTCGAGCACCAGCGCGAGACTTATTTCGAAAGCGGCGTGATGCTGCTGATGTTCCTGCTCGCGGGTCGCGCGCTCGATCAGCGCATGCGCCGCAAGACGCGCGACGTCGCGACCAACCTTGCGGCGATCAAGGCCGAGCGCGCGACAAAATTGCTGCCGAACGGCGAGGCGGTCGACACGCCGATCGCCGCAATTGCGCCAGGCGATCTCGTGCTGGTGCGCGCCGGCGAGCGGCTCGCGGTCGACGGCATGGTCGAGGACGGCCGCTCCGAGATCGACCAGAGCCTCGTCACCGGCGAGACGGCCCCGCTCGCCGTTGCGCCGGGAGCGCAAGTCTACGCCGGCACGCTCAACCTCAGCGGCGCGTTGCGCGTGCGGGTCGCGAAGGCCGCGACCGGCACGCTGCTCGACGAAGTCAACGGCGCTGCTCGAGAAGGCGATCGAGCAGCGCTCGTCCTATGTGAAGCTCGCCGATCGCGCCGCGCGACTCTACGCGCCGGTCGTGCATCTGACGGCGCTTCCTGACATTTGTCGGCTGGATGGCGCTGGGCAGCGATTGGCAGCAGGCGCTGGTCAACGCGATCGCCGTGCTCATCATCACCTGTCCCTGCGCGCTCGGCCTCGCCGTGCCCGCGGTGCAGGTCGTCGCGGCGAGCGCGATGTTCCGCCGCGGCGTAATGCTCAATTCCGGCGACGCGCTCGAGCGGCTCGCCGAGCGTCGACACGCTGGTGTTCGACAAGACCGGCACGCTGACCCTGCCGCAGGCCGAGCCTCGCCAACGCCGCCGATATCGCGCCGAGGACCTCGCGTTGGCCGGCGCCATCGCGCTGTCGAGCCGCCATCCGCTCGCCAGAGCGGTCGCCGAAGCCGCGGGGGCGCGTACGCCGATAGCCGCGCACGAGTTCCCCGGTCAGGGCGTCACCGTGCTTCACGATGGCAAGCGTCTGAAGCTCGGCTCGGTCGCCTATTGCAAGGCCGAGGCGGAAGCCGTCGCCGTCGCCGCGCGCTGGCCCGACGCTTCGCTGATCGCGTTTCACGGACCCCGCGCGAAGGTGGTGTTTGCTGTGCGGCAGGCGCTGCGGCCGGATGCGCGCGAGGTGATCGCGAGCCTGGCAGACGCGCGGCTACAAAATAGAGATCCTGTCCGGCGACCGCGAAGCGGCGGTCGCCGAAGTGGCGCGCGAACTCGGTATTTCCGATTTTCGCTCCGGCATGAAGCCAGGCGACAAGATTGCGCGCCTGAAGGCGCTTGCGCGAAGCAGGGACGAAACGTCGCGATGATCGGCGACGGGCTCAACGACGCGCCCGCGCTCGCCGCCGCCAACGTCTCGATCTCGCCGATCTCGGCGGCGCATCTGACGCAGGCGCAGGCCGACGCTTTGTTTCTCGGCGAGCGGCTGGCGCCTGTCGCCGACGCGCTGGCGCTGGCGCGCAAGGCGAAAGCGCTGATGATTGAGAATCTCGCGCTGTCGGTGATCTACAATCTGGTCGCCGTGCCGATCGCGATCTTCGGTCTGGCGACGCCGTTGATCGCCGCGCTGGCGATGTCGGGCTCGTCGGTCATCGTGACCGTCAACGCGATGCGCGGCCGGAACGGCGAGGGGGTTGCGATGAACGTGCTGGTCTATCTCGTGCCCGTCGCGCTCGCGCTCGGCGGCCTCGGCCTCGCCGGCGTTCCTGTGGGCGATGCGCAGCGGCCAGTTCGAAGATCTCGACGGCGCCGCGTGGCGCGCGATCGCCGACGACGATTTGCCTGAGCGGCGCAAGGGATTGATTGTGAGCCCTTCTGTAGCCGCGGTCGCTGACCGCGTGATTCAGATTGAGCTAGCCGTCATGGCCGGGACGAGCCCCGCCAGGACAAAAAGCTCGTGGCCAAGTCAGTTGGCGCATGGCTCGTTGGCGTCCGCGGTCAGCGACCGCGGCTACAAAGGCGTCCATCACCACGCAACGGTCTCGCCGAGATAGCTCACGAACCGCGCGCCCGGCTTGCCGAGATGCTTCACCAGCACATCGGCGACGCGAGGCGACGCTTTCTTCGACGCTCAGCGACGCGTGGGGGCCGCCCATGTCGGTGCGCACCCAGCCCGGCGTGACGATCAGGAACGCATGCTTGCGCTGCTCGGGCCGCGCGGCATAACTGCGCATCAGCGTATTCAGCGCCGCCTTGCTCGCCCGATAGACCTCCCAGCCGCCGTTGGTATTGTTGCCGACGCTGCCGAGGCCCGACGACATGACGCCGATCGCGCCCTCCGGCGGCACGAGGTCCGCGAAGGCGTCGATGACGCGCATCGGCCCGAGCGTGTTGGTCGCCATCACGCGCTGGAATTCGGCGGCCGAGATCGCGTCGAGTCTTTCACCGCCGCCGTTGGCGATTCCGGAATTGACGAACAGCAGATCGATCTTTCGCCCCGCGAGCCGGCTGCGCAGCGCCGTGATGGCGGCCTCGTCGACGATGTCGAGCGTCTCGATCTCGAGCCGCGCGCCAGCCAGAGCGTGCAGCGCCTCGCTGCGCTTGCGCTCGGTCGCGATCACATGCCAGCCGCGGGCCAGAAATTCCTTGGCGAGCGCGAGGCCGAGACCTCGCGAGGCGCCAATCAGCAGCAGCGTCTGTTCCGCCATCTCACAACCCCGCCATTTCGCAAACGATCTTCCATTCCTCGTCCGTGACGGGCTGCACCGAGAGCCGCGAATTGGCGACCAGCGCCATCTTGGCGAGCTGAGGCGCCGCCTTGGCCGCCTCGAGCGTCACCGGCTTCGGAACCGCCTTGACGGCGCGGATGTCGACCATGCCGAACTTGCCGCTCGCGTCGGTTGGATCAGGGTAATAGGTCTTGGCGACCTCGACGATACCGACGATCGCCTTGCCCTCGTTGGAATGGTAGAAGAAGCCTTTCTCGCCGACCCGCATCGCCATCATGTTGAGTTTTGCGGAATGGTTGCGGATGCCGCTCCAGTCGGTGCCCTTCTTGCCCTCGGCCTTGAGCGTCTCGAACGAGAAGACGGAGGGTTCGCTCTTGAACAGCCAGTGCGCCATAGGTTGTGTCTCAAGTCAGCGGGATTGATTGGGCGGCAGGCTTAGGCGAGGATTCGGCGCCGGTAAAGCGCGGCAGACCTCAAGCCCCCTCCTCCTTCTGCGGCCGGGCGAGCAATTGCGCGACGACCTCGAGAGCGCTTGTCCGCCCGGCGACCAGGGCCTCCACCGTCGCGCTGATCGGCATATCGACGCCGCGCAGCCGCGCCAGCGCCACCAGCGCCTCGGCCGTTGCTGCGCCTTCGACGAGCTTGCCGCCGCTGGCGTCGAGCACGCTTGCCCCCCGCCCGAGGGCGAGGCCGAACGCGTAATTGCGCGACTGCGGCGACGATGCCGTCAGCACGAGGTCGCCGAGGCCGGAGAGCCCCATCAGCGTGGTGGGATCGGCCCCATAGGCCTCGGCGAAGCGTCTAAGCTCAGCGAAGCCGCGCGCGATCAGCGCGGCGCCGGCGCTCGCCCCCAGCCCCAGGCCGGCGGCGACGCCGCAGCCGATCGCGAGCACGTTCTTCGCCGCGCCGCCGATCTCGACGCCGCGCAGATCGGTCGAATGGTAAAGCCGCAGGTTCGGCGCCCGCAGGGCGTGCGCGAGCGCGGCGGCGAGGGCATCGGTTTCCGCGGCGAGCGTCACGGCGGTCGGCAGACCCGCGGCGACGTCGACCGCGAAGCTCGGACCTGACAGGACCGCGCGCGGCCAGCCCGGCGCGGCCTCGGCGAGCGCATCGGTCAGAAACGCGTGGCTGCCCGCTTCGATGCCCTTCGCGCACAGCACCAGCGGCCGGGGCTGCTCAAGCGCCGCGGCGAGCGCGGCGGCGGTCGCACGCGTCGATTGGGCGGGCGTGACGATCAGCAACGCGTCGCAGGTTTCGAAGGTCGATGAGATCGGCGGTCGGGACGACGGCGTCGGCGAGCCGCACGCCGGGCAGGCGCGCGCCAAGGCGGGTCTCGCGCCATTGCCGCATGACTTCCGCGTCGCGGCCCCAGAGCGTCACCTGGCGGCCGCCGGCGGCGGCGGATTGCGCGAGCGCTACGCCCCACGCTCCGGCCCCGACAACGCCCATATGCTGGAATATCGTCACCCATCACCCCCGGCGAACGCCCCCCGCAAGCCACAGACTTCTAGCCAAAAGCGGGCGAAGCGCCTAACTAAACCACGCACGACGCATCGGAGCCGGAGCCGGACATGGACCATATCGACCCCGCCACGGTAGTCTTTGCGATCGTGGCGATTTTCGTCGCGTGGAAATTGCGGCAGGTGCTGGGGACGCGCACCGGCGCCGAGCGCCGTCCGATGGACGTTTCGCCGCCTTCCGCGCCGGGTCCGACCGGCAACGATAACGTCGTTTCGCTGGGCGCCGCCCGCCGGGGCCCGCCGCCGCCGCCCGAGCCGCCGCAGGACCGCTGGCGCGGCATCGCGCAGCCGGGCTCGGCGCTGGCGCAGGGGCTCGACGCGATCGCGTCCGTAGAACCGCAATTCAACGCCGGAGAATTCCTGAACGGCGCCCGCTCGGCCTACGAGATGATAGTTGCCGCTTTTGCCGCCGGCGACCTCAATGCGCTGCGCCGGCTGCTCTCGCCGGACGTCCTGCAGAATTTCGCCCGCGCCATCGAGGCCCGGCGCGCCGCCGGGCAAACGATGAAGTCGACGCTGGTTTCGATCGACAAGGCGGAAATCGTCGACGCCCGCGTCGTCGGCCGGGACGCGTCGGTGACGATCCGGTTTGCCGCCAAGATGATCTCGGCGACGCTCGATTCCGCAGGGACTGTAATCGAAGGCTCGGATTCCGCCGTCGCCGACCACCTTGATGTCTGGACGTTTGCCCGCCCGCTCGGAGCGCGCGATCCCAACTGGCTGCTGACCGCGACCCAGACCGTCCAATAGCTCCGCCGGGATTTGACGCCATGGCGGGGGCTGCGGATTTACGGACGCTCGACGATGATTTCGCGGCGGCCCTCCTGACGTTCCAGGCGACCGCGCGCGTCCATTGTCGCGGGCGCTCCCGCGCTGCGCGCCGCGCAGCCGGCCTCGAGCGCTCTGCGGGCGGCGGCCGAAGCGTCCCTCCGGCTGGAGGGGCGAGATGGCGACCAGGCGCGGGCGTTTTTTGCCGAACACTTCGTGCCGCGCCGCCTTGCCCAACCCGGCTTCCTGACCGGGTATTACGAGCCGACGGTCGCGGGCTCGCTGACCTCAAGTCCACGCTTCCAGGAGCCGATCCTCGCCCGCCCGCCGGACCTGGTAAGCTTCGCGCCGGGCGAAGGGCCACCCGGGTTCGATCCCGCGCTCGCCGGCGCGCTGCGTCTTGCCGACGGGACGCTCGCCCCGTATCCCGACCGGGCCGCGATCGAGGACGCGCCGCGCGAGCCCATCGTGTGGCTGGAGGACGCCGTGGAGGTGTTCCTCATTCAGGTGCAGGGTTCTGCCCGGGTCATGTTGCCTGACGGCAGGGCGATGCGGCTCGTCTACGACGGCCGGAATGGCCAGCCGTACACTTCCATCGGACGCAAGCTGATCGAGGCTGGCGAGATCGCTGAAGCGGAAATGTCGCTGGCGCGGCTAAAAGCCTGGGTGCGCGCCTACGGGCTCCGGCCCGGCCAGCAGGGGCGCGAGCTGATGCGGCTCAATCGCTCGTACATCTTCTTCCGCCTGGAGGAGGTTCGCGATGCCTCGGAGGGGCCGACCGGGGGCGCCGAATCTGCCGCTGACCCCGCTGCGCTCGATTGCCGTCGACCGCACCCGCTGGAGCTATGGCCTGCCGTTCTGGATCGAAGCGGAATTGCCGTGGCGTGACGATCACATCGAGCCGTTTCGCCGGCTGATGCTCGCGCAGGACACCGGATCGGCGATCGTCGGCGAGGCGCGCTTCGACCTGTTTTTCGGCACGGGGGACGGGGCTGGCGAGCGCGCCGGCGCCATTCGGCATCCGGCGCGGGCCTGTGTTCTCGAGCCCAGGGAAGCGGTCCGATGAAGGACGCGCCAGCGCGGCCATCGCGCGCCCCCTACCGCAAGCTGACCGACGAGGAGATCGAGCTCTGGACGGAGGTCGCCCGCAGCGTGGCGCGCCGCCGCGGCGCGAACTTGCCGAAGTCTTCACGGCCGAAAGCGCAGGAGCCCGAGCCTTCCGTCCCATCCGCCGCGGCGATGGCTCACGCCGCCCCGCCGGCCGCCAAACCGGGACCGTTGCCGCTCGCTCCGATTGAGCGGCGGCTCAAGCGCGACCTGTCGCGCGGGCGCGCCGCCATCGACGACGCGCTCGACATGCATGGCCTCAATCAGGCTGAGGCGCATCACGCGCTACGCAGCTTTCTGTTCTCGGCCCAAGCGCGCGGCGCAAAACTGGTCATCGTCGTCACCGGCAAGGGCAAGGCGGGGCCGCGCGGCCACTCCTGGAACGACGAGCCCGGCGTGCTGCGCCGCCTCGCGCCCCACTGGCTCAAGGACAGCGATTTGCGCTCGGTGGTGCTCGGCTTCGAGGAGGCCGGCCGCACTCACGGCGGCTCCGGCGCGCTCTATGTGCGCATTCGAAGGCGTTCGGCGCGGGAGTAGGGGCGCGTATTCGCGGGGGATTCCGGCCCGCCGTTTCAGCGCGGCAGGTTGCCGTTGGCTTCAAGCACGGCGCCGGCGAGGTAGAGGGAACCGGCGATCAGGATGCGCGGCGGGGCCTCCCACGACCGCGCGGCGAGTTCATCCAGCGCGGCGCCGACGTCCGTCGCGGGCGATGCGGCGATGCCAACCGAACGGGCGATGTCGGCGACTTCTTCGGCGGTGCGCGCCGCGTGCTCGCCGGCGATCGGCACGGCGATCGCCTCGCGCGCCAAACCCTTGAAGTGGGCGAGGAAGCCGGACGTGTCTTTGGCCGTCAGGGTGCCGCAGATGAGAACCAGCGGCTTCGGGGAAGCCTCCTCGAAGTCCGCCATCGCTTCGGCGAGCACGCGCCCGCCGGCTTCGTTGTGCGCGCCATCGAGCCAGATTTCGGCATGCGCGGGCGCGCGGTCGACAAGCGGTCCGGAGCGCAGGCTCTGCAGCCGCGCCGGCCATTCCGCGGAGACCAGCCCCCGCTCGAACGCGCGCGACGGCAGCTCCGGCGCGATGGCGCGCAGCGTGGCGATCGCGTTGGCGGCATTGGCGAACTGGTGGCGGCCGGCGAGCCGCGGCACGGGCAGATCGAGCAGGCCGCCCTGGTCTTCGAACACCAATCGGCCGTTTTCGGACCGGATCGAGAAATCGCGCTCGGCGAGCGTCATCGGCGCGCCGGCGCGGATCGCCGCGCCCTCGATGACGCGCAACGCCTCAGGTTCCTGCTGGGCGACGATCGCTGGCGCGCCACGCTTCAGGATGCCCGCCTTTTCGAACGCGATCTTGTCGACGGTTGCGCCGAGGAACTCGGGATGGTCCATCGAGACCGGCGTGATGACGGTCGCGGCGGGATGCTCGATCACGTTGGTCGCGTCGAACCGGCCGCCGAGGCCGACTTCCAGCAGCAGATAGTCCGCGGGCGTTTGGGCATACAGCCAGAGCGCCGCCGCCGTGGTGATCTCGAATACGGAGATCGACTGGCCGGCGTTGACCTGCTCGCAGACGTCCAGCGCCTCGCCAAGCCGGCCATCGTCGACCAGTTCGCCGGCGACCCGGATGCGCTCGTTGAAACGGACCAGATGCGGCGAGGTGTAGACGTGGACGCGCTTGCCCGCGGCCTCAAGGATGGCGCGCATGAAGGCGACCGTCGAACCCTTGCCGTTGGTGCCGGCGACATGGATGACCGGCGGCAGATGTTTTTCGGGCGCGCCGAGATCGGCGAGCAGCCGCTCGATCCGGCCAAGCGAAAGGTCGATGCGGCGCGGATGCAGCGGCGCGAAGCGCGCTGTTATGGGGTCCATGGCGTTCAAAGCCGCGCTCCCGGTTCGAGTTTCAGGCCGCTTGCGCGGGCGCCTTGGCGAGCATCCGGCAGAGACGCCCGAGCGTGGCGCGCATCTCCGGACGCGGGACGACCATGTCGACCATGCCATGCGCCTGCAGGAATTCGGCGCGCTGGAAGCCCTCGGGCAGCCGCTCGCGCACGGTCTGTTCGATGACGCGCGCGCCGGCGAAACCGACGACGGCGCCGGGCTCGGCGATCTGCACGTCGCCAAGCATCGCGTAGGACGCGGTGACGCCGCCGGTAGTCGGATTGGTCAGCACGACGATGTAGGGCGAGCGCGCCGCCCGCATCCGCTGCACGCCGACCGTCGTGCGCGCCATCTGCATCAGCGAGAACATGCCTTCCTGCATGCGCGCGCCGCCAGAGGCGGTGAAGATGACGAACGGCGAGCGGCGGGCCGCCGCGACCGACATGCCCTCGACGATCGCCTCGCCGGCGGCCATCCCGAGCGTGCCGCCCTGGAAACCGAAATCGTGCACGGCCGCCACGATTTCCTGATCCTCGAGCTTGCCGGTGGCGAGCACGATCGCGTCATGCGAGCCGGATTTTGCGCGATGTTCCTTCAGGCGGTCGGCGTAGCGCTTGATGTCACGGAATTTCAGCGGGTCCTGCGGAACCTCGGGGACCGGCATCTCCTGGTATTCGGCATCGTCGAACAGCGCGGCGAGCCGTGCGCGCGGCGCAATGCCCATGTGATAGCCGGAGCCCGGCACCACCATCAGGTTAGCTTCGAGGTCCTTGTGGAAAACGAGCTGGCCGGACTCCGGGCATTTGACCCAAAGGTTTTCCGGCGTGTCGCGCCGCAGCAGCGAACGAATCTTCGGCGGTACGACGTTGGAGATCCAGTTCATGCGTTCCAGGCCTTCTCGTCAGCGCGGCGCCTTGGCGACGCTGCGCACGCCGGCCGCGAGCTCGGCCACCAGTTTCGCGACCGCGGCGCTCGCGCCTGCCGTCGGCTTGCCGTCCACGAGCGAATTGCGGACCGCCTCGACGATCGCCGAACCAACCACCACGCCGTCTGCGTGCCGGGCAATGCCCGCCGCAGCTGCCGCGTCTCGCACGCCGAACCCGACAGCCACCGGCAGATGGGTATGCGCCTTGATGCGCGCAACAGCCTGCCCGACGATTTCCGGCTTCGGCGCCGCAGCGCCCGTCACGCCGGTGATCGACACGTAATAGACGAAGCCGGAGGTGTTCGCGAGCACCGCCGGGAGCCGCTTGTCGTCGGTGGTCGGCGTCGCAAGCCGGATGAAGTTGAGGCCCGCTTCGAGCGCCGGCAGGCAGAGCTCGCTGTCTTCCTCCGGCGGCAGATCAACGACGATCAGGCCGTCGACGCCGGCCGCCTTGGCGTCGACCAGGAATTTCGGCACGCCATAGACATAGATCGGGTTGTAATAACCCATCAGCACGATCGGCGTCGCGTCGTCCTGAGAACGGAAATCCGAGACGAGCTTCAGCGTCTTTTTCAGCGTCATGCCGCCCTTGAGCGCGCGCAGGCCGGCGGCCTGGATCGCGGGTCCGTCGGCCATTGGATCGGTGAACGGCATGCCGAGCTCGATCACGTCCGCGCCGGCTTTCGGCAACGCGCGCACGATTTCCAGCGAGGCCGCGGGATCGGGATCGCCGGCCATCACGAAAGTCACAAGCGCAGCGCGGCCTTCGGCGGCCAGGGCGGCAAATCGAGCGTCGATACGGGTCGTCATGCGCGCGGCCTTAGCATGGGCGGCGGGGGAGGGAAACCGCAGGTTTTGCGTGGCGCGTTGCAAGGATTAGGGGGAGGCCGAGTTGAGTGCCTGACCATCTTGGGACCGCAAAAAGCGCCTGACACTTCTTTCGGTCCCACAGTTGACGGACGGGATCGGGCTTGGGAGACAGGCCCTCATTCGAGGGAGGCCCCGGCGGACATGATCGACAAGAGGCGCGCCAGCGCAGCGGAGGCGGTGGCCGACATTCAGGATGGCTCGACGATCATGGTCGGCGGCTTCGGCCTCGCCGGCATGCCGAGCGAACTGATTGACGCGCTGATCGAACAGGGCGCGAAGGATTTGACCATCGTCAGCAACAACGCCGGCAATGGCGAGACAGGACTGGCCTTGCTGCTCAAGCGCGGGCGAGTCCGCAAGGTTATCTGCTCGTTTCCGCGACAGGCCGATTCCTATATCTTCGATGCGCTCTACCGCGCCGGCAAAGTCGAACTCGAAGTGGCGCCGCAGGGCAATCTCGCCGAGCGCATCCGCGCCGCGGGGGCAGGCATCGGCGGCTTCTTCACGCCGACCGGATTTGGCACGCTGCTGGCGGAAGGCAAGGAGACGCGCGTAATCGACGGCAGGAACTACGTGCTCGAATATCCGATCCACGCCGAGGTCGCACTGGTGAAAGCCTACAAGGGCGACCGCTGGGGCAACCTGATCTATCGCAAGACGGCGCGCAATTTCGGGCCGATCATGGCGACCGCCGCCAAGACGTCGATCGTGCAGGTCGATGAGATCGTCGAACTCGGCGAACTCGATCCCGAGGCGATCGTGACGCCTGGCATCTTCGTCGACCGTCTGGTTGAAATCCGCAGCAATGGGGGGCCGCGCCTATGAGCAAGTCGAACCTCGACGCCATCGCCCGCCGAGTCGCCAACGCCATCGCACCCGGCTCGTATGTCAATCTCGGCATCGGCATGCCGACCCGGGTCGCCAATTTCCTGCCGGCCGATCGCGAGATCGTGCTGCACAGCGAAAACGGCCTGCTCGGCATGGGGCCAGCGCCGGCCGAGGAAGATATCGACCCGGATCTCACCAACGCCGGCAAGCAGCCGGTGACGGCGCTGATCGGCGCCTCGTATTTCCACCACGCCGATTCGTTCGCGATGATGCGCGGCGGCCATCTCGATATCTGCGTGCTCGGCGCCTTCCAGGTCTCCGCGCAGGGCGATCTCGCCAACTGGCACACCGGAGAACCGGACGCCATTCCCGCAGTCGGCGGCGCGATGGACCTCGCTGTCGGCGCGAAGCAGGTCTTTGTGATGATGGAGCACGTGACCAAGCGCGGCGAGGCAAAACTGGTTGAACAGTGCAGCTATCCGTTGACCGGCATCGGCTGCGTGTCGCGCGTCTACACCGACCTCGCCACGCTCGACGTGACGCGCGAGGGTTTTGTCCTGCGCTGGATAGCGGACGGCGTCACCCTGGCGGCGCTGCAGGCGAGCAGCGGCGCGCCGATCAGAGTGGTTGGGTAGTCGAAAAAAAGCGGCGCACAGGAGGTCTGCGCGCCGCGAAGTTGCCGGGGAGCCGATCCGGCGGGGAGACTTAGCCGAACAGCTTCAGGATGAGCTGGCTGTTCTGGTTGGCGATCGACAGCGACTGGATGCCGAGCTGCTGCTGGGTCTGCAGAGCCTGCAGGCGGGTCGAAGCCTGGTTCATGTCGGCGTCGACGAGCGCGCCGATGCCGTTCGCGACGTTGGTGTTGAGCGCCGAGTTGAAGTTGCTCGCCGCCGTCATCGCGTCCTGCGAAGCGCCGATCTGCGAAGCGTAGGTCTTTACCGCCTGAAGGGCAGCGTTTACGGCGCTCAGCATGTCGCCTGCGTTGGTTGCGGTGACCTGTGTGTAGGCTGTATTCGCGCTGCCGAGCTGGGTCAGGTTGTACTGGCTCGCGCTGGTCGTGGCGCCGTACTGGATCAGCGCGCCCGCGGGCGAACCGGCGACCGTGGTGGTCTGAGTGGACACCGTCCAGTTCGAAGCGCCGCCGGTGTTGGTAGAGGAGTAAGGCGTGTTGGTCGTCGCCGCCGTGCCGGTCGCGCCCGAACCCGTCGTGTAGCCGGTATAAGTGGCGACGTTGGTGTCGCCGAACGCGTCGGTGGTGGTGACCGTGACGACGCCGCCCGCAACTGCCGTGGCGCTGGTGACGCCGTTTGAAGTCGTCGAAGTGGCGGTGGCCGATTCAAGCTGGGTGATCAGGTTCGAATCGGTGACGGGCGTGGCCGTGGAGGCCGCGCCGGTCACAGCCGCGTTCTGGCCGCCGAGCAGGCTCGTCGCCGTCAGCGCGATCGTGTTGAGCGAGCCGCCGCTGGCATTGGCTTCATATCCCGCGACGAAGGACAGAGACGTCTGCGTGCCGTTGAGCAGGTTGACGCCGTTGAACGAAGCGCCGTTCATCGCGGTCGTGAGCTGGCTCGACAGCGACGAGAGCGTCGTGTTGATGTCGTTGAAGCTGGCGCCCGGGTTCTGCGCTTCGGTGATGGCCGCCTGAATGGCGTCGATCGTGGTGATGACAGACGCGATCGCCGACGTCGCGGTGTCTAGGACCGACTGGCTCTGGGCGAGTGCTGTGTTAGCGGCCGTAACGATGCCGCTGTCCGAGGTCAGCTGCTGGCCGATCGCCCAATACGCGGCGTTGTCGGAGGCATTCTGAACCGCAAGGCCACTCGAGACCTGGTTCTGTGTCGTAGCGAGGTTCTGCTGCGTCATGCTTAGCGACTGCAGCGCCGAAAGCGCAGCCGAGTTCGTTAATATGGAGTTCATCAGGGTGCTCCTGTCCGATAGATCACGTTTTGAGGGGTGACATTTCGGATTTGCACCGAGACGGCGGGGATGGCGTAATGCCGTAGGCTCCGAGCCTATCCGCCGTGTGGCCTGCCTGCTTCGCGCTCCAAGTCGACGAAGCAGTAGGGAACATCGTCAGATTGACCGGCATCTCTTAAAATTGAGTTACCTTTTCGGCACGCGTCGGGCCTTGCGTCGGATTGCGCGCGGGCGTCGCCACTGCCTGCGACCAAGGCCCGCGCAAGCTTGTTTACCGATGTTAACGCCTCGACTGCTCAACTGGTGGCCTGGGACATGGACGCATTGGCGCAAGCCAGGCGACTGATCGCAAATCTGCTCGCGCTTGGACCGCGGCGTCTCGTGGCGCTGGCGACCATCGGCCTGAGCGTGTTCGCGCTCACCGGCTTCGCAGGCTATTTTCTCAGTCGTCCCACCTTCGAGACCCTTTATTCTGGCCTGGACCGCGAAGATGTCATCGGCATTGGTTCGGCCTTGCGCGAGGCCGGCATTGCTTTCGATGTGAGTTCGGACGGCGCCAATGTGCTGGTTGGCGTCGGGCAGACGGCGCAGGCCCGCATGACGCTCGCCGAGAAAGGGCTGCCGCACAGCGGCAGCGTCGGCAACGAGCTCTATGACAAGCTCGGCTCGCTCGGCCTCACCTCGTTCATGCAGGATGTGACGCGGGTGCGCGCCATCGAGGGCGAATTGGCGCGCACCATCCAGATGATGCGCGGGGTCAAGGCGGCGCGCGTTCACATCGTGCTTGGCGATGAGGGCTCGTTCCGTCGCGAGCGTCAGCCGCCGTCGGCGTCAGTGGTGGTGCGCACGGACGGCGGCGACGATCGCACGATGGGGGTGGCGATCCGCCATCTCGTCGCGGCGGCCGTACCAAATATGAAGGCCGATCAGGTCACGGTTCTCAGCGTCGATGGACAGTTGCTCGCCAGCGGCTCCGATACGCTCGAATCCGCGCCGGAGAATATGCTCGGGCTGGAGAAAAGCGTCGCCGCCTCGGTGCGCGAAAACATCACTATGACGCTCGCGCCCTATCTGAGCCCGAAGAATTTCGAGGTCAGCGTCGCCGCGCGCCTCAACGCCGACAAGGTGCAGACCAACGAGACCACCTTCGATCCCGACAAGAAAGCCGAGCGCTCGGTGCGCACGGTCAAGGAGAAGACGGCGTCACAGAATTCGGCGGGCGCCCCGGCCGCCGGCGTGCAAACCAACCTGCCAAAAAATCCCATCGCGACGGGCGACACCAAACAGTCGAACGACAATTCCGACAAGAAGGAAGAGCTCACCAACTTCGAGATTTCGTCGCGCCAGGTGACGACGACGAGCGCGGGCTATCAGATCCGCAATCTCTCAGTCGCGGTGCTCATCAACCGCAGCGCGCTCGCGGCAGGGCTCGGCGACAAGGCGACGCCGGACGTGATCGACAAGCAGGTCAAGGACATCGAACAGCTCGTGATGTCGGCCGGCGGCCTCAACCACGAGCGCGGCGACGACATCAAGATCTCGGTCGTCGATTTCGTCGATTCCGGCAAGGACCTCGAGCCGGTCGCCGGACCCTCCTACCTCGAAATTCTCGAACACCAGACAGGGACGCTGATCAGCGCCGCGGCAATGGTGCTGGTCGTCGGCATGCTGATCTGGTTTGGCATTCGGCCGGTGGCGCGCGTTCTGCTCGAGGCGCCCGGGGCGCGGGGCCGAGCGCGTCGGAGAAGACCCTCCGACGACGACATGAATTTCGCCATCCAGTCCGCGTTGCCCGACCCCATGAGCGCCGGCGACATGGGCGGTTCGTCGATGATGTTCCGTCCCTCCGAGGCGCCCGACGCCTATTTCGAGGCGCTGATGGAGAAGCGCGAAAAAGGCCCGCAACGGCAACTGCAGAAACTCGTCGATTTCGATGAGGAGCAGGCGGTCGCCATCCTCAGACAATGGATTCGCGAAGGGGATACCGCATGACGGCGAGTTCGATATCGCAATACCTCGAGCAGCGAAGGGCGTCGAAGGCCGCCGGCGGCGATCCGCGCAAGGAGGCGTGGGCGGCGCTCGCCTCGCGCGCCGTCGCCGCAGAAGCCGAGCCGGCGCCGCTGCGGTCCGCGCCGTTCCGAAGCGTGGCCTCGCCGGCGCGACGACCGTTCGGCATCGACGCTCCGGCTTCCTTCGCGATCCGCCGCCGCCGCGCCCGGTCTCGCCGCTGTTCCTCCGGCGCGAAGTTCCGCCGCCGCCCGTTCAGCCCGATTTCGAGGAGCGGCTTGCCGAAGCCTATCAGCGCGGCGTTCAGGAAGGGCTCGACACCGCGCGCGCGGAAGCGGCGACCGCCATGCGCAGGAGCGCGCCGACGCTCAGAAGCGCGCCGTCGTCGAGCGCATCGACTTCCAGATGAACGAATATGCGAAGCTCGCCGAGACGATTCAGCAGGGACTGAAGGAAGTCGAACGGCGCATCGCCGACTTGGTCGAGAAGAATTCTGCAAGCCGTTTCTGCTGGCCTCGGTCACGTCGCGCGGCATCGACGAAATCGTCGCCAGCCTCGCGCGGCTGACCGAGCGGCGGCAGCCCGGCGCTGATTGAAGATCAGCGGGCCCGAGCCGCTGCTGAAGCTTCTGAAAGAACGCATCGCCGCGCTGGCGATCGAGGTCGAGTTCGTCCCCGACGCACAAGATCGAGATCACGGTCTCGGCGCATCGACACGACCATCGCCACCGAGCTCGGCGCCTTGGGCCGACTGGCTCGAATTCGCTCAACGGCGCGGCTGACGAATGAGCGAGCATCACCCCGAAATCATCATCATCAAGCGCAAGGGCGGCCATGCGGCCGGCCACCACGGCGGCGCCTGGAAGATCGCTTTCGCCGATTTCATGACGGCGATGATGGCGTTCTTCCTGGTGCTGTGGATCATCAACGCGACCGACAAGGACACGAAGACGGTCATCGCGCGCTATTTCAACCCGACGAAGCTCGAAAACCCGGCGCGGGCGCGCAAGGGCGTCCACGGCGTCGACGACAGCAAGATCGTCAGCAACGAGACGACCGGCGAGCAGACGCCCGGCACGCTGCCGCCCGAGACCAAGAGAGCGACAAGTCCGAAGAACGAAAAGAGCGGATCTCCCGCGCCGCCCGCGGCGGGCGTGCCGGCGAAGAAGGACGAGAAGCCGAAGACGCCCGCCGCCGTTGCGCATCCGGAGTCGAAGAATGTCGTCGACGTAAAGCCGACGATGAGCGAAACCGCGCTGTTCAGCGATCCCTACAAGGCGCTCGACAAGATCGTCGGCGGCCGCATCACCAACGACGCCACCGCGCCGGGACCTGAGACCGGCGATGCGCCGCCGCAGCGGCTGGCGGGCGGCGGCAGCCGTCGAAGCGTTCCGCGATCCCTTCAAGCCGATCGGCCCCGGCGCGCCCGAAGATCCTGTTTCGATGGATTCCGATGCGCCGCCGATGACGCCCTCCGATGCGCATCCCGACATTTCGCCGCAAGCCAACGCCGAGCCGACGGCTCCCCGGCCCTCGCCTGACCAACCGTCGGAAGCCAAACCGGCCCCGGTCGCCACGGCCGCGCCCGTTCCATCGCCTGCGCAGAGGCTGCCGCGCCGCTGCAAGGACCCCCGCCGCAAGCCGCTCAACCCAACAAGCCGGCCGAGCTGATCAAGGAACTGCGCGACAAGCTCGGGCCGCTGCAGAGTAGCGCGAGCGGGCCCGAGGTCGCAGTCGAGGCGACCAAAGACGGCCTGCTGGTCAGCATCACGGACAAGCTCAATTTCAGCATGTTCGCGGTCGGCTCCGCCGAGCCTCGCGCCGAGGTCGTCAAGGCGATGGAGACGATCGCCAATATCCTGAAGGGGCGCAACGAGCAGTTGATCGTGCGCGGCCATACCGATGCGCGTCCCTACAAGAACGGCGGCGTCTACGACAACTGGCGGCTGTCCTCCGACCGCGCGCAGATGGCCTACTACATGCTGACCCGGGCGGGCGTGCCCGAAACCCGGTTCGAGCGCATCGAGGGCCACGCCGACCACGCGCTGCGCGACCCCGCCCATCCGACCGCCGCAGAAAACCGCCGCATCGAAATTCTGATCCGCGAGCCGAAGTCATGAGGAGCATTCGACGCGGTCCGCTATCGCTCCCCGCAGCGCTCTTGCCGTGTTTCTAGGGATCCATTTCGCTGCGGCGGCGAAGGCGGCAAGAAGGCCCCGCCGCCGACGCCGCTTGACGCCGACGCTGCTGCCGATCTCGGACATGCTGTTTGATCTCCAAAGCCTGCAGGCGCAGATGGCGTCGGGCGACAAGGCGGCCTACGCGAAGCAGCCCGAACGCAATCGGGTGATCGGCGAGGCGATCCTCGCCCAATCCGCCGACGATTGGAAGAACAAGGAAGAGGTGGAAGCCGCGGCGGCCTATCTGCTCGGCGGCGGCCAGCCGCGCGTGATCCAGAAGCTGCTGGAAAGCGACGTGATCCCCGACGGACAGACGGGATTGCTGCGCGGCGCGCTCGCCTATGTGATTGGCCGCTCGCTCGAGGCCGAAGCGCTGCTCGTCGACATCGATCCGCGCAGCGTCAGTCTGCGGCTCAGCGGTCAACTCGCGTTCGCGCAGGCGGTGTTGCTGACGACGCGCTCGCCCGATCGCGCCATCGAACGGCTCGATCTCGCGCGACTGCTGGCGCCGGGCAGCCTCGTAGAGGAGGCGGCGCTGCGGCGCGAGATCCTGATGACGGGAGACCGTCACGACGGCGATCGCGTGATCTTCCTCGCCCGCCAGTATGCGACGCGTTTTCCGCATTCGATCTACGCCGACAATTTCATCCAGGGGCTCGCGGCCACCAGCGTCAAATATGGTCTGATCGACGACCTGCCCGACTTGCAGAAATTCCAGGAGATGCTTTCGCTCACGCCTCCCGCCTCAGCGTCTGCAATTCCTGCTCACCGTCGCGCGCGGTCAAACGCTTGCGGGCCGCTATGAGGTCGCCGGCTCCGCCGCCATCGAGGCGCTCGCGCTGATGCAGCCCGGCGCGCCCGAGGAGGCCGCGCCGCGATTTTACGCCGCCGCCGCGCAGGCGCTCGGACCCGAACATGAAGCTGGGCCTGGCGTCCTTGAAGGCGATCGACCGCTCCCGGCTGAGCAGCGCCGATCAGGCGCTGTGGACCGCCGCGTTGCATGTCGCCGAACATTTGCGGGAAGCGCCCGCCGACTCGGATTATCGTCAGGCCGACAGGGAGGACCGCGTCGCCGCGCAGCGTTCGCCTGTCGCCGCGACACAGACGCACAAGACCCGATCGGCGCCACGATCCGTCTCGGCGATGCGACGCTCGCCAAGGCCGACGCTTTGCTCGGCGCGCCGAAGAATAAGCCATGAGCGCCAGCGCGATCCTCACTTCGCTTCTCCCCCAGGCTGCGCTCCCACCGCGCGCGGCGTCATCGACGTTCCCCGGCGATCCCGGTCGCGCGAGCGCCTTTGACGGCATGCTCGACGAGGTCGAACATGTGGCGGCAACGCCCGCCAGCGGAACACCCGAAGCGGCCGCGGCCACGCCGACACAGCCTGGGTTCTTTGCTGACGCTGGCCGAGCGTATCGCAGCAGCCGGCGCGCCCGCCGCCGGGTTGGACGTCGACGGGGCCGTCACGCAAAACGCAAGGCTGGGAGCAGCGGCGAAGCCGAGGACGGCCCCGCCCCGCCCACACGTTGCGCTTCGCGCGCAGGCGCCGCCGTTCGCCAGACCCATCGCGACTACGAGCGCGCCTTCGGCTCCTGCGATCCAAACAAAGATCACGTCCGATACGCCGACAAGCGCCGGTAAGGGCTCGATCGCGAAAGCTGGGTTCGAAGCGGCGGACGCGGAGGAAAGCCTCGGTCCGAATGCCATGGCCGCCGTTTTGCCGGTCGTCGCGTCGCTGCCCTCGGGTCTGGACTTGACGAACGCCGCGCACACGCTGGGGCAGGCCGTCTCCGCCCAAACGGCCGCGGCTAAGGCGCCCCTCGAGACGGCCCCGGCGGCGCCCGAAGCGGGGCCGATTTCCACGGGCTTGCGCGCTCTCGCCGCGAAATCGAGCGCCGCCAAGGCTGCCGCCGAAGACCCTCAGCAGAACGCAGCCAGCCGGAGCGCGTCTTCCCCCAAACGTCGCGCCGAGCGATCTCTTTGCAGCGGTGGCGAGCATCGCCGACGCCATCGCGGTGGTTGCTCCGGGCGGCGCCGCCGCAGCGGCCGCAACGGCCGCCGCCGTGCCTGCACTCCCCAGACTCCGCTCGCCGTCAGCGGGGTTCAGAAGCGGACTCACCTGACCGTCACCGGCAGTCGGCTGTTCGAACTGACGAGTTCGCGGGCGCTCGACGCGCTCGAGGCGGCGCCCACTGCTTTCGTCGGCGTGGGGCCGGCCATCAAAGCGGCAGCAGCAGTAACGGCTCGGGCCGACAGCGGCGCAAAGCCGGCGGTCGACGCTCCTCCCTCAACCGCCGCCGCCAGCATCAATTCACGGGCCGTCGCCGCTGACGTCGTCCCGGTGCCGGCCGGCGTATCTGTAGCAGTCGGCGATCTCGCCGACCGGCTCGCCGACGAAGCCTCAAGCCTCGCCCCATCCGCTGCCTCTGCTCCAGATGCGACGCCGGCGCGCGGGCCCGTGAAAGAACTGCAGTTCCAACTCGAGCCCGCCGACCTCGGCAAGGTCGCCGTCAGGCTGCGCATGTCGACCGGTCGATTGACTGTCGACATCGGCGTCGCAAGCCCTGGCGCCCTCGTCGAACTCGAGAAACAGCGCGATGCGATGGCGGCGAAGCTCAACACCGTCGCAGCAACCGCTGGAAAGCCTCGTCATTCACCAACAATCGACTCCAGAAACACATGACAGCTCACACTCCGCTTCAACATCAGGGTTCTCAGAATCCTCCGCAGAGTCCGCTGGCCAGAGCGCGTCTCGCCGCGATCCGCACGAACCGTCCGAGCGCCCGTCCCGGCCAGACCCGGCGACGAGCGCGAGCGCTGGCGCGCTGGCTCAGTTTTCTGATCTGGTGGTCTAGCGCGGTCATCCCCGCCGTCGCCGCGCCGCTATGCGAAGCCGAGATGGCGAAGGCGTCGGCGACCTATGACGTGCCGC
Organism: uncultured Pseudomonadota bacterium; assembly: GCA_963771455.1. Taxonomy (GTDB): domain Bacteria; phylum Pseudomonadota; class Alphaproteobacteria; order Rhizobiales; family Beijerinckiaceae; genus Roseiarcus. The sequence continues at coordinate 149,736 of CAVYTP010000014.1, forward strand.
TCGGCATCCTCTATTCCGTCGGGCTCACGGAAACCGGACAGCGCGGGTTGCTGGACCCGTTCGCGATGAACATCGACGGCCGCTCTACCCGATCGGCGTCGCTCGCCGACGCCCTGACAAACTTCAACGCGGCGGTCGCGCATGGCGCCAAGCTGATCGACATCGGCTGCATGCAGATCAACCAGCGCTGGCACGGCCAGGATTTCGCCTCCGTGCAGGAGATGTTCGATATCCGGCGCAATGTCGACTATGCCGCGCGCTTTCTGCGCGGCCTGCGCGCTAGCGAAGGCTCATGGACGATGGCCGTCGCGCGCTACAACGCCGGACCCGCCAACCCGGCCGCGCAACACGCCTACGTCTGCGCCGTCATCCGCAGCATGGTGCAGAGCGGCGCCGGCGGCTGGACGCCCCGCGCGCGCGCGTATTGCGGCTAAATGCCGTCGCTTCGGGTTAGCCGGGAATGTCGAGCCGGTCATAAAGCGCGCCAAGCGGCAGGGTTACGTCAATTGCAGAAAAATCGATGACGGCGTCGCGGCCTCTGAGGTCGTCGTCGCGCCAATCTCCGCCTTCCGGTCGAGAGTAAAGCCTCGCTTCGACCACGTCTGGGTCGATCAATAGAATGTGCCGAATTGTCGGGTGGCGCCGGTATTCGTCTAGCTTCTTGAAGCGGTCGATTTTGGAGGTCGAGGGCGACAGGACCTCGATGACGACCGTCGGCCGGTGCGACTCGTAGGAGCGGCTCTGCAAAGGCGCGCAATCCACCGTCACGTCGGGACGGCGCGTGGAACGAATAGCGGTTCTCAAAGCCGTATCGGCGCTCGTGACGCGACATGACTTGCCCTTGAGCCGCGCGCCGAGTTCGATGATGCAATTGATCAAGATCGCGTCATGCGCGTTGCTTGCCCCCGTCATCCCCCGCAACGGGCGTGGGACGCCCTCGACGAGCTCGTAGCGCTCGTCCTGGTCGAGCTGCCAGAGGTAGAATTCCTCCACGCTCATCGGCTGCGTAACGGGTTCCGGCATGCCAAACCTCCGCGGCCAATCTAGCACAGAACCCGCCGATACTCGACTATAGTCGCTCGGCCGAACGCTATACGACCAAAGCGTAAAAGGGCGCCGCTTTCATGCCGGCGTCGTTTGAGGCATATTGCGCCGCACGAAAAAGCGCCGCCCTCGAGCGCGCGGTCGGGAGCAGCCCAGGAGCATCCCATGTCGGAAAAAATTTATGACGTGACCCCCGAATGGGCGGAGCGCGCATTCGTCAACGAGGCCAAATACGAGGAAATGTACGCCCGGTCGATCACCGATCCGGTCGGCTTCTGGGGCGAGGCGGGCAAGCGCATCGACTGGTTCAAGCCCTATACCAAGGTCAAGGACATCTCCTGGGATTCGCACCACGTCGCGATCAACTGGTATCAGGATGGCGAGACCAACGTCGCCTACAATTGCATCGACCGCCATCTGGCGCGGCGCGGCAACCAGACCGCAATCATCTGGGAAGGCGACTCGCCCAACGAGTCGAAGCGGATCAGCTACAACGAACTGCACGAGCACGTGAACAGGTTCGCCAACGTGCTCTACTGGCACGGCGTGCGCAAAGGCGACCGGGTTACGATTTACCTTCCGATGATCCCCGAGGCGGCGTATGCGATGCTCGCCTGCGCGCGGCTCGGCGCGATCCATTCGGTGGTGTTCGGCGGCTTCTCGCCCGACGCGATCGCCGGCCGCATCGACGACGCGAAATCGGAAATCGTCATCACCGCCGACGAGGGTCTGCGCGGCGGCCGCAGGGTGCCGCTGAAGGCCAATGTCGACGAGGCGCTGAAGAAGGCTCCGGGCGTCAAGCACGTGCTGGTCGTGCGCCGCACCGGCGGCGAAGTCGACTGGACGCCGGGCCGCGACGTCTGGCTGCACGAGGCGGCCGAGCGCGTTTCCGCCACATTGCCCGGCCGAGCCGATGAACGCGGAAGACCCGCTGTTCATCCTCTACACGTCAGGCTCGACCGGCACGCCGAAGGGCGTGGTGCACACCACCGGCGGCTATCTGGTGTTCGCGTCGATGACGCACCAATACGTGTTCGACTATCACGAGGGCGACATCTACTGGTGCACGGCCGACGTCGGCTGGGTCACCGGCCACAGCTACATCCTCTACGGGCCGCTCGCCAACGGCGCGACGACGTTGATGTTTGAAGGCGTGCCCAACTATCCGAGCGTCAGCCGGTTCTGGGAAGTGATCGACAAATACAAGGTCAACATCTTCTACACCGCGCCGACCGCGATCCGCTCGCTGATGAGCGCCGGCGAAGAGCCGGTGAAGAAGACCAGCCGAGCCTCGCTGCGTCTGCTCGGTTCTGTCGGCGAACCGATCAATCCGGAAGCGTGGGAATGGTATCACCGCGTCGTCGGCGAGCATCGTTGCCCGATCGTCGACACCTGGTGGCAGACGGAGACTGGCGGCATTCTGATCTCGCCGCTGCCCGGCGCGACCAAACTCAAGCCCGGTTCCGCGACGAAGCCCGTTCTTCGGCATTATGCCCGAAATCGTCGACGCCGGCGGCAACGTGCTGGAGGGCGCCTGCGAGGGCAATCTCGTCATCGCCGACTCCTGGCCCGGCCAGTCGCGCAGCGTCTATGGCGACCACGGCCGGTTCGTGAAAACCTACTTCGCCACCTATCCCGGCAAATATTTTACCGGCGACGGCTGCCGCCGCGACGCCGACGGCTATTACTGGATCACCGGCCGCGTCGACGACGTCATCAACGTCTCCGGCCACCGCATGGGCACGGCGGAAGTCGAGAGCGCGCTGGTCGCGCATCCCAAGGTGTCTGAAGCCGCCGTCGTCGGCTATCCCCACGACATCAAGGGGCAGGGCATCTACGCCTATGTGACGCTGATGGCGGGCGAAGAGCCGACGGAGGCGCTGCGCAAGGAACTCGTCGGCTGGGTGCGCAAGGAGATCGGCCCGATCGCCTCGCCCGACCTCATCCAGTTCTCGCCGGGCCTGCCGAAGACCCGCTCCGGCAAGATCATGCGCCGCATCCTGCGCAAGATCGCCGAGAACGAATATGGCGCGCTCGGCGACACTTCGACGCTCGCCGATCCGAATGTGGTTCAGGACTTGATCAGCAACAGGCAGAACCGCGGCAAGGCTTAAGCTATAACTTGGTGATTGTCCCCTTCTCCCCGCAAGCGGGGAGAAGCCTCCAATCACCAATCTAAGTAAGCTGCCCCTATAGCGACCAGCCGATCGCCTTGCCGAGTCTCGCCGACGACGCCGCGGCGGAACAGCAGCACGCAGGCGACGAAGATCGCGCCCTGGATGACGGTGACCCACTCGCCGAACTGGGCGAGATAGTTCTGCATCGCGACGACGATGACCGCGCCGACGACGGGGCCGTAGAGCGTGCCCATGCCGCCGAGCAGCGTCATCAGCACGACTTCGCCCGAGGCGCCGAAGCTGACGTCGGTCAGCGAGGCGTTCTGCGCGACGATCGCCTTGGTCGCGCCGGCGAGGCCGGCGAGCGCCGCCGACAGCACGAAGGCCATCAGCTTGTAGCGCGGCACGCGATAGCCCAGCGAGATCGCGCGCGGCTCGTTCTCGCGGATCGCCTTCAGGATCTCGCCGAACGGCGAGTTGACCGTGCGATAGACGATGAAGAAGCCGATCAGGAACACGCCGGCGACGAACGTGTAGAGCGCGGGCGTCTTCGAAAGGTCGAACAGGCCGAACGCCATGCCCTGCGGCACCGACTGGATGCCGTCCTCGCCATGCGTGAACGGCGCCTCGACGCAGAAGAAATAGACCATCTGCGAGAACGCGACCGTGATCATCGCGAAATAGATGCCCTGGCTGCGGATCGCGAGCGCGCCGGTGACGAGGCCCAGCGCGGCCGACACCGCGACGCCGCACAGGATCGAAAGCTCCGGATCGAGGCCCCAGACTTTCGCGGCATGCGCGCCGACATAGCTCGCCATGCCCAGGAACATCGCGTGGCCGAACGACAGCAGGCCGACATAGCCGATCAGCAGATTGAACGCGCAGGCGAACAGCGCGATGCAGAGCATCTGCATGACGAAGAACGGATAGGCGACGAACGGCGCCGACGATGATCAGGCGACCAGCATCACGAACGGCACGGCGACGTCGCGCAACTCGTGACGTTCGGCCGGAGCGGCGGTGCGTCGAAACGCTCATCTCAGGCGACCCTTCCGAACAGGCCCGACGGGCGCACGATCAGCACGATCGCCATGATGACGAACACGACCGTGTTCGAGGCCTCGGGATAGAACACTTTGGTCAGGCCCTCGATCACGCCGAGCGCGAAGCCGGTGAGGATCGAGCCCAGGATCGAGCCCATGCCGCCGATCACGACGACCGCGAACACGACGGCGATGATGTCGGCGCCCATGCCGGGCCGGACCTGGTTGATCGGCGCGGCGAGCACGCCGGCGAGCGCCGCCAGCGCGACGCCGAAGCCGTAGGTCGCGGTGATCATCAGCGGCACGTTGATGCCGAACGCGCGCACCAGCGTCGGGTTCTCGGTCGCGGCGCGCAGATAGGAGCCGAGCTTGGTCTTCTCGATCAGCGAACCAGACCGCGAAGCAGATGACCGCCGAGAACACGATGACCCAGCCGCGGTACATCGGCAGATACATGAAGCCGAGATTGATCGGCCCGCGCAGCAGCTGCCGGCGAGGGATAGGGCTTGCCCGAAGAGCCGAACTGGTTCTGGAACAGGCCCTGGATGACCAGCGCGAGCCCGAAGGTGAGCAGCAGGCCGTAGAGATGGTCGAGGCCGGCGATGCGCTTCAGCAACGTGCGCTCGACCACGGCGCCGAGCAGGCCGACGATGAGCGGCGCCAGGATCAGCGCGCCCCAGTAGTTGACGCCCGCCGTGCAGCAGGAAATAGGCGACGAAGGCGCCGACCATGTAAAAGGCGCCGTGGGCGAAATTGACGATGTTGAGCATGCCGAAGATCACGGCGAGGCCGAGGCTCAGCAGCGCGTAGAACGAGCCGTTGATGAGGCCGACCAGGAGCTGGCTGTAGAGCACCTGCGCGGTGACCATGTGGCCGAAGATCATCATGGGCGGGCTCCGGCAGTCGGCAATCGGCAGTCGGCAGTCGGCAGTCGGCGATGAAGGCGCGGCGACTTCGCTCGCGACGGTTCGTCAACCGGCGCCTTTCCGACTGCCGACTGCCGATAGCCGACTGCCGATACTCAAACCCCCAGATACTCATGCAGCTTGTCCATGTTCGCGGCGAGTTCCGAATTGGCGAAGGCGTCGATGATCTTGCCGTGCTCCATCACGTAGTAGCGGTCGGCGACGGTCGAGGCGAAACGGAAATTCTGCTCGACCAGCAGGATCGTGAAGCCTTCCTTCTTCAGTTCGGCGATGGTGCGGCCGATCTGCTGGATGATGACGGGCGCGAGGCCCTCGGTCGGCTCGTCGAGCATCAGGAAGCGCGCGCCGGTGCGCAGGATGCGCGCGATCGCCAGCATCTGCTGCTCGCCGCCCGACAGCTTGCCGCCGCCGCTGTTGAGCCGCTCCTTCAGGTTCGGGAACAGCGTGAAGATGCGATCGAGTTCGAGGCCGCCGGTCTTGGCGATGCGCGGCGGCAGCATCAGGTTCTCGCGCACGCTGAGGCTCGCGAAAATGCCGCGCTCCTCCGGGCAGATCGCGACGCCGAGCCGCGCGATGCGCTCGGCGGCGAGGCCGACCGTCTCGCTGCCCTCGAACTTCGCCGAGCCCTTGCGTTTGCCGACGATGCCCATGATCGACTTCAGCGTCGTCGTCTTGCCCGCGCCGTTGCGCCCGAGCAGCGTGACGACCTCGCCGGGCCGCACTTCGAAATCGACGCCGTGCAGAATGTGCGATTCGCCGTACCAGGCCTGCAGGCCGGAGACGACGAGCTGCGCTTGCGCCTCAGCCATGTCCGACCCCGAGATAGGCCTGCTTCACTTCCGCGTTTTCCGACACGGTGGCGTAATCGCCCTCGGCCAGCACGCGGCCGCGCGTCAGCACGGTGATGCGATCGGAGAGATGGGCGACGACCTGCAGATTGTGCTCGACCATCAGGACCGTGCGATTGGCGGAGACGCGGCGGATGAGCTGCGGCGATGCGGTCGATGTCCTCGTGGCCCATGCCGGCCATCGGCTCGTCGAGCAGCAGCATTTCGGGATCGAGCGCCAGCGTCGTGGCGATCTCCAGCGCGCGCTTGCGGCCGTAGGAGATTTCGCCCGCGACATGGTTGGCGAAGTCGGAAAGGCCGACGTCGTCGAGCAGTTCCAGCGCCCGCGCGTTGAGGCTCTTCAGCACGCTCTTCGAGCGCCAGAAGTCGAAATTGTCGCCGCGCTTGCGCTGCAGCGCGACGCGCACGTTCTCGAGCGCGGTCAGATGCGGGAACACGGCCGAAATCTGGAACGAGCGCACCAGGCCGAGCCGCGCGACGTCGGCCGGGCCGCATCGCGGTGATGTCGCGGCCGTTGTAGACGATCGTGCCGCCGCGTCGGCCGCAGGAATTTCGTCAGCAGGTTGAAGCAGGTCGTCTTGCCGGCGCCGTTGGGGCCGATCAGCGCGTGGATCGAGCCGCGCCGCACCCGCAGATTGACCCCCGAAACCGCCTTGAAGTCGCCGAACTGCTTGCTGAGACCTTCGGTGACGAGAATGTCGTCCGCCGTCATCGCCGACTGCCCCCTCCCGATCTCATACACGTTCGCTCCCCCGTGGATTGAGGACTCTCAAACCATCACGCGGCGCCTTAAGTAAAGGGCGCGAAGTCGCGCGACGGCGCTTACAGCGGGCGGTTGTGCAGGCGGCGCTCCCAGTCGAGCGCCTGGCGGACGATGTCTTCGAGATTGTCGCGTTGCGGCCGCCAGCCGAGCACCGAGCGTATACGGTCCGCCCTGGCGACGATCGCGGCGGGATCGCCGGGGCGGCGGCCGCCGAGGTTGACCTTGAAATCGACGCCGGAGACGCGCTTGACGACGTCGACGACCTCCTTGACCGTCACGCCGTGGCCATAGCCGCAATTGAAGACCGCGGGCTCGCCGCCGTCGCGCAGATAGTCGAGCGCCGCGAGATGCGCGTCGATCAGGTCGGTGACCTGGATGTAGTCGCGCACGCAGGTGCCGTCGCGGGTCGGGTAATCCTCGCCGAAAATGTCCATGCTGGCGTGGCGGCCGAGCGCGGTCTGCACGCCGCGCTTGATCAGATGGGTCGCCTTCGGCGTCGACTGGCCGAGCCGGCCCTGCGGGATCGGCGCCGGCGACGTTGAAATAGCGCAGCGCGACATAGCGGAGGTCGTAGGCGCGGCTGGCGTCCTCGAGCATCCACTCGACCATCAGCTTCGAGCGGCCATAGGGCGAGATCGGGCGCGAGCGGCGCCTCCTCGCCGACCGGCTCGGCGCCGGTCTCGCCATAGACGGCGGCGGTCGAGGAGAAGATGAAATTGCGGACGCCGCCTGCGCACCGCGCATCTCGATCAGATTGCGCGCCTTGGCGGTGTTGTTGAGATAATAGCCGAGCGGATCGGCGACCGATTCCGGCACGACGATCTTGGCGGCGAAATGGGCGATCGCGTCGACCTCGTGCTCGCTGGATCAGCCTGCTCGACGCGGCTCATGTCGCCGAAATCGCCGACGACGAGTTCGACGCCCGTCGGGCACGGCCCAGGCGAAGCCGGTCGACAGATCGTCGACCACGACGACCTTCTCGCCCGCGTCGAGGAGCCCGAGCACCATGTGGCCGCCGATATAGCCGGCGCCGCCGGTGACCAGAACCGTCATTCCGAGCCCTCAGTCGCGCGACGCTGATGCCAAATTAACGGAGTGCGGAAGCAACAGTGGGCCGGCAAGCGCAGTTAATGCTGCTTCAGATGCTCGCTTTCTACTGTCGCCGCGTGACTTCACGGCGATCCGTCAGACTGCGATCGCCGCTTCCAAGGATTCTCCACATGAACAAGCCGATCCGCAAAGCCGTTCTTCCGGTCGCGGGTCTCGGCACCCGCTTCCTGCCCGCGACCAAGGCGATCCCGAAGGAAATGCTGACGGTCGTCGACCGGCCGATCCTGCAGCATGTCGTCGACGAGGCGCGCGCGGCGGGCATCGAGCAGTTCATTTTCGTCACCGGCCGCAACAAGGGCGTGATCGAAGACCATTTCGACATGGCCTACGAGCTCGAGGACACGCTGCAGAAGCGCGGCAAGACGAAGGAATACGAAGCGCTGATGGCGGATCTGCCCAAGGCGGGCCACGCCTCGTTCACCCGCCAGCAGGCGCCGCTCGGCCTCGGCCACGCGGTCTGGTGCGCGCGCGAACTCGTCGGCGACGAGCCGTTCGCCGTGCTGCTGCCGGACATGGTGACGATGGGGGCGCGCGCGGCACGCGCTGCCTCGCGCAATGCGTCGAAGCCTACGAGAAGCACGGCGGCAACATCATCGCGGTCGAGGAGGTTCCGCCGGAGGAGACGCACCAATACGGCATCGTCTCGGTCGGCAAGGATTTCGGCCACAGTTTCGAGATCAACGGCATGGTCGAAAAGCCGCCGAAGGGGACGGCGCCGTCGAACCTGATCATTTCCGGCCGCTACATCCTGCAGCCCGAGATTTTTGCGATTCTCGAGACGGTCGGCGAAGGGCGCGGGCGGCGAGATCCAGCTCACCGACGGCATGAAGGGCCTCGCCGATACGCAGGCGTTCCACGGCGTGCGGTTCGACGGGCGGACCTACGATTGCGGCTCGAAGATCGGCTTCCTGGCCGCCAACATCGCCTTCGCGCTGCAACGCGAAGATTTGGCGCCGGCGTTGCGGGCCGAGGCGAAAAAGCTGGGGCTGTAAGGCGACGCATCCCTCGACAAGCTCGGGATGAGGGTGACCGCCTGGACCTCGTCCTGAGCCTGTCGAAGGACGTTTGCCCTCAAGCGTCCGAGCCGAAATCTTCGCTCGAGCAGCCGAAGTCGGCGAGCGCCTCCTCCAGGAATTCCGGCAGTTGCGGGATTGCGATCAGATAGTCGGCCGTGCCGCCTTCTCGCCGTTCTTCTGGCGAGCTGCACGGCGGCTTCCCAATGTTCCGGCTCGAAGTCGCCGCGTCCGATCCACGCCAGCGCCACCAGCGCGCTTTGCTCGTCAACATCTAGCGACTCGATAAACTGGGCGAGTTCATAGCGGATCGGCGCGTAAGCGACCGGGGTCAGGATCTGAACGCCGCCGTCGTCGGTCGGATTGGAGGCGTCGGGCGCGGCGCCCGCGTCCTCGCTCTGCAACATCCGCGATTTCTCGATGACAAAACTGACCTTGTCCGGACTGATGTCCGGCATCGAACGTTGTTCAGCTTGTACTTTGATCATGACCTTCTCCTCGAAGACTCCCCGGACGATGGCTTGCGAGACAGGCTGATCGACGAGGGCTTGAGATGGGCAAAGCTGACGACCGCGGGATTCGCGACGCCAGGGTTTCGAACGCGCCGTCACTGTGACAGCTCTACGCCCGACACTGAGTTAACGATCGGCATGCGGCGCGGTTCCGGCGGGCGTCGAAGCCGCCATTTGACGCGCCGAGGTTCACAAGGCTTTGCTGCGTCGATCGGACGCAGGTGAAGGTCGGGAGCCGCAAATGCCGGGAGAACCGAAAAAGGGCGAGTGGGCGAATGCGCAGGCCCCAACGCTGGCGGAAATCGAAGCGATCGCCGATGCAGCCTATCTGGCGCTGCCGGCCGAGTTCCGGAAACTATGCGAGGGCCTCGTCATCCACGTCGTCGACTTTCCGGACGAGGAAACGCTCGACGCCATGGGCGCGGAGACCGAGTTCGATCTGCTCGGCCTGTTCCAGGGGCGCGGCCTCGCGCATCGCTCCGCCCTCGACGAAACGGGCGCGCTGCCGAACATGGTCTGGCTTTACCGACGGCCGTTGCTCGACTTCTGGTGCGACGGCGAGGACACGCTGAGCGCGGTGGTTACGCATGTGCTCGTTCACGAGATCGGCCATCATTTCGGTCTTTCCGACCCCGATATCGAGGCGATCGAGGCCGGTGCGAGAGTCCTGATTTCGGGGGCGCCTTCACAAGCGCGTCATGCTAGCTGTAGACTATCCTTAGTGGCCGGATTCGGTCCGGCTTTCGCGATACGGGGGAACGGAGCGTCGAGTTTGACGATTCATGTTCAGGCGGTATCACCGGATACCTGTCCGGCGCTCGTGCTCAACGCCGACTTTCGGCCGCTGAGTTATTATCCGTTGTCGATCTGGTGCTGGCAGGACGCGATCAAGGCGGTCTTCCTTGATCGGGTGAACATCGTCTCCGAATACGAGACGAGCGTCCGCAGCCCGTCGTTCGAGATGCGACTGCCTTCGGTCGTCTCGCTGAAGAGCTATGTCAAACCCTCGCGGTTCCCGGCCTTCACCCGCTTCAACGTCTTCCTGCGCGACCGTTTCACCTGCCAATATTGCGGCGAGCGCGAAGATCTGACCTTCGATCACGTCGTGCCGCGCTCCAAGGGCGGCGTGACGAGCTGGGAGAACGTCGTCGCCGCCTGCTCGACCTGCAATCTGCGCAAGGCTGACAAGATGCCGGCCGTGATCGGCATGTGGCCGATCCGCGAGCCCTATCAACCCACCGTCCACGACCTCCACCAGAACGGCCGGCTGTTTCCGCCGAACTACCTGCACGCCAGCTGGATGGATTACCTGTACTGGGACAGCGAGCTGGAGCCGTAAAAGGCGGCGGCAAAACAACGCCTCTCTCCTCCACCGCGTTTCATGTTCGACCTCGATCGTCGTTGCGAGAAGCGCAGCGACCAGGCAATCCACGCCTCGTCTGCCGCAAGCCATTGCGGACAAAGCGCAAATCGAACCGCAACGGAACGATGGATCGCTTCGCTGCGCGCGCAATGGCGGGGAAATGCTGTCCAGCTAGGCTAAGCCCAAAGTCTCCTTGCCGTTATATCCGCTTGGATATAACATATCGGAGTTGCGCCGAAAGATCGCGACGGCGCCAAAGGCCGCCTGCGCAAAAGCGCGCATTCCCCAGGGAGGATATCCATGTTCCAGCAGGCTTTGGACACAGTTTCCAAACAGGTTCTCATCAAGCCGCGCTATGGCAATTTCATCGGCGGCAAGTTCGTCGATCCGGTCGACGGCCGCTATTTCGACAATCCGAGCCCGGTGACGGGCGCCAAGCTCTGCGAAGTGGCGCGCTCCAACGCGGCCGACATCGAGCTGGCGCTCGACGCCGCGCACAAGGCTAAGGACGGTTGGGGCCGCACTCCGGTCGCCGAGCGCGCGCAACTCCTGAACAAGATCGCCGACAAGATGGCGGCCAACCTCGATCTGCTCGCCCTCGTCGAGACGCTCGACAACGGCAAGCCGATCCGCGAGTCGACCTATGCCGATCTTCCGCTTTGCGTCGATCACTGGCGCTATTACGCGGGCGTGGTGCGCGCTCAGGAAGGCGGCATCTCCGAGATCGACCACGACACGGTCGCTTATCATTTCCACGAGCCGCTCGGCGTCGTCGGCCAGATCATCCCATGGAACTTCCCGCTGCTGATGGCGATCTGGAAGCTGGCCCCCGCGCTCGCCGCCGGCAATTGCGTGGTCCTGAAGCCGGCAGAACAGACGCCGTTGAGCATTCTGGTGCTGGCCGAACTGATCGCCGACATTCTGCCCCCAGGCGTTGTGAACGTCGTCAACGGCTTTGGTCTCGAGGCCGGTAAGCCGCTTGCGCAGAGCAAACGTGTCGCCAAGATCGCCTTCACCGGCGAGACGACAACCGGCCGACTGATCATGCAGTATGCGTCCGAGAACATCATCCCGGTCACGCTCGAATTGGGCGGCAAGTCGCCGAACATCTTCTTCGCCGACGTGATGGACGCCGACGACGAGTTCTTCGACAAGGCGCTCGAAGGGTTTGCGATGTTCGCGCTCAACCAGGGCGAAGTCTGCACCTGCCCCAGCCGCGCGCTGATCCAGGAATCGATCTACGACCGGTTCATGGAGCGCGCCATCGAACGCGTGAAGAAGATCAAGCTCGGCCATCCGCTCGATATGACCACGATGGTGGGCGCGCAGGCCTCGACCGACCAGCTCGAAAAGATCCTCTCCTATTTCGACATTGGCCGGCAGGAAGGCGCGCAGGTTCTCACCGGCGGCAAGCGCGCCAAGCATGAGGGCGAACTCGCGGGCGGCTATTACGTCGAGCCGACCGTGTTCGCCGGCCACAACAAGATGCGTATCTTCCAGGAAGAGATCTTCGGGCCGGTGGTGTCCGTCGCCAAGTTCAAGGACGAGGCTGACGCGCTCGCCATCGCCAACGACACGCTGTACGGGCTCGGCGCCGGCGTCTGGTCGCGCAATGGCTCAACCGCCTATCGCATGGGGCGCGCCATCCAAGCGGGTCGCGTCTGGACCAACTGCTACCACGCCTATCCCGCGCACGCCGCCTTCGGCGGCTACAAGGCGTCGGGCATCGGGCGTGAGACGCACAAGATGATGCTCGACCACTACCAGCAGACCAAGAACCTCCTGGTCAGCTATTCGCCGAAGGCGCTGGGCTTCTTCTGAGCTCACAACCGAAACGGAGGCGCGGCCGTCGCGGCCGCGCCTCCGCCGCTTTTCGGAAGGACGACGCGAATGGTTGCAAGAGTGGTCGTAACCGAGAAGGCCGCCGCCATGATCGCCCAGTTGAAGGCGACGCATGGACCGGTGATGTTCCATCAATCCGGCGGTTGCTGCGACGGGTCGGCGCCGATGTGTTATCCCGATGGTGAATTCAAGGTCGGCGGCCAGGACGTGCTGATCGGCAACATTTCCGGCTCGCAGTTTTATATCGGCGCCGCTCAGTTCGAGTACTGGCGCCACACCCAGCTGATCATCGATGTCGTGCCCGGGCGCGGCGCGGGCTTCTCGCTCGAGGCGCCGGAGGGCGTGCGGTTCCTGACGCGCAGCCGGGTCTTCACCGACGACGAAGTCGCCGAACTTTCGGCCGCTGAGCCTCCCCCGCATGGGGTGTCGTGACGCGGCCCCAAGTGTAGTACGCCGGGACCGGCGCTGCTAGGCTCAACGGCCACCCGGCGCGTTTGTGCGGCCGGATCGGACCGTAAGCCGAAGCGACGTAACGCAGCGGTCGGGGGCAGGGCGCGGTGGAAACCAAACAAATCGCGCTTTACGGCCTGCTCGTTTTCCCCGCCGCGCTCACCATCGGCCTGATCTGGCTCGAGGCGCAGAACTTCCGCTTGCGTTTTTGGCGACAAACGTCCGGGCGCATTGTCGCCAGCGCCAATGAAGCGCGCGATGTCCACAAGGCTCAATTCGAATTGCTGGGGTCGGACCGGTCGCGTCATTTCGTCACCGAAGAGACGATCGCAACGCGCAATTTCGCCACGCTGCGTTACGAGTTCCAGGTCGACGGCAAAACCTATAGCGGTTCGCGCATCGATCTCGGCGTGGAGCATGGCGATTTCGAAGCGCCGCAGACGTTGCTTCGTTATCCCAAAGGCAAGATCGTCGATATCCACTACGACTCCAGGGACCCGTCGCGCTGCGTGCTCGAGCGGTTCGAACCCGCCAAGTTGCGCGCCGGCTGGCTGGCGGTCGTCGTGCTGGTTGCGTTGATCTTCGGCGGTGTTTTCGGCGTCGACCGCATCGCTGATTTCGCGCGCGCCTCGATACCGCGTCCCGGCAATGTTCCGCTGGTCGTCTTTCTCGGCTTCTTCGCTTTGGTGCTCCTCGGCTTTGCGCGAATGATCGCGAACAAGGGTCGCGAAATGGCGAAATGGCCCAACGTCCCTGGCGAGGTCGTCACATCTGAAGTCGCCGCGACGATGCGAAAGGACAGCGGCCCAGGACATACCGAATATCAGACGATGTATGTGCCGCGGGTCGTCTTTTCCTACGTCGTCGATGGCGTCGCGTTTCAGGGCGATAAGATCGGCGCGATCGTGTCGAGCAGCAATGCCGCGGGACCGACGAAATTCATCACGCGCTTTCCTTTGGGGATGAAGGTCGCGGTGTTTTACAACCCCGCCGACGCGACGGATTCGACGCTGACGACAGGCGTGGGCATGGCGCCGATCGTGCTGCGAATCCTCGCCGCAGCGTTCGCGTTTGCCGCTCTCGCCGTCGCCGGGTTCGTGCCGCATTTGTGAGGTCGCGCTTGCGGGAGCCGACCGGGTTCCGAATGGGCCGTGGTCAGTTAGGCTTTGCCAGAAAATCAACGATCGGCGCGTGAAACCACCGGTGGTAGTCGGACGCACTCGCTACAAGACGGTTGCATTTGTTTTGTTAAAATGAGAAGGAAAAGTTAGCTGGCGCAATTGTTGCGCGCGTAGCCGGTGTGGCTGCGCAAAGTTCAGGGGACGAGCATGAAATTTTTGGGCGCCGGTGTGCTACTTGGACTGACAGCCTTGGCCGTTGGTGGATCGAGCGTTTCCGCGCGCGCGACAACCTACGAATTCACCTATGATTTCGTGGATAGCGGCCAATACAACCCGAACGGCGCCGAACTTGGCGCGACCGGTGTCATATCGGGATTTTTCACGGGATCGGGTCCAATAAACGATATCAACGTGAGCAGCGTCATCAGCGTGTCCCTCAACGGTACGCCTCTGACGGGCCCATTCGCTGCGTACCATTATGTTCCGGGACCGGGAACGCCTCCGCAGGATGGCAGCAGTTTTGTGTCCGGCGGCGCCGTTGTGTCGGGAGATTTGTCGTTGAGCAATTTTCTGTTCAAGAGCACGGCGACCAGCGCAGACTTTTACGTGATCCAGCCGTGGGACAACCCGCCGGGCCAAACACTTGCTGCGCAGCTGATTGATGATTTCGGCAAGTACGCCGACTATTACAACGGCCAATTTGTAGCTTCCAGTTTCAGCGTCTCGGCGGTTCCTGAGTTGTCGACCTGGGCCATGATGATGCTGGGGTTCGCGGGCCTCGGCTTCGTTGGCTATCGCGCTTCGCGCAAGACCGTCGCCGTCGGTATCTGAATAGACAGCATTCGTCTGAGGACCAATTTTGAAGGTCGCCTCCGGGCGACCTTTTTTGCGTCGCGCGGCGTTCGTCCAAAACGGCTGCGATAGCGCCGCCGAGCGCTCGACAGCGCGCGCAGAGTAACTAGCCGACGGAAATTCCGGCCCGTTCCTCGCGAAGGACCTTGAAATAGAGCGCTGGCAAAAGAAACACTTTCACGATCGTGATAATCAGGAGCAATCCGAAGTTGTTTGCGGCGAAGTCTCCCGATGTGACGGCCTCCCTGACGTGGCCAATCGCGACGCCGGCGTAAAACAGGGTGATGTAGAGAATTGTCGCCGCCTTGAATTGCAGGGAGCGCCAAAAGGACTCGATAGCGGTAACGCCTATCGCGATATCCGCCACGCCGATCTCGAATTGAAACGGGCTTACCTCCCAGCCGATGCTCGCGGCGGCCGTGTGAGGAGCGAAGACGTGGAATAGCCCGCCCCAGAGTTCCTCAACTCCGACTGACAAAAGAAGCATCCAACTCAGGAGCCGCATCGAGAAGGACGGCGGACTTTTCAGCAGCGCGGCCACCACAAAGGCCGCGACGAACATGATTACCGGAAGATGCGAAAGGACAAACCTGACTGTGTCGGCCATGCGCCTGCGCCTGATTAGTTTACTTATGTTGCGACGATACTGTGTTTGATGGCTACCGATCGAGACGAGTGACGGCGAGAGCGTCCGAAAGCCTCGTTCACCCCGCCAGGAACTCCCTCACGACGGAAATCTGCGCCTCGTTCATCAACCACGGCGCATGCGCATGCCCGGGGAACTCGACGAGCTGGGTTCCCGGCCGCCGTCGGACCATCTCGGCCGCATCCGCCGCGCTGAGCACGGCGGAGAGGCCGCCGCGCAGGATAAGCGTTGGGCAATCGACCTTGTCCCAGAACGGCCAGATCGCGAAATCCTGCAGCTCCGTGGTGCGGTAGATGTCGCCAATGCGGGGGTCGTAGGCGAGCCGGTAGCCGGCGCCTGACGGCTTGGCGGCGGCGAGCGCAAGCTGGCGCCATTGCGCGTCGGAGAGGTCGGGCTGCGGCGAATAGCCGAGCCGCGTCGCGGCCTCCAGCGCTTCGGCGCTGTCGAAATCCATCTTCATGCCGACATAGGCCGCCAGCACCTGCAGGAACGCCTTCGGGACGACCGCGCCGGCGTCGTTGACCACCAGCCGCCGGATCGGGTGGCCGGGCGTAGCGGCGAGGAAGATGGCGATCAGCGCGCCCATGGAAGTTCCAACCCAGTCGACCTTTTCGACGTCGAGCCGCGCGATCAGCGTCGCGATGTCGGCGAGGTAGGTCGGGAACGCGTAATCATCGGGATTGGCGGCAGGGTCGCTCTCGCCGCGCCCCACGATATCGGGGCAGATGACGCGATGCGTGCGGCTGAGGCTTTCGGCCAGCGTGTCGAAGTCGCGGGAGTTGCGGGTCAGGCCGTGCACGCAGATCACGGTCGGCGCGCCGGGCGGTCCGTCCCATTCGCGATAGGCGAGGCGGCGAAATCCCGCCGGGCCGAAGCAGGAGACGTAGCGGAGATTCAAGGGCTCACCTCGCTGTGAGATTCGGAGCTGGACACGGCGTCGGCCCCCTCGATAGCAGGGCGCGCCCGTCTCGTGCTAGCTCACGACTAGCCAGCGAATTTACAGGGAGAGCGCCGAATGCCGCATGCCGATCCGGAAGACGTCGGGATGAGTTCCGCTCGGCTGGCGCGCATCGGGCCGGCGATGCAGGCCTTCGTCGACAAAGGCGTGTTCGCAGGCATCAACACGATCGTGGCGCGCAAGGGCGCGGTGGTTCAATCGGGCAGCTACGGCTTCAGCGATCGGGATACGAAGGCGCCGATGGCGGCGGACGCGATCTTCCGTCTCTATTCGATGACCAAGCCGATCGTCAGCACCGCCTTGATGATGCTCTACGAGGAAGGCCTGATCCGCCTGATTGATCCGGTCGCGCGCTACATTCCCGCCTTTGCGAAGTTAAAGGTTCTGCAGGCCGACGGGACGCTGGCGCGCTGCCAACGCCCGATGAATGTGCAGGACCTGCTCACCCACATGAGCGGACTGACATACAACTTCCTTGAAGATTCGCCGGTCTCGGACATGTACGTCGACGGCAAGCTTGCCGACCCCAGCGTCTCGCTCGCCGACAGCATCGAAGATCTTGCGCGCCTGCCGCTCGCTTTCCAGCCGGGGACGCGCTGGCACTACAGCGTCGGCATCGATGTCGCGGCACGGCTGATCGAACTGGTGTCGGGAACAACGCTTGCGGATTTTCTCGACCAACGGCTGTTCGCGCCGCTCGGCATGATCGACACCGCTTATCATGTGCCCGCCGCAAAGCGGGCCCGCCTAGCCAAGATGTACGGACGGCCAGATATCATCAGCGCTAAAGGATCGGCCAATTTCAAACTTTGGATGCAGGGCTACAACGAAGCCATCGATGTCTCGGCCACCTATCCAGTCGACGCGCCCGAAACCTTTCAGCGCGGCGGCCACGGGTTGTTTGGAACGGCGGCCGACTATCTGAGATTTGCCCAGATGCTGTGTTAACGGCGGCGAGCTCGACGGTGTCCGGTATCTGTCTCGCAAGACCCTGCAGTTGATGCACTCGAACCATGTTCCCGCGGCCCTGCTGCCGATCGAGGTCGGCGGCCTGCCTTTGCCCGGCTATGGCTTCGGTCTTGGCTCGCGGGTGGCGATGGATCCCGCCGCCGCTGGTGTCTCGACATCGGTTGGCGAGTTCGGCTGGTCCGGCGCCGCGGCAGACCTATTTCTGGGTCGATCCCGTGGAACAGATCGTTGGATTGCTGATGACGCAGTCGATGATGGCCTACGATGTTCCGGAGGTGAATTTGCGGGCGATCGTCTACGGCGCGATCTTGGATTGAGGTAGGCGCTGTTTGTTTGACGCCATTGCTTGAACACCTCAGAAAATGGCCCTTCTCCCCGCTCGCGGGGAGAAGGTGCGCGAAGCGCGGATGAGGGGAGCTTCCCGCAGGAATAGGCTTCTGCCGGATCGGTCGCCGGCGCGTCGCAACAGCGAGTTCACGTGGTGGAACTGCCCCTCATCCGGCCTTCGGCCACCTTCTCCCCGCACGCGGGGAGAAGGGGATAGTCGGTGAGCTAGTGCTCAAAACCCCTTCATCACAACCACCTCATCAAACCCGGCGCGCGTGCTGCGCCATTGGTTGACGGGGTGGCTCTCATCGCGAAACCCGAGCGCCATGCCCGAGAACACCATCTCGTGCTCAGGCAAGTCGAGATGATGGCGCAGGGTTTGCGGGAACATCGACCACGCCTCCTGTGCGCACGTGCCGAGCCCTTCTTCCACCGCGAGCAGCATGACGTTCTGCATCAGCATGCCCATGTCGGCCCATTGCGGCGGCCCGACCCGCGCGTCGAGAGTGAAGAACAGACCCACCGGCGCGCCGAACAGTTCGAAGTTGCGCGAAAACTGGCGCAGCCGCGCCGGCTTGTTGTCGCGCGCGATGCCGAGCGATCGCGTAAAGCTCCTCGCCATTCGCTGACCGGCGGGTGCGATAGGGCTCCCAGAGGTGTCTCGGGATAGACGCGATATTCCGGCGTCTCCTTCGCGCCCGAGAACGCGGATTTGGCGACGTCGGCGAGCAGGGCGTTCAGCGGCTCGCCGGTCAGCGCGTGAATGCGCCATGGCTGCAGATTGCCGCCGGAGGGCGCGCGCAGCGACCGCTCCAGAATGCGCCGACCGCCGTCGGGTCGGGCGCCGGCTTCAGATAGGCGCGAACGGAATAGCGCGTCGCGACCGCGTCGGCGACATTCAATGGCGTTCTCCGGATTGGAAGCGAGAGCTTCGACATCGTGGCCGAGCGCTCGCGACAGTCGCGGCGAGCGCCTGATCCTCGTTCTCGACCTTGATCGCGAGCATGCCGAGCGCGGCCGCGGGTTTGCAGTTGACGCCGAGGTCGTCGAGATAGACGCAAGCCCGCGGCGTGACGCCGAGCGTCTCGCACATCATCTGATAGATGCGCGGATCGGGTTTGCTGAGACCGATCTTCGAGCTTTCGATGACATGGTCGAACAGCCCGAGAACTTCAGTAAAGCTCCGCGCCTTGTCGGCGTCGCGCGCCATCCCTGCGCCGCTCCCGGTCGGCACATTGTTGGTGATGCAGCCGAGCCGATATCGGCCCCTGCAAGCCTTCAGCACGGCGACCATGCGCGGCCGCAGATCGCCGGCGAGCAGGGCGATGACGTCGCGCGCCGCGCACGCGGTGTCCCGATCGCCGCGCTCTCCTCGGCGAACGCCACATCGAACGCGGCTCGACGTCGATCTCGGCGCGCTCGAAGCGCGCCCAGGCGTTGATGTCAGGATTGCGCGCGTTGACGGAGCGCAGGAAATCTTTCGGCAATCCCTGCTCGCGCTCGAAACGGCGGAACGCCTCGAAGGGCGAGCTCGTCAGCACGCCGCCGAAATCCCAGATCAGCGCCTCAATCGCCATGCTGTTTCCTCTCGTCCGCGCCACAGGGCGCAGGCCTGTTCGCAGGCGTCATCGAGCCGCGCCGCGATCTTTGGCAAGTCGAATTGGTCGGCGACCCGCTCGCGTCCTTCCGCGGCCAGTCGCTTGCGCAACACCGTGATCGGTCGATCAGCCTTCGTAGCGCGTCGATCAGGCCGTCGACTTCGGCGTCGGTCGCATAGAGCGCGGCGTCGCCGCTGATTTCGCGCAAACCCCCGGAGCCCGACGATATCACCGCCGCGCCGCCGGCATGCGCTTCGAGGCAGGTGCGGCCGAAGGGCTCGCGCCATTTCGAGGGGATCATGGCGATCGCCGCGCGTTCGTTGAGCGCTTTCACGCTCCGCGAACGGCGTATCGGTCATGATTTCCGCGCGCGCGCCGAGCGGCGCCAGCGCCGCGCGCACCTCGCCGAGATAGTCGGCGCCGCGCTTGGCTCCCGACACGACGAACACGGCGCTCCATTCGTGCCGGTCGGCGAGCGTCTGGCGGAGAGCGCCTGCGCCGCTTCGAGCAGGCCCTTTTTCCGGCGTCGCGCGGCCGACGACGAGCGCGAAAGGGTCGCGGACGACGGCGGGCCGCCAGGCCGCGATTTCGACGCCGTTCGGGATCACCCAGCGCGGCGTCGACACGTCCGGCCAGTCGGCAGCAGAATTCCTCGCGCGCGGCCTCGCTGACGAAGGTCAGGCCGGCCAGCGCATTGAGCTCGCGGGCGTGGCTGCGTCGGCGCAAGCCGCCGATCAGGCCGAGCTTCGGCGGCCGCATGAAATTGTGGCGCTGGAGCATCACCGGGATCGGTACGCGCGCCGCGATCGCCGCCGCGGTTGGCAAATGCTGCTGGACGACAATCAGCGCGGCGGCGCGGGCCTGCGCGAGCTCGGCGATGAAACGGGCGCGGCGAACTGTCGCAGCATAGGCAAAAGACGGCAGGCGGTGCAGGCGCGCGGCCGGCAGCGACGGCTCATCGGCCTCAGCCACAATCTCCACCTCGAGCCGGCTATGGGCGGCGACTTCCGACACGAAAAGATCGATCGACGACGCGCGCGCGGGCGAAAAATTCATGCCGCGCGGCAGTACGTGGAAGACGGCGCCTGCCTTACCCTCGCTGCCGTCCGCCAATGTGCCCCCGACTTCGAACGCTTTCGGACCGCCTCATCGCCGCCGCAATGTCGATTAAGAGCGGGGCCTCGCAAAGATCAAGACGTTGTGACGCGCCCCCTCCCTGGCCATCCCTCATAAAGGGGGAGGGAACACGGAACCGGACGGCTCTTCTCCTTCCCCCTTCATGGGGGAGGGACGGGGAGGGGGCGCTGCCGCAACTTCTTCGCTCGTTGCCTTACTGGCGCCCGCGCCGGTTTTGTGGAATGACCGCGCCGCCGCCGTATCCCTCGCATTTATCCCGGACCCTCGATTTCCGTGCTGCCGCCTCCCACGCCCCAAATTTATGAAGCCAAGGGACGCCGCACACTGATGTTGCGCGCGCTGACCGCGCCGATCTCGGCGCTGCGCTGCTGGAATTATCTTCATGCGCTGCACGTTCGCGTCGGCGCCGCGCGCCGGCCGCGCGCGCGCTGTCGAAGCCGCTGCGCAGCTATTTGCGCAATCGCCTGCTCCCACACCGGCGGCTGTCGATCCTGATGCAGACGTGGGGCTGGCTCGAGGCAGGTTTTACGCCCGAGTTCGTGCGGCGCTTGTGCGATAACGAGGACGCAACTCGTCCTGGCGATCAAGGCGCGAAAAAATTCGGAATACGGCATCTACCTCACCGGCGCCGTCAACGCGGCGATGCAGCGTGAAGGCGAAGTCGCGATCTACTGCGCGCGCTCGCCTCACGACGAGCGGTTGTGCCGCGCTTCGTTCAGCGTTCTCGAGACCGAAGGCAAGCGCGCGCTCGTCATCGGAGGCATCCAGGGTCCGTCAGGCGCATTCAAGCGCGACGTGATCGACGCGACGCGCGAGATGTACGGGCTGCGGCCCAAGGACGCGGTTCTGCTGGCGGTCCGCGCGTTCGCCGCGGCGACTGACATCGAGCAGGTCCACGCCGTCTCCGACGCGCGCCATGTGCTGACCCGGCTCACCAACAAGACGAAATTTTCCAACTACGACGAATACTGGCGCGAGCGCGGCGCGCGCCTCGACGGTCCGTTCGGCTATGTCTTCGATCCGCTGGTGGCGGGAGAGCCCGACGGGTCGAAGCGCGACGCCGTCAAGGCGGCCATCTCCCGGACGATGACGGAATTCGTCGCCGCCAACGCTCGCGCGGGCGCCTACAGGCCGCGGCCCTTGAGCGCGGCGGCGACCTCGTCGAGCACGACGGGATCGTCGATGGTCGCCGGCATCGCCCAGGGGTCGTGATCGGCGATCTTCTTCATCGTGCCGCGCAAGGATCTTGCCTGATCGCGTTTTCGGCAGGCGCTGCACGACGAGCGCCAGCTTGAACGCGGCGACCGGGCCGATCTTGTCGCGCACCAGCGCGACGACTTCCTTTTCGATCTCGGCGTGCGGGCGGTCGACGCCGGCCTTCAGCACCACGAAGCCGCAGGGCTGTTCGCCCTTGATCTCGTCCTTGACGCCGAGCACGGCGCATTCGGCGACGTCGGGATGGGCGGCGACGACTTCCTCCATGCCGCCGGTCGACAGGCGGTGGCCCGCGACATTGATGATGTCGTCGGTGCGGCCGAGGATCGTCAGATAGCCGTCGGCGTCCTTCACGCCGGCGTCGGCGGTCTTGTAGTAGCCGGGGAATTCCTTGAGGTAGCTTTCGCGCATCCGCTCGTCGTTGCGGTAGAGCGTCGGCAGGCAGCCGGGCGGCAGCGGCAGCTTGATGACGATCGAGCCCATCTCGCCCGTCTTCACCGGATGGCAGCCCTCGTCGACGATGTCGACCTGATAGCCGGGCATCGCAACGGTCGGCGAGCCCCGCTTGATCGGCATCAGCCCGAGGCCGACGGGATTGGCCGCGATCGCCCAGCCGGTTTCGGTCTGCCACCAGTGATCGACGATCGGGCTCGTCGAGGATCCGCTCCGCCCACATCACCGTCTCGGGGTCGGCGCGCTCGCCGGCGAGGAACAGCGTGCGGAAGCCGGAGAGATCGTAGGCCTTCAGCAGCGCCGCTTCCGGGTCTTCCTTGCGCACGGCGCGCAGCGCGGTCGGCGCGGTGAAGAAGCCGGCGACCTTGTATTCGGAGATCACGCGCCAGAACGCGCCGGCGTCGGGCGTGCCGACCGGCTTGCCCTCGTAAAGCACGGAAGTGCAGCCATGCAGCAGCGGCGCGTAGACGATGTAGGAATGGCCGACCACCCAGCCGATGTCGGAGGCCGTCCACCAGGTCTCGCCGGGCTTGATGCCGTAGAGGTTGGTCATCGACCAGGCGAGCGCGACCAGATAGCCGCCGGTGTCGCGCACCACGCCTTTCGGCACGCCGGTCGTGCCCGACGTGTAGAGCAGGTAGAGCGGATCGGTCGCCTTCATCGCGACGCAGTCGGCGGATCTTGCCGGCGGCGTTTGCGTGCGAGACCAGCCGGGCCCAGTCGTGGTCGCGGCCGGCGATCATCGTCGCCTGCGCCTGCGGGCGCTGGAACAGGATGCAGGCCTCGGGCTTGTGCTTCGACATCGCGATCGCGAGGTCGAGCAGCGGCTTGTATTCGACGATCCGGCCCGGCTCGACGCCGCACGAGGCGGTCAGCACCAGCTTCGGCTCGGCGTCCTCGATGCGGGTCGCGAGCTCCTTGGCGGCGAAGCCGCCGAACACGACGGAATGGATGGCGCCGATGCGCGCGCAGGCGAGCATGCCGACCAGCGCTTCCGGGATCATCGGCATGTAGACGATGACGCGGTCGCCCTTGCCGACCCCGAAATCCTGCAGCACGGCGGCAAGGACCTGCACTTCGGCGAGCAGTTCCGCATAGGTGATGCGCCGCTTCGTGGCGGTGACGGGGCTGTCGTAGAGGATCGCGGCCTGATCGGCGCGGCCGAGCGCGATCTGCCGGTCGAGCGCGTTGAAACAGGCGTTGACCTCGGCGTCGGGGAACCAGCGGCCATAGACGCCGGCTTCGGCGTCGAATATGCGGGTCGGCGGTTTGATCCAGTCGATCGCCTTGGCGGCTTCCGCCCAGAAGGCTTGCGGATCCTCTTGCCATTGCTGGTAGACTTCGGCGTATCGGCTCGTCATGGCCGTCCTCCCGGTGGAAATGCGGGCCCTTCCATCGCTCTCGGCGGCGAGGTTGTCCATGCGCGCCGGTTCAGTCTTTAGGCCAAGGTTGGGACGACGAAGGTCTTGTGGTAAAGCGGGGCCAAGCACGACCCCTCTGTAGCCGCGGTCGCTGACCGCGGAGCCGCCGCCGGAATAGACTTACAGTTAAGGGGACGCTTGCCGGGACAATCCGCCTCCGGGCGAAGCCCGGCGGGGCATGGATGATTTGCCTGGCTTAGCGCTCTACGACATCCGGGGTCAGCGACCCCGGCTACAGGAAAGCGCGGAGTTTGAACGCCGCCTAAAGGAAATTTAACAGGATTTGCTGCACGTATGGACGCGCGTTTGTCGAACAATCAGGTCATGAGCATAGCCAGCCCGACGTCTCCCGCGTCCTTGAAGAGGCAAATACCGACCTTTGTGGCGGTTGGCCTGACCGGCTATGTCGTCGACGCCAGCATCACCTATGGGCTTAACCGCGGTTATGGAGTCGACCCCTATCTGGCGCGCTTTCCGGCCTTTGCGGTCGCGACCGTGATCAATTTCATTCTGAACCGGTCACTTACGTTCTCACATTCCACAGAGCCGTTGCTGCATGCGTTCGTGCGCTACGTGATGGTTTGCGCCGTCGGTCTGGCGGTGAATTATGCGGCCTACGCTGGTGCGCTCGGCGTCTGGGGCGCGCTTCGGCTGCCGATGGCGCCCCAGATGTTGTTTGCATTCGTCGCCTTTGGCTCCGGCGTCGCGATGTTCGTGACCTTTTTCGGTTTCCGAATGTTCGCTTTCCGAGTCTAGGCGAACGTTACTTCTTGCTGCGCGGGGACTCTGCGTGCGGCTCGAAGCTTCCCATTTCCTTGGACTCCCTGGCGCCCGACTTTTTGTCGGCTAATTCCTGGAAGGCCGGCGCGTCAACTCGGCGCCAGGAGCCCCCATCGTTCCAAGGACCAAGCGAGTCCTTGCCTCCGAGTTCGTCGCTGCCGGTCGAGTCGTTGAAATACTGGTCGACCAACCCCTTGCTGGGGGGACGCTTGCCGATTTCGAGCGGACCCATCCCGAGGCTTTCGAGGGCGGCCATGAACGCCTTCATATGGGTGATTTCGCGGGTCATCAGGAACTGCAGCGCGTCGATGCTGCCGCTGTCGTCGGTAAAGCTGATCAATCGCTCGTAGACGATCTTGGCGCGCGCCTCGGCGGCGATATTGCTGCGCAGATCGACCTCCGGCTCGCCGGTGATCTTCAGATAGTCGGCCGTCCACGCCGTCCCGACGGAATTGTGCAGGCCCACACCTCCGCCGCCACAGATCGCGATAAGCGGATCCGCCTCTGCGGCATCGCGCGACTTCTTCATCGGCTTCAGATGCATGCGGGCGAGCGTGCCGATGACCTCTAGGTGGCTCAGCTCCTCGGTGCCGATGTCCATCAGCATGTCCTTCAGGCCCGGATCGTCGGTATTCAAGCCCTGAATCGAATACTGCATGGCGGCGGCGAGCTCGCCATTGGCGCCGCCGAACTGTTCCAGCAGCATGTTGCCAAATGTGGGGTCGGGAGCCCCGACATTTACGGTATACATGAGTTTCTTGATGTGGTGATACATGGTTGATTCCTGACTGCCGGTGAAGTGGAAGAAGATCAAGCGACGAGGATCGTCCAATTATCGACGTTTTCGCCAATCGTGATCTCGGTAGCCAAGAAGTAATCCCAGGGACGCCCGTAATGTTCCTGGACTAGCGCTCATAATAACTGAGCTATTCTTTAAATACGTGAACCAAATTGATTGGGCGGACCGATCCGCCCCATCCGACCCCGCCAATGCGCGCTACGCGTTGTCCAACAGGCCGACGAAGAAAATGCCCGAACCGACCGCGGACAGGCTGCAAAAATCGCCAACCGCCGTGCTCACCGGCAAGAGAACGCCCAATCCGAGAACGAGCATCGCGGCGGAAATCAAACCACTTGTAATCGCCAGGGGCGTCATGGTTTGGATCCCTTCTTTGGCGAGACTTCCGCGCCGGTTATACCGCTGCCGGGCTGCGTGGAGGCGGGCGGGTCGCTGGCGGGAAACGACATCTCGAGTTCCTTGGTCAACTCACGGTCCTCTTTGGGGGAAGTCTTCGTAGTCCCGCTCGTCTCGCGTTTTGGGTCGACCTTGGTCATCTCACGCTCCACACCGTCCTCCGCCTGTGCGGATCGAGTTCTTAACTTGGAGGTTTGAAGTTGGTTCCTGCCCGCCTGCGCACAGATTTGCTGATCAACATAGATGTGCCCAGTCTGGCGGAAGGCATCGCGTTTTATACGCAAGCCTTCGGGCTTGCGGTGTCGCGCCAGTTCGGCGGCGAAGTTGCCGAGTTGAGCGGTCTGCCGGTGCGGCTCTATCTGCTTCAGAAGCCGGAGGGGTCGAGGGGCGCAGGCGACGATCTGCGCCGCTATCGGCGCCATTGGACGCCAATGCATCTCGACATAATCGTCGAGGATATTGAAGCGGCGCGAGCCCGCGCGATCACGGCGGGAGCGCGGGCCGAAACCGACATCCGAGTTGAAGTCTGGGGGAAGATTGCAGTGCTGGCCGATCCCTTCGGCCACGGCTTCTGCCTGATCGAATTTATCGGGCGCGGCTACGACGAGATCGCGGCGCCGTAGGCTGGTCGCTAGATCCCCACGTCGTCACTTCACTATCACCTTCTCCCCGCAAGCGAGGAGAAGGCTTGGATCGTCGAGCTGCTTACCGCAGGCAGCGCAGTTCGCCGTTAGGCATGCGGGTAGCCGGATGTCCCGTCGTCCGCAGGCAATAGTCCTGATTCTGACCCCCAAATACGCAATGGCCCCATGCGTCGCGATGGCCGTTCGCGCCGCAACCGCCCAAGGCGAATGCGGGCGTAGCTGCAGACAACACGGAAGAAACAAGCACGACGCCGAGCAACCCAGCTGACAATTTCTTCATGGCGACCTCCCCCGCTCGCGCAAATCCTGTGAGCGGCGCCGCTGGTTGTAATGCGGGCGGGAACCAGAGTTCAAGTGCCCTCCGCTAGGGGACGATCCGCCTCGTAGTCCTCATTGGGCCGCCTCCGCTGGCTTCGATGCGCCGGCAGGCTTCCCTGAAATCCTCTTCGATCACCAACATGTGAAAGCCGTTGGCGTGCAGCAGCGTGTCGTCGTCGGTCAGGATGCCGACATGGCCGCGCCAGAACACGAGATCGCCGCGCCGCGAAGGCGTCGCCGGGCGCCAGGCGCTCGCCCAAGCGCTGCCTCCATCATGTCGCTGTCGCGTGGCGCCGCGACGCCGCAGGCGCGCAACGCGGTCTGGACGAGGCCGGAGCAATCGAGCCCCTCCGAGGTTCGCCCGCCCCACAGATAGGGAGCGCCGAGGAAGCGGCGCGCGACGTCGACGAAATCCGGTTCGACGCTCGCCGATCGGCGCCAGATGCCGCGACCAATAATGCGCGCCGTCGGTCCCGATCGCGAAATCGCCGACGATCCGATCGACCGCAATCAGCGCTCCCAACGAGATCGCCGTCAGCGGCGGCAGCTTGATGCTGGGCCCGGGATAGGCGTGCGTGCGCAGGCAGGCGACGCGATGGGTGGGCGCAGCGACGCGCGCCGAGAGCGGCGGCCGGCAGGTAGCCGACGTAGGAATCGCGCTCGAGCTGCGCCCACGCCCATCCCTCGTCTTCTTCGAACACGGTAACGGTCTCGCCGAACAGCGCCTCCGTCTCCAGCGGCTCGTCGGGCGCCGGCTGGCGACGCAGCGGCGCGCTCGCGGCGATGACGCCTCTTCGCTGGCCTTCCACGTATCTGCCGGCCTCGACAATCCCCCGCAGCCGCGCGTCCGCGATATCGGGGCGAGCGGGGGTGACGCGGGCGTCGAATTTCGTTTCGCTCACGCGAGCCTCAACTGAAACAGACGGCCCGCGCCGGCGACCGCGTCGTTGACCCCGCCAAGCCGCAGGCAATGCCAGGCCATGGCGTGATTGCTGGCGGTGACGGGTATCGCCTGTCGCGGCCTCGACGCGCTCCACCACGGCTGCGACGCGCAGGCTCGTGCAGGAGACGAACACGCATTCGACGCCAGGCGCGCGCGCCAGCCGCTTGGCGCCGGCCTCGATGCTGGCGAGCGAGATGCGCGCCGCCTCGCGGTCGTCCTGCCGCTCGAAGGTGGCCATCGCCGCGACCTCGACGCCGTGGCGCTCGAAATAGTTGGCGAGGTTCTCGTTGATGCGTCGCGAATAAGGGGTCAGCAGCCCGATGCGACGCGCGCCGAGCGCGCGAAACGCCGCGAACGCAGCGGTGACAGGCGTCGTGCAGGAGACGTCAGGCCGCGCCTTGTGAATCTCGGCAAAAACCGCCTCCTCGCCAAGCGTCATCGTCGCCGATGTGCAGCCAAAGCCGACGACGTCGAGCTTTACGCCCGGCAGGATGAGGTCGAGCGTCGGGGCGATTCGCGGCCCGATCGCCCGCAACGTCTCCGGCGTGATGTCGTTGTCGTTGAAGACGCGCGCCTCGTAGAAGGCGACGCCGGGGATGCGGATCAGCTCGCGAAATTCGTGCTCGAGCGTCTGGTCGGTGGCGAGAATCACCAGCCCGATCGCGAGCCGTTCCGCGAGGCCGCCGTCGATCTCGCTGGCGAATACGCCAAGGTCGACGCGGCCTGGAAGCTGTCAGCGCGGCGACGGAAGACATGCGCATCTCCTAGTCCGTGAGGCCGTCCATCGGGATGGCGGGCGTGCGACCGGTGACGAGGTCGGCGACGATTCTCGCCGATCCGTGCGACATCGTCCAGCCGACATGGCCGTGGCCGGCGTTGAGATAGAGGTTTTCGTATTTTCGTCGCCCGATCAGCGGCAGGTTGGTTGGCGTCATCGGCCGCAAGCCCGCCCACATTTCCGCGCGATCGTAGTCGGCGCCTTCGGGATAGAGGTCCTGCGACGACGCGCTTCATGAAGGTGAAGTCGCTGGGTTTGTGGCTGGCGTCGTAGCCGGCGAATTCCGCAGTCGCGGTGACTCGCAATCGGTCGCCGAAACGGGAGATGGCGACCAGATTGTGCTCGTCGATCGATGCCGATCGCGGGAGGTCTCAGGCGATTTCCGATCGGGATGGTCAGCGAATAGCCCTTGATCGGATAGATCGGCAGCGTCGAGACCAATTTTTCGCGTAATCAGCGGGCTCTCCGAGCCGAGCGCGACCACATAGGCGTCGGCTGTCACGACGCCCTTGTCGGTCGCGATGCCCGTAACCCGGTCGCCGTCGGTCTCGATGCCGAGAATCGTCACGCCGGTCCGTACGTTGCCGCCCCGCTCGGAAACCTTGGCGGCGAGGGCGCGGGTAAACTTGGCGGGGTCGCCAGTTTCGTCGGTCGGGCAAAGGATGCCGCCGACAATCGTTTCGCTGTTGAGGTTGGGATCGAGCGCGGCGATCGCGCGACGGTCGAGCAGTTCGATCTTTTGGCCATCGGTTTCGAGCAGCCTCATCTGCTCGATGCCCGCGTCGAGCGACTGCTGGCTGCGATGGAAGTAGAGAATGCCGCGCTGGTTGCGGTCGTATTCGAGCGCCTCCGCCTTCACCACCTCGTCCAGCACGCGCTGCGAGTAGGCGGCGAGGCGGTGTTTGAGCAGCGTGTTGCGGCGCGCCTTGCCGCTCGTGCATTCCATCAGGAACTTCCACGACCAGACGTAAAGCCGGGGGTCGAGCGACAACCTGAAACGCAGCGCCTGATCGCGAAGCAATAGCGACTTCAGCAGGATCCCCGGCGCCTTTGGCGACGACCAGACAAATGTATGTCCCGGCGCGATCATGCCTGCGTTGCCCCAGCTCGTTTCAGCCGCGGTGAGTCCGTTGCGCTCCAGGATCTCGACTTCGTGCCCGTCGCGCTGAAGCTGATAGGCGGTCGTCACGCCCACCACGCCGCCGCCCAGAATGACGAATTCGCATCGCGCCCCGCCGTTTCGATCCAACATCGTTTGTACGGGAACTGTCCCGATTTGCGGACGAATTGGCAAGGGTTTCGCGTCTTCGCGGGCGAACGACGCCGTCAATTAACTGCGCCGAAAGGTTCATCCAAATAACGTTGGGTCACCTGTCGACCGGGAGCGGCAGGCGCGCGCCTTGGGAGAGTCCGCATGCCCGTTCGAGCTCCGGCTGATGCCGGCGGCCGGCTGCCTTCGCTCGACGGCGCGCGCGGCCTGCTCGCGCTCGTCGTCATGGTGGCCCATTTCGCGGCGGTTGCTGGCTTCCCGCAGTTGCTGGTGCTGGCCCGCTCGGCGGTCAACGGCTTCTTTCTGATCTCGGCCTACGCGCTGACGATTTCCTGGCGCGGACGCTACGAGGTCTTCCTCGTCAGGCGCTTCATTCGACTGTGGCCGCCGTACGCGGCGGCGATGGCGGCCGGCGTGTGGCTTACCGGGTTGCCCGCGCCCTGGGGCGACTATTTCTGGATTCCGTATCGCGCCTGCCGATTCGAGTTTTCCACAGGATCCGGTGGTGTGGTCGCTCTACACGGAAGTCTACGCCAGCGCGGCGATGCCGCTGTTCGTCTGGGCGACGCTGAAAAACTCGACGACCGTGGCGCTGGCGCTTGTGATCGGCGCGCTCGCGCTTCTGCATAGCGACTTCGGATACGCGCTCTGGTTCGTGCTGGGCGCCTGGGCCGCCCGGCGTGGGCGCATCGACCTCGGGTGGCTGAATGCCTCCTTGCCGCAGGCCCTCGGTCGTATTTCCTATTCGCTCTACCTCACCCACGGCGCCGTCATCGTCACCTGCAAGCATTTCGCGCCCGGCGTCTGGCTGTGGATTTCCCTGCCGCTGGCGCTGGCGATCGCGACCGCATTTTACATGGCGATAGAGGCTCCGAGCATCGAGGCCTCTCGCAGGGCGGCGCGGTGGCTGTCCAGCCGTCCTGCCCTCAGTCGGCGGTGGGCAGCCGGCGCATGACGAATTCGATCTGCCCGTCCGCCAGTTCGCGCCAGAACTCGATCTCGGTGAGATAGGCCGCTTTCGGATAGCGATCGAACCATTCGCGCGCTTTGGTGCGCGCTTCGGCGCGCGGAAGCGTAAAGGTTTCGCGCCGCCAGCCGTCCTGTCGAGGGTTATCGGAGACGCGCGCCGAACGGCGCGCCGCGACGCGCTGGACGAGATCCTGAGGACGCCTGGTATCAAGCGACATTCGCCGCCTCCGCTGCGTCAATCTATCGCGCCTGAGTTGGGGAGTCGAATCTCGACGCGGCGGTCCCCGAAAGGAGGATAGCGCTTGCGCGGCGCGAGATTGGCCTTGCGGCCGAGAGCCGTTATAGGGGCGCGCTGAGCGCAGGACATGACACCAAAATCCGGGCGAACCCTAACCAACGTCGAGGCGCTGATCGGCGCCGGCCTCGTCGCGCCGGAACGCCGCGCCGAATCGCTCGAGGCGGTGGAGCGCGCTACGCGATCGCCGTCGCCGCCGGCGCTGGCCGGCGCTGATCGATCGCGCCGATCCCGCCGATCCGATCGCGCGCCAGTTCCTGCCGGATCGCGCGCGAACTGGACCGCACCGCCGCCGAACTCGACGATCCGATCGGCGACGACCTGAAAAGCCCGGTGCGCGGGCTCGTGCATCGCTATCCCGACCGCGTGCTGCTGAAGCTCGTTTCGGTCTGCGCGGTCTATTGCCGCTTCTGTTTCCGGCGCGAGATGGTGGGGCCCGGCGAGCCCGGGCTCGACGAGGCCGAATTTCGCCGCAGCGCTGGACTATATCCGGTCGCGCATCCGGAGATCTGGGAAGTGGTGCTGACCGGCGGCGATCCGCTCGCGCTTTCGGCGCGCCGCATCGCGCTGGCGACGCGCGCGCTCGCCGCCATTCCGCACGTAAAAGTGTTGCGCTGGCACACGCGGCTGCCGGTCGCGGCGCCCGAGCGGGTGACGACGGCGCTCGCCCAGGCGCTGACCGACGGGCACGACAAGACCGTCTACGTCGCCGTGCACAGCAATCATCCGCGCGAGCTGACGCCGCAGGCCCGCGCCGCGGCTGCGGCGACTTCTCGCCGCCGGCGTGTCGCTGGTCAGCCAGAGCGTGCTGCTGAAGGGCGTCAACGACGACGTCGAAACGCTGGAGGCGCTGATGCGCGCCTTCGTCGAGGCGCGGGTCAAGCCGTATTATCTGCACCATCCCGATCTCGCGCCCGGCACTTCGCATCTGCGCACGACGATTGCGGAAGGGCAGGCGCTGATGCGCGCCCTGCGGCAGCGGCTCTCCGGGCTGGCGATGCCGACCTACGTTCTCGACATTCCCGGCGCGCGCGGCAAGATTCCGATCGGGCCGAGCTATCTGGCGGCCGACGGCGACGGCTATGCGCTGTCCGACCCGAGCGGTCGGCCCAGTGCGCTATCGGGACGAGCTGTAGCGGATCGCCTAGGCGGCCGCCTGGCGTCGGCGCCAGCGACGGCCGCGGCGCAGTTCCCGATCCGCCTGCACATAGTCGGACCCGTGCGGGTCGAGCTGCGGCAGCGCGTTCATCACCCGCTCGGGCGGGAAGATCACCGTCACCTCGGTGCCCTCGCGCACCTTGGATTGCAGCTTGAACTCGCCGCCGTGCAGTTCGACCAGGCCGCGCACGATCGGCAGGCCGAGGCCGCTGCCTTCGTCGGCGTTTTTCTGCGCCATCGAGCCGCGTCCGAACGACGACAGCACGATCGGAATCTCGTCTTCGGGAATGCCCGGACCGTTGTCGCGGACCGAGAGATATTGGCCGCCCGTGGTGGTCCAGCCGACCTTGACCCAGACCTCGCCGCCCTGCGGCGTGAACTTTATCGCGTTGCTGAGCAAATTCAGGGTCACCTGCCGCACGGCGCGCTCGTCGGCCCAGATGCGCGGCAACTGCTCCTCCGCGTCTTCGTGAACCATGATGGATTTGTTCTTGGCGCGCAGCGCGAGCAAATGTCGGCATTCCTCGACGACGCCCGGCAACGACACCGCCTCCTCCTTGAGTTCGTAGCGCCCGGACTCGACGCGCGACAGGTCAAGGATTTCGTTGATCAGCATCAGCAGATGCTGGCCGGAAGAATGGATGTCGGCGGAATATTCCTTGTAGGTCGGCACGTTCATCGCGCCGAACAATTCCGCCTTCATCACCTCGGAAAAGCCGAGGATGGCGTTGAGCGGCGTCCGAAGCTCGTGGCTCATCGTCGCCAGGAAGCGGGATTTGGCGAGGTTGGCGCCCTCGGCGCGGCGGCGGGCCTCGTCGGAATTGAGCTTGGCCTGCTCGAGCTCTGCGATCAGCGCGTCTTTCTCCGCCTGATACGACAGGCCGGCGAGCGCCGTGCGGTGCAGGCGGCTGGCGAGCGCAATGAAATAGGCGAGCACGCCGGCGCACAGCAGCGAAAGGATGATGGTGTCCTGCCGGGAGCCCGCCGCGAACAGGCCTACGAGCGCCACCATGATCGGCATCAGGCCGGCGCCGACCGCGGCCGGTATCGCCGAACCCATCATGGCGATCATGCCCGACACCAACATGACGATGATCATCGCGAAGGTGTGCGCATTTGCCGCAGGGGCCGAAAGCAGGTCGACGACGATGATCGCCCACACGGCGCCGAACATCATCTCCGTCAGCGTGAAGAAAACGCGCCACAGCCGCGCGGCTTTTTCCGGATCGCGCAGCCTGAGGAACGCGACGCCCAACGCATAGCGAGACGCCAGCGTCGGCAGCATCAGGAGCGCCCAGAACACAACCGGGAGGGTCGGCAGCCAGAACAGCGCGCCGGCTGTGATCACGACGATCAGGGCGAACTGGGCGGGCGCGGCGCTCTTCGCGCTTTGCGCGAACAGCTTGACCATGCTGTCGTAAGGCCCGGTATCGTCGGGGGGCCGCGAGGTCAGGGACTGGCGCGCATGGCGGAGCTTGACGGTCATCTTGCGACGACGCGCCGTTTCGGCCGGGTCGCCCTTGCGACCCCGCTCGATCATTTCCGCGGTGATGTCACCCATGTCCGCCTTGAACGCCCGCACCAACACTGTGGCGACAATGATGGTGGGGAATCCTTAATGAGCGGCTGACAGCCACGTGAGTCTTTCATCGATTTGCGGGGCGCCGTTAGGTATTGGGGCGCTTTCGGGTCATTTTTTTCTCCCACAGGCTTTTGGCCCCTGAGCTTTGACACTCGGGCGGACGATGATTATCTCAACACAGCGATGCCAAACGGGTCTCCCCCTTGCCGGCCGCCTGACGCGCCGGAATTGCCGTCCCTGACCGCCCGCAACCCTGGGCGAGGGGGATCGCTTCCGTGAATGCAATGTTGCCGCCGATCAGCGCTTCCAGGGTCGTCGCGGTGCTCGGCCCGACCAACACGGGCAAAACCCACCTCGCCGTCGAGCGCATGCTCGCCCACACGTCCGGGATGATCGGGCTGCCGCTTCGGCTGCTGGCGCGCGAAATCTACGACCGAATCGTGCGGCTGCGCGGCAAGGGTCTCGTCGCGCTGATGACCGGCGAGGAAAAAATCATTCCGCGCGATCCCGCGTATTGGGTCTGCACGGTCGAGGCGATGCCGATCGAGCGCCGGGTCGAATTCCTCGCCGTCGACGAAATCCAGCTCTGCGGCGATCCCGAACGCGGCCACGTCTTCACGCACCGGCTGCTCCACGCCCGCGGCGCCTCCGAGACGATGTTCATGGGGGCGGCGACCATGGCGCCGCTGATCCGCCGTCTCGTGCCCGGGGTCGAGATCCAGTCGCGCGAGCGCCTGTCCGAACTGCGCTACGACGGCTCCAAGAAACTGAGCCGGCTGCCGCGCCGCAGCGCGATCGTCGCCTTCTCGACCGACCAGGTCTACGCGATCGCCGAACTGATCCGCCGCCAGCGCGGCGGCGCGGCCGTCGTGATGGGCTCGCTGTCGCCGCGCACGCGCAACGCTCAGGTCGAGCTGTTCCAGTCCGGCGAGGTGGATTTTCTGGTCGCGACCGACGCGATCGGCATGGGCCTCAACATGGAGGTCGATCACGTCGCGTTCGCGGGATTGCGCAAGTTCGATGGCCGCCGGCAGCGCTGGCTTCGGCCGCAGGAGGTCGGTCAGATCGCCGGCCGCGCCGGGCGATTCCGCAACAACGGCACGTTCGGCGTCACCGGCGAATCGCCGGAAATCGACGCCGACATCGTCGCCGCGGTCGAGGGCCACGTCTTCGACCCCGTGGACGCCGCCGAATGGCGCAACGCCGCCTTCGACTTTTCGTCGCTGAATGGGCTGTTGGCGTCGCTGGTGGCGCCAGCGCCCCGCGCCGGATTGCGGCTCTCTGACGAGGCGCAGGACGAAACGACGCTTGCGCCAACTCGCGACCGATGAACTCGTCGCCCGCCGATGCCGGGATCGCGCCAATCTGACCCGGCTATGGGAAGTCTGCCAGACCCCCGACTTCCGAAAATCCACCCAGGACGAGCACACAAGGCTCGTCGGGATGATTTTCGAAAACCTGACCCAGGGACGCCGTCGCCTGCCGGAGGCCTGGATGCGCGACCAGTACACGAGCCTCGATCGCCTCGATGGCGAGATCGACGCGCTGTCCGCCCGACTTTCCCGGGTCCGCACGCTCGCCTACGTCGCCAACCGCACCAACTGGATCGACGACGCCGAGGGCTGGCAGAAGCAGGCGCGCGATCTCGAGGACCGTCTCTCCGATACGCTGCACGACCGGTTGATCCAGCGCTTCGTCGATCGTCGCACCAGCGTGCTGCTCAAGACTCTCAACGAACGCCCGGGCGAACTTGCGAGCCAGATCGAGGCGAACGGTGCGGTCAGCGTCGAAGGGCATTTCGTGGGCACCCTGCAGGGGCTGCATTTTGCGCCCGAGCGCGGGACGAGCGAGCTCGAGAACCGGGCGCTGCGCAGCGTTGTCGATCGCGCGGTGGCGCCTGAGATTTCGCGCCGCCTGCACGGCCTGATCAACGATCGCGACGAGTCGTTTGCGCTCGCCGCCAACGGGCGTCTGCGCTGGCGCGGGCAGGAGGTCGGCGAGCTCGCGGGCGGCGCGCCGTTTGCTCCGCGGGCTCGACTGCTCGGTGATCACGGCCCCGCCGCGGCGCGGGCGCGCGCCGCAAGGCGTCTGGAAGACTTCGTCACGGCGGAGGCGCGAAAACAGCTCGCGCCGCTGGTCCGGCTCGAGGAGGCGATGAGCGGGCGGCGGCTTTCCGGGCCGGCGCGTGGCCTCGCCTATCAGCTGCACGAGGCTTACGGCGTCCTCGATCGCAAAGAGGCGCTCGAGCAGCTTTATGCGCTCGAACGCGAAGATCGGGCCGACCTGAAAGAGCTCGGCGTCCATTTTGGCGCGTTCACGCTCTATCTGCCGGGCATGTGGCGCGCAGAGACCCGCGCATTCGGGGAAATCTTCGCGCATCTGGCCGCGCCGCGCTGGCGGCCCTCGCTCGAAGATCCAACGGAACTCCCCGCCCCTCGGCCGCCGGTCGAGGCGCTCGCGCTGCGGGGCCTGCGTCCGGTGGGCGATTTCGCGGCGCCCGTGCTGACGCTCGAACGGCTCGCCGCCGCAGCGCGCGATGCGGAGGCCGCGGAACGGCCGCTGGAGGTCGGTGCGGATCTGGCCGAGACTTTCGGCTGGTCGAAGCTGCAGCTTAAGTCGCTGCTGAAGGATCTCGGCTTTCGGCGGATGGGGCAGGGGAGCGAGGAAGCGAGCCTCTGGCGACGCAGTTTTGCGGCCGGCGGTCTCGCGCCCAAGCCGCGCCGGCAGGGGCATGGTCGCCGTCGCCCACCGCCCAGGCCCGCCGCCCCGGCGCGGGACGAGCCCGCGCCGGCATGAACGGCGAGCCCGAAAGCTGCCGCATCGACGTCTGGCTGTGGCGGGCGCAATTCTTCAAGACGCGCAGTCTCGCGGCGCGCCGAGTCGAAGAAGGCGGCGTTCGCGTTATCCGGGGGACGACGCGCGCCGCGATCGAAAAGCCCAGCCGCGCCGTGAAGATCGGCGACGTGCTCGCCTTCCCGCAAGGCGCCCAGTGGGTGACGATCCAGGTCGAAGCGCTCGGCGAGCGGCGCGGGCCGGCGAGCGAAGCGCGCGAGCTCTACCGGCCGGTTGGCGCAACTGCCGCGTCAGAGGCGTGAAGAGCCGCGCTCGCCCCAACCCTCTCACGTAAACGGGAGAGGGGACGAAGCCTTCCGGCTGGCTGGAGGAGGTGGCGCGCAGCGTCGGATCAGGGCGCTGCGGACCCATCAATGCGAAGCCGTCAGCACGCCATGCAGCGCCGCCGTCGCCGCCTCCGCGGTGGGGATTTCTCCGTGGAAGAACCGCGCCACCACATCGACGTAGGCGGCGGTAATTGCGGGGCTTTGCGTGAAGCCGTAGGCGGTGGAACCCAGGATGCTTCCCAATGCGGTCGCCACCTGAAGGTCGGCGACGTCATGGCTACCGCAGGCGTCGAACTTCGAAGTGTCGGCGTCGCCGCGCGCGGGTATGGCGCCCGTCGCTAGGCCCACGTCCGTCTGGACCTGAGGGTCCATGACGACGTCGGCAAGCGCCGATTGCGCCGGCCACGCGTCAGGGCTCGCCTTTAGCATCGCGACGATGTCCATCTGATAAAGGATCGTGGAGCTCGTTCCGGGAAAGCGAAGGCATAGGTAGTCCTTGTCCGCGACCTTGCCCGCCGCCTTGAACAGCAGATCGGTGGACCCGGGCCCCGCGAAAGCGAGCGCGTCGCCCCTCACGACCCGCTGCGCTGCGGCCTGCGCATCGAGGCTCGCATCTTCGACGGCGACGTAGGCGCGCAGGCGCGCAAAGGCTTCGAAGGCTCGGATCATCTTGTCCGACTAAATCGCCATTTCGTTCTCGTCGATGAAGACGCGTTTGTAGATGCTCGGTCCCGCCGTCGCGATGACCACCTGCTCGAACAGCAGCGCGAGCTCGCGAGGCGATCCTGCGACTGTGAGCGGCGCAATTCCGGCGGCGCGAGCCCGATCGAGCAGCGAAAAAAGGCTTTCGATCGTGTCGGGCGCGGCGCCGCCGATCCGCTGCAGCAACGCCGCGTTGATCCAGATGCCGTTCAGCGGCATCACGTCCAGCGGCGCCGCGACCCAGCGGCCTTGCGACATGAGGTAAGTTCGCGCCTGAGCCGTGAGGTAGCTCGCCCAACGATCGCGTTCCGCGTTGACCGAGACATCGCCAAGCTTGCGCTCGTCGGCGAGCGCGCGGACCTCGTAGCCGTTGAGCCAAGCCGCCGCCGGCGGCGGCTTGCCATCGGCGAGCGCGGCGGCGACGGCGTCCTCGCCGCCGCCGTTCACGACAACGTCTTTCAGGGTGAAATCCTTCGCGGCGAGCGCCTTTTTTACGATGGCGAGCGCCGGGGCGGACGCCCCGACATTTGCGGGCCGCAGCAGCTCGATGTCCCTGGTCGCTGCTGTCGCCGAATTGAAGATGAGCGAGGCGAGGACGAAGAAGCCAACGACTTTCATGCGACAACCCTAAATTGCGCCGTTGAGGCGGAATCCTACGCCGCCGCTTTAGCTCACGAGGCTCGTGAGCGCGAGCCTCGCGGCAGACGCGCTCTACCGCAAGGTCACGATGAATTTAGCAAACCGGCAGCGAATAGTTGCGCGGTTAATAACTTTGACCCCACTATAGTGAGGGTCGAGTGGATTTGCTTGGCTTTGGCAGGGCCGATCCTGCTTCTGGGGGCGACGCGATGCGATTGATGCTTCGATTAGTTACGGCGCTGTGCCTTGTCATGGGTTTCGCCACGGGCGCGTTCGCCTTCGGGCCCGCTTCCTACGGTTCGACCGATCAGGACGGACGTCCGCTCTCCTCGCCGATCCCGCGCGAAACCGTGTTCTTTCCCGGCAACTATGTGCCGGGCACGATCATCATCAACACCAACGAGCGCCGGCTCTATTTCGTGATCGGCAACGGGCAGGCGCTGCGCTATGGCATCGGCGTCGGCCGTCCCGGCTTCACCTGGGGCGGCACCACCCACATCGCAATGAAGCGCGAGTGGCCGGATTGGACGCCGCCGGCCGAAATGCTGAAGCGCCGCCCCGACCTGCCGCGCCACATGGCCGGCGGGATCGAGAACCCGCTCGGCGCGCGCGCGATGTATCTCGCCGGCACTCTGTACCGAATTCACGGCTCCAACGAGCCCGATACCATCGGTCAGGCCGTATCGTCGGGCTGCATCCGGATGACCAACGACGACGTCACGGATCTCTACGGCCGCGCCAGGGTCGGGGCGACCGTGGTCGTGCTGCGCTGAATTCAGCGCGGAATATCTCAGGACATGCTGGAGGCGCCCGATTCGGGCGCCTTTCTTTTTGCCCTCCGCGCGCTTAACTGAAGTCGATGATGAACGTGCGAGCCAATCCCGGGTCGGCGCCGCTGGTCGATCCTTTCGGCCGGGCGATTACCTATGTCCGCGTATCGGTCACCGACCGCTGCGATTTCCGCTGCGTCTACTGCATGTCCGAAGACATGAACTTTCTGCCGAAACGCGACGTCCTTTCGCTCGAGGAACTCGATCGGCTGTGCTCCACGTTCATCGGCATGGGCACGCGCAAGCTGAGGATCACCGGCGGCGAACCGTTGGTGCGGCGCGACATCATGACGCTGTTCCGTTCGCTGTCGCGCCACCTTGAAAGCGGCGCGCTCGAAGAGTTGACGGTAACGACCAACGGGTCGCAGCTCGCCCGCTACGCCAGCGAACTCGCGGCCTGCGGCGTCAAGCGCATCAACGTTTCGGTCGATACGCTCGACCCCGACAAATTCCGTCAGGCGACCCGCTGGGGCGACCTCGACCGGGT